>NZ_JBJGSF010000003.1:0-502926 GCF_045763785.1 Pseudooceanicola aestuariicola | reverse complement strand
GCAGCAAAACCCCTTAAAATGCGCCGTTTTGCGCGGGGTTGATTATGGCTGAATTGATTGGTGGTGCCCCCACACGGACTCGAACCGCGGACCCACTGATTACAAATCAGTTGCTCTACCAGCTGAGCTATAGGGGCATGGCCGCGGTGTCTAATGCCAAGCCTCGCGCCGATCAAGCGGTTTTCTTAGCGGTTAGCCCGCGCCAGCAGACCCACGGCCACAAGCCCCACCGCCATGATCAGAACTGCACCCGGAGAGGCGAGCTCCAGCTGCTCTAGCGACGCCTGTTCATGCACCCGCGTCGCCAGCGTGTCATAGTTGAAAGGCCGCAACAAAAGCGTCGCGGGCAGTTCCTTGACGCAATCCACAAAGACCAGCAGCAGGGCCGACGCAAGCGTGCCGCTGACCAAGGGCGCATAGATCTCGCGCAGGATCTGTCGGGGCGACCGGCCCAAAGACCGTGCAGCCATGGGAATCGATGGCGACACGCGCCCGAACGCCCCATCAGCCGCCCCCTGCGCGATGGCGAAGAACCGCACCGCATAGGCCAGCACCAGCGCAAAGGCCGATCCGGTCATCACCAGCCCGATGTCGATTGATGTCGCGGCCTGCACCGCATCCGCCAGCCAATGGTCAATCTGCGCCAAGGGGATCAGGATACCAACGCCGAGTACCGCGCCCGGCGCCGCATAGCCGATGGTGGTCACAGGCATCAGGCGACGCGGCAGATCACGCCCCGACAGGCGCACCCCGTAGACAAGGAAAACTGCCGCCGCCACTGTGACGACCGCCGCAATGCCACCCACCGCCACCGTGTGCCACAATGCCAATAAAAGGCCCGCGTCGGCCCAGACCTCGGCGTTGTCGATGGCATGGGACAGGATCACGCCCGCCGGCAATGCAAAGCCCATCAGGATCGGCACAAGGCACAGCGCGGTTGCCGTCCAACCGGCAAGGCCCTTGATCCGCTGGCGTTCGACCGGGCGATGGCGGGACGACAGCAGATAGAACCGCGACCGACGGCGCGAGGCTTTTTCGACCAGCAGCAAAGCCCCCACCAACACCAGAATGACCAATGCGATCTGTGCTGCACCGGGGGCAGAGTTCGCCTCTAGCCACGTGGTGAAGATCCCCGTCGTCAGGGTCTGAACGGCGAAATAATCGACCGTGCCGAAATCGTTGATCGTCTCCATCATCACGATGGCCACACCCGCCGCGATGGCAGGCCGTGCCAAGGGCAGCGCCACCCGGCGGAACCGGCCAAAGGGGCCAAGGCCCAGGGACATCGCGACCTCTTCCCCGCCGCCCGATTGTTCGCGCAGCGCCGCGCGGGTCAGCAGGTAGACGTATGGATAAAGCGCCGCTGACAGCACGATGATTGCCGATCCCAGCGACCGGATTTCCGGGAACCAGTAGTCACGCGCGGTCTGCCAGCCAAAGGTGCCGCGCAAAAAGGTCTGCACCGGACCGGCATATTCCAACAGATCGACCAAGGCGTAGGCCCCGACATAAGCCGGCACCGCCAGCGGCATCAGCAGCGCAAATTCAATCCACCGCACGCCCGGAAACCGATACCGTGCCACCAGCCATGCCGCACCCGTGCCCACCATCGCGGTCAAAAGTCCAACCCCGGCCATCAACAGGACCGAGGTGCGCAGATATCGCGGCATAGTGGACGACCACAGGCGGGCGACAGCATCCGATTGTTCCGCGCCCGTGACCCAAGGCCCGAAAGCAATCCAGATCACCGCAACGATGGGCGCCAGAACGATCACGGCAATCACCAACGCCCCCAGCGACCACAAAGAGGGGCCGGTGCGGCGCAGTGCAGACAGCGTTCCAGTCTGGGGTGCAGTGTCAGAGGTCATGGTCCCTCCTGTGCCCGAAACATGTTTTACTGTCCAGATGAACCCATATAATCCAAGGGCTACCCCCGATCACAGACGCGGGACCAAGGAAGGCCAAAGATGAAGATCGTGCTGCATCTGGGCGCGCATTGCACCGACGAAGGCAAGCTGGCGCATACACTGGCCCGCAACCGCGGCGATTTTCTGGCGCGCGGCGTGGCCGTGCCGCCGCCCAGCACCTACCGCGTCCTGCTGCGCGAAGCGATCCATGCGCTTGATAAGGGTGTGCCGTCGGAAGAAGCCTCTGACATCCTGATCGACTCGATCCTTGGCGATGATCACGCCGAAACGATGATTCTGTCGAACGACAACTTCCTTGGCGTGCCGCATATGTCGATCGAGAACGGGCAGTTCTACCCGCTGGCCGAACAGCGACTGGCCGATATCCGCCTGCTGTTTCCGGGGGCGGAGTTCGAGCTGTATTTCGCCGTGCGCGATCCCGGCACCTTTATACCTGCGGTTCATGCGGCCTCGACCGGGATGACCTTGGATCAGGTGCTCAACGGCACCGACCCGGGGCAGCTGCGCTGGTCCGATATGGTCCGCCGGATGCGCGACATCGCGCCCGAGATGCCGATCACTCTGTGGTGCAACGAAGACAGCCCGCTGATCTGGGGCGAAATCATCCGCGCCATGGCTGGCCTGCCCGAGGGCACCAAGATCCGCGGTTCGTTCGAATTGCTGACGGAAATCATGACCCGCGAAGGCATGCAACGCTTCCGCGCATATTTCGCCGCCAACCCCACGATGACAGAGGCGCAGAAACGCAAGGCGATCATCGCCTTCCTGAAACGCTACGCCATCGAAGACGCATTAGAGGACGACATCCCCCTGCCCCCCTGGCCGGACGAGGTCTTTGAATATCTGACCGATGCCTACGAGGAAGACATCGACTCGATCGACGGGATGGAGGGCGTGCGGGTCCTGCGGCCTTAGAGCGTTACATTGCCTCGGGTCCTTGCGCTGTGACGCAAGACATCCGTGCCGCCCGGCGCAGCCCTCGGTGATGACGCCCACTCCCCAACCGCAAGACACTCAGTCTACGAAAAAGGCCGCGCCCCTTTCGGAACGCAGCCCACAAAGTCCACGAAGAATTCGTGCCTCAGCTCATGCCAAGCGCTTCTTTATACATGTCCAGCACCGCCTCTTCTTCGGCGATGTCGTCCTTGTCACGCTTGCGCAGCGCGATGACCTTGCGCATGACCTTGGTGTCGTAGCCGCGCGACTTGGCTTCGGCCATCACCTCTTTCTGCTGGTCAGCAAGGTCTTTCTTTTCGGCATCAAGCCGTTCAATCCGTTCGATAAACTGGCGCAATTCCCCGGCTGCCACGCGGTAATTCGCTTCGCCACCATTGTCGATCACGTCGCCATTGTCGTCCATCGCCCCGTCTCCTGCATGGGATGTCTGCCTAGAAGTGCTTTGACTAGCGCCCCGTCCTAGGCTTGGCAAGCGCGCCCCGGTGTCTTAAGCGGGGCCTGCGGCTAAAGCACCGAACTTAGGGAAAAACATATGGACATCCTGATCTGGACAGGCGCGGCGATCTCGGTTCTGGGGCTGTTGGGCCTTGGCTATTGCATCCTGCGCGTGCTCAAAGCCAAACGTGCCGGATACGACGACGAAACCCTGCGGGCCGAGGTTGCCAAGGTCGTTCCCCTGAACCTTGGCGCGCTGTTCATGTCCGTGATCGGGCTGATGCTGGTGATCTTGGGGATCTTCTTCGGCTGACCGTCAGGCCGTGGCCTGTGCCTGAGCCTGAGCCTTACGCACAACGGCATCCACATCCAGATCCCGGAACGCAGCGCCATCTTGGGCAAGCCGTTGCAGGATCGGATGCGGGGCCCAGACGTCGGCACACACGGGGCCGAAACGGTCCGTCAGACGCCGCCCCAACTCGACCAATGACGGCAGGCCCATTAAATCCGCCTCGGCCATCGGGCCGCCGGTAGTGCGCGGATACCCCCAGCCCTGCAACATCGCCACGTCGATCTGAAGCGGGCGCTCTACGACGCCCTGTTCGATCAACCCGCAGCCTGCGTTCACCAGCGCCAGCGTCGTGGCCGACCGGATCAGCGCGGCGGGTGGCGTCCACAGGGCATCGCGTCTAAGCGTCCCAGCCAAATCATCCAGCAACACATTCGACACGCCACCCCGCGGCGGCGCCACCCCGTCGCGCAAGATACGGGCCGACAGACGATTGTCGCGACCAGCGGCCTTGGCACGGCGCAGGTAATCCGCCGTGGGCGCGCGCCCCAGCAACTCATACGCGCCGCGCGCCATGCCATGATCCCGCAACGCGCGGTCGATAATTTCAGGCGCGACACCCACTTCGGCGAGACGATCGGCACTGGCCAGCAGCGCATCGAACATCCCATGCGCGACCGAGGGCAACCCCGCCGGACTGCGCAGTAAGACCCGGCCCAGTTTGCGCAACCCGGCCTGCGCCGTGGCCAGCGCGGGCGCGTTGGTGCCGTCGCTGATCTTCACCTCGGCCAGACGCGCGGGAAATTCCATGTCGGACAAGTAGACGCCCATGACCCGCCCGGCCAAGGACGCCGGCGCAAGAAGCTGGCAGTCCATCTCCATGCTCAGACACAGGACAACGGCGGTATCGCGCAGGAAGGGTGCGATTTCGGCCAGCCGAAGGGTCAGATCGTCCGGGTTGTCACCGGACGAAACAAAGACGATCGACGCCTCGCTTAGAGCGGACAGATCGGCGCGCGTGCTCACCCGGCTCGCGATCCCACGGGCCGTGTCGGGCTTTAGCCCCAGCACGTCAGCCTGACGCATCAGGCGGTACCGCACGTCGCCCAGCAGTTGAACGCCCTGCACGTCGTCCAATTCCACCAGCACCGAATTCACCGCCGCCTGCGCCGCCGCCCCCGCAATGCGGGTCCCGGTCTGAGAGGCCGGGTAGAACGCAAAACTGACCGGCCCGTCGCTATTGCGCGGGGTTAGACGGGTGCTGCGCTGTTCCGCGAAACGTGCGCGCCGCAGCCCCTTGGACCGGGACGTCTGGCGCAGCGCCTCGAATACGGTCTGTTCTTGTGCGATCAGGTCGGAAAACGGCATCATCGGCGCGGCGGCGATCATGTCGATGATCTCACGCTCGGCCCGGCCCTTGGGGCCTGCCGCCTTGCGCCAGCGCTTGACCGCCGCGTCGTAGCCATGCAGGTCGGCGAACCCGTCGGCCCGATCACGTGTGCGCGCCCACAGACCGTTCTGAACCAGCTCATCCGCGTAAGCCAGACCTGCGTCCAGCACCTCCTGACCCTTGGCGATCCGATCGATCACCCCCCGGCACATCGGGCTATCCGCCGAATGCGGCACCGCCCCCAGAACGAAACGCAACGCCCGATCCGCTCCGATCAAACGCGGCAGACGGGCCAGCGATCCGCCAGCCGTACAAAGGCCAATGTTTAAATCGGGAAAGCCGATCCGCGCCTTGGGCGTTGCGACGCGGACATGAGCCGACAGCGCCAGTTCCAGCCCCGCCCCGGCAACGTGACCTTCCAGACAGGCGATGACAGGTTTGTCCATATCCTCGATCCGGCGGCACACGGCGGCCAGATCGGGCGCGGATTGGGGATCGTCCAGCTCTCGGATCGGGAGGGTGGTGGCAAAGACCCCGGCAGAGCCGGTCAGCGCCACGGCATCGACATTCGGATCATCGGCGATTTGGTCCAGATCGGCCATCAGACGACGACGCAAGCCGGTCCCGACCGCGTTCAGCGGCGGGTTCGATAACGGGATCACAGCAACGCTGCAAACCCCGGTCGAAACGACCCTCATCGCCATGGACTGGCTACCCCGATCTCGCCTCACCCCGATCTTGCGCCGGGTTTAGACCAACTATCAAAACAAATTGCCCGCATCACATTGGATCGCAGGCCACCTGACCTCGTAAAATAGACTTATCAGCAAAACACTGACACGGCGCGATATTCCTTCACGTCCGTGTCGCCAGCAATGGCATGCAACCCATTGAATGTCAAAAATTTTGAGCCTTCAAAGCCCTACGCAGTAAGGTTTTCAAAGCGAACTTGCACCGCTTCGTCGGTTATCTCATCCAACAGGCGCCGAAGACTGACGGGGGCCGCACAACCAGCGCGGGAATAGCTGCCCATCACCTCATGCAATCGGGGCAAAAGCACATGCCGACGGCCGGGCGCGACGTTGGTGATTTCATCAATAAAGTCGTGGGCTTGGCGATCAAGCTCGTTACGAGTCATAGGCAATACCTCCTCAAAAGGCCAAAACAGCGACCCGCGGGCCGAAAGACCCGCTAAAGACCTACCCCCGCTCCCCAAAGCGGTGTCGGCCCGATACTGGAAATCGCCCTACCCCGTTCCTCCCTTGGGATAGCAGCGCCCGACTATGCTACGGCGAAACCCGCCAAAAACCAACGCATGATTCCACCCCTGCCGGATTTTCGCTTGCGCCAAAGACTTATCCACAAGGGAAAACTGGGGCCTTGCAATATATTCGACAATTGCTATATGTTCTTTCGAAACGAGAAAGGATTCGACCATGTCCCCTGAAGTTACCGCCTTCTTTGATGAAGCCACGAACACCATTTCCTACGTCGTGCGCGACCCTCAGGGCAGCGCCTGCGCCGTCGTCGATTCCGTGCTGGATTTTGACTATTCCTCTGGCCGGACGGACACGCGATCCGCGGATGCGATCATCGCCTTCGTAAAGGAAAAAGGGTACGAGGTTCAGTGGCTTCTGGAAAGCCACGTGCACGCAGACCACCTGTCTGCCGCGCCCTATATCCAGGAACAGCTGGGCGGCAAGATCGGTATCGGCGACAACATTCGCATCGTGCAGGACACCTTCGGCAAAGTCTTTAACGAAGGCACCGAATTCCAGCGCGACGGATCGCAGTTCGACCAGCTTTTCGTCGAAGGCGACAGCATCCATATCGGCCAGCTGCGCGCGGACGTGCTGCACACGCCGGGCCATACGCCTGCCTGCCTGACCTACGTGATCGGCGATGCCGCATTTGTGGGCGACACGCTGTTCATGCCCGATTTCGGCACTGCGCGCTGCGACTTCCCTGGTGGGTCGTCGGAAACGCTGTACAACTCGATCCAGAAAATCCTCGCCCTGCCGGACGACACCCGCATCTTCGTGGGCCACGACTACAAGGCTCCGGGCCGCGACGAATATGCGTGGGAAACCACCGTCGGCGAACAAAAGGCGCTAAACATCCACGTCGGCGCTGGCAAGGACGCGGCGGATTTCATCAAGATGCGCGACGAACGCGATGCGACGCTGGCCATGCCCAAGCTGATCATCCCGTCGCTGCAGGTGAACATGCGCGCAGGTCAGATGCCGCCCCCCGACGAAAAGGGCGACGTCTTCCTGAAAGTTCCGGTCAACAAGCTGTAATCACGGCTTTTACCGGACACTTCACACACTATCTGACACCCCTGCCCGTCGCGAACCGGGCAGCGGTGTGACCCTTCAAGGACTTAAGGAAACGCAATTATGCAACCTGACTGGATTATGGGCCTGATCGGCGGCTTGCTGATCGGACTGGCCGGGGCCGTTCTACTGCTTGGCAACGGTAAAATCATGGGCGCCAGCGGCATCATCGGCGGATTGGTCGATGGATCGGGCCGTTCTGACAAATGGGACCGCATCGTCTTTCTCGCCGGGCTCTTTGGCGCGCCGATCATAGTGATGCAATTCGTCGGCACCCCGGAAACCAACGCCACCAACAACGTCGCCGTGCTGATCGCGGCCGGTCTTCTGGTCGGCGTGGGCACGCGGATCGCGAACGGATGCACCTCGGGCCACGGTGTCTGCGGCATCTCGCGCTTTTCGTTCCGGGGCATTATCGCCACCGTCTTTTACATTCTCGCGGGGGGTCTGACGATCGTCTTCTTCCGCCATCTTATGGGGGTGATCTGATGCGGTATCTGATTGCACTTCTGTCCGGCAGCCTGTTTGGCGGCGGCCTTTATATCTCTGGCATGACTGACACCACCAAGGTGCAGGGCTGGCTGGATGTCTTCGGCGCATGGGACCCGACCCTTGCCTTTGTCATGGGGGGCGCGATCATCCCGATGATGGTGGCATGGCGCCTGACCCGCGTCGCCCGTCGGCCCGCATCAGGCGGAGCCTTCCCGCCCGCGCCGATGCCGGAACTGGATCGCCGTCTGGTGATCGGTTCGGTCATGTTCGGCATGGGCTGGGGTCTGGCTGGCCTGTGCCCCGGACCGTCGGTGGCGTCGCTGTCTTATGGTGGCGTGCCCGGGCTGATCTTCATCGTGTCGATGCTAACCGGCATGATGGCCGCGCCCCCAATCAAGGCACGTCTGGACACGATGGTTCCTGCGGAATAAAGGCTTGTTCATGGATATTCGACAGGTCACCCCCCGCTATTCGGTCACGCCGCAGATCACGCCCGAGGATATGCCCGCCATCAAAGAGGCAGGCTTTACCCGGGTGATCTGCAACCGGCCCGACGCCGAAAACCCGCCAGAGCTTCAGGCCGAGGCGATCAAAGCCGCCGCAGAGGCGCATGGACTGGATTTTGTCAGCATCCCGCTGACCCACCAGACCATGACGCCCGACAACATCGACGCGCAGACCGCGGCGATGGAAGCGGACGGTCCGGTTCTGGCCTACTGCGCGTCCGGCACGCGTAGCACTGTAATCTGGTCCCTTGGCCGCGCGGCCGAAGGGATGAGCGCGGACGATATCCTGTCCACCGCGACCAAGGCAGGCTACGACCTGTCGGGCCTGCGCCCTCGGCTGGAACAGGGCTAATCCTCTGAGACAAAAACGAAAAGGCCGGCCCCGAAGACATTCAGGGCCGGCCTTTTTTGGTGTCTCCCAAGGGCGCGACCTACCGCACCCTAGTCGATTACAGGCAAGGCCCCCATGGGCATCGCCCCCAGATCGCCAAGGTCCGGCAGATCATCGCCATCGCTGGCCCCATCATCGCCGCTAAGCCCCGGCAAATCGCCCATATCCGGCAGATCGCCCAGCAGATCTTCGTGTTTCTCACGCCCGCCGTCTAGGTCAGGCAGATCGGGAAGGTCCGGCAGTTCGGCCATCATCGGTGCAGGCTCTGGCACGTCAAAGGCAGGGGCCATCGAAATCCCGGGAAAGTCGGGCTCGGGGTCAGCCTGTTTCGCCACCGCGGCGGGTTTCGCCACAGGCTCCGCCACCTCGGCGCTGCCGACGCCCGCCATCGACAGCCGCACCGCTCGCATTCCGTTCATCTGTCCCAGACGCGATTGTATCAGCACCGATTGTGCACCGACCTCCAGTTCGGTCTGACCGATGGCTTCGGCAGGGATGGGCAGCGTGTCGCCGGGTTTTAGCGCGCTGATCGCCGACAGCGGCAGGCTGAACCGATGCAGAACCGCGCGCAATTCTGCCGGGGCCTGCATCACCGACGCCTCTAGCGCGGCGCTGGTGCCTGCGCTGCCCGCGGGGGTGTCCAGAACCGCAGCCTCGATCACGGGGAAGATCAGCATCGCCTCCCCCTCCCGCTCGGCCGCGAGGTCGAGCGTTACGCGGAACACGTGGAAATCCGTCGCACGCAGGGCCAGCGACAACAGGCGTGCCGAATCCATCATCGACCCGAACCGAAACCCCTTGGCCCAATCAGCACCGCCCGTTTCATCCAACAGCGCCTCGAACCGTTCCAGCGTCGCGTCGATCAGCGGCGCGACCATGGCGGCGTCTGTGCGGGTAACACGGCGCGGGTCTGGTGCCAGCTTGCTGACCTTGCCGATGGTCTGCACCTCGACCAGCCCGGACACGACGGGGAATTGGAAAAACGCCGCGCCAATTGCGCCTTCGGGCCCGTCCAGCAAGGTGATCAGCCCGTCATCGGGCAGCGCGTCGATGACCGCATCCAGCGGTTCTTCGGACAAAGAGATACCGCTGGCTGCAAGGGCCAGATCCCACAAGTCTTCAGCCGACCGGGCTAACGAAAGGCGCAGAGCCTTGGCCGGCGACATTGCGCGCGCCTGCCAAACCTCTTTCGCCGCGCTTGCCTTGCGCCGCAGGACTGCGTTCAGATTGGTGGTCTCCATCGGCCTCGATAGTCTTTACCCGCACTCAGACCCCACACTACCCAGAGGATGGTTACCAAGCCGTTGACCAAACCGGTATTTCCGCAAGCTTTCGCGGGAAATGTGCCTAAGTGATCGCGGGACCGCCGCCCAATGGCATCGTCACCCGAAAGGCCGCGCCCCCCTGTCCCGGCAGATAGGTGATACCACCGCCCAGCCGGACCATGATTTCCCGACAGATCGCAAGCCCCAGACCAGCCCCTCCTGCCTGTTGATGCCCGACACGGCTGAATTTTTCGAAAATCAAATCCTGCTCTTCTCCCGCGACGCCGGACCCGTTGTCGATAAAATCGACGATCAGGGTGCCGTCGACCTCTCGGGCACTGATCTGCAGTTCGGGCGACTTGGCGTCGCAATATTTCTGCGCATTGGCGATCAGATTGATAAACACCTGTGCCAGACGATCCCGGTCCGTGGTGACCTGTACCTGCAACGCACCATCCTTGCGGATGCGCATACCGCCCCGATCCGCCCCCGCCGCAGAAATCGCGTGATCCAGAATCCCCGACAACGGCCCGCGCGACAGGTTCATCCGCACCTGACCATTTTCCAGCACCGACAGATCTAGCAGATCATCCAGCAACCGGGTCAGGCGCACCGCCTCTCCGTGGATGATACCTGCGTATTTCACCTTGTCCTCGGCCCCAAGCGCTTCGGTATCACGCATGATTTCGGAAAACGCCCGGATCGAGGTCATGGGCGTGCGCAATTCATGGCTGATCTGACTTAGAAACGCGTCCTTTTGCACCGACAGCGCCGTCAGCTTGTCATTCGCCGCCCGAAGCTGCCGGGCCGTCCGCTCCAACTCGGCCGACTGGGCCTGAAGCTGGCTGGATTGCTCCATGATCTGCGCGGTTTCATCCGCCACGGCCAGCAGATCCTCGACCGAGACGTTGGACCCACCGGTCATCTGCCCGATCATCGCATGGGCCGTCGCCGCCCCCACGGACCCGGCCAGTTCCCGTTCCAACCGGCGCAGGAAATCTGGTGTCGGTTCAGGCAGATAGCCCTGAAGCCCCTGATCCTGTGCCGCCGCCCGGAACAAGGCCTGCGCGTCGCGCGATCCAAGGATTCGCTGCGCCATGATCATCAGGTCTTCGGATTGCGCCATGGCCCCGGACCATCCGCGCGAATTGGCCGAATGGTCGAACACGTTGACGAACTGCGCGCCTTGCAACCGCTCCAACGGAGTTGGGAAGGTCATCACGCAGGTCACGACAAATGCCAGCGCATTCAGCGAAAGCGACCAAAACACGCCGTGCACCAGCGGGTCCATCCCGACAAACCCGAACATCGCATAGGGCCGCAGCCAACTGATCCCGCCCGGCCCCTCCGCAAGGGTCGCTGCCGATAACAGAACGTCCGGCCCAAAGCTTGGCAGGAAAAGGCACCACAGCCACAGTCCGCCGCCAACACTCAGCCCCGCCAGCGCGCCCAACCGGTTGGCCCCACGCCAAAACAGCCCGCCCAGCAGCGCGGGCAGAAACTGCGCCACGCCAGAGAATGAAATCAGGCCGATGGCAGCCAAGGCCTCACCACCTCCCGTCACGCGGTAATACAGGAACCCCAAGGCCAGCACGCCGATGATCGAAAACCGCCGCGACAGCATGACCACGGATCGCACGTCGCCCGACACCATCGCGCCTCCCGCCTGCCGAGACAGCCAGATCGGCATCACGATGTGGTTCGACACCATAGTCGACAGCGCGATAGAGGCCACGATCACCATCGACGTCGCCGAGGAAAAGCCGCCAATGAACGACAACAGCGCCAGACCGTTTTTCCCTTCGGCCAGAGGCAGGGACAAAACGAACAGATCCGGGTTCGACCCTTCGGGCAGCAGGTCCAACCCGACCACCGCGATGGGCACGACAAACAGGCTCATCAACAGCAGGTAAAGCGGAAAGGCCCAGGACGCGGTGCGCAGGTGGCGCTCCTGTTCATTCTCGACCACAAGCACTTGGAACATCCGGGGCAGACACAGGAAGGCCGCTGCCGACAGGCCGGTCAGGGCCAGCCAGCGGTCCGGCTTGATCTGCCAAGCACCCAGCGATGACGCATCGATCCGATCCAGCGTCGCGCCGACACCCCCGCCAATGGACCAGACGACAAAGATGCCCACAGCCAACAACGCCACCAGCTTGACCACGGCTTCAACCGCAATGGCCATGACGACACCATGGTGGCGTTCGTTCGCGTCGAGATTTCGCGTCCCGAACAGCACGGTGAAAAACGCCAGACCCGCCGCCACCCAGAACGCGGTAGAGTTCTGATCGGCCAGCGGGCGCACCGTCAGGTCAGCCTGAGAAAACAAGGCCACAGAAAGGGTTACGGACTGAAGCTGCAGCGCGATGTAAGGTGTGGTGCCAACCACGGCGAACACAGTTACCAGCACGGCCAAAAGGTTCGACTTACCGTATCGCGACGAAATCAGGTCCGCGATCGACGTGATGTTCTGCGACCGCCCGATGCGGACCAGTTTGCGCACCGCCCAGAACCAACCGACCATGACCAGCGTCGGACCGATGTAGATCGTCAGATACTCCATCCCCGACCGCGCGGCATATCCAACCGCGCCGTAAAACGTCCAAGCGGTACAATAGATCGACAGCGACAGCGTATAGACCAGCGATGATCGCAGCCATGTCGCCCGCCCTCGGAACGCCGCACGTTCGGCCGCGAAAGCCACAAGGAACAGCGTCGCCACATAGGCCAGACAGACGCCGATCAGCAGGTTCAGCGACGCCATGGTTACCCGCCGCTCCGAATATCGGGCGACTCTGTTATCTCACCGGTCGATTCTCCCAACTCCCCTTCTCCGGCGGCGTTGGGATCCAACAGGGCGGACAACAGGGCCGAAAGGGCCGTCAGCAGGGCCCAGACACCAAAGACATAGATCATCGCGGTCGAGGTCGCGGGCGTGCCTTCTGCCCCGCCGCGCGGCCAGAGCAAAGGCAATGCCATCAACGCGCCGCCGATCACGGGCAAAACCCGCGCCGCATCCGCCAATCGGCGCTGACGATAACTGACACGTCCAAGGAAAAGAGGCATCCGCCGGTCGCTCATCCCGCCGCCCTCACGGCGCGACGAGGGCGTTGGCGGCCTCAAGCACCTCGGAATTCGAAAATGGCTTGGCCATGAACATGCTGGCCCCAAGAGATTCGGCCAGTTCGCGATCCTGCGTCTGCCCCCGGGCGGTCAGCATCAGAACAGGTAGTTGGGCCGTGTCGCCCTGCCCACGCAGATCGCGCAGGATGTCAAAGCCCGACCGCCCGGGCAGCATCACGTCCAGAATGACCAGATCAGGCTTACGAGAGGCCACCGCCTCAACCGCATCAACCCCATTGGAATGAGTCACCACGCGCCAGCCATCCCGCGACAGGATAAAACTGATCGCCTCGATAATGTTCGGCTCGTCCTCGATGACCAACACCGTTCTGTCCATCCCGCGTCCCCCCAAACGAAACGGATACCCACCGGGCGCAGACCACGTGCCAGCATCCCCGGTCGGAATGCAAACCTGCCCCATCACGGCTAAGGTGTCAAAGACTTGGGCGCGGTGGCCCTTAGACTTCGCGCAGCATAATGGACGGTTCGCGCCGCGACTGGCAGTTTTCGCGCGGACAGATGCGGCAGGTGATGCCCACGCGCCCCGCCTCTGGCGCGTCACCGTCCAGCGGCCAGATCAGCATATGCGCACGCAGGCCCGGATCCTCTCCGGGACGCACGGCGTGATCGGGTTCGGCCACGGCATAGGTGAGGAACGCCGCCTCGGTCCGGCCTGCCAGACGGATCGCCCGCCGGATCGGGAACATCGGCTGGCTGAATGCGGAAAATAAGGGCCACAGGGGACAGGCCGCGCCGTATCGCGGCAAGGTAAAGCCCGCCGGCTCCTTACGATACAGCAAGGTGCCAGAAGCATCGGCGATCACCAGCCCCGGAACGGATGGCAGCACCCTGTCGCGCTGTTCCGGCGGCACGGCAATCAACCGACGCATCACCAGCGCAGGTGCCACGCCAAGCGTCGCGGCCAGTTCGGTCGGGTCTGGCGGGCCGTCAGATGTCTTGCGGGACCGCAGGTCAGACAATGCGGCGATCAACCGCGGCATGGGCAACGCCTCGGCGTCCTGCGCCAGCCGTGTCAGGCGATCCCGCGCCAACGCCTGCGCGGCGGTAGAGGCAAAGCCTTCAGACGTCACCAGCGCGTCGATCTTGCCCGAGGCGTCTTCAGTCACCGCCTCATCCAATTCCGGAAACGTATGATCAGCGCGGTCCAGAAAAGCGTCCAATTCATCCTGCGGTGAATTGAGCGTCACCTCTTTCCGCTGCCCGGCATCTAATTCGTTCACCAACCGCTGCGCCCCTTCAGCCAGTCGGGCGCTGTCTTCGTGGATATTGCGGTGAAAGCGATCGCGCCACTCCGGTTCGATCTGCTTGGTCTCGACCAGAATGGAAGCCGAGGAATGAATCGCGGTCACGGTCGACAGAACCTCGTGCAGCGATGCGGCCAGCAACGGATCATGCGCCAGACGGTCTGTCAGCGCCTCGACCGCCTGTTCCAGCCGCCCGATCCGCGCCTTCTGCTCTGCCACCACCTGCGCCCAGCCGGGAAAGCGCCCCGCGAATTCATCCGCGGCCGAGGCTTCGGCGCCTGATCCGGGGAACCCCGCGGCGGCATCGCGAAGTGTCGCGACCAGCGCGGCTTCGGCCCCTTCGGACAGGTGCGCGGCCTCTACCCCCAGAACGCTAGCGATATCCAAAAGCAGCTTGCCGCCGATTCTACGGCGGTTGTGTTCGATCAGGTTAAGATACGACGCCGAGATGCCCGCCTGTTTTGCCAGATCGGCCTGACGCAGCCCCATCATCACCCGCCGATCCCGTATCCGGCTGCCTGTCAGACCTGATCGCGCCATTGTGATTCCTCAACCGATTCAACGACTTTCTGCGGTGCGAAATAATTTATTTACATTGTGTACCGTCGTGTAGTGCATTTATTTACAAAAAAATCGAATGTTTCAAGCACCTTGTTGATTGGTTTTACTGTCGGGGCGTATAAGGACTTTGCACAAGAGTGCCTGCAGGTCAGCTGAGGAGAGCAGACCTGCGTTCCATAATTCGGGAGGAAACGAATGACCAAACCGACTCTGTCTCGTCGTGGCGTACTGAAATCCGGTGCCGCGGCTGGTGTGGGCCTGGCTCTGCCGACGTATCTGTCCGCAGCAAGCCACGCTGGCTTCACCAACGCGCCCCAGGGCGACACCGTGACCCTGGGCTTCAACGTGCCCCAGTCCGGTCCTTACGCAGATGAGGGTGCCGACGAACTGCGCGCCTACCAGCTGGCTGTCGAGCACCTGAACGGTGAAGGCGACGGCGGCATGCTCAACACTTTCAGCTCCAAAGCGCTGGAAGGGAACGGCATCCTGGGCAAGAAAGTCGAATACGTCACGGGCGACACCCAGACGAAATCCGACGCAGCCCGCGCATCCGCGAAATCCATGATCGAAAAAGACGGCGCCGTGATGATCACGGGCGGGTCTTCCTCGGGCGTGGCAGTTGCCGTTCAGGGTCTGTGTCAGGAAGCTGGCGTGATCTTCATGGCCGGTCTGACCCACTCCAACGACACCACCGGTAAAGACCGCAAAGCCAACGGCTTCCGTCACTTCTTTAACGGTTACATGTCCGGCGCCGCACTGGCACCGGTGCTTCAGGCGCAGTACGGTTCCGACCGTAAGGCATACCACCTGACCGCAGACTACACCTGGGGCTGGACGCAGCAGGAATCGATCGCAGCCGCGACCGAAGCTCTGGGCTGGACCACGGTGAACAACGTTCTGACGCCGCTGGCGCAGACCGACTTCTCGTCCTACATCGCACCGGTTCTGAACTCCGGCGCCGACGTTCTGGTTCTGAACCACTACGGCGGAAACATGGTCAACTCGCTGACCAACGCTGTTCAGTTCGGCCTGCGTGAGAAGATCATCGACGGCAAGCAGTTCGAAATCGTTGTTCCGCTGTTCTCGCGCCTGATGGCACGTGGTGCAGGCGAAAACATCAAGGGCATCCTTGGTTCGACGAACTGGCACTGGTCGCTGCAGGACGAAGGGTCGCAAGCCTTTGTTAAGTCCTTCGGCACCAAGTACGGCTTCCCGCCGTCCCAGGCTGCGCACACCTGCTACGTGCAGACCCTGCTGTATGCAGATGCCGTGGCCCGCGCAGGTTCGTTCAACCCCTGTGCCGTTGTCGAAGCGCTGGAAGGCTTCGAATTCGACGGTCTGGGCAACGGCCCGACGCTGTACCGTGCAGAAGACCACCAGTGCTTCAAAGACGTTCTGGTTGTGCGCGGTAAGGAAAACCCGACCTCTGAATTCGACCTTCTCGAAGTTGTCGAAGTCACGCCCCGCGCGCAGGTCGAATACGCACCGGATCACCCGATGTTCGCCGGTGGCGACCTCGGCCAGTGTAACCCGGGCGCATAAGCCAAACCGTGGGGTGGGTCTTGGACCCGCCCCACACCTTTTTCCCTTAGATGGCCCTTAGGGGCGCTAAACCGACTCTGTCCCCGCGCCGGGGCTCAGGGGACGTGCATCCAAAAACACTTGATGGTGGGACCTATGGACGCAATCATCCTTCAAATTCTGAACGGCTTGGACAAAGGCTCAGCTTACGCGCTGAT
This sequence comes from Pseudooceanicola aestuariicola, assembly GCF_045763785.1. NCBI lineage: Bacteria > Pseudomonadati > Pseudomonadota > Alphaproteobacteria > Rhodobacterales > Paracoccaceae > Pseudooceanicola > Pseudooceanicola aestuariicola. Next base: position 486,249 of record NZ_JBJGSF010000003.1, on the reverse strand, counting down.
CGCCCTTGGTCTGACGCTGATCTTCGGCACGCTTGGCGTGGTGAACTTTGCCCACGGGGCGCTTTTCATGATCGGGGCGTTCTGCTCGGTCACGCTGTCGAAACTGCTGAACCTCAGCTTTGAAACGGTGGATCCCACCCGCACCGACTTTCTCGGCAATCCGCTGAAGGTCAAAACTCCTTATGTCGAAAGCTGGTTCGGCCCCGAGTTCGGCGCAGCCATCATCGACTGGTCTGTGCCATTGGCCATCCTGTTCGCCATCCCGATCATGATCGCGATCGGCTATGTGATGGAACGCGGCCTGATCAAACATTTCTACAAACGCCCCCATGCCGACCAGATCCTTGTGACCTTCGGCCTGGCGATCGTTTTGCAGGAAATCGTGAAATTCTACTTCGGCGCCAACCCGATCCAGACCCCCGCCCCCGACGCGCTGTCGGGCGTTGCGAACCTGGGCGGCGCGATCGGTCTGCAACTGTCCTACCCGGTCTGGCGTCTGGTCTATATCGGCTTCTCGGCCCTGCTGATCTTTGGCGCCTTCGCCTTCCTGCAGTTCACCACCTTCGGGATGGTCGTCCGCGCCGGTATGGCGGATCGTGAAACGGTTCAGTTGCTGGGCATCGACATCGACCGCCGCTTTACCATCATGTTCGGTCTGGCCGCGGCCATCGCCGGTCTGGCAGGCGTGATGTACGGCCCGATCAACGCGCCCAACTATCACATGGGCATGGACTTCCTTGTCCTGTCGTTCGTGGTTGTGGTTGTCGGTGGTATGGGATCGCTTCCCGGTGCTGTTCTGGCAGGTTTCCTGCTGGGCATTCTCGAGGCCTTCGCCTCGACCACCTGGGCGACCACCACGATCCCCGGTATCAACCAGATCATCATCTACCTTGTCGCAATCATCGTCCTTCTGACCCGTCCGCGCGGTCTGATGGGCAAAAAAGGCGTGATGGAGGACTAATCCAATGCTTGGCCTGAAAAATAATGACCTCCGCCTTCTTCTGATCGTCTTTGTTCTGACGATGGCGGCCCCCTTCCTGCTGAACCCCTTCCCGACCGAAAGCGGTCTGGCCCAGTTCAATGCAGGCTATCCCGACCTGATGCAGAAGTTCGTGATCTTCGGCATCTTCGCCATCGGCTTCAACATCCTGTTTGGCCTGACCGGGTATCTGTCCTTCGGTCACGCCGCTTTCCTCGGTGTGGGGTCCTACTCCTGCGTGTGGATGTTCAAACTGCTGGGCTACAACGTGGTCCCCGGCATCCTGCTGTCGATCGTCGTATCGGGTCTGTTCGCGCTGCTGATCGGGGTGATTACCCTGCGCCGCTCGGGCATCTACTTCTCGATCCTGACGCTGGCCTTTGCACAGATGTCCTTTGCGCTGGCCTACTCGGTCCTGTCGAACCCCAAGTTCAACCTGACCAATGGTGAAACCGGCCTGCAGGTCTATGCAGACGACCCGCAGATCTTCCACTCCGACGCACTGCCCAACCTGCCGCACATCTTCGGCCTGTCCATGCGGGCGACCGAACGTCTTCAGCTGGGCGCATGGGAATTTCAGTTCAACGTGGGCTACTATCTCTGTGCCATCATCATGCTGCTGTGCTTCTACCTTGCCATCCGCATCTTCCGGTCGCCCTTTGGCCTGATGCTGCGCGCGGTGAAATCGAACCAGCAGCGGATGAACTACACCGGCCTGAACTCGCGTCCCTACACTCTGGCGGCCTTCGTGATCTCTGGCATGTATGCCGGTCTGGCGGGTGGCCTTCTGTCCGCGGTTGACCCGCTGGCTGGTGCAGAACGGATGCAGTGGACCGCATCGGGCGAAGTCGTCCTGATGACCATCCTCGGCGGTGCCGGCACCCTGATCGGCCCGGTTCTGGGCGCAGGTCTGATCAAGTACTTCGAGAACATCTTCTCGAAGATCAACGAAAGCGTCCTGCACACCTGGTTCGGCTTCCTGCCCGACGGTCTGGAAGATTTGGTGATCACCATCGTCTACCCCTTCGTGGGCAAAGGCTGGCACCTGACCCTTGGCGTGATCTTCATGCTGGTGGTTATCTTCCTGCCCGGCGGCCTTGTCGAAGGTGGTCAGCGCATCGGTCGACTGGTGCGCGGCAAGAAAGCCACGGACGCCAAATCCGCCACCACTGAACCTGCAGAATAAGGAGAGCTTTGATGGGTATTCTCGAAGTCAAAAACGTCAACAAGCGTTTCGGCGGTCTGCAGGCCCTCGGTGACGTGAACCTGAGCGTCGCGGAAAACACCGTGCACGCCATCATCGGGCCGAACGGCGCGGGCAAATCCACCCTGCTGAACTGCCTGATCGGCAAGCTGATCCCCGACACGGGCTCGGTCATGTTCGACGGGCAATCGGTTCTGGGCCGCAAGCCGTTCGAAATCAACCAGATGGGTATTTCCCGCGTGTTCCAGACGCCCGAGATCTTCAGCGATCTGACGGTGATGGAAAACATGATGATCGCCTGTTTCGCCCAACGCGACGGCGCGTTCAAAATGAAGGCCATCGGGTCGATGTGGTCCGAAAAGGATGTGGTCGAAAAGGCCGAGCACATGCTGGAAAGCATGAACCTGGCCGACAAGCGCGAGATGCACACCGCGTCCATGTCGCGCGGCGACAAACGCCGCATGGAAATCGCCATGTGTCTGGCACAGGAACCGCGTCTGCTGCTGTTGGACGAACCGACCGCGGGTATGGCCCGTGCGGACACCAACAACACGATCGACCTTCTGAAGAAGATCAAGGAAGAGCGTGACATCACCATCGCCATCATCGAACACGACATGCACGTCGTCTTCTCTCTGGCGGAACGGATCACCGTGCTGGCACAGGGCACCCCTCTGGTCGAGGACACGCCCGAGAACATCAAGGGCCATCCGAAGGTGCGTGAAGCCTATCTGGGTGAAACCCAGGTTGCGGCGTAAGGAGCAACGATCATGAACGTCAAACCCGACTTCTCCAAGGGCAAGAACTACGCCGAAACCGCCCCCGCCTACCTGTCCGTCTGGAACATGGAGGCCTACTACGGCGAAAGCTACATCGTCCAGAATATCAGCTTTAACGTCCACGAAGGCGAAATCCTCGCCCTGCTGGGCCGGAACGGTGCTGGCAAGACCTCGACCCTGCGCTCGATCGCACGGATGGACAATCCACAGGTCACGCATGGTGAGATCTGGCTGGACCACCAGCCGCTGCACAACATGTCCTCGCATCAGGCGTCCCAAGCAGGCATCGGTCTGGTCCCCGAGGACCGTTCGATCATCCCCGGCCTGACGGTCGAGGAAAACATCAAGCTGGCCCAGATCGCCCCGCCCATCGGTTGGTCGATCCCGCGTCTTTACGAACTTTTCCCCCGTCTCGGTGAACGCCGGATGCAGGAAGGCGTGACGCTGTCGGGCGGCGAACAGCAGATGCTTGCCATCGCACGGGCCTTGGCGCGTGACATCAAGGTGTTGCTGCTGGACGAACCCTACGAAGGTCTGGCCCCGGTGATCGTGGACGAGATTGAAAAAACGCTCCGCATCATCAAGGAACAGGGGATCACCACGATCCTCGTCGAACAGAACGCCGTGCGGGCCTTGGAACTGGCGGATCGCGCCGTGATCCTTGACACCGGGTCGGTTGTCTTCGACGGTTCCGCCGAAGAAGTTCTGTCCAACGCTGAACTTCGCGCTGAATACCTGGCCATCTAAGGCCCTTGCCCCCGCGCCCCTTACAGGCGCGGGGGCATACGTTCCGCCTCGATCCGGGGCCCATGCAGTACACAAAGACCAAAGGGAACGTCATGACCGACCAGACCTATCCGCCCTCTTCCGAAATGGCCGCAAACGCGCATATCGATGCCGCCAAGTACAAAGAGATGTACCAAGCCTCTGTCACCGATCCCGACACCTTCTGGGGGGACGAGGCGAAAAAGCGGCTCGACTGGATCACGCCATTTAGCAAGGTGAAGAACACCGATTTCACGCTGGGTCAGGTCAGCATCAAGTGGTTCGAAGATGGCGAATTGAACGTCGCCGCGAACTGCATCGACCGCCATCTGGACAGCCGTGGCGATCAGACCGCGATCATCTTTGAACCGGACGAGCCGGGCGATGACGCCCAGCACATCACCTACAAGCAACTGCACGACAACGTCTGCCGCATGGCCAACGTCTTCAAGGCGCAGGGCGTCGGCAAAGGCGACCGGGTCATCATCTACCTGCCGATGATCCCCGAAGCGGCCTATGCCATGCTGGCCTGTGCCCGCATCGGCGCGATCCATTCGGTCGTCTTCGCGGGCTTCAGCCCCGACGCGCTGGCCAACCGCATCAACGATTGCGAAGCCAAGCTGGTCATCACCGCCGACACCGCCCCCCGTGGTGGCCGCCGAACCGCGCTGAAATCCAACGCGGACGCGGCGCTGCTGCACTGCAAGGACAGCGTGAAGTGTCTTGTCGTCAAGCACACCGGCGATCAGACCACCTGGACCGAAGGCCGTGACGTGGATGTGACCGCCGAAATGGCCGCCGCCTCTGCCGATTGTCCGGCTGAACCGATGAACGCCGAAGACCCGCTGTTCATCCTCTACACCTCGGGCTCCACCGGCAAACCCAAGGGCGTTGTGCATTCGACCGGCGGCTACCTGCTTTATGCCTCGATGACGCAAGAGTTGACCTTCGACTATCACGACGGCGATGTCTTCTGGTGTTCGGCGGACGTGGGCTGGGTCACGGGCCACACCTACATCATCTACGGTCCGCTCGCGAACGGCGCGACAACCCTGATGTTCGAAGGCGTGCCGACCTACCCCGATGCCTCGCGCTTCTGGAAGGTCTGCGAAAAGCACAAGGTCAACCAGTTCTACACCGCCCCCACCGCCATCCGCGCGCTGATGGGTCAGGGCGACAGCTTTGTCGAAGGCGTCGATCTGAGCGACCTCAAGGTGCTGGGCACCGTCGGCGAACCGATCAACCCCGAGGCGTGGAACTGGTACAACGACAAGATCGGCAAGGGCAAACTGCCCATCGTCGACACGTGGTGGCAGACGGAAACCGGTGGTCACATGATCACCCCGCTGCCCGGCGCGACACCGACGAAACCCGGTTCGGCCACGACGCCCTTCTTCGGCGTACAGCCTGTGGTGCTGGAGCCGACGTCTGGTGAAGAGATTGCCGAGACCAAGACCGAAGGCGTTCTGGCCATCAAGGACAGCTGGCCCGGCCAGATGCGCACCGTCTGGGGCGATCATGAACGGTTCGAGAAGACCTACTTCAGCGACTACAAAGGCTATTACTTCGCCGGTGACGGCTGCCGTCGCGACGAAGACGGTTACTACTGGATTACCGGCCGCGTGGACGACGTCATCAACGTATCCGGTCACCGTATGGGCACGGCCGAGGTCGAGTCGGCCCTCGTCGCCCACTCCAAAGTGGCCGAGGCCGCCGTGGTTGGCTATCCGCACGACGTCAAAGGTCAGGGCATCTATTGCTACGTGACCCTGATGAACGGCGAAGAACCGTCTGATGATCTGAAGAAGGAACTGCGCACTTGGGTCCGCACCGAAATCGGCCCCATCGCCAGCCCCGACCTGATCCAGTGGGCCCCCGGCCTGCCGAAAACCCGGTCGGGCAAGATCATGCGCCGTATCCTGCGCAAGATCGCCGAAAACGATTACGGCGCACTTGGCGACACCTCGACCCTTGCCGATCCGTCGGTGGTCGATGACCTGATCGAAAACCGGATGAACCGCTGATCAGCGGCCAAACGGTCTCAAACGTATAGGTTTTTAAAGGCGCGCCGCAGGGTGCGCCTTTTTTGCAATGCCGGGATCGCGAAAATGTGCGATCAGCGGAGGAACCTATAAAATAAAGCACTTTACCGCACCACTGACGTTTAACAGCAACAATCCGCCGCTAACCCGCAAGACATGGGGAACGATCCCAAGCCCGACCCGTTGTCCTCTCGAACCACGAAAGGAGACCTCCCATGTCCAACGTAAAAACACTTCTTATGACTGGTGTCGCCGTTCTTAGCCTTGCTGCGCCCGTGACGGCGCAATCCATCGGCTCTGACGCCGGTGTGTCGATCGGAGCTGACGCCTCTGCCGGTGATTCTGGTACGAGCGCGAGCGCAGACGCATCTGCTGCGACCGGCACGACCCTGAATGGCGGCGGTGCCAATATGGCAGCCGATTCCCAGGCAGAGATCGGCACCGACGCCGACCTGACCACCGATCTGGCGCAGGATGACGCCGTGACGACGCCCACCGATACCACGGTCAATGTCGCAGGCAATGTCGACGCCTTTGACAGCCAGACCTCCATGACCGTCGGGTCGCTGATCGGCGCTGACGTGGCCAGCGCCGCCGGCGAAAGCATCGGTGAGATTGACGATGTCGTCGACATGAATGGTGAAACCATGGCCGTCGTCGGCGTCGGTGGCTTCCTTGGTCTTGGCGAACATGACGTCGCCCTGCCCGTCACCGAACTGATGTACGAAGGCAATACGATCCTCGCCATGGGCTATACCCGCGAACAGCTGAAATCCATGGCAGAGTTCAACGCAGAAATGGCGACCTCGCTCGAGTCGACCCAGACGGTCGAACTGGGCAATTCGTAACCCCCCGCCAGATCTGACCAGATCGAAGGGCCGCTCCGACGGGCGGCCCTTTCTCTTGCCCACAAGGCGCAAATCCGCCTCACCGCCTGCCACACGGCGCAACGCGGTCAATGCTTTTCACCCACGCACACTTCCCTTATAAGCGCACCAGTTTAGGTGAATGTGTCGCACCGCGATCCTGACACCTCTTTGCGAAAATATCGGGCGAGTACCTGAATGACCAATAAAACGACCGAAGCCGACGTAGCCTTCATCAAGGCGCTGGCCGAACTGCTGCAAGAAAACGAACTGACCGAGATCGAGGTCAAACGTGACTACGGCGAAGACGACAGCCTGAACGTGCGCGTGTCGAAAAAGGTCGAAGTCGCCGCGGCCCCGGCTGTCAGCTATGCGGCCCCCGCGCCAGCACCCGCAGCCGCGCCCGCGGCAGCACCCGCCGCTGCTGCGCCGACCGAAGCACCGGCTGACCCCGCCGATCACCCCGGCGCCGTGACCTCGCCCATGGTGGGCACGATCTACCTGCAGCCTGAACCGACCGCCCCGGCGTTTGTCAAAGTGGGCGATCAGGTCTCCGAAGGGCAGACGCTGCTGATCGTCGAGGCGATGAAAACCATGAACCAGATCCCCGCGCCCAAATCCGGCACGGTCAAACGCATTCTGGTCGAAGACAAGGCCGCCGTCGAATATGGCGCGCCGCTGATGATCATCGAATAAGGGTCCCCCGATGTTCGACAAGATCCTGATTGCCAACCGGGGCGAGATCGCCCTGCGCGTCATCCGCGCCGCCCGCGAAATGGGCGTGCAATCCGTCGCCGTGCATTCCACTGCCGACGCCGACGCGATGCATGTGCGTATGGCCGACGAATCCGTCTGTATCGGCCCGCCTCCGGGCTCTGACAGCTACCTGCACATCCCGTCGATCATTGCTGCCGCCGAAGTCACAGGCGCACAGGCAATCCACCCGGGCTATGGCTTTTTGTCGGAAAACGCGGCCTTCGTGCAGATCGTCGAAGATCACGGGTTGTCCTTCATCGGCCCCACCGCCGAACACATCCGTGTCATGGGCGACAAGATCACCGCCAAGGACACGATGAAAGCGCTTGGCGTGCCCTGCGTGCCCGGCTCTGACGGTGGTGTGCCCGATCTGGCCACCGCCAAGGCCATCGGCGCCGAGTTTGGCTACCCCGTCATCGTCAAGGCCACAGCTGGCGGCGGCGGGCGCGGTATGAAGGTCGCCAAGTCCGAAAAAGACATGGAAAACGCCTTCTCGACCGCCCGGAGTGAGGCCAAGGCCGCCTTTGGCAACGACGAAGTCTATATCGAGAAATACCTGACCACGCCCCGCCATATCGAAATCCAAGTCTTTGGCGACGGCAAGGGCCGTGCGGTCCATCTGGGCGAACGCGACTGCTCCCTGCAGCGCCGCCACCAGAAAGTGTTCGAAGAGGCCCCCGGCCCCTGCATCACCCCCGAAGAACGCGCTGAGATCGGCAAGATCTGCGCCGACGCCGTGGCCAAGATCAACTATGCGGGAGCTGGCACGATCGAATTCCTCTATGAAAAGGGCGAATTCTACTTCATCGAGATGAACACCCGCCTTCAGGTCGAACACCCGGTGACCGAAGCGATCTTTGGCGTGGACTTGGTCCGCGAACAAATCCGCGTCGCGGCTGGTCTGCCCATGTCTTTCGAACAGGATGACCTGACGATCAACGGTCACGCCATCGAAGTGCGCCTTAACGCCGAAAAACTGCCCGAGTTCGCGCCGCGTCCCGGCAAGATCACCGCGTTCCACGCGCCCGGCGGCCTTGGCGTGCGTATGGATAGCGCGCTTTACGACGGCTATACGATCCCGCCCTACTATGACAGCCTGATCGGCAAGCTGATCGTGCATGGCCGCGACCGGGACGAGGCGCTGGCCCGTCTGAACCGTGCGCTTGGCGAATTGATCATCGACGGCGTGGAAAACACCGTACCGCTTTTCGCCGCGCTGCTGGCCGAACCTGACATCCACTCGGGCAATTACAACATCCACTGGCTGGAACACTGGCTGGAACAGGGCAAACTGAAATAAACGACCACGCCCCGGCCCAGCCCGGGGCGGTTTCTTTTGACCCTGCCCCCCGTTCTTCTGGTCAATAAATACCCTCGGGGATGAATTGGCCGCAGGCCAAGAAGGGGCAGCGCCCCTTCACCCTCGCCAAAGGCGCGGCCCCATGGCACACTAGCCCGTGGCACACTGAACTGACACCCGCCAAGCCCGCACAGGCGATCTGATGAAAGACACCGACCACGGCGAATTGACGCCGGACTTGCTGTTGCACGCCTATACCTCGGGCATCTTTCCGATGTCCGAACACCGTGACGACCCGGAAATCTTCTGGGTCGAACCCCGGCGGCGTGGTGTGATTCCTCTGGATGGGTTCCGCATCTCGCGGTCCCTGTCCCGCACGCTCAGGCGCGATGATTACCACGTCACCATCAACGATGATTTCGCTGGCGTGGTCGAAGGCTGCGCGGATCGGGCGGACACATGGATTTCCGCCCGGATCGCGGATCTTTACCAGCAACTCCACGATAGCGGATTCGCCCATTCGATCGAGGTCTGGGACCAGCCCGACCGTAAGACCCGCCAGTTGATCGGCGGGGTCTACGGCGTGGCGCTTGGCGGGGCCTATTTCGGGGAAAGCATGTTTTCCCGCCGCACCAACGCGTCGAAAATCGCGCTGGCATGGCTCGTGGCGCATTTGAACAACGGCGGGTTCAAACTGTTCGACACGCAGTTCCTGACCTCTCACCTCGCCTCTCTTGGAGGGGAAGAAATCAGCCGCGCGGAATACCGGTCTCGACTGGCCGATGCGCTGGCCTACCCGGCCAACTTCACCACGCCCGCCCTGCCCTCATCGGGTCAAGAGGTCGTGCAGTTCAACACCCAGATATCGTACCGAAAGTGATCCAGCGGATTCAGCGCCGGGGATGAGGCGACCATCCAGCCCGAAAAGATGGGATCGTCGGATTTCTGCGGCTCTGTGATGGTCATGAAGGCATAGGCGTCGCCCGCCGGGTTACCATCGGGATAGCGGCATTCCCACATCGTGATCGACAGCTTGCCCACCATGGCGGCCTGGCCCATGGGCACGGTCACGTCCAGCGTATCCCCGTTGATCTTGTCCAGCCCGCGCAGAACAGCACCAGTGCCAACCTGCACGTCTTCCTGCGCCAGAACCGGCGCGGCAAGCAGCGAAAGGGCTAAAGCCATCCAGCGCATCAATTGTCCCCTCCGGCGACGAATTTCATCAGCAGCGACACAAGGCTAACGGCGCCCTGCGTGTCCAAGACCTCGTCCCCGGCCGCATAGGCAAAGGGCGATCCACCCGGCAGCACCTCGACGTAATTGCCACCCAGCAGCCCTTCGGACGAGATCACGACCGAACTGTCATCCGGGACCTCGATCCCCTCGGTCACGGTAAAGGTCGTGACGGCGCGAAAGGTCTGCGGGTCCAGATCAATGCCGGTGACCGTGCCGACCTTGACCCCGGCCATGCGCACGTCCGTTCCCAGCGACACACCATCCACCGACCGGAACGACGCTTTCAGCGGATAGCCAGCGCCGCCAGACCCGACGCCCGCAATCTGCCCCGCATAAACGGCAAAGCCGATGGCCAGCGCGACTACGGCACCGCCGACGATCACCTCGGTTCGGTTCTGAGACATCAGACGGCCTCCTGAGGCCTTATTCGGGGGTCCAGGCCTCGTAATCCTTGCGGGTTACCGGCTCGGGCCGACGCAGCGACCCTGCGGGCGCATAGGCCTCGGGCGTGCCGGTCATGTTGGGCAGGTGTTCTTTTTCCCACGGCTTATGCGCCATCGGGCGTTCCTTGGGCGTCTCGTCATAGGTGTGGTGCAGCCAGCCGTGCCAGTCGGCACCGATGCGGCTTGCCTCGACCTCACCATTGTAGATGACCCAACGCTTTTTGCCGTCGTTGGCGGTGTAGAAGACGTTGCCGTTCTCATCCTCACCCACCTTGGTGCCCTTGCGCCGGGTATAAAGCCGGGTGTTCAGCGTCGCGCCGTTCCACCAGGTGACTGCGCTAAGGAAGGAGTTGAGAATGCCCATGGAAAACCTCCGGTTGGTCTTGTCCCTGATATGGCGCATTCCGCGGCAGAGGTCCAGTAGGACAAAGGGTATATGACTTGATGAGGGCAGCGCCGACCCGAGGGGTGGCGCGATTGCGCCGTCCCATGGGGGCGGGTCGGCGCAGCCCGACGTATCCGTCGGGCGGGCCCTGTGACGAATGTGGCTTCGACAGCCTAGAGCTGCGAGCCTACATTTCCATTATTGCTACAAGACTAACAGCGCAGCTTTACGCCAGCGCGGTCACCTCGATCTCGATCCGGTACTTGTCGTCGATTAACCCGCATTCCACCATCGTCGCGGCGGGCGGGTTGTCGCCGAAGGCCTCGGCCAACACGGGCCAGCAGGGTTCAAATTCGGCGCGGTCCGGCAGGTAATAGTTCACCCGCACCACCTTGGCCATGGACGACCCGGCCTTGTCCAGCGCCGCACCAATCACCTCTAGCGCCGACCGGCACTGAGAAACCACGTCATCACCCTGCCCGACGGTGCCCGCGACGTGGACAAAGCCACCCGCCACGACCGCGCGGCAATAGCCGATCTTGCCTTCGAACTCTCCGCCCGAGTGGATGCGTTTGATATCCATGCGTTTCATCCCTTTGCACAGAAAAGGCGGGGTAAAACCCCGCCCTACCTTGGTTGATATGCTTTGGCCTTAGCCTGCCGTTGCGCCTTCTTTCTTGGCGTCGGCGTAGATCATCAGCGGGTTCGCGTCCGAGGTCACAGCCTCTTCGTTCACCACGACCTCTTCGACGTTTTCCATGCCCGGCAGTTCGAACATCGTGTCCAGCAGGATGTCTTCGAGGATCGAGCGCAGACCACGTGCACCGGTCTTGCGTTCGATCGCACGCTTGGCAATCGCCGACAGCGCGTCTTCGGTAAAGGTCAGCTTGCTGTCTTCCAACTCGAACAGGCGCTGGTACTGTTTGACCAGTGCGTTCTTGGGTTCGGTCAGGATGGTGACCAGCGCGTCTTCGTCCAGATCTTCCAGTGTTGCCAGAACCGGCAGACGACCGACAAATTCAGGAATCAGGCCGAATTTCAGCAGATCCTCGGGTTCGAGGTCCTGGAAAATCTCGCCCACGCCACGGTTGTCGTTGTCGCGCACTTCGGCGCCGAAGCCCATGGCAGAGCCTTTGCCACGCTGCGCGATGATCCGGTCGAGACCTGCGAAGGCACCGCCACAGATGAACAGGATGTTCGTCGTGTCAACCTGCAGGAATTCCTGCTGCGGATGCTTGCGCCCGCCCTGCGGCGGAACCGAGGCGACCGTGCCTTCCATCAGCTTCAGCAGAGCCTGCTGAACGCCTTCACCCGAAACGTCACGGGTGATCGACGGGTTTTCCGACTTGCGGGTAATCTTATCGACTTCGTCGATGTAGACGATGCCGCGCTGTGCCTTTTCGACGTTGTATTCGGACGCCTGAAGCAGCTTGAGAATGATGTTTTCCACGTCTTCGCCGACGTAACCGGCTTCGGTCAGGGTGGTGGCGTCGGCCATGGTGAAGGGCACATCCAGAATGCGCGCCAGCGTCTGGGCCAGCAGCGTCTTGCCGCAACCCGTCGGGCCGATCAGCAGGATGTTGGATTTCGCCAGTTCGATATCGCCCGACTTACCCGCGTGGTTCAGACGCTTGTAGTGGTTGTGCACAGCGACCGAGAGGACGCGTTTCGCGATCTTCTGACCGATGACGTAATCGTCCAGCACGTCGCAGATTTCCTGCGGGGTGGGCACGCCTTCGGAAGATTTCAGACCGGAGGATTTCGTTTCCTCGCGGATGATGTCCATACACAGCTCAACACATTCGTCGCAGATGAACACCGTGGGACCGGCGATCAGTTTGCGGACCTCGTGCTGGCTCTTGCCGCAGAAGCTGCAGTAGAGCGTGTTCTTGCTGTCGCCGCTGGAATTGTTCGCCATAGTACACCTCTTGCCCCGTGGGTGGGGCTTGCGTCGATTTATCCGGCCGCGGGCCGGAAAAAGCTTTGGTGGATAGCCTAAGTCACCCCCAGACCATCCACAATGTCAAAAATCAGTCATAAACAGATCGTCACCGATCTGAGACTTACTTGTCTTCTTCTTCGCCCTTGGGCCGGTTTTCAAAGATCTCGTCGATCAGGCCCCAGTCCTTGGCTTCCTGAGCTGTCATGAAGTTATCGCGTTCCAACGCATCGACCACGGTTTCAAAGTCCTGACCGGTGTGCTTGACGTAGATGTTATTCAGACGCTCTTTCAAACGCTCGGTATGACGGGCGTGAATCATGATGTCCGTCGCCTGACCGCGGTAGCCACCAGAAGGCTGGTGCACCATCACTTCGGCATTGGGCAGGGCGTAGCGCATGCCAGCCTCACCACCCGCCAGCAGGAGCGAGCCCATCGACGCCGCCTGGCCGATCACCAGCGTGCCGACCTTGGGTTTGATGTATTGCATCGTGTCGTAGATCGACAGGCCAGAGGTGACGACACCGCCGGGGCTGTTGATATACATCGAGATATCTTTAGACGGGTTTTCCGCCTCAAGGTGCAGCAACTGCGCCACGATCAGGCTGGACATGCCATCATGCACCGGACCGGAGACGAAAATGATCCGCTCCTTCAGCAGGCGAGAAAAGATGTCATAGGCCCGTTCACCGCGGCTGGTCTGTTCGACCACCATCGGCACCAAGGTGTTCATGTAATTGTCGTAAACGTCGCTCATCCGGACCGCCTCCTGCTACCCTTCTGATCTTTAGCGATCAGGATCTAACAGAGTCTTAGTTATGCGAACGCAGGGCTGCAAGGGCTGGGGGAATATCTTGTAACCTTACGGTAAACCGGGGGTGTGATGCATGTGCACAGCAGATTGTTTCAGCAGCACGGCTTCGCCGCCAATTGCATGCGCGGAATCAAGGCCAGAGGCCGCCGCGCATCGCCGGGCCGCCCCCTGGCCCGGCGATTTGATGACACTGGCGAGAGGGGCAGCGACCGGGCGGCCACGGCAGCCATAAATCGCATTGTTCAAAAGATTGGCATCGCCGCCCCGTGGCCCGACGACGCGCCACTGGCCGCTACAACGAAAGACCCCCGCGGTGTCCCGCGGGGGCCTGTGTTTCAAAGCTCAGCAATCGATCAGCCGAACATGTCCGCCGTGATACCTTCGTACCAGCCGACCGACTCCTCATACGTCGCCTTGCGCAGCGCGGCATCTTCGCCGGTCTGAGAGATGAAGCCATCCGTCTTGGCGATCTTTTCTTCGGTCGCCTCGTAAGATGCGCCGACTTTGACGCCGTCGTCCGTTTCGATCAGCGACCAGCAGGTATTGGAGAACTTGGCCGGGAAGACCTTGGACCCGGTCAGCGCGCCACGTACGGCCATCGCCGCGACCTTGGCCTGAGAGTTGGCCGAGAAGCCGGATTTCGGCATATCGCCCTGCGCGGATGCGTCGCCAAGGATGTGGATGTTTTCATCCATGCGCGATTGCATCGTCGCGGGAACGACAGGCGCCCAGTTGCCATCGGTCAGGCCTGCGGCCTCGCAGATGTGGCCCGCTTTCATCGCCGGGATCACGTTACAGACATCAACGTTTTCGACCGCGCCGTCGATGGTAACGGTCATCGCATCGGGATCGACCGACACTTTGTCGCCACCAAAGTCCGGACCGATGCGTTCGATCATGCCGCTGTAGTGCTTGTTCCAGCCCTCTTCGAACAGCCCCTGCTTGGAAAACTTGGCCTTGGGATCGACGACCAGAATCTTGGCCGTCGGATTGTTTTCTTTCAAATAGTGGGCGACCATCGACACACGCTCGTACGGTCCGGGCGGGCAGCGATAGGGGTTCGGCGGGGCGATCATGGCGAAGGTGCCGCCTTCGGGCATCGCCGCCATCTGCGCCTTGAGCAATTCAGACTGCGTGCCAGCCTTGTAGGCGTGCGGCATCTTGGTCTGGGCCGACAGGTCCCAGCCGGGCACCGCGCCTTCGACGAAATCGATACCGGGAGAGATGATCAGACGGTCATAAGGCACCGAGCCACCACCGGCCAGTGCCACCGTTTTCGCGTCACGATCCACGCCAACCGCCCAGTCGTGCACGACGTTGATGCCGTATTCGCTGGCCAGCGTGCCATAGGTGTGCCCGATCGACGAAATATCGCGGAAGCCGCCCAGATAGAGGTTCGAGAAGAAGCAGGTGTAATACTTGCGGGTCGGTTCGATCAGCGTGACGTCGATCTGACCATCGCTATCTTTGGCGATGTACCGCGCAGCCGTGGCCCCGCCTGCACCGCCGCCAATGACGACAACCTTGGGCTTGCCATGGCTTGCACCAAATACTTTAGGGGCCGAAAGCGCAGCCGCAGCCAGGGCACCGGTCCCGATGAAAGTTCTTCTGTTAACAGACATTAGATGTCCTCCCTGTGTGCGATGGGTTAATTCCCATCTGAAGTCGGCCCTTCGGCCGTGAAATAAGCGGCAAGCGATGCGATCTCCTCATCACCAAGCGCGCCCGCAACCATCTGCATCGCCGCGTTGGACCGCGCGCGCAGACGATATTCGTGCATGGCATAAATAAACGCCCCGCGATCCATGTTGTGGATCATCGGGACGCCCTGCCCTGCCTTGTCTTCCTGATGGCAGGTGACACATTCCCCGCCCAGATATTCGCCGTAGTCCCGGTCACCTTCCAGCGCCAGAACCTCGTCCGACAGCACCAGCGTGCCCGGTTCGGGCGGCGGCGCAAGGGATGCAATGCGGATGTAAGTCATCAGATCGCGGCGGGTCTGTTCATCGGTGATACCGGCGTGGTCCATACGGTTGCCGGGGATGTTCTGCGCCGGGTTGGTCAGGAAAGCGTGCAGGTCCTCACGCTCCCAAATCTTACCGCTGGCCTTCAGCAGACGAAGGGCCGCGGAATAGTCATATCCTTCGACCGAGCCGACCACGCGGCCAGCGATTTCCTGAAGGTGCGGGCCGCGTTTCGGTGCGGCGTCGGCCGACAGGCTGTGACACTGGGAACATTCGGCCTGAAAAATCGGCTCTCCGGCGTCGGCGGCACCACCGCATTCGGCGGCAATTTCGTCTGGGTCGGTGGCAAGGTGATCTTGGGCGATAGCGCCTGTCGCGAGGGCCAGACACAGTAGTGCGGACCCCAGCGTGCTTGGGGGGAACAGGGACATAGTGCTCAAATACTCCGTCAAATCGGATGTCGAAAATTCACCCGATCCGGCGGCCGGACCAGGTCCGGCGAGCAATAGGAAATATGGTTTGCCCGCGCATCTTATGCATAGACAATAAGGGGCCGTGAAACCTAGCCCCCAATTCAGGGAAACAGCAGCAATGGCTTGATCTGATCCCTGACGCACCACCCGTTAGCCCCCAATTTCAGCAAAATACGCGGCAAGGGCTGCGATTTCTTCGTCACTCAGCCGCCCGGCCATCATCTGCATCACCGGATGCGGCCTGATCTTTTCCTTGTAGGCATGCATGGCGATCACAAAGTCGTCTTCGGGCCAGCCAGTGATCGACGGGATACCATCATC
This sequence comes from Pseudooceanicola aestuariicola, assembly GCF_045763785.1. Taxonomy (NCBI): domain Bacteria; kingdom Pseudomonadati; phylum Pseudomonadota; class Alphaproteobacteria; order Rhodobacterales; family Paracoccaceae; genus Pseudooceanicola; species Pseudooceanicola aestuariicola. Next base: position 469,983 of record NZ_JBJGSF010000003.1, on the reverse strand, counting down.
CGCGCCCGAGCTTTGGTGGCACGTCGAACATTCCGAGGCGAGGTATTCGCCGTAGTCCCTGTCCCCCACTATGGCGAGGATCTCGGGTGACAGCTCTACCTCGGGGGCCATCGCGGTGGGCGTGGCCTCGGGGATGTTGGCGGGGTTGTCGGAATACTGACGCAGGAACGCCAGCACGTCGGCGCGATCCTCGGCATCCTTCAGACCCGCGAAATTCATCCGCGTCCGCGACACCAGCGCCTTGGGGTTTTCCAGATAGGCGTTCAGCGTATCAAGCGTCCAGGTCAGCCCATCAGCCCCCATCATGGCCATATCTTCGGAATAGCGGAACCCGTCATGCGCCCCGGCGCGACGCCCGAACAGGCCGTTCAGGTGTGGTCCAACACGGTCCTCGGCCCCTGCCCCGACCGAGTGGCAGGACTGGCATTTGCGGAACACCGAAGCGCCTGCTTCGGCATCGCCAAATCCGGCGGCTTCGGCCTGAACCACTGGCGTTTCTTCGGCAACGGGCTGATCTGCGGACGCGGCTGGCGCGGTGGCGGCCTCTTGCGCGGCGGCAAGCTGGGCTTCTAGCTCTGCAATGCGAGCTTGCAGGGCATCTGCACCGGCGGCCTTGTCGCTAAGCGCATCAAAGCTGCTTTCCATCTGGGACACGCGATCCGACATGACCGTCAGTTCATCATCGCGGTAATCGCGGGTCGTGACACCGTAGGCGAGCCCCAGAACCAAGGCCGAGCCGCCAAGTGCGGGAAGAAAGATACCAGAAGCTTTTGCCATCGTTCCTCTTGAAATGTTGCGCCCGTGGGGAAGGCGGACAGGAAAATAAGATACAAAAAAGGCGGTGACCCGAGAGCCACCGCCTTTGAAGTTTTAATTGAAGGTCTTGAGGTACTCGATCACTGCCTTGCGATCTTCTTCCTTCCTCAGACCCGCAAAAGACATCTTGGTCTTGGCCAGATACCCTTTGGGCTTTTCAAGGAAGGCCGAAAGCTCCTCTTCGGTCCAGACCTTACCCTCTTCACCAAGGGCTGCCATGTCATTGGAGTATTTGAAGTCCCCGACATGCGCGATCTGGGCACCGACCACACCGTTCAGCACAGGTCCGGTCCGGTTCTTGGCGCCGTCACCGACCTGATGGCAGGCTTTACACTTCTTGAAGACATTCTCGCCTTCCGCCGCCAGCGCCATATCGATCGAGCCGCCAGTATCAGCCGCCGCTTCACCTGCGGGCTCTGCCTCTTCTGCAGGCTCTTCGGTGGCAACGGTATTGCCTGAATCCATCGTGGCTTCGGCCTTGGCTTCGACGATGGCGTTTTCGTCGCCTTCCTCATCCGGCGTCACGTCCAGCACGGTGGCCTTCATCGTGATCTCGACGCTGTCTTTGCAGTTTTCCATGCAGGGTTCGGTCCAGAAGTGCGCCTCGGCCGTGTCGCGGTCATCCACGATGAAGCCGTCGGCGTTGGGCATTTCCACATCCATGAACGTCTCGTTCGACAGAACGAAATCATCGTCGACCAAGTCGTTGGAATACAGGATGTACGCGGTGATCGCATAGACATCGTCATCCGACAGCGACTGTGCATTGCCGAACGGCATCGACCGGCGGATATAGTCGAAAGTCGTCGACAGGTAGGGCCAGTAAGAGCCAACCGTTTTCAGCGGATCCTTGTCGGCCAAAGTACCCTGACCACCCGCCAGCTTGGGCCAGTTGTCGCGCCCTTCGGCAAAGTCACCGTGACACACGGCACAATGTTCGGCGAATACCTCGTCCCCGGTCCAGACATCGCCGGACCCCACCGGCAGGTTCGACCCGTCGGGCATTATGTCGAGGTTCCATGCAGTGATCTCTTCCGGCAGGGCTTCGCGGCCCAGACCGAAGTTCTTGCCAACGCCCATGTTGTCAGCCGCGACCGCATCGGTGGCCGTGGTCTGGGCCTGATGCGCCTCTGCCATGCGGACGGGCTCTTCGGTGGTGGCTGCAGGTGCGCTGACGGCTTCGGCCACGGCTTTCGCCTCGGATTCCAGCGTCTCGGGCGCCTCTTCAGCGGCGGTTTCTACGGTCGTCGGTTCTGCCGCAACCTCTTCCGCCGCGGGGGCTTCTGCGGTCATGTCTTCTGCCGGAGCGACAGGCTCTGGCTTGACATAAGCGATGGTGCTTTCCGGATATTGGATTGCCGAGTTCGCGCCAAAATAGGCCGTACCCAGAACGATCGCGGTCCCGGCTGCTGCGCCGATGTAGAGATTAAGAGACTTCGACATTTTCGGCCTCCCCATTGGGTTTCACATGCCAGGTCTGGATGCAGTTGTTGTGGTAGACCGAGTTTTCGCCGCGGGTTTCGCGCAGCATCGCCTTGGTCGGCTGGACGTATCCGGTTTCATCCATCGCACGGGATTGAAGCAGCATGTCTTCGCCGTCCCATGTGGTGTCCAGATAGAAGCGGGTCAGCGCCTTGGACTCGCCCTCTTTGGCCAGACGCGCGGTTTCCCAGGTCATGCCGCCATCCTTGGACACGTCCACACGGGTGATCGCACCACGACCGGACCACGCCAGACCGGTGATGACCAGCGGGCCTTTGCCGTGTGTGATCGGCGATTGCGGGCTCGGCGAGGTGACGACGGATTTCGCATCCATAACCCACGTCCATTTGCGCGACGTGCCGTCTTCCAACGTGTCGGTGTACTTGGAGGTCTCTTCCCGGCTTTCGATCGGGCCTTCGGTCACCTCGATCCGGCGCAGCCATTTGACCCACATGTTGCCTTCCCAACCGGGAACGACCAGACGCACGGGATAGCCATGTTCCATACGCAGCGCTTCGCCGTTGGCCTTGAAGGCCACCAGAACGTCGTCCAGCGCCTTTTCCATCGGGATCGACCGCCCGTTCGACGATGCATCCGCGCCTTCGACATAGACCCATTTGTCCGCCAGATCGCCCGCAGCATCCAGACCGGCCTCTTCCAGCAGAGTCCGCAGCGGGATGCCGGAATATTCCATGTTGTGGATCATGCCATGGGTGAACTGCGCACCGTTCAGCTGCGCGCCCGCCCATTCCATGCCAGTATTTGCCGCGCATTCGCAGAAATACACGCGGTTTTCGCGCGGGAAACGTTCCAGATCGGCATAGGTGAAGACCAGCGGCGTATCGACCAAGCCGTTGATCATCAGGCGATAATCTTCTTTCCGCAGCTCGATCGCGCCCGAATGGTGGCGTTCAAACGCGCAGCCCTGCGGGGTGATCGTGCCATCCAGCGCGTGAATCGGCGTAAAGTTGATCGAGGAGATCGGATCAGCCGTCAGCCAAGGCACGTTGCGGCGAATAACGTCTGCTTCGTACTTGATCGGCAGACCATAGGGCGTTTCGTCCACCCCGTCGCCAAGCCCCTGGGCCCATTCCTGTTTGTTCACGATCAGCGGGTCGGGACCATGGCTGGCCGCCTGTGCGCCACCAGCGCCCAGAACAGCCGCCCCTGCCCCGCCCGCGGCCCCTTTCAGGAACCCACGACGCGACGTCGCCTTGTTTTCGAAGTCTTGGCTCATCTGCCTGTCCTCCTGGTTTCTTGTTTCGATGCCGCCCAAGGCAGCCTTACATCCCGGTCACTTTGACGTTGTTGTTTTCGCCAACCGTCACAGTGCCCATTTTCTTGATATGCGCTTCGACCACGTCCCAGATCGGCGGGCCTTCGGTGCCCTCGTTCACGCTGGCCCAGCCTGCGACCGTGTAGGTCTTGGACGGGTCGATCAGCTCTCCGCTGTCGATCAGGGTCATGTCGGAAATCCGGCTGCCCTGCGGTTTAGAGATGTCGATCGCGTAGGCCATGCCACCGATGCGGACCATGTCGCCGCCCTGCTGGTAATAGGGGTCGGGGTTAAAGATGTTGTCGGCCACGTCCTCAAGGATCACCTTGATGAATTCGCCAGTCATTTCCGTGCGATAGGCGTTCGGATAGGACATCGACGTCACGTTCCACAGGTCTTCGCGGGTGATGTCGTCACCCGGCACCAGCGACGGCCCCCAACGCACGCCCGGCGACATCGCGATCTGCGCGTCGCGCTCCGACAGCAGCGCGTCACAGATCAGGTCGTCCCACGACCCGTTAAAGTTGCCGCGGCGATAGAGCGTGCTGTCCGTCTGGCCCAGAACATCCGCCAGCGTATCGGCATAAGGCGCGCGCTGTTCGTCGATCAGACGGGCCACATCCGCATCCGGCGTGATCACATCCGAGAAGATCGGGATCAGCTTGTGGCGGATGCCCATCATTTTGCCATCGCGCACATCCAGATCGACGCGGGAGACAAACTTACCGTTCGAACCAGAGGCGATAATGAACGTGTTGCCGACCTGAACAGGCTCGGGCAACGCATCATGGGTGTGACCCGACAGGATCACGTCGATGCCGGTGACCTTGCCCGCCATGGATTTATCCACGTCAAAGCCGTTGTGGCTGAGGCAGACAACCAGATCAGCACCCTGCGCGCGGACCTCGTCGACCATGGCCTGCATGTTTTCGTCGCGGATACCAAAGCTGTATTCAGGGAACATCCAGCCGGGGTTGGCGATGGGCATGTAGGGGAAGGCCTGACCGATCACGGCGATCTTGGCCCCGCCTCGCTCAAACCACTCATAAGGCTTGAACAATTCCGCGGGCTCATCCCATTCGGCATCAAAGATATTCTGCCCGAGGGCAGCGAAGGGAAGGCCGTTCACCAGCTCCTCGACCCGGCCGGAGCCGAGAGTGAATTCCCAATGGAAGGTCATGGCATCGGGCTTCAACGCGTTCATCACGTTGACCATGTCCTGACCTTCGGTGTGATAGCAGGTGTAGGACCCATGCCACGTGTCGCCGCCGTCCAGCAGCAGCGCATCAGGCCGATCCGCACGGATCGAATTGATCACGGTCGCCACACGGTCCAGACCACCGACGCGGCCATATTCTGCGGCCAGCGATGCGAAATCGCCCGACGACAGCGCGTAATGCGAAGGAGAGCCGTCGGCGATGCCGTACCGCAGGCGGAATTCCGCGCCGGTCAGGTGCGGCACTTCCCCCTTGTTGTCACCGACACCAAGGTTGATCGACGGTTCACGGAAATAGATCGGCTTTAGCTGCGCGTGGATATCGGTGACGTGGATCAACGAGACATTTCCAAACGTCTCGAACTCAAGAAGCTGGTCCTGCGTCAGCGCCTGCTGCGCAGCAACACGGGCCCAATTGCCAAAGCCCGACGCGCCATAAAGCGCAGCCGTGGCCATCGACACCTGAAGAAAATCGCGACGTGAGATCATTCGGCAAGTCTCTCAATTAGCTTACATATTCACATGTGTGAATTGGTTAGAAGAAGAAAACCCCGCGTGAGCAAATGCCACGCGGGGTTCAGCGATTAGTTACGGACGGACGGACCTTCGACCGACAGACCGTTGCCGCGCGATGCGACATACATTTCAAGCGCTACAAACTCGGGGCTGCCGGGTTTGAAAGGCTCTGCGCGGGTGTCCCGGATACAGCCTTCGAAACGCGCCTGAACCGAGTTCAGCTTGGCGTTCTTCAGACGGTAGGTCGGGAAGCCGTTGATCTGGCCTTGGCTCAGGTGGTCTGCGCGGATGTAGTTGCCATAGTTGTCTTCGTGGCAATTCGCGCAGCTCAGCTCCAATTGACCATAGCGGGTGTAGTAAATCTCTTTACCCTTTTCCCAGGTCTCTGCACCCGGACCATCGGTGGCCACGTTCACAGGCATGCCACGCGATTGAACCGCGATCAGCGCTTCCATGGCCGCCATGTCACCACCGGTGATTTTCCACGGCTCTGCGCCCATCCGCTCTTCGCGGCAGGAGTTCACCTGCTGCCAAACGGTGCGCACTTCGCCCGCATCCGCGTTCCACTTGGGATAGGATGCGCGCACGCCCGCCATGCTTTCCGGGCCGTCGTGGCACGATGCACAGCTTTTGCCTTCAGAACCGTCGACCGCGTTCCATGTGTCCATGGCCTGATCCACGAAGATCATGCCCGGATTGTCGAAATCGTCGGCCTGCATGGCCTGCGTGTCGTCGTTCCGGAACACCCAACCCGAATAGATCGTGTCAAGCGCGCCTTCCAGATGCGCCGGTGCGTCCGTGCGAACAGTCATTTCGGTTTCCCCGTTGATGACCAGATCCGCCTCTTCGTCAGCAAGTGCTGCGCCAGTCCCGAGGGCCAGCGCCCCAGCGATGGCCAGTGCCGACCAAGATGTTGCGATACCTCGCATTATATCTCCTCCCCTAGCTGGTGCCCGGACGAACCATGATTGGCCCGACCGGTTTTCCTTAGGCCATTGCGACCGATTTGGTGTCTTCGTAGACGTCGCCGTCATCGTCGTACCAGGTGAACTTGAAGTCGCCCGCTTCGGGAACCTTGGCGTCGAATTCAAAGTACGGGTTGGTCGAAATCGCAGGCTCCAGCGTGACGTCCAGCACCATGGTGCCGTTAAATTCCGTCGTGAAGCGGTTGATGATCGAACGCGGGATCTTGTTGCCATCGCTGTCTTTGCGCTGGCCAGATTCCATCGGGTGGGAAATCAGCGTCTTGATGGTGACAACTTCACCAGCAGAGGCGGATTTAGGCGCTTTGACGCGCGGTTTTACACCTTCAGCCATAGTATCTCTCCTCTATCTCTGGATCAGCCGCCGCAGCCGCCGATGGTGACTTTGACCGTCTTGGATGCGCGGGCGAACGAACCGTCGGCCATCTTTGCGATGGCGACAACGTCCTGAGTGCCGGCCAGACGGATACGGGTGGATGCAGCAGTGGACCCTGCCAGTTCGCCATAGTTGAACGTGGCCACACCCGGGGTCGGGTTGCCGGTCGCCAGAACCATGATGGCGGATGCGCCCTCGGCCGAAACCGAGATCGGAACCGTGTTGCCGTTTTCGGCGATTTCCGGAGCCGTCAGGTCAACACCGCTGTCAGCCACATCTGCGCCGCCGGTAAAGGCTGCGATGGCGTCTTCGGCGGCTGCGTTCACGCGGAACGGCAGAACCGTCAGGGCCGCAGCGCCCAGGCCAAGGGCCAGAGTGTCGCGTCGTGTAATGCTCATGTCATTCTCCTCAACAGACCCTGATCACTGATCTTTCAGCGTCATCAGGAATGCGATGGTGTCTTCGATCTGCTGCGCCGTCAGAAGCGGCGGCAGCGGTTCTTGCGCAGGCTTCTTAGTGAAGCCTTCGCCCGGGCGGATGAAGCCCGTGGTCTTGTAGTACGCAGGCATGATCGTGCCTTCGAACGTCATCTTCGAATTCGTCAGGATTCCGCGCAATTCTGCCTCGGTCCGGGATTCACCCGTCCAGGTCAGCTCAGGGCCGACTTCGCCCTGAAACGGAACATCTTCCAGCTGGGCGATTGCATGGCAGGCCACGCAGTTCCCGATCTTCTTGCTGGACACGACGTTGGCGCCCTCCTCCGGATTGCCCGGAACGCCCGTCAGCGAAGCTTCGACCGCGCCGTATTCGTCAAAGACGACATCGGCAGGTGCGACCTCTTCCGCTGCGGCAGAACTGGCTGTAAGAACCAGCACCGCCAGAGTGCTTTTGAAATGCCTCATGTCTCCTCCCCTAGCTTGTCGATTTGGCATCGATTGGCCTGAATACCGTAGTAGACCGTTTGTGTTTACGCAATCATAAATTCACAATCGTGCATTTATGAATAACTTTGCTGCGCCGCCGCGAAAATTGCTGCGCTGCGTCACTGCTGCATCTGCGTTTCCAGCATCCGCGCGTGGTACTTCTGAAACGGCTCATCCCCTTCATATCCATGGTCTAAAACCCATTGAAGCAGGTTTACGGTCGTGAACTTGCCGAAGGCGCCGGGCATTGTCGCAATCGCAGCACGATTGGCGGGAACGCCCTCTTCGACCTCTTCGGGGAAGAACATCATCGTGGGCGTGAACAGCACGCCCCACTTGGCCATGGCCTCTTTCTCGGTCAGGGATTCGCCGTCGAAATCGGTGATCTCCACATCGCCAAACATGTTCAGCTGCACCACGAAATAATCGTCGTTCAGAAGCGAGGCCACTTCGGGCTGCGGAAAGACTTCTTCGTGCATCTTTTTGCAGTAGATGCAGCCGCGCTGTTCGATGATGACCATCAGGCGCTTGCCCTCGGCGCTGGCCTCTTCCAGGTCTTCGCGCAGGTCCTTGAAGGTGTCCTTCATCCAGTCCGCCTTGTGCAGACCGTCATCGCCCATCTCGGCTGCGGACAACGGCAGGGCCACGGCCAGGGCCCCCATCAGCGCAGCAACAAACAGGTGTTTCATGGCAAACTCCTTACCCAAGATTGGTGAAACCGGGGAACATGCGGATCATCAGGTCCGCAATCCGGTTGATGGAATTGGTGGCGATCAGGATGGCAAAGACGATCAGCATGACGCCCATCACCTTCTCGACGTAGCCCAGATATTTGCGGTTCCGGCTCATCCAGCCCAGGAACGGTTTCGCGAACAGCGCCGCCACGATGAAAGGCGCGGTCATGCCGACGCCGTAGACCAGCAACAGCAAGCCACCCCGCCAAAGATCGCCCATGCCGCTGGCCACCATCAGGATGGCCGCCAAGGCGGGGCCGACGCAAGGCGTCCAGCCAAAGCCGAAGGCCAGACCCATGACATAGGCGCCCACCACGGTGGTGGGCTCTGCCGTCGATTCGATCCGCGCCTCGCGATACAGGATCGGGATGCGCACGACGCCCAAGAAGTGCAGGCCGAAGATAAACAGAACCGCCGCCGCGACATAGGACAGCGGCGTTTTCCACTGCGCGAAGGCCTGACCCAAAGCGGTCGCCCCCAGCCCCAGAAGCACGAAGATCGTGGTCACGCCAAGCGCGAAGAAAATTGCGGACAGCACCAGCCGTTTTTGCGCACCCGGCGGAATATCATCCGATCCGCGCAATTCGTTCATGGACAATCCGGCCATGTAACATAGGTAGAATGGAACCATCGGCAGGATGCATGGGGTGAAAAAGCTTAGCAGCCCCGCCAGCAGCGCACCCGCATAGGTGGTCTCAAGCATGTACTCCCCCCGCTTGAAAAATTCACACATTCATATTAAGTATTGTATACCATTGCAGTCAATCGGATACCCGCCATGCGCCGACACCTTGCCGCTGTAGCTGTCGCAGCCTGCGCTGCCCTACCCGCTTGGGCGGTTGAGTTGGTGATGGTGGAACAGCCCGGCTGCGCCTATTGCGCCGCGTGGGACAAGACGATTGCCCCGATCTATCCCAAAAGTGCGATCGGCCAATTCGCCCCGTTGCGCCGCGCCGATCTGCACGATGGCGCGCCCGAAGGCGTAAGCTATGCCTACCCGGCCCGTTTCACCCCGACCTTCATCCTGATCGACGACGAGGGCAAAGAAATCGGTCGTTTGGAAGGCTACCCAGGAGAGGACTTTTTCTGGGCAGTGATCGAGAAATTGGCAACGGAACGCGCCGGATTTGACCCTGCGGCATCCACGCAGGTTGCCCCAGACGACGCGACGAATTAACTAAATTGCAAAACAGCAGATATTCATCATGACCTCCGAACAAGCTCTTCAGACCGATCCGAACGCCGCCTCTGTGCTGCCGCGCCTTAGCGCCGACATCACGGATGCAGAAATGGACGCCATCGCCGACAAGGCGACCGAAGCCGCGAACTTCCTCAAAGCCCTCAGCCACGAAGGCCGGATGATGATCCTGTGCCATCTGGTGACGGGCGAAAAGTCGGTAACGGAACTGGAAGAATTGCTGTCGGCCCGTCAAGCGGCGGTGTCGCAACAACTGTCGCGGCTGCGGCTAGAAGGTCTTGTGGTGCCCCGTCGGGACGGCAAGGCGATTTACTACAGCCTTGCGGATGACCGCCCACGGCGTACTCTGGAACTCGTGTACGAGATGTTCTGCGGCGCCGAAGACTGACGCGCTGACGCCCGGCCCCGGGCGGTCCGGAGGAGGATATGCTGGACATTCTAGGTGACGACTGGGCCATTGCCCTGGTCGGTCTTGTTGGTGGTGTGATGCTGGGCCTTGCAGCCCGGTTGGGACGATTTTGCACCTTGGGCGCGATCGAAGACCTTCTTTATGGCGGCTCTTCCGACCGGATGCGCATGTGGATACTGGCCATCGGCCTGTCCATCATGGGGGCGTTCGGGCTGATGCAGGCCGGGCTGTTCGACGCGCAATCCACCTATTACCTGTCGATCCGCTGGATGCCCGTGGCCTCTGTGCTGGGTGGGCTGATGTTCGGCTATGGCATGGCGCTGGCGGGCAACTGCGGCTACGGCTGCATCGCGCGGCTGGGCGGCGGCGACATGCGCGCCTTTGTCATCGTGCTGGTGCTGGGCGTGTCGGCTTGGGCCACGCTGATGGGGCCGTTGGCGTGGATCCGCAACAACACCTTTCTGCAAGAAGACGTCACCGCAGGCGACATGGCCCCCGGCATCGCGCATTGGCTGGGCGATCTGACAGGTCTGTCCGTGCCATCGATCGGAATGGCCATCGGTCTGCTAATCTTGGTGGGCGCGCTGTCGTCGCGCAGCTTCCTGACAGACGCCAAGGCGATCTTCTGGTCGGCGCTTGTGGCGCTGGCGATCCTGACAGGCTGGGCTGGCAGCTACTATATCTCGACCAATGGGTTCGAGAACCTGCAAACCGTGTCGCATAGCTTCTCGGCCCCGGTGGGCGAAACGTTGTTGTACGTCATGATGGGTTCGGCCCGCGCGCCGTCCTTTGCCGTCGGCTCTGTCACCGGTGTCGCCCTTGGTGCCTTTGCCGGGTCACTGATGAAGGGGCATTTCCGGTGGGAAGCCTGCGAAGACCCGCGCGAATTGCGCCGACAGATCATCGGCGCGGCGATCATGGGTGTTGGCGCTGTGCTGGCCTTGGGCTGCACGGTTGGCCAAGGGCTTAGCGCGTTCAGTGTTCTGGCCATCTCGGCCCCGGTGACGTTCCTCGCGATCTTTGCCGGCGCGGCCCTTGGGCTGCGACAGTTGATCGAAGGCTTCGGGCGGCTGGCGTGACCACAGCACAGACACTGTCATCAAACTGACATCGGCAAGGGCCAAGAAGCCGTATGAATTACTCCCGCTACGCGATCTACTACGTCCCGGCGCCGGGGCCCTTGATGGGCTTTACTGCCCGATGGCTGGGCTGGGACGTGCTGACAGGCTCTCCTGCTGCACATCCTGACCTGCCCGTCGATGTCGCTGCGATTACCGCGACACCCCGCAAATACGGGTTTCACGGCACGATCAAACCGCCGTTCCATCTGGCCGAGGGGTCTGAAGCCGGGGCACTGCTGGACGCCGCACGCTTGCTTTGCGCCACCCTGCCCCCGGTAACGTTAGAGGGGTTGGAGCTTTCGCGCATCGGCCGCTTCATCGCCCTTACTCCGGTCGGAGACACTGACGCGCTCGCCACCCTCGCCGCGACCTGCGTGCGGAACCTGGACCGCTTCCGCGCCCCGCCGAGCGAGGCAGAGCTGGCGCGCAGACGTCAGGCGAATCTTAGCCCCCGCCAAGAAACCCTGTTGGATGCCTGGGGCTATCCCTACGTGATGGAGGAATTCCGGTTCCACATGACCTTGTCGGGACGGTTGAACAGCGAAAAGGTAGGCGAGGTCATCGAGGTGCTGCGCCCGGAGCTTTCGCCGTGGCTGGGGAAACCGTACCGCATCGATGCACTGGCACTGGTCGGTGAGCGGACGGACAAGCATTTCGAGTTGATTGATTACCTGCCTTTAGGCGGCTGAGGTCGTTGCACCAACTCAGCGCTGCTGAGCTTGGCCCGACGTAACCGTCGGGCAGACCCATTGATCTACGGAAGCACAGTAGAATCACCCCCCGGACCCGACCTTCGCCCGATACTCTGCAATCACCTTCGCCGCCTCGGCCGGATCGGGGCGCGGGCCGAACGGATGCGACGCGCTTAACCCGCCGCAGGCCGGGACCGCCTGCCCCGTGACAAAGGACGCCATGGGCGACGCAAGGAACAGCGCAACGCTCGCAATCTCGGACGGATCAGCACCGCGCTGGATGGGGGTCCGTGCGCCCAGCATTCCTTCGGCCCCTGTCGCGCGGGCATAATCGTAGATCGGGCGCGTCATCTCTGTTTCCACCAATCCCGGGCAGATCGCGTTGACGCGCACCCCCGTGCCTGCCATGGCGTAGGCCGCGTTCTGCACAAGGTTGATCACCCCAGCCTTGGACGCGCTATAGGCCACCGGCCCCGCGTTCGCCCGCATCCCCGCGACAGACGCCGTGGCGATGATCGCGCCGCCGCCGCGCGCCGCGATGCGCGGCCCGCCATGCTGGATCAAAAGCGCGGGACCAATCAGGTTGACGCGCAGCACCTCGGCCCAGATCTCGGGCGTGTGGTCCGATGCGTCACGCACACCGCCCGTGATGCCCGCGTTGGCAAAGATCACGTCGATGCCGCCAAAGACCTCTTCGGCCCGGTCCAGCGCGGCGATAACGTCCGCTTCGGCCCCGGCATCCATCTGGAACGCCTCGATCCGGCCCTCCTGCGCCAGCGCCGAGACCTCTGGGTTCCGGTCACAGGCCAAGACCTGCGCGCCCGCCTGCGCAAACATCAGCGCGGATGCCTTGCCGATTCCGGACGCCGCACCGGTGACCAACGCCACCTTGCCCGACATGTCGATCGACGCGCCTCTCGTGTTCACCTCAGCCATACTCACTCCTCCTCAAGTTAAGCTGCGCCGCAACGCGGCGTTTCGATTGCGTGACAGGGCTGTCCCTGCTTGCTATCCCATTGGAATGGATCAACCGACCGCCCCATCCCCGGCCATCGCGCCCGCCCCCGCCGACACGCAGGCCAAGCCGGACTTGGGCGCCCCCGCGCCCGATACGTCGGAACGGTTTCGCGCCAAACGGGATCGTATTCTGGACGCTGCCTCCGAGATCATTAACGAACGGGGACTGCGTGGTCTGACCTTCGTGAGCGTGGCGGACCGTGTGGGGATGAACACCACCTCGATCACCTATTACTTCCGCCGCAAGGAAATCCTCGCCGCGGCCGCGCTGGAACGCACGATCGAGCAGATCAGCACCATGGCCCAGACGGCCGCAGAGGAACCAACGGTCGAGGCGCGCATCGACAAGATGCTGGCGCAAGTCTTGGCGCAGTACCGGGCCGAGGTCGACGGCACCGCCAGCCCCCTTGCCCGCCTGTCGGATATGCGGTCGCTGGCCGAACCTTTGAACCAAACGCTCTACGACAGCTACCTTGCCATGTTCCGACAGATTGTCGGGTTTTATTCCGGGAATGACACCGCACAGGGCCGCGCACGCAATTGGGTCCGCACCCACATCCTGCTGGATACGCTGCACTGGTGCCGGGTCTGGATCGCCAAGTACTCCGTCGCCGATTACCCGCGCGTCCACGCCCGCATGATGGAGCTGTTTCGCAACGGCTATGCCCCGGACGGCGTGACGGGCCATTCGCAGCCGCTGCAGGTGCCCAGCAGCACCACCGACACGGACGAAATCAATCACGACACTTACCTGCGCGCGGCCACGATCACGCTGAACGAGCGCGGGTATCGCGGCGCGTCGGTGGAACGGATCGCGGCGCATCTGAACCTGTCCAAGGGGTCGTTCTACCACCATCTGGACGGCAAGGACGATCTGGTCACCGATTGCTTTGACCGATCCTACACGCGCATCAGCCTGACCCAACGCGCCGCCATGGCGTTGGACGGCACATGGCTGGACCGCATCACCGCGGCCACCCACGCGCTGACCAACGTGCAGTTCGAAGCGGTCTTTCCCCTGCTGCGCGTCACCGCCCTGATGGCCCTGCCGACAGAGTTGCGGACCCCGATCCTGACGCGGTCTGACCGGATCACGCAGCGGTTCGCGGGGATGCTGACCGATGGCATCACAGAAGGGTCGATCCGCCCGATTGATCCGACCATCGCGGCGCATTGCCTGTTCGCCTCGCTGAACTCGGCCTACGACTTCCGGGTCTGGGCCGAGCACCGGCCCGACCGCGACACTGCGGTGCGTCTGTATTCCGACGTTCTGGCGCATGGGATGATCGACTGACCTATTCGGCCGCGATGTCGACCTGATCCGATGCGCGCTGTTCCGGCGGAAATTCAACCGCTGCGCCCTTGGAAAATTCCAGCGATCCGTCGTCCACCGCGCCGCGTTTCAACGTCTTACGATCCCAAAAGTATTCCTGCTCGTGCACCCATGGAAAGGCCGTGCCATGCTTGGGCAGACGGTCTTTGACCCGCAGGAAATACCCGCTGGTGAATTTGATCGCCGTCGAAATCGTCGCGAAGTCCTCCGATCCAGCACGCGGCACGACCTGCGTCGCACCAGTCGCATCCATGTGTTTCAGCAATCGCATGGCATATTCCGCCACCAGATCGACCTTCAGCGTCCAAGACGCGTTCGTGTAGCCCGTCACATAGATTAGGTTCGGGACGTTCGAATACATGAACCCCTTGTAGACCAACAGCTTACCCGGCTCGACCTCTTGCCCGTCGACGGCAAATCGCGCGCCGCCAAGCGTTTCCAGCACAAGCCCCGTGGCGGTGATGATGATGTCGGCCTCAAGCTCTGTCCCGTCAGTCATGCGCAGGCCAGTCGTGGTGAATGTCTCGATCTCTCCGGTGACCATAGTGGCCTTTTTCTGCCGCAGCGCGTCGAACATATCGCCATCCGGCACCACGCAGATCCGCTGCTGCCCCGGCCAATAGGGCGGCGTGAAATGGTCCTGCCAGTCAGGCACATCATCGCGCAGCTCTTTGCCGACTTGACCGATCAGCCAGCGCTTGACGCCCTTGATGTCATTCATGAATTTCTTGCGGCGCAGACGACCGGCCCAGATCACCTTCCACCGGGTCAGCCAATATCCTAAGCGACCGGGAAAGATCGTCTTCAGCACATTGCCGATGCGATCCTTAGCCGGACGGTTCAGCACATAGGTCGGCGTGCGCTGCACCTGCCAGACATGTTCTGCCTTTTCCGCCAAGGTGGGCGTCAGGGTCACCGCTGTCGCGCCAGAGCCGATGATGACGATCTTCTTGCCCGTATAATCAAGATCTTCGGGCCAGAACTGAGGGTGCACCAAAGTGCCCTTGTAATCATCATACCCCGGAAACTCGGGAAGATATCCTTCGGTGTGTTTGTAATAGCCCGAGCACGACAGCACAAAGCGCGCGGTCATCGTCTTTTCCTGGCCCTGATGGTCGATGGTCAGGGCCCACATCTGATCCGCGGTCGAATAATCGGCCCGCAGAACTTTGTGTTCGTACCGGATGTGATCGTCGATCCCGTAGTCCTGCGCCGTTTCCTTCACATACGACAAGATTGACGGCCCATCGGCGATGGCCTTGGCGTCTTTCCACGGCTTGAACGCATATCCCATGGTGTGCATGTCGCTGTCGGACCGGATACCGGGGTATCGAAACAGGTCCCACGTCCCGCCCATGCGCGGTTTCGTTTCCAGAATGGCAAAGCTTTTGTCGGGGCAATCCACCTTGAGATAGCGCGCCACGCCGATCCCAGACAGCCCTGCCCCGATGATGATCACGTCCAGATCTGATTGCGCCATTTCCATACCCACCTTTCAAATTCTTGGAATTTATAAACAGGCACACACAGCAAAGCCAATGCGAAATATTATTTCGCAAACGTCTTTTTCGCTCTTTTGCCCCCCGCACGAAGGCTCTACGCTGCGCGGCGCGGCCTGATTTGCCGCCGAGGGAGGAGACCAAGACATGACCATCGCCAAGGTAAACGGAATCGACATCTGGTACGACGTGATCGGACCCGACGACGGCAAACCGATTCTTCTGATTTCGGGCGTCGGCACGCAAAGCACCCGCTGGAAGGACGATTTCGTCGCCATGTTGGTGGACCGCGGATACCGCGTGATCAAGATGGACAACCGCGATATCGGCCTAAGCCAGAAGTTCACCGAACACGGCATCCCCGATTTCAAGGCGATCTTGATGCAGAAGGCCGCAGGTCAGACGCCGGACGTGCCCTTTACCCTGTCTGACATGGCCGCGGACAGCGCCGCCCTGCTGGATCATCTTGGCATCGACGCAGCGCATATCTGCGGGTTCTCAATGGGGGGCATGATCGTGCAACTGATGGCCATCGAACACCCGCATAAGGTGCTGTCGATGACTTCTGTCATGTCCAACACCGGCAACCCGGACCTGCCCAAGGCAACGGACGAAGCCTCGGCCGCGCTGACCCGCCCGCGCCCCGATGCGACGGTCGACCGCGAAGGCGCAATCCAGTCGCGGATCGAAACGGACAAGGTCATCGGATCGCCTGCCTACCCGATCCCCGAGGAAGAGCTGCGTGCGTCGGCCGAAGCTGATCTGGATCGGTCGATCCACCCCACCGGATTCGCCCGCCAATACGCCGCGATCCTTGCCACGCGTGACCGCCGGGCAGAGCTTCAGCAGCTGAAAATGCCCGTGTCGGTCATCCACGGCGTCGACGATCCGCTGGTCCGCGTCGAAGGCGGTCGCGACACGGCCGAAAATTGCCCCACGGCAGAGCTGTTCGAAATCGAAGGCATGGGCCACAACTTCCCGCGCGAGGTCTATGAACAGGTGCTGGACGGCATCGACGCGGCGGCAAACCGGGCCTGAGGGCTGGGCGGTAGGGTAGCCCCTCTCACACTCTCCGGCCCCCAAGCAAGTGAACACAGAACGACAAAACGCCCGACCTGCCGGCCGGGCGTTTTTTACGATCTTGTGGCCGCCGCTAGCGGAGCGGACATAGGGCCTTAGGCCTTACTTACTGATCTTCCGCCGGGTCATGCCTTCCTGCGCGCAAGAGGCGACCATCTTGCCATCGCGGGTGTAAAAGCGTCCGCGCGTCAGGCCACGACCTCCTCCGGTCCACGAGCTTTCCATTTCGAACAGCAACCATTCATCCACTCGCAGACCTTCATGGATCCACATCGAATGGTCCAGCGATGCGACGCGCATGCCTTCGGTGAAAAAGCCGACCCCATGCACCGCAAGAGCGGCGCCGATCAGCCCCATGTCAGAGGCATAGACAAGTGCTGCACGATGCAGCCCCAGATCGTCCGACATCGGTGTCTTGACCTTGATCCAGCGATAGCTGGGCCCCGTCTTGGGCGAGGTATCGAAGGGCGACATCAAGCTGCAGGGGCGGATTTCGATCGGCCGGTCCCACCGCGCAAACTGGAGGTATTGTTCGGGCAGTTTGTCGGCGTATTGCTCGGCCAATTCCGTTTCATTGGCCAAGTCTTCTGGCCCAGGAATATCGTCGGGCATCTGCTGCGTATGGTGAAAGCCCTCTTCCTGCACTTGGAATGATGCTGCAAGGTTCAGGATCGGCTGGCCCGACTGGATCGCGATCACGCGACGGGTCGCAAAGGAATTGCCGTCCATGTCTCGTTCTACACGGTACAGCACCGGTTTCGTCGCATCCCCAGGCCGCATGAAATAGCCGTGCAGAGAATGGTTTACCTTGCCTTCGACCGTGCGGGTGGCCGCCACCAGCGCCTGACCCAACACCTGCCCGCCGAACATCCTGCCCTTCCCACCGGGGGTTTCGCAGCCGCGGAAAAAGTTGTCTTCGATCTGCTCAACATCCAGCAGCTTAGACAGGTCAGTCTTGGGTATATCGGTCATATGCAGGGCAGTCCTTGTTCGTCCCCCCTTGGTTCGGGCCTTTTGCAAATGAATGCAAGGGGTCACGGGGCCCGCAAGTTGCAGGGCCGGGAATGCCTCAGGCGGGGATATTTTAGGCAACAGGATTGCAGGCGCCTAGTCGTGTGGGTGATGGCAGGCCGCGAAATGGCCCGGCGCGCGTTCCGCCAGTGCGGGCATTTCCGCGGCGCATTGGTCGCTGGCACGGGGACAGCGAGTGCGGAACGGACAGCCCGACGGCGGGTTCACCGGCGACGGCAATTCGCCCGAAACAAGGTTCATCTGGTGCGGCGGCGCGTCTGGATCAGGCTCTGGCACCGCCGACAAAAGCGTGCGGGTATAGGGGTGCACCGGGTTCCGATAGATCGTTTCCGCGTCGGCCAGTTCGCACAGGCGCCCCAGATACATCACGGCGACCCGGTCGCTGACGTGTTTCACCACCGCCAGATCGTGGCTGATGAAAAGCATGGTCAGCCCCAGCTCTTTCTTCAGCTCTTCCAGAAGGTTCAGCACCTGCGCCTGAACCGACACATCGAGGGCCGAGACCGCTTCGTCACAGACCAGCAGGTCAGGCTCTAGGATCAACGCGCGGGCGATCGAAATCCGCTGACACTGCCCGCCCGAGAATTCATGCGGGCGACGTTCCATCGCCTGTTCGGCGTTCAGCCCGACCTTTTCCAGCATCTCGGCGACGCGTTTGGTACGATCCGCCGGGGTGCCGATGCCTGCGATTTCCAAAGGTGCGGCGACGATATCGCGGATGGTCATGCGCGGGTTCAGCGATGCGATCGGATCCTGAAAGATCATCTGGAACCGCCGCCGCGCCTGTTGCAGCGCGCGGCCCTTCAGCCCCGTCAACTCTTGCCCGTCCAGCCGAACGGCACCCCGTGTGGGTCGCGGCAATTGCATCACCGCCCGCGCGGCCGAAGATTTGCCGCAACCGGATTCCCCGACCAGACCAAGGGTTTCGCCCTTTTTTACATGGGCCGTGAAATCGGTGACCGCATAGACCTTGCGCCCGCCCTGCAGCGGGTATTCGACGCTTAGACCATCGATATCCAGAAAGGCCGTCTCAGACTGTGGCGCGTTCATGCGGCGACCTCCTTACCCAAGGGGTGGACGCAGGCGTATAGATGCCGCCCCGCCCCATCCAGCGACGGCTTGCCCTGATCACAGGCCGCGTCGGCAAATTTGCAGCGCGGCGCAAAGGGGCAGCCGGGCGGCGGGTTGATCAGATCGGGCGGACGGCCATCAATGGCGTCCAGCTTACGATGCGGCGGGTCGGTGACCTTTGGGATCGATGACAGCAGCGCCGCCGTATAGGGCATACGGGTGTTGTGAAACAGATCCCGCACCGGGGCCTGTTCGACGATCCGTCCGGCATACATCACAGCCACGTCGTCACATCGACCCGCGACCACACCCATGTCGTGGGTGATCAGGATCATCGCCATGTTCCGTTCGCGCACCATACGCTGCAGCAGGTCTAGGATTTCCGCCTGAACGGTGACGTCCAGCGCGGTGGTGGGTTCGTCTGCGATCAGCAGGTCAGGCTCACAGGCGATGGCGATGGCGATGGCCACACGCTGGCGCATGCCGCCCGACAGCTGATGCGGGTATTGATCCACCCGCACATCCGGCTGTGGCAGGCCGACCGCGCGCAGCAGCTCGATCGCCTTGGCCTTGGCCGGGGCCTTCTTCATGCCCATGTGGAACATCAGCACTTCCATGATCTGCTTACCGATGGTCAGCACCGGGTTCAGCGACGTCATGGGATCCTGAAACACGATCGCCATTTCCGGGCCACGCAGACGACGCAGCTCTCCTTCGCTGAGTTTTGTCAGGTCGCGTCCGTTCAGGATGACCTTGCTCGTGCCCGGTACCACGGCGTTGCCGGGCAACAGCCGCATGATCGACCGGGACAACACCGATTTGCCCGACCCGGACTCGCCGACGACGCCCAAGGTTTTGCCCCGTTCCAGCGTAAAGTTCACGCCATCCACGGCCGCCAGCATGCCCCGCCCCGTCGCGAAAGAGGTCCGCTGATCGCGTACGTCCAGAATAATCTCGCCCATCATCGCCCCCTTAAATCGCGCCTTCGCGCACGTCTGCCAGACGCCGCCGGATGGCATCGCCCACAAGGTTGAAGCTGAGAACCGTCACGAACATCACCAGCGTCGGATACATCGCGATATGCGGCATCGTGGACAGCACTTCGCGTCCTTCGGCGATGATGCCGCCCCAGCTGGGGGTCGGTGCCTTGACTGACAACCCAAGGAAGGACAGCGCACCTTCGATCACGATGGCGATCGGGATGTCGATCAGGATAAAGGCGATCAGCGGCCAGATTATGTTGGGAAAGACCTCTTTGCGCAGGATGCGGAAATCGGACGCGCCCATGGCCTTGGCCGCCAGCACGAATTCCCGGCCTGCATAGTTCAGCGTCGCCGCCCGCGTGATCCGCGCAGCTGTGGGGATGAACAACAGCCCCAGCGACAGACACACCATGAAAAGCGACCCGCCGAACACGACCGAGAAGAGCAGCAGAACCACAAGCCCCGGAATGGCCAGCCAAGCGTCGATGGCGATGCCGATGACCTCGTCCGCCCAGCCGCGGTAATAGCCCGCGATCATGCCAAGGATCATCCCTAGACCGACGCCGATGAATGGCGCGGCAAAGCCAACGGTCAGCGATACACGCCCGCCCCAGATGATGCGGGACAGCAAATCGCGGCCAAGGTTGTCGGTACCCAAGGGGTGCCCTTCGACGGGCGGCGACTGGATATAGGCCCAATCGATTTCGTCCGCCGGCGGCAGCCCCCAGAAGGGCGCAAAGATACAGGCGATGGCGACAATGATCAGCCAGACCATCGGGATCCAGAAATACAGCCCAAACCGACGCGAGCGTTTGTGCATCGCAATCGCCAGCGCATTCATGTCGATCTCGGGCTTTTTCGGTTCGGCCTGTTGCTGGCCGGAAGACGTCAGATCAGCCATGGGATCCTTCCGTTCTGACACGCGGGTCAAGATAGGCATAGGCGATGTCGACCAAGAAGTTCGCGGTTACGAAGGCCAGCGCGAAGAAGGTCACACAGCCCTGAATAACAATGAAATCGCGGGTGTAGACCGCATGGATCAACAGCCGCCCCACCCCGGGGATGCCGAAGATCTGCTCGATAATGATCGTGCCGCCCAGAAGACGCGCAACCTGTAGACCCAGCAGGGTAATCATCGAAAAGGACGACGGGCGCAGCGCATGAACCCAAAGGATGCGCAGGTTGCTCATCCCCTTGGCGCGAGCCAGCGCGATGTAGTTTTCCTGCAGGACCGAAATCATTTCCGCCCGTAGGGTGCGCATCAGGATGGTCCATTCGACCAGCGCCAGCGACAGCGCGGGCAGGATCATCGGTTTGAGGTTCGCCCAAAGGCCAGCCGACAACGGCTCATAACCCGTAGCGGGCAACCAGCCGAGGCCAAGCGCAAAGATGAAAATCAACAGGATCGCGGTCATGAACGACGGCATCGACACCGACGCAAAGGCCAACGCCCCGATCACCCGGTCAGCCCGCCCGTTCGGTCGGAAGGCCGATGCCATGCCAGCAGGAATAGCCATCGCCAGCGCGATCATCTGGGCGAGGATCATCAATTCGAACGACACAGGGAAACGGTCTGTCACGGCGTCCCACACGTCTTCGCTGTTGATGTAGGATGTGCCCCAGTCGCCAGTAAAGACGCCACCGACCCATTCGAAATAGCGCACGACGACCGGCCGGTTCAGCCCCAGTTCTTCGCGGATTTCCTGAACTTCCTCTTCCGAGGAATCCATCCCAGCCATTTCATAGGCCACGTCCCCCGGAAGGACGTTCACCAGCAGAAAGGTAAGAAACGTAACGGCCAGCAGAACGATGCCCAGACGTCGAAGCCTGTAAAGTAAATAGCGCATGTGCCCTCCGCCTCGCTCCGGTATGCGTTGACCGGACAAGGTTCAGGGCCCCGGCACAGGCACCACCCGTGCCGAGGCCCATTTCAGATCAGGATTGTTCGTCGATCCACGCGCGGGTCACATCGACCACACCGCGATAAGGGGCCGGAACACCTTTGACGCGCGGCGTCGTGAAGGCGTGGTAACGACCGCCCCCGCGATAGAGGATGCCACCGTCATCGTTCATGATCTCGACCATCTGGCACTGAAGCTCCAGACGCTCTTCCATCGTTGGGGCAACACGCATCTGCTGCGCGACCTCGGACAGTTTCGGATCATCAAAGCCGGTCAGGTTGTAGGACGACCCGGGCATCGCATAAGCGAACAGCTGCGGCCCCATGTCGGCGCCATCCGCAATCCGCCAGCCCGAGATGTCGAAGTCGTTGGTAAAGACGCGCTTCACCAGCGTCGACTGGTCGACGGGCTGCAGTTCCAGATTGATGCCCGCGGCCTTGGCCGTCTGCTGATAGATCTCGCCCAATTCACGACCACGCGGCGTGGTGGTGTGGATCATCACGATGGTCGGCACTTCGGTCTTGCCGGTCTCATCCAGATAGGCCTGAACGTATTCCTTGGCCTTGGCGATATCAAAGTCGCGATAGTTCGCGTCGCCACAGTCCTTTGCCGGCCCAAGCGGGTGTTTGACCGAAGGACGCGTGTTCTGCCACGAAATCTTGGTCAGCGCATCTTGGTTCCAGGCATGGGCCAAAGCTTTGCGCAGATTGTCGTTCGACAGCGGTTCTTTCTTACCGTTCAACAGGTTGACGGCCGCCCCTGCCCCTTCGGACACCAGCGTGACAAGGTTCTTGTCTTCCTTGGCCTCGTTGATCGACGGGCCACGGTCGGTCCACATCACGTCCACCTCACCCGAGCGGAGCGATGCAAAACGCGTCTGCGTGTCGGGCAGAATGCGGAAGGTCACCTTATCAAGGTTGATTTCATCCGCGTTCCAGTAGTCGGGGTTCTTTTCCACGATGATCCGGTCGCCCGAAGACCATTCGACGAATTTGAACGGCCCGGTGCCGACGGGATTACGGTTCTGCGTGCCTGCCTCGACCGATTCCTTGGCCGGGATCGGGCCGGACATCGAGGTCGTCGCCAGATAGGGCAGCAGCGCCTGCCACGGGTGCGCCAGATGGAATTCCACCGTCAGCGGATCGACCGCGACCACCTTTTCGATCGACGCGATAAAGGTGCGCGACCGGGATTTGTTCGCCGGGTCCAGAATACGGTTGTAATGCGCGGCCACGTCTTCAGCGTCGAAATCGCTGCCATCGTGGAACTTCACGCCATCACGCAGTTTAAAGGTCCAGACCTTCTGATCGTCGCTTACAGACCATTCGGTGGCCAGCAGCGGCTTGGCCTCGTTGGTGGCGGGGTCGAAATCCAAGAGTGGTTCCTGAATCGTCCGCATGACGATTTCGCCCGTCTGACCCAGCACACCACCTTCGACGGTGTCGAAGCCACGCACATCGGTTTCGATCGCGACGGTCAATTCGCCGCCCTTCTTGGCCATGGAGTGAGATTCAGCAAAAGCCGCGGTTCCCGCAACAAGCGCCAGCGCCGTTGAGGCGGCAAGTGTAAATGGCAGACGAATGGTCCGCATGGTTAATCCTCCCAGAATATCCTCTGACCGCTCTCCAGGCGGCTAAGGGAATACTGCGAGGGATTCCGCCCCCTGTGAATACCCATTCTTCAAATTCTGTAATTTTAGCGGACATTTACATGCTGAACGCATCCAACCGCGAAAAACCATGCGGAACAGTATTGCGCAATGCGGACAATCGAAGAGAAGGTAATTATAGTATATATTTCAGTTATTTATCTTAAACTAGTGGTATTATCTCAAAAGTCCCACGCCGCGCATTTCCGCATACCGGAACGACGCTCGCGCCTGCCGCAATGCAGCAAATTCACGCTGCGCATGCATAAGCGCGCCACCATACCCAATATTGGAATCACAAAATGAATCACCGCGAAACGTAAAAGGCGCCCCAAAGGGCGCCCGATCAGACAAACTATTTTAGCTGTGGATCAGCCGTGATCCGGTCGCTTGCCCGACGGCGCGCGATATGGCTTTGTCACGTCCTTCAGACGCAGCTCTGGCGCTTCGACCCGCGCGCGGATCGCGCCATCGCCCGCCAGCGTCAGAAGAATATGACCTTCCGGGCCCTCGCCGTCCTGTTCGAACCCGACGGACAGCAGCGACAGGATCAGGTCCTTGTCCCCACGATCGATCCCCTGCGACGCCAGCCCCATCACATTGTCGATCACCAGAACCGACCGCACCCGTTCCGGCGCATGACGATCTGCCCCGCCGTCTTCCCACCGGAACCGGTTCAGCAGCAGCGAAAACCGACGCCGCGCCGGTTCCCATTGCATATCCGCCGCCGTCAGAACCGAATCCTGCACCAAGGCCGAGAGGACACCGATATCTTCGGCATCCTGAGCACCAAGGTTCAGCGGCGCCTCGCGCCCGTCTTCAAAGCGTGCGTCGCTCATGATTCTTTCACCCGTTCGATCTTGGCCCCGCAGGCAATCAGCTTTTCTTCGACCCGCTCGTAGCCACGATCCAGATGATATACGCGGCTGACCACAGTTTCCCCTTCGGCCGCCAGACCCGCAAGGATCAGCGACACCGACGCGCGCAGGTCGGTGGCCATCACCGGCGCGCCCTTCAGACGCTCAACACCGGTCACGGTGGCGGTCCCGCCGTGTACGTCGATCTTGGCCCCCATGCGCAGCAATTCAGGCGCATGCATGAAACGGTTTTCAAAGATCTTCTCTTCCAACACCGACGTGCCATCCGCCGTACACAGCAACGCCATCATCTGCGCCTGCAGATCGGTCGGGAAGCCCGGGAACGGCTCGGTCGTCACATTGACGGCCTTAACTCGATCACCACGGCGCTTGACGGTCAGACCCTCGGGCGTCTCGGTCACGTCGACACCCGCCTCATCCAGCTTCTCGACAAAGGCCTTCACAAGCTCCATCCGGCCCCCAAGGCAGGTCACTTCACCACCGCAGATCGCAGGCGCCAGCATATAGGTGCCCAATTCGATCCGATCGGTGACCACAGGATGAGTCGCGCCGCCCAGACGGTCGACACCCTGAATGGTGATGGTCGATGTCCCCTCACCTTCGATTTGGGCGCCCATTTTGCGCAGACATTGCGCCAGATCGACGATTTCGGGTTCGCGCGCAGCGTTTTTCAGCACGGTCGTACCCTTGGCCAGAGTCGCGGCCATCAAGGCGTTTTCGGTTGCGCCGACTGAGACGAAGGGAAACTCGAACACGCCACCCTTCAACCCACCGGGGGCTTTGGCATGCACATAGCCTTCGCGCAGGTCCAGCTCTGCCCCCATCGCCTCCAGCGCCTTAAGGTGCAGATCGACAGGCCGCGCCCCGATCGCACAGCCGCCGGGCAACGACACAACCGCATGACCATCCCGCGCCAGCATCGGCCCCAGCACCAGAATCGATGCCCGCATCTTGCGGACGATGTCATAATCCGCCGTGTGGTTATTCAACCCATGCGACGACATCGCCAGCACCTTACCATCGTTCAGCGCCGTCACCTCGGCCCCAAGCGATTGCAACAATGCGGTCATGGTCCGGATATCCGACAGGCGCGGCGCATTGGTCAGCGTCAGCGGTTCGTCCGACAACAGCGTCGCAGGCATCAGCGTCAGACAGGCGTTCTTGGCCCCCGCGATCGGAATGCTTCCCTTCAGCGGGCCGTTGCCCGTGACAATGATCTGATCCATTCCGCTCGCCTTTCTGCTGGGTCTCGCGCCCGCCTAGCTTCCTTGATCCGTGTCGGATCCAGCCTTGCGCGCCTTGGCTTGGGCTTTACGCCGGGCAAGGTTCGCTTTCAATGCCGCTTTCAGCCGATCTTCGCGGGCATTCGCCGCTTTGGGCTGTTTCGATTTAGGGGTCTCTCTATCACGCATAGGCTTTGTGTAAATCGTTCGGGAAAAACCGTCCAGATTGCGCTTGCATGGATCGGCGGAACCGTCTAATCACCCGCCACGGCCCAAAAGGCCACCCCAAGCGCCCCCAAGCGGGACGCCGCGGATGACAGGATGCTGTGGTAGCTCAGTGGTAGAGCACACCCTTGGTAAGGGTGAGGTCGAGAGTTCAATCCTCTCTCACAGCACCATCCTCCTCCGCCCAATCCTCACACCGCCGCAGATACCCGAACCGCAATTTAAAACGGCACGCCCAACTGGCCGCGCCGCTTGGTTCATCTTTCCCGAAATACTCTCGCCGAAGGCACGCGCCCGTCAGGGCGCGCCCTGTCAGTACCGCTCAGGGATCCGGACCTTCAGGTCCTCATACCCTCGCACAAAAACCGAGAATGTTCGTTTCGGCTCTTCCAGAACTTCGATCCGCGGGAAGCGTTTCAGGATTTCCTCCCACAGAATCTGCAACTGCATTTCCGCTACGCGATTGCCGAAACACCGATGAATCCCGAACCCAAAACTTAAATGAGACCGAACGTTCTGCCGCTGGATGTCATAGGCATTGGCGTTCTCGAAATGCTCCTCATCCCGGTTGGCCGACAGATACCACATGGCAACGCGGTCGCCCTTGCGGATCGTTTGTCCATGCATCTCCACGTCTTCCTTGGCGGTGCGGGCCATATGCGCCAGCGGGGTCTGCCAGCGGATGGTCTCGGACACCATGCCCGGCACCAGCGCAGGGTTGGC
Organism: Pseudooceanicola aestuariicola; assembly: GCF_045763785.1. NCBI lineage: Bacteria > Pseudomonadati > Pseudomonadota > Alphaproteobacteria > Rhodobacterales > Paracoccaceae > Pseudooceanicola > Pseudooceanicola aestuariicola. Next base: position 443,628 of record NZ_JBJGSF010000003.1, on the reverse strand, counting down.
GCGCAGAATGTCGTATTGTTCGGCGAACTTGTTCAGAGCATAGACCGACCCCGACAAAGTGTTCCGCGTCGTGTCGTTCCCGCCGACGATCAGCAGAATGACGTTGCCATAGAACACATGCCGCGGCATGTCCGCCGTGCCTTCGCCCTGTGCCAGCATCGACACCAGATCGAACCCGCCGGATTTCTGAGCCCGTTCCCGCCACATGGCATCGAAGGCCCCGAAACAGGCGTCCATTTCCTGTTTCTTGTGTTCCCAGCTTTCCACGGGTCCGTGCCCCGGAGAGTTGGTGATCATGTCCGACCAATGCGTCAGCTTGCGCCGATCTTCGAAGGGAAAATCGAACAGCGTCGCCAGCGTCATCGCGGTGAATTCCTTAGACACCAGATCGACCCAGTCGAATTCTTCCCCAATCGGCAGGCTGTCCAGCAACGTCTCTGCCCGTTCACGCAGCAGGACCGACAGCTTGGCAAGGTTCGGCGGTTGCACCACCGGGCCCACTGCCTTGCGCTGTGGGCCGTGATCCGGCTGGTCCATCGTTATGAACCCCACCCCGTCGTTCGACTGGAAGCGGTTGAATTCGATCGTCTCGGCCGTGCGCAAGGTGATCGCCTCGGCCGAAGAGAACCGCTTGTGATCCAGATCCACCGCCGCCACGTCCTTGTAGCGAGTGATCGACCAATGCGGTTCATAATTGCCCGTGTCGCACCAATGGACCGGCGCCTCTTGGCGCAGGCGTTCAAAGAACGGCAGTTCCGTATTGGTGGCAAACAGCGATGCGCGGGCTGCGGTAAACTGATCCAGTGGCGCCTCCAGTGCGCGCGCCTGATCCTCGGTCAAACCTTCGGTCGTAAATCCGCGGAGTGCGTCGTCCATGGTCCGGCCTCCCTTCCATTCCAATTGACGGTATCGGAACCATTGGACACCCGTTGCCGTTCCCATGCAAGCGAAGGCCGGAATGGCGTGGCGTCACTTTGCCGATTGCCGCCGGATCAGAGGCGCAAAGAAAAAAGGCCGCGCTGGTGGCGCGGCCCTTCATTGTCATTCGAAACGGATCAGTCCGCCCAGACCCAAGGCCGGGTGAACTTGCCCAGCAGCGCGGTGATGGCTGCGTCATCGACGTCACCGGTCTTGCGCACCTTGGCGGTTAGGCCGGTTTTCTTGTCGTCCACGACCTCGACCACCTCGGCCGCGACACCGGCGTCCGACAGCGCCTCGTTATAGACGCGGGTGATGGCCATTTTGCGCAGGTCCGGCTTGAAGATCTTGCCGACGGCGGTCTTGGGCAGCTCGTCCACGATTTCCAGATGCTTGGGATGCGCGGCGCGTTCGTGCACATGCGTCTTGGCGTATTCCATCAGCTCGGCTTCGGACACGTTCGCGCCGCCGACCAGTTCGACATAGGCGCAGGGCACCTCGCCAGAGTGCGCATCGGGCTGACCGATCGCGCCCGCAAAGGCCACGGCATCGTGGCCCAGCAGCGCCTCTTCGATCTCGGCCGGGTCGATATTGTGACCGCCGCGAATGATCAGATCCTTGGCGCGGCCAGTGATGAACAGATAGCCATCCGCATCCTTCCGGCCCAGATCGCCCGTCCGCAGATACTGACGGTTCGAGTCGCCGGGCTGGTGATACAGGTTCTCGTTCTTCGCGGCTTCGGTATAGGTGTTCCCCTCATAGACGCCGGGGTTGTAGATGCAGATCTCTCCCACTTCGTCCACGCCGCATTCGCGCAGGGTACCGTTGTCTTCGACAAGGATTTTCACGTCCGTATAGGGGAACGGAATACCCACGGATCCGATCTTCTTTTCGCCCTCGACGGGGTTACATGACACAAGGCAGGTCGCCTCGGTCAGGCCATAGCCTTCGACGATGGTGACGCCCGTGGCCTTTTCGAAGCGATTGAACAGTTCCAGCGGCAGCGGGGCCGAACCCGAGAAGGATGTCTTCACCGTCGAGATATCCGCATCCACCGGACGCTGCATCATGGCGGAAATAGCCGTGGGCACGGTGATGATGAAAGTGATCTTCCAACGCTCACATAGCTTCCAGAAGTTGTCGAAAACGCCGTCCCCGCGATAGCCGGACGGCGTCGGGAAGACGACATGCGCGCCGGATTTGACCATCGACATGAAAATTACGTGGCAGGCAAAGACGTGGAACAACGGCAGCGGGCAGATGACGTTGTCTTCTTCGGTATAAAGCAGCTCGTGACCGATCCAGCCGTTGTAGACGATGCCAGAGTTCTTGTGCTGCGCCACCTTGGGCATGCCGGTCGTCCCGCCCGTGTGGAAATAGGCGGCCACACGGTCCACGGGACGGTCTTCAAACTGAAGCGTCTTGGGCTGCTTGTCACAGGCCGCGTTGAAATCCTTCACGTCCGCCTTGTGGGTCACCGGGTTCTTGGGGCGCACCAAAGGCACGATCCAGCTTTTCGGCGGAGTCAGATAGCGGTTCAGGTCAATTTCCAGAACCTCTTTGACACTAGGCGCAAATTTCACCGCTTCGGCGGTTTTCTGGGCCACATCGGACTGCGGAAAGGCCTTCAGCGTCACCACGACTTTAGCCTTGGTTTCGCGCAAAATCGCCGAGATCTGTTCCGCGTCCAGCAGCGGATTGATCGGGTTCACGATACCCGCGACCATACCAGCCAGCGTCGCGATTGCCGTTTCATTACAGTTCGGCAGAACCAAAGCGACGACGTCGTCTTCGCCCACGCCAAGCGACCGGAACAGGTTTGCGGCCTGACAGGTCCGTGCATGCACTTCAGACCATGTCAGCGTTTCGGCCTTGTCCGTCGGCCCCGACAGCAACTGGAACGAAATGGCGTTGTGCGTCGGGAACTTGTCCACCGTGCCCTTAAGCATCTGGTAGACCGTTTTTGGCAGGTCCCGATCCTCCCACGGCATGGCATTCTGGATAGCGAGATTATCGGCGAGCGATGTCATGACCATAGGCGTTTCCTCCCGTTGCCTGGTTCAAGGGCTTCTAAGGCCCCGCTGTTGCATTGAAAATGTAAGTAAACCGCCGCAAATACAAGAATGACGGTGCGTACACCCGCAATGCGGTATTTCGAAAAGTCGCTTTGCAGACGCGGAGGCTGTTCAGCGCATCGACGAAAAAGGGCGGCCCTTTCGGACCGCCCCCAATTTCCAGACCCTGTCGGATCACTGCGGAATGCGCAGGACCTGACCCGGATAGATCTTGTCGGGATGGGTCAGCATTGGCTTGTTGGCTTCAAAGATTTCATTGTAGCGGCTGCCATTACCAAGGGTTTTCTCGGAAATCGCCCAAAGCGTGTCGCCCTTTTCGACCGTGTGAAAGACGGCAGTGTCGGCTTCGGCCTCGACCGCGGCGACGCCATCGACGTTGCCAACCGCCAGAATGACCTTTTCCTTGATCTCGTCACTGGCGGCAGATCCTTCGACCTTCACCGTGTCGCCTTCGATCTTGATCTCAAGACCCGAGGTATCCAGACCCAGATCCTCAACTTCTTTTTGCAATTCTTCAGCCGAAGGCGGCTCGTCCCCGCCACCCTTCAGCTTTTTCCCGGCGCTTTTCAAAAAACTAAACAGACCCATATCTCTCTCCATCATGGGATATTACATGACGGCGCAAAGACTGGCGGAACCGTTCAGGCCCCATCACCCCCCAAGCCACCATCGGTAAATTGCAACCTTGCCAGCCGCGCGTAAAGCCCTTCTTGCGCCACCAGCTCATCGTGTTTGCCCTGTGCGACGATGCGGCCCTGATCCATGACGACAATCCGGTCGGCTTTTTTGACGGTGGACAAACGGTGCGCGATGACGATCGTCGTGCGCCCTTCTGCGACGCGATCAACGGCCGTCTGCACCAAGCGTTCGCTTTCGGCATCCAGCGCGCTGGTGGCTTCGTCCAGCAGCAATACGGGCGCGTCCCGCAGGATGGCGCGTGCAATGGCGATGCGCTGTTTCTGACCGCCAGACAGCATCACCCCGCGTTCCCCCAGCGGGCTGTCATAGCCATCGGGCAGCGCGGTGATAAAGTCGTGCGCTGCGGCTGCGCGGGCGGCGGCCTCGACCGCCTCGTCGCTGGCTTCGGGCCAACCGAACCGGATGTTGTCACGTGCCGACGCGGCAAAGATCACCGGATCCTGAGGCACCAGTGCGACGGAACGACGGAATTCTTCCCGTGCCAGATCGCGCAAGTCCGTGCCATCCAGACGCACGCTGCCCGTTTCCGGGTCGTAGAACCGCAGGATCATCTGGATGATCGTGGTTTTGCCCGCGCCCGAGGGCCCGACCAGCGCCACGGTTTCCCCCGGCTCGACCGTCAGGTTGACCTGATCCAGCGCAGGCGCCGACGGGCGCGACGGGTAATGGAAGGTCACGCCGTCAAAGGCGATTTGCCCGCGCACCGGCGCTGGCAAGGCTTTGGCCTGCGCCGGATCGTTCACGCTGTCGGTCACCTGCAACAGTTCGACCAGCCGTTCCGTGGCCCCGGCGGCGCGCTGCAATTCGCCCCAGATTTCCGACAGCGCCGCCACGGCGCCCGCCACCATGACCGAATAGATCACGAACTGCACCAAGGCGCCTGTCGACATATCCCCGCGCCGCACGTCATGCGCGCCGATCCACAGCACGCCGACAATGCCCGAAAAAATCAGAAAGATGACGATGATCGTCATGATGGCCCGCGCGGTGATCCGCCGCTTGGCCGCGTCAAAGCTGGCCTCGGTCACCGTGTCAAAGGCCGCGCGCGACCGCGCCTCATGCGTGAAGGCCTGCACGGTCTGGACGGACAACAGCGCCTCGGACGCATTGCCCGAGGATTGCGCGATCCAGTCCTGATTTTCACGGCTCAGCACACGCAGCTTACGGCCCAGCGTCAGGATGGGCACGATCACCACTGGCACGATTAGCAGAACCAACCCGGTCAGCTTGGCCGAGGTGAAAAGCATCAGAACCAACCCACCCAGAAAGATCAGCACGTTCCGCAGCGCGACCGAGATCGACGAGCCGATCACCGACTGGATCAACGTGGTGTCGGTGGTGATCCGGCTTAGAACCTCACCGGTCATCGTGGTTTCGTAAAACGCGGGCGACATATGGATGACCCGACCAAAGACCGCCTTGCGGATATCGGCCACCACCCGTTCGCCCAACCGTGTCACCAGCGCATAGCGCAGCCCCGTGCCCAGCGCCAAAAGCCCGGCAAAGATGATCGCCGCCCCAAAATACTGATCCAGCAGGCCAGAGGCATCGCCGCCGAAATTGTCCACTACACGCCGCACGGCCAAGGGCAGCATCAGCGACACCGATGCCGTCAGCACCAAGGCCGCCAGCGCGGCGGCCATTAGCGCGCGGTAGGGGCGCAGAAAGGGCCAAAGCTCGGCCAGGGCACCGACACGGCGGCTTTTTTCCCGGTCGTCGATATTGGCAGGGCTGGTGGGCTGGCGGGCCATGGCGGCTCCTTCACGGTTAATCACCACGGGAATTGGCCTTGGCTACATGGCCGGGGCAATGGCCGGGGTCAACCCATCCGGGCGGGACTTGGCGTCGCGGGGGGCAACCCTATTCCCTATGCCGCCCCGCCGTCGCGCCCGCATCCACTGGCAGGACCGCCCCGGTAATCCAGCGCGCGGCGCCCGATGCCAGAAAAGCCACCGCATGGCCCACGTCCCAGCCCGATCCTTCGACCTGCAACAAAGACCGGTTCTTGCGCGATTCCCGCAGATCGTCGCCCATGCCGCGTGCATAGACCATCGGCGTATAGACCATACCGGGACAGATCGCGTTCACTCGGACGCCGTCGCGCCCATGGTGCGTCGCCATCGCGCGGGTCATCTGGACCACCGCGCCCTTGGACGTGGGATACAGCAGCTTGGGATGGCCACCGATTAGCCCGGCGACACTGGCAATATTGATGATGGAGCCCGCGCCCTTGTCGATCATTCCCGGCAGGCAGGCCCGCGCCATCAGCACCATGGACGACACGTTGACCGCCATCGCCGCGTCCCATTCCGCCATGTCCACGTCCAGCGCCGTCCCTTCTGGCCCGCCGATGCCGACGTTGTTCACAAGGATATCCGGCGCCCCGAGGTCTGCGGTGATCTGTTCGATTGTCTGGGTGCAGTCTGCCTCGCTCGACACATCGCACAAGTAGCGGCCGGCGGTGCCACCTTCGTCTTCGATCATCTTCCGGGTCGCCTCGACCCAGTCTGCGTTCTGGTCGATCAGCGCCACCGACGCCCCGTGCCGCGCCAAGAGGATCGCCGCCGCGCGTCCGTTTCCGATCCCTTCCGCACGGGACCCCGCCCCCGTGACCACCGCTACCTTGCCCGGCACGGCAAAGGCCGACGGCACGACCCCGTTCGTGGCTGATTGCATGACTCCCCCTCCCCGGTTGCGATGATGACCACGGGGGAAAGCTTACTGACCGATCGGTAGAATCCAAGAAGAAACAACAAACGCCCGAAAGCGCAGCGGGCGCTTCGTCAGATCAACATGTGAAGTGAAAGTGGAGCGGGTAGCGGGAATCGAACCCGCACGACTAGCTTGGAAGGCTAGGGCGCTACCATTACACCATACCCGCGCTGACGGCGGATATTCCATATAGGGATATGGAGGTCAAGGTCGCCCGGCGCACTACACCAAATTCGGCAGCCCAAAGAAAAACGCCGGCCCGCATCACGGACCGGCGTTTCAATCGGAGTGTTCAGGATCAGCCCTTGCTGCGCATAGCCGTCCGGGTGGCAGCGCCTGCGCCAAACCCTTGGGCAAAAGCGGCGCTAAGGCCACCAAGGCTCATCGTTGCGGCGGCAACGGGCGGGGCCACGTAGCGGGGGCGTCGCGTGCCCAAGGCCATGACGACAGCACCCAGCCCAAAGTATCCCAGCCCGATCACCAGTGCGGCGAACTGCGTGTCGCGCGCTTCTTCAAGCGCGATCCAGGCGGCAACGGTCAGAAACCCAAGGCCGATCAGCATAAGCACGGCGCCGCCCAGACCGAAGCCCGCGCGGCGCAGAGACAGTTTGAGCGCCGCCAACATCTTAGCGACGGACCGTCAGCAGACCCAGAAGAAAGCCAACACCGGCAGCGATGCCGACAGCAGCGGCGGGGTTGTCCTTCACCGCGGTTTCGGCCGAGGCATAGCCCGAACGCAGTTGCGCTTCGGCGTCTTTGCCCAGTTGGTTGGCCCGGTCCTTGATGTCGTTGGCGGTCTGTTCAGCGGCCAGTCGCGCCTGAGAACCGCGGGCCTTGCCGTAGGACTGCATGGCCTTCGTCAGCTCGGCGACGTCTTCTTGCAGGATAGACAGCTGCAGCTTGATGTCGTCGGAATCGCCCTCGGCTTTGGCGTTCTTGACAGACTTCTCGATGCCATTTGCGGTGGACTGTGCTTTTGCGGCGGTAGCCATTGGAAACTCCTAATTGTTTCGTGTCCTTTGATTGAACAACGCCACCACCCCTGGATTGTTCCAAGTCCAATCAAATCCGCCGCAAAGTTTCCTCATTTTGGCCAATTACCGCCCCAATCACGAGGTAAACAGACATTTAAGACATTCGAATCCGAAAGGCATTTGCCATGACGAAAACGACCAAACGGCACATTTTGCCGGCCCTGACCATCGCCGCGATGTTGGGGGCGTTTCCTGCTGCCCCCGCCAAAGCTGGTCTGCTGGACGGTATCGGCGATATCATCTGTATCATAGGCTGTTCCGGCGGCGGTAGCGGTGGCGGATCAGCGCCCACCCCGCCTGTCGATCCGACGGGCCGCATCCACCCCGTCTACATGGTCGGCGGTTCGTTCTTCCCTGATGTCGTTCACGCGAAACCGGGCGATATCGTAAAGTTCTATAACCTTGCCAACACCTCTCAACGTGTGCGCGCCAACGACTATTCATGGACCAGCGACTTCCTTTCGCGGGATGAAAGCTGGGAAATACTGGTGACCGGTAATACCGAGCTTGAATTCCATAAAACCGGTTTTGGACGCTTCTATGGGGCGATTTCTTTAGACCCGCTGCCTGCTTCCGTCGATTACGGCGATCTGGTTGACGCCAATGGCAACGTCGTAGGCAAAGGCGGTACGGTCGCTCGTGCGGCACAGGGCCTGGGACGCACCTTGGCAGGCGTCGGTGGCGTGGTGCAGGATACGACCGGCGCCCTTGGCGATACCGTCGGCGGTCTGCTGGGCGTCAACTCTGGCGGCTAAGGCCCCTAGGCATTCAGCGGTTCGATCAGCCCAGCCCCGCTGGCACGGTTCGAATTGACCTCCTGCCCGACGCGGTACATCCGATACACATCATCCGGCGCGGCCTGCATCAAAGCGGCCGCGCCTTTGCCTTTCTCGCCTAGCCACAGGGCCCAGTCGTCAGGTTCCAATATCACCGGGATACGGTTGTGAATCTCGGCCATCTGGCCTGACGCCTCAATCGTGACGATGGCGCAGGTGGTCAGCGCCTCGTCCCCACAGTCCCACGTCTGCCAGACACCACCGACGACCATTGGCGCGCCGTCGCGGCGATGAATGAACCACGGTAGCTTTTCGTCACCCTGCCGATCCCATTCGTAAAATCCGTCCATCGCGATCAGGCACCGCCGTTCCCGCGCCGCCGCCCGAAACGCAGGCTTTTCCGCCACCGTTTCGCCCCGCGCGTTGATCAGCAGCGGCCCGTCGTTCGGTTTCTTGTACCAATGCGGGATAAAACCCCAGCGCATCGCCGACAGCCGCCGGCCAGTGTCATCCCCCGAACCAACCAATGAACAGACATTCACCGGCACCGTCGGGCAGACGTTGAAATTGGGTACATCCGCCAGATCATTCGCAGGTGTCGCGCCGAACAACTGCGCCATCGCATCTGGCGGCAGCGTCACGGCAAAGCGCCCGCACATCAGCCCTTCCAGCCCTGCCGGGCCAGCGCAATGCGCGCGTCCATCATGGACATTTCCTTCATGATTTCGGTCCGACGGGTGCGGTCGCCCGTCTCGCGCAGTTCTTCCCGCAGGCGGGTCAGTTCGCGCGATAGGGTGATAAACTCCGGCTCGGCCCCGTTTTCTTCCATCACCCGGCGCAACAGCGCGTTTTCAGGGTCTTTCAGGCGCGGCAAAGGTTTGCCCGCGCCCGGCAGGTTGTCAAATTCACCGTTCTTTTCCGCCTCGGCGATCTTCGCCGAGATGAGGTCGATCAGGGGATGGTCCATGCGGGGAATGTAGGGGCTGTCGGACGGCTGGGAAAGACCTGCGATGACCAAAAACGGCGGTCGCTGAACCTACCGCGCGCAGCGGATGTGCAGATTTAACGAGATGCTTTTCGCGCCCCCTGCCCCACATTTTCCCTATCGCCGCACAGGAGGACGGGATGACCACCGCCACGATTCACAAGGAAGACCACGACACCAAAGGCCGCTTTGTCACCACCATCGACGGCCACGAGGCCGAGCTGACCTATTCCAAGATGAGCCCCGGCCGTATCATCGCAGACCACACCGGCGTGCCGGACGCGCTGAAAGGTCAGGGCCTCGGTTTGCAGCTTGTCAAAGCGCTGATCGACGACGCCCGCGCCAACGACATCAAGATCGTGCCACTGTGCCCTTTCGTGAAGGCGCAGCTGGCGCGCCACCCCGAATGGTCGGACGTTTTCGTCTGATCCCCCACGTCCCAACGGCATAGGAGAGCTGATCATGAGCTGGAACCCCACCCACGCCCCCGATTGTGAAACCGACGACAGCATCGACGCGTTGGAAACGGTCATCGTCCCCCGCGCCCGCGACCTTGGCGGGTTCGAGGTACGCCGTGCCCTGCCCTCGCCCAAGCGGCAGATGGTCGGGCCGTTTATCTTTTTCGACCAGATGGGCCCGGCAGAGTTCATCACGGAAAGCGGCATCGACGTGCGTCCGCACCCTCACATCGGGCTGGGCACGGTGACCTACCTGTATCAGGGCGAATTCGAACATCGCGACAGCCTTGGCACCCACCAGATGATTTACCCCGGAGAGGTCAACTGGATGCTGGCAGGCCGTGGCGTGACCCATTCCGAACGCACGTCCCAGGAAACCCGCGCCACCCGGCACAAGCTGTTCGGCGTGCAGACATGGGTCGCCCTGCCCGAAGACCGCGAAAATATGGAGCCCGACTTCGAACACCACAGCGCCGAAGCGCTGCCCTTTCTGGAAGAGGGCGGATCGACCGCCCGTCTGATCCTTGGCACCGCATGGGGTGAAAAGGCCCCGGTGACCATGCAATCGGAAATCTTCTACGCCGACGTGACGCTGGCCCCCGGCGGTCACCTGCCCCTGCCCGACGAACACGAAGACCGCGGCATCTATGTCATCGACGGAGAGATCGAGGTTGCCGGCGACCGGTACGAGGCCGGCCGCATGATGGTGTTCCGCCCCGGCGACCGCATGTCCGTCAAGGCCGGGCCGCAGGGTGCGCGTCTGATGGCGCTTGGCGGGGCGACGCTGAACGGGCCGCGATACATGTGGTGGAACTTCGTGTCGTCGTCGCCCGAACGGATCGATCAGGCCAAGGCCGATTGGAAGGCGGCAGATTGGGACAACGGACCGTTCAAGCTGCCCGCAGGCGATACGTCAGAGTTCATCCCGATCACCGACGACATGGACCGGATGAAGATCAAGAACCGCCCGTAAGGCCCGACGACAAAAAAAAGGGCGCGCCCGGTTGGACGCGCCCTTTGGTATTCGCGATCAGGTCGAATTACTTCGAGGTGATACGACCATCGGTGTAAGGCGTGTAAGGCGCATTCGCTGCCAGATACTCTGCCGTCACATCTGCAAGGTCGGGACCAAAGTCATACGCATTCTCGGCGTCCGAGAACATCTTGTAACCGTCGCCGCCGTTACGGACGTAGTTGTTGGTCACGGCAAGGTAGGTCTTGGCCGGATCGATGGCGACGAATTCGTCGCCTTCTTTGACCATGACATCAGACACGCGGCTGCCCGGCTCTGCCGCCGGATCGAAGGTGAAGGTCAGACCAGCGACCTGCGGGAAGCGGCCTGCGCCCTCTTCGATCTGGCTGACACCGTTTTCCAGCGCCTCGACGATGGTTTCGCCGGTGGCCTCGAAGGTCGACAGCGTGTTCTGGAACGGCAGCACCGTTAGCACTTCGCCCATGGTCACTTCGCCCGCGTCGATGGACGCACGCAGACCACCAGAGTTCGCGATGGCGATCTGCACGCCCTGATCGGCAACGCGGTCCAGCATCGCGTCGGCGACAAGGTTACCCATCGAACATTCCATCGCACGGCAGACGTCGCGGCTGCCTTCGATCGCATCTGCGGCCTCGGCCACGACCTTGTTGCGGATTTCGTCCAGCGGTGCTGCGGCTTCGGCGATGCGGGCCTTGGTGGCCTCATCTTCGGTCACGGCAGCGTCCATGATGATCGGCGCGCCAGAGGCTTCGGTGATGTTGCCTTCGTCGTCGAAGGTCACGTTCAGCTCACCCAGGAACTTACCGTAGGCATAGGCCGACACGATGGCGGTGTTGCCGACCATCGTGGGATAGGCGCCTTCGGCCCCGTCCATGTCGCCCAGCAGAGTGTTAGTGTGGCCACCGACGATCACGTCCACGCCGGTGGTGTTTTCAGCCACCATTTGATCCACGCCATAGCCAGAGTGCGACAGAACGATGATCTTGTTCACACCCTCTTCGGTCAGCTTGTCGACCTCGCCCTGAACGGCATCAGACGGATCGGTAAAGATGATGTTGTCGCCCGGAGAGGCCAGCTCATCCGTGTCCTGCGGCGTCAGGCCGATCAGGCCGATCTTTTCGCCACCTTGTTCGATCACCGTGGATTTCATCAGAACGTCCGCCAGCAGCGGTTCGCCCGAGACATCGGCGTTCGACATCAGCACCGGGAAGTTCACGGCGTCCATAAATCCGCGCAGAACTTCGGGGCCATCGTCAAACTCGTGGTTCCCCACGGTCATCGCGGTGTAACCCATCTTGTTCATCATCTCGGCCGCAAGCTTACCCTTGTAATAGGTGTAGAACAGCGTGCCCTGGAACTGGTCGCCCCCATCCACGAGGATCGAGTTGTTGGAGCGCGCCCGCGCCTCCTCGATGGCCGTGATCAGACGAGCGGAGCCGCCAAAGCATTTGCCTTCGGTGTTGTCCTCGGCGGAACAGCCCGAGTCGTATTTCGAGATCGGCTCAAACCGGGCGTGGAAATCATTGGTGTGAAGGATGGTCAGTGAATAATCAGCCATCGCGGTACCGGCAGACAGCGCCAGCGCAGCAACGGAGGTCAGAAAACGGACAGACATGGTAAGTCCCCTGTTGGTTGTGTTGTTATGCGCCTGATGCTGCACCGCGCCGCCTGAACTGTCAAAACACATTGAGCGCGAAAAATGCATAACGGCGGTTTCCTTTGCGGCAGGGGTGAAAGCGCGGGCAGTCGCCGGACAGGAGTGTTCAAGCCGCAGTTGGGCTTGACGATTGCGGGGCCGCGTTGCATGCCCGTCCCCATGCTGATCTACAAAATCTTCCGTGCGCCCGAATGGGCAGAGTTGTGTGAACTGGGCGATACCGCCGGTGCCCCCATTGATCTGAGCGATGGGTACATCCATTTCTCGACCGCCTCGCAGGCCGCCGAAACGGCCGCGAAACATTTTGCCGATGTCGGTGATCTTGTGCTGGCCGCGGTCGATACGGATCTTCTGGGCGATGACCTTAAATGGGAAGAATCGCGCAACGACGAAGATTTTCCCCACCTTTACCGTCGCCTGAACCGGTCGGAAGTCGTCTGGCACGAAGACCTGCCACTAGTCGACGGCGTGCACCAATTCCCGGAGCGGATGGAATGAAGGCGATTGAGCAGATCGGCCTGACCGCCCTGCGCCAGATCGACCCCGAGATGGCCCATCGCATCGCATTGAAGGCACTGAACACCGGCGTGTTGCGCCTGCCGGGGCAGATCACCTCGTCTCGGCTGGAAACCGAACTGGCAGGTCTGGCGCTGCCGAACCCCTTGGGCCTTGCCGCGGGCTTTGACAAAAACGCCGAGGCGCTGGCGCAACTGTCGCGTGCTGGTTTCGGCTTTGTCGAAGTGGGGGCCGCCACGCCGAAACCCCAGCCCGGCAATCAGCGCCCACGCCTGTTCCGCCTGCCCGAAGACGATGCCGTCATCAACCGCTTTGGCTTTAACAACGACGGGATGGAGGTCATCGCCGACCGTCTGGAACGCCGACCCGAGGGTGCCATCATTGGGTTGAACCTTGGCGCCAACAAGGACAGCGATGACCGGTCCGAAGACTACGCCCGCGTGCTGTCACGCTGCGGCCCCTTCGTCGATTTCGCAACGATCAACGTCAGCTCTCCCAACACAGAAAACCTGCGCGATCTGCAGGGCGCCGCCGCGCTAGAGGCTCTGTTGCTCAAGGTGACCGAGGCGCGCGACTGGCTGCCCCGCCGCATCCCCCTGTTTTTGAAAATCGCCCCCGATCTGACCGATCCGGAATTGGCCGACGTCGCCCGTATCACGCTGGCGCGCGGGATCGACGGGATCGTCGCCACGAACACCACCCTGTCACGGCGCGGGCTGAAAAGTGCCAAGCAATCGGAAAAGGGCGGCCTGTCGGGCGCGCCGCTGTTCAGCCGCTCTACCCGGATCCTCGCTCAGCTTTATGACCTGACCGACGGGCGCGTGCCATTGATTGGCGTCGGCGGCGTCGCCTCGGCTGAAGACGCATACGCCAAAATCCGCGCAGGCGCCTCTGCGGTACAGCTATATACAGCGCTCAGCTACAAAGGGCTGTCGCTCGCCGCCGAGATCGTGCAAGGACTCGACACGATTCTTCAACGCGACGGGTTTGCCAATGTGGCGGATGCCGTCGGCACAGGACGGATGGACTGGCTTTGATCCTTTGGCATAACCAACGCTGCACGAAATCCCGACAGGCTCTGGACCTGCTCGAAGATCACGGCATCCGGCCGAAAATCCGCGCCTACCTGCATGACGCCCCCGGCGAAGATGAAATCCGAGGTGTGCTTGCCGCCCTGCGCGTGGCGCCCATCGACATGATGCGGCCCAAGGAAAAGGTCTTTAAGGAACTGGGCCTGCGTCACGACAGCGACCCCGATACGCTGATCAAGGCGATGTCCAAACATCCTGAACTGATCGAACGCCCGATCCTGATCAACGGGTCACGCGCCGCCATCGGACGCCCGACCGAAAACCTGCTGCCGCTGATCACAGGCTGACCTCCGGCGTCGCAAACGCGATGCCAGTCACGACACTCTGGATATTTACAGCAAGAGGATGTGCAGACCCTGCGCCCCTCTTCTTCTGGTTCGCAAATACCTCGGGGGAGTCCGCAGGACGGGGGCAGCGCCCCCTACGCGGCGTCCGGCGGCGCGTCCGCCTCGGCCTCTAGCGCAGGATAGCGCAGGCCCAGTGTAACCCCACGGGCGAGGAATGAAATCAGCAGCGCCATCCATAGCCCGTGATTGCCGTAGATAGGGATCAACGCCCACACTGCGATGCAGTAGATGACAAAGCTGACGGCCATCATGTTGCGCATGTCCTTGGACCGGGCCGCGCCGATAAAGATACCGTCGAACATCCAGCTGGCGCAGCCTACGATCGGCGCCAGAACCATCCACGGCAGGTAGACGCGCGCCGCCGCCTGCACGCCTTCGTCCTTGGCCATCAGATCGACGATCCAGCCCCCCGCGATCCAGAAAACCAGCGCCAGCGCCACGCAGATCGCTGCGCCCCAGACGGAGGTCATCACAGCCCCCCGTCGCAGCGCAGCCCGATCACGCCGCCCAAGCGCCTGACCCACGAAGGCCTCTGCCGCAAAGGCGAACCCGTCCATGGCATAGGCAGTGATGAACATGAACTGCGTCAGAACCTGGTTTGCCGCCAGCTGCACATCGCCGAAATCCGCGCCGAAATAGACGAAGGACACCAGAATGATCTCTAGCATCAGAGACCGCAGCAGGATGTCCCGGTTCACCACAGCCATCCGCATCAGCCGCACCCGGTCAAAGACCCGCGGCCAGTCGCGCCAGGCTGGCACGTTGAAAGCCGCGCGGCACAGCCAAAGCCCCACAAGGAAACCAGACCATTCCGACAGGAAGGTGGCCAGCCCGACCCCCGGCACGCCCCAGTCAAAGCCCAGTACGAACAGCACGTCCAAAGCCATGTTCATCCCGTTCATCACCAGCTGCACCACCAGCACGGCCCCCGTGCGTTCCTGCGCGATCAGCCAGCCGGTCAGCCCAAAGACGCCAATCGCCGCCGGGGCGGACCAGATGCGGATACCCATGTACTGGCGGGCCAAGGATTCGACCTCGTCCGAGGCGGGCGATAGTTCGAACCCCGCCCAGAAAATCGGAATTTGCAGGGCGATGAGGGCCACTCCGGCGACGGCTGCGATGATCAGGGCCCGCGTCAGCAGGGCCGCGACCTCGCCCACCTGCCCGGCGCCGATGGCATTCGCGGTCAGACCGGTCGTGCCCATGCGCAGGAACCCGAACATCCAGTAGATGGCCGTCAGGGTGATCCCGCCCAAAGCCACCGCCCCGATGGGAGCGGCTTCGCCCAATTGCCCGACGACGCCGGTGTCGACCGCGGCCAGCAACGGTATCGTGGCGTTCGACAGCACAATCGGCAGGGCGATACGAAGCACCCGCGCGTGGGTGATCGGATCAGCCATCGGCGCGTGGTGGCATCAGGAAATGGCCCATCGCCTCGGCAAATGGGCGGTCGCGGTTGTCCTGCCAAGCTTCGACCTGAACACTGGCATAACGCCGCCCGGCCCGCGTGATCCGCGCCCGTGCATAGGCGTCGCGCGGCAAACCGGAACGCAGGTAATCCACGGTCATATCAATGACCTTTGGCAGACGCAGCGCGGGTCCGTCTTTCAGGGCGTCAGCATCGACCGCTCCGCTTTCGATATCCGCCCAAAGCTGCGACCAGCCCAGTTCGATGATCGCCGCCGTTTCCAGAAATCCGGCCGTCACCCCGCCGTGAATGGCGGGCAGCATCGGGTTGCCGATCAGGTCATCGCGGAACGGAAGCACGGCCGTCAGTTCATCCCCGCGGCGGTCGAACCGCACGCCAAGGAACCGGATGTAAGGAACACGCCCTACCAGCGCCTCAAGCGCCGCATCGCGTCTTTGTTTGATCACCTGCACGGGGTCGGGCCGTGCGCCTTTTGGGCCGCCACTCATGATGTCATCTTGAAGGTGAATGCGCCCGTGGCCGCGGCCACCGGACGGTCGGTATCGTCATCCAGCGCCACCGCGCGCACGAAGGCAACCGATCGCGTGACGTGATAACATTCGGCCTGCCCCACCAGCGTCTGCCCCGGCGTCGCGGCCCGCATATAGTCGATCCGCAAATCAAGCGTCGCCGTGCCACCCGCGCTGTCAGGATGCGAAATCACCGCCGCCCCGCAGGCAGAATCAAGCAGCGCAGACACCGCGCCACCGTGCAGAACCCCGGTATCCGGATCGCCGACCAAATCGTCGCGATAGGGCAACGCGAACTCTGATGTGCCCGCGCCGACATGGATCACCTGCATCCCGATGGCCTTGGCGTAAGGCAGCGCCTCCATGAACTGGCGGGCGATTTTTGCCGCTTTGTCGGTGGCGGGTGGTTTGTTCGGATCGGTCCGGGGAATGTCTTCGGTCATGGCGTCTTTGGTCCTTCGCGTCTGACTAGACCGATAATCGGCGACAGGGGCAAGCCCTGCCCTCTCCTGCATCTTGAAGAGCTTCGGGTTTCCCGCCAAGATGCCCCTGCGTGACGCGCGCCCGACCCTACGGTCGGCGTGGCGGATGGGCCAAGGGAAGAGGCAGGCACCTGATGGACGATACCCGGATCAGCTTTAAGGAGATGTGCGAACGCTTTGACGTGACGCCGCGGACCCTGCGCTACTACGAATACATCGAACTGCTGAACCCGGAACGCGAAGGCCGGTCGCGATTTTACAATTCGCGCGACTGCGCCCGCATGACGCTGATCCTGCGTGGCCGCAAATATGGCTTTTCGCTCGAGTCCATTCGCCAATGGCTGGAGCTTTACGATCAGGAAGGCTCTGCCGCGCAAATGGAAGTCTGGATCGAGAACGCGGATGCGCAGTTGAAAGAGCTGAAATCCCAACGCGATCAGATCGATGAGACCATTCAGGAATTGCAGTCGCTTCGGGACCAATCTGCCAAGGCATTGGCCGCCGGCAAAGCCTGACAAACTCACACCGTCCTCACGAATCGTTGAGTTTTAGGTAGATTTTCCAGCTGCTTGCGCCATGTCGCGGACTTTCGCGACTGCCGTACACATTTACAAAAATTTCGCAAACCGCGCCTTGATCT
The DNA here is from genome assembly GCF_045763785.1 of Pseudooceanicola aestuariicola. Classification (NCBI taxonomy): domain Bacteria; kingdom Pseudomonadati; phylum Pseudomonadota; class Alphaproteobacteria; order Rhodobacterales; family Paracoccaceae; genus Pseudooceanicola; species Pseudooceanicola aestuariicola. Next base: position 426,306 of record NZ_JBJGSF010000003.1, on the reverse strand, counting down.
TGGCTGATCTTACGTCACCTAGAAAGTGACGCGACGTATCGGTTACGTCAACGTCAAGCGCCGTTGTAAAGAGAGACAGGTTCTGTTTTTTGACCATCCGATCAAATACGCCAGACGATGTATGGATGAAAAAAATGATGGAAACCGACGAACAGATGACGATCCGTCAGATGTGCGACGCCTTCGATGTGACGGCCCGTACACTGCGGTTCTACGAAGCGAAGGAGTTGTTGTCACCGATCCGTATCGGCCAGAAACGACTGTTCACCCGGCGTGACCGGGCACGGCTGAAACTGATCCTGCGCGGCAAGCGCTTTGGGTTCAGCCTGGAAGAAATTCGGCAGCTTCTGGACCTCTACTCCATGGGCGATCAGCAACACACACAGCTGGTCAAGACCTACGAGATCGCACAGCAGCGCCTTAGCGCCATGGAAAGCCAGCGCGATGAGCTGAACGAAGCCATCGCCGAGCTGAAAGAACAGATGAGCTGGGGCGAACAGATGATCGCCTCGCTCGTGACCGAGAAAGACGCGGCCGAGTAATCGCCGCACAAAGGGAGAGACAAAATGCCGACTTTTACCGCCCCCGTCAAAGACATGCAGTTCATCCTGCACGACGTATTGAAGACGTCCGAACAGGATGTGCCGGGCTATGACGAGATGGACCGCGACTTTACCGCAGCCATCCTCGAAGAAGCCGGCAAATTGTCCACCGACGTCTTTGCGCCCCTCAACGTGGTGGGCGACAAAGAAGGCGTGACGCTGGAAAACGGTGTCGTCCGCACGCCCAAGGGCTTCAAGGAAGCCTTTGACCAGTTCCGCGAAGGCGGCTGGACCGGTCTGGACTGTGACCCCGAATACGGCGGTCAGGGCCTGCCCTATCTGCTCTCCACCGCTACCGGAGAGATCTTCTCGGCCGCGAACATGGCCTTCATGATGTACCCGGGCCTGACCCACGGTGCTTATTCCGCGATCCACGCCCATGGCTCGGACGAACAGAAGCAGACCTATCTGCCCAAGATGGTGACCTGCGAATGGACCGGCACCATGAACCTGACCGAGCCGCATTGCGGCACCGATCTGGGCCTGATGCGTACCAAGGCCGAACCGCAGGACGACGGCAGCTACAAGATCACGGGCCAGAAGATCTTTATCTCGGCCGGTGACCACGACATGTCCGACAACGTGATCCACCTTGTGCTGGCGAAGATCCCCGGCGGGCCCGAAGGCATCAAGGGCGTATCGCTCTTCATCGTGCCGAAATTCATGGTCAAGGACGACAACACCCCCGGCGAACGCAACGCCGTATCCGTCGGCAAGATCGAAGAAAAGATGGGCATCCACGGCAACGCCACCTGCGTCATGAACTATGACGGCGCAACGGGCTACCTGCTGGGCGAAGAACACAAAGGCATGCGCGCCATGTTCACCATGATGAACGAAGCGCGTCTGGGCGTGGCCATGCAGGGCTTGTCCCAGGCCACCGTCGCCTATGAAAACGCCCTCGCCTACGCCAAGGACCGCCTGCAGGGCCGTGCCGTCACTGGTGCGGAAAACCCCGATGGCCCGGCCGATCCGCTGATCGTACATCCGGATATCCGTCGCTCTCTGATGGATCAGAAGTCTTTCGTCGAAGGCGCCCGCGCATTCGGTCTGTGGTCCGCGTCGCTGATCGACCGCTCGCACCGGGCTGGTGACGATGCCGCCGAAGGTCTCGTGTCCCTGATGACCCCCGTCCTCAAGGGCTTCCTGACGGACGAAGGCTTCGACATGACAATCCTCGCCCAGCAGGTCTATGGTGGCCACGGCTACATCGAAGAATGGGGCATGTCCCAATATGCCCGCGACGCCCGGATCGCCATGATCTACGAAGGTGCGAACGGCGTTCAGGCGCTGGACCTCGTTGGCCGGAAGCTGGCGGCCCAGGGTGGCAAACCCGCGATGGCCTTCTTCGAAGAGATCAAGACCTTCATCAAGGAGAACTCCGACGATGATGATCTGAAGGCCCAGTTCATGGAGCCGCTGAAGACCGCCTCCAAGCAGCTGCAAGAGGCCGCGATGTTCTTCATGCAGAACGGCATGAAAAACCCGAACGAGGCGCTGGCCGGGTCCTATGACTTCATGCACCTCTTTGGTCACGTCTGCCTTGGCTACATGTGGGCGCGTATGGCTGTCACGGCCAAGGCGGCACTGGACGCAGGGACCGATGATCCGGACTTCTACAAGGCCAAGCTGACCACGGGCCGCTACTACATGGCCCGGCGCCTGCCCGCCTGCGCGATGCACGTCGCCCGGATCACGTCCGGAGCAGAGACGGTGATGGCACTGGAAGACGCCGCGTTCTGATCTGACGCTGCGACAGACACAGGCCGGGCGACGCGACAGGGGTTGCGCCGCCCGCCAAATCCCCCACCTTGGGGGCAACCCGGAGGAGACATGCCCAAACGCTTCCGCCTGACCCGCCGCCTGCCGATCGCGATGACCGAAGACGGCTACCGCCGCCTGAAACGCTTTGCGCAAGAGGCCGGGCTGGATGAAGGCGAGGCGCTGTCGTTCCTGTTCGAAAACTTTGACAGCGTAACGGACGAGGACAACCTGACCCACCGCCTGCGCCTGTTCAATTCCGAGCTGGAGGCGCGCAAGCGATGATGACGTCGCAGACCTCGGATTTTCCGAACCCTTTAAACGATCAAAGCCTCCGGCGGGAGTATTTCCGGAAAGATGAAGTCCGATCCACCCCGCCGCACGGAGACGCGATCATCCAGCGCGCGGCAGGGCTTCACCTTTCACGCCCATCGGCTCTCCAGCCTGTGGCGCAGGATAAATATTCAGACGGCATAGTTAATAACGCGTTACCTCGTGGCTTCATCTTTCAATAAATACCTCCACGGGGGTGCGGGGGTGTGAAACCCCCGCGGCGCAAACGGTCCAAGGGAGGACGGACATGATCAAACTCTATTGCTTTGGCGAAAGCGGAAATTCCTATAAGGCGGCGCTGCCGCTGGAACTATCGGGCCTCGACTGGGAACCGGTGAAGGTCGATTTCTTTGGTGGCGAGGCCCGCAGCCCGGAATACGCCCAGATGAACGTCATGGCCGAAGCGCCCGTGCTGGTCGACGGCGATGTGACGATCAGCCAGTCCGGCGTGATGCAGATGTATATTTCGGAAAAGACCGGAAAATTCGGCGGCTCCACTCGGGAAGAGGCGCGCGAAGTGACGCGCTGGATGTTCTGGGACAATCACAAGATGTCCTCGCAATGCGGCACGCAGCGGTTCCTGATGAACTTCCTGCCCGAAGATAAACGACCTCAGGAAGTCATCGCCTTTAACGCCGGTCGCCTGAAGGCCGCGTTCAAGACGCTGAACACCGCGCTTGAGGGCCGCGACTGGCTGGTTGGCGACAGCGTCACCCACGCTGATTTTTCCTGCTGCGGCTACCTGTTCTATCCCGAGCCCTTCGGTTTCGACCGCAAGGACTGGGCCAATATCGACCGCTGGCTTTCGAACATCGAAGGTCTGGACGGTTGGAAACACCCTTATGATCTCATGCCTGGTCGGCCGTCCGACCGGGGCCAGTAAGAAGGAGGCAGACATGACTGAAGCCTATATTTATGACGCCGTGCGGTCGCCGCGCGGGAAAGGCCGCGCTGACGGATCTCTGCACGAGGTGACATCGGTCGCATTGGGCAAGCAGATGCTGAACGCGATCAAGGAGCGGTCCGATCTGGACGGTCACGCGGTCGAGGACGTGATCTGGGGCAATGCGACCCAGGCCATGGAACAGGGCGGCTGTCTGGCGCGGACCACTGTGCTGGCCTCTGACCTCGACGAACGCATCCCCGGCCTGTCGATCAACCGCTTCTGCGCCTCTGGCATGGAAGCCGTGAACTTGGCAGCGAACCAGGTCAAAGGCGGCGCCGGCCAAGCCTATATCGCTGGCGGTGTCGAGATGATGTCCCGCGTGCCCATGGGCAGCGACGGGGCGGCTGTGGCTGTGGACCCGACTGTCGCGATGGACGAATACTTCGTGCCGCAGGGCATCAGCGCCGACATCATCGCAACCGAATACGGGTTTTCCCGTGATGACGTGGATGCACTGGCGGTCGAGTCGCAGAAACGCGCTGCCGCCGCTTGGGAAGACAACCGTTTCGATAAGTCCATCGTGACGATCAAGGACGTGAACGGCCTGACCATTCTGGACCGCGACGAATACATGCGCCCCGGCACCGACATGCAATCGCTCGGGTCTTTGAAGGCGTCCTTCAAGGACATGGGCGAAGTCATGCCCGGCTTCGACAATGTCGCCAAGCTGAAGTACCCGCATCTGGAGCGTATCAACCACGTGCACCATGCAGGCAACTCTTCCGGGATCGTCGACGGCTCTGCCGCTGTGCTGGTGGGCAACAAGGAATTCGGTGAGAAATACGGGCTGAAACCCCGCGCCGTGATCCGTGCTACCGCCAAGATCGGCACCGACCCAACCATCATGCTGACGGGCCCCGTCCCCGCGACGGAACGCATCCTTCAGCAGTCCGGCATGTCCATCAACGACATCGACCTGTTTGAGGTGAACGAAGCATTTTCCGCCGTTGTCCTGCGCTTCATGCAGGCCTTCGACGTCGACCATTCCAAGGTCAACGTCAACGGCGGCGCGATTGCCATGGGCCACCCGCTTGGCGCGTCCGGCGCGATCATCATCGGCACCTTGCTGGATGAGTTGGAGCGCACCGGCAAAGGCACCGGTCTTGCGACGCTGTGTGTGGCCTCCGGTATGGGTGCCGCCACGATCATTGAACGCGTGTAAGGGAGACGAAAGATATGTCTGAATTCACGATGGAAAAAGGCGCCGATGGCGTCGCAGTCATCACCTGGGACCTGCCGGGTAAATCCATGAACGTGCTGACGCTGGAAGGCGCATCGCAGCTGGACGCGGCGATTGACGACGCGCTGGCCGATGATGCGGTCAAAGGGATCGTCATCACCTCTGGCAAGGACGCTTTTGCGGGCGGCATGGACCTGAACGTTCTGGCCGGCATGAAGGACAACGGCGCGCAAGGCGTGTTCGATGGCGTCATGCAGTTGCACCACATGCTGCGCAAAATCGAACGCGCCGGGATGGAGCCTAAGACCAACAAGGGCGGCAAACCGATCGCCGCCGCCCTGCCCGGCACCGCCATGGGCATCGGTCTGGAACTGCCGCTGGCCACGCATCGCATCTTTGTCGCGGACAATCCCAAGGCCAAGATCGGCCTGCCCGAGATCATGGTCGGCATCTTCCCCGGTTCTGGCGGCACCACCCGTCTGGTCCGCAAGCTGGGTGTCATGGGCGCGTCCCAATACCTATTGCAGGGCAAATCGGTTGATCCGAAAAAAGCCAAATCCGCGGGCATCGTGGATGAGGTCGTCGAGGATCCGGTAGCCGCCGCGAAAGAATGGGTGCTGTCCGAGCCGAAGATCGTCAAACCGTGGGACGAAAAGGGCTACAAGATGCCCGGTGGTGCACCGTACCACCCCGCAGGGTTCCAGACTTTCGTCGGCGCAAACGCCATGGTCAACAGCCAGACCTGGGGCGCCTTCCCGGCGGCCAAGGCGCTGCTATCCGCTGTGTATGAGGGCGCAATGGTCCCCTTCGACACCGCGCTGAAGATCGAAGCGCGCTGGTTCACCTCGGTCATCATGAACCCGTCCTCGGGCGCGATGATCCGGTCGCTGTTCCTGAACAAGGAAGCACTGGAAAAAGGCGCGAACCGTCCCGACGTGCCGGACCAGACCGTGAAAAAGGTCGGCGTCATGGGCGCAGGCATGATGGGCGCGGGCATCGCGCTGGTGTCGGCGCAGGCAGGCATCGACGTTGTGCTGATCGACCAGAAGCAGGAAGCTGCGGACAAGGGTAAGGCTTACGTCGAATCCTATTTCGAAAAGGGCATCAAGCGCGGCAAATCCACGCCCGAGAAGGCCAAGGCCGTTCTGGACCGGATCAACGCCACGACCGACTACAATGCGCTGTCTGACGCGGACCTGATCATTGAGGCCGTGTTCGAAGACGTCGGTGTCAAAGCCGAAGTCACGAAGAACGTCGAAGCCGTGGTGCCCGAAGATTGCATCTTCGCCACCAACACCTCGACCCTGCCGATCACCGATCTGGCCAAAGCGTCGAAGCGGCCCGAGCAGTTCATCGGCATCCACTTCTTCAGCCCTGTAGAACGCATGATGCTGGTCGAGATCATCAAGGGCGCCGAAACCGGCGACCGCGCGGTGGCCAAGTCGCTGGATTACGTCCGCCAGATCCGCAAGACGCCGATCGTGGTGAACGATGCGCGCTTCTTCTACGCCAACCGCTGCATCATCCCCTACCTGAACGAAGGGGCGCGCATGGTGGCCGAAGGGGTCGAACCCGCGCTGGTCGACAACGCAGCCCGTCTGCTGGGCATGCCCGTGGGGCCGCTGCAGCTGATGGACGAAACCTCTATCGATCTGGGTGTGAAGATCGCCAAGGCGACCAAAGAAGCCTTGGGCGAAAAGTACCCGGCGGAAAACAAGCCCGTCGATGACCTGATCTTTGGTCTGTATGACGCAGGCCGTCTGGGTCGCAAGGCCAACGCGGGCTTCTTCGACTACGACGAAAAGGGCAAGCGTCAGGGCTACTGGGACGGTCTGGACGACCTGACCCCAACGCTGGAAGACCAGCCCGATGTGACCGAGGTGCAGCATCGCCTGATGTTCGCACAGGTGCTGGAGGCCGTCCGCGCGCTGGAAGAAGGCGTGCTGGAAGACATCCGCGAAGGCGACGTCGGTGCGATCCTTGGCTGGGGCTTTGCGCCTTGGTCCGGTGGTCCGTTCAGCTGGCTGGACATCCTCGGGTCGGAATACGCGGCCGAGCGTTGCGATCAGCTGGCCCAGAAGTTCGGCCCGCGGTTCAACTGCCCCGACCTGCTGCGCGACATGGCGGCTAAGGGTCAGAGCTTCTATGGCCGCTTTGGTCAGGACGCCAAGGCCGCCTAAGGTCTAGAGATACACGCACGTTCAACGGCCCCCCTGCGGGGCCGTTGTCATTAATAAAAGCCATCCAGTTTTCTTCGGAAATCTCAGGACAGTTAGATACGCTAGGCCATTGTGGCCCACAACGACCTGTCTATGCCGTTATCCCCGGGTCACTGTGAAGTGTTGAGTTCGGGAGATATTTAATGAAAAAAGTATATATTGCTGCAGCTTGCGCTGCGCTGACCTTGGCCGTCGCCCCCGCCCATGCGGGCAACGGCAAGCTTTCGCGGTCTGATGGATTCGAATTGAAAATCGATTGCAAAGGCTCGGGTTGCAAAGTTCAGGGCAAGAAACCGGGCGGCAAATGGGGCCTTGTCGAAAAAGGCAAAGGCGGCCGCGACAATTACTTGAAACTGGTCTCGAAATACGAGGCCCAAGGGTTCAAGCTGAAATAACCCAGCCTTTCAGTGCCCCGCATACGCCATAGGTTGCGGGGCGATAGAGGTCACTCTGACCCCCCATGTACGCGCAAAAACCGCTGTGCCCCGGGCAGATCAGGTTGCGCCCGCAACACCGCTAGAAACCGCGCGAACCCATCCGGCGACAATCCCGCGGCATCAAGCCGTGACTGCGCGAAAGCTCTCGCCTCGCCTTCTTCTTCCGCGGAAAACGCATAATCCACCAATCCCATCGGGGCCGCCCGGATTTGATCTGCCCCGGCGTCGGCGTCTTCCCACAACAGCCTGCGACGCGCAGGGCCTGACACCTGCGCCACCACACGCCGCTGCGCATGGGAATAATATTGGTACTCTGGCACCTCGCGCAGCCGCGCCTCGTGCCCCAACTCATGCGCCAGAATTGCGGCCAGCATGGCACGGTCCCCGCCGGTGGCCTGTACCAGTTCTTCCGTCAGGTACAGATTGCCCGCCGCATCCGACAAGATGAACACCCCGACATCACCACCCTTCAACAGGGTGATACTAGGGCAATATCGATCCCCTTTGTAATCCGTTCCGCCGACCGACAGGCAAACCGCCAGAACCTGATCGTACAAAGATTGGTCGGAAAACCGCATCAAATCCCAAAGCCCATCCCGCACGGCCATGGACAGGGCCTCGTAAGTAAAGGACGTCACATCCAACACGGCCCGATCAACGGAATAGAGGCTCGCCGCCCTGTGCTGGCGGACCTGCCAACTACCGATGATGGCAATGGCCGCGATACCAAGACCCGCAATGACCCATCGTCGCTTCATTCAAATCAGACCTCGCCACCCCGACGACACAATGCAGGTCAAAGCCTTGCCGCACCACAAAAAAAGACCACGGCAACGGCCGTGGTCCAAGTACCTTCACAGAGCAGAAGGGGATCGCGTATGATCAGCGCGAAGGGATTTTGGTCAGTGGCGGATCACGCGGCCTGGGCCAGCGTGCCGTTCAGTTCGGTCCGAACGGCGGCAACAAGACCGGCATCGGACAGGGATTTCAGGGTGCGATATTCGCGGCCGCCTTCACGGGCATCGGCATCTCCCTGCGCGGGGCAGATGCACATCGCGCCAGAGGCGGCAAAGATGACTTCTTCGTTGTCAAACTCCAGCGTGACGACCGTGGCGGGCATGTCAGGGGTTATGCGGGAAATGCCGCCGACACCGACCAGGTCTTTAGCCATCATCAGAACGAAGGCGTCGCCCAAGGCAGCTTGGGCCGCGTTGCTTTCGACCAGCACGGTCTGGTGCGGCAGCAGCACCATGTCCTGCGTGTTGCCGATGGCGCCTGCGGGCACGAACAGCGGCTGTTCGGAGCGGGGACCGGCGCCCTTGGCCCAGACGCGGGTGCGGCGCACGGCGCGCACGGTTTGCAGCCCACTGTTGTAGGTGACGACGCGAGCACCGACTTCGATGTCTTCGATGCGCTCAAAACCGCGGGCGGTGCAAATCTTGGTACCTTCGATCAGGCCGGAAACGTTTGCGGAGCCGAGGTCGCTTTTGCGCTGCTCTGCGGTGACGCTGATGTTCTTGGCCTTGATCATTTTCCAATCTCCCGTCCGTCGGCGTTTTGCCGTTTTTCGTGACATCCTCAGTAGGCGCTTGGTTGAGGGCTGAAACACGGGCGAAATGGGGCAAGTTTCGGACTTTGATCAGCGGGAGGCGACAGATCCGGCAGGACGCGCGGGATTGTTCACACTGGCACCACAGTACACAGGTTCAGAAGCTATATCCGAAGCGTTCGATGTCTTCTGCACAGCTTTCAGCGATCAGATTCGAATCGAATTCGCTGTAGTGGCGACGGTACTCTGCGCCCATGCCTGTCACATTTTCCTGTGGCAGGCTCAGCGTGAACCCAAGGTGGTCAAACAGCGGCTGGGCGTCTTCTACGAAATGCTCCAACCGGATGAACAGCGCCTGACGTTCGCGGCCTGCTGCGTCTGTCACGTAATGGCGCGCGGGGCTGGCGCGAAAGCTTTTCTGAATAAACGGCTGGTTCAGAAAAGTGCTGAAGTCATGCGCCTTGGCGACCTTCACAGCCGGGTGGTCGAAGGTCTGTCGCTGCAGCCAGTGGTAATAACTGACCGTCCGCGCCCAAGGGTTACGGACCAGCGCAAAAATGAAAAGCTGATCAAGGTCGTCCGGCGTCACCAATCCGTCCAGATCGGCCACGGTCGAATGCTTCCACAACCGCCCGCGCGTTTCGATCCCCTTTACCTTACCGCGCCGGTTCCGCGCCTTGGGCGTATCGCCCAGCATAATGTCATCCTTCATCGCCCTGTCTTCGAGGGCGAGGGCAAGCGATGTGCCCCCCGTCTTGGGAATGTGGATGAACAGGTAATTACGGCCGCGCGACAGGATCATGGGGGGAGTTAGGGCGATGCGGCGGCAAAGGGCAAGGGTGGCGATATGCTTCCAGAATTGATCGCACCTTTTCAGTGCCAAACTTGAAAGCCCACTCAACAGAGGACCGCGTCCGACCGCGGGGTGGGCGCACGACCTTACGTGGTCGCCACTTTATCTATCCGCGATAGCTTCCAGCTCAATCATCGCGTGAACGTCAACATCGCGCCCGCCCCTGGGGGCGGTCGGGCGCGGCCCGGCGGCTCTTCGAGCCTTGATTCCGGGCTGGGTACACTGATCCTGCGGTCCATTCAGCACAACAATTTCGCCATGAACCGAAGACCTCCGGTGGTACAAACGCCCAGCGGGCAGGCCTAGACCTCCGCGGTATACCTTGCCGTGACCCCTCATCCTGCCCTACCACTCCCACAGCCCCACGCAGGACAACCATGGACCCCATCTACCTTCTTTTCTTCGCTGCCCTGATGGTCGGCACGGCTAAAGGCGGGCTGGCGACCGTGGGGTCACTGGCCGTCCCATTCGTCGCGCTGGTGATGAACCCGGTCACTGCGGCCGCGATCCTGCTGCCCGTCTATATCACGACCGACTGGGTCGCCGTGGGGCTGTATCGCAAGACCTACTCAAAACCGAACCTTGTCATCCTGATCCCGTCAATGCTGGCGGGTGTCGCGATCGCCACCGCGATGGTCCAGTTCGCGCCCGAAGCGATCTTGCTGCTGATCACCGGCGCAATCGGCCTGTGGTATTGCCTGCGCGCGTGGCTGCGGCGCACCCCTGCGGTCAAAACCGACGCCGCCGTCTGGCCCGGCGCAGGATGGGGCGTTCTGGCGGGGATCGCCACCTACATCACCCATTCCGCCGGACCGCCGACGCAGGCCTACCTGCTGCCGCAACAGCTGCCCAAACTGCAATTCGCGGGCACCATCGCGATCTGTTTCGCCATCATCAACCTGTCCAAACTGCCCGGCTACGCCTTGGCCGGACAATTCGATGACATTGACTGGAGCCTCACCCCATGGCTGATCGCCACCGGCATCCTGGGCACCATCATCGGTCGCCGCCTGACCCAATGGCTGCCGCAATCCGCCTACGTCCGCGTTATCGAAATCCTGCTCTTTGCGCTGTCGATCATCCTGCTTGTCAAAGGCACCGCCCAACTGCTGGCGTAACCGCGACGCTTCGCCAGTTCCATCACCCCGATTTCTGCGCTATTCCAACAGGCGGAATTAGCCATGGGGAGGATGGACATGGGCTGGATGGCAGATGAAACGGGTTTGGAAAAATGCGCCGCGAACTACGTGCCGCTGACGCCGCTGACCAACCTGCGCCGCGCGGTTGAGATCTGGCCGAACCGCGAAGCCTTGGTCTATGGCCAGTTCCGCAAAACCTATGCCGAATATTACGAGCGGGTGACGCGCCTTGCCTCGGCCCTGCACGGCATGGGCGTGAAACCCGGCGACGTCGTCGCGACGATCCTGCCGAACCTGCCCCCCCATGCCGAGGCGCACTTTGGCGTCCCCGCCTGCGGCGCGATTTTGAACGCGATCAACACGCGGGTCGAGGCCGGGACCATCGCCTATATCCTCGACCACGGAGAGGCCAAGGTCGTCCTGTGCGACAGCCAGTTCATCCCTGTGCTGGCCGAGGCGATCGACCAGATGGAAGGCCCCGCCCCGATCATCATCGAATGCCCCGACGATCAGGCAGGCGTGCACGCACAATCCGATCACGTCACCTACGAAGAACTGCTGACCAAGGGCGATCCCTCTTTCGACTGGATCATGCCCGAGGATGAGTGGGAGTCGATCGCGCTCAACTACACCTCTGGCACCACGGGTCGGCCTAAGGGCGTCGTCTATCACCACCGCGGCGCGCATCAGAATGCCATGGGGCAAATTCTGTCGTGGCGGATGCAGCTTTATCCGCGCTACCTGACCATCGTGCCGCTATTCCACTGCAACGGCTGGTGCCACACATGGATGATCCCGCTGCTGGGCGGCACCGTGGTCTGCTGCCGCGACATCACCGCGCCTGCCCTGTTCAACGCTTTTGCCGATGAAGGCGTCACCCATTTCGGCGGCGCCCCGATCGTACTGAACATGCTGGTCAACGCGCCCGACAGTCAAAAACGCGACTTCCCCCAGACGGTCGAGGTCTTCACCGCAGGCGCCCCGCCCGCCCCCGCGACATTAGCCAAGATCGAACCGATGGGCTTCAACGTCACGCAGGTCTATGGCCTGACGGAAACCTACGGGCCCGCCACGGAGTGCACTTGGGATGACGACCTCTGGGGTGACCTGAAAGGCGACGACCGCGCCGCGATCAAGGCACGTCAGGGTGTGGCCATGCCCGCCTACGACCACATCACCGTCATGACATCCGACATGGAGATGATCCCCCGCGACGCGCAAGCGACCGGAGAGATCATGATGCGCGGCAACGGCGTGATGAAAGGCTATTACAAGAACCCCGAAGCCACGAAAGAGGCCTTCGCGGGCGGCTATTTCCACACCGGCGACATCGCCCTGCAGCATCCCGACAACTACATGCAGATCGCGGACCGGGCCAAGGACATCATCATTTCGGGCGGGGAAAACATCTCCTCGGTCGAAGTCGAAGGTGTGCTGATGGGCCACGAAGACGTCATGCTATGTGCCGTGGTTGCCAAACCGGACGAGAAATGGGGAGAGGTCCCCTGCGCCTTTGTGGAATTGAAAGACGGCCGTCAGGGGGACGAGGCTGCGCTGATCGCCTATGCCCGCGAACGGCTGGCGGGCTTCAAGACACCCAAGAAGGTCGTGTTTCAGGAACTGCCCAAGACCTCGACCGGGAAAATCCAGAAGTTCGAACTGCGAAAAGCGGCAAAAACCCTGTGACCCGCACGCGCGCCCACCCCGGCGCGCGTCCTTTTCGCCTTTTGCGACAATTGCCCCGGGCCTTGGGCCGTGATAGTTTTTGCGCCACAGGCAGGGCAGCAGGGTAAACCGTGGTTTTTTCACAATATCAGAAACTTACCGCGACGGGCCTATGGCGCCCGACCCCAGAAGACCAGCGTCAGGACGTGGTCGCCACGATCGGAGAGGCGACGCTGATCCTGACCGACAAACGTGGCCAGACGGTTGCGCATTGGTCGATTGCCGCGCTGGCCCGGGCCAACCCCGGCGAATTCCCCGCCATCTTCCACCCGGACGGTGACCCGGGTGAGACGCTGGAACTGACGATTTCGCAATCCGAAATGGCCACCGCGCTGGACCGGATGCGCACCCATATCGCCCGTCGTCGCCCCCACCCCGGACGGCTGCGTCTGGTCATCCTGATTGCCGTACTGGGCGCCGTAATTGCGGGCGGTGTCTTCTGGCTGCCCGATGCCATGCGCCGTCACGCGATTTCGGTCGTACCCAAAGCCAAACGGGTCGAGATCGGAGAGGCGTTACAAGCCGAGATCGCCCGCGTCTCTGGCCCCGCCTGCGACCAGCCCGAAGGTCAGGCTGCGCTGAACAAGCTGGCCGCGCGCGTCGCCCCGGATGAACCCAGCCTGAAGGTCGAGGTCGTCCGCCAAGGCGTCACCGGCGCGCTGCTGCTGCCGGGCCGGACGATGCTACTGAACCGTGCGGTGGTCGAGGATTTCGAAGAACCCGATGTGGCTGCAGGCTATATCGTGGCGGAACTCTACCGTGCGGCCTCGGGCGATCCGCTGGCGGCGCTGTTGAACCGGGCGGGCCTTGCCTCGTCCTTCCGGCTGTTGACGACGGGTGACCTTCCGCAGGGGACGATCCGCAAATATGCCGAACACCTGCTGACCGGCGATCAGCCCCGCCCCCCGAGCGAACAGCTGATCCCACGGTTCGAAGCGGCCCAAGTCAGATCAACCCCCTACGCCTATGCCATTGATTTGACAGGCGAAACGGTTCTGGACCTGATCGAGGCCGATCCCTTCGCCGCAAATGCACCGCCGCCCCTGCTGCGAGATGCCGATTGGATCCGGCTGCAAAACATCTGCGGCGCGTGATCCCCGGACATTGCCGCCCGATTTCCGGCGCATGCGCCCGGTGGAATCGGCTAGTCTGGTCGCATGATGTTTGACCTGCCTGACCCCGACACCTGCTATACCAGCTTTTTCGCGCAATCCCCCGGCGCGCGGGGGCGCATCTGGGTGGGTGTCACCTCGACCGGTATCTTCTGCCGCCCGGGGTGCCCAGCCCGCCAGCCGAAACCCGAAAATTGCCGCTGGTTCGGATCGGTCCACGATTGCGTCGACGCAGGCTTTCGCCCCTGCAAACGCTGCCGCCCGCTAGAGCCTGAGGGCGCCGATCCGCTGGTCACCCGCCTGACCCGCGCGCTAGAGGAGAACCCCGCCCGACGCTGGACCGAAGGCGACGTGATCGCGATGGGCCTAGATCCCTCGACCGTCCGCCGCGCCTTTCGCCGTGCACTTGGCATGACCTTTCTGGACCTCGCCCGCCTGCGCCGCATGCAAGCCGGGATGGGAGAACTGGCCAACGGATCACGCGTCATCGACGCGCAACTGGAGGCGGGTTTCGACAGCGGATCAGGCTTCCGTCAGGCCATGTCACGCCTTTTGGGCATGCCGCCCGAGGCGATGGCCAAGGCCTGCGACGCGCTGCTGAAGATCGACTGGATCGCCACCGATCTAGGCCCGATGATCGCCGTTGCAGACGATCGCAGCCTGCATCTATTGGAATTCGCTGACCGCCCCGCCCTGCCGCGCGAACTGGCCCGTCTGCGCCAGTTCTCCAAAGGTCGCATCGGGCTGGGCCGTCCTGCACCCATCGATCAGGCGGCAGAAGAGATGGCCCAGTATCTGTCGGGGCAACTGACCCGCTTTGAAACACCGCTGGCCCTGCATGGGACCGAGTTCACGAAATCCGTCTGGGACGCTTTGCGCCGGATACCGTCGGGCGAAACCCGCAGCTATTCCGACATCGCCCGCCAGATCGGCCGCCCCAGTGCAACCCGCGCCGTGGCACGCGCCAATGGTGCCAACCAGATCGCGATAATGATCCCCTGCCACAGGGTCATCGGCGCCGATGGATCGCTAACGGGTTATGGCGGCGGGCTGTGGCGCAAGGAACGGCTGATCGCGTTAGAGCGTCAGGCAAGCGTCCCGTCGCGAGCGGCCGGGTAAGGCGGGGGCGCTGCCCCCGTCCTGCGGACTCCCCCGGGAATATTTATAGGACCAAAGAAGCCTTAGGGCGCTTTAGCGGCGCGGGAACGCGTCGTGGAAGCCCGCGCGGCGCGCGATGTTCAACGCATTGCCCAGATCGCGATCATTGCCGAAGGGCCCGATCATCACCATCTGCGCCGTGCCAGAGTTGCGCATGCGAACCGGCAAGCCATTGGCCGAAAGGCGCTGCGCCACGGACTGTGCATTCGCAGGCGTCCGGTACGACCCGACCTGAATATAGGACCCGGCGCTGGCCACCCGCTGCGGCGCGACATTGCGCGACGACACAGTGGTCCGGGGCGTATCGTAGTTCGGCACGCGGTAGCCCTGCGGTGCAGCGGCCTGAGGCGCAATCTGCACCGGAACCAGCCGACGCGGCGTCGTTTGTGTCCAGACTTGGTTCGACTGGGCCATACCTTGCAGCGTCTGTTCGCCACGACGCGGGTTCAGACGGTCGTCTTCCCAGATCGGACGATAGCCCTGGGGCACCTGAACACCTTGGCTGAGAACGCGTTCTTCGTAGGCTGGGCGCGGCAAGACACGCGCGGTTGGCGCGATCTGGGCCTGAGTGGTGGTGCGGGCGCGAACCACGCGCTGCACATTCGTGCGCGGCACTTCGAAGACACGCGGACCAGCGGCCACCGGGGCCTGCGGCACACGGGCGTCGTAATTCGGCACGGCTGTTGTGCCACGATAATCGGGCGTCGCATAGCCCGGCGCACCGGCAAAACGCGGCGCAGGCTGGGCCGCCCCGGGGGCATAGGGTGCATAATCGGCCTGTGGCCCGCAGCGTACGCCAGCGGCACCGCCAAAGCCCATGTACTGCTGACCCGTCGCCGACAGGTTGCCACAGGCACGCGCCGTCGGGGCGGCTACCTGCGGCGCGACCGAGGGGGCGACGATCCGGGGACGCGCCTCAACCACCGGGGCGGCGGGCGCGGAATAAACGGGCGGCGCGGCGCGAACGGTGCGGACGGACGGTCCGGTAACCACGGGCTGTGCCGGGCGGATCACCACCGGCGCGGCTGTGGGGGCTGCGGCACGAACACTCGGCGTGGGGCGCGGCGCAACGCGGGTCGTGGTGGCCGTGCGCACGGTGGGTGTCCGAACTGTCGCGGCGGTTGATCCACCAGCCTCGGGCACGGCTGCGGTGATCACCGTCACGCCCGACCGATCAACCGGTGCGGGTCCGGAGGTGGCGCCCGCGACCTGCGTCGGCTTGAACCCGCAAACGGCGGTCCGGTTGCGCGCCATACGCGGCACCCACTGGGTTGCGCCATCCACGCCAGCCCGGACGAAAACGCAGCCCTTGCTGTCCACGTACTGAGAGCCTTTGAACGTCGCTGGCGGATACTCTGCCGGTCCTGCCTGCGCCAAAGCCGCACCCGGCCCGGCAAGTCCCAGCAACACAACGGAAAGTATACGAGTAATAGCGTTCATAATGGCCCCCCGGCTTTGCGTATTACACTGAACCAATCCAAGGGGTGAGTAAAGGGATTCGGCCTATTTTGTGCCGAACATCCGATCACCCGCATCCCCTAGTCCCGGCACGATATAACCCTTGTCATTCAAATGACTATCTAGCGCGGCGGTCACGATCGGCACGTCGGGATGTGCCTCTTTCATGCGCGCCACACCCTCGGGCGCGGCCAACAGGCACAGGAAACGGATGTTGGTGGCGCCTGCGTTCTTCAACAGATCGATCGCCGCGGCCGAGGAATTGCCCGTCGCCAGCATCGGATCGACGGCGATGACCAGACGATTATCAAGCGCTTCCGGCACCTTGAAGTAATATTGCACCGGCTGCAGCGTGACCTCGTCCCGATAAAGGCCAACGAACCCCACACGGGCCGATGGGATCAATTCCAGCACCCCGTCCAGCAACCCATTGCCCGCGCGCAGAATGGAAATCAGCGCCAGTTTCTTACCTTCAAGCACCGGGGCATCCATCGGCTCCAGCGGGGTGTCGATGCGCTGCGTGGTCATCGGCAGGTTGCGCGTGATCTCATACGCCAGAAGCTGAGAGATCTCGCGCAAAAGCTGGCGGAACACGGCGGTCGAGGTCGACTGATCCCGCATCAACGTCAGCTTGTGTTGCACCAAGGGGTGGTCGACGACAGTCAGGTGATCAGTCATTGCGGATGGTCCTTCAGCTTTTCGGCGATCTTGGCGCGTGTATCGGCGTCACAGAAGGCCGCGTCCAGAGCCACCTGTGAAATTTCGTGGAAATCCGACGGGCCCCAACCGAATGTGCGCGCCAATTGTTCGTATTCGCGTGTCATCGTGGTGTGAAAAAACGGCGGATCGTCGGTCGACACGGTGACCTTCACACCGCGTTCGCGAAGGGCCTGAATGGGGTGCTTGTCCCACTTCGGGTAAACACCCAGCACGACGTTCGATCCCGGGCAGACCTCCAGCACGATGCCGTCTTCGGCCAGACGATCACACAGGGCATGGTCGTTGATGGCCTGCACACCATGGCCGATGCGTTCCACCTTCAGATCATCCAGCGCCTCGCGGACGGATTTTGCGCCGCCCCATTCACCCGCGTGTGTCGTCAGATGCAGACCGGCCTCGCGCGCCATGTCAAAGCTGTAGGAGAAATCGCCCTGACGGCCCTTGCTCTCATCTCCGCCCATGCCGAAACCGACGATCCAATCGCCCGCAGTCTCTGCCGCACAGCGCGCCGCGTCCTTGGCCTTGTCGGGGCCGAAATGCCGGATACAGGTGACGATGCCGCGCAGGGTGATGCCATCGCGGGCTTCGGCCTCTGCCGCCGCTTCTTGCATCGCATGCAGATATTCGCGCCAGGCACCGACGTCGCCACCACCACAGAAATCCGGGGACACGAAGGTTTCGCAATAAACCACGCCATGCGCCGCGCTTTCTTCCAACACCGCGCGCGTCAGCCGCGCGTAATCATCAGGCGTCTTCAGCACGGATGTCGCGGCCTCGTAGACGCTTAGAAAATGGACGAAATCCCGAAAGGCATAGCTGCCGTCTTCCCGAAAGATCCCCGACAGGTCGACCGATTTTTCCTGTGCCAGCCCCCGGATAAACGACGGCGGGGCCGCGCCTTCCAAATGCAGGTGCAACTCCAGTTTTGGCAGCTCTTTCAGGCTCATCCGCGCCTCTCCTACTTCTTGATGCGGCCCCGCGCACGGGCCGGCATCCCTTCATCTTTCCCCAAATACCTCCGGGGGAGTCGCGAAGCGACGGGGGCAGCGCCCCCAATCCCATCCTCTCATGCACCGGCAGTTGGCGTCAGTCCCAATCCACACCCAGATGCGCGGCGGCCAGATGCGCGACGCCGGTAAAAGGGATCAGCCCCAATTCTTTCGCGCTTTGCCCCGCAATCAGCACCGGCACCCGTTCGCGCGTGTGGTCGGTACCAATCCATGATGGGTCATTGCCGTGATCCGCCGTCAGGATCAGCATATCACCGTCTCGGAGCTTTGGCAGGATCATCCCCAGTTCCGCATCAAACCATTCCAGCGCGCGCGCATAGCCCGAGATATCGCGACGGTGCCCATAGAGGCTGTCAAATTCGACAAAATTCGCAAATGTCAGGCTGTTGTCTTCAGCCTGATCCACAGCATCCGACAGGTGGCGCATCAGCTCTTCGTCTGCGCCCTTCACCACGTCATCGATGCCGGACATCGAAAAGATATCGCCGATCTTGCCGATCGCGTGTACCCGCCGCCCGCTGGCTTGGACCCGGTCGCACAGGGTGGGCGCAGGCGGCGCGATGGCGAAATCTTTGCGGTTGGTTGTGCGGGCGAACGTCTCGGGGCTGTCCCCAAGAAAGGGCCGCGCGATCACGCGCCCGACCTTCATCTGGTGCAGCATCGGGGCCAGCCCCTTGCACAGGTCCATAAGCCTTTGCGGACCAAAGGTTTCTTCATGCGCAGCAATCTGGAACACGCTGTCCGCCGAAGTATAGCAGATGGGCTTACCTGTCCTCAGATGCTCTGCCCCGTGTTCGGCGATGA
This sequence comes from Pseudooceanicola aestuariicola, assembly GCF_045763785.1. Lineage (NCBI taxonomy): Bacteria > Pseudomonadati > Pseudomonadota > Alphaproteobacteria > Rhodobacterales > Paracoccaceae > Pseudooceanicola > Pseudooceanicola aestuariicola. The sequence continues at coordinate 407,300 of NZ_JBJGSF010000003.1, read as the reverse complement.
TGGCCGTGCCAGACGCGTGACAATTGCCCAAGATATCATCGACGCCCGCAAGTTCGCAGACTTTGGCTGTTACGTCCGGCGGAAAAGCCGGCTTGGTGTCGGGGAAGTAGTGCCAATCCCAAGGCACCGGCACGCCCGCCAATTCCCAGTGGCCCGAGGGCGTATCCTTGCCCGGCGACACCTCGGTCGCAGCACCCCATGTGCCCGTGGGCACCGCATCCAACCCCGGCACCTCATCGCCCGAGGCCAGCCGGACCGCAGCCCCCAACCCCATTGCATCTAGATGCGGCAGGCGCAGGGGGCCTGACCGCCCCTCCTCGGCCCGGCCATCTGCACAGGCCTGCGCAATATGCGCCAGCGTATTGGCCCCGGTGTCGGGAATATCGCCGTTGAAGAACCGATCCGCATCCGGTGCACCACCAATGCCAACGCTGTCCATCACGGCCAGAAACACGCGCGCCATCAGCCGATCCCTTCGCGGATCAGGTCAGGCACAACCGGCGCATCGGGGGCGATGGTGATCGCCTTTTGCACCGCGCGCACCGCGGCCTCGGCATGGTCCATGCGGGATGCGTGAACCCGCGCCAAAGGCTGACCCTTGCGGACCTTGGCCCCCAATGTCGTCATATCGGAAAGGCCCACGGCATAGTCGATCTTGTCCGTTTCGACCTTGCGCCCGCCGCCAAGGTCCACGACCACCATGCCAAGCGCCTGACCGTCCATGGCGCTGACATAACCGTCAGACGCGGCGGCGACTTCGCGGATCACGGTGGACTCGGGCAGGAACCGCTTTGGGTCGTCCATGAACTTGATCGGCCCGCCCATGGCCGCGATCATGCGTCCGAAATACTCGGCCGCCGTTCCGCTGGAAATCGCCGACAGGATCATCGCGTGCCCGGTCGCCACATCCCCTGCCAGCCCTGCGTTCGCCAGAACCACGCCGCCCAGAGTTGCCGACAGATCCAACAGTGCGCCCTGCTTGCGCCCCGTCAGCACAGCGCAAGAGGCCGCGACCTCCAACGCATTGCCCAAAGACGGGGCAAGCGGTTGGTTCATATCGGAAATCACGGCAGCGGTCTTGCAACCGGCCTCGTTCGCGGTGGTCACCAGCGCCTCGGCCAGCGACTTTGCCTCGTCCATGTTCTTCATGAACGCGCCAGAGCCGATCTTGACGTCCAGCACCAATCCATCCAGCCCGGCGGCCAGTTTTTTGGACAGGATCGACGCCGTGATCAGGTCAAGGCTTTCCACGGTCGAGGTTACGTCGCGCACCGCGTACAAACGCCGATCCGCAGGGGCGATATCCTTGGTCGCCGATACGATCGCACAGCCCGCGCGTGCCACCACATCGCGGAACTGCGCTTCCTCCAGATCGGTGTGCAGACCGGGGATCGCCTCCATCTTGTCCAGCGTACCGCCGGTATGGCCCAGCCCCCGCCCCGAGATCATGGGCACATAGGCTCCGCAAGCCGCCAGCGCCGGGGCCAGCACAAGGCTGACGCAATCGCCGACGCCACCGGTGGAATGCTTGTCCAAGACGGGACCGTCGAGGTCCCATTTCAACACCTTACCGCTGTCGCGCATCGCCAGCGTCAGGCCGACCCGGCCTTCGTCCGTCAGCCCGTTCAGCAGTGCCGCCATGGCAAAGGCCCCGGCCTGCGCGTCCGTGACGCCGCCATCAGCCAACCCCTTGGCGAACCACTGCAATTGGTCGTGATCCGGCGTTTCCCCGTCGCGCAGACGGGCGATGATCCTGCGGGCGTCCATATCAGCTGTTTTCCATATGTCCGGCATCGAACCGGCCCGGCAGAATCTCGGCCAGCGTCAGGGTCATCGTCTCACCCGACAGGGTGCCCATGGTCACCTTGACCTCGGGCGCACCGAACTCGTTCAGCTTTTGACGGCATCCGCCGCAGCAGGGCACGGGGCTGGGGCTGTCGGCGATGACGGCGACCTCTTCTATCACCGTGTCCCCGGCGGCGATCATCGCGGCGATGGCCCCCGCCTCGGCACAGGTGCCTTCGGGATAGGCCACGTTTTCCACGTTCACGCCCGTATAGACCCGGCCCGAGGCCGCACGGATTGCCGCCCCTACCTTGAAATTCGAATAAGGCGCATAGGCGTTTTCCCGCACCTCGCGCGCCGCTTGCATCAGGTCCATAATCTTCCTACCGGGTCTTTTGATCGGAGTCGCAGTTTTGGTCCCCGCGAACGGCATTGCAAGGGGCATTCCCGCGACGTCGTCTTGGCGGCGGGGCCGGGATGCATCCGGCGGGGATATTTTCGGCAAGAGGATGAGGCGAAGTTTCATGATACTGTCGCCGTGACCGGTTTGACTGGCAAAGGCCCTTTCACCGCGCCTGAAACTAGTTTAACGCTGAACTATCTCTCCAAGGAGGCCAATAATGCCCGATGATCTGCCCAAAACCGCCCGCGATATCCTGCGCCAATCCGCATTGGTCTATCACGAGATGCCGCGCCCCGGAAAATTGGAGATCCGGGCCACCAAACCCTTGGCCAACGGGCGCGATCTAAGCCTTGCCTATTCCCCCGGCGTGGCCGAGGCTTGCTTGGAAATCAAAGAAGATGAGACAAACGCCTCGCGGTATACGGCCCGGGGCAATCTGGTGGCGGTGGTGTCCAACGGGACGGCGGTTCTGGGGCTGGGCAACATTGGCGCCCTAGCGTCCAAGCCGGTGATGGAAGGCAAGGCGGTTCTGTTCAAGAAATTCGCCGGGATCGATTGCTTTGATATCGAAGTCAACGAAAGCAACCCCGAGAAGCTGGCCGACATCGTTTGCGCGCTAGAGCCGACATTTGGTGCGATCAACCTTGAGGACATCAAGGCCCCCGATTGTTTCGTGGTCGAAAAGATTTGCCGCGAACGGATGAACATCCCCGTCTTTCACGACGACCAGCATGGCACCGCGATCGTCGTTGGCGCGGCGGCGACCAATGCGCTGCACGTTGCGGGCAAGTCGTTTGAGGACATCAAGGTCGTGTCCACCGGCGGCGGCGCGGCGGGCATCGCCTGTCTGAACATGCTGCTGAAACTGGGCGTCAAACGCGAAAACGTCTGGCTGTGCGACATCCATGGGCTGGTCTACGAAGGCCGGACCGAGGATATGAACCCGCAAAAGGCTGCCTATGCGCAGCCATCCGATCTGCGCACGTTGGATCAGGTGATCGACGGGGCGGACCTGTTCCTTGGCCTGTCCGGTCCCGGCGTGTTGAGCGCCGAACAAGTCAAACGGATGGCCACGCGCCCGATCATCTTTGCGCTGGCAAACCCCACGCCCGAGATCATGCCGGACGACGCGCGCGCAGCCGTTCCCGACGCCATCATTGCCACAGGCCGGTCGGATTTCCCCAATCAGGTCAATAACGTATTGTGTTTCCCTTTTATCTTCCGCGGCGCGTTGGACGTAGGCGCCACGACGATCAATGATGAAATGCAGATCGCCTGTATCGAAGGCATCGCCGCATTGGCCCGCGCCACCACCAGCGCCGAAGCTGCCGCCGCCTATCAAGGTGAACAGCTGACCTTTGGCGCCGACTACCTGATCCCCAAGCCTTTCGACCCGCGTCTGTCTGCGACGGTGTCGACCGCCGTGGCCAAAGCCGCGATGGAGTCGGGTGTGGCCGCGCGCCCCCTGCCCGATCTGGACGCCTACCGCGAAAAGCTGCGGTCGTCCGTTTTCAAATCCGCGCTGCTGATGCGCCCTGTGTTCGAGGCCGCGCGTACGGCGTCCCGCCGATTGGTGTTTACTGAGGGCGAAGATGAACGCGTGCTGCGGGCGGCGCAGGCCGTGTTGGAAGAAACCACCGAACAGCCCATCCTGATCGGCCGCCCCGAGGTGATCGAAGCGCGCTGCGAACGCGCCGGTCTGAAAATCCGCCCCGGCACCGATTTCACCATCGTGAACCCGGAAAACGATCCCCGTTATCGCGATTACTGGGGCACCTATCACGACATCATGGCCCGGCGCGGCGTGACGCCTGATCTGGCCAAGGCGATCATGCGCACCAACACGACCGCCATCGGTGCCATCATGGTCCACCGGGACGAAGCCGACAGCATGATCTGCGGCACCTTCGGTGAATACCGCTGGCATCTGAACTACATCACGCAGGTGCTGGGCAATGACACCCTGCGCCCGCATGGTGCGCTGTCGCTGATGATCCTCGAAGACGGACCCCTGTTTCTGGCCGACACCCATGTGCATTCCGACCCCACCGCCGAGCAACTGGCCGAAGCCGCGATCGGCGCAGCCCGGCATGTGAAACGCTTTGGCCTGACACCGAACGTGGCGCTGTGCGGTCGCTCTCAGTTCGGGAACCAGGACACAGAAACCGCCCGTCGTCTACGCGATGCGATCCGTATCCTTGATCAGGAGCCGCGCGATTTCTGCTATGAGGGCGAAATGAACGTCGACAGCGCGCTCGACCCCGACCTGCGCGAACGTGTCTTCCCCGGCAACCGGATGCAGGGCGCAGCGAACGTGCTGATCTTTGCCCATGCGGATGCGGCCTCGGGCGTGCGGAACATCCTTAAGATGAAGGGGGGCGGGCTTGAGGTCGGGCCGATCCTGATGGGCATGGGCAACCGCGCACATATCGTGACGCCGTCGATCACCTCGCGCGGATTGCTGAACATGGCCGCCGTCGCGGGCACCCCCGTGGCGCATTACGGCTGAAGGATTCGGTTAGCAGGCGACAGTCGCAAACTTTGCAAAGTTGCCCGGATTTTCCTGACCATGCGGCGCATTCGCAGGGGTTTGCAAAACTTTGCAAGCCCTGTTCGCGCTAAACTGCAAATTTTCCGCGCCAAAGCGCCGCGCTTGACTTCGAAAAACTTGCGCCAAGGAATGCGGCTGTCTTACCACGGGGCAACATGTCGGAGGAGGGACCCATGGGTTACAAAGACGTCTACGCTGCCTGGCAGAAGGATCCGGAAAGCTTCTGGATGGAGGCCGCAGAGGCCATCGACTGGGATCGCAAGCCGACCAAAGCGCTGGATGACAGCAACGCGCCCCTGTACGAATGGTTCACAGACGGCATGGTCAACACCTGCTACAACGCCGTGGACCGCCACGTCGAAGCAGGCCGCGGCGAACAGACGGCCATCATCTACGACAGCCCCGTCACCCACACGAAGCGAGAGATTTCCTATCTGGAACTGCGCAACCGCGTCGCCACGCTGGCGGGCGCGCTGCGGGCCAAAGGGATCGAAAAAGGCGACCGGGTCATCATCTACATGCCGATGATCCCCGAAACGCTCGAAGCGATGCTGGCCTGTGCCCGCATCGGTGCGGTGCATTCGGTGGTCTTCGGTGGCTTTGCCAGCAACGAACTGGCCGTGCGCATCGACGACGCGAAACCCAAGGCGATCATCGCCGCGTCCTGCGGGATCGAACCTGGCCGCGTGGTGCATTACAAGCCGCTGCTGGACGGCGCCATCGACATGGCCACGCACAAGCCCGATTTCTGCGTGATCTACCAGCGCGAACAGGAAGTGGCCCAGCTGATCGAGGGACGCGACTACAATTGGCACGGCTTCCAATATGGGGTCGAGCCTGCGGAATGCGTCCCCGTCGAAGGCAGCCACCCGGCCTATATTCTTTATACCTCTGGCACGACCGGCCAGCCCAAGGGCGTGATCCGCGCCACCGGCGGCCACCTTGTTGCGCTGAATTGGACGATGAAGAACGTCTATAACGTCGATCCGGGCGATGTGTTCTGGGCCGCGTCCGATGTGGGCTGGGTCGTCGGCCACAGCTATATCTGCTACGGCCCGCTGATCCACGGCAACACCACCATCGTCTTCGAAGGCAAGCCCGTCGGCACCCCCGATCCCGGCACCTTCTGGCGCGTGATCAGCGAACACAACGTCAAATCCTTCTTCACCGCCCCCACCGCATTCCGCGCCGTGAAACGCGATGACCCCAAGGGCGAATACCTGAAGAAATACGATATTTCCTGCCTGAAAACGATCTATCTGGCCGGTGAACGCGCCGATCCGGATACGATCAACTGGGCGCATGATATGACGGGCCTGCCGATCATCGACCATTGGTGGCAGACCGAAACCGGCTTTGCCATCGCGGCCAACCCGATGGGGATCGAACCGCTGCCGATCAAGGTGGGCTCTCCGTCCGTGGCGATGCCCGGCTACGACGTGCAGATCCTTGACGAGGCTGGGCATCAGATGAAACCCGGCGAACTGGGGGCCATCGCGATCAAACTGCCCCTGCCCCCCGGTACCCTGCCCGGACTGTGGAACGCGGAAGAGCGGTTCAAGAAATCCTACCTGAACACCTTCCCCGGCTATTATGAAACCGGCGACGCAGGCATGATCGATGAGGACGGGTACCTTTATATCATGGCGCGCACCGATGACGTCATCAACGTCGCGGGCCACCGCCTGTCGACCGGCGGCATGGAAGAGGTTCTGGCCGCCCACCCCGACGTCGCCGAATGCGCCGTGATCGGGGTGAGTGATGAGCTGAAAGGCCAGATGCCCGTTGGCTTCCTTTGCCTGACCACCGGCGTTAACCGTCCCCATGATGAGATCATCAAGGAAGTGGTCAAAATGGTCCGCGACCAGATCGGCCCGGTCGCTGCGTTTAAACTGGCGGTCGTTGTGGATCGCCTGCCCAAGACTCGGTCGGGCAAAATCCTGCGGGCCACGATGGTCAAGATCGCGGACAGCCAAGAATTCAAACTGCCTGCGACCATCGACGATCCCGCCATTCTGGACGAGATCAAGGTCGCGCTGCAAAGCATTGGTCTGGCAAAGTAATTCGCACAGATGCAAAAGCGGAAAGGGGCGTGCGCGGCGCGCCCCTTTTTTTGTGCCCTGTGTCAGGCTGACCTAATGAACCGCGCAATACCGGGCACCAAATCTGGATGTATCGGCAACGTTGGATCGCGGTAACTTGCCAGAGGATCGCCATCCACTTCGGCCTTGAGCATGTGCCCCGCACCCGGCAAATCCAGCCTGACGCCCCCGATTAAAGCTGCTGCTAAGGCATCAGCGTCAACCGTCGACACCTGCCGATCCGCATCCCCCTGAACGATCAGCGCCGGCCCCTGCCAAGCGCCCGCCAAGGACGTCGGGTTCGCGGACAACAGATCGCACCAATATCCCTGAACCTCGTCGCGAAACAGGGGACACAGCGACTCTGACATCGCGGACATATCGCGTCGCCGACCTGCGGCCAAATCCTCCATGATATCAGAGACTTCTTGCAAATAAGGCGCGTTCGCAGGATTAGTCGCCAGCTGCTCTTGAACAATCTCTGCCGCGGGCCGCCCGGGGACAGCCAACAAGACAAGCCCAGCAAGCTTCACCGCCGGGGCCGCCAACATGGCGACCAATCCACCTTCTGAATGACCGGCCAACCAGACATTGGGGGCCAAGGTGGACGCGAAATCCGCCCATCTTGTCAGATCATCGGCATAGTCCGATAACGTGACAGCATTCGCATCCTCAACGGCATCGGCGCTGCCGAACATGCCGCGTTTGTCGACCCGCAGACAGGCGATGCCCTGATCGACAAGGCCCTGTGCCAAAAGACGGTAACTATCGGAAGAAAGCTTGGTCTGCGCTGAATTGCCGTCGCGATCCGTCGGGCCCGAACCGGGGACCAGAACCACAATATCCACGGCTCCTTCGGGCATCGTCAGACACCCTTCTAAGGGCCCAATCGGCCCCTTGATTTGAACGATCCGCTCCAGCTTCCGCCCCAGTGATCAGATTGCAAATGCTGCCTTCGGAAATACCGTGCTGCATCACGCCCAACAACCTAAACCAACCGTTTCAAAAACTACGGGCGGGGTCTCCCCCGCCCGAATGTTGCGTCGCTTTAAGCGTTTTCAGTGCTTTTCCATAAAGCTGTCGACTTCGCGTTCAGCTTCTTCCTTGGCATAGCCGTAGCGTTCCTGCAGCTTGCCAACCAGCTTTTCGCGGTTGCCCTCGGCCACATCCAGATCATCGTCGGTCAGCTTGCCCCACTGGGCCTGCATCTCGCCTTTGACTTGTTTCCAGTTACCTTGAACTTGATCCCAATTCATAGCGTGTCCTCCTGGGTTGCGCTTGATGGGGAAACGGACAGGCCCGCATGGGGGTTCCCGCTTATCCTACGAAACCGCAGATCGGATATACTATACGAATTGCTCTTGGATCAGACGTTCTTCCAGTCCATGGCCCGGATCGAACAGCAATCGATGCACGACCTTGGGTTCGGACACGATTTCCACCGCGATGACATTGGGCACCGACCGGCTGTCCGCATCTGCCATTACTGGCCGCTTCTCCGGCTCTAGCACATCGAACCGGACATGAGACGCCACAGGCACCAACGCCCCGCGCCAACGCCGCGGACGGAAGGGCGCGATGGCCGTCAGCGCCAGTACGTCAGAATCGATCGGCAGGACCGGCCCGTGCGCGGAATAATTATAGGCGGTCGATCCGGCTGGCGTCGCCACCAGCGCGCCGTCGCAGACCAGCTCCTCCATCCGCACCTTGCCATCGACCGATATCCGCAGCTTGGCAGCCTGAGGGCCCGCACGCAGCAACGACACCTCGTTGATCGCCAGCGCCTCGGTCACCTTGCCATCTACCCGCGTCGCCTTCATCGATAGCGGATTGATCAATGCGGTCTCTGCCGTCTCCAGCCGCGAAATCAGGTCGTCGTCGTGGTATTCGTTCATCAAAAACCCGACCGTGCCGCGATTCATTCCATAGACCGGGGCACGCAGGGCTTGGGTGCGATGCAGCGTCGCCAGCATGAAGCCGTCGCCGCCAAGAGCCACGATCACGTCCGCCTCTGCCTCGGGCACATTGCCATAGCGTTCGATCAGTGCCTCGCGGGCAGACCGCGCTTTTGGCCCGCGTGATGCGACAAAGGCCAGTTTTTTCACCATTCTGCCGCTTCCTTCAGCCGTCGAGAATTGTTCCATCCCGTTCCAAAACAAGCATAATTCGCCACCCGGGGCCACCCCTGCCGCAAAGGGACGAAAAAGCGTCATTTTCGCCCCTTTCAGCCCCGGGGTCTTTTGCTGTAATCAGCGCACAACTCCCATTGGACCTCTAACGGAGACGCTGCCATGAAAGACATCAAGGATGCAGGCTTTTTCAACGAAGCCCTGGAAACCCGTGACCCCGAGATTTTCGGCGCGATCCGCAAAGAGCTGGGTCGCCAGCGCGACGAGATCGAGCTGATCGCCTCGGAAAATATCGTGTCCGCCGCCGTGATGGAGGCTCAGGGCTCGGTCATGACGAACAAATATGCCGAAGGCTACCCGGGCAAGCGCTACTACGGCGGCTGCCAGTTCGTCGACATCGCCGAAAACCTCGCCATCGAACGCGCCTGCCAGCTGTTCAACTGCGAATTTGCCAACGTGCAGCCGAACTCCGGGTCTCAGGCGAACCAAGGCGTCTTTACCGCCCTGCTGCAGCCCGGCGACACAATCCTTGGGATGAGCCTCGATGCAGGCGGTCACCTGACCCACGGCGCCAAGCCGAACCAGTCGGGCAAATGGTTCAACGCGATCCAGTACGGCGTGCGCAAGCAGGACAACCAGCTGGACTATGATCAGGTTCAGGAACTGGCCAACGAGCATAAGCCCAAACTGATCATCGCCGGTGGTTCCGCCATCCCGCGTCAGATCGACTTTGCCAAGATGCGCGAAATCGCGGACAGCGTCGGCGCCTACCTGCACGTGGACATGGCGCACTTTGCCGGTCTGGTTGCGGCTGGCGAACACCCCTCGCCCTTCCCGCATGCGCATGTGGCCACCACTACCACGCACAAAACCCTGCGCGGTCCGCGCGGCGGCATGATCCTGACCAACGACGAAGCGCTGGCGAAAAAGATCAACTCTGCAATCTTCCCCGGCATTCAGGGCGGCCCCCTGATGCACGTGATCGCGGCCAAAGCCGTGGCCTTCGGCGAAGCGCTGCGGCCCGAGTTCAAGACCTACCAGCAGCAGGTGATCAAGAACGCCCAAGCGCTCAGCGATCAGCTGATCAAAGGCGGTCTGGACACGGTCACCCACGGCACCGACACCCACGTCGTGCTGGTCGACCTGCGCCCCAAAGGCGTGAAGGGCAACGACACCGAAAAAGCCCTCGGCCGCGCCCACATCACCTGCAACAAGAACGGCGTGCCGTTTGACCCGGAAAAGCCGACCATCACGTCGGGCATCCGTCTTGGTTCGCCCGCAGGCACGACCCGTGGCTTTGGCGAAGACGAATTCCGCCAGATCGCCGACTGGATCGTCGAAGTGGTTGATGGCCTTGCCGCCAACGGCCCCGATGGCAATTCCGAGGTCGAAGAAAAGGTGAAGGCCGAGGTCGCAGCCCTCTGCGCCAAGTTCCCGATCTACGCCGATCAGTAATCCGATCCGGCACCAAACGACGAAGGGCCCCGCATCCGCCGGGGCCCTTTTGTTATTCAGGTATCATCCTGCCAGACATGTTCGAACACGATGCCGGACGTTGCGTGGCCTGCCGATCGCTATAGCCACCCCTGCCAAACCGCGAACACTATGATCAGCGTGAAAAGCAGCAGCAGGTTGAACGCCAGCGACGCCAGCGCCCCCAAAATCCGCCCCTTGCGATCATCCTTGCGGTCGATCCTCCGCGCGGCCTCAATCACCCGATCAAGGTTCTTGGTCACCCGATCCCAGTCGATCTGCAACCGTAGCTGAGGATGCCCAGCCAGCGCCTGCGCCGCCACGACCTCTTCGCCTGCCCGGCGCGCCTTGCGCGGCAGACGGCGACCGGCGCGGCGCAGCGTGGCCTCGAACGTATTAGGCTTACCGCCAAACGCCTCTCTCAGCGCTTTTTCGGCCTTCGCGATCCGTCGCTCGAATTCCTCTTGGCTTACCTCTTCGGTCACTGAAAATCGTCCCTGAAATCAACGCCCCCACCATACGTCTCCTCTGGTCCCCCGCAAGGGGCCGGGCTAATGTCGCCTCATGTTGAACCAAGTCATCCACGACGGCCCCGACACGCTGACCCCGTTGATCATCGCGCATGGGCTTTTCGGCTCTGCCCGAAACTGGGGCGTTATCGCCAAACGTCTGTCCAAGACGCGCAAGGTCATTGCCGTCGACATGCGCAACCACGGCGAAAGCCCGCATTTCGACAGCCAAAGCTATCCCGATATGGCCGAGGATCTGGCCGAGGTCTGCGCCCAATACGGCACGCCGGATTTGCTGGGCCATTCGATGGGCGGCAAAGCAGCGATGGTGATGGCGGTTCTGCACCCGGATGCGCTGCGCCGGTTGGTCGTGGCGGACATCGCGCCCGTGGCCTACGAACACAGCCAAATGGACAAAATCGATGCTATGGAAGCGGTCGACCTGAACGCCGTCACGCGCCGATCCGACGCGCAAGAGATGTTGGGCCAACAGGGCATCGGCCCGTCGCTACAGGCGTTTTTCACCCAATCGCTGGACCTCAGCACCAAGACGTGGCGGTTCAACCTGCCCGTCCTGCGGCGCGACATGGACAAGATCACCGGCTTTCCCGAACTTAGCGGTCAATTCCCCGGCCCCGCCTTTTTCCTATCGGGCGCAGAAAGCGATTATGTCCGCCGCGAAGACCGCGACCGGATCAAGGCGCTGTTTCCCAAGTCTTATTTCGCCAAGATCCCCGACGCGGGCCATTGGCTGCACGCCGAAAAGCCCCGCGAATTCGAAGCCGCAGTCGCCAGTTTTCTAGACGCCTCGTAATATGGGCATCGTAGGGTGGGTTTCTAACCCACCGCCCACGTCACGACGTCAGCTTCTTCGCCACTGCGTAGGCCACCGGGATCGCAGCGACAAACCCTATGGCCGCCGCGATCAGGATCGGGCGCAGCGTGTCCTGCCCCATGACCAGCGCGACCACGACCAAAGACCCGGCCAGCGTCGTTCCGATCAGCGAATACAACATGGATGCAAGGCGTAACATCAAAGCCTCCTTCAGGATGTGAGTCGCCAAAGTATCTCAAATCCAGAATATGTTTGCCTTGATGTGGATCAGCCGGGCGGTCGGGCCGCCCGGTGTTTCTTCACCCGGATCAGGGTCGTACGTAGCTGTAGCCCTGCTCCTGCAGCTCAACCAGACGCGCGACGCCCGAGGGGACGACCGACGCCTCTTCCAGCAGCACAGGCGCTTGACCCGTCTTCTTGGTCATGCCCGCGATCGTGTTCCCACAGGCCGAGAATTTCACGTCATCCGACGCCATGGCCATATCGACGATCCGGTCGGCGACAGGGCTTTTGCCTTCGATGAACATATGCAGGCCGGGGCCATAAGCGACGACCTCGACCTCGACGCTGTCACCGATGCCTTCATAATACGCCTTCAGGTTCGCCACGTTGTTCAGCGCCATGTTCAGCACCTGCGGGTCATTCTGATCCACATGCACGGCGACCTTATGGACCATCCCTTCGGCCATGGCCGAGGTCGCAAGTCCAATCGCCAGAACGGCAGTTGCGAGTAGTTTCATTTGTCCTCTCCTCCCTGAGATGGAGGAAGCGTTGCACAGATAGACAGATGTGAATAGGGGAATTTATCTTGCTGTACTAGAAACAGTCGGATGCCTGTTAAAGGAATCTCAAACCGAAGCTCTCTAGCGCAATACAAAATTCTATCTTTAGTGGTAAAATCTACCGGACAAGCAAAATAAGGGAAATTGTTTTGAATACAAGCGAACGGCTAGAACTGCTCCTGAACGTTTCAAGAATATGCCGACAAATAACCAGTCAAGTCACCGACCTGGTGATGACGGAGGCGGCAGATAAAGAGGAATTCACCGAACAGGCTGACAATACTAGACCGATCCTAAAAGAGCTTATTTCCGAGCTTAAATCCAACTTACCGCGCGAGCTTAAAGATACACGCATTGGAGACCTCTCCCGGCACATCCACTTCCTCCACTATGGCGATTGCGAAGACATTCTGGTCGCCGATGTTCCAGATATTCTGGAAAAGGTCGAAGCTTTTGTATCTAGCGGTTTGGAGACCACTACAGGCCACGATCAGATTGGTTTAGATGCTGTCCAACTCATTGATCAGCGACTGCGGCCAAAACTAATTCGTGAGTTAGCTAGTGAGGCGCCGGACTACCATGGACTATTGATGAAAAGCTCTGTGATTTTGGGCGACTTGTTTAAGTCGACCACTGGAGCGAGTGAGCATAGCGACTCCGAAATCGGAAAGATTTTTAAACCCGACGCACCAAAGCTAAAAGTTCGTTCAGACACTTCCGGTACAACGCAGAGAAACTTCCAGAGAGGCGCAATGCTACTCCTCCAAGGCCAACTTGCATTCTATAGAAACACTCATGCTCACGAAGAACTTGAAGTTCAAAAACAAAGTGCCGTTAGAGCCTTAGTGTTCTTTACCTCGTTAATTCGAATGCTGGAATCCGATGCAAACAAAAAGCTGGAATAGCACCGACTTCAAGCAAGTTCCCTAAGCGGTTTGGCCGCAGGAATTCGCTGCCGCGCACTCGCGCTGAAAATGGACTTAGTTGTCCATTTTCAGCGCGGAAATGAATGCTTCTTGCGGAATATCGACCTTGCCGAACTGACGCATCTTCTTCTTACCCGCCTTCTGCTTGTCCAGCAGCTTGCGCTTCCGCGTCGCGTCCCCGCCGTAACACTTGGCCGTCACGTCCTTGCGCAACGCGGCCAGCGTTTCACGGGCGATCACCTTGCCGCCGATGGCCGCCTGGATCGGGATCTTGAACATGTGGCGCGGGATCAGGTCCTTGAGCTTTTCGCACATCGCCCGGCCCCGCATTTCAGCCCGGTCGCGGTGAACCATCATCGACAGCGCGTCGACGGGTTCGTCATTCACAAGAATCTGCATCTTGACCAGATTGTCCTGACGATAGCCCTCAAGCTGGTAATCAAAGGATGCATAGCCCTTGGTCACCGATTTCAGGCGGTCGTAGAAATCAAAGACCACTTCGTTCAACGGCAGGTCATAGACCGCCATCGCCCGACCACCCACATACGTCAGGTCCAGCTGGATCCCGCGACGGTCCTGACACAGCTTCAGCACGTCGCCGAGGTATTCGTCAGGCACCATGATGGTTGCTTTGATCCGCGGCTCCTCAACGTGGTCGACATGGGTCATGTCGGGCATGTCCGCCGGGTTGTGCAGGTCGATCTTGGACCCGTCGCGCATGTAGACGTGGTAGATCACCGAAGGGGCCGTCGTGATCAGCTCGATGTCATACTCGCGCTCAATCCGGTCGCGGATCACTTCCAGATGCAACAGGCCAAGGAAGCCACAGCGGAAGCCAAAGCCAAGCGCGGCCGAGGTCTCCATCTCATAGCTGAACGACGCGTCATTCAGGGCCAGCTTTTCAATCGCGTCCCGCAGGTCTTCGAACTCGGCACTATCCACCGGGAACAGACCACAGAACACCACGGGCACAGACGGCTTAAAGCCCGGCAGAGGGGTCTCGCAGCCCTTCTTTTCCGTCGTGATCGTATCACCGACCTTCGTGTCACGGACCTGCTTGATCTGCGCGGTCAGGAACCCGATTTCACCGGGTTCAAGCGCGTCCACAGTCTGCATCGCGGGGCGGAAGACGCCGATGCGATCCACCTGATACTTGGCGCCGGTCTGCATCATCTTGATCTGGTCACCCTTTTTCAGGATGCCGTCCATGATCCGCACCAGAACCACGACGCCCAGATAGGGGTCGTACCAGCTGTCCACCAACATCGCCTTCAGCGGCGCGTCGCGGTCGCCCTTGGGCGCGGGCAGACGCGCCACGATGGCTTCCAGCGTTTCTTCGATCCCGATGCCGGACTTGGCCGACACCAGCATCGCCTCGGACGCGTCGATGCCGATCACGTCTTCGATCTGTTCCTTGACCCGCTCGGGTTCCGACGCGGGCAGGTCGATCTTGTTCAGCACGGGCACGATCTCGTGGTCTGCATCGATGGCCTGATAAACGTTGGCCAGCGTCTGCGCCTCGACCCCCTGAGTGCTGTCCACGACCAGCAGCGAACCTTCGACCGCACGCATGGACCGCGACACCTCGTAGGCAAAGTCGACGTGTCCGGGGGTGTCGATCAGGTTCAGCACGTATTTGATGCCGTCCTTGGCGATATATTCGATCCGGACCGTGTTGGCCTTGATGGTGATCCCGCGTTCGCGTTCGATATCCATCGCGTCCAGCAATTGTTCCTTCATCTCGCGGGCCGAGACGGTGTTCGTCGATTGAATCAAACGGTCGGCCAGGGTGGATTTCCCGTGGTCGATGTGGGCAACGATGGAGAAGTTGCGGATATGAGCAAGATCGGTCATTCGCGCCAGATAGCAGAGGTTTGAGGGCACTGGAAGATGGCTTGATACCGCGCCCGCGCCTCAGGCCCGCCCGTCTGCGG
Organism: Pseudooceanicola aestuariicola; assembly: GCF_045763785.1. Classification (NCBI taxonomy): domain Bacteria; kingdom Pseudomonadati; phylum Pseudomonadota; class Alphaproteobacteria; order Rhodobacterales; family Paracoccaceae; genus Pseudooceanicola; species Pseudooceanicola aestuariicola. The sequence continues at coordinate 391,892 of NZ_JBJGSF010000003.1, read as the reverse complement.
ATCCAGCGATGACACATTCGTGATCAGCCGCGCGTCCGGCCCGCTCTACCTGCCTCCCCCAAGGGCATTGTGCCACCGACCAGACCCAGTCACCTTGAGGGAGTTCCAAAATGCTATCCAGACGCACTATCCTGCTGTCCGCCGTTGCCGCTTCGGGCGCGGCACTTATCCGTCCTTATGCTGCCATGGCCGAAAGCCACGGCGCGATGGGCGGCGACACATACAAAACCGACAGCGGTGAGATCACCATTCACCCCGTGTCCCATGCCTCGCTGGTGATGGAAACACCCGCTGGCGTGATCTACGTCGACCCGGTCGGCGGCGCTGATGCCTATAGCGACTATCCCGCGCCCGATATGATCCTGATCACCCATCACCATGGCGACCACTTCGATCCCGACACCCTCTCCGCCCTCTGGCATGACGAGATCGAGATGATCACCAACCCCACCGTCTTCGACGACCTGTCGGAAGAAATGAAGGCCAAGACCGTGTCCATGTCGAACGGCGACAGCGGCGAAGGTCGCGGCCTCCCGATCGAGGCGATCCCCGCCTATAACACCACCGAAGATCGCCTGCAGTATCACCCCGAAGGCCGCGACAACGGCTATATCCTTTCGATCGACGGTCTGCGCGTCTACATCGCCGGTGACACCGAAGATACGCCCGAAATGCGTGCCCTGTCCGACATCGACATCGCCTTCGTGCCCTTCAACCTGCCCTACACGATGACGGAACAGCAGGCCGCCAGCGCCGTCGCGGAATTCGCGCCCAAAGTGGTCTATCCCTACCACTACCGGGACAGCGATCCCGAACTCTTCGCCAGCCTTCTGGCAGACGAAAACAGCGACCCCGAGGTCAAGATGGGCCCGTGGTACGGTCAGACGACCTGACCCCACACAACGTCAGATCGGCAAAGGTCCGCCGATCTGACGTAACGCCAACCGGGCCTCTGTGGATAAGTTGAAAATTCGCAGGGGCTTTGGCATAATTCGCCTAAGCCGTAAAAGCGGCAAATCAGTCGAACCGAAAACCAATAGCACGGGGAAAACCCCGGCACCGGGACAAAAGGCAGTAGAATGCGCATTACCACTTTGGCGGCGACGGCCGCATTGATTCTGACCCCCATGATGGTCGAAGCAGGCCCAATCAGCCGCGCCTGCATGAAATCCGACAGCAAAGCCCGCAGCGCACAGGTTTGCGGCTGCATTCAGCAGGTCGCGAACCGCACGCTTGACCGGTCTGATCAGCGGCTGGCGGCGAAGATTTTCAAGAAACCCCAGATGGCGCAGGACATCCGCATGTCCGACAACCGTCAGCACGAGGTTTTCTGGCAGAAATACAAGCAGTTCGGCGCGACCGCCTCGGCGACCTGCTCTTAATTCAGTGACTTAAGCAGACCTTTGGCGCAGCTTTCGATCAGGTCGAGAGCCCCGTCAAAATCGCGCGTGTAATAGGGGTCGGGCACCTTGTCCGCTCCTAGCTGCGGCGCGTAATCGGTGAACAGACGCACCGGGGTTTTCGCGCCATTTGGTCGCTGCGCCTCGACATCCTCAAGGTTCTGACCATCCATGCATAGGATCAGGTCAAAGCGCGCGAAATCCTTGGGCGTGAATTGACGCGCCCGCAGGTCCGACAGGTCATATCCGCGCGCCATGGCGGCCTGCTGCATCGGGCCATAGGGCGCCTCTCCAACATGCCAGCCGCCGGTGCCGCAACTGTCTAGCGTCAGTGTCGGGTCCATGGCCCTGACAACGCCTTCGGCGGCGGGGGATCGGCAGATATTTCCCAAACAGACAAAGAGGATGCGGGGTGATGTGTCCATGCTTTAGGCTTACCCCGATCCTATGGGTCAAACAATGAGGCGAGAGAGGGAGCGTAAGATGGAAAATATCGTCATCCTGACCGGCGCAGGAATTTCGGCCGAAAGCGGCATGGGGACGTTTCGCGGTGCAGGCGGGCTGTGGGAAAACCAGCGTGTCGAAGACGTCGCCACGCCCGAAGCCTTCGCCCGTAACCCAGAGATGGTGCAGGCCTTCTACAACGGCCGCCGCCAGAAAGCCGCGACCGTCGCCCCCAACGCCGCGCATGAAGCCATCGCCCGGCTGCAACGCGACTATCCCGGCACTGTCACCCTGATCACCCAGAACGTCGACGCGCTGCACGAAAAGGGCGGCTCTCCCGAGGTTATTCATATGCACGGCGAATTGGCGGGGGCCTTGTGTGCCGCCTGCGATCACCGCTGGACCGCCCCGGCAGAGATGCCCGTTGGCCACCCCTGCCCTGACTGCGGCGCCCCCGCCGCCCGGCCCGACGTCGTCTGGTTTGGCGAAATGCCCTATCATATGGAGCGTATCTTGGATGCGCTGACCACCTGCACCCTGTTCGCTGCGATCGGCACCTCGGGGAACGTCTACCCCGCGGCAGGATTCGTTCAGGAAGCCTTCCGCGCCGGCGCCCATACGGTCGAGATCAATCTGGAGCCATCGGCGGTGGTTTCCGATTTTGCCGAAACCCGTTTCGGACCCGCCACGCAGACCGTCCCCGCATGGGTGGACGATGTGCTGGGCGGATAGCGCCGCCTACGACCAATGAAAAAGGCCCCGGCGTCAGCCGAGGCCCGATAAGCGTCACACGATCCGCTTTAGTTCGATTGCTTCATCGCCCCGTTACCCATGTTACCATCTCCCATCGTACCGTGACCCATTTTACCGTGGCCCATCGCGTCCTGACGCTCCAGATCGACAGGCACCTCGACAACGATTTCACCGGCTTTCTCAAACACCAATGTCACGGGAATCATCTTGCCCTGCTCGAACGTCTCGGTCAGGCCCATGAACATCACATGGTCCCCGCCACGTTGCAGCATATGTGACCCGCCTGCAGGGATCGTGAAGCCGTCTTCGACTTCGCGCATTTTCATGACGCCATCATCACCAGCGATATGGGTGTGCAGTTCAACCCGCTTGGCAACACCCGCCTTGGCGCCGATCAATTGATCATCCTCTTCGCCGGTATTGACGATCTCCATAAAGGCGGCGCCCGCCATGGCCATCGGACCAGAGGACCGCGCATAGGCGTCTTTCACCTCGATCTCGGCAAGGGCCGGCAGGGTCAGGGCAAGGGTGGTAAGGCCCGAAAGGGCAAGGGTACGAATGAACATCTGTTGGTTCCTTTAATCTGAAAGTCTGGGATTGGATTTCAGATCAGAACCGGCGGCCCCCTTGCCGCATAAACCACGTCACCACGGGACAGGATCTGCCCGGTCGAGGCGGGCAAAACCTTCTCGATCACACCGGCACGAATCGCGACGGGCACAACCGGGGCGACATCTAGACCCAGAATCAGCGACAGCGCGAAATCGGGGCAATAGACCGGATCGCCCACAGGCTCTCCGTCAGCGTCCAGATAGACCATGACCGGGCCGCTGCCCGCACAGATCTCCATCTGGCCCGAAGGCGCCGGGGCGGCATGCGCCACAGCCGCCGCCTGCCCGGTCAGCGCAACCAGCAGGGACAGCATCAGCGGCAGGATATGGCGGCGCATCATCGTCATCGCATCCTACCTAAGCGCAGACACCAGCGGTGAAAAGGCGACAAAACGAAACAACCCCGCGTCATCTCTGACGCAGGGTTGTGATCCGATAACTCGTTCGAAAAGCTGAGGCTTACGCCTGCGCCTTTTCGATTTCTTTCTTAACTTTCAGCGCAGTAGCGGAAAGCTCAGCGTCTTTGGCTTTGGCCAGAAACTTGTCCAGACCACCACGGTGGTCCACGGTCCGCAGGGCAGCAGCGGAAATCCGCAGCTTGATATTGCGGCCCAAAGTTTCCGAACGCAGAGACACGTCGTTCAGGTTCGGCAGAAACCGGCGGCGGGTCTTGTTGTTAGCATGGCTGACGTTGTTGCCAGTCATGGGGCCTTTGCCAGTCAGTTCACAGCGGCGCGACATGGGTCACTCCTCGTCTTATCTGTCGGGGCGATAAGGTCGCGCCCATTTCCGGTAAAACAAACGGGCACCGCCGAACGGCCGTGCCCCAAATTCAGTCCGCGCCTGATACGCGCCTTCCCGCCCCTCGTCAAGACCCTCACCCACCGCATTTTCCAGCTTTCGCCACGAAAATCGCGCTGACGCTCCGCCCCATCCACTTGCCGGAAATATCCCCGCCGGAGGCATCCGCCCCAGCCACCTGCACAGGGCCAGATCAGTCGCGCAGCGCCGCCAGCATGTCCTCGGCTGCGGCGGTGGCCGTCATGTCTCCGGCCGCGACGGCATCGGCCAACTGTGCCATACGCGCCTTGGCCTCTCCGGTCGCCAATTGCGCCAGCAACCCGTTACGAACGTCCTCTCCGAACCAATAGCGCGCCTGATCTGCCCGCCGCCCGGCGAAATGCCCCGTCTCGCGCCGCCATTCAGCCAGCGCCTGCATTTCGTCCCACGCGGCCTGCAACCCCGTCTCCTCGACCGCCGAAACCGTCATCGCCTTGGGGAACCCTTCGGGGTCCTGCGGCCGCTTGCGCAACAATCGCAACGCCCCCGCGTAATCCGCGCAGGTGCGCGTGGCGGTGGACTTCAACTCTCCGTCCGCCTTGTTGATCAGAATCATATCGGCCATTTCCATGATGCCGCGCTTGACCCCCTGCAACTCGTCCCCGCCAGCCGGTGCCAAGAGCAACAGGAACAAATCCGTCATCTCGGCCACCATGGTTTCCGACTGGCCGACGCCCACGGTTTCCACCAGCACGACATCGAACCCAGCCGCTTCGCACAGCGCCACCGCTTCGCGCGACCGACGCGCCACGCCGCCCAACTGGGACTGAGACGGCGATGGCCGGATAAACGCATTGGGATCACGGCTCAGCCGCTCCATCCGGGTCTTGTCCCCCAGAATCGATCCCCCCGACCGGGCCGACGATGGATCGACCGCCAAGACCGCCACCCGCAGCCCCATGCCCGTCAGCATCATGCCGAAGGATTCGATGAAGGTGGATTTGCCGACGCCGGGCGTGCCCGACAGGCCGATCCGCAAAGCCTCTGGCCCCTCGCGCTGCGCAAGCGTCTCCAACAGTGCCACCGCATCCGCCCGGTGATCGGCACGGCCCGATTCCACCAGCGTGATCGCGCGGCTTAGGCTGCGGCGGTCCCCGGCGGCGATCTTCTCGGCCATCGCTGCGATATCCATGGCGGCTCCTTGCGGTTGTTCGGATGGCGTTATGCCCTCCGTATCCGCGACGAACAAGGCAGAGCCGACAACGATCATGGCTCCCGCGTGGCGGTCACGCCGGGCAGCGCCCGACCCGCCCCATCGGCAGGCGCTATTGCGCCCACCCCGTGCCGGGCGCTGCCCTCAGTGTTGCCCTCTTGCAAAGTTCCTACAACTCCAACGCTTTCCAACCCCGCAGCGATCCCCGATAACACCGCCCATGACCCGCGACGCCCTGCCCATCGACACGATCCTGCCCGACCTGATCGCCGCCCTGCGTGATCATGGCCGTGCCGTGCTGCAGGCCCCCCCAGGCGCGGGCAAAACCACCCGCGTGCCCCTCGCCATGCTTGACGCGGCCCTCACCGATCAAAAGATCATCGTGCTGGAACCCCGCCGCCTTGCCGCCCGCGCCGCCGCCGACCGGATGGCCTCTACGCTTGGCGAAAAGACAGGCGAGACAATCGGCTACCGCGTCCGGGGTGACAATTCCACCAGCGCCAAAACCCGCGTCGAAGTCGTAACCGAAGGCATCCTGACCCGCATGATCCAATCCGATCCGGAACTCACGGGCATCGGCGCGGTCATCTTCGACGAATTCCACGAACGCAGCCTGAACGCCGACCTCGGCCTTGCCCTCTGCCTCGAAGTGGCGGGCGCGCTGCGCGACGATCTGATCCTTCTGGCCATGTCCGCCACGCTCGACGCCGCGCCCGTGGCAGACCTGATGCAGGCCCCGATCCTTACCTCCGAAGGCCGCGCATATCCGGTCGACATCCGCCACCTCGACCAGCCGCTGCCGCGAACCACCCGCATCGAACAAGCCACCGCCGACGCCATCCTGCGCGCCCTGCCAGAAACGACAGGCGGCATCCTTACCTTTCTTCCCGGCAAAGGCGAAATCCGCCGGACCGAGGCCCTGCTGAAACCCCACCTGCCCGCCGACGTTGCGCTACACACGCTCTTTGGTGCGATGCCCCTGCCTGCCCAACGTGCCGCGATCCGCCCCGCTGAACGAGGGCGCAAGATCGTCCTTGCCACCTCTATCGCCGAAACCTCTCTGACCATCGAAGACGTCCGCGTGGTCATCGACGCAGGCCGCGCCCGTCGAGCCCGGTTCGACCCCGGCGCAGGCATGTCGCGGCTGGTCACCGAACGCGTCAGCCGCGCCGAGGCCATCCAACGCGCAGGTCGTGCGGGCCGGGTAGCCGAGGGTATCTGCTATCGCCTCTGGACCAAGGGCGAAGACGGGGCGCTGTCGCCCTTCGCCCCACCGGAAATCGAAACGGCGGATCTCGCCCCGCTCGCCCTCGACCTCGCACAATGGGGCGCGACACCCGACGCCGTGCCTTTGCTGACTCCACCAAACGCAGGCACCTATGCCGAAGGCGTGGCGCTGCTGACCGACCTCGGCGCGCTGGACCAAGGCGGCGGTATTACCGACCATGGCCGCGCGTTGGCCCGCCTGCCCACGCATCCGCGCCTTGCCAATATGCTGATCCGCGCCGGCAAGTCCGCCGCCACACTTGCTGCGCTGCTGGCCGAACGCGATCCCCTGCCGCGTAATGCCCCCACCGATCTGTCCCTGCGGATCGAGGCGATCAGCGACACGAAAGCCTTCGCCGCCCGCCGCACCTGGCAGCCGGATCGAGGTACCATCGCCCGCATAAGGGAAGAGGCCAAGCGCCTGTCCCGCCTCGCCCCCGATGCGGCCCCCATGGGTCTGGCGGAAATGGCCGCCCTCGCCTATCCCGACCGCGTGGGCCAACGCCGCAAAGGTGACCAGCCGCGCTACGTCCTCTCTGGTGGCAAAGGCGCGATCCTACCCAACGGCGACACGCTGACCACCGCGCCCTTCATCGTTGTCACCGACACCGACGGCGACCCGAGAGAGGCGCGCATCAGGCAGGCCATCCAGATCACCGCCAGTGAAATCCGCGACGCCTTCGCGGATCAGATCAAATGGATCGACACCTGCCACTGGTCCAAACGCGACCGGCGGGTCGTGGCGCGCCAACAGGAACAGCTGGGTGCGATGGTGCTGGACGACCGCATCTGGAAAGACGCACCCGAAGACGCCATCGCCCGGGCCATGCTGGACGGCGTGCGCGACCTTGGCCTGACGATAAACGACGCCGCGCGCTTGTTCCTTGCCCGCGCCCGTCTGATCGGACCCGACGCAGGACTGCCAGACTTCAGCGATGATGCGCTGATGGAGAGCCTTGAAGACTGGCTTCTGCCGTACCTTACCGGCATCCGTGACGCGGCCACATGGCGCAAGGCCAACATCCTGCCAGCCCTGCAAGCGCGGCTGGATTGGGATCAAGCCCAAACCCTCGACCGCCTTGCGCCGCCCAAGTTCACCACACCGCTTGGCCGTCAGATCCCCATCGATTACGCCTCCGATCCGCCAGAGATATCCCTGCGGATCCAAGAGCTTTTCGGCCAGACAACCCATCCGACAGTCGGCAAAACACCCCTCAAGGTCACCATGCTGTCCCCTGCCGGACGGCCGATCCAAACCACATCCGATTTGCCCGGCTTCTGGACGGGCTCTTACGCCGACGTCCGCAAAGACATGCGCGCCCGGTATCCCAAACACCCATGGCCCGAAGACCCGACGCAGGCCGATCCGACCCTGCGGGCAAAACCGCGCGGGACGTGATCGCGGAACGGTGGGTTAAAAACCCACCCTACAACCGTTCGTGGGGTGGGTTTTTATCCCACCACGCACGACACTAGACGCCCAAGCGCCTGCCCATCTTCTTCTTTGGTCAGGAAATATCCCGGGAGGGTCTTAGGGAGGGCAGCGCCCTCCCTAACCCAACCACAAGATCAAACGCCCAGACACCAGCGCATCACGGCCTTCTGCGCGTGCAACCGGTTCTCGGCCTCGTCAAAGATCACCGACTGAGGCCCGTCCATCACCGAGGACGTCACCTCTTCTTCCCGATGGGCGGGCAGGCAATGCATGAACAAGGCGTCGGGCTTGGCCGCTTCCATCAGGCGATCGTTGACCTGATAGGCCCGCAGCAGATTGTGCCGCCGTTCGCGCGACGATTGTGCGTCGTGCATCGACACCCAAGTGTCCGCCACGATGAGGTCCGCCTGATCCACGCCCTTCCAAGGGTCGCGCTGGATGGTGAAATTCACCCCGGCCTCGCGCGCCATATCGACGAACTCCCGATCCGGGTCCAACTGTTGCGGGCCGCAGAATGTCAGGTTGAAATCGAACTGCTGCGCGGCATGCAGGAACGACGCAAAGACGTTGTTCCCATCGCCCATCCAGACCACGTTCTTGCCCGCGATGGACCCGCGATGTTCCTCGTAGGTCATGACATCCGCCATGATCTGGCAAGGGTGCGTGCGGTCGGTAAGCCCGTTGATGACCGGCACAGAGGCGTATTCCGCCATTTCCTGCAGCACCGCTTCATCGAACGTCCGGATCATGATCAGATCAACGTAGCGCGACAGCACGCGGGCCGTGTCGGCAATCGTTTCGCCGTGGCCCAGCTGCATGTCCTGACCGGACAACACCATGGTCTGCCCGCCCATCTGACGCACGCCCACGTCAAAAGACACGCGGGTCCGGGTCGATGGTTTTTCAAAGATCAGCGCAACCATATGACCCGCCAGCGGCTGGTCGTCATCAGGGGCGCCCTTGGGGCGGCCCTGACGCGCGTCTTTCATGGCGCGGCCTTCGTCGATCATGGCGCGCAAGGCCGATTTATCGGTCGTATGGATATCAAGGAAATGGTTCATGGCTTGTCCTCCGGGGCGGTTCCCCGGGCCGGGCACCTGTTGTGGCGCCGCGGCCTTTTTTGAGTATTTTCAGAAAGATGAAGATGGACGGTCGCGCCCTATCCCTGCGCCGCGACCGCTTTGGCGGTGCGGTCGAGACGCTCGATCGCCTCGGCGATCTCTTCTTCGTTCAACGTCAGCGCGGGCAGCAGGCGGATGACATTGTCCGCCGCGGGAACCACAATCAGCTCTTCTTCATAGGCCGCTTTGACCACGTCCACGGGGGGCTGTTTGCACTTGAGCCCCAGCATGTAGCCCTGTCCGCGCACCTCGGTGAAAACATCGGGATTTTCGGCGATCAGCCCTTCGAGCTTTTGACGCAGCAGCGCGCCTTTGCGGTTCACCTCGTCCAGAAAACCCGGCTCGGTAATCGCGTTGACGACCGCCAGACCCACAGCGCAGCCCAAGGGGTTGCCGCCATAGGTCGACCCATGCGTGCCCGCGACCATGCCCGACGCCGCGTCTTCGGTGGCCAGCACCGCGCCCAAGGGGAAGCCGCCGCCGATGCCCTTGGCGACCAGCATGATGTCGGGGGTCACGCCCGCCCATTCATGCGCGAACAGACGTCCGGTCCGGCCCATGCCGCATTGGATTTCATCGGCAATGAACAGCGTTCCGGTGTCGTCGCAAAGCTTGCGGATCTCTTGCAGCATCGCGTCGGGCACCACGTTGATCCCGCCTTCGCCCTGAATGGGTTCGATGATGATCGCTGCGGTCTTGTCGGTGACCGCGGCCTTGAGCGCGTCCATGTCACCGAACGGCAGTTGGACAAAGCCCGGCAACAGCGGGCCAAAGCCTTTGACCATCTTTTCGGTCGGGGCAGCGGCGATGGCGGCGGACGACCGGCCATGGAAGGCCCCGGTAAAGCTGATGATCTCGACCCGCCCTGGCTGGCCTTTTTCGTACCAGTATTTGCGCGCCATTTTGACGCCCAGTTCCATGCTTTCCGTGCCGGAGTTGGTGAAGAAGACCGTATCGGCAAAGGTCGCATCGACCAGCTTGTCCGCCAGAGCCTGCTGCTGCGGGATCTCGTAAAGGTTCGACACGTGCCACAGCTTCTGCGCCTGAGAGGTCAGCGCCTCGACGATGATCGGATGCGCATGGCCAAGGGCTGCCACCGCGATGCCAGAGCCGAGGTCCAGAAATCGGCGGCCGTCCTCCTCGATCAGCCAAGAGCCTTCGCCCTTCACGAAGTGAAGAGGCGCACGGGAATAGGTCGGCAGAACGGACGGGATCATCGCGTTTTCCTTTGCTGGAAAAAGAGCCCCGAGGAAGCATAACCCCAAGGGCAAAGTCAACATTATAGGGATGGATTGCGCCACTTTGGGCGCGGGTCTAGATGACAGACGGGCAAGCGGGACGTCAGGCGCAGGTGCGTCGGCGTCGGATGGTCAGAGGTGTGGCTTGCGTTGTCATGGGCGCGGACATAGACCCCGGCCTGTTAAAAGGGAAGCGATTTCTTCCATGACATTGACCGATACGATTGTACTGGGCGCTTTGGCGTTGACCGCCCTTGTGCTGTTTTGGCCGCGTCTGTCGCGGGCCCCGATGTGGCGGGCGGCGGTGACGCCACTGGCGTCGATCATCGGCAGCGGGTTTCTGGTACTGGGGCCGATCCTGACCGTGTCCTATGGCATCTGGGCCCCGGCGGTGATGCTAGCGCTGTGCGCTGCGGCCTATTGGCTGGGCGGCGCGGTGCGGTTCAATATCCGGCGTCTGGCGGCGGCCAAGGATGCGCCCCGCACCCGCACAGAGGATCGGCTGGACCTGCTGTCGGACTGGGCGCTGTCTTTCGCCTATGTCATTTCGGTCGCTTACTATCTGAACCTCTTCGGAGCCTTCGCGCTGGACATGACGCCCTTTGCCAGCGACCTGAACGAACACCTGCTGACCACTGTCGTCTTCATCGTGATCCTTGCCACCGGCTGGCTGCGCGGCTTTGGCGCGTTGGAACGGATGGAGCAGATCGCCGTCACCGTCAAACTGGCGGTGATCGGTGGGCTGCTGGCGGGCATGGCCGTGCATTTTGCCGATGTGGCGGGTGCAGGCGCATTGCAGGCCTCGGCCCCGACGCAAACCGGCTGGGCCGCGTTGACACTGGCCTTTGGCCTGATCGTCACCGTGCAGGGGTTCGAGACCTCGCGCTACTTGGGTGACGAATACGACCCGGCCCTGCGCATCCGATCGATGCGGCTGGCCCAAACCATCGCAACGGCGATTTATCTGACCTACATCGCGCTTTTGTCCTATGTTTTTCCTGCCGACGCGATCCCTTTAAGCGAAACGGGCATCATCACGATGATGCGGCAGGTCGCGCCGATCCTGCCCGCGCTTCTGGTGGCGGCTGCCCTGACCGCGCAGTTCAGTGCGGCGGTGGCCGACACGGGCGGTGCGGGCGGATTGTTTTCGGACATGACAGGGGCGCGGACGTCCCCCCGGATGGGCTATGCGATCCTGACAGTCGTGGGCGTAGGGCTGACGTGGGCGGTCGATATCTACGCGATCATCGCCTATGCCTCGCGCGCTTTCGCGGCCTATTACGCGATTCAGGCCGCCATCGCCGCGCTTGGCGCACGAGCTGAAGGACGCGGCCACGCGATCTGGTTCACCCTGTTGGCCCTGATGGCGACCGCCATGGCGATTTTCGGCACCCCCGTCGAAGGCGCGTAACGCCTATTCCGTCGCCGTCTGATCAGCCGCGCCATCTTCGGCCGAGGCATCCGCACGCAGGGCCCCGTTGACCCATTCGCCCGTTTCCTCTTCGCCCGAGGCGTATTTCATCGTGCCCTGCCCCTGACGGCGGCCGTCTTCGAAATAGCCTTCGTAGACATCGCCGTTGGCGTAGGTCGCCACGCCTTGGCCGGTGATCTCGCCATTCTCCCAGCCGCCTTCATAGACGAAACCATCGGCCATGGTGATCTTGCCCTGACCGTGACGCTGACCGGCCTTGAAGGTTCCTTCATAGACCGCGCCGTCGGCATAGGTGGCCACACCTTCGCCTTCGCGTTCGCCGTCCACCCACTGGCCTTCGTAAACATAGCCATCGGGATAGGTCATCTTGCCCTGACCGTGGTTCTGCGCGTTCTGGAATTCGCCCTCATAGACCAGACCCGAGGGATAAGTTGCCACGCCTGTGCCGTGGATCACGCCGTCCTGCCATTCGCCGTCATAGGTCGCGCCGTCGGCATAGGTAATCTTGCCCATGCCATTGGCCAGATCGGCCTGAAACGCGCCCTCGTAGGTCGACCCGTCGGGATAGGTCACCCGGCCCAGACCGTCGATCTGACCGTTGGCCCATTGCCCGGCATAGACGTAGCCGTCTGCGCCGGTGAACCGCCCGTCGCCGTGGCGCAGGTCGTTCTGAAACTCGCCTTCATAAACGTCGCCGTTGGCATAGGTGACCTTGCCCCGGCCTTCGCGTTTGCCTTCGACCAGCGCGCCTTCATAGACGTCACCGTTCGGCTGGGTCAGCGTGCCGACCCCGTCGATCTGACCGTTGCGCCACGCGCCTTCATAGATCAGACCATCGGGCATGGTCAGCTTGCCCTGCCCTTCGCGATTGCCGCGCACGATCTGGCCGACATAGGTCGCCCCATCGGGATAGGTGATGGAGCCTTCGCCCTCTTTCACGCCGTTCACCCAGTCGCCGTCATAGACATAGCCGCCTGGCGCGGTCATCACCCCGCGCCCGTGGTGCATGGCGTTCAGGAACTCGCCTTCATAGGCGGTGCCATTGGCATAGCTTGCCACGCCGCGCCCGTTGATCTTGCCTTCTTCCCAGTCGCCCTCATAGGTGCCGCCGTCGGAAAACACGATCTTGCCGACGCCATGGGGTTTGCCCTTGGCGAACTCACCTTCATAGACAGACCCGTTGGGAAACTTGGCGATCCCGCGGCCAAGGATTTCACCCTCGACCCAGTCGCCAGTGTATTCATAGCCGTTGGGCAGCGTGTAGGTCCCGGTGCCATGTTGCAGCCCGTCCTTGAACGTGCCTTCGTAAACGCCACCATCGTCATATTGCTTGACCTGCACATCCTGTGCGCTGGCGGGCACAGACAGGGCCACGGCCATTGCCGCGCTGCCCAGAAGGGTTACGATCTTGGTGTTAAGCGTCTTGCGTTGCGTCACGTCTGCTCTCCCGGTCTCCGGCGTGGTTGCGCACCGGAACGGCCTAAAACCTAAAGCCGGGACTTACGACCCGCAATGCCTTTTGGCCAAATCACCTTTTCCTCACGAACTCGTGCCGTTAAGCAAGCAACCAGTGGACGGAATGAGGCCCTTATGAGCGATACCTTCAGGATCACGCTTTGTCAGTTGAACCCCACCGTGGGCGACATCGAAGGCAACGCCAAAAAGGCGCGCGAGGCTTGGACCAGCGGGAAGGCCGCGGGCGCGCAAATCGTCGCCCTGCCCGAGATGTTCATCACCGGCTACCAGACGCAGGATTTGATCGAAAAGCCGATCTTTCACCAGACGGCCATCGCCGCGATTCATGCGCTGGCTGCAGATTGCGCCGACGGGCCTGCGCTGGCCATTGGTGGCCCGGCACTGGAAGGCGCGCAGCTGTACAACGCCTATTACATCCTGTCGAAGGGCAAGGTTCAAAGCACCGTCCTGAAACACAACCTGCCCAATGAAACGGTCTTTGACGAAGTGCGCCTATACGGCAGCGGCGACATCACCGGCCCTTACTCCATTGACGATATCCGCATTGGCAGCCCCATATGCGAAGACGCGTGGCACCCCGAGGTTCCAGAGACCTTGGCCGAAACCGGCGCGGATTTCCTGCTGGTTCCCAATGGCTCGCCCTACTACCGGAACAAGATGGACACGCGGTTCAACCAGATGGTCGCCCGTGTCGTCGAAACCGGCCTGCCGCTGATCTATCTGAACATGGTCGGCGGTCAGGACGATCAGGTGTTCGACGGCGGGTCCTTTGGCCTCAACCCCGGCGGATCAATGGCCTTCCACATGCCCGTCTTTGACGAGGTGCTGTCCCATATCGACCTGAAACGCACGGACGACGGCTGGCGGATCAAGGGCGGAGAGATGGCCGACCAGCCCGACGAATGGGAACAGGATTACCGGTGCATGGTCCTGTCCTTGCGCGACTATTGCCGCAAAACGGGCTTCGGCAAAGTTTTGCTGGGCCTCTCGGGCGGGATCGATTCTGCCATCGTGGCGACGATCGCGGCGGATGCGCTTGGGCCCGACAACGTGCGCTGCGTGATGCTGCCCTCCGAATACACGTCAGATCATTCGCTAGAGGACGCCAAGGCCGTCGCCGAACGTCTGGGCTGCCGCTATGACTTTGTCCCGATTGCCCAAGGGCGGCAGGCGATCACCGAAACGCTGGCGCCTTTGTTCGAAGGCACGACCCCCGACACGACCGAGGAAAACATCCAGTCCCGCCTGCGCGGGCTGCTGTTGATGGCCCTGTCGAACAAGTTTGGGGAAATGCTGCTGACCACCGGCAACAAATCCGAAGTCGCGGTGGGATATGCCACGATTTATGGCGACATGGCGGGGGGCTATAACCCCATCAAAGATCTGTATAAAACGCGTGTCTTTGAACAATGCCGCTGGCGCAACCAGAACCACCGCGACTGGATGATGGCCCCAGCCGGAGAGGTCATCCCAGACCGCATCATCACCAAACCGCCCTCGGCCGAGCTGCGCGAGGATCAGAAGGACAGTGATTCCCTGCCCGATTATCCGGTGCTGGATGCGATCCTGAATATCTTGGTCGATCTCGATGGTTCGGTCGCGGATTGCGTCGCGGCGGGTTATTCCCGCGAAGATGCCAAACGGGTCGAACATCTGCTGTACATCAGCGAATACAAACGCTTCCAATCCGCGCCGGGCACGCGCCTGACCAAACGCGCCTTCTGGCTGGACCGCCGCTATCCCATCGCCAACCGCTGGCGCGATCCGGGCTGATCCATGGCCCGGCTGCTGATCGTCTACCATTCCCGCACCGGCGGATCGAAGCAGATGGCCCAAGCGGCGTTCGAGGCCGCGCAGGATGAATGCGACACGACCCTTTTAGCCGCCGATGACGCAGGCCCCGATGATCTGCTGCGTCACGACGGGTACATCTTCTGCGCGCCAGAAAACCTCGCCGCGATCTCTGGGTTGATGAAAGACTTCTACGACCGTAGCTACTATCCCGTGCTCGGCAAAATCGAAGGACGCCCCTATGCGCAGATGGTCTGCGCCGGGTCGGACGGAGAGAACGCGGCCCGCCAGACCGCCCGCATCGCCAAGGGATGGCGGCTGAAACAGGTGCAAGAGGCGAAAATCGTGATGGTCGATGCCCAAACACCCGAGGCGATCCTTGCCCCCAAGACCATCGCCGAAGACGACCTGAGTAAATGCCGCGACCTTGGCGCTGCCATGGCCGCGGGTCTGGCCATGGGCGCATTTTAAAGCGTCACAGGCTGGCGCGTTGCACCACGCGGTCGCGAAGCAGGTCGGAGACGCGAGAAATACTTCCCGGCAGCATCTGCCCAGCTTCTGTCCCCGCGCGCAATTCGTCGACCGCGTTCAGCAGCACATCGTCGTTGGCCGACAGTGCCACGCCATGCAGGAATTGCGTGACGTAAGCGACGGTGCCCACGTCCTTGGATTTCTGCAGCACCTCTGCCATTGCGACCATGTCATCGCGATAGGCCAGTGAGTCGGGTTGAATATCGGTCGGGTCCACGAGGCGCGGGCCCATGGGCCGCCGCTCCGGATCGACGAAAGACAGCACCAGATTCTGAAACGCCGCCAGTTTGGTCACCGGTTTGGGCAGGAAGCCGTCGGCCCCAACCTCTAGCGCCGCCTGTTCCAACCCCAGATCGCCAGAGGTCGCCAGCAGCACATCGACACGCGGCGTCGCATTGGACATATCGCGGATCAGCTCCAGCCCCGATCCGTCAGGCAAACCCAGATCGACGATCATAGCCGTCGGGCGGTACACCTGAAGGTGTCGTCGGGCCGAGGCAAGGCAATCCGCGCGCCTGATCCGCGCACCGGACCTGACGCACATCAGGCGCATCGCCTCGCTTGCGTAGCGGCTGTCTTCGACAACCAGAATCGTCATCCCCAACAGGGGTCGCGACGACGTCGGCACGTGGTCGCGCGGCAGATAGTTGGTATCATCCATTGCGGGTCCTTTCCGGTACATTCTGCGCCTCTGCCCCCAAGCTACCGTTCCGAATCTGAAAAGGTCGTTAACGTTAAGGGCGCAGATCCAAATAAACCCGCCGCTGCGTCGTGCGGCCCCGTGGCACCCTGTCCGCTTGTCACCACGCGCAACCGCACGCATATAGACCCAAAGCTAAAAGGGAGACCCCACCATGATCGGCCGCCTGAACCACGTCGCCATTGCCGTACCTGACCTGACCGCCGCCGCGGACCAATACCGCAACGCCTTGGGCGCCAAAGTTGGTGAGCCGCAGGACGAACCCGATCACGGCGTCACGGTGATCTTTATCGAACTGCCCAACACCAAGATCGAACTGCTGTATCCGCTTGGCGAAGGCTCCCCGATCCAAGGGTTCCTCGACAAGAACCCGAACGGCGGTATCCACCACGTCTGCTATGAGGTCGACGACATCATCCAAGCGCGCGACCACCTGAAATCCACCGGTGCCCGCGTACTGGGCGACGGCGAACCCAAGATCGGCGCCCATGGCAAGCCCGTGATCTTCCTGCATCCCAAGGATTTCAACGGCTGCCTCGTGGAACTGGAGCAGGTCTGATGGGACCGACCTCTGCCCTCGTTCTTTTTGCCGTCATCTGGTTCATGACCCTGTTGTGCGTGGTGCCGATCAAGCTGAAGACGCAGCAGGACGTGGGCAAAGTGACCCCCGGCACGCAATCCGGCGCGCCCGAAGAACATCACCTGAAGATCAAGCTGTGGATCACGACGGGCATCTCTGTCGTGCTGTTCATCATCATCGCCGGGATCATCCTGTCTGGCTGGATTACGGTCGAGGATATGGATTGGTTCGGCCGCATGGACACGCCTTATCCGGACAATTGATCGGGTGCGACGTCGGCGCATAGCCGGGCCCACCACCACCCAAGTCGCAAGTCAAAGGGCAGCGCCTGCATATTCGGCGCTGCCCTTTTCGTATCTCGCAGAGGGCAAACCCATCCTTGCCCTTGCCCCCGGCCCTCAATTCCTTAGCTTGCGTCCCAAGCAAAAGGAGCCCCCATGGCCGTCACCCTGACCACCCAAGCCCTGCCCTATCCCGGCATTCACAACATCCGTTGCCTTGGCGGTTACGAAACGCAGGACGGCAGTGTCACCAAACGCGATGCAATCTGGCGCGGCTGTTCGCTGAACGGGATCGAGGCGCCGCATCGCGAAGACCTTGTGGCGCGCGGGTTGGCGACCATCATCGATCTGCGCCGTGACGACGAAATCGCCCACGCGCCCAACCCTCTGGCCGATGATCCGCGGGTGGTTTACGTCAACATCCCGCTTTTTGACGGGCTGGCCCCGATCGATCAGATGGCCGAAGAATCCGCGGGCAGCTTTGATTTCGGCGTCCGTTACATCCGGGCGCTGGATGAATGTCAGGACAATATGGCCGCCGTTCTGCGCACAATCGCCGGGGCCGCACCCGGCGGCGTCTATTTCCACTGCACGGCAGGCAAGGATCGCACCGGGATGATTGCCATGCTGCTGCTGGCCAACGCAGGGGTCCCGCGCGATATCATCGCTGAAGAATACGGCCTGACCGCCCGGCTTGGCGCATCGCTGATGGAACAGTTGCGAGAGATCATCATCGAGCGCGGCCAGACGCCGGAGCGGACCGCCCAAATCCTTGCGTCAGAGCCATCGACGATGCACCGCGTGCTGGACCATCTGGACGACACCTACGGCGGGCCGGTGGGCTATCTCGACACCATCGGGATCGACGCCGCGACACGCGCCCAACTGGCCGGGCGGTTAGTCTAGGACCTATCGGTTCAGCAGCTTCAGAAGGCCTTTCTTGGCCTCTTCCTCAATGGTTCGGCGCACGGCATCTTCGGCGCTTTCGCCTTCTTGCTGCGTGATGCCAAGTTCCTGTTCGACCTTGGCTTTCACCTTTTCGCGGACCTGAGTTTCCAGTGCCTTACGTTCTTCTGCTGCGTTCAGTTCGATCGCTTTTTCCAGATCAACGCTGATCTTGGGCCCCGCCCAAGGCCCGCGGATCAGCACCGGCAGCGCCAGCCCGCGGCCGTCGCGGGCGGTCAGGCTGATCGGCGTAAACAGGTAATCGATATCCTGCGGCCCCAATCCGATACGGCCCGTGCCCCGCGCTTCGATCCCGCCGAGCTTCATCAGCAGATCGTCGTTGCGCAGATTGCCATCGGTCAGGGTGAAGGTCGCATTGGTCGCATCAAAAATCGTCGTGCCGCCCGTGGGATCACCGCCCCGGAACAGGCGGTCCAGATCGATGCCGTCGATAGTGCCCTTGCCGGTCTGCACGCCCCCGTCGCCCGATAGCGAATTCATCAGCGCCGCCACCGATTGCCCGGTCGCCAAGAATTTGACCCGGGCCGAAGCGTCGCCGGTGAACCGCGACACGCCCGCCAGTTCAGTCAGCGCCTGGTTCAGCGCAATGCCTTCGGCGCGCATGTCACCCCCGACCGACAGGCCATTGCGATTGTTGGCCACGAATTCTCCGACCACCTTGCCGCCGAAAACCTGCACCTCGCGCAGTGACGCGACCGCGCGTGACCGGTCGATGGTGATCAGAACGCGGGTTGTGCCCAGTTGGGTCGTACCCAGATCAATGGACGGCGCGGTCAGGGCGATCTCTCCGTCGATCAGCCCTAGGGCCGAGGCATCGATGGGCGCCGTCGACCAGCCCGCTTGTGCCGCACCTGCGCTTGATCCCCCGCTGGCCTGCGTACCGCTGGCAATCGCGCTGAGGTCCAAGGGCCCGGCGTTGACCTGCGCGTTCAGGCGTGGCCTGTCGCCGCCCGTGGTCACATCCGCCGCCAGCGTCGCACTGTTAGAGCCCGAGCGGACCGAACCATCGCGCAACGACAGCCGGCCATCCCGCGTCAACGTGATCTGCGACGTCAGGCTAAGGTCGCGCCCAAGCCCCTCTGGCAGAGCCGGCGGCACCTGACCCAGTGCCCCGGCAAAGGCTGCGGTGTCTGAGACAATCAGATTTAGCGCACCCTGCGCCTCCGGCGTAATCGACGCACGCCCCTCAAAGCTCGCCTCTCCGCCCGGCAGATCAATCGACAGCGAAACGCCCGTGATCTCTCCGCCCGCCAGCGCCATGGGGTCGGCCAGCGTGCCGGTCAGGCGCACCGGCTCTCCGGCGGGGCGCAGGGTCAGGTCGATATCGGCGGCGCCACCAGCCTCCGGGTAGGTCAGGACCAGATCGATACCGCGCTGGCTGAGTTCGGTCCCGGCCTGCCGGTCGATGAAATAGACCGAGGCATCGGCGATTTCGGCCCGATCCAAGGTGAACTGAGGTACCCCGCGTGATGCAGGCTGAGACACAGGCGCGGACTGCGCTGCAGGGGCTGACCCGGTCGCCGAGCCAGCAGCCGACGCCGTCACTGGCGATAATTCCCAGTTCCCGGTGCCTTGGTCATTCCGTTCCAACAGGATTTCCGGCGCATCGGCGTGCAGCGCACGGATCTTGATGTCGCGGCGGATCAGTGCCGCCGCATCAACGCCGATGGTCACCGATTTCGCCTGAAACATCGGGCCGTTTTCCGACCAATCAGCATTGGCGATGCGCAGCGTGTCCACCGTCACGCCAAGGTTCGGCCATAAGGTGAACCGCGCCTCTCCGCCGATCTGGACCTCTCGGCCCGTGCGGCGTTCAATCTCATCCGCAGCGACCTGCGCGATCTTTTCGCCCGGCACGAGGAACAGGCCCGCAATGAAGACCAGCACGAAAACCAGCACCATTCCGATGAGCAAACGTATCAGCCGCATGTCGCCTCCTGCGGGTAACGGGAAAGGCATGGTACCATGTGATCGGGGGGCGGCAAGCATCGGTGTCACACCGAAATACACAATGAATGCGCCACGCGGATCAAAGGTCCCGCCCGGCGATAGCGCCGGGCAGCGCCGACCCGCCCCCCAGGGCGGCGCTATTGCGCCACCCTCGGGTCGGTCGCTGCCCTCATCTCAAACCACGTAGACCTGAAGGCCACGCACCCGACCACACACCCACCCCACTTGCAAAACCACGCCAAGCGCGTATAGGCGGGCCATGTCCCAGAACCCGCCCAACCTCCGCCCCGACCTTGCCCCTAGCCCCAGGCTGGACGACACCCGTCGCCCGGGCCAGCCGTCTATCGGCATGGTGTCCCTTGGCTGTCCAAAGGCGCTGGTGGATAGCGAACGCATCCTGACCCGCCTACGCGCCGAAGGTTACGCGATCAGCCCGGACTACACCGGCGCGGACGCGGTCATCGTGAACACCTGCGGGTTTCTGGACAGCGCCAAGGCCGAAAGCCTTGAGGCGATTGGCGAGGCGCTGACCGAAAACGGCAAAGTGATCGTGACCGGCTGTCTGGGCGCCGAACCCGAATACATCACCGGCGTGCACCCCAAGGTTCTGGCCGTCACAGGCCCGCATCAATACGAACAGGTGCTGGACGCGGTGCATGGCGCGGTACCGCCGAACCCCGATCCGTTTATCGACCTGCTGCCTGCCAGCGGCGTCAGCCTGACGCCCCGCCACTACAGCTATCTGAAGATCTCCGAAGGCTGTAACCACAAGTGCAAGTTCTGCATCATCCCCGACATGCGTGGCCGTCTGGTGTCGCGCCCCGCCAACGCCATCCTGCGAGAGGCCGAGAAGCTGGTGGACGCGGGCGTGAAAGAACTGCTGGTGATCTCTCAGGACACCTCGGCCTACGGCGTGGACCGGAAGCATGACGTCAGCCCTTGGAAGGATCGTGAAGTCCGCGCCCATATCACCGATCTGGCGCGGGAATTGGGCCAGCTCGGCGCTTGGGTCCGCCTGCATTATATCTACCCCTACCCCCACGTCCGCGACCTGATCCCGCTGATGGAGGCGACGTCGGAAACCGGTGGCAACCTATTGCCCTACCTTGATATTCCCTTCCAACACGCCCACCCCGACACGCTGCGCCGCATGGCCCGCCCTGCCGCCGCTGAACGTACTCTGGACCGCATCGCCGAATGGCGCGCCATCGCGCCGGACATCACCCTGCGGTCGACCTTCATCGTCGGCTACCCCGGAGAGACGGAGGAAGAATTCCAGACCCTGCTGGATTGGATGGACGAGGCGCAATTGGATCGCGTCGGCTGCTTCCAGTACGAAAACGTGGCCGGCGCCCGGTCCAACGACTTGCCCGACCATGTCCCGGACGAGGTCAAACAGGACCGCTGGAATCGCTTCATGGAAAAGGCGCAGGCAATTTCCGAGGCGAAGCTGGAAGCCAAGGTCGGCACCCTTCAAGACGTCATCGTGGACGAGATCGACGAAGACGGCATCGCCACCTGCCGCACCAAGGCCGACGCGCCGGAAATCGATGGTAACCTGTTCATCGACGAAGGCACGGACACCCTGAGCCCCGGCGACATCGTCCGGGTCGAAGTGGACGAGGCCAGCGAATACGACCTTTGGGGCCGTCTGGTCTGATCCGGACACGAACCATTGAATATAAAGACGCCGACGCAGTGTCCCCACATCTGCGCCGGCGTCCGGCCAACCCCGAAGGTATGATGCTGCGGCGACATTCCCCAACCTCGCCAGCAGCCCTCGGGGCCGGTATTCCTGTTCCTTAGCGGGTCGACAAGGCGTCCACCATCCGCTTGTTGCGGCAAAAGTCAGGCGCGGTTTTGGATGCGTCGTGATCTTCTTGCCATTTCATGCAAGCCCCGGCCTCTTTGCAGGCGGTGCAGCTTAGGACGGACGTCCTGTAGTCCCCCGCGTTCTGGCCCTCGGCCCCGACCCAGTCCGAAACGTTCACGCCAAGCCGGTCGGTCATGCCCCGAAACAGCGCCTCATGTTTGGCAAGCCTACTGAAAAATCCCATGCGTCGGCTCCTATTCCGCGGCAACCCGGGCCAGCCGGTGAAAGGTTGCGCTGTTTTCACAATACTCGGGGGGCTGGGCCACACCGCCGGTCAGCGCCTGATAGCTTAGCCAGCGATCACAGGCCTGCGCCGCACCGCAACCACGGCAATTGGTGACCATGTCGGCCCAGTCGCCCTGCGTGATCGCGCCATCATGTTGCGCGGCCACCAGATCGACGCCCGTGGCCTGCCCCATGCGCCGGACAAGCTGAAGATGTGTGTAAATGTCGCCTCGTGGTGCCATCGTGATCCCCCGGCTGTCATGCCACGGGCATAGACCGGAGAATCGGGCGACACCTTGATCCGTGTAAAAATCGGCGGAATTTTCCCCGGCGCGCTACTGCAACGCGCGCCGCACCGCTTCGACCCGGTTGGCGTTGGGCGGATGGGTGCCGAGGAACCGGTTGCCCGGATCGGGAGAGCGTTCGAAATATCGCGCCCCGTTGATCGCATCATAGCCAGCATCGCGGGCGATCCGCGCGCCGATAGCGTCGGCCTCAAGCTCGTAATCCTTGGCATAGACGCGCGACCCCAAAGCCGCACCCAGCCGCGCTGCCGTATCCAAAGCCGCACCCGAGGCCCCGCCCCGCGCCGCGGCCGAGGCAAAGATCAACGCCGCCGCCCGCGTGGATTCGGTCCGCCGATCCAGATGCCGTGCGATATGATGCGCCGCCTCGTGGCTAATAATGAACGCCAGTTCGTCGTCGTTCTGGACGTAGGCGATCATCGGCACCGTCACGGCAAGGATCGGACGCCCCTGTTCGTCGCGGGTTTGGAAAGCATTGATCGGCGCATCGGGGCGGTCATCCACGACGATGTTGAAATCGCAGTTCAGCCCCGGCGCGCGGGCACGGCAGGTGCGTTCCGCAACAGGTTCAACCCGGCTGACAACCGACACGAACCGCCGCGCCGCCTGACGCGCCGTGGACGAGGTCACGGAATTGGCGACCGACGCGGCCTCGGCCTGGGTTTGCGGGCGCGTCCCGGTGGGCGCAGGCGCCGTCGCCACAGGCACGTCACAGGCCGCCAGAACCGCCAGCACAGGAAGGATCAGGAATTTCTTTAATTGGATCAGCTGCATCTTGGTCGCTTTGCCCCGCCACGTTTTGGGCCGTCTTGTTTGGCCAGAATTTATCGGCATTTTCGCGCTGGCTTGCAACCTTGCAACCATGACGTTGCCGTGTGCCAGCGCGATCGGCGGCAAACCGCACTTGCATACATCTGGGATGCGCCGCACAGTGGCCTCATGTTCACCATCGAGCACGAATTCGACAGCACCCTGATCACCATCGTCGACGATGGGGATGCCCCCCTGCAAGAGGACGTGATCATCAACGCGTTCCAGGAATGCGTGACGGTCGAACAATACGACGCGCGCACCGACGTAGTGCAGAAAATCACCCTATCGACCGCGCAGCTGCGCGATCTGGCGGCGGCGATGAACCTGCCCGAAGGCAGCTATACCCTGCGCCGGTCCGAAGTCGACTGATCAGCCGATCACCCTGAAAACCTTGTCTCGCGACGTCTGGCCCCGGATCAGTTCCAGCCGGGATTTAGGCACGCCCATCGCCTTGGCCAGCAGCTTGGTCACCGATGCGTTGGCCTTGCCGTCTTCGGGCACGGTCGTGGTGTAAACCCGGATCGCGCCATCCTCGGCCACGATACGGTTGCGCGCGGCCTTCGGCGTAACGCGCACAGCAACCTCGGCCCCCGCGACGGCCAAGACGCTGAGGTCTGGCAAATCCTTCGACATATGACACCCCGCTTGCAGGCACGGCGCAAACCGGGCCACACTCTGCGTAACCAAAAGGGGGGACGCGGTGTCAACGGGATTTTACTGGGACGAGCGCTGCTTCTGGCACGCAGGCGGAAACTATGCGCTGACCATGCCCTTGGGCGGATTGGTGCAGCCCATGGCCGCCGGGGGGCTGCCGGAAAGCCCCGAAACTAAGCGGCGCCTGCGCAACCTGATGGAGGTGACAGGCATCACCCGCGATCTGGCCATGTCCAGCGCCCCGCCCGCCACTCGCGAGGATTTGGAGCGTATCCACCCTGCGAAATACCTGAACGACTTCAAAGCCCTATCCGACGCAGGCGGAGGAGAGCTGGGCCTGCGTACCCCCTTTGCCAAGGACGGGTATGAGATCGCCGCCCTCTCGGCTGGACTGGCCAAACAGGCGCTGGCCGACGTGCTGTCTGGCAAGGTGCAGAATGCCTATGCCCTGTCGCGCCCCCCCGGCCACCACTGCCTTCCCGACTGGCCCAACGGGTTCTGTCTGATGGCCAACATTCCCATCGCCATCGCCGCTGCCCAAGCTGGCGGTAAGGCGCAGCGCGTGGCGGTCGTGGATTGGGACGTGCACCACGGCAATGGCACAGAACACATCTACTACGACCGTGACGACGTGCTGACGATATCCCTTCATCAGGATCACAATTATCCGCTGGATACCGGCGACGTAGCCGACAAGGGCCGTGGCGCGGGGGAAGGGTTCAACATCAACGTCCCCCTGCCCCCCGGCACTGGCCATGTCGCCTATCTGGACGCGATGGCGCGCATCGTGATCCCTGCGCTGGACCGGTTTCAGCCGGACGTGATCATCGTCGCATGTGGGTTCGACGCTGGCATCTATGATCCCATCGCCCAGATGCTGTGCACCGCCGAAACCTTCGGGCAGATGACCCGGATGGTCAAAGACGCGGCCGCAAGGCTGTGTGACGGACGCCTGCTTCTGGTGCACGAAGGCGGCTATTCCGAGGTCTATGTGCCCTTCTGCGCCCATCGGGTGCTTGAGGTGCTGTCAGGATCGATCATCACCGCGCCGGACCCAATGGCCGACACCGTTGCCGCCCGTCAGCCCAGTGCACGGGTGAATGAATTCCTCAGCGGGCTGATCTCGGAGATGGCGGCAGAGCGCGGGCTGGCCCCATGACAGACGATTACGTCGCCATAAATCGCCGGATCTGGGACGAGGACGCGCCAAACTGGGTCAAAATGGGTGAAACCGCTTGGGCAGGCGATCCGGAATGGGGCAACTGGGGCGCGCCAGAGGCCAACCTACGCCTGCTACCCGACGATATGACCGGCATGCAGGCGGTCGAGCTGGGCTGCGGCACCGGCTATGTCTCGGGCTGGATGGCACGGCGGGGCGCGCGGGTGACGGCCATCGACGTGTCGCCCGAACAATTGGCCACCGCGCGGCGACTGGCCGATCAGCATGGGGCCGACATCACCTTTATCGAAGGCAATGCCGAAACGACCGGCCTGCCCGAAGCCGCCTTTGATTTCGCAATCTCGGAATACGGCGCGGCGATCTGGTGCCCCCCCGAGGCTTGGCTGACCGAAGCGCACCGCATCCTGCGCCCCGGCGGTCAACTGGTGTTTCTTGGCAACCACCCGCTGTCGCTGATCTGCGCCCCTGAAAATGGCGCCCCCGCCGACCGCAGCCTGCACCGGCCCTACCGCGGCATGTGGGGGGCCGACTGGACGCGGGTCGAGATTGAACCCAGCGGAATCTGTTTCAACCTGACCATCGGCGATTGGTTCGCCCTGTTCCACCGCCTTGGCTTTGCCGTTGAAAACTATCAGGAAATCTACGCACCCGACTGGGCCGACCATACCCGCGGATCAGTTCCTGCCGACTGGGCCAAGGACTATCCGCTGGAACAGGTCTGGCATCTGCGCAAAGTCTGATCGGGGTTTGCTAAGGGCCTGATCCGCCCTACCCACCGTACGGTGGCCTTGACCCGTCGCGCCGCAGGCCCGACATAGGCGCCAGACCAACCGGAGGTTACATGCCCGATAAAAACCAAGCCGCGCTGGATTTTCTGGCCAAGCGCCGTTCCCATTCGCCCAAAGTCCTGACCACGCCCGTTCCCGACAAGGCTCAGTTGGCAGAGCTTTTGACGCTTGCTGCCCGGACCCCTGACCATGGGATGCTGGTGCCTTGGCGTTTTGTGGTGATCGAAAAGCCTGCAATGGCGCGTCTGGCCGATCTGGCCGAAGCGCGCGCCAAATCTCTTGGCCGATCCGAAGAAGACACCAGCAAGGCCCGTGGCCAGTTCGACCGTGGCAATCTGGCGGTCGCGGTGGTGGAAAGCCCCATCGATTCCCCCAAGGTGCCGACCTACGAACAGACGCTATCGGCTGGCGCGGTCTGCCTTAGCCTTGTGAACGCGGCGCTGGCCTCTGGCTGGGGGGCGGGCTGGGTGACGGGCTGGATCAGCTTTGACCGTGGCTTTGCCGAACAAGGGTTGGGACTGGCAACCAACGAAAAGATCGCCGGCATCGTGCATATCGGCAGCTTCGGAACCACGCCACCGGACCGCAACCGCCCGGATATCCAAGGAATCACGACGTGGCTGTCGGAGTAATCCTGTCATCCTTCTTCGCGGCGCTTGGCCAATTGGGCGACCGCCGCTTTCGCCGTGTACTTCTGATCGGCATCGGCCTGACCTTCGCCCTGCTGGTTGCTGTTACGGCGGCCTTTCTTGGTTTTCTGCAGTGGGCCGTTGGCGATGAGGCGACCCTGCCCCTGATCGGAGAGGTCACCTGGCTGAACGACCTGCTGACGTGGTCGTCTCTGGGTGTCATGATGGTGCTGTCGGTGTTCCTGATGGTCCCAGTGGCGAGCGCCATCACCTCGATGTTTCTGGAAGACGTCGCCCAAGCGGTCGAGGATCGCCATTACCCGCACCTGCCCGATGCCCCCCGCGTCCCCTTTTCCGAGGCGCTGGTCGATACGCTTAACTTTCTTGGCGTGTTGATCGGGGCGAATATTCTGGCGCTGATCCTCTATGCCTTTCTGGCGCCCTTTGCGCTGTTCATCTTCTGGGGGTTGAACGGGTTCCTGCTGGGGCGGGAATATTACACTTTGGCAGCCATGCGCCGCGTCGGACGCGAACGCGCCAAACAGTTGCGTCAAAAGCATTTTCTGACCATTTGGGCCGCTGGCATCCTGATGGCGATGCCCCTGTCGGTCCCGCTGGTGAACCTTGTTATCCCTATCCTAGGGGCGGCCACGTTCACCCATATCTACCATCGGCTCGGAGATCGGTGAGCGGTCAATCTTTGGGAGGTCGTAAATCCCGTCTTGATCCGGCGCGATCAGCCCCGGGTCGCGCCAGACCCTCCCCCCGGGAGGGCGCATTGGCGATGTCACTGACGATTCAACTCTAGCTATAAGCTGATGATATTAAACGCAGACCACAAAAGCCGCAAAACGCCCACCCAGGGTCGGGCGCGTCCCTAATCGACTACCCTCCGACGCCCACGTCACCCCGCGCCACCGCGACGCTTTTGATCACCGCATGACAGCGAACACCTGCCGCGATCCCCAGCGCCTCGGCCGAGCGGCGGGTGATCCGTGCCAGAACCAGATCCTCTCCGGTCCGCAACTGCACCATGACCCCCGGCCCCTGCCCGTCATGCACCTGCACCACTTCGGCACTGAGGATGTTCAGGGCCGACACGCCCTCGGGCCGCTGCATGGACAGCATGACATCCTGCGCCTCGATCCGGATGCGTAGCGGTGTGCCCACCGTCCCCGCGACCTGCGGCAGGAACAGGCGTCCGCCCGACACGGCAACCTCGGTCAGCCCGTCGCTGTGCTGACCCACCACCTGCCCCGACAGGATCGCGCCAGCGGCCCGGGGGCCAAGGACAGGCGCGAGGGTCGGATCGGCGAACAACGCCTCGGCCGGGCCAGCCTGCGCCACGCGGCCCCGGTCCAAGACGACCAAGGTGGCTGCCAGCCGCGCGACCTCTTCCACCGCGTGAGAGACGTAAAGGATCGGCACCCC
The DNA here is from genome assembly GCF_045763785.1 of Pseudooceanicola aestuariicola. Classification (NCBI taxonomy): domain Bacteria; kingdom Pseudomonadati; phylum Pseudomonadota; class Alphaproteobacteria; order Rhodobacterales; family Paracoccaceae; genus Pseudooceanicola; species Pseudooceanicola aestuariicola. Next base: position 364,026 of record NZ_JBJGSF010000003.1, on the reverse strand, counting down.
GCCCTCGTCCCGCAACCGCTCCAGATAAGGCAGGATTTCATCCTTACGGGCCTGATCCAGACTGGCGAAGGGTTCGTCCATCAACAACATCCGAGGCCGCGACAACAGCGCCCGCCCGATGGCCACCCGCGCCTTTTCCCCACCCGACAGGGTCACAGGGCGACGATCCAGCAACGCGCCGATCCCCAGCAGATCGCAGACGCGGTCCAGCCCAGCATCATCCGGCGCACCGTACAGAAGGTTGCGCCGCACGTTCAGATGCGGAAACAGCCGCGCATCCTGAAACACATATCCCATACGCCGCCGATGCAGCGGCACGTCGATCCCTTGTTCTGCGTCAAACAGCACCTCACCATCCAAAACGATGCGCCCGGCCCGTGGCCGCAGCAGTCCGGCCACCGCATTGACCACGCTGGTTTTCCCCGCGCCAGAGCGCCCGAACAAGGCCGTCACCCCGCCCGGCGCTTCGAACTGCGCCGACAGGTCCACTTCGCCCAAGGGATGGCGGATATCGACGATCAGGCTCATCCCCGCGCCCTTTTCGCCATCGACCGGGCCAGCGCCTCTGACGCGACCAGCGCGACGGTGGCCACGATGATCGACACGATCACCAGCCGCCACGCCGCACCATCCCCGCCCGGTTGCTGCAGAAAGGCATAGATGGCCGAGGGCAGCGTGCGCGTTTCACCCGGGATGTTCGACACGAACGTGATGGTGGCCCCGAACTCTCCCATCGCTTTGGCAAAGGCCAGCACGGCCCCTGCCAGCACCCCCGGCAAAGACAGCGGCAAGGTCACGGTGAAGAACACCCGCCAGCGCGACGCCCCCAAGGTGCCTGCGGCCTCTTCCAGCTTGGGATCGACCGCTTCGATCGCCAAACGGATCGCGCGGACCATCAAGGGAAACCCCATCACCGCAGCAGCCAACGCCGCGCCCGTCCAGCGAAAGGCAAAGACAATCCCGACCGACGCCAGCGCCGATCCGACAGGGGCCACCGGGGAAAAGACGATCAGCAGCAGATAGCCGACCACAACGGGCGGCAGGACCAGCGGCAAGTGCACTAAGACGTTCAGAACGCCGCGGCCGCGAAACGTCCCGCGGGCCAGCAGATGCGCCACCCAGATCCCCAGCGGCAATGACACCAAGGTTGCCCAGAAGGCCACGCGCAATGACAGGATCACGGCCTGCCATTCCTCGGGCCCCAGCCAATCCGTCACGGGGCGGGCACTGTCTGAAATCCGGCCTCTTCGAACAGTTCGCGCACCGGTGGCGTCTGCAGGAACGCAAGGAAGTCTAGGCCAGAAGGATCGCCACCTTGGATATGCGCCGCCGGATAGGTGATCGCGGAATGGCTGGATGTCGGGAAATAGCTGCGCAGATGGACGCGCGGTTCAGCCATGGCATCGGTCGCGTAGACGATGCCCCAAGGTGCCGCGCCCGTGGCAACCAGCGAGAGCGCGGCCCGGACATTGTCGGCCTGCGCCAGTTGATCCTTCAGCCCATCCCACGATCCCAAGGTGCGCAGCGCCTCTAGGGCGTAGACGCCTGCGGGCACGGCTTCGACCATCCCGACAGCCAGCCGGCCGTCGCCGATCAGCGCGGGCAGAAAGGTGGTTTCCGTAATCTCGAAAACATCACCTTCGGCATGGGACACTAGGACCAGCCGATTGCCCCAAAGGTTGCGCCGCGAGGCATTGTCGATCCGGCTAAGCGCCGCCAGATGATCCATCCACCCTTCGTTCGCCGACAGGAACACATCCGCCGGCGCCCCCGCCTCGATCTGCCGCGCAAGCGCAGAGCTTCCGGCGTAGGACACCACGACGACCTGACCGGTCTCTTCTTCCCACAGCTCAACGGCGTCGTCCAAGGGGCCAGCAAGGCTGGCCGCCGCAAAGACCAACAGGCTTTCGGCCCGCGCAGGCATCGCCAGCAGGATCAGGGCCGCACAAAGCTGTAGTATCCGTGTCATCATCGCCGCCCATGTCACCCAAGCACCTGCCCAAATTCAAGCCAAAAGGCAGCCGTATCGGGCGGGACCTTTCTTGCCTAGGCCCTAGAATATGTGCATACCCGGCCACCGCCCCTAACCAGATGGACCCGATGCCCGTTTCGCTGACCACCCTGCAGGACCTGACCGCCCTGACCTGCGATGACATCATCGACGTCCGCAGCCCCGCCGAATTTGCCGAAGACCACGTGCCCGGCGCGATTTCCCTGCCTGTCCTGTCGAACGAAGAACGCGCCCGTGTCGGCACGATCTACAAGCAGGTTGACCCGTTCGAGGCACGCAAGATCGGCGCCGCGCTGGTGTCACGCAACGCCGCCGCGCATATCGAAGGGCCGCTGTCGGATCGGGACGGCGGCTGGCAGCCCTTGGTCTATTGCTGGCGCGGCGGGCAAAGGTCGGGATCTTTCGCCGTGATCCTGAAACAGATCGGCTGGCGCGCTGACACGCTTGAGGGCGGCTATCGCGCCTACCGTCGGCTGGTCGCGCGCCTGCTGCATGATGAGCCTCTGCCATGGCGGCCAATCCTGATCGACGGCAACACTGGCACCGCCAAGACCCGCCTGTTGGAGCATTTGAAGGCAGAGGGCGCACAGGTCGTGGACCTTGAAGGACTGGCCGAACATCGCGGGTCGTTGTTCGGCGGCATGTTGGGTCCACAGCCCGCGCAGAAGATGTTCGAAAGCCGCCTCGCCTCGGCCCTGATGGCCTGTGAACCCGCGCGGCCCGTGTATCTGGAAGCTGAAAGCAACAAGGTCGGCGACGTTCTGATCCCCGGATCGCTATGGAAGGCGATGCTGGACGCGCCGCGTGTGCAGATCACCGCGCCATTGCAGGCCCGGGCAACCCATCTGATCGACACCTACGAAGAACTGACCGCCGATCCAGAGGCCCTGCGCCAGATCATCGACCAACTGCGCCCCTACCACGCGGCAGAGGTGATCGAGGCATGGCAAAATGACGCCTCCTCTGGCGATTTCAACAACTTGGCACAGGGATTGATGCGCGACCACTACGACCCGCGCTATGCGCGATCCACCGCACGCAAGGCGGATTTGGTGGGCAAATACGACCTGTCCGATCTATCCGACACGTCTTTGCGCAGCACGGCCGCGCGGATCCTGACCGACCACGGCTGCTAAGACCGCAGGGTAATCGACGGCGGCCCGTCGCTAAGACTGCCGATCACAGTGGCCGTGACGCCGCGCGCCCGCAGGTCTTTGACGATCGCGTCGGCCTTGTTCGGATCGACAGCCGCCAAGAACCCGCCCGCTGTCTGCGGGTCATGCAGCAACGCCTCTGTCGCCCCCAGCTCTCCGAACAGCGGGGCGTTTGACGCATTGGCGGGATAAAGCGTTGACTGCACACCCTTTTCCGACATTTCGACCGCGCCGTCGTAAAACGGGATCACCCCGACATCCACTGCCGCAGCGACACCAGAAGCCCGGCAGATCGCCATCAGATGCCCCGCCAAGCCAAAGCCCGTCACATCCGTCATCGCATGCGCCACGTTCAACGGCGCGATATCCCCCGGCCCCGCCGCCATTGCCTCCCATAGCGCCGCGATATCTGCACCGCGCGCCTTTCCCTGCATCTCGGCTGCCAGCAACACGCCGCTGCCGATCTGCCCCGTCAGGATCAAGACGTCACCTGCTTTGGCCCCGCCAACGGTGATCGGATCGGCGTCGCACAGGCCCGTCACCGTAAAGCCGATGGTCATTTCGGCCCCCATGGTCGTGTGCCCCCCCAAGATCACGGCACCGTCGGCGGAAAAGACCTCGCCCGCGGCCTGCATCACTTCGGTCAGCATCCGCGACTGGACCGCTGCGCTGGCCCGCGGCAGGATGATCTGCGCCAAGGCCGATTGCGGTTTGGCCCCCATGGCCCGCACGTCCCCCAAGGCATGATGCGCCGCGATTCGCGCCATCACCGCAGGATCATCCGTAAATGCGCGCAAGTGGTCGGTCGTCAGCACCTGCCGCTGCCCGCCGATCTGCAGAACCCCGGCATCATCGCCGGGGCCGGTCAGAACGTCATCACGCGGGGGCTGCTGCAACCCTTCGACTACGGCGCCCAGAACGCCCGGCCCGACCTTGGCCCCACATCCCGCGCAAAGCGGTGCCTGTCCCAATTCGTCGGAAACACCCAGTGCCGGATTTTCCGGTCGGTCCTGCGCCATGACGGGTAAATCCGTCAGCTTTCGCATGAATTTCCGGTCGATATTATCTTTCCAGCGCCAGATCACCCGCCCGGACGGGGCGATTGGGAATCCAGGCCACCGTTCGGCCACAGCCTTTTTGCCGCCCAGCGACACCAAGCGCAGGAATTTCGATTGCGGCCTGAAGCTGCGCATCGCCCCGCCCGTCGCTGACGCACGCAGGTTCCGAAACAGCACCTGCGCCGCCCGGACGGCGTAGACCCCAGCCTTGGGCCGCGGCGCATGGCTCAGATGTGCGCAATCTCCGGCAGCGAAAACACTGTCATGACCAATCACTTGCAGCGTATCGCCCACGGTGATGAAGCCATCCGTCAATGGCAGACCCGTGTCGCGCAGCCAAGGCTGAGGCGTCGCCCCCGCCGCGCCGACCGTGAACGTTGACGGCACTTCTGTCCCATCGGTCAGCCGGAGGGACCCGGCCCCTACGGCCGCCACCCGCCCATCGATCAAGGCCACCCCCGCCTGATCCATCGCCTGCATCAACCGGTCATTCAGCGCATCGCCAACATGCGCGACGCGGTTCCCGCCAATCACGCGAACCCGGTCAGGCCCAAGCTGATGCGCCATGGCCAGCGCCAGTTCCACCCCGCCCAGACCGTTGCCGATAACGCTGGCCTGCCCACCACCCGACGCCAGAAAGCGATCCCAGCCTTCTGCGAAGCGCACAAAGGGTTTCACCGGCGTTCCGTGGTCCGAAAATCCCTGCACTTTGGGCAGGTCGCCCGTGATGCCGATATCGATCGACAGGATGTCATAAGCGATCCGGCGGCCGCCTGCGATCACGGTCTTGGCCGCCAGATCAATATCTTCCGCAGCCTCCAAGATCAGCCGCGCCCCGGCAAAGCGGCACAGTCGGACTAGGTCGATCCCGATCTCATCCGCCGTGTAATGCCCAGCCACATGTCCCGGCAGCATCCCCGTATAAGGCGCGACAGGTCGCGGATCGATCACGGTAAGGCGCACGCCCGGGACGGGCGCCATCCCCCACATCCGCAAGACCAGCGCGTGGGCGTGCCCACCGCCGATCAGCACGATATCTCGGGTCAGGGGGATTTGGGTCTGCATGGTTTGGACACCGCGTGGAAAGGGCTAAGGATTGCTACCGTGAACTCTTCAGCGGATCCATGCGGCAAAGGTCACAGACGAACAGATGTTCGATAAGTGAAATTTTTAGCCCTGTGTCTGTGGATAAGTTCCACCAAATAGACTCGAACCACAAATATCTACCACGTATCTACAAACGGCCTTTCGCGTTTCTCTGCGACAGGACAAGCGTTGCGCGCGTTTACGATCCATTGCCGCGTTTCTGCCGGATCGATAACGGCGTCGATCTCGGTGGCCGAGGCATAGGCGACCGCTTTGCCCTGCGCGTACATCTCTGCCACCTTTTCCTCGAACAATGCCTGCTTGGCCTCTTCGGTGGGTTCCGCCTCGATTTCTTTGCGATACCCGAGCCTCACGGCCCCTTCCAGCCCCATGCCCCCGAACTCTCCAGTCGGCCAGGACACCATCATTGCCGCGGATTTGAACCCGCCGCCGACCATCGCCATCGCGCCCAAGCCATAGGCTTTGCGCAGCGCCACGCCAAAGATCGGCACGCTAAGCGACGCCCCGACGACAAACATCCGGCTGACATGGCGCACCAACGCGGTCTTTTCTGCCTCTGGCCCGACCATGAAACCCGGCGTGTCGACCAGCGACACGACAGGCAACCCATAGGCTTCGCAAAGCTGTAAAAAGCGCGCAGCCTTGTCCGCCGCATCAGCGTCAATTGCGCCGCCCAGATGTTTGGAATTGTTGCCAATCACGCCGTAAGCGCGACCCTCGATCCGGATAAAGGCCGTCACCATGCCCGGCCCCCAACCGCGCCGCAGTTCCAGCACTGTCCCCTCGTCCGCCAAGGCATCGATCACGTCACGCACCTCGTGGACGCGCAGACGATTTTCGGGGATCAGGTGGCGCAGACGCCGTGGGTCGGGTGAGTTCCAGTCGGTCAGATCGCCTTGGGTGTAGCCAAGGTATTTTTTCGCAACCTCAGTGGCTTCTGCTTCATCCTTCACCCGGATATCGACGACGCCATTCGCCCACTGCACGTCAATCGGCCCGACCTCTTCCGGGCGATACACGCCAAGCCCGCCGCCTTCGATCATCGCGGGCCCGGCCATGCCGATGTTGCTGTCTTCGGTGGCGATGATCACGTCAGAACAGCCCAACAGCGCGGCATTCCCTGCGAAACAGCGTCCCGCCACAACACCGACCACCGGAACCTTGCCAGAGAGGTCGGCAAAGGCCGCGAACGATGGGGAATCAAGGCCCGAGACGGTGCTGCGATCACTGTCACCGGGACGTCCCCCGCCGCCTTCTGCGTACAAAATCATGGGGATAGAATGATCGCCAGCCAGCCGGAAGATGCGGTCCAGCTTGCGATGGTGCCGTTGCCCTTGGGTGCCTGCCAGCACGGTGTAATCCCCGATGGCCACGGCGGCGCGGGCCTTGTCAGGACCGAAAAGCCCCCCATTAATTGACGCTGTGCCAGTCAGGATACCATCGCCAGAGGTATTCGCCTCCAAATCCGCAAGCGTTCGGCGGCGCAACTGGGCGGCCACGGCGAATTCGCCATATTCATTGAAGGACCCGGGATCGACCAGATCGGCGATATTTTCCCGGGCTGTGCGCTGCCCGCGCGCGTGACGCTTTTGAACCGCCTCAGCCCGTATCTCATCCCGGCCAAGCGCCTGACGATCCAGCATTTCCTGCAGGTCGGGCCGGATAAGGTCCAGATCGATCTGCGCGTCGTCCACTTGCGCCGCGCCCGTTGCGTCGCCCGGTGTAATCGCGGCCAGAGGCGCGGCCTCCATGATGGTATCCCCCGGTGCCGCGAAGAGGTCAGAGACCACACCGCTCACATCGGCGGTGATCACATGTTCCATTTTCATCGCTTCAAGGATGGCCACGTCCTGCCCTGCCACCACCGGGTCACCCACCGCAACGCGCCATTCGGTCAGCGTGGCCTGCATTGGGGCAGTCAACGCGTGGTCACCATCCGCGACAGTCGCGGTTGGGGCGTCTACCTCTGCCTCGACACCGGCGCCGTCCTTGGCGATAAATTCCGACGCACGTTCAGATAGTTGCGCCGCGACCTCTCCAATATATCCGGTTGAGACTTCCAGCGCCCGGACCGCATCCTGCGCTAACAGTGAGCGCAGCCATCCGATATTCGAGGCGACGCCGTCGATCCGGAACTCTGCCAAGGCCCGATCAAGGCGTGCGAAGGCACTTCCCAAGTCGGGACCAGAGGCGATGACCTTGGCGATCAAAGAGTCATAGGCCGTCCCTGCCCGGTAGCCCGCGATGCCGAAGCCATCCACCCGAACGCCCGGCCCGGCGGGCGGATCATAGGCGCGGATCACGCCGCCCGAGGGCTGCACAGTTCCGTCTGCCGTGACCGTTTCCAAGCAGACGCGAGCCTGCACCGCCGCGCCCCGGGCAGCAGGGCTCAATGCCAGATCGGTTAGTCTGGCCCCCTCTGCGATCCTTAGTTGCGCCGCGACCAGATCAAGGCCGAAGATCTCTTCGGTTACAGTATGTTCAACCTGAATCCGTGGGTTCGCTTCGATAAAGAACGCCTCTTCTGCATCCACATCCAGAAGGAATTCGAAGGTTCCCAAGCCGCGATATTGCGTGGTTTCGGCCATCCGTCTGGCGTGATCAGCCAAAGCCGCGCGCAGATCGGAACTCAGCCCCGGCGCGGGTGCGATTTCGATGACTTTCTGGTGGCGGCGCTGCAGCGTGCAGTCGCGATCGCCAAGCGTGATGACCCCGCCCTGTCCGTCACCCAGCACCTGCACCTCGATATGGCGGGCGCGCGTGATGAAGCGTTCGGCATAGATCGCGCCGTTGCCGAAGGCGGCCGCAGCTTCCGACGTGCAGCGGGCGTGCGCCTCGGCCACGTCGCTGGCGTCGCGCACAACGCGCATGCCGCGCCCACCGCCGCCAGCGACGGCCTTCAGGACCATGGCAGCGCCCTTTGGCAGGCTATCGAAGAATTCGCGCGCCTCCTTTGCCCCTACGGCGGCAGAGCCGCGGATGACCGGAACGCCCAACTCTTCGGCCAACGCGCGGGCGCGCAGCTTGTCCCCCAGCAGCGCAAGGCTTTCTGGCGTGGGGCCGACGAATGTCATACCCGCCTGAGAAACGGCCGCCGCGAACTCACTGTTTTCACTTAAAAAGCCATAGCCCGGATGGACCAAGTCGCACCCCGCGTCCACGCCCGCCTGCACCACGGCATCGTGGTCCAAATAGGCGCGCGCACCACGACCGGGCAGCAAAGCCACATCATCTGCACGCCGGACATGAAGCGATCCCATATCGTCCTGAGGCGCGATGGCGAGCGTTTCGATCCCCATCTCTGCCGCCGTGCGCGCGATGCGCACCGCGATCTCTCCCCGGTTCGCGATCAAAAGCTTGACCATGACTGCCCTCCCTGCCCGTATTCGGCGTCCCTGTTTGACCATTGGAAAGATTGTTTGACCGCAGAGTCAACAGGCCCGGGCCGCCGCTCGCACCGGCGGATTTGCCCAAAAATTTAGCAATCCGAGTTTCCGCGATGATTTTTCAACCGAAGCATGTATCATCCCATGGTGAAACCGGGCGTATCGGAATTTGATAAGCTAAAACCGGGCACTAGGTGGGGATTATGACTGACAAACCGATCTTCGATGAAATGTGGGGCCGCGACGAGCAATTGCGCACGCCCTACACCCTGTTCAAGGACTGGTTCGACGGAGAAGAGCCCGCACGCCTGCGCGCCAAGCAGCGCGAAGCCGAAGAGCTGTTCCGTCTGACCGGCATTACCTTCAACGTCTATGGACGGGCCGAAGCCGAAGAACGGTTGATCCCGTTCGACATCGTGCCGCGAGTGATTTCCGGCCCAGAATGGCAGCGGCTGTCCAAGGGGATTGAACAACGGGTGCGTGCTATCAACGCCTTCCTGTACGACATCTATCATGGGCAAGAGATCATCAAATCGGGCCGCCTGCCCGCGCGAATGATCGAAAACAACGACGCCTTCCTGCCGCAGATGATGGGGGTCGATCCGCCGGGCGGCGTTTACACCCATATCGTCGGCATCGATCTGGTGCGCACCGACGACAATCAGTTCTACGTGCTGGAAGACAACGCGCGCACCCCATCTGGTGTCAGCTACATGCTGGAAAACCGCGAAACTATGCTCCAGATGTTCCCAGAGCTTTTCGCACGCAACCGCGTCCAGCGGGTCGAAACGTATCCTACGGATCTGCGCGCGTCGCTGGCGGCCTGCGCACCGTCGGTCGCCGGGTCGAACCCGACGGTCGCTGTATTGACACCGGGCATCTACAACTCTGCCTACTTCGAACACGCCTTCCTGGCGGATCAGATGGGCGTGGAACTGGTCGAAGGGCACGATCTGCAGGTGGTGGATGGCCGTGTCGCCATGCGTACCACCGAAGGCTATCGCCCGATCGACGTGCTGTACCGCCGTGTGGATGACGATTTCCTTGACCCGCTGAACTTCAACCCCGACAGCGCTTTGGGCGTGCCGGGGATCATGGATGTCTACCGCGCGGGTGGGATCACCATTGCCAACGCGCCGGGAACGGGCATTTCGGACGACAAGGCGATCTATAGCTACATGCCTGAGATCGTGGAATTCTACACCGGCGAAAAGGCGATATTGGAAAACGTGCCAACTTGGCGCTGTTCCGAACCCAATGCGCTGGCCTATGTCTTGGACAATCTGGAAGAGCTTGTCGTGAAAGAGGTGCACGGGTCTGGTGGCTACGGCATGTTGATCGGCCCCACCGCGACCAAGAAGGACATCAAGGAATTCCGCGCCAAGCTGGAGGCCAAGCCGTCCAACTACATCGCCCAGCCGACGCTGGCGCTGTCCACGGTGCCTGTCTTTTCCAACAAAGGCCTGTCGCCGCGCCACGTCGATCTGCGGCCCTTTGTTCTGGTCAGCCCGGACAAGGTCAAGATCACGCCCGGTGGCCTGACGCGCGTGGCACTGAAGAAAGGATCGCTGGTTGTGAATTCGTCCCAAGGTGGCGGAACCAAAGACACTTGGGTGCTGGAGGACTGATGCTAGGAAAAACGGCAAACGGCCTCTACTGGATGTACCGCTATCTGGAGCGGGCCGAGAACACATCACGCCTGATCGAAACCGGCCAACGCATCGGCCTGACCCGTTTGGGATCGTCCGAGGCCGAGTGGAAATCCATCCTTCAAACCGCTGGCGTCCTGCCGGGGTTCGAGGCCAACAACGAAGAGATCACCAAGGACGCCGCCATTGACTGGCTTCTGCGGTCGAAACAGAACCCGTCATCGGTTCTGACCTCGATCGAAGGGGCGCGTCAGAACGCCCGCATGGTGCGCACCGCCCTGACCCACGAGGTCTGGGAAGCGGTCAACCGCTGCTACATGAAGACCAAGGATATTCTGGCGCGCAAGGTCAACGAACGCGATCTGCCCCAAGCGCTAAAGGAAATCCGGCAGGCCACCGCCTTGGTACGGGGCGCGACCCACGGCACCATGATGCGCAACGACATCTACGATTTCGCCCGCATCGGCACATTTCTGGAACGCGCCGACAACACGGCTCGTATTCTGGACGTGAAATACTACGTGCTGCTGCCCACGGTCATGTCTGTCGGGTCGTCCATCGACAACGTCCAGTGGGAAACCATCCTGCGATCCGTGTCTGCCCGCGGCGGGTTCCGCGCGACCTATGGCAACGACTATGATCCGACGGATATTGCAAACTTCCTGATCTTGGACGAACGGATGCCGCGGTCTCTGGCCTACTGCATCGGCAAGATCCGGGGCAACTTGGCGTATCTGAACAAGACTTACGGCACGACGGCGGAATGCTACAATCGCGCTGTGCATCTTGAAGAAACCTACCTGTCCAAGGACATCAAGGCGATCTTCGACGAAGGGCTGCACAGCTATATCCAGACGGTCCTGTCGCTGATTGGCGGCGTGGCCGCGCAGATCGAAATTGATTACCGGTTTTACGAATAAATGAACCTGACCATCCAACACACCACCACCTATCGGTTCGAAGATCCGGTGACCTTCGGGCTTCAGCAGGTGCGCATGACGCCTTTGACGAACGATGTCCAAGCTGTCAGCGACTGGGTCATCGACATCGAAGGTGGCAAGATTGAAACCGGGTTTCTGGACCATCACCGCAATCAGGTGGACCTGATTTCCCTGAACCGCGGCGTAACTGAACTGATCCTGACCAGCCACGGCAAGGTCGCGACCTGCGATACCAATGGCGTTCTGGGCCCGCATCTGGGCCCAGTGCCGCTGTGGCTGTTCCGCAAACAGACCGACCGCACCAAACCGGGCCCCAACACCCGCCGTCTGGCGCGTCAGGCCGAAGGCGACACGCAACTGGCGCAGATGCACGACCTTATGGCGCAGGTGGCCGAAGCGGTGGAATACAAAACCGGCACATCCCAGTCCGACTGGACCGCCGAAGATGCGGTGACCGAGGGTCAGGGCGTCTGTCAGGACCATGCGCATGTCTTCATCTCCTGCGCGCGGGAACTGGGGCTGCCAGCACGATACGTGTCGGGCTACCTGATGATGGACGACCGCACCGACCAAGAGGCGATGCACGCCTGGGCCGAGGCTTTCATCGACGGTCTGGGCTGGGTCGGCTTTGACGTGTCGAACGCACAATGTCCCGACGAACGCTATGTCCGCGTCGCAACGGGACTGGACTATTCCGAGGCTGCGCCTGTAATTGGCACGCGCGTCGGCGGGGCCGAAGAATCGCTGAGCGTGCAGATACAAGTGGCACAACAGCAGTAAAGGCGCAGGCCTCAGATGACCTATTGCGTGGGAATGGTTCTGGACCGCGGTCTGGTATTCATGTCCGACACCCGCACCAACGCGGGTTTGGATAATATATCGACCTTTACCAAGATGACCCAGTGGTCCGTTCCCGGTGAACGGGTTCTGACGCTGATGACTGCTGGCAACCTTGCCACCACGCAGGCCGTGGTCAGCATTCTGGACGAACGCACCAAGGCACATGACGATCGCGAACCGTCGATCCTGAAGGCACCGTCGATGTTTCAGGCCGCGAGCCTTGTGGCCGACACGCTGAAAGACGTCATCGCCAAACATTCGATGAACGGTCAACAGGCGTCTTCGGCCTTCAACGCGACGATCATTCTGGGCGGTCAGATCAAAGGCGGCCCCACCCGGCTGTTCCTGATCTATCCCGAAGGTAACTTTATCGAAGCGGGCGACGACACGCCGTTTTTCCAGATCGGAGAGATGAAGTACGGCCGCCCGATCCTTGTCCGCGCCTACGAGCCGGACATGTCGTTTGAAGAGGCGATGCGCCTGCTGCTTGTCAGCTTCGACTCTACGCTCAAGGCTAACCTGACTGTCGGCCTGCCCTTCGATTATCACCTCTACGAAGAGGGAAGTTTCGAAATCGGCACCTCTGGCCGGATTGAGACGGACGATGAATACTTCAAAACCGTGTCCCAAGGCTGGGGCGATGCGCTGAAATCCGCGCTTCACAGTTTGCCCACGTTCGAGATGTAAGCCACGGGCCACGCTGCCCAATTCATCCATATTTTGGCCCAATTCCGGGATTAATCCTGCTCATCGACCGGATTTGCCCTGCGAATCCCGATTTCGACAGGTACGGGAGACAGGCCAGTGGATCACCGCAAGGAACTCGACAGGCTATACAAGATGGAATACGGCGAACCGCTTGAGTTCGCCTTTCGCTGCGTCTTGGTCCTGACCGGTGCCATTATCCACTTTCAGTACACCGGGATGACGACGGCCCTGTTCTGGTGCCTTGGGTTCTTCCTGTCCCACGCCCTGTATTTCATGACGTTGCGGACCCGACCCGAATACTGCACCGAATTCGACACCCTGAAGGCAGGCAGCGTATTCCTTGTGATGCTGGCCGCCTTCGTCTGGTGGCCCGCGTCGCTGATTACCCAAGATGACATTGCCCTGCGGATATCCGGCACGGCTGGCACCGGAACGCTGCTGGTCTTTCTGATCAATCGCAGCGATTCCTTGAAATGGATGGTTTACGGCGAAATCGCCATCATCTTTGCCGCCGTCGGATTAATCATTGCCGTCGAAATGGTGGCCGTCGACAACGCCGCCGCGCGTTGGGTCATGGGCTTTTCCGGCTTGGCGCTGGTGGCCTATTTCTCTCGGACGCTGCTGGCCGCGCGGACACAGAGGCTGGAGACCGAGGCGGCCTCTGTCAGGTCCGTTCAGGCGCAAAAGATGGAGGCCGTCGGCCAGCTCGCTGGCGGTGTCGCGCACGATTTCAACAACATCCTGACGGCCGTCACGGGCAATCTTGAGCTATACGAGGTCATCGACGACCCCAAAGAACGCGATCAGTTCGTGGCCGAGGCGCGCCTTGCCGCTGACCGCGCCGCCACCTTGGTCGGGCACCTGCTGGCCTATTCGCGCAAATCCACGCTGTCGCTATCCACATTCCCCGTGGGCCGCGTCTTTGATCAGGTCAACACGCTCAGCGCGCGGCTTCTGCCCAGTTCGATCGACCTGTCGTTCGACAGCGAAGACGCCAGCCAGCCGATCCGTGTCGATCAGAACCAGTTGATGACCGCATTGATCAACCTGATCGTCAACGCCCGCGACGCCATGGGCCGGTCCGGCACACTGGCCATCCGGTCCCGCGCCTGCGCCTTCGAAGAACCGACTGCCCTGCTGGACGGCTCTATGCTGGATCCGGGCTGCTATGTCGAAATCGCCGTCACCGACAACGGCCCCGGCATCCCCGCCCATATCCTGCGCAAAGTGACCGAACCGTTCTTTACCACCAAGGAAATCGGCGAAGGGTCTGGCTTGGGTTTGTCGATGGTCGAAGGCTTTGCCCGTCAGTCCAAAGGCGGCCTGATGATCGACACCTCGCCCGATGGGACGACGATCCGGATGTACCTGCCCTCTCCGATAGCGTGCGAACGCGCAGTTGAGGTCGACAATACGGTCGTCAATGCGGTGCCTGCGGCGGCGTGAGACCTGCGGCTGACGGTCGAAACGGCATAGGGCGCTGACCACAGCGCTGCTGTCGCGCCTTCGACGAAATCTTTGCCAATATTTTTCAGGGGACCGTCGCTCCAACTTTCGGATCGAAAGTTGGTGACTGGTGCGGTCGAGAAGACTCGAACTTCCACTCCGGTTAAGGAACAGCGACCTCAACGCTGCGCGTCTACCAATTCCGCCACGACCGCACTGTCTTGGCTTAGTGGCGCGGGGAATAGCCCGAGATGTCGGCGATGTGAAGGGGGTATTTGCACCGCCCCCCATCAAAGCCGCAAAAGCACGCGATTAGGTGGCTCTACTTCGCCTCGATCGCACGGAACCCCTTGGGGAAGCCGTTTCGCACCACCAGCAGCACAGCCAAAGTAAAGGCTGCGGTGAATCCGGTGACCTGCGCATCACCGAACACCATCTCTCCCATCATCCGGCCGGGCAACAGGGTGAACAGCCCCGCAACCCCAAGCGACCAGAAAGCGGTGGCTTTAAGGATCAATTCATGCCGGGCGATGTTGCTGCGGCGTACCTCGACCAGCGCCCAGATCACGTTGAAGATCACCAGAACCGACAACAGGTGGATCGGTGAAAACGGCCCGACCATGCGGATACCGTTGATCCAGAACGACGACACCGCAGTCACCAGCATGGCTGTCACCCAGACATAGCCCGTGATCTTGTGCACCCGATCCCGGCGACGACGGAACAAGGTCAAAGGCAGCAGGACCACCGACAACAGCGCCGCGGCGACGTGGATTTGGATGGATGGCATGGCGGTCATCAGCGGATCAAAGGTCATGGCGGTAACTTTCATGGAGTGGATTTCGTCTGGCCCTTGTCTGACGGCCCGCGCTAAAACACTCCAGAGTGAGTGCATCCAAAGGTCCGGCAACTTCGTGAACGACACGCCCCTGCAAACCACGAAGCGTGAATTGCACGCCATGTTCACCTCTCCTGCGATGTGGACGGGGCTTGTGGCGGCTGGCGTGATTCTGGGATTGGCAGGACCGTTTGGCACCGACGACGTTCTGAGCCTGCTACCCCGGTTGGCCTACTGGCTGGTCGTCTCGGCCATCGGGTTTTTGCTGGGCAGCACCATCGCCACCTTCACCGCCGACCAGTTAGAGGCGCGCAGCCTGACACGCTGGCCCGCCGCCGTGGTTGCCGGGCTGATGGCGGGCTGTGTGAACCTGCTGGCGCTGGTGATCGTCAACTGGCTGGTCTTTCGCCTGTCATGGGACGCGCCGGGATATCTGGCTGTGCTGGGGCCGAATGTCATCGTGATCTCTCTGGTCATCACCTTGGCGGCGGTGGCCATCGGCTCTCAGACCCGCGCGACGTCCGCCGAGGATCAGACACAGGCGCAATCCCCCCGAATCCTCGAACGGCTGCCGCTGGACAAACGCGGCCCCCTGATCGCCCTGTCGGTGCAAGACCACTACGTTCAGGTCGCCACGGCAAAAGGGACAGAGTTGATCTTGATGCGCCTCGGCGATGCCATGGCCGAGGTCGGCGATACCCCGGGCCTGCAGGTCCACCGATCCCACTGGATCGCCACCAAGGCCGTCACATCCGCCCGTCGCGACGGTGCGCGTGCGATCCTGACGATGGCGAACGGCATGGACATCCCCGTCAGCCGCACCTATCTGCCCGCTATCAAAGAGGCGGGGCTGCTGCCCCGGTAGAATATGACTGACTGGCAGATCACCGAAGGCCTGACCGATTATGACGAAGCCGTCGCCACGATGGAGGCCCGCGCCAACGCCATCGCCGCAGGTGACGCGGACGAACTGATCTGGCTGGTCGAACATCCTCCGCTATACACCGCCGGCACCTCGGCCAAGCGGGATGACCTGATCGATCCCGACCGCTTTCCGGTCTACGACACCCGCCGCGGTGGGCAGTACACGTACCACGGACCGGGCCAGCGCGTGGCTTACGTGATGCTGGACCTGAACAAACGTGGCCGGGACGTCCGCGCCTTTGTTCAGCAGTTGGAAACTTGGGTGATCGCCACGCTGGACCAGTTCAACATCCACGGCGAAATCCGCGAAGGCCGCGTCGGCGTCTGGGTCCCCCGCCCCGACAAACCCGCCCTGCCCGACGGCACCCCGCGCGAAGACAAGATCGCCGCGATAGGTATTCGCCTGCGTAAATGGGTGTCGTTCCACGGCATCTCGATCAACGTCGATCCCGAGCTTGAGCATTTCGGCGGCATCGTCCCCTGCGGGATCCAAGGTCACGGCGTCACCAGCCTTGTCGATCTGGGACTTCCGGTGTCGATGGAAGACCTCGACGTCGCGCTGAAGGCGTCTTTCGATGTGGTGTTTGACACCCCCTGACATGCGACAATTCACCAGCGCGCGCGCCCTGTTGAAGATGCCCGATTTGCCCTATCTATGGCTTTGACGCGCATGAACCCAAGGAAATGATATGAAATACAGCCTGACGATTGCCGCAGCCCTGACGGCCTTGGCAGCCCCCGCTTTCGCCGACGGTGATGTCGCCACGGGTGAAAAAGAATTCCGTAAGTGCAAATCCTGCCACATGATCGAATCCGCTGACGAAGCCATCGTCAAAGGCGGCAAGACGGGTCCGAACCTTTACGGTGTGATCGGGCGCACGGCAGGGTCGGTCGAAGGCTTCAACTATGGTGACGATCTGGTCGCCGCTGGCGAAGCTGGTCTGGTCTGGGATGTCGAAAACCTGGCGACCTACATCGAAGACCCGAAGGCCTTCCTGCAGGAAACGCTGGACGACGGCGCGGCCAAGTCAAAAATGACCTTCAAGCTGAAGAAGAACACCGAAGACGTCGCCGCCTATCTGGCAACCTTTTCCGAGTGATCGGAACCGCAACGGATGATGCAAAGGCGCGGCTTCGGTCGCGCCTTTTTCTTTGCGCGGGTTTCTGAACGTCTTGGGGGATGCGCGGAGGCTTTCTGTGTTTCTGCGAAACACTTGCCGCTCACTATTGCACTTTCGGTGACGTGGCTCACTTTTCGCATCGCGAAAAGTATGTGGCGCACCCATCAGGATTCGAACCTGAGGCCTCTGCCTTCGGAGGGCAGCGCTCTATCCAGCTGAGCTATGGGTGCCGCAGGCCGGGCTATAGGCTATCACGCCCCGCCCCGCAATCGGAAATCACTTTACGCCGAGCGTCGCCCTACTGCGACCTTGGTCATGCGCGGGATCATGTCGACCACGCGGACATCTGAAAACCCGCCCGCTTCCAGCTCTTCTGTCAGTGTAGCGGTGTCGACCGACCGCGCCTCGGGCGTGAAGGCGGTGTGCTGTAATTGCCAAAGTGCGGCCAGTTCCGGCCCGCTGCGATCCGCTTCGACCATGAAGTCATGGATCACCAGCTGCCCATCCGGCGACAGCGCCGCCATCGCGTCGTCAATCAAACCAGTGTGTGCATCCCCCGGCACGCCCGAGAACAGGTAGGACATCAGCACCGCATCCTGCCCGCCGGGCCAATCCGTTTTCAGCGCGTTGCCTTCGACATATTCGATCCTGTCCGACAGCCCTGCCTTGGCCACGTACTCCCGCCCCAGCGCGGCCACGTTCGGAAAATCCACGATGGTGACGTTCAGAGCGGGGAACGCCTTGCACAGCGTGATCGCAAAGGCCCCAGTGCCACCGCCGACGTCCAGCAGCGTCTGGACGCCCGACAAATCAACCTTTTTCGCCAACTGCCGCGCCGGCCCGATCGATCCCGCGTGCTGGCTGGTGGAATAGATGCGCGCCTGTTCGGGGTCGGAAAACCACTCTTCATAACTGGCGGTATCCACCTCTTCCAGATTGCCGCGCACCGCCGGACCCAATTGATCCAGCAAGGGATACATCTGCTGACCGACCTGAAGGCGCAGGTAGTCGCCAAAGTCATACTTGGCGCCTTTCACCAAAAACGCCTCTGCCGCCGGAGAGTTCTTGTAAAGCCCATCCGCGACCTCCAGCACGCCCATCCCCGCCAGCGCAGTGGCCAGCGTCTCGGCCCGGTCCCGGTGGATGCCGCAGGCCGTCGCCAAAGCCTCGGCGTCCAGCGGACCAGCGGCCAACGCCGTAAACACCCCCAGATCCAGCGCGACGAACAGGGCTTTGGACCCCATGAAGCCAAATGCAATGGCGGAAATCTCGTCGGCTTCGGTCAATGGGGGCATCTGTCTCTCCTGCTGTTTGGCCCAAGCGTAGCAGGCAGAGGGTCAACAGCAACCCGAACGCCGGGATTCGCGCGCGCTGGCCGGAGGTCCGGTGAAACCAACGGCATCTGACCAGCCATTATTGGCGAAACCTGCGAGATATGGCAGAAAGTGATAGAAACTGCCTATCGGATACCCCCCGCCATGATCGCCAAACTAGAAATGCTGATCGCCCTTGCGCAGGAACGACACTTTGGCCGCGCGGCCGCGTCGCTTGGGATCACGCAGCCGACATTATCCGCCGGGATCAAACAGCTGGAGGATCACTTGGGCGTCAAACTGGTCGAACGCGGATCGCGCTTTGGCGGGCTGACGACCGAAGGGCAGCGCGCGCTGGTCATGGCCCGCAAGATCGTCGGCGACAGCCGTCGCCTGCGGGATGAAATGCGGGCCAAGCGTGACGGTCTGACCGGGCAAATCCGGCTGGGCGTGATCCCCACGGCCCTGACATGGGCCGCGCGTCTGGCGACCGAAATGACGCGCCAGCATCCCGGTATCAGCCTGTCGGTCACCTCAACCACGTCGCAGAATATCAAGACATTGCTGGACAATCTCGAAATCGACGCTGGCATCACTTACCTCGACAACGAACCCATCGGACGCGTCAGCACAGTCGAATTGTTCCGCGAAACCTATCATCTGGTCTGCCACGCAGCCCACCCGCTGGCGACGCGCGACCAGATCGCATGGTCCGATATCCCATCGCAGAACCTGTGCCTGCTGACGCCCGACATGCAGAACAGACGCATCATCAACCGCAACTTCCACGACATCGGCGCCGCCCCCGCCGCGCGGATCGAGTCAAACTCGACCGTCGTTCTGGCCGCCACCGTATCCAGCGGCGACTGGGTCACAATCCTGCCAGGTGACATGGCCACATTTCTGGCCGAGGGGCGCGACCTGACAGCCATCCCGATCCAGAACACTCAGACTGCGCATGTCGTTGGATTAGTGACCGAATATCAGGAACCGCACACGCCGGTCCTTTCTGCCTTGATGGAAACAGCCGGTCGTTTTGCCCGAGATTGATAGACAAACCCTATCACCTGACGGAACGCTGATATTGATTTTCCATCGCCAATCCGCCACGCACGCACGATACGACCGCCGACACAATATCGGACCAGCCATGCGCCAGACACCGACCGACACCGAAATTCAGGCCATCATCGACAGCGAAACCCATCGCGAAGGGCCGATGCTGCCTATTCTGCACGCCCTGCAGGCCCGGTTCGACCACATCCCGCAAGAGGCGCTGCCATTGATCGCCGCCACCCTAGGCCTGACCAAAGCCGAGGTGCACGGCGTCGTCACCTTCTACCACGATTTCCGCGAAAACCCCGCCGGGCGGCATGTGCTAAAACTCTGCCGGGCCGAGGCCTGTCAGGCCATGGGCTCCAAGGCGTTGGAGGCCGAGGTGCTGTCACACTTCGCCCTCTCTGGCCCCGGCACCACCGCCGACGGCCGCATCACGATCGAGCCAGTCTATTGCCTTGGCCTGTGCGCCTGCGGACCCGCCGCCATGCTGAACGGCAAGGTCATTGGCCGCGTCGACATGCCCCGCCTGACCCAAGCGATCGAGGCCGCATCATGAAAATCTACCTCTCTCTCGACAGCGCCGCCAAAGCCCTTGGCGCCGAAGACGTCGCCCGCGCCATCCGCGATCAGGCCGAGGCGCAGGGACTGGACCTCCAACTGATCCGCACCGGCACCCGCGGGATGATCTGGCTGGAACCGCTGGTCGAGGTTGACCGCGGCGAAGGTCGTATCGCCTACGGCCCCGTCACGCCCGAAGACGTGCCCGCGATCCTTGACGGCAGCGCCCCATCGCTAGGTCCCACGGAAGAGATCGACTATCTCAAGCGCCAGACCCGCCTGACCTTCGCCCGCTGCGGCGTGATCGATCCGCTGTCGGTTGCAGACTACGAAGCCCACGGAGGCCTGACCGGCCTGCGCCGCGCCCTAGACATGAGCGCCGAGGCAATCGTCGAGGAAACCAAGCAATCCGGCCTGCGTGGTCGGGGCGGCGCGGGCTTCCCCACCGGCATCAAATGGGACACGGTTCGTCAGGCCGAAGCGTCCCAGAAATACATCGTCTGCAACGCGGACGAAGGCGACAGCGGCACCTTTGCCGACCGTATGATCATGGAAGGCGACCCGCTGTCTCTGATCGAAGGCATGGTCATCGCGGGCCTTGCCACCCATGCGACCAAGGGCTTCGTCTACATCCGGTCAGAATACCCCGACGCCATCCGCATCATGGACCGTGCGATCCGCATCGCCCGCGAAAACGCCATCCTCGGGCTGGATGTGCTGGGGTCTGGCAAGTCCTTCGATATGGAGGTGCGCGTCGGCGCGGGCGCTTATGTCTGCGGCGAAGAAACCTCGCTGCTCAACTCGCTCGAAGGCAAACGCGGCGTCGTCCGCGCCAAGCCGCCCCTGCCCGCGCTGGAAGGTGCCTTTGGCAAACCGACGGTCGTGAACAACGTCCTCAGCCTCGCCACGATCCCAGTGATCTTTGAAAAGGGCGCGCAGCATTACGCCGACTTCGGCCTTGGCCGGTCGCGCGGCACCATGCCCATCCAGATCGCGGGCAACGCAAAACACGGCGGTCTGTTCGAAACCGCCTTTGGCCTGCCCTTGGGCGAACTGGTCAACGACTTCGCAGGCGGCACAGCCTCAGGTCGACCGGTGAAGGCGGTCCAAGTCGGTGGCCCCTTGGGCGCCTATTTCGCGCCCGACCAATTCGACACGCCCTTCGGCTACGAAGAATTCGACCAGGCAGGCGGCCTGATCGGCCACGCGGGTATTACCATTTTCGACGACACCGCAGACATGGGCCAGATGGCGCGTTTCGCTATGGAATTCTGCGCGGTGGAATCCTGTGGCAAATGCACCCCCTGCCGGATCGGTGCGATACGGGGTGTGGAAACCATCGACCGCATCACCGCAGGCGACGCCAGCGCCATCCCGCTGCTGACCGACCTTTGCGACACGATGAAAGACGGCTCTCTCTGCGCGCTTGGCGGCTTCACGCCCTACCCCGTCATGTCCGCCCTTCGCCTCTTCCCCGAAGATTTCACCCCCGCGAAAGAGGCCGCCGAATGAAGCATCCTCAACCCTTCTTTGGTCCCCAAAATATCCCGGGGGAGGCCGCAGGCCGGGGGCAGCCCCCCCGTTCCGCCCGTCAAGGAGCCCGCCAATGACCGACAAAGTCAAAGGCCCCGCCTCCTACTTTCCGTCGATCGAGGCGAAGTACGGCCAGCCCATCGACCACTGGCTGGCGATGGTCACCGACCGCGCCGACCTCAAACACATGGAAATCGTGAATTTCCTGAAAACAGACCACGGGCTGGGCCACGGCCACGCCAATGCCATCGTCGCCCACCAGCTTGCCGCACTGAAATCCGACAAAGGATAACCCCATGAAAGATTTCATCATTCCCCCCAAAGACTGGGACATGGGCACCCCCCTGCCCAAATCCGACGCAACCGTTACGCTGAAAATCGACGGCTTTGACGTCACCGTGCCCGAAGGCACCTCGGTTATGCGCGCGGCGATGGAAGCGGGCATCAAGATCCCCAAGCTTTGCGCCACCGACTCGGTCGAGGCCTTCGGCTCCTGCCGCCTGTGCCTTGTGGAAATCGAAGGCCGCCGTGGCACGCCCGCGTCCTGCACCACGCCCGTGACCGAAGGCATGGAGGTGACCACCCAGTCCGACAAGCTGCACAAGCTGCGCAAAGGGGTGATGGAGCTTTATATCTCTGACCACCCGCTGGACTGCCTGACCTGTTCCGCCAACGGCGACTGCGAATTGCAGGACATGGCCGGCATGGTTGGCCTGCGCGACATGCGGTACGAAAAGGGCGAGAACCATTACGCCCCTGTCACTGGCACTCTCGCCTCCGGCGACCTGCGCGCCCGCGCGACGGACGGTGCAACGAACGCCCGCTACGTCCCTAAGGATGACAGCAACCCTTACTTCACCTACGACCCGGCCAAATGCATCGTCTGCTCGCGTTGCGTCCGCGCCTGTGAAGAAGTTCAGGGCACCTTCGCACTGACGATCGAAGGCCGGGGCTTCGACAGCCGCGTGTCCTTTGGCGCGAAAACCGACGATGCGATGCATTCTGACTGCGTGTCCTGCGGCGCCTGCGTTCAGGCCTGCCCCACTGCGACGCTTCAGGAAAAATCCGTCGCCGAAATGGGCACGCCCGATCGGTCCGTCATCACCACCTGCGCCTATTGCGGCGTCGGCTGTTCGTTCAAGGCGGAACTCAACGGCGACAAGCTGGTCCGCATGACGCCCTACAAACACGGCAAGGCTAACCGTGGGCATAGCTGCGTCAAAGGCCGCTTTGCCTATGGCTACGCCGAACACCCCGACCGCATCCTGTCGCCAATGATCCGCGACAGCATTGATGAGCCATGGCGCGAGGTGTCGTGGGACGAGGCCATGAGCTTCACCGCGCAACGCCTGACCGCGATCCATGAAAAATACGGCCGCAAATCCCTCGGCGTCATTACCTCGTCGCGCTGCACGAACGAGGAAACCTACCTCGTCCAGAAACTCACCCGCGCGGTGTTCCAGAACAACAACACCGACACCTGCGCCCGCGTCTGCCACTCCCCCACCGGGTACGGCCTTGGCCAGACTTTCGGCACCTCTGCCGGCACGCAGGATTTTGACTCGGTCGAAGACACCGACATCGCCATCGTCATCGGCGCGAACCCGACCGACGGGCACCCGGTCTTTGCCTCGCGTCTGCGCAAACGCCTGCGTCAGGGCGCGAAACTGATCGTCATCGATCCGCGCCGCATCGACCTTTTGGAAACGCCGCACATGGGCGACAAATGGCACCTGCCTCTGCGCCCTGGCACCAACGTCGCGGTCGTCTCGGCCCTCGCCCATGTCATCGTGACCGAAGGGCTGGCGGATGAAGACTTCATCAAAACCCGCTGCGATTGGGACGAATTCCAGCACTACGCTGCCTTCATCAGCGAAGAGCGGCACTCCCCCGAGGCCTCGGAACTGCTGACCGGCGTCCCCGCCGCCACCCTCCGCGAGGCCGCCCGTGCCTTTGCCAAGGGCGGCAACGGCGCGATCTATTACGGCCTCGGCGTCACCGAACACTCGCAAGGGTCGACCACCGTCATGGGCATCGCCAACCTCGCCATGCTGACCGGCAACATCGGTCGCCGCGGCGTGGGCGTGAACCCCCTGCGCGGTCAGAACAACGTGCAGGGATCGTGCGACATGGGCAGCTTCCCGCACGAGCTTCCCGGCTATCGCCACGTCAAAGACGCCGCCACCCGCGCGATCTTTGAACAGGCCTGGGGCGTCCAGATCGACCCGGAGCCGGGCCTGCGCATCCCCAATATGCTGGACGCCGCGGTCGAAGGCACGTTCAAGGCGCTTTACTGCCAAGGCGAAGACATCCTGCAATCCGACCCCGACACCAAACACGTCGCGGCGGGCCTTGCGGCCATGGAATGCGTCATCGTCCACGACCTGTTCCTGAACGAGACGGCGAACTACGCACACGTCTTCCTGCCGGGCTCGTCCTTCCTGGAAAAAGACGGCACCTTTACCAACGCAGAACGCCGTATCAACCGCGTGCGTGAAGTGATGAAGCCCAAACAAGGCTATGCTGATTGGGAAGTGACGCAGATGCTGGCCAACTCCCTCGGCGCTGGCTGGCACTACACCCATCCCGCTCAGATCATGGAAGAAATCGCGGCCACCACCCCCGGCTTTGCCAAGGTGACCTATGACTTCCTTGAAGAACGCGGATCGGTCCAATGGCCCTGCAACGACGACGCGCCCGATGGCACGCCGCTGATGCATGTGGACGGCTTCGTCCGCGGCAAAGGTCGGTTCATCGTCACCGAATACGTGGCGACGGACGAACGCACCGGCCCCCGGTTCCCGCTGTTGCTGACGACGGGCCGTATCCTGTCGCAATACAACGTCGGCGCGCAGACCCGCCGCACCGACAACAACGCATGGCATGACGAAGACCTGCTGGAAATCCACCCGCACGACGCCGAAAACCGTGGCGTGCGTGAAGGGGATTGGATCCGCCTCGCCTCCCGCTCTGGCGAAACGACCCTGCGCGCCACGATCACCGATCGGGTCAGCCCCGGCGTCGTCTACACGACGTTCCACCACCCGGACACGCAGGCCAACGTCGTCACCACCGACTTTTCTGACTGGGCCACGAACTGCCCAGAATACAAGGTGACGGCCGTACAGGTCGCGCCCTCGAACGGGCCGTCGAATTGGCAGCGGGACTACAACGATCAGGCCGAAAAATCGCGCCGCATCCTGCCCGCAGCCGAATGATCGTCACGGGCACCTCTTTCCGCGCAGAGGCGCTGCGGATTGGCGAGGGCGCAAGCGCCCCCTCCACCCGCGCCCTGCCCGAAGAGGTGCCGGTCGCCTTGGTCTATGATGGCTCGACCCAAGCGGTCATGATGGCGACCCCTGCGGATTTGGAAGACTTCGCTGTGGGCTTTTCCCTGACCGAAGGGATCGTCACTGCAGCCGACCAGATCGAAGACATGTCGATCGCCCAGCACGACGCCGGGATCGAAGTCCGCATGTGGCTCGCCTCAGAGCGCGGCACCGCCCTGACCCGCCGCCGCCGCGCCATGACCGGACCCGTGGGCTGCGGCCTATGCGGCATCGACAGCCTACGCGAAGCGACCCGCGACCTGCCCCATGTCACCGCGACGCCCGCATTGACGATCCCGCAGATTACCGGCGCCACCGATGCGCTGCGCGATGCCCAGCCCCTGCACGATGAAACGCGTGCAGTTCATGCTGCCGGGTTCGTGTCCCCCGATGGATTGATCTACGCCCGCGAAGACGTCGGGCGCCACAACGCGCTGGACAAGGTGATTGGCGCGCTGGCCCGGCAAGGGATCGATCCGGCGACGGGGGCTTTTGTCCTGACCTCTCGCGTGTCGATCGAACTGGTGCAGAAAACGGCACTGGCGGGCTGCGGAATGTTGATCGCAGTCTCCTCTCCGACCGCGCACGCGCTGCGCTTGGCCCAAGACGCTGGCATCACGCTTGTCGCCTTGGCCAAGGGCGGCACGGCCGAAGTTTTTACCCATCCCACCCGTATCGAAGGGGCCGCCCATGTCGCCTGAGAAAATGATCACCATGGCGAACCAGATCGCCACGTTCTTTTCGTCCCAGCCCGGTGACGATCAGGCCGAACGCGTCGCCGCGCATCTGAACGACTTTTGGGAGCCACGCATGCGCAGCCAGTTGCTGAGCTATTTGGATCAGGGCGGCGCGGGACTGCACCCTTTGGTCATTGACGCGCAAAGCCATATCGCGGCCCCTTTGGACAGCTAAGCGCCGCCTCCGGCGGGAGTATTTCTGGAAAGATGAACCAGGAACGCCGCGCCCTAGTCATCCTCTTGCGATAAATATCCAGTGGAGCGCGAGGGGCAGCGCCCCTCGTTGCCTCAGCGGATGCGGATCAGGTGGTTGTCCCAGGCGCGGGGAGCCACCGCCAAGGGTTCTATGTGATCTTGTGCCAACGCCAGCACACCGCCCATCCCATCCGTTGCCAGAAGCCCGGCGCCACGAGGAGCCAGGCCGCAGACGTCGCCGCGCATCACCGCGCCTTGAAACGCCCCGTCGCGACTGAAAAGGTGGACGCGCCCGCCACGCGGCGACGTAATCCCCACCTGTCCCCCCGCCATAGCGACGCTGCCCGCATAGCCGTTCATCGCTAGCTGTTCTGCCAGATCGGCCTGACAGAGCACCGGGGCGTCCCCCCGCCGGTGCAGCCCCATCAATGGCACCGGGTCCGACAGATCGCCCTGCCATTGCATGGCAAAGGCGACCAAATCTCCATCGCTGGCCAGATGGCGGATCGACGCTTGGTGCAGGTCGTCGGATAATTCCACCACTTCTTCAACGCCATCGACCGTCGCGTAGGCCAGATTGGGCCGCATCTTGTCGAGGTTCAGTTTATCCCGTCCCTGATCGGGGTGGGTCCGGATACCGCCATTCGCCACCGCCAGACCGTCTTCGGGCAGGGCTAGGATTTCATGCGGGCCAATGCCGCCGGACGCGATCTCTCCGACCCGTTTGTACCCGGCGCGGCGGGACCAGAAGCCGATCCGCCCCTCTCCGCTGTCGATGTGGTTTTCCGTGGTGCACAGGATGTCGCCCCCCGCGATAAACGCGCCGTGGCCGTAGAAATGACTGCCCTGCGGCGCATCCAGACGATGGGCGACCAGCCCCGTGGTGCAGTCGATGACCAGTGCGAAGGTCCCGGGACGGCGGGCAAAGGCCACCGCTTCGGGCGCATCGGGATGCGCCGCGGCGGCATGTCCACGACCGGGCAAGGCGATGCGAAACAGATCACGCCCCTGCCCGTCCAGGCCGAAAAGCGCGTATCCACCATCCGGTTCGCGCGCCGCCGCCAGATAGGACGGGTTGCCCGCATCCGCCCAGCTAAGCCGGGGCATGGCCGATGCGGCCAGAAGCGAGGCAAGGAAGTGTCGCCGCGATGCCATCGCTTAGTCCCCGTCGGCCGAGTTAAAGCCAGACCCGACGCCAAGCTGAACGCCCAGTTCTGCCTGAATAGCCGTTGCAGCGGCCTTGATGCCCTGCTGCACGATCTCGACCCTCAGGCGGCTAGACGGATCATCGACCCCTGCAAAGACGGGATCCTGCAAGTCCTCTGCATTGGCCAGAACCGTGTCAAAAGCCGCATCGGTCACCGGTGTGGGCGCGTCCGACAGGGCATCGGCCAAGTCGCGCAGGGCCTGCACAGAAATGATCACGTTGCGCAGGGACCGTTCGGACCGGCGCGCCTCGGCCCGTTCGGGGCGGGGGCGGTCGAAGGTGCCCAAGGGGCGACCAAGGCGTTGATCCGCGTTGAACTCAAGCCCTGTCAGCAGCGCGGTATAAAGCCGTTGCGCCGCTTCGCTTTGCGACAGGTAAGCGGTGTTACCATCATCCCCGGCGGTCAGAAGAGCCTGCGCCTGATCCTGCCACTCTGCCATGATTTCGCTTGCCATGCGATCCAGATCGACCGCGATGGCCGTGACCAGCTTGCAGGCATAATCATCGCGCCCGTAGCTGTCGTCGCTGAACAGCAGCCTTTCCAACGCGAACAATCCGCGCCCGGCCACCGACACCTCGGCGAACTGCGCAGGCTCGGATATGGCGCTGTCCTCATCAGCTAGAAGGCGCGCCACCGTCGAACCCACCATGCCGCGCTTGTCGGGCCAGAAACTGATCGCCAAGGCCCGGCCATCGACCTCTAGCGGGCCAAAGCCCAGATGCTGCATCCCCAGCCAAGCATCGAAGGTGTTGTGAAAGGACGGGATCACCGCGGGTGCCGTGCAATCGGCCTGCGCGTTCGTCGCCAAAGCGCGCGCCTGTACCGCGAATGTCTGCACGGCAGGCAAGGCATGGTCATTAACCGCCTCTTTGACGCCAGCGGCGGCAGGCGAGGCAAGGCAGGCGACGAGGAGGATGGAACGGATCATAGGCTTTCCAGATATAGGATCAGATCGGCGCGGACTTGGGGCGTCAGGCCGGCCACGTGGTTTCGGGCGGTCTGCGCCTCTCCGCCATGCCAGAGGATCGCCTCCAGCAGGTTTCGCGCGCGACCGTCGTGTAGGTAATAGCTGTGGCCATTGACCTGTTGCGTCAAGCCAATGCCCCACAAGGGCGGGGTGCGCCATTCCTGACCCGAGGCGCGGCCTTCGGGACGGTTGTCGGCCAGTCCTTCGCCCATGTCGTGCAGCAGAAGGTCGGTAAAGGGCCAGATCAGCTGAAAACTTTGTTCCGGCTGACCATCAAGGCGATCGGTGACGTATTTCGGCACGTGGCACGAGGTGCAGCGCGCCTCATGAAAGACGCGCTTGCCGTTCAGCACATTCGCATCCTCCATATCGCGGCGCGCCGGCACACCGAGGTTGCGGGAATAGAAGGTCACCAGATCAAGGCCGTCGGCATCGACCTCGGTCCCCCGCACGTCCCCATCGCCATGTGGTGCGGAACGGCAGCGGTCCTGCGCCTCGGTGCAATCCCCCCAGCCTGCAGGGAAGAGGGGCGAAGAGATACCGATGTCGCCCGCAAAAGCAGCGGCGACCTGTTCGTGCACGCTTGGCGATCCGGCCTTATGGCCGAACCGTCCCAGCATTGGCCTATCGTGTTCAAAGGACCAGACAATCTGCGCACGGCCGGAAATTCCATCGCCATCCGCATCCTCGGGGTCCGCATTGACGAGGATATCCGCCGCAGGTATCGCCTCAAGCAGCCCTAGTCCGATCATCTGCGGCGCGACACGCGGTGACAGCATCGCGCCCTCGGCCAAGGGACCATAGCCCAGATCTTCGGCAGACCACGTTGGTTTTCGCAGGCTGACGGTTTCGCCGTTCAATGTGACCGGCACCTCTTCCCACGTGACGCCAAGCCGATATTCTGCCGGGTGCCCGGCCACGGCGAAATCCTGCAACTGACCGCCATAAACCGGATCGGGCCGCGTGCGGGGCGTGTCGTCCCCCAGCGACAGCAGGAAGGCTTCGATCCGGCTGACCTCGACCTGTCCATCGGCGGGGACCGAGACGCGCAGGAACATCGACACCGCGTCATCCTGAGGGCCTTCCGGCGGGTGGCCCCGCCCGTCTTTCAGGTGGCACCGCTGGCAGGACCGCGCGTTGTACAGCGGCCCCAAGCCATCGGATGCCAGCGTCGAAGACGGGGACGAGACCCAGAGTTTCTTGAAAAGTCCGTTGCCCAGTTTGAAGTCCAGTTCCCGGTCGAACGAGATGTTGCCGGAGGGCTGGGAAAAGGCATCCGCATCGCTGCGCGCCCGGACCGTGGCAGCCCCGGCTGGGTTGCCTTCGAAGGGTTCGGGTACTGTGAAGTCGGTTGCGGGGGCCGTGACGATCGCGATGCGCGCGGCCTCGGCGTCAGTTCGGGGGACGACGTTCAGCACCGGCGCAGACAGGTCGTCGGCCAGATCTTCGGCCAAATCTTCGGCCCCGGCGGGCGCGGTCAGGGCAAGGCAGATCAGCGCAGAGGTGGCTAGGCGCATCGAAGGCTCCTTGGCGACGGGGTGGCATAGGTGCGGCGGCACGCGCAACCGATGTGGCAGAGAGGTTTCGGCAGGGTTGGGTTTGCGGCAAGGTTATCAGGGGACCGCCTTTGACCGCCGACAGGCGCGGCATCGCAAGTGGTCCGTACTCTATCCTTCCGTCAAAGAACCTAGATCAATCCATGCGGCGACGGCAAACAAGCGCCTGACCGTGGGGCCGGTCAGGCGCAGCCCGGCGGCACGGCGTGCCTTGTGCCGGGCTGTCGCAATCACTGAAACACCGCGTTCGGGTCATCCAAGCTGTCAGAACCTTCGAACCCGATCTGGTCCAGCCCAAGCACGGTCACCGCGCGCTCAATGGATTTCGTCTGCGCGACCAGACCGTCGACGGCCGCCATGATCAGCGCCTCTCCATCCGCGTTTCCACGCTCCAGCATCTGGTCGTAGGAAAACCCAGCCTCAGCGGCGGCTTTCAATTGCCCCAGCTCTGCAACCGTGTGATCCAGCGCCGCCCGCAGATCGGTATCGACCTGAGCGTCCGACGCCGCGACCAGTGAAGACAAGGACGCCCCGGTCACAACCCGGCCATCAATCCCTACGTATTCGCCGTAATAGACGTTCCGGATACCCAGCCCGTCGTAATAATGGCTGTTGTGCGTGTTGTCCGAAAAGCAATCATGCTCTTCCTCGGGATCGTTCAGCATCACGCCCAGCTTCATGCGTTCGCCAGCCTGTTCACCGTAGGACAGCGACCCCATGCCTGTCAGCATCGCGACGATACCCGCGTCGACATCCTGCATCAGCGCGTCACGCGCCGCGCCGCTTTCGGTCCACTGTGCGGCCATCCAATCCAGATCAGAGATCAACAGATCGGTCACTGCCTGCAGATACTCGACCCTCCGGTCGCAATTGTCGCCCGTGCATTCGACGCCCACGACAAAGTCAGTGTAAGGCCGATCCCCTGCCCCGTGATCCATGCCATTCAAATCCTGCCCCCACAGCAGAAACTCGATCGCGTGATAGCCAGTGGCGACGTTCGCTTCGACCTCGTCCGCCTCGTGCAGGGTTTCCGACAAGAACTCTGGCGTGATGTCAGAGGCGTCGATCTCTTCGCCCGATAGGGTGAAGGTCGGGTTGGCGATGACGTTCAGCGCGGCGTATTGGTTTTCATCCGTTGCCCCGCCATAGGCTGCGTCGACATAGTCGATCAGACCTTCGTCCAGCGGCCAGGCGTTCACCTTGCCTTCCCAGTCGTCGACGATCGCGTTGCCGAACCGGAACACCTCGGTCTGCTGATAGGGCACACGGGCGGCGATCCACGCGTCCCGCGCCGCGGCCAGAGAATCCGCCGACGGGTCCGCCACAAGCGCATCAATCGCATCCTTCAGAACCTTGGCCGAGGTCAGGCTGTCGAAATATCCGGCCTGCGCGATATCGGCATAGGTGGTCAGAACGGCAGCTTTGTCGGGCGCGGTGTCCTGCGCGGCCAGCGGCAGGGCAGAAAACACCATCAGCGCGGCGGCAGGCAGGGTGCGGGAAAAAGGGTTCGACATGGGGACTCCTGTCAGGATCAGTTCATTTTGTGGCGCGGCGGACGCGCCCGATGAAGGTCCAGACCAAGGGTCTGGGCCAGCGAAACGGCAATCGGCGCCACATCGGCCCGCAGGATCAGACAGGCGATCATCATCGCCTCTTCCCGGTCACCCACCGCCTGCGAACAGAACAGGGCAAAGACCGCCTCGTCCGCGCCGACGCACTCACACTCCAGCGCGTGATGCATCATCGGGCGACGCCCGTGCCGCAGCATCAGGGCGATCAGATCGGTAAAGCGGGCAAAGAAGGTTTCTGCCGCCTCGGCCCCCAGATGAGACCGAAGCTGATCACGCAGGGCCGCCTGCCCGTCCTCGCCGTCACACCACAGGCGCAACGCGCGGACCCACCAGGCCTCGACCTCGGGCAGCAGGGCGATGCGGCTAACCGGCTGCCCCCCCATCCGGGTCCCGGGCTCAGGACGCATGGGACAGGCGCACCAAGGCGCGAGAGGATTGGAAAGATGAATAACGCATGATTGATTCCGTTTCTGAACTCATAACTGACTTTTTTACTCAGTTAAGTCAATTCCGAGTTTTTCAGTCGGATATAATCCTTGACTGCGACAACCAATTTCTTGCGCTCTGCCCTTCGGATGGTAAAACCGCCCGACCGTGCAAAGGGGGAGGCACCGATGTCCAACGAGGTATTGATCGCAGGCGGCGGCATTGGCGGATTGGCCATGGCGCTGACGCTTCATCAGATCGGCGTGCCCAGTCGCGTGTTCGAAACCGTGCCGGAAATCCGTCCCCTTGGCGTTGGCATCAACCTTCAGCCCAACGCGGTCCGCGAACTGATGGACCTTGGCTTTACCCGCGATGATCTGGACGGCATCGGCCTGCCCGTGCGCGAATGGACCTTGCTGGGCCTGCGCGGACAAGAGGCCTATGCAGAACCCCGCGGGCTCGACGCCGGATACAACTGGCCGCAATACGCCGTCCACCGTGGGCAGCTGCAGATGATGCTGTTGGACAAGGTGCAAGACCGGCTGGGACGCGATGCTGTCGTTCTGGGCGCGCGCGTCACCGGATACAGCCAGACGCCCGATGGGGTGACCGCACAGATCACCCGCACCGATGGCAGCACGGAAACGGCCACGGGTCGTCTGTTGATCGCCGCCGATGGC
Source organism: Pseudooceanicola aestuariicola (assembly GCF_045763785.1). Taxonomy (NCBI): domain Bacteria; kingdom Pseudomonadati; phylum Pseudomonadota; class Alphaproteobacteria; order Rhodobacterales; family Paracoccaceae; genus Pseudooceanicola; species Pseudooceanicola aestuariicola. The sequence goes on along the minus strand of NZ_JBJGSF010000003.1, from coordinate 331,711 downwards.
CTGCATTCCGCGATCCGGGCGCAGATGTACCCCGACCAGCCGCCGATCCAATGGGGCGGCGCGGTGATGTGGCGCGGCACGGCGCGGACGAAACCGATGCGCACCGGGGCCAGTTTCATCGGCCTTGGAACGTCGCGCCATCGCATGGTTCTGTACCCGATTTCCCATCCCGACGCCGACGGTGTGGTCACCATGAACTGGATCGCCGAGGTGACATTCGACAACACTGGCGGCTGGCGCTCGGGTGACTGGAACCGCAAGGTCGAGCACTCGGAATTCGTGCATCACTTCCACGGATGGGAGTTCGATTGGCTGGACGTCCCCGCGCTGCTGAACGCCACTGACGACGTCTGGGAATACCCGATGATCGACCGTGATCCGATCCCGACCTGGGTCGATGGATCGGTGGTCCTGATGGGCGATGCGGCGCATGTAATGTATCCCACCGGGTCGAACGGCGCATCGCAGGCCATCATCGACGCCCGCGTTCTGGGGGCGAAAATGGTCGACCTTGGCGCAACGCCCGAGGCGCTACAGGCCTATGATGCGCAGCTCTGCGAACCCGTGTCTGCCCTGATCCTGCGCAACCGTGGCGCGGGCCCCTTCGCCCTGTTGAACCTGATTGATGAGCGTTGCGGCGGGTCGTTTGACAACATCGACGACGTCGTCAGCCCGGCTGAGAAGGACGAGCTGATGTCGGTCTATAAAAAGGCCGCAGGTTTCGCGATCCAGACGCTGAACGAAGCCGACCCGACGATTGCACCCGGCGCTAAGGTGAAAGAAACGGCAGCGGCGGCAGCGCGCATCCAAGGTTTGAAGTAGACCTGTCTGTGATCAAGTGATCCGCTTGGCGATCTCACCGGGCAGCGGTCGTCCGCCCTCACCGACCGTTCACCAGACCTTTAACCAGCCCCGGCAACTCTGCGAAATCCGCAAACGCCGCCGCGTGCACCAAATCCGCGATCGGCGTCTTGCGATACCCTTCGGTGAACAACAGGAACGGAACACCAGCCGCCTGCGCTGCGCCCGCGTCGATCTCACTATCGCCCACGAATATCCGCGGCCCCGCCGCGCCCGCCCGATCAAACGCCGCGATCACTGGTGCGGCGTCCGGCTTGCGTACCGGCAGCGTGTCCCCGCCGATCACGACCCGAAAGAACCGCGCCAGACCAAAGTGCTCTAGCACTGTGGCAGTGGGCCGTTCCGGTTTGTTGGTGCAAATGGCCAAAGTGATGCCGTCCGCCATCAGCGCCTCTAACGCAGAGACGACACCGGGGAAGACGATCGTATGCGCCACTGCGCCGTCATACCCCGCCATGAACGCCGCCAGCAGGCGCGCCTGTTCATCATTGGGAATGTCGCGCGCCGCCCGCATCTGCGCGATGAAATGCGCAGCCCCCTGCCCGATGAAACTGCGCGTCTCGCCCATCGTCAGCGGCGCAGCCCCTTCGTCCGCCAGCACCTGATTGGCCAGCGCGTGAATGTCCGGCGCGCTGTCGATCAGCGTGCCGTCCAGATCAAAGGCAACGACCGGCTTAGCCATGCGCCGCCTGCCGCGCCTCCGCATAAGCGATGAACTGGTCAAAGCTGTCGGGGTTCGCCATGGAATCCCGGTTCACGACCTTGTCCGCATCCTGCCCCAGCAGCAGCTTTTTCACCGGCACTTCCAGCTTTTTGCCCGAAATCGTGCGCGGCACATCCTTGATCTCGACAATCTCGTCCGGAAGGAAACGCGCTGAAACGGCGGCACGGATCGACGCGCGGATCTTGTCGCTTAGGGAGTCGTCCAAGGGCCCGTCCTTCGGCACCACGAACAGCACCATAAAGCTGTCGCGGCCCAGAAATTCCAGATCGATGACGAGGCTGTCCAGCACCTCGTCCAGCCCTTCGACGGCGCGGTAAATTTCGGATGATCCCAGCCGCAGCCCGCGCCGGTTGATCGTCGCGTCCGACCGGCCATAAATCACCGACCCGCCTTCCGGCGTGAACTCGATCCAGTCGCCGTGCCGCCAGATGCCGGGATAGGTGTCAAAATAGCTGTCGTGCAGGCGCGATCCGTCCTCATCGCCCCAGAAGTAGAGCGGCATCGACGGCAAAGGTTCGGTACACACCAACTCCCCAACCTCACCAATCAACTCGTTCCCATCGGGATCATAGGACCGCACCGCATTGCCCAGCGCACGGCACTGCATCTCGCCTGACCGCACGGGCATCATCGAATTGCCCACAACAAACGGCCCCGCCAGATCGGTCCCGCCAGAGATCGGGTTCAACCACAGGTCCTGCTTCACGTCTGCATAGACCCAATCATACCCCTCGGGGCTAAGCGGAGACCCCGTCGACCCCAGCCCCGTCAACGCCGACAAATCCAGATCGCGCCCCGGCGTGATCCCGGCTTTCATGCAGCCCTGAAAGAACGCCGCGCCGGCACCGAAATACGTAACGCCCTCATCCGCGATGATGTGCCAGACGGTCATCAGATCGGGATAATTCGGCGCCCCGTCGAACATTACGATCGTCGCCCCTGCGGCCATCGCGTTCAGTTGCGAATTCCACATGATCCATCCCGAGGAGGTCAGCCAGCTAAACCGCTCTCCAGGGCGCAGATCCTGATGCATGGATTGCTTCGCGCCCTCGATCAGCACGCCGCCATGGCCATGCACGATTGGTTTGGGATTGCCGGTCGTGCCAGACGAATAGACCACCCAGACCGGGTCCGAGAACTCTACCATCGTGACCTGCGCGGGCTGCGGGTCGCGCAGCGTCGCGGCCCACGCGGTCCAGCCATCGGCCTGTCCGACAAAGGGCAGCATGATCTTGGCCTCCAGCGTCGGAAGCTCAGCGACGAGGTTCGACAACAGCTCGCTCCGGTCATGCGTCTTGCCGCCGTGTTTGTATCCGTCCTGTGCGATCAGCGCCTTGGGTTCGATCTGGCGGAACCGGTCAAGGATCGCGACCTGCCCCATATCCGGCGAACACAGCGACCAGATCGCGCCCAGCCCGGCGACGGCCAGAAAGGCCACGATGGATTCCATCCCGTTCGGCAAAACGGCAACGACGCGGTCACCCTTGCCAACGCCCATATCCCGCAGCGTCGCCTGAAGCGATCCGACCTGCGCGTCCAACTCAGCCCAGGTGGCCTGCATCCGCCCAAAGGTTTCCGAATGGCTGATCACCGCGATGTCGTCCGGGCGCTCCTGCGCGTGCTTCAGGATTTGCGCGGCAAGGTTGGTTTTGGCCCCGGGGAACCAGTCGGCCCCAGGCATCTTGCGTTCTGGCAGTACCTCGCGCCAATCGCTGACGGGCAGATCGTTGAAGGCAATGATGGCGGTCCAGAACCCGTCCAGATCGCTGACAGACCATTCCCAAAGGTTCTGATAGCTGTCGAAGGTCTGCCCCCGCTCGGCTTCAAGCCAGCGCATGAATTCGGCAATGCGCGAGGCTTCCGCCCGCTCTTTGCTGGGCGTCCAGAGTATTTTGCGCTCCTCACTCATCGCGTCTCTCCTCCTGATCGATGTTTTGCATTGGTGACAGGCATTTACCTCCGCGCCAAGACCCTGCGGATCAAGACAGGTCTTGCACGGATAGCGTCGCCCCCTGCCCGCGCAGCACGTCGCGCACCGCTTGAGGCGAGAACGTTCCGTTTGCGACCTGCGCGGCCGCCACGCCTGCCGCCTGCCCGGTGGCCATCGCGGTGCCCATCACCCGGATCGCCGCCCCACCTTTGCGGTCGCCATCCGCCAAACGCCCGGCACAAAACAGGTTTTCGGTATCGACCGAGTGCAGACAGGACAACGGAATTTCATACGAGCCCTTTTCCGGCGGGTAATCGAAGGTCGACGCATAGGTCCCGCGGTCATGCCATTCGGCCCCCCATGCGCCCAAGGCGATCGTATCGTCAAAAGTTGCGCGTCCTTCGATATCCGCCCATGTAAACTGCCGCTGGCTGTTCAGGTGACGGCTTTCACGCGTGCCGATTTCTGGCCCGGTGGACACCAGATAGGCCCCGCCGCAGCCCTCAATCGTGCGGATGGCGTCTAGGTATCCCCACGCCTGCCGCCGCACGTCCATCTCGGCCCGGCTAAGGCTGGCTGCATCGCGCGGGTCGTAATCGGCCGAGGCGAGGTACAGCACCATGTCATTCGACCCCGGCAGCCGGACGATCACGCATTTGTCCTTGGTCAGGTCCGAGATCTGGCCCGTCGCCGTTGCATTCGCATTGAACGCCGCGACCGCCTCTGCGATCTGAGGCGCCGTCACGGTCACATCTGCCGGAATGCCCCCGAAACGGGTGCCCAAGGTTCCAAGGTTGACCCCATCCGCGTTACCATATCGCGTCGATGCGCCGCCCAGATGCGCCAGGTCCCCGTCGCCCGTGCAATCCACAAAGCCTCCGGCCTCAACCCGATGTGCGCCGCCATGATCGCTGTAGGTGACGGCTCTGATCCGGTCGCCATCCCGTTCCGTCCCGGTCAGGGTCGCGCCAAAGCGCACGTCGACACCAGCACGCGCCACCAGATCATCCAGAACGACCTTCATCGCCTCGGGCTCAAAGCAGGAAAACACACCGCGAAAACGATGCGGCCCGGTGATGGCCTTGCGCGTCTTCAGCGCCTCGACCACCTCGGCCCCGACTCCGCCGACGACCATCCGGCAGTCTTCTCCAAGGGTGTAGAGACCACACAGCGTCAGAACATTCCGCACCGCCGCCGCGCCGCCCAGACAGCCGTGCCGCTCCAGCAACAACACCTTCGCGCCCGCACGCGCGGCGCCGACAGCCGCGCCAACGCCAGCCGAGCCGCCGCCCGCCACAACCACGTCATAGCTCATGTCCGCCACCCCAGAACGCGCCGTTCGATCAATGCGATCACGGCGCTGACCACGACCCCCAGAACCGAAAGGATCACCACGCCCGCGAACAGCCGTTCAAGGTCGTACAAAGACCCGGCCTGCAGGATGTAAGCCCCGATCCCGTATTCGGCCCCCAGCATTTCCGCCGCAACCAGCAGGATGATGGCGATGGCCAGCGAAATCCGCAGCCCCGACAGGATCCCCGGCATCGCGCCCGGCAACACGATCTTGCGAACGATCGACCACCAAGACAGGCCAAACGATTGGCCCATGCGGATCAGCGTCCGGTCCACGTTATCCACCGCGCCATAGGTTGCGACGACGGTGGGCGTGAACGTCCCGAAGGCGATCAAGGCGTATTTCGACCCCTCACCGATGCCGAACCAAATGACGAACAGTGGCAGCAAGGCGATCTTGGGGATCGGAAACAGCGCGGCCACCAAGGGCACCATGCCCGCCCGGATATAGGAAAACAGTCCGATCAACACGCCCACGCTGACCCCGACCGACACGCCCAAAAGCGCGCCGACGGCCAGACGCGCCAGCGACGGCCCGAGGTGTTTGAACAGCAGGCCCGACTGATAAAGCTCTTGGAAGGTCTCCAGAACGTCCGAGGGTTTGGGCAAGGTCAGCGCTGAGATCCACCCGGTCCGCGTGCCCCATTCTGCGATCAGGATCAATACGACAAAGACCACCACACCGACCCAGCGATGCGACCGCGGTTTGAAACCGCCGCCCCGGAAGGCCACCGGTTTGCCTTGGGCCGAGGTCGACGGGGATGGCGTCACCGGTGCACCGGTCAGGCTGGCATCAGACATTGATCAACTCCGCATCCGCCGCGCGGGCTTCGTCCCGCATCAACTGCCAAAGGTGTTTCTGTTTGGCCTCCAGATCGGCATCACCGAACTGACGTTCAGCCAGGGGCGTGTCGATTTCGACCACCTCTTGAATGCGGCCCGGGCGACGCGACAGCACGACGATGCGATGGCCAAGGCGCACGGCCTCGTTCAGGTTGTGGGTGACGTAGACGGCGGTGAACGGCTGGCGGGACCACAGCGATACAAGATCGTCCATCAACAGCTCTCGCGTCTGACTATCCAGCGCCGACAACGGTTCGTCCATCAGCATCACCGCCGGATTCACCGCCAACGCCCGCGCGATGGCCACACGCTGCTTCATGCCCCCCGACAACTGCTTGGGCAGCGCCTTGGCAAAGTCCGACAACTTCGTCCGCGCCAGCACATCATCGATGATCGCCCGCGCCTTGGGTCCCTTGATACCGTGGTCTTCAAGAACCAGAGAGATGTTCCCCTCAACCGAGCGCCACGGCAGCAGAGCGAAGTCCTGAAAGATATAGGTCAGCGGGTTCAGACACCCTGCCGGAGGCTCTCCGATCTGGCGGATCGTACCTTGGCTAGGCCGCTCAAGCCCCCCGATAAAGCGCAGCAACGTGGATTTACCGCAGCCAGAGGGCCCCACGATACAAACGATCTTACCCGCAGGAATGTCCAACGTGATGTCCCGCAGAACCTCGAAATCGTCGTAATGGTGGCTGACGCCGTCCAGTCTGATGTCCATAAGTATGCTCGTTCTGAAGTGAGGGCAGCGACCGACCCGAGGGAGGCGCAATAGCGCCGCCGTCGGACCACAGGTTCGGCTTTGGCGGAACGGGGGCGGGTCGGCGCTACCCGGCGCGAACGCCGGGCTTTTTTCCGACCCTGACGTGGTAGCTAAGTTCGGCTTAGCTCATCGTCTCGACATAGGACGTGTCGACCAGATCATCGATCGTCACGCTGTCGTCGACATAGCCACCGGCCTTGAACCACTCCAACTGATCTTCGACCGAGGCAAGGTTCAGTTTGGCCCCTTCGTTGATCCGCATGGTGCCGTTGACGATAGATGGCTTGGCCTTTTCGAACGGGCGGTCGCTATAGACGTACTGGTGGATCAGCTTGACCATCTCGTCCACACCGGCCTCTCCGCCCGCGTTATCGATCATGGTAGAGTTGTAATCGGTCACCCCCTTGGAGAAGCCCGCTAGGAACGCTTCGGTTTTGTCGCGCTGGTTGGCGGCATTGTCGGCCGAGGTGAAGACAGTCGTCGTCTGATAGTTCGGCAGGTAATCCTGCACCGCGCCGATGATATGCACCGCGCCCGAGCCTGCCAGCGGCTTGGCGATATGCGGCACGATGTTCCACGCGTCGATCTGGCCCGACTTGATCGCACCGACCACGGCACCGACCTTCTGCAGCGGCTTGAAGGACATTGAAATCCCCTCGGCTTGCGCGATCTTGTCGCCGACATAGTGGAAGGACGACCCGGTCTGGGTCACGCCATAGCTTTTGCCATCCAGCATCGCAGGCGACGTCACGCCCGCCTGATAGGCCGCGTCGGACGCAAGGATCTGCTGGCCGTCGATGCCCTCTTCTTCGATCAGCGCGCCGCCAATCACCTTGATCGCGCCCTTCTGGGCCAGCGAAATCAGACCGCCCGAAATCGCGGTCACGGCGTAATCGATATCTCCGCTCGCAATTGCCACGGCCATCGGCTGTGCCGCCTGGAAGAACTCCAGTTCAACATCCAGCCCGGCATCGGCAAAGTAGCCGCGGTCCTTGGCAACAAAGCTGCCGGAATGCGAGGTAAAGCGCAGCGCGCCCACTTTGATCTTGGTGCCCTGAGCGATAGCCGGAGCGGCCAGCGCTGTCGCGGTGGCGGCGCCACCCATGATAAGTGCCTGACGGCGGTTCAGTTTGATCATTGTTTTCCTCCCTATGATCTGGTGCGCCGGGGTTCACCCGGTCTGTGAGTTTGTTTTGAAATCTTCGTCGATGTCTTGGGCCAGCAGCGCCTCTGCCCTTTCAGGATCGCGCGCCAGAACCGCCTGCATCAACGCCTCTTGCCGCGCCCGGCGCGCGTTGAAATCCAGCCGCCCTTCGCGAAGCTGCGCCAGACGGAACCGGCGGCTTTGATCGAAGAACTTGCGCTGCAAATCCTGCAGACGCGGTGATCCGCAGGCCGATATCAGCGCGGCCGAGAATCCGCGACAGGCCTCGTCCCATTCCAGAGCGTTCAGATCATCAGGCGCAGCGGCCACCCGGTCTTCGGCCTTGCGCAGCGCATGATGCGCCGCGATCACCCGGCCTTCGTAATCCGTATCGCCCTGTGCAATCGCCAACCCAAGGGCAACACGCTCCAGCTCTTTGCGGACAAGGTTGATGTCGCGCAGATCATCCTCGGTCGCCGAGGTGACGCGGAAGCCCCGCTGTGCGGTCGCCTCGACCAGACCTTCGGCGCTAAGCAACCGCAGGGTTTCGCGCATCGAATGGTTCGACCCGCCATAGCGCTGGCGCAGCGCCTCGATCTTGAGCTTTTGGTCAGGAAGCAGCGTGCCGAAGGAAATATCGCGCCGCAGGGCCGAAGCCAGCATATGCACGACGGTGTCCCCGTCTTTTTCCGAACGGCTGAATAACACGACCGGCCTCCCCACCAGAAATGTTGGATATTTCTGGAACCGTTGGAGGCTTTTGTCAATCGCACCCGGCCCGCGCCTAGTGCCTAAGGCTCCGGCACAAGGCCGAAGCCCTTTGATTTAAAGGTACTCAGGCAGGTCAGACAGCGACTGAATAGTCAGCGTGGGCTCGACTCCCCATGGGTCGAAGACGTCTTCGGGATTGCGCTGCACCCAGATCGACCGCCAGCCCGCGTTCATCGCGCCCATCACGTCGAAGGGGTTCGACGACACGATCCAGCAGCGGTCAGCCTTAGCGTCTACGGTCTTGCAGAAATGCTCGTACGCGGCGGGGGCGGGTTTGAACGTCTGCGCCGGCAGCACCGACACCGCGCCATGCATCGCACCCCACAGGCCTTGCGACCGCAGCAGGCTTTCGATGTCTTCGGGGTCGCCGTTGGAAAAGGCATGGCATTCAACCCCATCCGCCGACAACGCCTGCATCGCGGGCCGCGCGTCGATAAAGGCATCCAGCGTCCGGTAGCGTTCCAGCAGGTTGTCGCGTTCGTCAGCAGAGATATTTTCGCCCGTGACCTTAAGCGCGTAATCGAGCGCCTGTCCCGTCACCGTCGAAAACGGCACAAACGCCCCCATCAGCCCGCGCCGAAACGCATATTCCAGCTGTTTCTGCCGCCAAATCTGCGAAAGCTGCGCCGCCTTGCTGCCCACCAACATCGACAACGCCGGTGTCAGCGCATGAATATCGATGAGAGTGCCGTATACGTCGAACGCCAGCACATCACCGGATTGGATCTTCATTGCCCGGTCCCTTACCAAGATTCGCCGTGAGACATTTTGCCACCCTCAGGCGTGACTGTCATCAGGGGCACGGGGCAGAAGTGGTTTAACTGCTTTCAAAAATCCATCGATATACGTCAAAAGTACCGGCACCACGACCAACGTCAGCAGCGACGACGAAATCAGCCCCCCGATCACCGCATGGGCCATGGGCGCGTTCTGGCCCGACCCGCCGTGAATATTCAGCGCCAAGGGCAGCATCCCAAAGATCATCGCCAGCGTCGTCATCACGATGGGACGGAACCGGGTGGTCCCCGCCTCGACCAGCGCGTCGAACAGGTTCATCCCTGCACGCCGATGCTGATTTGCGTTGTCCACCAACAGGATCGCGTTCTTCACCACCAGCCCCATCAACATGATGAACCCGATGATCGAAAACATGTTGAGCGTCGAGCCCCCCACCAGCAGCCCGCCCATCACGCCGATCAACGCCAAGGGCAGCGACGACATGATCGCGATGGGCTGGACGAAACTGCCGAATTGCGACGCCAGCACGAGGTAGATGAAGACAACGGCCAGCAACAGCGCCGCCGCAGCCGAGGCGCCGGATTCCGCGATCTGTTCACTGTCGCCGCCGAACCCCGTCCGATAGCCCGGAGGCAGGTCCAGATCGGCAATCGCCTGCTGGATAAAGGGCTGTGCGGTCCGGATGTCCAATCCATCAAGGCCAGAGGTCACCGAAACCGAGCGTTCGCGCCCTTCGCGGGTGATCTCCCCGGGGCCTGTGGATTGCTCGACCACGGCGATCTGGTCCAGACGGACGACGCCGGTGCCATCCGCATTGGTCGCAACGGGCAAGGACCCCAACCGGCTGGCATCGTTGCGCACGTCTTCAGGCAGACGCAGCAGCACGTCGTAGCTGTCGCCATTGGGCGCGGTCCAATCCGACACCGTCTGGCCCGCAATCATCGGGGACAAAGCCTGCCCCACCTGCGCCAGCGACACGCCCAGATCAGACGCCGCATCACGATCAATCCGGATGCCAATCGTCGGCTGCGGATCATCCAGAGATGTGCGGACATCGGCAAACCCGGGAATCGCATCAAGATTGTCGGCCAACTGCCGCGACAATCGGGTCAGCACATCCAGATCCTCGCCGAAGATCTTGATCTCGACCGGCGTGGCGACACCCGATCCGAACGATCCCGGAGGACCGATACGGAACCTTGCACCGGGCACGGCTTCAAGCGCGTCGCGAACCAGTGGCGTCAGGGTGGTGGGTGTCAGCTCTCGTTCCGTCGTGTCGGTCAGGCGCAGCACGATCGAGGCGTTGTTTTCGCCCGAGTTCGTGCCGGAGTTGACAGTCGCATAGGTCCCGATCACCTCGGGAAACTGGCGGACGATGGCATCGACCTGCGCGATCTTTTCAGCGGTACGGTCCAAGGTCGTGCCCACCGGCATTTCCAGATCCACCTGCATCTCCGAATTGTCCGCGGGCGGCACGAACTCTGCCCCGACAAAGGGAAACAGCGCCAGACCGCCGACAAAGGCCACGACAGCGACGATCAGCGTCGATTTGCGCCACCGCAGCGCGAGTTTCAGCAAGGCCCGATACCGACGCCCCAGCCAGTCGAAGAAGCGTTCGAACTGATGCACCGCACGGCCGATGGGGCCGCGTTTGCGATCGGGATCGGCCGCAGGATCGTACCAGACCGACGACATCATCGGGTCCAGCGTGAAGGACACGAACAAAGAGATCAGGACCGCGACCGACACGGTCACGCCGAACTGCAGGAAGAACCGACCAAGGATGCCTTCCATAAAGGCCACCGGCAGGAACACCGCAACGATCGACAGAGTCGTGGCAAAGACGGCCAATCCGATTTCGTTCGTACCGTCCAGCGCAGCCTGCCTGTGGTCTTTGCCCATGTGCAGATGCCGCATGATGTTTTCGCGCACCACGATGGCGTCGTCGATCAGGATGCCAACCGCCAGCGACAGCGCCATCATGGTCATCATGTTCAGCGTAAATCCAAGGAAGTAGATCGCCGCCATCGTCCCGATGATCGAGATCGGCAGCGTCAGCCCGGTGATTACGGTCGAGCGCCATGAATTCAGGAACAGGAACACGATCACGGTGGCCAGCAACGCGCCTTCGATCAGCATGGACTGCACGGATTCAAACGACTTTTCGACCGGAACGGCGTTGTCGCGGATGATCTCCAACTCGATCCCGTCATACAGTGGATCTTCGGCCAACTCGGCGATTTCTTCGCGCACCGCTTCGGCCACGGCGACGGTGTTCGCGCCTTGGGTTTTCACGATATCCACGGCCAGCGCCTGTTCACCGTCCAGCATGGCAAGGCTGGTGCGTTCCGCCAGATCGGTGCCGATCACCGCCACGTCGCCCAGACGCACCGGATATCCACCGCGCCGCGCGATGATGATCTCGTCAAACCCCGCAAGGTTTTCGATCCGACCTTCAACCTGAACCGACTGCTTGGATGGCCCTTCAGTGACCGAACCTGCGGGCAAATCCGTGTTCTCTGCCACCAGCGCGGCCGCGATTTCCGACGCACCGATACCCAGCGCCGCCTGACGGTCGGGATCGATCAGCACGTGCACCTCGCGCGGCAGCCCCCCAACAACCGAGGCGCGCCCGACGCCGGGGATATTCGACAGACGGGTGGCCAGTTGATCTTCGGCCAGCGCGGTCAGCACGCCTTCGTCATACCTGTCAGAGCTTAGCCCGACCGAGATGATCGGCATTTCCGACGGGTCGAACCGCAGGATCTGCGGGTCTTCGGCATTGTCGGGCAACACCCCTTCGATCTGCGCGATCCGGTCCCGCACGTCCTGCGCGGCGACCGAACTGTCGACCTCGAGGTTGAACTGGATCAGCACCATCGACGATCCGGTCTGCGCGGTCGAGCTGATGGTGTCGATGCCAGACAGCGTGGCGACGCTGTCTTCGATCACTTGGTTGATGTCCGATTCCACCGCCTCTGGCGTCGCGCCGGGATAGGATGTCACCACCGCCACCACCGGGAAATCAACCTCTGGCAGCTGTTCCACCGGCAGGCGTTGATAGGAAAACAGGCCGATCACGAAGATCGCCACCATGATCATGGTCGCAAAGACCGGCTGGCTGACGGAAATACGGGTCAGGAACATGGCTTAACCCTCGACCAGCGTGATTTTCATGCCGGGCTGCAACCGCTCCATCGGGGCCGAAACGATAACGTCGCCTTGGCTTAGCCCCTCGGACACCTGAACGATGCGGCCCCGGTCCCAGGTGCGGATTGCCCGGATCGGCTGACGCACCACACGGTCGCCGTCACGCTTCAGCACGAAGGTGCCCTCTGCGTCCTCACGCACCGCATCCGCCGGGATGCCAATCGCATCCGTGACCTCTTCCAATACCAAGAGGCCAGAGGCGAACATGCCGCCCCGCAACACGTCATTCGGGTTGTCGATGGTCGCATAGATCGGCAGCACCCGCGTGCCGGATTTGGCCACGGGTGCAACCCGTTCGACCGTGCCTTCGAACGACCGGTCGCCGAACCCGTCCACCGTGATCTCGACCACCTGCCCGGTTTCAATGCGGGGCGCGTAGTTCACCGGGATCGCCCCTTCCAATTCCAGCGATGAGATGTCGACCAAGGTCATCAGCGGTGTGCCGGGGCTGACATAGGCGCCCGGATCAACGTTGCGTTCGGCGATCTGACCGGCGAAAGGCGCGGTGATCGTGGCTTTTTCGATGCTCTGCCGCGCGGTTGCGACCTGTTGTTCAAGCGCCGAAAGGTTCGCACGTAGCTGCTGAACATTCGCCTGCGCGCTATCAAGGTTCGACGAGGTCGCGACCCCACGATCCACAAGACTTTGCGTCCGCTGCAATTCGCCCGTGGCATATTCCAACTGCGCCCGTGTGGCGTCGGCGGTGGCCTCGGATTGTTCCAACTGGTTTTGCAGGGTAGCCAGATCGATCTGCACCAGAACCTCTCCGGCCTCGACCCGGTCACCGGCGCGTTTGTTCACCGCGTCGACGCGGCCTGCGACCTCGGCCGGGATGCCCAGATGCTGGTCAGGGGACAGCGATCCGGTGATCCGCACCGTTTCCCGCAAGACACCGGGGGCGACCTCGGTAATCTCACGCGGCAATAGCTGCATGACCACTTCGCGCGCCGGGGCTTCTTCAACCTCTGGCGTGGCCGCAACAGGCACCTCTTCGGCGTCGGGTGTTTCCCCGATCAAGCCTTGCTGCTGCGCGATGTAAGCCCCCGCGCCCAGCCCGACGATCACCAGCACAGCCCAAGGCCAGCGCCGCCGTGGCGCACGCCCGCCAGACGGCTTTGCGCGAAGAGCCTTTTTCTCACGATGCGTCAGGGCCCATTCGGGCTTTGGCGGCTCTTCGGTCTTGTCACTCATGGTCGTCTGTCTCTTGTCTGTCCGGGCCCTGCGGCGCCTTGGCGGCGGGGCTGTCCAATGTCTGCGCCCAGCCCCGCAGGAAGCCTGCGGACGAGCGATAAAAGTCTGAAAACTGGGCAACTTTCGCGCCCTTGCCCGCGTCCTGCGGGGCCATTTCGGCGGCGATCCCCCCAATCCGGTCTGCGTTGCGGTCAAACCGGTCGGCCATCGCCAGAAGCGTCGCGCCCTGCGGATGCGGGACCGCCTCCCACAGATCGCCGCGGGCGCCTTTTCGGCTGACGCGCACCGTCATCCCCCGCAATTCCAACAGCCGCACGTTGGTCGACACCGAGGCTTTGGAGACCCCGAGGCCTTCGGCAATTTCGGTCAGGCTGGACGGGCCATCGGCAAGGATCAGGTACGCCATGACCTGCCCCGCGATCCGCGGACCGCCTTCGGCCTGCCAGATCAGGCCCAGCGCCTCGATGAATTTATCGTCTAGTGCTTGCGTCATGTGCAGCCCAATGTTCATATGGTTCAATATAAACTGAATACTGAGCTTACAAGGGGCGCCCCCGCGTCATTCGCGCAAGCCTTGGCCTGCAGAAATGCCCTACCCTGCTGCGCTGCGGCGTGTGCTGCTATGGCCCAAAAGCTCTCGGCTAACGGCCAGAACCTCGTCCGAGGCTGCACCGGCATCGAATTCCCGAACCGCATTCAGGTACTGCTGATACTGCCGCGCCACGGCATCCTTGCGATCCTGCGCCGCAAATACCCGCATCACTTCAATCGTGGCGCTTTCGTTCGTGGGGTCCAGCCGCAAAGCCTTCTGACTATGATCCAACGCGGCCTGAAACCGCCCCAACTGACGCAGCGCCTTGGACATGTCGTACTGCAACTTCACCGCCATATCGTGCAGCCAGATGCGGCGCGGCATACACCAGTCTTCGTAATCCGATTGCACGTATTCCATCGGCAGATCCTCGAACAAATCACCACGATACAGACGCTCTGCCCCCTCATAGACGCGCAAGGCGGCGGCAAAGTCGTTGTGGCGAAACAGCGCCAGCCCGCGCCGGCACAATTGTTCAAAAGCGCGGATGTCGATCCAGCTGCCCTTGGGCACGTTCAGATAATAAATGTCACCTGACCGTGTCACCGCGTCGATCCCGCCCAAAGATTTGCGCACCATGGCAATCGTGTGCCGCAGCCGACCGCGCTTGACCTCTTCCGACCGGTCATCGGGCCAAAGGAATTCGCACAACTGCTCGGCCGGGCAGCCGGTTTCCCCCCGTGTCAGCAGATAGGCAAAAAGCGCGCGGGATTTCTTGGGTGCGGCTCCGGCAATGGTCCAATCGACTTTTGCCCCGCCCCGAACATAGACCTGCAGCCGCCCCAGACAGTGAATGTGCCAGCGTTCTTCGGACGCATGGCTGGCGACGTGACGGTGCGGCGTGGGCACCCAGCCGGGCGTCGTCCCGCGTGCGGCGTCCGGCAACTGCGTCTTTCGAAAGGACCGGTCGGCAAACTCGGGCACGATGCGGCCCAGCAAAAAGCTTAGCTGTTCGTCCAGCGACGCCTTGTCCAAAAGGTTCTGCGGCAGCCAATGCGGATTGTTATATAGCCCCGAAGGCGACAGAAAGGCCCGATGTGCGCGGAAGGTTGCGGCCATCTGATCTTCGACCAGCGTTTCCCGATCATAAAGGCAGATGATGGCCACGCCATGCGCCTCGGCCGCGCGATCGGCAATCGCGCCCCACCGTTCGATCATCGTGGCACCCCAGACGACGTTCAGCGCCCAGCTCATATCGACGATCAGGCATGTCAGGTCGGGATGCTTGGCAAATAATTCGCCCAGTTCCGTCAGGATCTGATCGCTGGACACTTCGGGCGTGTCCGGTAGTTGCGCCACCACGTCCAACCGATGCGCCCCGGTCGCGGCTGACAGAAAGGTTTCATCCGCCGACATGACGTAGCACCCCGGCGTCGCCAACCATGGGGCCAAGGTCTGGCTGGTGAACATCGTATCCCCAGCCGCCCAAAACAGCGCCGCGTTGACGATTCTATCGGGCGCGATTTCGACCGGATGAGAGGTGGGATCAGCGGACATGTCGGACATCCTTTCGGCACGTCGAACCTTGCGAATATGCCCCCGCACCATGCCAAACAAAAACCAAACGCGCAACGCTAGCCTGAGTCGCGCGGCCACTTCGCCGCATAGGGAGGGACCAGAGCCGAGCGTCCGCGCCACAGGTGCGCCGCCGGGGATGTCCGTGAAAAGAAAACAGAATAACGCCTTTTGGGCGAACGGATACTTGCGCCATGTCGGAAGAGTTTGACTATGTAATCGTCGGGGCCGGATCAGCCGGGGCCGTGTTGGCCCACCGCATGTCCGAAGACCCTGCCATACGTGTTTGCCTTCTGGAAGCCGGGGGGCGCGACTCGAGCCCGCTGATCTCGACCCCTATCGGCGTGGCGTTTCTGGCCAAGAACCCGCGGCATACCTGGGGCTTCACCTCTGCCCCGCAGACGGCGCTGGACGGGCGCGAACTGGCGATACCGCGCGGACGGGTTCTGGGCGGGTCTTCTGCGATCAACGGGATGATCTATATCCGCGGGCATCGCGCGGATTACGACGACTGGGCGCACGCGGGCTGTGTGGGCTGGGATTACGACAGTGTCCTGCCCTATTTCCGCAAGGCCGAAGGCAACACGCGCCCCGGTATCGACACTGCGGTTCACGGCACCGACGGGCCACTTAGCGTGTCTGATCTGGGTGACCCGAACTCGACCGACTATGATTTTTTGGAGGCGGCGCAGCAGATGCAGTTGCGCACCTGCGCCGATTTCAACGTGGCCGAACCCGAAGGCGTCGGCATCTATCAGGTCTCGCAAAAGGATGGTCGCCGTCATTCAACCAGCGCCGCCTATCTGGCAGGCATCCGGTCGCGGCCCAACCTGAAGATCATCACCGGGGCCGAGGCGTCGCAAATCCTGATCGATAACCAGCGCGCCGTCGGCATCGCCTATACGCTGGACGGCCAGCAGGCACAGGTCCGCGCCCGAGCCGAGGTGATCCTGGCCACGGGCGCGATCGGGTCGCCCGATCTGCTTCTACGCTCGGGCATCGGGCCGGGCGCACAGATCAAAGGGTTTGGCGGCGACGTGGTGCACGACTTGCCGGGCGTGGGCGCCAATCTTCAGGACCACACCGACGTCATGATCATCTGCCGCACCAAATCGACCGCGCCTTGGGGCGTGTCGGCGCGCGCGCTGCCGAAACTGGCGATACACGGCCTGAACTGGATGACCCGGCGGCGCGGAATGTTGTCGTCGAACATGGTCGAGGCTGGCGGTTTCATCCGCAGTCAACCGTCAGAGCCGCGGCCGGACCTGCAGTTCCACTTCATCCCCGGACTGAAAAGTCATCGCGGACGGCTGGTGGAATATGGCCACGGCGTATCGCTTCATACCTGCATCCTGCGCCCCGACAGCCGCGGCAGCGTGACCCGCGACGCGCCCGCTGGGGCACCGATTGTCGATCTGGGGCTGCTGACGGCCGACACCGATATGGATCGGTTGTTGCGCGGCGTCAAAATCGCGCGGGACATACTGGCCCAGCCTCCTCTGGCCCGCCATGGGCTGGACGAGGTTTTGCCCGGTGAGGCGGTTCAGGACGACGACGGCTTGCGCAGCTATCTTCGCGCTCAGGCCCGCACGGTCTATCACCCGGTCGGAACCTGCGCGATGGGCACCGGCCACGATGCCGTGGTCGATACACGCCTGCGGGTGCATGGCATCGCAGGGCTGCGGATTGCCGATGCCTCCATCATGCCGACCATCGTTTCGGGCAACACCAACGCCCCTGCCATCATGATCGGCGAAAAGGCGGCGGACATGATCAAAGAGGATGCCAAACACGGCGCGGCAGCCTTGGAAACAAGGGCAGCCATCGCATGACGGCCCGTGATCCAGCCAAAAGTGAAACGCAGTCACAAACTCTATACCCAAAGGAATTTGGCCTTCCTAACGTGGATTTGGTGCGATTTGGGCACCGCGCAGGAAAGGTCAAAAAGTCCGAGGTCACGGGCGTTTACCCGCCAAGACCCCGGCACCCGCTGGTCCCGGAAGAGGAGGTCCGGACCCAGCCCCCGACATCGGGGCAATTTTTACGTTCAAGCTAAGCCGGAATATTCAAACCGGCAGACATGCACATCAGGGAGGATGATGTAATGACCAAGACATTGAAATTCGCAGCCGCCGCCGCATTTGCCGGGGTCGCGTTCGCGGGCCCTGCCATGGCGCAGGAATGCGGTGCCAACACGGGTGAGGCCGCGACCGGAGAGCCGATCATCGTCGGCGGTATTCACGGCAACGCGGCCCCCGGCGACTTTTCCGCCGCCACGGACTCTGCTGCCGCCTACTTTGCCTGTGTGAACGCCAACGGCGGCATCCACGGTCGTCCGATCGACTACCGTGTGGAAAACGACCAGTGGAACCCGGAGCTGGCCGCGCAGGCCGCTGCCAAGCTGGTCAACGACACGCCGACCGTGGCACTGGTCGGCAACGGATCGTTCATCGAAATGGGCGTCAACGCCAAGACATATGAAGACGCCGACATCATGGTCATGGCCTCGGCCTGTGCCATCTCAGAATGCTTTGAGACGCCGAACATCGTGTCGACCAACCAAGGGCCCCTGCCCTCGAACCTGGGGGCTGTGATCTACGCTTATGAAGAACTCGACGCCCAGAACGTGTCCTGCATCGGCCTGAACATTCCCAACAACGGCATCTGGTCCTGTCAGGCGTCGATCGACTACATGAAGTCGAAAGGTGGCGACGGGTCGATGGCGCTGCTAAACCCTGCGGCCCCGGACGTGAACTCTGTCCTGCTTGAGGCGATTTCGTCGGGCGCGGACACCATCCTGATCAACCAGCCCGCCGGTCTGGCCCTTGCCATCCTGAAGGCAGCCGAGGAACAGGATCTGCGCGACGATTTCAACTGGATCGCCCCGACGCCGCTGTATGATCTGTCGATCCCGGACCAGCTGTCCGACTACTGGGATGGCCATGTCTACGTCAGCGCCGAACTGGCCCCGCTGCAGGTCAATGGACCCGACGCCCAGAACTGGCTGAAAGTCATGGATGCCTATGCCCGCGACGAAGACCCGCGCGACACCTTCAGCCAGTCTGGCTATCTGTCGGCCAAGTTCTTCACCGAAACCCTGCTGGAAATGGACCCGGCGGACGTGGGTGACCGCGCCAAGGTGGCTGACGCGATCCGTGGCATCAGCGGCAAAACCAGCGATCTGATGTGCGGCCCCTACTACGTGGGCGACGCGGATTTCCACATGCCGAACCACGCAGGCTACATCGTGAAGATCGTCGCCGACGGCTATGAAATAGTGCGCGACTGCTTCGAATACGACGCACCGTATTTCGAAAAGCACAAAGCGCTTGAGGCCGAGCTGGGCCTGCGCTGAGCCGATCATACCAATCGCGCGCGGCGGGCCTGACCTGCCGCGCGCTTTTCCTATTCAAAAGAGGAAGCAGGCAATTGGCAGAGGTCGGCGTATCGCGCGCAGGCCTGCCCTGGGGCAGGTTGCTGAACGGTCTTCTGGTCGCCGCATTGGTCATCGGATTGGTGACATGGCTAGGCTGGGGCATGAAGTTTTCGCTGGTGGGCCGGTTCCTTGTGGCTGGGCTGGCGGTTGGATCGCTTTATGCGCTTGGCGGCATCGGCATGGTCGTGCTGTACCGTGCAACGGGCGTTCTGAACCTGTCGGCGGGCGCTGCAGGCGCCGCGGGTGCCATGACCGCATGGCAGATGACCGAATGGGGCATCTGGCCACCGCTTGGCTGGCTGACCTGTATCGCCCTCGCCACCCTGCTGACCCTGATCTATGGCCGCTTGATCGCACCACTTCTGGCTTGGCGCGATCCGGTTGTCAAAGCCGTAGCGACCCTCGGCTATGCGCTGATCATCCTTGGGTTCGTCAGCTGGGCGTGGATCGACACCCCAAGATCGCTAAGCCTGCCGACCGACAAGATGCGGTTCGAATTGCTGGGCCTAAAGGTCAACTATACCCGCGCTTTGGTCATGATCGCATCGGTCGGGATCGTGGTGGGCATCTGGCTGTACCTTGGCCGGACCAAGGTCGGTCTGCAAATGCGCAGCCTTGCCAATGACCGTGACCTGTCGGCCCTGATCGGCATCCCGATCCTGCGCGTCGAAACCATCGCATGGGGCATCACCGGCGTCATTGCAGGGTTTACAGGCCTGATGTTCGCCGACCTGATCCGGCTGGATGCATCGGTCATCACCTTCATGGTCATCCCCGCCGCCGCAGCAGCGATCTGCGGGCGGCTGGAAAGCCTTGCGCTGGTGCTGGTCGGCGGCCTCGCCATCGGCTTGATTGAAAGTATGCTCACCTTCTCTTCGACCCTGAAGGGCGTGCGTCCGATCGCCCCCTTCGTCATCGCCGCGCTGGTCCTGTTGTGGAATCAACGCAGCACGCGCCTGACTTTCGGCGGAAAGGATTGACATGCGAAACCTATTTCATGTCACCCCCTCTGGCTGGACCGGTCTGGCCTTCGCGGCGTTTTGCTTCGTCTTTCTGCCGATGCTGGCAGGCAACCTGTGGATGGCGGTCTTTATCTCGACCGGATGCTTCACGCTGGCGATCGCGGGCGTGTCCTTCATGTATGCGCGCCTTGGCATGGTCAGCCTGACCCAAGTCGGCCTGATGGGCGTCGGCGGCTGGGTCGTTCTGCGGATGAGCTATGCCTTTGGTACCCCGTTCGAGGTCAATCTGATCGTCGGCGCGCTGGTCACCATGGTCGCAGGCTGGCTGCTGGCCCTGCCCGCCTTGCGGATGCGCGGGCTGTATCTGGCACTGGTCACCCTGATGGCTGCGGCGGGTCTGGAAATCGTCTTTGCCACGTTCCAGTTCCCGAACGGCGGCACGGGCTTCTGGGGCGTCGCCATCGGATCGACCGAACCGATACCGCGCCCCGCCATCGCCATGTCTCAGGCCGCTTACCTGCGCTATGTCATCGTCTGCGTTGTCCTAGGCTTTCTGCTGATCGAAGCGCACCGCCGCCTTGCCCCAGGCCGCGCCTGGGCCCTGATCCGCCGGTCCGAGGCCGCGGCCATCGCCGCCGGTGTCAACGTCACGCTCTATAAAACTTGGGCATTCGGCATCTCTGGCCTGCTGGCCGGGGCCGCGGGCGGTCTGCTGGCGGGCAGCCTTGGCCTGTTGGACGACGGCACCTTCCGCGCAGGCGAAAGCATCCTGCTCTTTGCGCTGGCCGTGGTCGGAGGCGCGCGGGTCTGGCTGGGCGCCGTCATCGGGGCCGCCCTGTTCCGCATACTGCCTGCCCTGCTGAACAACTGGGGCGTCGACGCCGACCTGTCCTTTGTGATCTTCGGCGCGGGCCTTCTGCACGCTGTCATTACCGCGCCCAACGGAATCGCCGGACAGGTGATCGACGGGATCACCGCGCTTACCCGCAAATCCCGGCCCACAAAGACGGAGGCGCAAGATGCTTGACGTTCGGGACGTAACCGTCCGGTTTGGCGGCGTCGTGGCGCTGGACAGCCTGTCGGCGCAGTTCACTCACCCCGTCAGCGGGGTCATCGGCCCCAATGGCGCAGGCAAGACGACCTTGATGAACGTCATCTCTGGCTTCGTCGCGGCGCAGACCGGATCGGTTCAGCAGGATGGTCAGAACCTCTTGTCCATTGCCCCCCACCGTCGCGCACATTGGGGCCTGCGCCGATCCTTCCAAAAAGAAGAAATCGCCGAGGACCTAAGCGTTTTCGACAACGTGCTGGTCCAACTGGACCATGGTCGCGGTAAAGGCCGCATGGACGAGGTGATGCACGTCCTGGACCTTGTCGGCCTTGCCGACCGCGCCCAACAATCCGCAGCGACGCTGAACACCTTCGAACGCCGCCTGACGGACATCGCGAAATGCATGGTCGGATCCCCGCGCCTGATTATGTTCGATGAACCCGGCGGCAGCCTTAGCGTCGAAGAGACCCACACGCTCGGAGAGTTGATCCTGCGCATCCATGCGGAAACCGGCGCACAGACGCTGGTCATCGACCATGACGTTGATCTGATCCGCAGGATTTGCAGCGAAACGCTGGTGCTGGACTTCGGCAAACGCATCGCCTTTGGCCCCACCGACGAGGTCTTGAACGACGCCAAGGTCAAAGCGGCCTATCTGGGAACCGAGGAGGTCTGAGCCATGGCATTGGAAGTCAAAGGTCTGAACGTACGCGACGGTGGCCGGATGGTCGTCTCTGACGTCGATCTGACGCTGCTTGAAGGCAACGTGACTGCCGTAATCGGCGCAAACGGCGCGGGCAAATCCGAATTGGTGCTGGCACTTGCCGGTGTCCTGCCCCATGCGGGCGGAGAGGTCACCCTCGACGGCAAGCCACTGACCGGCGCTGGCCCCGACGCCATCCGCGCTGCGGGAATCGCCGCTGTCCCCGAAGGCCACCGCGTCCTGACTAAGCTGACCGTTGACGATAATCTGCGCGCTGCCGCGTCCTTCCGCGATAATGACGTCGAAGAGGCCCTACGCGACACCTACGCCCTGTTCCCCGAACTCGCCGAACGCAAAGGCCAGCTGGCGGGCACCATGTCCGGCGGCCAGCAGCAGATGGTCGCCCTGGGCCATGCATTGATGAGCCGCCCACGTTTCATGCTGATCGACGAGATGTCGCTGGGTCTTGCCCCGCTGGTCGTCAAAAGGCTGATGCGCTTTGTCGAAGAGATGAAATCGCGCGGTGTCGGGATCCTGTTGATCGAACAATTCACCGACATGGCGCTGGCAGTGTCAGAACAGGCCATCGTTCTTCGAGGCGGCCAGGTTCGATACTCTGGCCGGGCCGAAGCGCTGGCGACCAACAAACAGCTTCTGGACGAGGCGTATTTTGGCATCGACGCCGCACATCAAGGGTCAAGCCGGGCGGTCTGAGGTGATAGGTCATCCGCCCCGCCTGGGCGTCGGTTGGCACAGTTCAGCGCCCCAGTCCTCACCCACTGCCTCAACGTCACATCGACTGACGGCGACACAGCCGGTGGCACAAACCCTTCGTATCAGGCAGGGTCGCGACAATCTGACACTGGGTGACCGGCAGGGAGACGGGTCTCGCTCCCTTTCCCGACCGCATCACCCCGACAAAGGGAGCGACCATAATGGCCACCACCGGCAAGCAACTGTTCACCACACTAACCCCAGACGGCACCCTGACGGTGGCGATCGAGGACGTGAGTTTCCCCGATCCGACCGGCAACCAAGTGCTTGTCAAAATGGAAGCCGCGCCGATCAACCCGTCGGACCTTGCGATCCTCGTGGGCGCTGCCGACATTGAAAACGCCAGCTTTTCCGAAGGCAAATTCGTCGCCAATATGCCCGAGCCCTTCAACAAAGGCTCCAAGGCGCGCCACGGGCTGAAGCTGCCCGCCGGGAACGAAGGCGCCGGAACCGTGGTCGCCGTCGGGGATTCGGACAAGGCCAAGGCCCTGATGGGCCAGCGTGTCGCCTGCGTGCCGGGCAATGCCTACAGCCAGTACTGCATTGCCGACGCAGGCTCTTGCCTGCCTTTGGGCGATCACTCTGCCGAAGATGGCGCCAGCGCCTTCGTCAACCCGATGACGGCCCTCGGCTTTGCCGAAAACGCCAAGATGGATGGTCAAAACGCGATCCTGCACACGGTTGGCGCGTCAAACCTTGGCCAGATGCTGACGCGCATCTGCCAAGAGGACGGCCTTGGCCTCGTTAACATCGTGCGCAAGGACGATCAGGCAGAGCTGCTGAAGAAAATGGGCTCCACCCACGTGGTCAATTCTGCGGGCGATGATTTCATGGCGCAGCTGCGCGCTGCGATCGAAGCCACCGGCGCCTTTTACGGCTTCGACCCCATCGGCGGCGGCAAGGCGGTCGACACGGCCTTCAAGGCGATGGAGCAGGTCGCAGTCAGCCGGATGACCGAATATTCCCGCTACGGCTCGACCCAGCCTAAGCGGATGTTCATCTATGGCCGTCTCGACACAGGCATGACCATGCTGTCGCCCAGCTATGGCTTTGGCTGGACGCTATCCGGCTGGCTGCTCTTCCCCTTCCTGCAATCCGCCGGAGGCGAGACGGTCGCCCGAATGCGCAAACGCGTGCTCGACAACCTCACCACGACCTTCGCCAGCCACTACAAGGCCCGCGTCAACCTTGAGGAAATGCTGACCAAAGACGCCGTCACCGACTATCGGGCCATGAAAACGGGCGAGAAATATCTCGTCACGCCTTGGTCCTGAGCCTGCGATTGGCGGGCCGAAGGCACCTGACCACGGTGCCTTCGGCTATTCGATTGGTAGATTTGCCGTTGGTTGGTGGAAAAGAGCTGTGTCTTAACCGCCGTGAGCGGACGTTGGACAACAGGCTCAGGTTCACAGATTGGTCTACGGCTCCTAGCAACGGATAAACTGTGGAGCATAACCGGTGGGATAGCTGAAGAAATGGTGCCCGGGGGCGGAATCGAACCACCGACACGAGGATTTTCAATCCACTGCTCTACCCCTGAGCTACCCGGGCACGGGAGAAGGGGGCGCTTTGCCGACCTTCGGGTTGCGGCGTTCTAAGCGGGGGCGCGGGGCTTGTCCAGTCCGATTTTGAGGTTTTTCAAACCCCTGCCTCCGCCTCGCGCCTGACAACATTAAGACCGCCGCCAAACTGACGCCTCGGGCGGCCAGGAAACCTAAGAACGAAGCGGTGTGATGACGCCTTCGCGCAGGACCACAGCCGACCGATTCTCGGCCTGTTCTGGCAGGCTGCGGAACAAGGGGGGTGCGACAAAATTCTTTGATCTGCGTCAATACCAACCATTGCCCGCACTCTGCAATCATTCTAAAACCCCGTTTAATTCAAACTCCCGCATATGGGGGTGCGATGCGTTACTACCAGCAGGAGGCGAGACATGGCTGACGCAGCCGTCCACGGCCACGGACACGAAGACAACCGCGGGTTTTTCACCCGTTGGTTCATGTCGACTAACCACAAGGATATCGGGATCCTCTACCTCGTCGTTTCGGCGCTGGCAGGCCTGATTTCCGTTCTTTTCACCGTATATATGCGCATGGAGCTGATGCATCCGGGCGTGCAATACATGTGCCTTGAAGGTGCAAGGTTCATTGCCGACAGCGGTGCGGAATGTACACCCAACGGACACCTCTGGAACGTGATGATCACTTATCACGGCGTCCTGATGATGTTCTTCGTGGTGATTCCCGCGCTTTTCGGTGGCTTCGGCAACTACTTCATGCCGCTGCAGATCGGCGCGCCGGACATGGCGTTCCCGCGGATGAACAACCTGTCCTTCTGGATGTACGTGGCCGGTGTGTCGCTTGGCGTCGCATCGCTGCTGGCACCGGGCGGCAACGGTCAGGCCGGGTCTGGCGTGGGCTGGGTTCTGTACCCGCCGCTGTCCACGACCGAAGGCGGATCGTCCATGGACCTCGCGATCTTCGCGGTTCACGTCTCTGGCGCATCGTCCATTCTGGGCGCGATCAACATGATCACCACCTTCCTGAACATGCGTGCCCCGGGCATGACGCTCTTTAAGGTGCCGCTGTTCTCGTGGTCGATCTTTGTCACCGCATGGCTCATCCTGCTGTCGCTACCCGTTCTGGCCGGCGCCATCACGATGCTGCTGACCGACCGTAACTTCGGGACGACCTTCTTCGACCCGTCGGGCGGTGGTGACCCGATCCTGTACCAGCACATCCTGTGGTTCTTCGGCCACCCGGAAGTGTACATCATCATCCTGCCGGGCTTCGGCATCATCTCTCACGTGATCTCGACCTTCTCGCGCAAGCCGATCTTCGGCTACCTGCCGATGGTTCTGGCGATCATCGCGATCGGTGTTCTGGGCTTCGTCGTGTGGGCACACCACATGTACACGGTCGGCATGTCCCTGACCCAGCAGTCCTACTTCATGCTGGCAACCATGGTCATCGCGGTCCCGACAGGCGTGAAGGTGTTCAGCTGGATCGCAACGATGTGGGGCGGCTCGATCGAGTTCAAGACGCCGATGCTCTGGGCCTTTGGCTTCCTGTTCCTCTTCACCGTGGGCGGCGTGACCGGCCTGGTGCTGAGCCAGGCGCCCATCGACCGGGCGTACCACGACACCTACTACGTTGTGGCGCACTTCCACTACGTGATGTCGCTGGGTGCAGTGTTCGCGATTTTTGCCGGTATCTATTTCTACTTCGGCAAAATGACTGGCCGTCAGTACCCCGAGACTCTGGGCAAAATCCACTTCTGGATGATGTTCATCGGTGCCAACCTGACGTTCTTCCCGCAGCACTTCCTGGGCCGCCAGGGCATGCCGCGCCGCTACATCGACTACCCGGAGGCATTCGCCACCTGGAACTACTGGTCGTCGCTGGGTGCGTTCCTGTCCTTCGCGTCGTTCGTGCTGTTCTTCGGTATCATGATCTACGCGCTGACCCGCGGGGCACGCGTGACCGAGAACAACTACTGGAACGAATATGCCGACACGCTGGAGTGGACCCTGCCCTCTCCGCCGCCCGAGCATACGTTCGAAATCCTGCCCAAGCAGGAAGACTGGGACAAAGGCCACGCGCACTAAGCGGGCAGATATCCCGGCAATAGCCGAAAAATCAGGGCCGGGGGGAAACCTCCGGCCCTTTGCTTTACAGATTTGGGAAACATCGGACACCGCGCCATGACCTACCGCTGGACCACATCAGACCGACTGGAACTGCGCCCGCACAGATCGCTGCCGAAACAGGGATTCGCGATCGTCATCGCCCTGTTCTTCACGCTGATCATGGTGCCCTTGGCCGCGATGGTGGGTACGATGGTTCTGTGGGGCCTGTTACCCTTCGCCCTTCTGGCGCTGGCGGCCTTATGGTGGGGTCTGCAACGCAGCTACCGCGATGGCGAAATCCTCGAGGTGCTGACGATCCACACCCCGGATATCACCCTGACCCGTACCAATCCGGACGGCAGCACGCAGGACTGGACCTGCAACAGCCATTGGGTTCGCGTCACGAAACATGACGCAGGTGGGCCAGTGCCCCACTACGTTACGCTGAACGGCAATGGCCGCGAGGTCGAAATCGGCGCCTTCCTCTCGGAAGACGAACGCAAATCCCTATACGGTGAGCTTGCCAGCCGGATGGCCGACCTGCGTTAAGCCCGCCAACAGACCTTAAGCTTCGTCCGGCAATTCGCTGCGTTTGGTGCTGGCCATCTCTTCCAGCTCTTCTTCGGTCATGTCGTCGTACATTTCTTTCGACGCACCCTGCAAATCGCTGACCTTGCTGTCGCCACGCTTGGCCGACAGGGCCGCACCCGCCGCCTGTTGCTGTGCTTTCGATTGCGCTTTCATCACGGCCTCCTTCGTTGCCTTTGACGGACAACAAAGCAAAAGGCCGGTGCGTTCCACACCGGCCTTTGGTCTAGGCCACATCAGGCCCTTCTTATCCTCTTGCCCGAAATATCCCGGACGTCACACAAAGGGGAAACATCCCCTGCCCTGTGCCGAACCCTCTCAGGCCCCAAGCTTTTCCTTCACCAACGGCCCCGCCGCGGCAAAATCCATCTGGCCGGTGTACTTCGACTTCAGCGCGCCCATCACTTTGCCCATGTCGCGGATCGACTCGGCTCCGGTTTCGGCAATCGCCTCGTCCACCGCGGCCGAGGTCTCGTCTTCATTCAACTGCCGCGGCAGGAACTCTTCGATATAGGTGATCTCGTGACGTTCCTGTTCGGCCAGATCGATACGCCCGCCCTCTTCATACGCGCGCGCACTTTCCTGACGTTGCTTGACCATTTTGCCAAGGATCGCCAGCACGGTCGCCTCGTCCACGCCGTCTTCGCTGCCTTCACCGCGCGCGGCAATGTCGCGGTCCTTGATCGCCGCATTGATCAGCCGCAGCGTGCTAAGCCGTTCTGCGTCACGATCTTTCATTGCCTGTTTCAGTGCCGTGTTGACCCGGTCCCGAAGTTCCATGCATTCATCCTAAATGGTTTGAAGCCCGTTTGATTAAGGCTTGGACCCTATCCCGCGGATGTCCGGGTTACAACCGCGCCACCCCGCCGCAGCCCCTATACCAAAGCATAGGGCACCCCCTTTGTACGCAACGGCATTTGGCCACAAAACACACACCTATCGGCCTTGACCCTACTGAGCCGCCTCTTTAGGTAAGCATCAATTTGCCACCCGGACCGAGGCCGCAAAAATGCCCCATACCTATCAGAAGAAACCGACCGCCTGTCTTGCCCTAGCCAACGGCACGATCTTCATGGGCCGAGGCTTTGGCGCCACCGGCGAAACCGTGGCAGAGCTGTGTTTCAACACCGCCATGACCGGCTATCAGGAAATCATGACCGACCCGTCCTACGCGGGCCAGATCGTGACTTTTACCTTCCCGCACATCGGCAACGTCGGCATCACGCCCGAAGACGATGAAACCGCCGATCCGGTGGCCAACGGCATGGTCGTGCGCTGGAACCCGACCGATCCGTCGAACTGGCGTTCGACCGGGCTTTTGTCCGATTGGCTGGCATCCCGCGGACGGATCGCGATTGGCGGCGTCGACACCCGCCGCCTGACCCGCGCGATCCGGGCGCAGGGTGCGCCCCACGCCGCGCTGGCCCATGATCCCGAAGGCAATTTCGACATCGAAGCGCTGGTTGCCAAGGCGCGCGAATTCTCAGGCCTTGTCGGTCTGGATCTTGCCAAAGAAGTTAC
Organism: Pseudooceanicola aestuariicola; assembly: GCF_045763785.1. NCBI lineage: Bacteria > Pseudomonadati > Pseudomonadota > Alphaproteobacteria > Rhodobacterales > Paracoccaceae > Pseudooceanicola > Pseudooceanicola aestuariicola. The sequence continues at coordinate 303,416 of NZ_JBJGSF010000003.1, read as the reverse complement.
CTGCGCCCAGTCCTATCGCTGGAACGAAACCCGTTGGGCGTGGCCGGATGGCTTTGGTCAGCAGAAAGAGCCCAAGCACAAGGTCGTCGCCATCGACTACGGCGCCAAGCGCAACATCCTGCGCTGTCTGGCCTCGGCAGGTTGCGACGTCACCGTCCTGCCTGCCACCGCCACGACCGAAGAGGTGCTGGCCCACCACCCCGACGGCATTTTCCTGTCGAACGGCCCCGGCGACCCGGCGGCGACCGGCTCCTATGCCGTCCCGATGATCCAAGGCGTCATGGAAAAGACCGACCTGCCGATCTTTGGGATTTGCCTTGGCCACCAGATGCTTGCACTGGCTCTGGGTGCCAAGACGGTAAAGATGAACCACGGCCATCACGGCGCGAACCACCCGGTGAAGGATAACGAAACCGGCAAGGTCGAGATCACGTCGATGAATCACGGCTTTGCGGTGGACAGCCAGTCCCTGCCCGACGGCGTGATGGAAACCCATGTGTCGCTGTTCGACGGGTCCAACTGCGGTATCCGCATGAAGGATCGTCCGATCTTTTCCGTGCAGCATCACCCCGAGGCAAGCCCCGGACCGCAGGACAGCTTTTACCTGTTCGAACGTTTCGCGGCGTCGATGGACGCCCGCAGCTAAGGCGCAACCGGGGTTTTTCGGCCCCGGTTAACCACTTCTTCAGACCTTGTTAACCGGTCTCTCACAAAACTCTTAAAGAGGCATTGTGAGAGGGTTAATATGACGGCACGGGATCTGTGCAAGCTGGACGGACAGTCCCCGTTACATATCGGTGCGGGCCAGAAGCCTGATGGTCCGCGGGACCGCACCGATATGTTCATTGACCTGTCCGTCCGCCCGACCTTATCGGGATTGCCACGATCCCGTGACGAACTCCCCTCTGACATTCCCCTTTCTGTCATTGCAGATCGCCCCGACCTTCAGGCGGCACAACTGCGTCGCGCCCACGCGCAGGGTGAGCTTCAGACCCCGCGACTGCTGGACCAATTGGCGCGCCTTTACGACACGCAGCGGATCGACCTGACGCTCACCCCGCCTGACCCGGCCCTGCACGGGATGATCGATCCCGCGCTATGCCTCAGGCTGCAATGCCTGCCATGGCGCGAAACCGATGGCACGCTTTGGATCGCGACGGCCCGCCCCGAGGATTTCGACCGCACCGCCCGACAGGTGCAGGCGCTGCTGCCCGAGGTGCGGATCATCAAACCTGTGCTGGCCTCCAGAACAGCGATTCAGGATCATATCGCCCAGCACAACCGCGACTGGCTAACCCGGCGTATGACCACCCGAACCCCGGCGCAGCTCTCGGCCCGCCACTGGTCGATCCTTGTTCAAATCATCGCCCTGATCGGTGCGATCGGATGTGTCGCGATGATCTGGACCTCTGGCTTGGGCGCTTTCGCATCCTTCCTTGCCAACCTCGCCATCGTCGCCGTGGGCGTGGCGAGCATGCTGAAAATCGCAGCCGCCGCAACCCACCTAGCCCGTCCGGGCCTGCCACTTAATCCGGCGCCTCCTCCGCCCGGGGCGGACCTGCCGGTGGTGTCGATCCTTGTGCCGCTATACCGCGAAACCTCTATCGCCAGCGCCCTTTTGCAGCGGTTGGCGCGGCTGACCTATCCGCCGGACAAACTGGATATCCTCCTGGTGCTAGAGGAGACCGATACCACAACACGCGACGCCATCGGCGCGGCCACTCTGCCGCCGTGGATGCGCGTGATAACCGTGCCCGATGGACAGCCCCGCACCAAACCCCGCGCCATGAACTACGCGCTGGATTTCGCCCAAGGCGAAATCATCGGCGTCTACGATGCCGAAGACGCACCAGACCCGGATCAGATCCTCAAGGTCGTATCGACCTTTGCGACTGAACCCTTGCAAACCGCCTGCCTGCAAGGTGCGCTGGATTACTACAACGCCGATCGCAACTGGATCACCCGGTGCTTTACCATCGAATACAACACGTGGTTCCGCCTTTTGATGCCCGGCATGGCCAAACTGGGCTTTGCGGTGCCACTAGGCGGCACCACCATCTTCTTCCGTCGCGAGGCCTTGGAGCAGGTCGGCGCATGGGACGCCCATAACGTCACCGAAGACGCGGACCTTGGCATGCGTCTGGCACGCTTCGGCTATCGCACCAAGGTCATCGACACCACGACCGGAGAAGAAGCCAGCGCCACGCCCTTAGGCTGGATGCGCCAACGGTCGCGTTGGCTCAAGGGGTACCTCATGACCTACGCGGTCCACATGCGTCATCCGACAAGCTTGCTACGCGATCTGGGCCTGTGGAAGTTCATCGGATTTCAGGCGCATTTCCTGACCGCGATCCTGCATTTCGCATTGGCCCCCATGCTGTGGCTCTACTGGCTGGTGCTTTTGGGGGTCGAGGTGTCGGTGCTGCGCTTCGACATGGCGTCCGACATGAAGTGGGTCGCCTTCTGCCTGATCGGGTTTGAGGTTCTGGTGATCGCCCTCGGCGGGCTTGGCACATGGCGGCGTGAACACCGCCACCTGTGGCCATGGCTGCCGACACTGCATTTCTACTGGCCCATGGGCTGCGTCGCGATGTGGAAAGCCTTGTATGAACTGGCAACAAAACCGTTCTACTGGGACAAGACCCCGCACGGCCTAAGCCCCCCGACCCCGCGCAGCTACGCCCCGGCCAAGACCGGGACGGAGGACGCTTAACCGACGGTGCCGATTTCGCCGGAATCCAGCTTCAACCGTGTCACGAACGCCTTGGAGATGTGATCGCTCAGCATCCGGCCAGCGGCCTCTTCGTCGCGGTTTTCGATCGCGGTGACGATGGCGTCATGTTCGGCCAGCGCGGCCTCGTCCCGGCCCTGCGCGGCAAGGGAAGTCAGGGCCAGCAGGGCCATGGTCCGATGCACCATTTCCAACTGCTGCACCAGAAACCGGTTGTGCGACGCCAGATGGATCTGTTTGTGAAACCGCCGGTTCGCCCGCGACAATGCCGACGGATCGCCCAGCAAGGCGCGATCTTCCTCGACCATATCGCGCAGCACCTTGATCTCTTCCGGTGTGGCGTGACGGGCGGCAAGCCGCGCGGCCAGCCCTTCCAGCTCGGTCCGGACGCTATAGAGTTCGGCCAATTGGTTGTGATCCAGCGACGCCACGATCAGCGATCGACCGTCCCGCGACAGCAGGGACTGCGTTTCCAGCCGCTGCAGTGCTTCGCGGATGGGCGTGCGCGACACGCCGAACCGATCTGCCAATTCGCTTTCCACCAGGCGATCACCGGGTTTGTAGACCCCGTGGTCGATCGCCTCTAGAATCAAAGTGTAAGCGTCTTTCTGCACCGGGTTCGTCCTTTTTCATTCGCGTCGCAACAGGTTAGCCACACTCGTAGTATCGCACACCTGCGCCCATTGTCGCGCCTGACTTGCACCTTTTCGCGCGTGGCCCTAGCGTGCCGCCATGCCGCGCGATGACTTTTCCCATGTGACCACCTGGGTCTTTGACCTCGATAACACGCTCTACCCGCCCTCGGCCCGACTCTTCGACCAGATCGAAGTTCGGATGACGGATTGGGTCATGCGCAGCCTTGGTGTCGATCAGGCCGAGGCAGATGACCTGCGCAGCCGATACTGGCGCGACCACGGGACGACGCTGGCAGGGCTGATGCGCAACCACGGGATCGATCCCGGCGATTACCTGACCAAGGTCCACGACATCGACTTTTCGGTGCTGGACGCCGATCCCCAACTGGCCGACCGGATCGCCGCCCTGCCCGGCCGTCGCATCATCTATACCAACGGCACCGCGCCTTACGCGGAACAGGTTATCGCCGCCCGTGGCCTGTCTGGCCTGTTTGACGCGATCTATGGGGTCGAACACGCTGGATTTCACCCGAAACCGGATCAGGCGGCCTTTGACACCGTCTTTGCCGCCGATGGGCTGAACCCGGCTCGCGCCGCGATGTTCGAGGACGACCCGCGCAATCTGGCCGTGCCGCATGCTTTGGGTATGAAGACCGTCCATGTCGCGCCAGATCCCCTGCCCGCGCCCCACATCCATCACCACACGGATGATCTGTCGGATTTCCTGTCCCGCCTGATCTGAGCCATCCGGTCGCAGTGGGACGGAATGCCGCCTGCCACCACATTCCGAAATGATTATGTCAGACACATCAAATCTGACGGAGCCCCCATGTCCAACCCCACACCCAAGACCTCGCCCCTGTACGACCTGCCGATTATTGGCTGGATCGCCCGCAAAGCGGGTCAGGACGGCGATGCGCGTATCTTTTTGTCCTTGGTTCTGGCGCTGGTGCTGGTTGCCGGGGCTGTCGCGAACTGGGGCGTCATCGCCCTGGGCCTGATCGCACTGGCGGCGGTGCCGGTGATGTTTGTCATCCTGCTGATGCTGACGGTGGGTAAATAGCCACCGCTGCGCGGCCGGGACGCTTTGTCGCTTTCCCCTGCCCGACCTGACGCCTATCTATCGGGTCAGGAGGGCAGGATATGGCCGATTACGACATCCTCATTTCCGGCGGCGGTGTCGCCGGACTGACCGCAGCGGCGGCGTTTGGCACCGCGGGCTTCGACGTTCTGCTGTGCGACCCGGCCCCGCCCATCACAGATGCGGCCGCCGAAGGGTCTGACCTTCGCACCACGGCCTTTCTACAACCCGCCAAGGGCCTGCTGACCGAGGCCGGCCTTTGGGAGCGCCTCGCCCCCCATGCCGCGCCACTGCAAATCATGCGCATCGTCGACGCAGGCGGGGAACAGGCAGAGCCGTGCATCACCCGCGACTTCAACGCCGCCGATATCTCTGACGGGCCATTTGGCTGGAACCTGCCCAACTGGCTGCTGCGCCGCGAAATGGTCGCCCGGCTGGATGATCTGCCCAATGTCACCTTCCGCCCCGGCACCGGCACCAAGACGCTGCTAACCCGAGAGGCCGAGGCGCTGGTCGGCCTGACCGATGGCAAACGCGTCCGCACGCGCCTGGTCGTTGCCGCCGATGGCCGCAACTCCCCCATGCGAGAGGCCGCCGGAATTGGCGTCAAAACAAACCGTTACGGACAAAAGGCGCTGGCTTTTGCTGTCACGCATCCGATCCCGCATGACAATGTCTCGACCGAAATCCACCGCTCTGGCGGGCCGTTCACGCTTGTTCCCCTGCCCGACCGCGACGGTCTGCCCTCGTCGGCCATCGTCTGGATGGAGGACGGGCCAGAGGCGCTGCGCCTGTCTAAGCTGCCCGTCGAAGACTTCGAAGAAGCGATGTTCCAACGCTCCTGCGGATTGTTCGGCCCGCTAAAGCTGGAAACGCGCCGTACCCTTTGGCCGATCATCACGCAGGTGGCGGATCACATGTCCGGTGAACGCATCGCCCTGCTGGCCGAAGCCGCGCATGTTGTGCCCCCCATTGGCGCGCAGGGTCTGAACATGTCGCTTGGCGATCTGCGTTGCCTTAGGGACCTCGCGGTCGAAAACCCCGACACGCTCGGCAGTCGCCAGATGCTCAACAGCTACAACCGTCGCCGCCACCCCGAAGTGCGCATCCGCGCCGCAGGCATCGACGCGCTGAATCGAGCCTCTCAGATGTCGTCGCAGCCCCTAAGGGACCTGCGGGCGGCTGGGCTGTCGGCCCTCTATGGCGCGGCACCCGTGCGGAAGATGTTGATGCAAATGGGTCTGGGGGCGCGCGCAGAGACCTGACCGCAGGAGGCCGCCGCCCTGTCGCCATTGCCTGTCGGACCAATGGCGCGACAACGGCAACCCTGCCGGGATATTTCCAGCAAGAGGATGGAATACGCCTCTCTCGTCCTTTTGCTATGAATATTGTTGGGGCCCGGGAGCAAGGCCCCCGCAGGCGACATCCTCAGATTGGCCCGGACAACCGTTCTTCGCTAAGCAAAACATTCGCATCCACATTTGCGACCCCCGGCAGCGTCATGATCCGCCTCCGCAGGACCCGTTCGAAATCCGCGATGTCCCGCGCGGTCACCCGCAGGCGGTAATCGTAGAGGCCCAGCACATGTTCCACCGTCTGCACTTCGGGGATCGCGCTGACCGCGCGTTCGAAATCCGCCAGACTGACGCGGCCTTTGGTGCCCAGCTTCACACCCAGAAACACGGTCACCCCAAATCCAAGCGCGGCGAGGTCGAGATCAAGCCGTGCGCCGGCCAGAACACCGGCCTCTTCCAGCCGCTGCACACGGCGCCAAGCGGCGGGCTGTGACAGACCCACACGCTTGCCAAGGGCCGAGGCCGACAGCCCCGCATCTTCGGACAAAAGCCGCAGCAATTGCCGGTCGATATCATCCAGATCGGTCACACGATTCGTCATAGGGGCACAGTTTCATCCGTTTTGATCCGGGCAACATGCATCAGCGCCTCCAAATCAGCGATATGCGGCAGGGTCAGGATGCGGTCACGGTAAAGCGCCTGATAATGCGCCAAGTCACGCGCGATCAGGCCAAGGCGGACGTCAACCTGACCAAGGAAGGTCTGGATTTCCAGCACTTCGGGGATTTTCCGCGCCTCGGCCGCGAAATCATCAAACGCCCGCGGCACGGTTTTGTCCAATGTAACACGCAGCGACACCTCCACCGAATAGCCCAAAGCGCGCCAGTCGATTACCGCCCGCGTGCCGCGCAGCACGCCGCGTTCACGCAACCGTTCCAACCGCCGCCAGCAGGTGGCAGCGTTCACACCGGCGCGGTCGGCCAGCTTGGCGGTACTGATTCCGGGGTCTTCCTGCAATTGACGAAGAATGCGCCGGTCGGTGTCGTCGAACATGAATTATCTCAGAAGTGGGCATTGGACGAATGAATATCTAACATATCGACACAAATCCTCAAGATACGCAAAGCATCCTGCCCCGATCCCCCTATGCTACGCCCATCCCGCCAAAATGGGCGGCAAAACCGGAGGATTTATCATGCGCGTTTATTATGACCGCGATTGCGACATCAACCTGATCAAGGACATGAAAGTCGCCATTCTGGGCTACGGCTCCCAAGGCCACGCCCACGCCCTGAACCTGCGTGACAGCGGCGCGAAGAACCTTGTCGTCGCCCTGCGCGAAGGCTCCGCATCCGCGAAGAAAGCCGAAGGCGAAGGCCTGAAGGTCATGGGCATCGCCGAAGCAGCCGCCTGGGCCGACCTGATCATGTTCACCATGCCCGATGAACTGCAGGCCGAAACCTACAAGAAATACGTCCACGACAACCTACGCGAAGGCGCGGCGATCGCATTCGCCCACGGCCTGAACGTGCACTTCGGCCTGATCGAGCCGAAGCCCGGCGTCGACGTCATCATGATGGCCCCCAAAGGCCCCGGCCACACCGTGCGTGGCGAATACACCAAAGGCGGCGGCGTGCCCTGCCTGGTCGCGGTTCATCAGGACGCATCCGGCAAAGCGCTGGAAATCGGCCTGTCCTACTGCTCTGCCATCGGTGGCGGCCGCTCGGGCATCATCGAGACGAACTTCCGCGAAGAATGCGAAACCGACCTCTTCGGTGAGCAGGCGGTTCTCTGTGGTGGTCTGGTCGAACTGATCCGCGCCGGGTTCGAGACGCTGGTCGAAGCAGGCTACGCACCGGAAATGGCATATTTCGAGTGTCTGCACGAAGTGAAGCTGATCGTGGACCTGATCTACGAAGGCGGCATCGCGAACATGAACTACTCGATCTCGAACACCGCGGAATACGGCGAATACGTCTCCGGCCCGCGCGTCCTGCCCTACGAGCAGACGAAGAAAGAGATGAAGGCCATCCTGACCGACATTCAGACCGGCAAATTCGTGCGTGACTTCATGCAGGAAAACGCTGTCGGCCAGCCGTTCTTCAAAGGCACCCGCCGAATCAACGACGAACACCAGATCGAACAGGTCGGTGCGAAGCTGCGTGAAATGATGCCGTGGATTTCCGCCGGCAAAATGGTCGACAAAGAAAAGAACTGATCCCTTTCGGGTCAGCGCAAATCAGAAAGGCCCGGGCATCGTCCCGGGCCTTTTACGCAGGCTCACCCAGCTTGAACTGGATGGTTCTGTCCAGCTGCGGCGCACTGGTGCACCATTTATCATCCTTGGCGATCCAGATGGCATCGCGGGTTTCAGCCCGGACGATGATGCGATCTGTCCCCATTTCGACGATCTCTCTGGGCAGCAGGTTCAGGAAAATCAGTAAGGCTTCGGTGGTCAGGCACATGGAAGGGCCTCCTTTTCAGGTTCATCCTCCCAATCAGCTAGGGCAAAATGCCTGAGTTTCCCTGACCCAAGCGTACGGTGCCCCCGACGCGTTTCCCGCGTCCTTGATGTTAACCCTACCGCAGATAGCTTACGATTTCACTATTTAGTAGGCGGTCCGACCGCCATGACTAAATACATGCGTCTTTTTTGACCATCAGGCCATCGCCATCCACAGTCGCAGCGCCTGCGCGGTTTCGGCCACGTCGTGCACCCGCAATATCTGCGCCCCCTGCGCCACGCCCCACATCGCCACCGAAACCGATCCCGGCATCCGCGCCTGCGCGTCCTCTGCCCCGCCGATCGTGCCGATGAACCGTTTGCGCGACGCGCCCAGCAGCATTGGCAGCCCCAGATCGTGCAGAACTGAAAGGTGACGCAGCAGGATCAGGTTGTGATCGCCCGTTTTGCCAAAGCCGATCCCCGGGTCAGGAATAATCCGATCCCGCTTGATCCCGCGAGACATGGCAAAGTCGATCCGTTCGGCCAGATGGTCCATCACCTCGGCCACCACATCGTCATATCTGGGCGCAGCCTGCATATCCTTTGGCGTTCCCTTGGCATGCATCAGGCAGACGGGCGCATCGGTTTCGGCGACCAGATCGGCAAGCTCCGGATCGTAGGTAAAGGCAGATACGTCGTTTACCATATCCGCCCCGGCCTCTAACGCGGCCCGCGCGACGGCAGCTTTCCGAGTGTCGATGCTGATCGGTGTGGCGATCCCGGCGTCGCGGATGGCACGGATCACAGGGGCAGTGCGCTGAATTTCTTCTGCAACATCAACATCATCAGCCCCGGGCCGTGTGGATTCTCCGCCGATGTCCAGGATATCCGCGTCCTGCGCCATCGCCGTCGCCCGCGCCAAGGCCCCGTCCAAGGAATTATGCTGACCGCCGTCGGAAAAGCTGTCGGGCGTGACGTTCAGGATGCCCATGATGCGGGGGCGATCCAGCGACAGGCCTGCGACTTCGGCTCGCGGTGCGGTCAGGCGATCGCGCACTTCGGACGAGATGTCATGCACCGAAACCACACCGTCTGGCCCCGCGACCTGCGTGAAGCGGACATGCTTTTGCCCGGCCAGCGGTACCGCGTCTTCCGCGCCGATCAAAGGCAGAGGGCGATACCAGCGGGTCATGCGATTTGCGACAGCGGCGCGGATACGGTGGGCACCTCAGCCTCGACCGTGACGCCTTCGGGCACGACCAGTTCTGCCGCGTCGAGCGTTTCGGCCAGCCATGCTGCCAGATCAACAGGCGCGGCGCGCAGTTTCGGCCCCTCGACCGCGTCGAGGACCATCTTGGACGGCGCCCAGACCGAAATCTGGTCGTGTTTCATCGCCCAGTCCAATTCCGTCCGGCTGTTCACCACCACGCAGCGCGCGTCACGCCCAGCCAGAACCCAAGCATTCTGTTCGATGGCCAGCAATTCGATCCGCCGTTGGACCAAGGCCGCACCCGTTTGCGGTATTTGCAAATCGGATGGCCCACAGCACAGGATCGTCGGTCGCGAGGACGCCGCCAGACGATCCAAAGCCGGCGACAGATCTGGCGATGCGATATCCGCGTTGGTCAGGAATATGATGCGCGGCGCGTGAGAGGCCGCGTCTTCGGACAGGTCCACCAATGGCAAAGCATCCGCCTTGCTGCGCACGATTTCCACGCCCAAAGCTCCCGGGCCGCGATCCAGCTTTTCGATCCGCACGAACACACGGGCTGCCTGCGGCTCTGCCAGAACCTGTGCCGCCACGCGTTCTGCGAGCGTTTCCAACAGGTTCAGACGTTCTGACGACAGCTCATTCTCGATCGCTTCGGTGACCACGTCGTAGGACAAGATGCGGTCCACATCGTCTTCTAACGGGTCATGATCCGCCAGCACTTCGACCACGACGTTGAACCGCAGGCGCTGGTTGTGCCCGCGTTCAGCCTGAAAGGCGCCGATCTCCACCTCGGTCACGTAGTCGCGCAGGGAAATCCGGTCGCGCAGCTCTGTGCCGCCTAGCGCCTCGGCCCGTTCGATGGGATGCCCGAAGGCCTGAGAAATACTGTCACCCAAAGCGCGCCCCCAATTCAGTCACGGCCTTTTCAATCGTGGCTTGGGTAACGCGTCAGACCGGGAATGGCAAAGCCAACCCCGGCATTCCGCCCGTCAAAAGCGGCCAGTGACCGATGTAACGGCTGATTAATTCGACGAAATCCGCGTGTGGCGGCGATAGAAGTGATGCACACCGATGCTGGCCGTGCGGGCGAACTTGCGCGACCACGACGGGCTGACAGCTTTGGTATGGTAATAGGTGGCACCGTCGGTCAGCGGACGGGCAGCGCCGCGCGCCATGATCGATGCAACCTTGGCCACGCGGTTGAACGCGGCCTTTTCATGGATCACTTCGGGATGGCCATCGCAGGTATAGGTGAACTGGCAGGCATATTTGCGGCCAGTGCCCTGATGGATCACGCCACAGATGGTGTTCGGGAACGACGGGCTGTCGACCCGGTTCATGATGACCTCTGCCACCGCGAACTGACCTTTGACGCTTTCGCCGCGCGCTTCGAAATACAAAGCTTCGGCCAGGCAAGACGCCTGAGCGCTGAGGCTGGGACGCGTCTGTTTGGCCAACCACTTGCGGGAATATTCGATTTTCGGGTTCTTGCGTGCCACCGGACGGATTTCGCGGATCGCCTCGATATCCAGCAGGGAAGCAAGCTTTTCTTCACCCACCTGATTCAGGCCATTTCGTTCAGCACTGGCGATGTCGTTGACGGTGTTTTCGGCCCAAGCGGCCCCGGACAGCACCATCGCCACCCCAAAAATCATTGCACGCATTTTGATACCACGGCCCCGACTGCGTCGCCGTCCTTAATCCCTAATCCGACACCGCCTAGCTGAAATGACCCTTTTGGTCCAGTGTCTGCTGGTCGCAGTCCAATCGCGCAGAATGACTAATCCGTTAACGACAGCCACCACACGTTTGATTTTTCGCAGATTTACCGTTCTGAGGTGATCGCGTCACGCACCGCTAATTGGGCCGCAGCCAGCCGCGCAACGGGCACTCGGAAGGGTGAACAGGACACATAATCGAACCCGGCCTGCCGACAAAAGGCAATTGATTCGGGGTTGCCGCCATGCTCACCACAGATGGAAAGCACAAGGTCCTTGCGCGCCTCACGGCCCCTGCTGGCACCGATCTGCAACAGTTCCCCGACCCCGTCGCTATCAAGGATGTGGAACGGGTCCTCGGGAAAGACGCCCTGTTTGACGTAGGCGTTCATAAACCGGCCTGCATCATCGCGCGACAGACCATATGTCATCTGTGTCAGGTCGTTCGTCCCGAAGGACAGGAACGACGCATGCGGCGCGATTTCAGCAGCACGCAGGGCGGCGCGCGGGGTTTCCACCATCACGCCAAGCCGGAAGTCGAACGATTGCCCGCTCGCTGACCGGACCAAGGCCGCCATCGCTTCGACCCGCGTTTTGACCAGTTCGACCTCGCGACGCGCCGACACCAGCGGGATCATGATCTCGGGCACAACCTGCGCGCCTTCGCGACTGGCTTCGATCACGGCCTCAAAGATCGCGCGGGCCTGCATGTCATAGATCTCGGGCATGGTGATGCCCAGACGCACGCCGCGCAGGCCAAGCATCGGGTTATGCTCTGACATCTCTTCAATCCGGCGCGTCACGTCCGACAGGGGACGATCCAGCGCCTCGGCCAAGGACCGCACGCCATCGCGGTCGGTAGGCAGAAACTCGTGCAGCGGTGGGTCGAACAGGCGGATGCACACCGGCATCCCCTTCATAATCCGGAACAGTTCCACGAAATCAGCACGTTGCATGGGCAGCAACTGTTCCAGCGCGGCTTTGCGGTCGGCCTCTCCTGACGCAAAGATCATTTCCCGCATCACCGTCAGGCGGCCCGCGTCAAAGAACATGTGTTCCGTGCGGCACAGCCCGATACCCTGCGCTTCGAACCGATGCGCAATTTCGGCATCCGCGGGCGTGTCGGCATTGGCCCGCACCCCGATGTCGCGGAACTGATCGGCCCAGGCCATCAGCTGTTGAAACGCGTCGTCCTGCGCGGCCTCGTGCAGCGGTGCGGCCCCAAGGATCACCGCGCCATTAGTGCCATCGATGGTGACCACGTCGCCTTCTTTCAGAACCTGACCACCGGCCAGCGTGACCGTATTCCGACGCAGGTTCACCGTCATATCCGATGCGCCCACAACACAGGGCAGACCGATGCCGCGCGCAATCACCGCCGCGTGGCTGGTAATCCCGCCCCGCTCGGTCACCACCGCGACCGAAGCGTGCATGCCCCGAATATCCTCTGGCGTGGTTTCGCGTCGGATCAGCACACAGCTTTCATCCCGCGACGCCGCCGTCTGCGCGGCCGCTGCCGAAAACACGATCTTGCCCGTCGCGGCCCCCGGAGAAGCCGCAATCCCCCGAGCAATCACCTCGCGCGGGGCTTCGGGATCGACCTGACGGTGCAGCATCTCGGTCACGGCGCGGGGCTCGACCCTCAGGATCGCCTCTTCGGGGGGGATGATCCCGTCCTTGGCCAGCGCCACCGCAATCCGCACCGCTGCCCGTGGCGTCCGGCGAATGCGCACACCGTCCAAGACATGCACCCGACCGTTTTCGATCGTGAACTCGGTCTGCATCTCTTCGCGCAGCTTCACGCGCATCATCTGCGTGTACTTGATCAGATCGGCAAAGGCTTCTGGCGCAAGGTCTTCCAGCGACGGACCGCGCGGGTCCTTGGCAAGGTAGATCGAGCTGCCCTCTTCCCGCAGCGCGTCGCGCCCCTGACTTTGGCTTAGATACCGGCCCGTGATCTTGGGCTCTCCGGTAGAGGATTGGACCAGCTGGATCACGCCCGATCCGCATTCGCCATTGCCCAAACCATAGGCCATTTCCTGAACGATCAGGCCCAGCCCGGCATCCGCAGGCGCGCCTTTGGCCTGCCGCAACAGCCGCGCGGTGGTGCCTTCCCAAGCCCGCGCCATGGACCGCAGAACGCCCGCCAATTGCACAGCCGGGTCTTGGGGGAAGGCCTCTTCGGTCTCATCCTCATAGGCCGCCAGAACCTCACGAAGGCCTTCAGGCCCTTCCTGAATCAGCCCGTCAAAAAGGTCCGGATCTAGACGCGCCACATGGGTCGAATAGCCTTGGACAAACCGGATGTAGATCGCCGTTGCCGCATCCTTGCCGATCCGGTCCGAAAGATCGACGTAAAGTGCATCGTTCATCCCGACGTTCAGCACCGCCCCCGGACCGCCCCAATCGGGGTCCTCGGACGACGGGCGCACGCAGACAAGGGGATGTTCGCCGAAAGGTTCCAGCAGCTGCGCCATGTCGGGCAACTGCCCGTTGGCCATCTGGTGCACCTGATCGAACGACAGCGCCACGGTGCGTGGCACCGGCAGATCCATCCGCACAAGGCGTTGAAGACATTTTGCCCTGCCCCCATGCGTCGCCACGGCGATGGGCGCTGAGGGGGTAATCAATTCGGGTCGGCTGGGCACTTGCTGCACTGCGGCATTCCTTCTGGTCGGTGCAGAATACGCCGCCAGCCGCTTGGGGCAAGAAAAACGTTACAATTTAGCCCTCAAGCCGGGTCAGATCGGCGACGCGCAAACAGGTTTCGCGGATGGTATGCAGCAGGTTCAAACGATTACGCCGCACAACTTGGTTGTCCGAGTTCACCTGCACCGCTTCAAAGAACGCATCGATCGGCGCGCGCAGGCCTGCCATGGCAGCCATCGCGCCTTCGAAATCCTCGGCCTCAAGCGCCGCGTCGATCTTAGGCTTGGTCGCGGTCAGCGCATCGAACAGCGCGGTTTCGCTGGCGTCTTCGGCAAACTTGGGGTCCGCACCGAATTCGTAGGACACACCGTCCTTTTCCTCGGCCTGAGACAGGATGTTGTTCGCCCGCTTGAACCCCTGGACAAGGTTTTCCCCATCGTCAGTGGCAAGGAAGGCACCCAAAGCGGTCGCCCGTTTCACCACCAGCGACAGATCATCGCTTCCGTCCTTGGCCAGACAGGCGTCGATGACGTCGTGGCGGATACCCTCGTCGCGCAGGTGGACCTTCAGCCGGTCGTGGAAAAAGGACAGCAGATCGTCGCTCAGGTCAGGCTCGTGCTTGATGATCTTGGTCAGCCAGGCGGGCGGATTGTCCACGCCGTCCAGCACGGTCCGCACAGCCGACCCAAAGACGCCGTGATGCGCAATCTTGTCCAGCAGGTCGTTCAGCAGGCTTTCATCGCTGGACCCATCTGGATTGATCCGGTGACGCAGAATTTGCGCATCGAATAGACGATCCAGATGCAGGCGCAGCCCGTTCGTCGTGACAAGCCGGATGACACCCAGCGCAGCACGACGCAGCGCGAAAGGATCTTTCGACCCGGTGGGCTTTTCGTCGATGGACCAGAAGCCCGTCAGCAGGTCTATCTTATCCGCCAATGCGACAGCGACCGAAACAGGGGCCGTGGGTACCGTATCGGTCGGCCCCAAGGGCGAGTAATGTTCTTCCGCAGCAGCGGCCACATCGGCCGGAAGGCCCGCGGCCTCGGCATAGTAGCGGCCCATAAGTCCCTGAAGTTCCGGGAATTCATAGACCATTTCCGACGACAGATCTGCCTTGGCCACGCGCGCGGCCTGTTCGGCCAGCGCTGCATCAGCGCCCACCATCGGCGCGATGTCACGGGCCAACGCGGCGATCCGATCAATCCGTTCGCCCTGCGATCCCAGCTTGTTGTGGAAGGTCACGTTGGTCAGGCTGTCCGACCATTCGCCCATGCCTGCCTTGGCCACCCGCAGGTCGTTTTCCCAGAAGAAGCGCGCATCCGACAGACGCGCGGCCAACACCTTCTGGTTGCCCGCAAGGATCGTCGCGCCATTGTCGCGCGTTTCGCGGTTGGCGACCGTGATGAACTTTTCGATCCGGCCCGTTTTCGAGTTTTTGACCGAAAAGAATTTCTGGTGTTCCTTCATCGAGGTCTGAAGAACTTCGGGCGGCAAGCCTAGGAATTCGCTGCCAATATCGCCCATCAGCACGACGGGCCATTCGACAAGGCCTGCAACCTCGGCCAACAATCCGCGATCTTCGACGACCTCCAGCCCGGCAGCGAAGGCCTGATTGGTCGCATCCTGCCAGATGTGATCTGCCCGTTCGGAGGCGTCCAGAACCACATGCGCGCGCTTTAGCTTTGCGGCGTAATCTTCGAAATTCGTGACGGAAATCTGCGCGGGCGCCATGAAGCGATGGCCCCATGTCTTGTCGCTGGCGGTGATGCCATCAAGCTCTAACGGGACAACCGACGCGCCGCTTTCATCCGACAAAACGCACAGGATGGAATGCAGCGGTCTTACCCATTTGAGTCCACCACTGCCCCAACGCATGGATTTCGGCCAAGGGAAATTGCGAATAACGGACTCTAGCACCTCTGCCACGATCTCGGCTGCGGGGCGGCCCGGCTTTTCGATCACGGCAACGTAGACTTGGCCCTTTTTGTCGTCCTGAACCTTCAGATCATCACGCGCAACACCGGCCCCACGCAGGAAACCTTCGATTGCCTTCTCGGGCGCGTCGACGCGGGGGCCCTTACGCTCTTCCCGCAGGGTCGGAGAGGCATCAAGCAGCCCCTCGACCGCCAGCGCCAGACGGCGTGGGGTGTGGAAGGCTGCGGCGCCTGCATAGGTCAGACCCGCCTCGACCAGACCGTTGGTCATCCGGGATTTCAAATCCTCGGCTGCCCGCGCCTGCATCCGGGCGGGGATTTCTTCGGAAAAGAGTTCGATCAGCAAATCGGGCATAAAATCATTCCGGCACCGCACCCCGTCCATCATGGAGGGGGATCAACGGTGCCGGAATAACGAAGGGACCCGGAGGCGTCCAGACGCCGCCGGGAAAAACTGGGCGTTAAGCCGAGGCTGCGGCCTGTTTACCCTTGGCTTCGGCCTTGCGCGCCAAGGTCTTCACGTCGCTGCCCGCGCGACGCGGAACAATCCGATAGACGGCTTCAACCGCGCAATAGACCGCGAAGCAGACCATGCCGATGGCCGTCAGCCCCAGAAGGATCTGCCCGTAAGGTTGGCTGCGAACGGTTTGGAAGGCTTGGCCAACCCCACCGGCTTGCGAACTGTCGGCCGTGATCCCGGCATACAGCAGAAAGACACCGATCAGCGCGATGACGCCACCATGGGCGATCAGGCCAGCCTTGATCACCGGATCCAGCTTTTCAGACGTCGCGGTGCGGCGCAGGTGTTCTTTGTACTTCTCGGCAAAGCCCTTGTAGGCGTAGTAGCCCCCGGCCGCGATGGTCACGACACCAACGGCGCCTACCAGAAACTTGCCGTAAGGTTGTTGCAGCAGCCAAGACGCCAGCGACTGGGTGCTGTCGCCCCCTTGCCCGCCGCCCATGGCAATGCGCGCGACCGACAGGGCGATACCCGCGTGCAGCAGGCCAGTGATCGCCTGACCACCACGGGCCACGATGCCCTTGGCGTCATGGCCTTCGTTCTCAAGATCCATGAACGAACAGATCAGCCGCCAGACGCAATAGGCCAGCAGACCGAACGCGATCACCCACAGGGCAATCACGCCCATCGGCACGGATCGCAGATTTTCCAACGACTGGGTGGTACCTTCGGCCTGCTGCCCGGTCCAGGCGGCGATGAAGGTCAGGATGCCAAGGATCAGGTAGACGACGGCGCGCGCCCCGAAACCTGTTCTCATGACGGGAATTACCCACGCGGGGGCACGATTGTCAGACATAGCTGTTCTCCTCTGGTTAGAAGGAGAGCGCCCGAGACCGCGTCAAAGTTCCCAAATTTGTGAGGTTGTCGTGACGAAGATCACTGCTGCGCGGGCATAGGGGGGCACCCTTCCGGTGCGGGCTGACCGCCAAAGACGACCTCTCCACAGCGGTTGATCTGGTGCCAGGCATAGCCGTTGCCTTCGGGAAAGATCGCGACGATCCGATCCACGCCATAGGTCACGTTTTCCACCGACATGAAGGCCTTGGCCCGACCGGTTTCCAACGCCTCGCCAATTCCGTCCGCGCTGTAGCAGCCAAACCAATAGGGGGCTTCCAACGGCTCGGCGTTGTCATAGGCGACGAACTCTTCCTCAAGCGTTTCCAGCGGCACGTCAGTTCGGAAACAGGCGCGATACCGGATCGGAGAGGACGTGGCATCGATCGCTTCGAAATCGGTGTAGGGGATCACCATCGGCCCCTCGGTCGCAGAGGTCAGGACAACATCCTGCCCCGTCGGCTCGACCGGATCGTAAAAGGCGTAGACCTGCGTGTAATACAGGCCCGCCCCGCCAACCACGGCACAGATTACGATCAGTGCAGCCAGAAACTTACCCATCAGGCGGTCGCCTCTGCCGTCCAGCCGCCAGCTTCCGTCTGAACGAAGGCGTCGGCACATTGCTTGGCCAGCGCCCGCACCCGACCGATATAGGCCTGACGTTCAGTGACCGAGATCACGCCGCGCGCATCCAGTAGGTTGAACAAATGGGACGCCTTGATGCACTGATCATAGGCGGGATGCGCCATGATGATCCGTTTGCCGGTTTTGGGGTCCACGGCCTCTTGGGACAGGATCGCCTGACATTCGGCCTCGGCCTCTTCAAAGTGCTTCAACAGCACATCGGTATTGGCCACGTCAAAGTTCCAGCGCGAATATTCCTGTTCGGTCTGCCGGAACACATCGCCGTATTTTAGGGCAATCGGTGCCTGCGGATCGTTGTAGGGCATGTCCATGACGTGATCGATGCCCAGCACGTACATCGCCAGACGTTCCAGCCCGTAGGTCAGTTCGCCCGAAACCGGGTGGCAGTCATGCCCACCGACCTGCTGGAAATAGGTGAACTGCGACACTTCCATGCCGTCGCACCAGACTTCCCAGCCCAGACCCCATGCACCAAGCGTCGGGCTTTCCCAATCGTCCTCGACGAAGCGGATGTCATGCATCTCCATATCCACCCCGATCGCTTCCAGCGAACCAAGGTAGAGGTCCTGCAAATCCGGCGGCGACGGTTTGATAAGCACCTGATATTGATAGTAATGCTGCAGTCGGTTGGGGTTTTCCCCATACCGCCCGTCCGTCGGACGACGCGACGGCTGCACATAGGCCGCGGCCCATGGCTTGGACCCCAGCGACCGCAAAGTCGTGGCCGGATGGAAGGTGCCTGCGCCAACTTCCATGTCATAGGGCTGCATCACGGCACAGCCCTTGGAGGCCCAGTAGGTCTGGAGCCTCAGGATAATCTCCTGAAACGAGCGGGGCGTATCGGTCGAAGAGGCCATGTTGCGTCCTTTATCGGGTCAGCGGTGTTTTCCTAAGGGCGCACCACGCCGGGGTCAATCTGACGATCACGACTTATTTGGGTGCAAGCCTTGCTCTAAGCGTTAAAAATTGCATACAGGGATAGATATTTAGCTGGGGTAGAGGCCTATTGATGCACGTTAAATTCATTCAGCTTGCGTTCGCGCTGGTTTTGGCATTCGCCGTTCAGGCTGGCAGCGCGCAGGCGCAGGCCGACAATGACAACGAACTGGTCTGGATCCAGATCGAAGCGCAGCCCTCGATCGCCTTGGCGGAAGAGTCGATCCGCAGCTACTCGGAAAGCCTTCAGGATGTGAACGGCTTCTCGCTTGGCGGCGGCTGGTACGGCATCGTGCTGGGCCCCTACGCCCGCGACGATGCGCGTCAGGTGCTGCAGGTCCTGCGCCGCGAAGGCACGATCCCCCGCGACAGCTATGTTGCCCTTAGCGGCGCATTGCGCGAACAATTCTGGCCGCGCGGAGTGAACCTGCTGGAAAACCCTGTGGCCGCTGAAACCGCGGCGACTGACGAAGCAGTTGACGATGCGACCGACATTCAGGCGGATGAACTGGCGCAGGCCTTGGCCGACGCGCAGGACGACACGCAGCCGGCGGCCGACGCCCCGGCGGAAGAGGTCGCAACGGCAGAGCCCGTGGTCGAACCCGCACCGGAACCGCAACCCGCACCGGAACCCGAACCCCAGCCAGAGCCCGATGAAACCCCAGCCGAGGCCCGCCGGTCTGAGGCGCAGCTGAACCGTGACGAACGGATGGAGCTGCAGGTGATGCTGAAATGGGCCGGTTTCTATGAGGCCGCCATCGACGGCGCCTTCGGTCGCGGCACCCGTGGGTCCATGGCCGAATGGCAGCGCAACAATGGCTACGAGGCCACTGGCGTTCTGACCACCATGCAGCGGGCCGAGCTGAAGCGTCAGTACAATTCGATCCTTGATGGGCTGGACCTTCAGACCGTCACCGACACCACCGCGGGCATCGAAATGACCCTGCCGATGGGCGCCGTCGCCTTTGATCGGTACGAAGCGCCTTTCGCGCATTACCTGCCCACCGGCGACATCGACGCCACCGTGATCCTGATTTCGCAAGAAGGCGATCAGCAGACGCTGTTTGGCCTCTATGACATCATGCAGACGCTGGCGATCATCCCCGAAGATGGTCCGCGCGAACGCCGCAACGACGGCTTCACCATCGTCGGTGAAAACGCCCGCATCGTGTCCCACACCGAAGTCACCCTGCGCAACGGCCGGATCAAAGGCTGGGTGCTGGTCTGGCCCTCGGGCGATGAAGAGCGCCGCTCGCGCCTGCTGGCCGAGATGCGCGACAGCTTCTCGCGTCTGGATGGTCAGGTCATGCCGACGGCCATGGGTGCGGACGAACGTCAAAGCATCGATCTGCTGTCGGGTCTGGAAATCCGCAAACCGATCCTGTCGCGCTCGGGCTTTTACGTGAATGACCGCGGCTTTGCTGTCACCACCACCGAAGCCGTCGCGCAATGCGG
The DNA here is from genome assembly GCF_045763785.1 of Pseudooceanicola aestuariicola. NCBI lineage: Bacteria > Pseudomonadati > Pseudomonadota > Alphaproteobacteria > Rhodobacterales > Paracoccaceae > Pseudooceanicola > Pseudooceanicola aestuariicola. Next base: position 283,321 of record NZ_JBJGSF010000003.1, on the reverse strand, counting down.
TCGCATCACGCTGGACAACAAGGTCGACGCCACTGTCGTCGCACAGGATGCCGCAACCGGCGTCGCCGTGCTGCGCCCCGAAGGTGCCGTAGCCCCGCTGGACAGCGCGCAATTCTCGACCGCTGTTCCGCGCCTCCAAAGCGACGTGGCCGCAGCAGGCTATCCCTACGAGGGTCGCCTGACCGCGCCGACGCTGAACTTTGGCCGGGTCGAAGAACTGCAGGGTCTGTCCGGCGAAGACTGGGTGGAACGCCTGTCGATTTCGTCCCTTTCGGGTGACGCGGGTGGTCCGGTGATCGACCAGTCGGGTGCCGTGATCGGCATGCTGATGCCCGCCACGGTCGATGGTCGCCAACTGCCGCCGGGCGTCAGCTTTGCGGTCGATAGCTCGGTTCTGGTGGACGTTCTGGGTCAGGCGGGCGTATCGCCTCGCGCAGGCAATCCCGATGCATCGCTGGCCCCCGAAGACATTAGCCGCATCGGCATGAACATCACCGCATTGGTCAGCTGTTGGGAGTAAGCCAGCTAACGGGACAGGATCCGCAGGATCGTGTCGCTGGCAAACGGGCGAAGCCCTGAGCCCCCCGAAGCAACGCAAAAGCCCGGCCATCGCGCCGGGCTTTTCATTTTGGGGATGTCTAGGGTGACGTCCTGACCAGCCACACATTCGCGCCGCCACAGCTTTGGTCGTCCGCGACGAACTCCATGACCTCGCACCCTTCAGCGCGAAAAATAGCGTCATACTCTGCCCGATCCAGACTGGCGTGATATACGACCTCCTCTTCGACATGGCCATGGCTTTCGCCTTCTTCCAGTCCAGTGGTCATCAGCAACAGCCCACCGGGGGTCAGGTGTTTGATGATACGCGGCAAGGCCTCGCGTTGCGCATCGATGGTCAGATGAAAAATCGAATGCCACGCCACGATCCCTTCGAAACGTTGGCCAAGGTCCAGCCGCTGTATATCCGCCCGAACCCAGTCAGCCTGAGGGAAGGACGCTTTGGCGAGCGCCAGCATCTCACCAGAGATATCCGCCCCCGTCACCCGACACCCGCGCTCCAACAAGGTGCGCGCCACCGGCTCTCCGGTCCCGCAGCCAAGGTCCAGCACATGCGCATCCTTGGGCAGGTCAGCGACAAAGCGGTCGATCCACCCCTGCTCCATCACGCTGCCAGACCGCCGCTGGCCGAACCGCGCCGCAGTCCGGTCATAGACCGCGCGGACCTGATCCGGGTCAGGCAGGCTCATGCCCGCCAGAACTGGACCGTCAGGATCGCAAAGACCGCCATCAGCTCTAGCCGTCCGCACAACATCCCCACCGACAGCATCCATTTCGCCGTGTCGTTCAGCGGCCCAAAGTTCCCCGCAGGCCCGATCGTATCCCCCAGACCGGGGCCAATGTTCGCAATCGCCGTCGCCGCGCCTGAAATTGAGGTGGTGAAATCCAGCCCCGTCAACGCCAGCCCAACGGCCAGAACGCCCATCGAGACCACGAAGAAAACGAAAAACGACATCACCGATCCCATGACATCCGCCGAAATCGGGCGCCCGTCGAACTTGGGCGAAAAGGCCCCGTGCGGCAGGTGGATGCGTTTGATCTGCGTGCGGATCGCGGCAAAAAGGATCTGGTAGCGGAAGATTTTGACCGAACAGGCGGTCGACCCGGCGCAGCCCCCGACCAGCCCGACGAAGAAGAAGACCGTGATCAGGAACGGGCCCCACCCCATGTAATCAACCGAGGCATAGCCCGTGCCGGACATGATCGACGTGATGTTGAACAGCGCCTCGCGCAGCGACTTTTCCCAGTGATGCGGAAAGATGTGCAACAGCGCGACAAAGGTCACGCCGACAAAGGCCGCGATGGTCATGGCAAAGACGCGGACCTGACTGTCCTTGAAGAGCGCGATGCGGTTGCCGTTCAAAAGCTGGACGTAGCGCACAAAGGGCAGCGCGGCGAGGATCATGAAGATCGACGCGGCATATTCCATCGGGCCAGAGAACGCCCCGAACGACGCATCCTTGGTCGAAAATCCACCTGTCGACACGGTGGTCAGCGCATGAACCGTGGCATCGAACGGGTCCATGCCCAGAAACAGATAGGTCAGCGCGCAAGCCACCGTCAGCGCCACGTAGACCACCGCGATCTGGCTGGCGATCGCCGTGGCGCGCGGCAGGATTTTCCCCATGGTGTCGAAAGCTTCCGACCGGAAAATCTGCATGCCCCCAACGCGCAGTTCGGGCAGGAACACCATCGCCACGACAATGATGCCCACCCCGCCCAGCCATTGCAGGATTCCGCGCCACAAAAGGATTCCATGGGGCAAGTCATCAAGGCCGGAAAACACGGTAGAGCCTGTGGTGGTCAGGCCCGACATCGCCTCAAAAAACGCGTCCGTGAAGCTCGCCTCGGTCGCGCCCAGCATGAACGGCAGCGCGCCAAAGATCGGCAACATGGCCCAGACCCCGGTGGTCAGTAGGAAGGTCTGCTGTAGCGTAAGCCCCTCTTGGTTGCCCGACTGACAGGCCAGCGCCGTCAGTGCGCCGATGGTAAACGTCAGGATCGCGCTTTCGGCAAAGGCTGGCCAATGACCGCGGCCTTCGGCGATATCGACGGCCAAAGGGATCAGCATGGTCACGCCCAGACAGGCGACCAGCAGGCCGATGACATAGCCGATGGGCCGGAAGTCGATGAAATCACGGTGCTTTGCGCGGGGGGCGAGTGTGCTCACGTCATGTCCTGGCGGCGGGCCTGTGGCTGTGTTGAGACGCGGGGGGCCTCGGCCCCCGGACCCCCGAGGATATTTGGATCAAGATGAAATGTCAGGCGATTCTTTTTGAACGGTGTCTCTTAGGCCGTCGCTTCGGGCGCGAGGGCGACGTTCAGCCCGCCGATCCGCGCCAGATGGGCCAGCACAGCGTCCAGACCCTGCCCGGTCTTGAGGTTGGTAAAGATGAATGGCCGATCGCCCCGCTGCGCCCTGGCGTCGCGGTCCATGACCGACAGGTCCGATCCGACATAGGGCGCAAGGTCCATTTTGTTGATGACAAGTATGTCCGACCGGGTGATGGCCGGGCCGCCCTTTCGCGGTATCTCCTCTCCAGCCGCCACGTCGATCACATAGATCGTCACGTCCACCAGTTCCGGAGAGAACGTGGCCGACAGGTTGTCGCCACCGGATTCCACCAAGATCAGGTCGAGATCTGGAAAGGTCTTATTCAGGTCAGCGATGGCCGCAAGGTTGATCGAAGCGTCTTCGCGGATGGCCGTATGCGGACAGCCGCCGGTTTCCACACCCCGAATCCGGTCCGAGGGCAGCGCCTGCATCCGGGTCAGCGCGTCGGCGTCTTCACGGGTGTAGATGTCGTTGGTAACCACAGCCATCGACAGGCGATCCCGCAAGGCACGGCACAGGGCTGCGGTCAGCGTCGTTTTACCCGCGCCAACAGGACCGCCAAGACCAACGCGCAAAGGACCGTGAGGGGATGACATGGGGACTCTCCTTAACTTTGGAACAGGCGGGTGGTGAGGGTTTCGTGCTGCATCGAGGCAAGATCGATCTTTAGCGCCGCGCTACCGATCTGATCGGTATCGCCGGGTTCGGCCCGTTCGGCGACCGCAGCGATCAAAGGGGCCAGCGCGAAGGTGATCTTTTGCCCCGCCGTCTGACCAAGCGGGACAAGACGCACGGCAGCGGACACGAGGTTTGCGGCAAAGGCCTGCACGAACAGCCGCAGGGTCAGGTCAAGCGGCAGGTTCATTGTGCGGGCCGCAGAGCCGAAGGCGACCGGATAAGGCGCGTCTGGCACGTCGATGTCATGCAATGCGCGGGTGGTCGTGGCAAAGGCGGTGCCCATGCGGTCGGCCTCTTGCAAGCGTTCTGACGATGGGCTCAGCGCGCGGGACAAGGCGATCAGATCAGGAAGCTCACCGGGCGCGGCGCGATAGGTGGCCGCCAGCAGGATGGCATCTGACTGCCCTGCCCCGTACTCCAAAGCCGTGGCGATCCAGCTTTCTGCGGTGGCGGCGTTTGTGACATCGCCCGCAGCGACAGCCATTTCCATTCCGTGGGAATAGGAAAATCCTCCGACAGGGAACGCGGGCGACAGCCATTGGTGCAGGATCAGCGCGGGATCAGAGAGGCTCATCACCCTCGTCCTCATGATCATGCGAATGTCCGTGCCCCACATGGACATGCACATGGGAATGATCGTGGCCATGGGTCCGCCCCATGCCGTAGGCCCCGCCTTCTGGACGGAAGGGGGCTGTAATCTCGGACACCTGCGCCCCAAGCTTTGCCAACATATCCGCCATCACCTTGTCCTGACGGATCAACAGGCGGTCGGACATAATTTGACAGGGGGTGTGCCGGTTGCCGATGTGCCAGGCGAGGCGGACCAAATCGTGGCCGCGCACTTCGATCAGTGCCTCTTCGGCCGCTTCGACCGCGATCAGCGTATCACCGATGACGAAGCAATCGTCATGGTTCAGCGATAGTGTTTCGGGCAGGTCGACCAGGAACTCTGTGCCGCCGACACTGGTCAGCATCTTGCGGCGCAGGAACCTGTCTTCGTAATCCAATACCACCCGGTCGGTGGCGATGCGTTCGCCCAGATCGGCGGCGCGCAGGATTGAGTGCGAAACGGGCGAATGGCTCATGCCACCGCCCCCCGCATTGGTGCGTCAGGCGATCTTAGACGTAGAACAGATCGCGGAAGACGTAGGCCGGAATGCCGTCGCGGGTGATGCCCAGCTTGGCCAGTTCGGCGTCGGATTTCGCGTTCAGCGCGGCGATCTGGTCGGCACGCGAGCGGCGCTCCATGTAGGTGGTCAGGCCGCGGCCCACTGCGTCGAAGAAGTTGGACAGTGCAGCGCGGACGCCGGCGGATTCGATATGAGTTGCAACGTTTGCCATTGGAGACCTCAGTCAATTTGGGTTTCGGTTTGCTCCCTTGGCTCCAAAGTAAGTCAGCATATGCGACCTTACCATGCTCAATACGGTATCCCCGCCATGCAATTGCTGCAACGCGGCGAGAATGTGGCAACTGCAGAAAAATCCCCATCGGTCAGAACATGAAGTAGCGCTGCGCCATTGGCAGCACCTCGGCCGGTTCGCAGGTCAGCAGCTCTCCGTCTGCGCGCACCTCGTAGGTTTCGGGATTCACCTCGATATGCGGCAGTGCGTCGTTCAGCTTGAGGTCCTTCTTGCCGATATTGCGTGTGTTCAGCACGGCCACGGTTTCCTTGGCCAGACCATAGGCATCGCGCACCCCTTCGGCCTGCGCCGCCGCCGACACGAAGGTCACGGCAGAGTTTTCGACCGCGCGCCCGAAGGCCCCGAACATGGGCCGGGTATAGACCGGCTGCGGCGTCGGGATCGAGGCGTTGGGATCGCCCATCTGGGCCGCGACGATCATGCCGCCGATCAGCACGATCTCGGGCTTCACGCCAAAGAACGCAGGGTTCCAGAACACCAGATCGGCGCGTTTGCCTTCTTCGATCGATCCGATCTGATGGCTAAGACCATGCGCAATCGCCGGGTTGATCGTGTATTTCGCCACATAGCGTTTGACCCGCGCGTTGTCGTTGTCGCCCGTTTCTTCGGCCAGACGACCACGCTGTTTCTTCATCTTGTCGGCAGTCTGCCACGTGCGAATGATAACCTCGCCCACGCGGCCCATCGCCTGACTGTCGGATGCGATGATCGAAAACGCTCCCATGTCGTGCAGGATATCCTCGGCGGCGATCGTTTCACGGCGGATACGGGATTCGGCAAAGGCCACGTCTTCCGGGATGGACTTATCAAGGTGGTGACAGACCATGAGCATATCCAAATGCTCATCAATCGTGTTCACCGTGAAAGGCCGCGTCGGGTTCGTCGACGAGGGCAACACGTTCGCATCGCCACAGATCTTGATGATGTCCGGCGCGTGACCGCCCCCCGCCCCTTCAGTGTGGAAGGCGTGGATCGTCCGGCCCTTCATCGCCGCCACGGTGTTTTCCACGAACCCGGATTCGTTCAGCGTGTCGGTATGGATCATGACCTGTACGTCGTAATCGTCCGCCACCGACAGGCAGCAATCGATTGCCCCGGGGGTGGTGCCCCAATCTTCGTGCAGTTTCAGCGAACAGGCACCCGCCTTGATCTGTTCTTCCAACGCCGCGGGGACCGACGCATTGCCCTTACCCGCAAACGCCAGGTTCATCGGGAAAGCATCCGCCGCCTGCAGCATCCGCGCGATGTGCCACGGCCCCGGCGTACAGGTGGTGGCCAGCGTGCCGTGGGCGGGGCCCGTGCCGCCGCCCAGCATGGTTGTCAGGCCGGAATGCAGCGCATCTTCGATCTGCTGCGGGCAGATGAAGTGGATGTGGCTGTCGAAACCACCGGCGGTCAGGATCTTACCCTCGCCCGCAATCGCCTCGGTCCCCGGTCCGACGATGATATCGACGCCCGGTTGCGTGTCAGGGTTGCCCGCCTTGCCGATCTTGTGGATGCGTCCATCCTTCAGGCCCACGTCAGCCTTGTAGATGCCCGTCCAGTCAAGGATCAGCGCGTTGGTGATCACCGTATCGACCGCGCCGTCGGCCCGCGTCGTCTGCGCCTGCCCCATGCCGTCGCGGATCACCTTGCCGCCACCGAATTTAACCTCTTCGCCATAAGTGGTCAGGTCACGCTCGACCTCGATAATCAGGTCGGTGTCGGCCAGCCGGACACGGTCGCCGGTGGTGGGGCCAAACATGGCGGCATAGTCAGCGCGCGGGATACGGGTCGCCATCAGGAAGACTCCTTTAGTCGTCGCCCGGACGCTATGCCCGGGACGGTCTTGGATCGGATTGTCGGTAAACTTAGCTGCGCGTCAGACGACGCTTGTTGGCCGCGACCTGCTTTTCGATGGGCTTCAACGCGACCTGCGTCGCCGCCTGCAAAGACTTGCCCGAGGCCAAGGCCCAGCTGCCGTCGATCGCGGCGTCGCGAAAGGCTGTCATCTTTTCGGCGACCATGCGGTGTTCTTCGCCGGGCGGCAGCGCCAGCGCGCCCATCATCCCCGCCATGCGATAGGCCACGACCACCTGCGCATCCATACCCAGACGCCACATTGCCATGGCCGAGCGCATAATATCTTTCGTATCGTTGGCCATAGCCGCCTATTTTCAAAACAATAGCTGAACTATGCGCCTGAAATGCACCTATGACCAATGCATTTGCTGCAACCAAGGTGTGGTGCGCGCGCATGTCGCGGCCAGCATCGGATATGCTATGTGCAGCCCTCACCGGTCGGACGCCCAGTAATACAGGTCATCTGTCCGCCGTTCGGTCATCATCGTCAGGCAGCTGATGTATTCCAACCGCTCCATCGACCCGCCGCTGTATTTATAGGCCTGCGCGGTGCAGGCCTTGTCGCGGAAGGGAATCCACGCCCGCTGCGCATCCCGCAGGACAGCCACGAAGCCCGGTTTCTGGTCGGGCATAAATTCATCCAGCCCCTTCGCCTTTCGCATGGCGAACCGATACGCGTCGTTCAGGTCCGCATCCACGGCCTCGTATTCGCTTTGCGCACAGGCGACCATATCGGCCTGTGTCACCGCCGACGAACAATCCAGCGCCCATGCCGGCGCGGGCAGCAACGCGATCAGGGCCAGCCACCTCATAGATCGCCCATGACCTGCTGATTGAACCCAAAGATGCGGCGATCGCCGCTGACCGGGATCAGATTGACCTCGCGCCGCTGACCGGGTTCGAAACGGACGGCAGTGCCTGCGGCGATGTCCAACCGCATGCCGCGTGCGGCGGCCCGGTCGAAATCCAAAGCGCTGTTCGCTTCGGCAAAGTGGTAATGCGATCCGACCTGCACCGGGCGGTCACCGGTATTCGCAACCATCAGGGTGACGGCATCGCGGTCTTCGTTCAGGGTGATCGTGCCCTCTGCGGGCATCACTTCGCCGGGGATCATCTGCGCTTCTCCTCGACCCGGATCGGGATGGGTCTGGGCGCCGGGGCCAGGCCCAAGGCTATCGCGATTTTCTCGATCAATGTCATGGCTTGCCCCCCAGGGTTCAACGAATGGGATTGTGGACGGTCACCAGCTTGGTGCCGTCTGGAAAGGTCGCTTCGACCTGCACTTCATGGATTATCTCAGCGATACCTTCCATGCACTGGTCGACGGTGATGACCTGCGCGCCTTCCTGCATCAGAGTCGCCACGGATTTGCCGTCTCGCGCCCCTTCGACCACCGCGTCAGTGATCAGTGCGATCGCCTCTGGATGGTTCAGCTTAACGCCGCGGGCCAGCCGCTTGCGCGCGACTTCGGCCGCCATGGCGATCAGCAATTTGTCTTTTTCTCTGGGGGTTAGCTGCATGTCAGAGCATCCATGTCTTAGGTATGTCCGCGCCGGAAAGCGCCTGAACAGCCGGGACCAGCCCGCGCCGCAATTCAAATCCATCATCCGCCAAGAGGCGGGCAAACAAAACACCGGGCCGGATCACGCTGGCCCCGCCAAGGGGCCCCAGCGCGTCGCGCAGCCGGTCGAGATACAGATCGGCATCGGGATCAATCAGCAAAAGGCTGGCCATCGCGCCCGCCCCGTTCGCCACACCCGGCACCTGCAAAAGATCATGCACCGCGCCCTGCATCCGCAGGTTATCGGCGAACACCAATTCACCGCCACGCGATACGCGCCAGCGGTCGAACAACGACGCCTGCTGGACAGTTTCGCCCATGGCAAGGCGACCAAAGATGATCGGCTCGACCGCCAGCAATCGGCCATCCGGGGCCACGTCAGCCTCCAGCCGCCGATCCAGCGCGGCATGGTCAAACAGAATGGTTTCCTGAGGTAGCCAATCCAGCCGCCCCCCCGGCGCGACCTGCAAAGCGCTGCGCACCTGACCGACCTCGCCCGGCTGGGCGCGATACACCCGTTCGGCGGCCTGAGTCGTCACGACCAGATGCGCGCCCTCTTCGGCCCGCGCGGTGATGTGGAACCGATCGCCGCCGGTCACGCCGCCCGCCGTGTTCAGCGATACCGCCTGCAAGGCCGCGCCCCGCACCTGCGGGAACAAAAGCTTGAATGACCCGGCCTGATGCAGATCGCCGATCCGCGACACCCCGCCCCGCAAACGCGCCGAAACCTCGGCCCGTCCCCGCGCACGGGGCTGGACCGGCAGCGCACCCGAAGGCGGCATGGAAATTTTCGGCTCTGCGGTAATGAGTCATTCCTCCGTCCGGGCCTATGTAAAGGCCCCCATCCGGGCAGAGATTAACGGCTCAGACCGGGATGTTGAGAGGAAATTCAAATTGCGCCGCGATTTCGCGCAGACCGAGGGGATCTGCCTAATTTCGCGGCGCTTTTTCGATCGCGGATCCAGAAGTGCCGTTACCGGACGTGGATCAGCGTACCAAAAAGATGTGGGTCAAGGCTGGCGGCCTCGAACGTCGGACCATCAGTCAGGATCGACACGGCGTCGTGGCTATGCAGGCTTTCCTGATGGCTGGCGACGATGCGGAAATCGCCGATGCGATCATCCGCTTCCAGTCCCTGGGCGAAAAGGCGCGCGGCATCTTCGACAAAGATCGGGTTGGCGGCGTTCAGTTCGGCAAAGGCCTGTTCGTCTTCACGCTTGACCATGACCTGCGTCTCCGTCGGCACGGCCTTGCGTGCGATTTCGATCAGGTCTTCGAACCACAGCGGCTCATCCCCCTGAAGCACAACGGAAATCCGCGCGACCGAGCGTTGCGAATGCGGCGTCGCCAGCTGCCCACGCGTCTGGCGGGCATGTTCAGACAGCTCTAGCGAACAGGGGCAAGTGGAGCTATAGACGTAATCCAGATGCAGGATGCGCAGGCGTTCCCCGCCACGATCCACAAGTTCCAGCGACAGGTCGTAGTATTGATACCCTTCAAGCCCGGACCGCAGCGACGGGACCTTCAGCGGGTAGGACAGGCGCATCTGAATGCGGGCGTCCAAGGTCTCCAGATCAGTGATATAATCGTCCAGTGCGGCTTCGATCACCTCAAAGGAAAACGTCTTTTCGGCATGGGCATAGAACGACCGGATGATCCGGCTCATGTTGATGCCTTTTTTGTCCGCCTCAAGGCTGACGGTTCCGGTAACCGAAGATTCCAACGTGATGTCGCCGCCCGCCCGGGTCTTATACCGGATCGGCAGGCGGAAGTTCGAAATGCCGACGTGCTGGATGGTGCGCTTGGCCCCGCGGATCAGGCTGGCCGGACCGTTCTGCAGATCAGGCAACGTCTTGCGATACGCGTCGTCCGAGGTGAAACCTTCGGGGTAGACCTTTGACAACAGGGGATAATCCGTATCACCCAACAGGCGCGCAATGGCTGGGTCCAGTTCGTTGATCTCGGAGTCCGAGGCGCCATTGGCCCACTGACGCAAGCGATCCAAGGCCTCTTTAGCCTCGTCACGATCCGGCATCGGCTGCATATCGTTCGGATGGATATTCATGCGGTTCCCCTATGGTCCGGCACCCGATGATATAGGATCGGCGGATGCATATTTCCACTTTTGAAATGGAATACGCATCACGCCGCGGTTCGGATGACTTTTCGCCGGAAAGGGTTACAGCTGGTCGAGCGCCTGCGTCAGATCCGCGATCAGATCCGACACGTCTTCCAGCCCGACGGACAGCCGCACCGCCCCGTCCGAGATACCAAGGATGTCTTTCTGATCCTGCGGCAACCGCTGATGCGTGGTCGTCGCCGGATGGGTCGCGATGGATTTGCTGTCGGCAAAGTTGTTAGAGATCGAGAAAATCTGCAGCGCATTCAACATCTTGAAGCAAGCTTCTTTGCCGCCCTTCACCTCGAACGCCAGCACGGTCCCACCGGATGGGGCCTGCTGCATCGCAATATCATGCTGCGGATGGCTGGGCAGTTGCGGATACCGCACCGAATTCAGCTTGGGATGACCTTCCAGCGCTTGCGCAATCTCCATCGCCGCCCCGGCCTGCGCGCGAACCCGCAAATCCAGCGTATCCAGCGATTTCAACTGCACCCACGCGGTGAACGGGTTCATCGCCCCGCCGGTGTGCTTCATATAGGCTTCGATCGGGCCGCGGATCAGGTCTTTTGACCCGCAGATCATCCCCCCCAGCATCCGCCCCTGCCCGTCCACGTGTTTCGTGGTCGAGATCACGCAAAGGTCTGCGCCACATGCGGCGGAATAAGAGAAAATCGGCGTCGCCATCGCATCATCGACGATGACCAGCGCGCCTTTGGCGTGGGCCACCTTGACCACATGGGCAAGGTCCACGACTTCCAGCATCGGATTGGAGATGCTTTCCAGAAACACCAGCGCCGTCTGATCCGTGATCGCTGCATCCCAGGCCGCATTGTCGGTGCCATCGACCAAGGTCACCTCGACCCCGAAGCGGCCCAGCACATCCTGCAGCACGTAAAGACACGACCCGAACAGCGCGCGCGACGCCACCACGTGATCGCCCGCCTTCAACAGCGCGGTCAGCGCGCCGGTCACGGCGGCCATACCACTGGTACAGGCAAAGCCATCCTCATACCCTACGACCGAGCTTAGCCGGTTTTCGAACATCCGAACGGTCGGGTTGCCGTAGCGGGCATAGATGAACTCATCATCCCCCAGCGACTGAAACCGTGCCTCTGCGGCCTCGGCTGTGGTGTATACGAAGCCTTGGGTGACAAAGATCGCTTCGCTGACCTCACCGTACTGAGACCGCCGCGACCCACCGTGCACCAGTTGCGTGCGTTTTTTCCAATCTTGCATCGTCTTCTCTCCGGGCCGATCACTCGGGGGCGGATCGGCAAAATTAAACCCCCAGACGCGGTCAAGCGTGGGGGTCCCCGACGACTGACCTTTTAGCGGAATGTTTCCTGTGGCCCGCAATCCGGTAACAAATCGCCACGCGCAGCGGTCTAGCGCCGCTGCCCGCCGGGGGTCAAGCGTTAGTGCTGCCATCAGATTACATAGTCAGATCGCTATGCGTTCATGCGACCACGGCCGACAGATGCAGGACAAATGCAAAAGGGCGCCCACCAAGGACGCCCCTTTCAAATGGCTCGTGCCCGAGCTTACCGGCGACGATCGCGCCGCGACGACATCGGCTGGAACGCCACGCCCACATGCGCCTCGCAATAGGGTTTACCTGCTTTGACGGGCAGGCCGCAGAACCAGAACTTTTCCGTCGCCGGATCGCCCACGGGCCATTTGCAGGTCCGTTCGGTCAATTCCATCAGCGACAGCTTTTTCGCCTTCTTCTCGACCTCGTTCACCTTGGCCAGGGCTTCGGGCGAAATCTCGTTCGCGGATGGCTGCGGGGGCAGCGGCTGACCGGCGGGCACGATGGCCTTGCGCGACGGCACGCCCTGCGGCGCGGCCGAGGTCGTGCGCGGTTCGTCATCGTCCTCTTCGACCTCGGGCTCTGGCGCGGGGGCAGGGGCAGCCGCCTTGGGGGCGGGCTTTGGCTTGGCTTCGGCCTTGGGCGCCGCGGGGGCAGCCGTCGCGCCACCACCGCCAGAGCGGTTCGACAGACCCAGACGATGCACCTTGCCGATCACGGCGTTGCGGGTCACCCCGCCCAGTTCCTTGGCGATCTGGCTGGCGGACTGACCTTCCGTCCACATCTTCTTCAACAGCTCGACACGTTCATCGGTCCAGGACATGGACGTCTTCCTTTGCTTTCGGGATGCTCCGGGCGGTCACACGACACCCGACAGTCATTCTAGAACCAAAGGCGGCACGTCGCCCGTACCGCCCTTCTGCTTGGCCCTTATTCTAATCACCCGAGGCCAAGATACAAGGCACCGATTCGCGCCTGTCCGGAAAAGCCGCCGGATTTCCCCCGATTCCCTTGCGCAGGCCCCTTGCACCGGGTCGCTTCATGGCTATAACCCGCAAAGATTTGCGCTGCCGGGGAATGACCATGCCGAAGAGAACCGATCTTTCATCCATCATGATCATCGGCGCGGGCCCCATTGTCATCGGGCAGGCCTGCGAGTTCGACTATTCCGGCGCACAGGCCTGTAAGGCGCTGCGCGAAGAAGGCTACCGGGTCATTCTGGTGAACTCGAACCCCGCGACGATCATGACCGACCCCGGTCTGGCCGACGCGACCTACATCGAACCGATCACCCCCGAAGTCGTCGCCAAGATCATCGAGAAAGAGCGCCCCGACGCGCTGCTGCCCACCATGGGCGGCCAGACGGGTCTGAACACCTCTCTTGCACTTGAAGAAATGGGCGTGCTGGAAAAATTCGGTGTCGAGATGATCGGCGCCAAGCGCCAAGCCATTGAAATGGCAGAAGATCGCAAACTGTTCCGCGAAGCCATGGACCGGATCGGGCTGGAAAACCCCAAAGCGACCATCGTCACCGCGCCCAAGAAAAACGGCTACTTCGATATCAATGCCGGTCTGGCCGAAGCCATGGACGCGCTGGAAGACATCGGCCTGCCGGCCATCATCCGCCCCGCCTTTACCCTTGGCGGCACCGGCGGTGGCGTCGCCTATAACCGCGACGACTACGAATACTACTGCCGCTCGGGGATGGAAGCATCGCCGGTCGGTCAGATCCTCGTCGACGAATCCCTGCTGGGCTGGAAAGAGTTCGAGATGGAGGTCGTCCGCGACCGCGCCGACAACGCCATCATCGTCTGTTCCATCGAAAACGTGGACCCGATGGGCGTGCACACAGGCGATTCCATCACCGTGGCCCCCGCCCTGACCCTGACGGACAAAGAATATCAGGCGATGCGCTCGGCCTCGATCGCCGTGCTGCGCGAAATCGGCGTGGAAACAGGCGGGTCGAACGTCCAGTGGGCCGTCAACCCCGAGGACGGCCGCATGGTCGTAATCGAAATGAACCCGCGCGTGTCGCGGTCGTCGGCCCTGGCCTCCAAGGCCACCGGCTTCCCGATCGCCAAGATCGCGGCGAAACTGGCGGTGGGCTACACGCTGGACGAGTTGGATAACGACATCACCAAGGTCACGCCCGCCTCGTTCGAGCCGACCATCGACTATGTCGTCACCAAGATCCCGCGCTTTGCGTTCGAAAAATTCCCCGGCTCCAAACCGCACCTGACCACCGCCATGAAATCCGTCGGCGAAGCCATGGCGATTGGCCGGTCCTTCCACGAGTCGCTGCAAAAGGCGCTGGCGTCGATGGAAACCGGCCTGACAGGTCTGGACGAGATCGAGATTGACGGCGCGCCCGACAAGGCCGCCATCGTCAAGGCGCTGTCGGAACAGACCCCTGACCGTATCCGCGTGATCGCACAAGCGATGCGCCACGGCCTGTCGGACGACGAAATCCAAGGCGTCACTTCTTTCGATCCGTGGTTCTTGGCCCGTATCCGCGAAATCATCCGCGCCGAGGCCGAGATCAAGATGAACGGCCTGCCCGTCACCGAAGACGAATTGCGCAAATTCAAGATGCTGGGCTTTACCGACGCGCGTCTGGCAGCCCTGTCGGGCCGCGACGAAGATCAGGTCCGGCGTGCCCGCCAGAACCTTGGCGTCACCGCTGTCTTCAAACGCATTGACACCTGCGCCGCCGAATTCGAGGCGCAGACGCCCTACATGTATTCCACCTACGAAGAGCCCATGATGGGCGAGGTCGAGGATGAGGCCCGCCCGTCCGACCGCAAGAAGGTCGTCATCCTTGGCGGTGGCCCCAACCGGATCGGTCAGGGGATCGAGTTTGACTACTGCTGCTGTCACGCCTGTTTCGCGCTGACCGAGGCGGGCTATGAAACCATCATGGTCAACTGCAACCCGGAAACCGTATCGACCGACTACGACACCTCGGACCGGTTGTACTTTGAACCGCTGACCTTCGAACACGTCATGGAAATCCTGCGCGTCGAACAATCGAACGGCACCCTGCATGGGGTGATCGTTCAGTTCGGCGGCCAGACGCCGCTGAAACTCGCCAACGCGCTGGAGGCAGAGGGCATCCCGATCCTCGGCACCACGCCCGACGCCATCGACCTGGCCGAAGACCGTGAGCGTTTCCAGGACCTCGTCAACCGCCTTGGCCTGAAGCAGCCCAAGAACGGCATCGCCCATTCCGACGCCGAAGCGCTGGAAATCGCCGAAGGTATCGGCTTCCCGCTGGTGATCCGCCCGTCCTATGTTCTGGGTGGTCGCGCGATGGAAATCGTTCGCGATATGGACGGTCTGAAGCGCTACATCCGCGACGCCGTGGTCGTGTCGGGCGACAGCCCCGTTCTGCTCGACAGCTACCTGTCGTCTGCCGTCGAACTGGACGTCGACGCGCTCTGCGACGGCGACACCGTCCACGTCGCGGGCATCATGCAGCACATCGAAGAGGCCGGCGTTCACTCGGGCGACAGCGCCTGTTCCCTGCCGCCCCACAACCTGCCCCAAGACATCATCGACGAAGTGCGCCGCCAGACCGAAGCCCTTGCGAAAGAACTGAACGTTGTCGGCCTGATGAACGTGCAATACGCGGTCAAAGACGGCGTCGTTTACCTGATCGAGGTAAACCCCCGCGCCTCCCGCACCGTGCCCTTCGTCGCCAAAGCGGTGAATTCGCCGATCGCGTCGATCGCCGCACGCGTCATGGCGGGCGACAAGCTGGATCAGTTCGATCTGGTTGACCCGATGATCGACCGTTTCGCGGTGAAAGAAGCCGTTCTGCCCTTCGCCCGCTTCCCCGGCGTCGATACGATCCTCGGGCCGGAAATGCGCTCGACCGGTGAAGTCATGGGCTCTGACACCACCTTTGCCCGCGCCTTCCTCAAGGCACAGCTGGGCGCTGGCACTGACCTGCCCACCGGCGGCCGCGTCTTCATCTCGATCCGTGACGAAGACAAGACCGACGCCATGATGGAAGCCGCCAAGACCCTGTCGGATCAAGGCTTTATCCTTGTCGCGACCCGCGGCACGGCTGCGTGGCTGAAGGATGCGGACATCGCCTGCGAATTGGTCAACAAAGTCTATGAAGGTCGCCCGAACATCGTCGACCTGCTGAAAGACGACCAGATCGCGCTGGTGCTGAACACCACCGAAGGCCAGCAGTCCATTGAGGACAGCCGCGAAATCCGGTCCGTCGCGCTATACGACAAGATCCCGTATTTCACGACCGCCGCTGGCGCACAGGCCGCCGCGCAGGCGATTGCCTCGCGCGACATGGACAGCCTCAAGGTGACGTCGCTGCAGGAACTGGCAGGGGCGTAACCCGGTCTGTCTGCATCCCAGATTACGCGAATGAAAACCGCCTGCGCTGAACGAAGCGTGGGCGGTTTTCACATTCAGGCACTCGATAGCTGACGCGGTCTTGCCGTCCTGATCCTAGCCGACCGCAAAACTGACCGAACAACTTGACTAAAGCCGGGCACTTCACACCCTCGCCCCCCGCTCCCGCAATCAGCGTAACGGTCCCACTAGGGTGCCATCCGGCTGCGCCCTAAGGCTACTGCGCCAGAGCCCCAATCCTTCTTTGGTCCCATAAATATCCCGGGGGAGGCGCGCAGCGCCGGGGGCAGCGCCCCCAAACCCCTACAACGACTTCAAATTCACCCGCTCGGATGCCTTCTCTGCACTTTCCACCCGCTCGGAATACCGGTCCACCAAATACTCGGCCCGCCCCCGCACCAGCCACGTGAATTTCACCAGCTCTTCCATCACATCGACCACGCGGCGATAGAACGGCCCCTCGGGCAAACGCTGATCTTCGTCGTATTCCAAAGACGCGCGCGGGATGGATGACTGATTGGGGATCGTGATCATGCGCATCCAGCGTCCCATGATCCGCATCTGGTTGACCGCATTAAAGGATTGCGACCCGCCCGACACCTGCATCAACGCCAGCGTCTTGCCCTGCGTCGGACGCACGCCGCCCATGTTCAATGGCAACCAGTCGATCTGGTTCTTGATCACGGCGGTCATTGTCCCGTGCTGTTCCGGCGAAGACCAGACCATGCCTTCGGACCAGACGGCAAGATCGCGCAATTCGCGCACCTTGGGATGATCCGCCTGCGCCGGGTCATACATCGGCAGGCCAGATGGATCGAACACCCGCGTCTCGCAGCCTAAGGCCTGCAGGATCCGCTCTGCCTCCAGCACGGTTTTCTTGGAATAGCTCTGCGGCCGCAGCGCCCCGTAAAGCAGCAGGATACGCGGCGGATGACGCGGGTCCTCCGCTTTGGCCAGATGGTCCACGTCAATGGCGGGCAGCTTGTCTGCAACAAGGGCGGGAAGATCGTGCGGGTCCATGGGCTCTCCTGCGGGTGTGTACCGGGCGCATACCAGCAGAACTTAGGCCCCGCATCCCGAAAACCAACCCGTCTGGACATGGCCGCAAAGGCCTGCATAAAACCCCCATGGCCAAGCTTTATTTCAACTACTCCACCATGAACGCGGGCAAATCGACCGTGCTTCTGCAGGCGTCGCATAACTATATCGAACGGGGCATGCAGACCTATCTGATGACGGCGAAACTGGACGACCGCGCAGGCACCGGTCGCATCGCCAGCCGCATCGGCATCGGGGCCGAGGCAGACACCTTCACCGCCGCCGACGACCTGTTCGCCCGCATCCAGTCGCGTCTGGACGCCGGCCCCTGCGCCTGCGTGTTCATTGATGAGTCGCAGTTTCTGACCCGCGATCAGGTCTGGCAACTGGCCCGCGCCGTCGATGACCTTGGCGTCCCGATCATGTGCTACGGCCTGCGCGTCGATTTTCTGGGAGAGTTGTTCGAAGGCTCTGCCGCGCTTCTGGCGCTGGCGGATGAAATGCGAGAGGTCCGCACCATCTGCCATTGCGGCAAGAAGGCCACCATGGTCGTGCGCCGGGGCCCGGATGGCAAAGCGCTGCGCGAAGGCGCACAGGTTCAGGTCGGCGGGAATGAAACCTATGTGTCTCTGTGCCGTCGCCACTGGCGCGAAGAGATGGGGGACAGCCCCGGAGCCTGATCTTTTCGGGCAATCCCCATCTGCGCGGAACTCTGGGCGGCGATAAACGTTGCAACAGGCCCCATGCCTGCCAAAGTGACCCCATGCAAATTTTCCTCTGCCCCGCCTGCCACGCGCCGGTCTATTTCCACAACCTCGCCTGCGCCTGCGGGACTGCGATCTATTTTGATCCCGAAGCGCAGGCCCTGACCACCCGGCCCGCGCCCTGCCGCAACCGCGAAGACATCGGCTGCAACTGGGTCGCGGAAACCGATGGCCTGTGCCGCTCCTGCGCGATGACGGAAACTGTGCCCGATCTGCGCGAAGCCACGAACCTGCCGCTATGGCAGCACAGCGAATATGCCAAACGTTGGGTTCTGGCGAACCTTGGCCGGTGGGGCTGGTTCGACCACCGCGACACCGGGGCACGCCCGTCCTTCTTGATGCTGTCGGAACAGACCGTTCAAGGCCGCGAAGACGTCACCATGGGCCACGCGGACGGAGAGATCACCATCAACGTGACCGAAGCCAGTGATGCCGTGCTGGCCAAACGGCAGGAAGAACTGGGCGAGCTATATCGCACCATGACCGGTCATATCCGACATGAAATCGCGCACTTCCTCTTCCTGCGTCTGGCCGAGACCCCGGACTTCCTATCAGGTTTCCGTGACCTCTTCGGCGACGAACGCGCCGACTATGGCGAGGCGTTGCAAGCCCATTACGCCAATCCCCAACCTGCGGGGCACCATCACATTACCAGCTATGCCACCGCCCATCCGCACGAAGACTGGGCCGAAACCATCGCCCACCTGCTGCACCTTGTGGACATGGTCGACAGCGCGGGCGCGGCACAACTGGCCCTGCCCGGCGGCGTAGTGCCCGGTTACGACGCCTATACCGATGCAGACACCGACCGCCTTGTCAGTCGCGCCGTGGAAATCTCGATCGCCATCAACCACGTCAACCGCGCGATGGATCTGCCCGACATCTACCCCTTTGTTCTGGCCGACGGCGTTCGGCAGAAAATGGCCTTTGCGCATCAGCATCTGATGCGAGCCATGCCCGGCTAAGCTGCTGAAAAAAACGGCAAGGTTGCAATGATCCTTGTCTGCTTTACCGTGGTAGGTCATCACGACATACCATCCGCAACGTCCCCGGCGCACTCTGGGGACGATCAAAGCAGGCAGGCCCATGGCGATTCACGCAAGCATCTATCATCTGACGCACTACAAATATGATCGCCCCGTTACGCTCGGGCCGCAGATCATCCGGCTAAGACCCGCGCCCCATTCGCGGACGCGGGTGATTTCCCATTCGCTCAAGGTCAGCCCGGGCGGGCATTTCGTGAACCACCAGCAGGACCCTTATGGCAACTGGCTGGCGCGCTTCGTGTTTCCCGAACCCGTGCGTGAATTTAAGATCGAGGTCGACCTGACCGCCGATATGACCGTCTACAACCCGTTCGATTTCTTCGTCGATGAAACGGCCGAGGAATGGCCGTTCAATTATCCCGAGGAATTGACGCAGGATCTGTCGATCTATCGCAAGCCAGAGCCGATGACCCCGATGGTCGAACAATTCCTTGCCGGTGTGGATCAGACTGAAGCGCGGACGGTGGATTTTCTGGTCGGGCTGAACCGGCAGGTCTCTGATCGTGTGGAATACACCATCCGGATGGAGCCCGGGGTGCAGACGCCCGAGGAAACGCTTTCCATCGGCTCCGGCTCTTGCCGCGATTCGTCTTGGCTGCTGGTGCAATGCCTGCGCCACCTTGGTTTTGCCGCGCGCTTCGTATCCGGCTACCTGATCCAGCTGAAGCCGGATCTAGAGGCGCTGGATGGCCCTTCTGGTACAGATCACGATTTCACTGACCTGCACGCTTGGGTCGAGGTTTACCTGCCCGGCGCGGGCTGGATCGGGTTCGACCCGACCTCTGGCCTGATGACCGGCGAATCCCATATCCCACTGGCCGCCACGCCGCATTATCAGAACGCCGCGCCCATCGTCGGCGGCTTTTCCTCCGCAGGCGCCCCCGAGGTTGATTTCAACTTCGACATGCAGATCACCCGCGTGGCCGAACATCCGCGCATCACCAAACCCTTCTCGGACGAGGCATGGGAAAGGCTGAACGCGCTTGGCCATCACGTCGATGAACGTCTGCAAAAAGGCGACGTGCGCTTGACCATGGGCGGAGAGCCGACCTTTGTTTCGATCGATGATTTCGAGGCCGAGGAATGGAATACAGACGCGGTGGGCCCCACCAAACGCGGTCTAGCCGATACGCTGATCCGCAAGCTGAAGACCCGCTTCGCGCCGGGCGGCTTCCTGCATTACGGTCAGGGCAAATGGTATCCCGGTGAAAGCCTGCCGCGCTGGACCTTTTCGCTGTATTGGCGGCTGGATGGTCAGCCGGTTTGGAAGAACACCGACCTGATCGCCAAAGAAAGCGATACCGGCAAAGCCACGGCCGAAGCTGCGGGCCAGTTCATGGGCCGTTTTGCCGAGGCTTTGGGGCTGGAATCCGACTACGCCCAGCCCGCTTATGAGGACCCTGCCGAATGGATCCTGAAAGAGGCGAACCTGCCGTCAAACGTGACGCCGGAAAACTCCAAGCTGAAAAACCCCGAAGACCGTGCGCGATACGCCCGCGTCTTCAACCGCACCCTGACCGAGGCGGCGGGCTATGTCCTGCCGATCCAGCGTTGGCAGGGCAAGGCATCGAAGTGGCAATCAGAGCTTTGGCGGCCCCGGCGCGGCAAGCTGTTCCTTGTGCCCGGCGACAGCCCCGTCGGGTTCCGCCTGCCACTGGGATCGCTGCCCCATATCGCGCCTGCGCATTACCCCTATTCCTACCCTGCCGATAATTCTGCCCCGGTTGAACCGCTGCCCGATTTCCACGCTGAAATCGCCCAGCGCCGCAAGCTGGTCGACGAAGAAATCGCGCGGATCGAGGCAGAAGAAGCGGACGAGCGTGCCCGCATGATGCCGGAGGAATCCAAGGGGCATACGCAGCCCAAGCGCGCCGTGGCCGAGGCCGAAGGTGACCGCCAGACCGTGATCCCTCAGGGCGGTGAGCCCGAGGAAGGCTATGAAGGGATCGGCGCTGTCCGCACCGCCATCGCGATTGAACCACGCGACGGGAAACTCTGTCTCTTCATGCCGCCCTGTGACCGGCTAGAGGACTATCTGGAACTGATCGCCGCCGCCGAAGAAACCGCTGCCGAACTGGACCTGCCTATCCATATCGAAGGCTACTCGCCCCCGTCCGATCCCCGCCTGAACGTCATCCGCGTGGCGCCCGATCCGGGCGTGATCGAGGTGAACATTCACCCCGCGCACAGCTGGAATGATTGCGTCGCCACGACCGAAGCGATCTATGAAGAGGCCCGCACATCGCGTCTTGGCGCCGACAAGTTCATGATCGACGGTCGCCACACCGGCACGGGCGGCGGCAATCACGTCGTCGTTGGCGGGGCCACCGTGGGCGATAGCCCCTTCTTGCGGCGTCCCGACCTGCTGAAATCGCTGATCCTGATCTGGCAGCGGCATCCCAGCCTGTCCTACCTCTTTTCCGGCATGTTCATCGGCCCGACTTCTCAGGCCCCGCGGATCGACGAGGCGCGGCATGATACGCTGTACGAGCTGGAAATTGCGCTGGCGCAGATCCAGTCGCCGGACATGGGCACGCCACCGCCACCTTGGTTGGTCGACCGCCTGCTGCGCAACATGCTGACAGATGTCACCGGCAACACCCACCGCGCCGAGATCTGCATCGACAAACTCTTCTCACCCGACGGGCCCACAGGCCGCCTTGGCCTGGTCGAATTCCGCGGGTTCGAAATGCCGCCCGATCCCCGTATGTCGCTGGCCCAACAGGTCTTGCTGCGCGCCATCATCGCGCGCTGCTGGGAAAGCCCCGTGGTGGGCCGCCCTGTCCGCTGGGGCACTGTCCTGCATGACCGTTTCATGCTGCCGCACTATCTGTGGGAAGATTTCCTAAGCCTTCTGAACGATCTGCGCGATCACGGCTATGACCTTGATCCCGTCTGGTTTGAGGCGCAGTCCGAATTCCGCTTCCCCTTCTGCGGTCAGATCGAAACCGACGGCGTGCACCTTGAGGTGCGTCAGGCGCTGGAGCCGTGGCATGTGCTAGGCGAAATGGGCGCGATTGGCGGAACCGTCCGCTATACCGATAGCTCGGTCGAACGGATGCAGGTTAAACTGACCACGCTGCATCAGGATCGCTATAGCGTGATGTGCAACCAGCGGCCTGTGCCGATGGCGAAAACACTGACGTCCGGCGTGTCGGTGGGCGGTGTTCGTTTCAAGGCGTGGCAACCCGCCGAGGCGCTGCACCCCACCCTGCCCGTTAACGCGCCCTTGGTGTTTGACATCTATGATGAGTGGACGGGCCGCGCGATTGCGGGCTGCACCTATCACGTCGCCCACCCCGGCGGGCGCAACTACGACACCTTCCCGATCAACGGGTATGAGGCAGAGGCACGCCGCCTGGCCCGGTTCGAACCGCACGGCTACACGCCCAAGGATTACCGCCCGGCGCCGGAAACGCCGCATCCTGAATTCCCGATGACCCTTGACCTTCGTCGCCCGCCCGGATTGGGTTAAGCACTTAACCGGAGGCCCATGGACAAATCGACTCAGACCGACGCAAGCAGCCCGCTGCTTGCCGACTATAAGGTATCGGGGAACGCCGCGGACGAATTGTTCGACCGCGCCGGAACCATGCGTCCTGTCTGGCGGCCCTTTGTCCAAACCCTGACCAACCTGTCGGAACAAGAACTGCGCGCCAAATTCGAACGGTCGCGGCATTATCTGCGCGATGCGGGGGTGTATTTCCGGCAGTATTCAGACGACGCGCTGGACGAACGCGAATGGCCCCTGTCCAACATTCCGGTCCTGCTGCACGAAACTGAATGGGATCAGATCTGCCGCGGGCTGGAGCAGCGCGCCGACCTGTTGGAATCGGTCATGGCGGACCTCTACGGTCCCGGCCGCCTGATGGCCGATGGCCACCTACCCCCGCGGCTGATTACGGAAAACGTCCACTGGAAACGCCCCATGGTCGGCGTCCAGCCGCGCGGTGGGCACTACCTGCACTTTCTGGCGTTCGAAATCGGGCGATCCCCGGATGGCAGCTGGTTTGTATTGGGCGACCGAACCTCGGCCCCGTCTGGCGCGGGCTTTGCGCTGGAAAACCGGATGGCGATGCGCCGGGTCTTTAACGAAGACTACCCCCGCGCCTATACCCACCGCTTTGCCGGGTTCTTCGAAAACTTCCGCCGTACGCTGACCAAACTGGCCACCGCGAACCGGACCGAGGCCCATCAGGTCGGGCTGCTGACCCCGGGCCGCGCCAACGATGCCTTTTTCGAACATCTGTATATCGCCCGCTACCTTGGCCTATTGCTGCTGGAAGGCGAAGACATCACCGTCAAAAACGGGCAGGCGATGGTGCGCACCATCGACGGACCCGTGCCGCTTGGCCTGCTCTGGCGGCGGATCGACAGCGCCTATGCCGACCCGCTGGAACTGAATCCCGACAGCCAGATCGGCGTGCCGGGCCTGATGGACGCGATCCGATCGGGATCGCTGGCGATGGTCAATGCACTTGGGGCGGGCGTTCTGGAAACCCGCGCCATGATGGCCTTCCTGCCCCGCATCAGCGAAGTGTTGACCGGCCAGCCGCTCGCCCTGCCCAACATTGCCACATGGTGGTGCGGCGACGAAATCGCGCGCGGATACCTGCGTGACAACGTCCACCGCATGCTGATCGCGCCCGCCATGTCGGTGGACCTGCCCTTCGACAGCAATTCCGAAACCGTTCTGGGGACAGAGCCCGAGATCCTGTCGATGCTCGACGCCCCCTCGCCCGATCTGGTGGGCCAAGAGGCGGTCAGCCTGTCCACCACGCCAACGTGGCGCGAAACGCCGGATGGCCCTCGTCTGGCGCCCAGCCCGATGACTGTCCGCGTCTTTGCCGCCCGCACAGAAACCGGCTGGCAGTTCCTGAAAGGCGGCTACGCCCGGATCGGCCCCGAAGGCGACAGCACGGCGCTTGCGATGCAGCGCGGCGGCAGCGTGGCGGATGTGCAGATCATCTCTGACAGCCGTGTGCCGGAACCGGCCAGCCCGCGATCAGACCCCGACCCCACCGGTCAGCGACGCGTCCGCACGGAAAGCGCGGCGCTGCCGTCACGGGCGGCGGACAACCTGTTCTGGCTGGGGCGCTACATCGTCCGGTTCGAAGACAGCGCCCGCCTTCTGCGCGCCTATCACCAGCGTCTGGCGATGACCGACAATCCGGAAGACCCGCTGCTAACCCTGATCGCAGAGGCACTGGATGACGTCGACATAGACGCAACCGAAACCATCCCCCGCGGCCTGCGTGACAGGCTGTATGCGGCGCATAACTGTGCCTCCAAGGTGCGGGACAGGTTTTCGATGGACGGCTGGTTCGCGCTGAACGATCTCGTGAAAACCACGGCGCAGATGGTCGACACCGCGCAGCCGGGCGACGATGCGGCCCGCGCCATGTCGGTGCTATTGCGCAAAACGGCGGGCTTTTCCGGCGTGGTCAAAGACAACATTTACCGCGTGTACGGCTGGCGGTTCCTGTCGATCGGTCGCGCGGTTGAACGGGCCGACAGCCTTGCCGCGACCTTGCAGACCTTCGCGGCCCCCGATACCCCCGAAGGCGCGCTGGACGTGGCGCTTGAGGTCGCGGATGGCACGATGACCCATCGCCGCCGCTATGCCATGGGGGCCAGCCGCGAATCCGTGATCGACCTTCTGGCGCAGGACACCGGCAACCCACGGTCGGTCCTGTTCCAGATCCGCGAAATGCAGGAGCTTGCCATGGACCTGCCCGGCGCGACCCTGTCGAACCGGCCCACACCCATTGTGCGCGAACTGTTACCCGTGCGGACACAGTTGGAAATCCTTGCCCCCGGTGACCTGACGCCAGAGGTTTTGGATCAGATGCGCATGGCCCTTGGCCGCGCCAGCGACCGTCTGGCCGAAGCGCACCTGAGATAACCATGCAGTACGACATCACCCTGCGCATCGACTACGACTACACCCATCCGACCGACCGGACGCGCAACCTGCTGCGCATCCTGCCCCGCGACATTCCCGGCCTTCAAACACTGGGAAATTGGACGCTGGCGCTGACCCCAACGCCATCGGAAAAAACTGGGTTCACGGATTTCTTCGGTAACGCCGTGACTTCGGCCATGTGGGATTACCCCATCGAAGAGGTGAAGATCGCGCTGTCGGTGCAGGTGGAACGCCTAAGCACCGCGCCGCTTTTATCGCTGGCCACCCCGCTGGATCGGTTGGACAGGGAACTGGACGCATCGCGCGACGTCAGCGCGCAGTCGCCCCTGCATTTCACCGCACCGTCCCGCCGGGCCCCGCAGATCAAAGAGATCGCGACCTTCGCCCGCGACCTAATGCAACCGGGGATCACGGCGGCCGAAGCGGTTCAGATCATCGGCAGCGCCATCCACGACACGATGACCTATTCGGAAGAGGCGACCACCGTCGACACCCCGACCGCCGAAGCCTTTGCCAAGCGCGCGGGCGTCTGTCAGGACTTTTCGCACATCATGATCACCTGCCTGCGCAGCCTCGGCATCCCGGCAGGCTACGTGTCCGGTTTTCTTCGGACTTTCCCGCCCCCCGGCAAGGAAAAGCTGGTGGGCGTCGATGCCATGCACGCCTGGGTCAGCGCCTGGGTCGGGCCGGAAATCGGCTGGATCGAATTTGATCCGACCAATGATCAGGCCGTGAACTCTGACTACATCACCATCGGCTACGGGCGCGATTACGACGACGTGGCCCCCGTGGTGGGGGCCATGCGCGGGGCGGGCGATCAGACCAGCGACCAATCGGTCGATGTGGCCGTGATCGAATAAGACCGCGTGGGATAAGGATCAATCGATCCGGTTCGGCACAGCCTCGCCCGCGAAATAAGCCCGCAGGTTTTCGACAGCCATCAACCCCATCTCTTCCCGCACCTCTTGGGACGAGGTGCCAAGATGCGGAAACAGGGTCACGTTCTCCATCTTCAGCAACTCCGGGCTGACCTTGGGTTCGTGTTCATACACGTCCAGCCCCGCGCCACCGATTTTGCCTGCGCTCAGCGCAGCGACCAGCGCGGCTTCATCCACGATATTACCGCGCGCGATGTTCACCAGAATGGCATGGGGCTGCATGGAGCCCAGCACATCCGCATTGATCAGGTGATGCGTTTCTTCTCCGCCCGGGGCGGCGACAATGACCACATCGGCCTTGGCGGCGACCTGATCCAAGGGCATCTGCGTGGCAGTAAAATCCACCGCCTTGTCGGACCGGTTGGCGTAGATCACCGACATGCCGAACCCAAAGTGACAGCGCCGCGCAATTGCCTGACCGATGCGGCCCATGCCCACGATCCCGACGGTCTTGCCGGTGACATGCATCCCCAGCAGTTGCGTCGGATGCCAGCCTTCCCACTTGCCCGCGCGGACCAGCCGTTCGCCTTCGCCGGCCCGCCTTGCTGTCGCCAGCATCAGGGTCATCGCGATATCTGCCGTGGCATCTGTCACCGCGCCGGGCGTATTCGACACGGTCACCCCATGCGCCGCGCAGGCCGCCACGTCGATGTGGTTGTACCCAACACCGAAGTTCGCAACAATCTTGCACCGAGGGCGTCCGAAATCGGCCAGCGTTTCAGACGTGATCGTATCGCCCAAGGTGACCATCATCCCGTCGTACACCGCAAAGCCCGCGCGCAATTCCCCACTGCTCATCGGTTTGTTCGACGGGCGCACTTCGACGTCGAACAATTCTTCTGCCGCGGCCAGCGTTTGGGGCGGCATCGGTCGGCTGATCAGAACACGTTTCAATGCATCCGCTCCCCTGCCGCGACGTCCTTGTCAGGGGTCACCAGAACGATCCCGCCGTCCGCGTCCGCGACGCCCAATGTCAGCACTTCGGACATGAAAGGGCCGATCTGGCGCGGGGGAAAGTTCACCACCGCCATGACCATCTTGCCAACCAGCGCATCAGGCGTGTAATGCGCGGTGATCTGGGCCGAGGTCTTCTTCTCTCCGATCTCGGGTCCGAAATCGATCCACAGCTTGATCGCGGGCTTGCGCGCCTCGGGGAACGGCTCGGCCCGGACGACCTTGCCCGCGCGGATATCGACCTTCAGGAAATCGTCAAAGCTGATCTCATCCGTCACGGCCAAGCTCCCTTGATCGGTCGGCGGCAGCCTGTACGGCGCGGCGGATCAGACCGGGAAAGCCACTGACCCCGTCCATCAGAACCTCTAGCGCGGCCTGCGTGGTGCCATTGGGGCTGGTGACGTTGACGCGCAACTGGCTGGGATCTTCGTCAGCATCCTCGGCCAATTGGCCAGCGCCGCCCACGGTCGCTTTGGCCAAAGCCATGGCCAATTCGGGGCTTAGCCCCTCGGCCTCTCCTGCAGCGGCGAGCGTTTCGATCAGGTGGAACACATACGCGGGGCCAGAACCAGACACGGCCGTCACCGCATCCATCTGGTGTTCCGCCTCAAGCCGCACAACTTGACCAACGGCGGACAGCAGATCCTCGGCCATATCCAAATGGGCGTCTGTCGCAGCGGCGTTGCCGATGATCGCCGTGATCCCCCGCCCCACCGCAGCGGGTGTGTTGGGCATGGCGCGGATGATCGGCGTGTCTGAACCAAAGACGTCTTCGAACCTGGAAATCGGCGTACCGGCAGCGACCGAGATGATCAGCGTATCGCCACCACCCAAAGCCGCGACCTGCGGCAGCGCATCGCCCATCATCTGCGGTTTGACCGCAATGATCGCCACGGCGGGCGCGTCAGGAAAATCGCTGTTCAGATTGATCCCGGCGGTCGTCAACCAATCAGCCGGGTTCGGGTCTTTGACCCAGACGCTGGAGCCGGGCAGCCCGCCCTTCAACCAACCAGAGAGCATCGCGCCCCCCATCTTGCCGCAGCCGACAAGGACCAGACCCTTGCGGGCCACTGCATCTTGCATGTCTTGCTCCCTCAGATCAGGGGCGCCTTAGGTTCGCGCCCCCGTTTCGGGATCAGACTAGGCGCGCCCGTAGGCCTCTGCAATGGCGACCTGCATCGCATCGGCAGGGCTTTGCCCGCCCCAGATGTTCAGCTGCATCGCCGGGTAGAACCGTTCCGCCGAGATAACGGCGGACGAGATCATCGTGTCGATCTGTTCCGGGCTTGCCATCTGGTCGCCGCCCAGCACGAGGCCGTAACGGAAGACGCTTAGCTTATGCTCGGCCCAGTAGGTGAAAGACCCGGCCCAGCATTGGTCGTTGATCAGGTTCAGCAGCTCGTAAAGACCCGGCAGGGCCTCTTCGGGCGGCTCCATTTCAAACGTGCAGACCAGACGCAGGGTCTGATCGTAATGTGACCATGCAAGGGTCACGGAATAGGTGCGCCACTGACCTTCAACGGCCATCGCGATCTGGTCGTCTCCGATCCGGTCGAAATCCCATTCATGGTGTTCGGCCAGATGTTCGACGATGTCGATAGGATGAAGTTCTTCAGTCAGGAACTGCTCGGACAATGCCATTGCGCCACCTCTTTTTGGTTGTAGCGCGGGGGCGTCGGAAGCGCCCCAAGCGCTAGGTGCCTGCTCTAGGGGCTGGGCGATTTCCCGCGCCCCATACGAGATATGGTGAGGGGCCAGAAGCGATGTGGCAAGCAAATTATTGGGGATAACCGCAGGAAGTTGTGGATAGCCGCAAGAATAGCCCAAGAATAGGCACGCCATTTGATGAATATGACAGCGGTGTGACGGATCAACCAAGGATAGAGCGGCGAATCTGGGGAAAAGCGACCCCCAACGAAGGTGAACGTCGCTCATCTTCACGGAGGGCAACCCCGGGCGGGACATCTGATCGACTTCGGCGACGATAAAACACCGCAACAAAATCAAAGGCCGCGCAGTCCCCCGCGCGGCCTTGAATCACTCAAACGGCGTAGCTTGAACTTCAGCCCTTCGCCTCAAGCGCATCCAGACGTGCCTTCAGCGCCTCGTTCTCTTCCCGCGCCTTCTGCGCCATGGCGCGCACAGCGTCGAATTCTTCCCGCGTGACGAAATCGCGGTCCGCAAGCCAGCGGTCGATGGCGGATTTGAACGCGGTCTCTGCCTCGTCCTTTGCCCCCTGCGCCACGCCCATGGCGTTGGTCATCAACTGGGACATATCGTCAAAAAATTTCGATCGGGTTTGCATGGCCGTCTCCAATATCGCTTTGCTCCTATATGGGCCGCACCCCGCCGCTTCACAAGCCCCGGCCCCTGTTGACTTCCCCGCGCGCGCATAGGCATGTCACGCCTATGATCGCTCATGTCCTGCCCTTCCCCGATATCTCGCCCGAGCTGTTTTCGATCCAGATCGGCGGAATGGAATTTGCCCTGCGCTGGTACGCGCTGGCCTATATCGTGGGCATTCTGCTGGGCTGGATGATCGCCCGTCGTGCGCTTAGCCGGCCTGCGCTCTGGCCCCAAGACACGCGCCCCATGACCAAGGAGCAGCTGGACGATCTGCTGACGTGGATCATTCTGGGGGTCGTGGTCGGCGGGCGGCTAGGCTTTGTTCTGTTCTACCAGCCGGGTTATTACCTGCGGAACCCTCTGGAAATCCCCATGATCTGGCAGGGCGGCATGGCCTTTCACGGCGGCTTTCTGGGTGTCGTCGTCGCCACGTGGATATTTTGCGCCCGTAACGCGATCCCCAAGATGCAGACCGCGGACCTTCTGGCCCTGTCCACCCCGGTGGGCATCATGCTGGGCCGCATCGCCAATTTCATCAACGCCGAGCTGTGGGGCCGCCCCTCTGACGCTCCATGGGCGGTGATCTTCCCCGGACCCTACGCGCTGTGTGACGACGCGCCCTGCGCCCGCCACCCCAGCCAGTTGTACGAGGCCGGGTTGGAAGGCCTGTTGCTGGGCGCCGTCCTGCTGACGCTGGCGTTCGGGTACAAGGCGCTGAAGAAACCCGGGCTGATCGCCGGCACGTTCTTTGCGGGCTATGGCATCGCGCGGTTCATCGTCGAATTTTTCCGTCTGGCCGATGCGCAGTTCATCACCGAAGATAACCCGCTTGGCCACGTTCTGCGCCTGACCGATACCATCGGCATCACCATGGGCCAGCTGCTGTCTCTGCCGATGGTGGCGATTGGCCTGACCCTGATCCTGCTGGGCCGTCGCCAATGGAAGTGACAAGCCTGACCGATCGTATCCGGCAACGGATCAGCCTGCAGGGGCCGCTGACCATAGCGGACTATATGTATATCTGCCTGCTGGACCCCGATCACGGCTATTATGCCACGCGCGATCCTTTGGGCACCAAGGGCGATTTCATCACCGCGCCCGAGGTCAGTCAGATGTTCGGTGAGGTCGTGGGCCTTGCCCTTGCCCAAGCTTGGATGGACCAAGGCAGCCCCAGCCCCTTTACCCTGGCCGAGGCCGGACCGGGCCGCGGGACGCTGATGGCCGACCTGCTGCGCGCCACGCGCGGAGTGCCGGGGTTCCACGATGCGATGCGTCTGGTTCTGATCGAAGCCTCGCCCACCTTGCGCAATATTCAGGCCGATACGCTGGCCGATTACACCCCCGCCTGGACGACCAGCTTTGACGATCTGCCCAAACGTCCGCTGTATTTCGTTGCCAACGAATTTTTCGACGCCCTGCCAATCCGACAGTTCCAGCGTCAGGGTCAGGGCTGGGCGGAACGGGTTGTCACGACGGACGGGGACGCCCTGACCTTTGCGCTGACGACCCCGCTGCCCCTGCCCGAACTCGCGCATCGGCTGGACGACACCGCCGACGGCGACGTGGTCGAGGTCTGCCCAGACGCCGCCCCCATCGCCGCCACGCTTGGCCAGCGCATCGCGACCCACGGCGGCGCGGCGCTGATCATCGACTATGGTGACTGGCGATCCAAGGGCGACACGTTCCAAGCCGTGCAAGCGCATCAACCGGTGTCTCCGCTGGACGCGCCCGGTGAGGCAGACCTGACGGCGCATGTCGATTTCGAAGCTTTGGCGCTGGCCGCCACCCCCGCGAAACCCAGCGCCATGACCCCTCAGGGCGTGTTTCTGGAACGCTTGGGCATCACGGCAAGGGCCGAAGCGCTGGCCCGGCGCATGTCCGGGGATGCGCTGCAATCCCACATTGCCGCACATCGTCGCTTGACCCACCCGCAGGAAATGGGAACCTTGTTCAAAGTGCTTGGCCTTACGCCTCCCGACCAACCGCATCTTGCAGGAACCACGGATCCCGGACGCACGACAGAATGACGCTGGAAACCATCACCTCGCGCAACCTCGCGCCCTACCGCCACGGGTTCTTTACCCGCAAGGGCGGGGCGTCCTCGGGTATTTTTGCGGGGCTGAACTGCGGCTACGGGTCTTCGGACCAGAACGAGATTGTGGAAATCAACCGTTCGCGGGTTGCGCTGGCCATGGGGGTGCCTGATCGTCATCTGGTGACCATCCGTCAGGTCCACTCTGCCGATGCCGTGACTGTCGTGGACGCCGAAGACGACCACCCCGAAGCCGACGCCATGGTGACCAACCGCCCCGGCGTGGCCTTGGCCATTCTGACGGCAGATTGCCAGCCAGTGCTGTTCTGCGATCCGGAAAACAACGTGATCGGCGCGGCGCACGCAGGCTGGAAAGGCGCCATCGACGGTGTGCTTGAGGCGACAATCGACGCGATGATCGGCCTTGGCGCCGAACGTCATGAAATCCGCGCCGTGATCGGACCCACCATCAGCCAGCGCGCCTACGAGGTCGGCCCCGAGTTTTTCGACCGGTTCGTCGACGAAGATCCCGACTACACCCGGTTCTTCGCCGGTGGCGACGGGGACCGGATGCATTTCGACCTGCCGTCTTTCGGGCTGCACCGCCTGCGCGAAGCCGGGATTGCGGATGCGGAATGGACGGGTCACTGCACCTACTCCGATCCGCAGCGGTTTTATTCCTACCGTCGCACCACCCACGCGAAAGAAGCCGACTACGGGCGCCTGATCTCGACCATCCGAATCTGATCCGCGTGTCCGCGTGCCTTGAGGTCCGCGGTCTGCCCCATTCCTGCCGAAATATTCTGGCCCGTTCGCCCCTTAACCTTCGTAAATTAAGGGGCCTGCCCAGTTGCCGCAATTCATCGGCCCCTGCCCGAAGATTTCTTCAAATCGCCCCTATTCGTCCTACTGCGGCCCCAAACCGGGGTCATAAAGACTTCAACGACCGGAACATCCGGCAGATGTCGAAAGACGAGCAGATTGAAAGGGATAAGCCCGATGAAGACGAAACAGAAACGCTGGATCCAGACTGTTGTCGCCACCGCCAAAGCGACCGACGTCAAGCTTCCTTATCAGCGCGGCAACCGTGCCGCCGTCGCCCGCCGTCTGCGGACCGAAACCAAGCGTCAGGCCGCCTGACCCAAGAATTTCGTCCGGCTCTTTGCCGGACACGACATACCGTCTGGCCAAACGTCAGGCGGGGCGCGATCAATGCCCCCAGATCGCGCCGCAAGAGGGGATGGTAGCTGCTCGCGCCGTCCCCTTTTTTGCGTCCGGATTTTCACCCTCTGACACCGCCGCCCCGAATCAAGTCGCGCTATGCGTGTTACGGGCAAATGCGGCACAATTAGCGGCTTAGCCGTCGACAATCCCGGTCATAAAATCCGCATTGCCCACGCCACGCGACCAATCGGTTCTAATTTTTGACAGATGCACCCGGCATCGTGAACATTGATCCCATCAAAGCCACAGAGTCCTTCTGGGTTGTCGGTGGGGGCCGACGCAGATGTGACGCCAGTTAAAGGTGTTACGCATGACCGCCCCCATGAAACCGCACTTTGCGGTTGCCAATTCCCTGTCGGACAACCTGTCCCACGCCACCAGCACGACCCCTGTTCTGCGTCCCTATCAGGTGATGTACATGAACGACGCGGGCCGCATCGAAGACCGCGAGGTCCGTGCGCCCGCCACGCCCGATTTCCAAAGCGCCTTTACCGCCTTTGCCCACGGGTCCCTGATCACCACCGCCGCCGGAGAGGTCGCCGTCGAAGACCTGCGACCCGGCATGAAGGTCGTCACCCGCGAACGTGGCGCCCAAGAGGTCATGTGGATCGGCATTATGACCCACGTCGTCACACCCAATTCGACCCCATTCCTGACCCGCGTGACCGCAGGCCGTTTCGGCCCTGCGCAGCCCGCCATGGATATTCTGGCTGGCCCCGGGGCTCGCATGCTGCACCGTCCGTCAGGCGCGCATTATGATAGCGGGGATAAACTGGCCTATACCCCGTTGCGCGATTTCATCGACGGCGATTCGGTGATCGCCATCGCCCCCCGCATGGCCATCGACACCTATCACATTGCCCTGCGCCGCCACGGCACCATCCGCGTCGGCGGGCTGGACATGGAGACGTTCCACCCCGGAATGACCCTGCTGGAACAGATGGGCTATCACACCCGCGATCTGTTCATGTCCATGTTCCCTCACCTGCGCCGCGCGTCTGATTTCGGTCGTCTGGCTCACCCACGGCTGACGATGGACGCCTTGGGCGGCGCTGCGGCATAGGCGCGGCTGACGATCGCCTCGGCAACTTTGGTCGTATCGAGTGCAGCGATCAGCCCGGGCGGCGCGCGATAGCGCCGCCGGAGGGTCCGCTAGGTAACTGCTCGCAGACATCTGCAAATCGACGCGGCTCAGCCCGACGTGCCGTCGGGCGGCCCACTTAGTCGCGGCGCGTTCGAAGATAAGGGGGTCTGGCTCTCTCGAACCAACACGGCCCGGCCAGCGGCCTGAATCAAGCCGTTCGGCTTAACCGTTCTTCCAGAATATCGAAGGGCACGCCCGGTTCATCCTTGGCACCGCGGATCACCAGCGAAGTTTTCACGCTGGCCACATTATCGGCCGAGGTCAGCTGACCCGTCAAAAAAGACTGAAAGGTCGACAGATCAGGCGCCACGCATTTCAGGATGAAATCGACCTCACCGTTCAGCATGTGGCATTCGCGGACCAGCGGCCAGTCACGGCACTTGGCCTCGAAGGCCGACAGGTCCGACTCGGCCTGACTGACCAGCCCGACCATGGCAAAGACCTGCACTTCAAAGCCCAACTCGCGACTGTCGACCTGTGCGTGGTAGCCCTTGATAAAGCCCGACTCTTCCAAGGTCCGTACTCGACGCAGGCAGGGCGGCGCGGAAATACCCACGCGCTTGGCCAATTCCACGTTGGTCATACGGCCATCGGCCTGCAGCTCGGCCAGAATCTTTCGGTCAATCGCGTCCAGACGGGTGCCCGCCATCATTCGCCTCCTGAATTTGCGTTTGTTATAGCAGCGGCCATGGCGCGCGCAATAATATTTCGCCGCCGCGCAACATTTGGCCTGCACGACCGAAGGCCCAGACATTCGCCCTGCCCATAGCAATGCGACACCACAGGCGGTTGCGGCCCCTGCCCCCGGTGCTTACATAGGCGCGATCCTTCCCGAACCCGGAGCGCAGCCCATGTCCGACACCCGCCACACCAAGGTTCTTATCATCGGCTCTGGCCCCGCGGGCTACACCGCCGGTGTCTACGCCAGCCGCGCCATGCTGAACCCGATCCTTGTCCAAGGCATCGAACCCGGCGGCCAGCTGACCACCACGACCGAAGTCGAAAACTGGCCCGGCGATACCGAGGTTCAGGGCCCCGACCTGATGGTTCGGATGGAAGCCCACGCCAAGGAAATGGGCTGCGAGATCATCGGCGACATCATCGCTGATCTGGATCTCTCCAAACGCCCCTTCACCGCCAAGGGCGACAGCGGCACGATCTACACCGCCGACGCCGTGATCCTTGCGACCGGTGCCCGCGCCAAATGGCTGGGCCTGCCGTCAGAAGAAGCCTACAAGGGCTTTGGCGTGTCGGCCTGTGCGACCTGTGACGGGTTTTTCTATCGCGGTCAGGAAATCGTCGTCATCGGCGGCGGCAACACGGCCGTCGAAGAGGCGCTGTTCCTGACCAACTTCGCCTCCAAGGTCACGCTGATCCACCGCCGGGACGAGCTGCGCGCAGAACGCATCCTGATCGATCGCCTGATGAAGAACCCCAAGATCGAGCCGCTGTGGCACCACGTGCTGGAAGAGGTCGTGGGCGAAGACAATCCCAAGGGCGTCACCGGCATCAAGGTCAAACACGTCGAAACCGGAGAGATCAGCGAAATCCCCGCCAAGGGTGTTTTCGTCGCTATCGGCCACGCGCCCGCAAGCGAGTTGGTCAAAGACCAGCTGGAACTGCACCACGGCGGCTATGTCAAAGTCGATCCCGGCTCGACCCGCACGTCGATTCCCGGCGTCTTTGCAGCTGGCGACCTGACCGACCATGTCTATCGTCAGGCCGTGACCTCTGCTGGCATGGGCTGCATGGCGGCGCTGGACGCGGAACGCTGGCTGGCCGAACAGGACGATATTCCTGCAGACGCGCCCGAAAAAGATATGGCCGAACCTCTGGGCTACGGCGCCCCGGTTGAAGAAGGCCACTAAGAACACACCCCCGGCCACTGCGTCGGGGGTTTTTCTTTGGGCCGCATGGCCACGATTCGATCGCAGCAGCCCCCCCGTCTGCCATTTGTCACCCCCCTGTTCCGGGGAATGGTATCGTGCAGCAAATTCAATCACATCATTGCGGGCAATTCAGAATCGCCCCCGACCGCGCTCAATTCCCGGGCGCTGATCCGTTCGGGGGTCAGCATAGCTTGGGGGCCTTACTTATGCTTATTCCAATGACGCACCTGCGCCGACGCCTGATGGCCGCGCGAACGATGCGGATCCTTGCCACCACCGCGGCCACGCTGGCCATCGCGGCGCTGCCGCATCAGGCCATGGCATGGACGACGACCAGCGCGTCCGGCTTCCTAAGCCAAGAACCCTATCAGGACACTGGCACCACCGTGACGATCACCGCAACCTTGGCGGCCTCTGACCAGCTTCAGGTCTTTTTTCAAAGCGAAACGAAATCCAACGTCGCCTCGCATTCACTGACGGTCAACGGCACGCAAATCTGCTCTGGCGTGACCGCCTGTGACGGGGCCAGCTACAGCGCGCCCTCGTCCGGCACCTACACCATGGTCATGTCCGGCGTCGCGACGTCCGGATCGTACAACGCCTACCTGCAATGTAACGGCAGCTGCGCTAGCCCGCAGACATCGAAAACAAGCGGGGGATCAACCGGCGGAGGCTCTACCGGCGGTGGCAGCACGCCGACCCCGACGCCGACGACGTCCAGCCAGCAGGCGGGCCAAGTCGTCGCGGCCACCGGCGCCAGTTCGGCCAGCGCGTCGGGCACTGCAATCGGGAACGCGATCGGATCACGTGGCGGCAGCGGTGCACCGCGCGTGTCGACGCAGGGCGTGTTCATCTCGACCCAAGGCGAAAACAGCAGCGCGAATTTCTGGGCCAACCTCAGCGGCACCAGCTTTTCCGGCGTCCTCGACGGCGGCGGGGCCGAGCTGACGTTCGGCGCAGACTGGGAAATCGGGGCGCAGACGATCCTTGGCGCAGCACTGTCCTACGGCAAATATGACGTGACCATCGGCGGCACCAATTACGACAGCGAAGCCTTGGCGGTTGGCCCCTATATCTCGACCGCGCTTGGCGAGACGGTGACCCTAGACGCCTACGTTTTGTTCGCGCGCCCCGACTACCGCTCGGGCGCGGCGACATGGAAAACCGACCGGGTCATGGGCGGACTGACGGCGGGCATGGACTATAGCCTAGGGCAGACGCAGGTGACCGGCTACCTCGGCGTTTCGGGCTTTAGCGAAAAGCTGCCCGCCACGGCACCGGGCGGCGCCCGCACGATCAGCCAGGCTATGGCATCGATCGGCGCGAAATTCGACTTCGCGCCCACGCAAGCCATCCGCCCCAGCCTGACGGTCGGCGCTGACGCCATCCGCTTGAACGACGGGGCGACCGTGACGCGCAGCGTATCGCCCCGGCTTGGCCTTGGGTTAGACGCGGACATTGGGCCGGGCGTTCTGTCGATCAACGTGAACGGCGGCGAGGTCTTTAAAGACGCACGCGCCGTGAGCCTTGGCATCAAATTCTCGGCCAACTTCTAACGCTGGACGCAGAAAAGGACGCCGTTCGCGGCGTCCCCCCAGATGCGAAACACCGTTCTTCGGAACCTGACAGGGCCGGGCCGCCAACAGCGCCCGGCCCTTTCCTTTGGAATATGGTCGCGACATTTCGGACTCAATCGGGCCATTTCCAGCGATTTTTCCGGGAAAATTGCTTTGCGCAGCGATGGAAAAGTGACAAGCGTTCAGCCGTGAACACATATTGAGCCCCGCCGTGCCTGCCCCGAAGACGCCTGCGATCACTGATGAAGAAAGCGAATTGTTTCGCCTGCTGCGCCATGTCGACATGGCGCCAGAGGCGTCGCAGCGCGGCATCGCACAGGCAACGGGCATCTCTTTGGGTCGGATCAATGCACAACTGCGCGCGGCGGCGGAGGCCGGGTTGATCAAGATCACCGACCGCGCCGGCCCCGATAAACGCCAGCGCTTTTCCTATGGCCTCACCTCGCGCGGGGCGGCGGAAAAGCACCGGCTGACCGACCGCTTCCTCGCCCGCAAATTCCGCGAATATCAGGCCCTTCATGCCGAGCTGACAGGTTCTGCACCGGGTCTCGTACTACCAGAAAACAGGATGTCACTTATGCTAAACAACCTCGCCCCCATCCCCGAGCTGTTCGTGTCCTACGACAGCGCGCAAAAGCTGAAGGTCGAAGCCGCCGATCTGACCAGCTGGGACCTGAGCCCGCGCCAGATTTGCGATCTGGAACTGCTGATGA
The DNA here is from genome assembly GCF_045763785.1 of Pseudooceanicola aestuariicola. Taxonomy (NCBI): domain Bacteria; kingdom Pseudomonadati; phylum Pseudomonadota; class Alphaproteobacteria; order Rhodobacterales; family Paracoccaceae; genus Pseudooceanicola; species Pseudooceanicola aestuariicola. The sequence continues at coordinate 245,526 of NZ_JBJGSF010000003.1, read as the reverse complement.
ACGGCGGGTTCAACCCGCTCAAAGGCTTCCTGAGCGAAGAGGATTACAATGGCGTCGTCGACAACATGCGTCTGGCCGATGGCACCCTGTGGCCGATGCCGATCACGCTGGACGTGTCCGAAACCTTCGCCGACAGCATCGAACTGGGTCAAGACATCGCCCTGCGCGATCAGGAAGGTGTGATCCTTGGGACCATGACGGTCACCGACCGCTGGACGCCCAACAAATCGCACGAGGCCGAAAAGGTCTTTGGCGCCGACGACCAGAAACACCCGGCGGTGAACTACCTGCACAACACGGCCGGAAAGGTTTATCTGGGCGGTCCCGTCACCGGCATCCAACAGCCCGTGCATTACGATTTCCGCGCCCGCCGCGACACGCCCAACGAATTGCGCGCCTATTTCCGCAAACTGGGCTGGCGCAAGGTCGTGGCCTTCCAGACCCGTAACCCGCTGCACCGCGCACACCAGGAACTGACCTTCCGCGCTGCGCGTGAGGCTCAGGCCAACCTGCTGATCCACCCGGTTGTCGGCATGACCAAACCCGGCGACGTGGACCATTTCACCCGCGTCCGCTGCTACGAGGCCGTGCTGGACAAATACCCGCAGTCCACCACGACCATGTCGCTTCTGCCCCTGGCCATGCGCATGGGAGGCCCGCGTGAGGCTGTGTGGCACGGCCTGATCCGAAAGAACTATGGCTGCACCCACTTTATCGTTGGCCGCGATCACGCAGGCCCCGGCACCAATTCGGCAGGCGAAGATTTCTACGGCCCCTATGATGCGCAGGATTTGTTCCGCGAGCATCAGGAAGAAATGGGCATCGAAATGGTCGACTTTAAGCACATGGTCTATGTGCAGGAACGCGCCCAGTACGAACCCGCAGACGAAATCAAGGACCGTGAAGACGTTACCATCCTGAACATCTCGGGCACCGAACTGCGCCGCCGTCTGGCCGAAGGGCTGGAGATCCCCGAGTGGTTCTCTTTCCCCGAAGTGGTGTCGGAACTGCGCAAAACGCGTCCGCCCCGCTCGAACCAAGGTTTCACGGTCTTTTTCACCGGCTTCTCGGGCTCTGGCAAATCCACCATCGCCAACGCGCTGATGGTCAAGCTGATGGAAATGGGCGGGCGTCCGGTGACGCTTCTGGACGGCGACATCGTGCGGAAGAACCTCAGCTCGGAACTCGGCTTCTCGAAAGAGCACCGCGATCTGAACATCCGCCGCATCGGCTATGTCGCGTCCGAGATCACCAAGAACGGCGGCATCGCCATCTGCGCCCCCATCGCGCCCTACGCCGCCACGCGCCGGGCCGTCCGCGAAGACATCGAACAATTCGGTGCCTTTATCGAAGTGCACGTCGCCACCAACATTGAAGAATGCGAACGCCGTGACCGCAAGGGCCTGTACAAGCTGGCGCGCGAAGGGAAGATCAAGGAATTCACCGGGATTTCCGACCCCTACGACGTACCCGAAGACCCCGAACTGCGCGTCGAGACCGAGAATGTCGAGGTCGACAACTGCGCGCACCAGGTGATCCTGAAACTGGAAAGCCTTGGCCTGATCGCAGCGCAATAAGGCGACGTTGGGAACCGGAGGGCGCTGCCCTCCGGACCTCCCGAGGTATTTTCAACCAGAAGAAGAATATCATGTTTTGCGGCCTAAAACCTGTGCAGCTTTGTGGCCGCGGCACAACAGGCCCCCAAAAAATTAACTCAGTTTAAACGTTTCCCAATATTTCCCCAGCGTCAGCCTCGCGATGTCATTTAAGGTATTCGGTACCGATTTTCGGTCCTTTGGGGGACTTTTCATGACGACATTCTTGCGCCGCTTTGCGTCGGCAGCCACCTTGATTGCAGGGATTTCCGCGGCTTCATCCAGCATGGCCGCAAGTGTCCCGCAATGTAACGGCGAATCCAGTTCATTTGTTTTTTCTGGCGGATCGCAGGGAAGTATATTTCGCGCTGGCCTTGCCGCCGGCGAAACCGCGTCTTTCCAGTACTCTGGCAACTTTCTCGAGGCCAATATCACCGTCTCTGGCCCAGTCCAGCCAACGTTTCTGTGCACCGACCAACAAAGCTGTGATGGGCTGACCTATACCGCAACGCAAGCGGGCAACTACACGTTCACCATCTACGGAACCACCCAAGGCCGGTCGCAGGATGAAGGCCAGCTACAGCTGACCGCAAATCCACCAACCCTGAATACCGTCACCGCAAGCTGCACGCCCGCAAGCACCGGCACGGACGATGACGCAGAGGCTAAGAAAACCTCCGACGCGCAAAGCGGCGCGTCCAAGGCGGCGGGCGCAACCTCTACCACGGCGGTGAACACCGCGATCAACTCTGCCCTGAACGGTGGGCCGGGGATCGTCGCCACCCAGAACGGGGTCTTCTTCTCGACCCAAGGGCAGAACAGCGACACGACCTTCTGGGGCGCGTTCCAAGGCCGCAAATTCGACGGCACCATCACGGGTCGCAACCTTGAATTCACCTTGGGCGGCGACGTCACGCTGGCCGAAACCACGCGGTTGGGTCTGTTCGTGTCCAAAGGCAAGGCGGACCTGACCATCGGCGGCGTGTCGGTCACGGCAGATGCGCTTAGCATCGGTCCCTACTTCCGCGCAGGCATCGGCCAGTCCTACGACATCACCGGCTTTGCCCTGTTTGCCAAGCCCGATTACAACGTCGGCGGCACGACCTATAAGGCCACGCGCCGCGCATTCGGCCTGCAGGCCAACGCGACCTACGCGCTGTCGGGGACCGAGATTAATTCCTGGCTTGGGGTGCGGGGATTTAGCGAAGATCATCCGGCGGCAGGCGCGCTGGCCGCAAAAAGCATCCGCGACGTCACCGCGTCAATCGGGACCAAGGCGGTGTTCGGTCAAGACGCCCTGCGCCCCTACCTGTCGGTCGCGGCCGAGTATCACAACAACGTCGACGGCGGGGTACGCGACACGTTCTTCAGCCCGCGTCTTGGCATGGGCTTCAGCTACACGGCGGGCCGGGGTCAGCTGAACGTGGACCTCGACGGCGGCAAGGTCCTAAGCAACACGCGAGATTACGGGATCAACATCGGATATAGCCTGAACTTCTGATCCGCAAAGACACTGATCGAACGACAAAGGCCGGGCATAACCCCGGCCTTTTCCATTCGCGCTAAGTTGCGCGATCTAGATAATTTCGTCTTCGTCAAACAGCGGATCTCGTGACAAATGCTGCGCGATTTCCTCCAGCACGACGTTTTCCGTCACAGGCCGTTCAATTTCAGCCAGATGAAAGACCGCATCACCTTCGTTCACTACGGGCATGACCGCGTGACCCACAACGAGCCCATCAATGGGCGACCGGATTTCGTCTTCGCTTTCACCAAAAGGTCCTGCGACACGGGCCAGAATATCCCCCTTGGACACGATGTCCCCGTCACCACGATAACAAGTCAACAACCCGCCCTGCGGCGCGCGCACCCACATGGACCGCCGCGCCAACAGCGGCACGCGCCCGCCTTTGGGACCACGCCCGCCCAGCATGCCGCTGTGGCGCAACACCTTCAGGATACCGGCGACGCCGATCTTGGCCGAATGATCGTCGATCCGCAGGCCCTCTCCGGCCTCGTAAAGGATCGTCTTCACGCCACGCTCTCGCGCCTCGGCCCGCAAAGACCCGGAGCGTTCAGTCGAGGGAATAATCACCGGCGCACCAAAGACGCGGGCCAGTTCCATCAATCCGGTATCGTCGGGGGTGACCCGGATCTGCGGCAGGTTTGTCCGCGCGATGGCCGCCGAATGCAGATCGATGCCAAAATCACAGCGCAGCACGACTTCGTTCAGAAACAGATGCGCCAGACGCGCGGCCAGCGATCCACCTTCGCTGCCCGGAAAACTCCGGTTCAGATCGCGCCGGTCCGGCAGATAGCGGGATCGGTTCAGAAACCCGAAGGTATTCACGATCGGCACCACCAGAAGCGTGCCCCGCAGACCGCGCAGCGCCTTTTGCCCGATCAGTCGCCGCGCGATTTCAACGCCGATCACCTCATCCCCGTGGATGGCCGCGCTGACAAATGCCGTCGGACCGTCGGTACGCCCGTGCAACACGATCACCCGCAGATTGACGGGCGTATGGTCCGGCAAAACCGATACAGGCAGATCGACGGTCGCCATCTGGCCAGGGGCGACAGAGGTTTCGCCGATGACAAAACTTTCGCGCCGCACAGTCTATGACTCCCGATACTGCGCAGGCGTGAAAGAAACCGACAGCGGCGAAAACTTGGCACGCATTACAAGCTGTCTCTCAGGGCTTTGGCGGCCCGACCATGGAGGTCGGCGTAGGGTGCGGCAACCGGGCGAAGCGCTTTTAAGCCATCAAGACGTGATTCAAAATCCGCGTCAGAGAGAGCGCCAAGTGCAGCCCAAATATCCGTTTCATTGTGACAAATGATCATAGGAGCCGTGTCGAAATAATCCGCCGATGTTAGGACAGCCCCAGTAGATCGGAACCGTCAGACACAGTAACGCATCCAGCAGTTTTTCAGTAAAATAATCAGGCTCTCGCACATTCTCGATAACGACCGAATATCGATAAGAGGCTAGACCATCCGACTTCGTTTCGAATGACCGGTAGCCAGAGCCCATGACATCGACATCCAATTGCTGCGCTTTCACATAGTCGGCGACAGAATGTCTTAGCTTGTGCCCTTCCTGCGAGGTCTTGGACGACGCAATCAACGAGCAATTTTTGCTTTTGGTCAGATCAAGCTCTTGCCAATTGGGCACCCATGTTGTGCCAAAAGGTACGAAGACACCGTTAGGTATCTTGCTGATCAAATCACGATCATGGGTCAGGACACGATGGAATTTGCGCCAAGACGCGCGCAATAAAAGACGGTGATCCCAATGGATGGCTCTGGGTTCTTGAACCATCATCGATACGCGCGCCTTCAGTCCGAACAATGGCCGATAGTGCAAGGCTGGACGAGGGTATACAATCAGGTGGTCGTCGCGCGTCATATCGCGCAGGGACTTCTGCCGCAAACGATCCGGCTGCCCCAGTGGCCACTCCAGATCATCGCAAGACAGATTAAGATAACCGGCCCCCAGCAACACGCCATACGGCAGAACAGCGATTGCTGGCTCGGACATCTTTTAAACCCCGACGGACAAATCTTGAGTATTCGCAAGACCGCCGGAAGAATTACGACGGATGTGACAGCGTTCAACCACGCCGCCACACCCAATTCAATGCTTAGTGTACCGTGACAGGCGCCAGATCGTTCTGACGTGCCAGCGCGAAGGCCAGACCGCGGTCTTTGACCAGTGCCAGCCGCTCACCATCCTCGTCATGGACGGCGTAGAGCTGTTCAAGCCCTTCGGCCTGTTCCTGAACCTCTTCGGGCAGATCGGCGACCTTCACCGGACGCACGTAAACGATCCGCGCCGGACCCGAATTGAAATCGTATTCTACATCCATGACTTAACCCCTTTTGATGCTGATCGTCTGCACGACCTTCTCGGGCTCTACCCGGGTCAGATCGACGTGCAGCAATCCGTTCTCCATGATCGCGTCACCCACTTCGACCCCGTCGGCCAGCACGAAAGAACGCTGGAACTGACGCGCCGCGATGCCGCGATGCAGGAAATGGCGTCCCTCGCCATCGTCGTTTTGTCGCCCCCGGATCACCAGCTGAGAATCCTCCAGCGTGATCGCCAGGTCTTCTTCACGGAACCCGGCCACGGCCAGTGTGATCCGATAGGATCGTTCCGATGTCTGTTCGATGTTGAAAGGCGGATAGCCGTCGTTCCCGGCCTTGGCTGAGCGTTCCAGCAACCGTTCCAGCTGTTCGAACCCCAGCATGTAGGGGTGTGCCCCTAGGGTCATCTTCGTCATGACACGTCCTTGGTCTTTAAGCGACAGTCGGTCAGGGCCCCTTTGCGGCGACCCGTCTAAGGGAAATATGGGCATGCGATCTGCGCGGTGCAAGGGCTTTGCGGCGGGGGGCGGGCTTGTGTATGATCAAGGCTCTGCAACAAATGGGGAATCGCCCGGATGAATGCCCGCAGCGACATCTCGATGAAAACGGACGAAGTCCTTAAGGTCGAGCTTGAGGTTTTTCGCCGCGAACACGCCGATCTGGATGAGGCGATCCGCGCCCTGCAGGATCGCGGCACGTCCGACCAGTTGACCCTGCAACGGCTGAAAAAGCAAAAGCTGCTGCTGAAGGACAAGATCGCGCAGATCGAAGACCGCCTGACGCCGGATATCATCGCCTGACAACCGGCGACCTTTCATCCCATGCCTCAAACATCCCGGGTGAATTGGCCACGGGCCAGGAGGGCAGCACGCTCTGATAGCATCTCCTGTTCTGTGCCGACACCGATCCCAGGCCTACTTGAGCAGCGATAGTTCGGCGTCCGAGGCGCGCCGCCGCCCTCAATTACGACCGAAAGCGCCCGACGCTCTTCAGACCGCGGCCAAGATGCCATCATCAACAGAACCCACCAATTGCACCTCCCGCCCAAGCCCTTATAACCCAAGTCTCAGACACCGGAGACGACGGACATGAGCGACATCCCCGTAGGCATCATCATGGGCAGCCAGTCCGACTGGCCCACCATGAAAGAAGCGGCCAATATCCTTGACGAACTTGGCATCGCGTACGAGGCCAAGATCGTTTCGGCCCACCGCACGCCCGACCGGCTGTGGACCTATGGCAAGACGGCTGCTGACCGTGGCCTAAAGGTCATCATCGCGGGCGCGGGCGGCGCGGCCCACCTGCCCGGCATGATGGCGTCGAAAACCCGCATCCCCGTGATCGGCGTGCCGGTGCAGACCAAGGCGCTGTCGGGCGTGGACTCACTCTATTCCATCGTTCAGATGCCCAAAGGCTTCCCCGTCGCGACCATGGCGATCGGTGCTGCGGGCGCGGCCAACGCGGGCCTCATGGCCGCTGGTATCCTTGCCATCAACGACCCCGACCTTGCCCAACGCCTCGACGCCTGGCGCGAGGCGCTGTCGGCCTCTATCCCGGACGAGCCCAAAGATGACTAATCCCCTTCCTACCGGATCAACCATCGGTATCCTTGGCGGCGGGCAACTGGGCCGCATGCTGTCAGTCGCCGCAGCGCGCCTTGGCTTCAAAACCGTCATCTTTGAACCCGGCGGCGATTGCCCCGCCAGCCACGTCGCCAATTACCACCTGCAGGCTGACTACACCGACGAAGACGCGTTGAAGAAATTCGCGGCCAGTGCAGACGTCATTACCTACGAATTCGAAAACATTCCCACCTCTGCGCTGGACCTGCTGGAGCCGCTGAAACCCATCCGCCCGCGCCGCGAGGCGCTGCGCGTGTCCCAGGACCGCCTCACCGAAAAGACCTTTCTGACCGACCTCGGCCTGAGTGTCGCGCCCTTCGCCGACATCCCCGACGCGGAGGCGCTGACCAAGACGATCCACGACATCGGCACCCCCGCCATCCTGAAAACCCGCCGCTTCGGATACGACGGCAAGGGTCAGGCGCGGATCATGTCACCCGACGACGCCGCACAGGCGCTAAAGGATATGAACGGCGCCCCCGCGATCCTTGAAGGCTTTGTCGATTTCACGTCCGAAGTGTCTATCATCGCCGCTCGCGGCATTGACGGCGCGGTCGCCTGCTACGACCCCGGCGAAAACGTCCACCGCGACGGCATCCTGCACACCACCACCGTACCCGCCACCCTCCCCGCCTCGGCCCGGACCGACGCGGTTCTGCTGGCCGCCAAAATCCTGAACGCGCTCGACTATGTCGGCGTCATGGGGGTCGAACTCTTCGTCACGCCCCAAGGTCTGATCGTCAACGAAATCGCCCCGCGCGTGCACAATTCCGGCCACTGGACGCAGAACGGCTGCGCCGTTGACCAGTTCGAACAACACATCCGCGCGGTCGCCGGCTGGCCCTTGGGCGACGGCACCCGCTATGCCGACGTGGTGATGGAAAACCTGATCGGCGACGACATGGACCGGGTCCAGACCCTTGCCACCGAAAGCGGTGTGGCGCTGCACCTCTATGGCAAGGCAGAGGTCAAGGCAGGCCGCAAAATGGGCCACATCAACCGGATCACCCGCTGACCCCGGCAAAACCTGCACCGCAAACGAACCATTGCCTTTTGCGCCGCCCCTCGGTAAAGGAGGGGCGCATCCTGACTATCGTTATCTGCTCCCCTGTGGCTCGGCTTTCGACGTAGAGCTGCCGGACCGCCGTATTCTTCGGGCGGTATTAAACAAGGAATATGATAATGGCTTCTGGAACTGTAAAATGGTTCAACTCCACCAAAGGCTTCGGCTTTATTGAACCTGCTGAGGGCAGCAAGGACATCTTCGTCCACATCTCTGCCGTGGAACGCGCAGGCCTGACGGGTCTGAAAGACGGCCAGGCGGTCACCTTTGACGTCGAAGCAGGCCGTGACGGCCGCGAGTCGGCATCGAACCTCGCCCTCGCATGAGCGATAAAACCTCCGGGGGTGGCACGCCCACCCCTGGGTCCCAAACACCGGGCAAACGCAGCAAGGTTGTGACCCTGTCGGATGCCTTCGGCCCCGCTGTCACCAACGACAAGCGATATGACCCCGGCCCGCCCTCGGCGCTGGACAAAACCACCGCCGCCGCGCGATCCATCCTAGACGCCGAAGCCGACGCCCGCCGAGAGCAGCGCGAACGTCTTCAAGCCGCCCGAGAGGCGAAGGCAAAAGGCGAATAACGCGCCGCAAAGGCGGTGCGTTATGGCGGCTTGGGCGATTAGATTTTACCGAGTGTGTTGAGCTTTGCGTCGAAGGGGGACCTTTGGGCGGGAGGGCTGTTGTTGTTTGGCGGCTGGTTGGAACCGGACTGGCGATTGAGGCGCTAGCCGCAGAGTCCGGCATTGAGGTGCATTTTGACGGCAAGACCGAGGTGCAGGCCGGGCGGAAGATGGGGCATGTGAATAGGGTTGGGTGAGGACCAACCTCACTACAACCGACGCCCTAACCGCCACATTCTGTTGAAACTGGACTGAGTTTTCCCATATCTTGATTCTGTATTGGTCGAGAGGGTGCCGTCGTTGAGCAACAACATCGTTCAGAGCAAACAACCCGGAGTTCTATTCGCGAGGTACGAACAAGCGATACCTGTCCGCGGGTGCAAATTTTCCCTTAGCCATATCAAAGACTTCTACCGAGAAATTGAAAAAATAAACAAAAAATTTGGCGAGTCTGTAATCCTTGGCCTGCCCCGCATTGAGGAAATGACCGATGAACAATGGCAGGAGCACAAAGATTTTCTTTTGGAGGACGGTTTTCGCCTGACTGTGACAATCATAGGCTGGGAAGATCAATCAGTATATGGCGACACGGCAGAAATCTTTGACGACGAAGAAATTCCGAAGCCAATAAAATCAATTCACTTCAACAATATAACGTCATTTTCCAGGCACGCTGAAGGACGAGAGCCTCTTAACAGAGTTTCAGTCACGATTGACTTCGAGAAACCAAGCCTTTTTGATCCGAACCCATTAGTGTCTGAAGCGACGCAGAATGATGGTATTGTTAATATTTCGGCGAGCGACATCACTTTCTTCAAAGCAGCTCAACACTCGGTTGAAAAGAATCTTTTGAAGAACAAAACTTGGTACGCGGCTATACATAGGAACTTTGCCTACGATTTCGGCGTTTGGTTCATAGCGATGCCTTTGGCGATTTACTTTTCTGGCTATTACATGAACGTAATATTGCCGGAAGGTTCCCCTTTCGATATTTATAGGTGGCCTCTATTCGTTTACCTCGCGGGCCTCTGCCTGGTAATTTACAGAGCGCTGACTCTTTACGCCAAATGGGCTTTCCCCGTTAATGTGTTGGTAGAAAACCACGATCGCGCGTTGAAACATCGCCTTGCGTTAGGAGCAGTAATTATATGGCTTTTCTGGCAGATTCTTGGAACTGGGTATGATCTTATAGTGCGCTAGCCCCCTCCAACACGGCCTTCCGCTTCTCCTCCCCCATCTTATCCCACGCGTTATAAACGACCCCCATCCGACGGTTCTCCTCGAACCGATCCCGATGCCTCACCAAAAAGTCCCAGTACAATAAATTGAACGGACAGGCCCCCTCGCCCACCTTCACGTCCGGATCGTACGAACACCCGTCGCAATAATCCGACATCTTCTTGATGTAATTGGCCGAGGACACGTAAGGCTTTGACGCCACCACGCCCCCGTCCGCCCATTGCGACATGCCGATGGTATTGGGCGCCTCCACCCATTCAAATGCATCCGCATAGACAGACAGATACCATTCGTGGACTTGGGCCGGATCAACCCCCAGCAGCAACGCGTAATTGCCCGTGATCATCAGCCGCTGAATATGATGCGCATAAGCCAGATCCCGGGTCTGGGCGACGACCTGGGCGATGCAGTTCATCTCCGTCTCTGCCCCCCAATAGGCGGCGGGCAGGTCGCGGCTGTGGCCCAATTCGTTCGACGCCGTGTAATCCGGCCCCTTCAGGAAATAGATGCCCCGCACGTATTCCCGCCAGCCAATGATTTGCCGAATAAACCCCTCGGCCGAGTTAATGGGAACATCTCCAGCACGATAGGCGTCCTCGGCGGCCTGACAGACCTCTCGGGGCGACAGCAGCCCGATGTTCATATAGATCGAAACCAGCGCGTGGTTCAGATACGGCTCGTCCAGCAGCATCGCGTCCTGCGTGTCGCCAAATTCAGGCAGCTGAGACGTCACGAAATGCGCCAGCGCCCGTCGCGCCTGAGTGCGCGTGACGCCGAAATTGAACCCCTCCAGCGACCCGAAGTTGTCGCCAAACCGATCGGCCACCAGCGTTAACACCTCTTCGGTGATCTCATCCGGCGTGAATTGCATCGGCTGCGCCTGCAACATCGACCGCTGCGCTGGTTTGCGGTTTTCCTTGTCGTAGTTCCACTCGCCCCCGGCGGGGTCTTTGCCGTCCATCAGGAACCCAGTTTCCCGCCGCATCTCGCGGTAGAACCACTCCATCCGCAGTTCCTTGCGCCCCTCGGCCCAGTCCTTGAACCGGTCGATGGAACACATGAACCGATCATCCTCCACCAACGTCACGCCAACGGGACAAGCCTCCAGCGCCTCGATCAGACGCCATTCGCCGGGACGGACGGCGACAACTTCCTCTGGTGACACGTCCTGATGCACATCCATCAAGGCCCCGCAGATCGACTTCGGCCCGTCGTCTTCCAGCCGGTAATAGCGTACGTCCCAGCCGTCCCCGCGCAACTCTTCCGCGAAATGGCGCATCGCACTGAAAATCAACGCGATCTTCTTGGGATGATGCGGCACGTACCCTGCTTCATCCGTCACCTCGGCCATGACCACAACGTCCTGCTCCGGATCGCCATCGCGCAGCACCGCAAGCTCTGGCGACAGCTGATCGCCCAGCACAAGGATCACGCGCCTCACCATTCCACACGCTCCCCCTGCCAGTCGAAGAACTGACCGCTGTCGTCGACGGAAAGCCCCTCGACCACCGACAGCAGGTTCTTCGCCGCCTCAGCAGGCTCCACCGCCGGATGCCGCCCCAGATACTTCGCCGTCAGATCAGATTTCACCGTGCCGGGATGCAGCGATACGACCACCGCCTCTTTATGCGTCCGGCCCAATTCAATCGCCGCCGTATGCACAATCTGGTTCGCCGCCGCCTTGGCCGCCCGGTACGAATACCAGCCCCCCAGACGGTTATCACCAATAGACCCGACCCGCGCCGTCAGCACTGCGAAAACCGCCCGCCGATCCCGCGGCAACAGATCGCCCGCATGCCGCAACACCAACGCCGGCCCCACAGCGTTCAACGCGAACTGCGCCGCCATCGCGCCGCCGTCGATCTGATCCAAGGCCTTCTCAGGCCCCGCGTCCCCGATCTCCAGCGCCCCGGTCGCCACCAGCACGAAATCGAAGGGCCCCAGCCCATCCAACGCCGCCGCCACAGACGCCCCATCCGTCACGTCCAACCCGTCGCCAGACCGCGACACCCCCGTCACCGCGACACCCCGGTCGCGCAACTCTGCCGCGACAGCCCCGCCAACCGCGCCGCTGTCACCAATAATCAATGCCTTTTCCATAACCTTCTTACGTGACGCAGCCCCCGCCCGGATCAACCTCCTGCTTTCAGCTTGATGAAAATATCCCCGCGCGGCGCGCTTCGCTGCTTTGCAGCGAAACACACGGGTTCCCATCGCATAAAAGCCGCGTTATACGATCCCCATGTTGACCACGGGCCATATCACCACCACCGCACGCGCTTTGCGCGGCGTTGCCCTGTGCCTACTCCTAATCCGCCTCTGAGCGTGCCATCCCGGCGCGACCGCTCAGAGGTTTGCCCTTCCGCGCCAAGGCTTTAGGAGAATAAGGAATATCCAATGACGACGAACCCGACCCAAGATCACGTTCTGATCTTTGACACCACTTTGCGCGACGGCGAACAATCCCCCGGCGCCACCATGACCCACGAGGAAAAGCTCGAAATCGCGGCCATGCTGGACGAAATGGGCGTCGACGTGATCGAAGCCGGCTTCCCCATCGCATCCGAAGGCGACTTCAACGCCGTGTCGGAAATCGCGAAGAACGCGAACAACTCGATCATCTGCGGCCTGTCCCGCGCGAATTTCAAAGACATCGACCGGAACTGGGAGGCGATCAAACACGCCAAGCAGCCGCGCATCCACACCTTCATCGGCACTTCGCCGCTGCACCGCGCGATCCCGAACCTGACCATGGACGAAATGGCCGACCGCATCCACGAAACGGTCACCCACGCCCGCAACCTGTGTGACAACGTCCAGTGGTCGCCCATGGACGCGACACGGACGGAACATGACTACCTCTGCCGCGTGGTCGAAATCGCGATCAAGGCTGGCGCCACCACGATCAACATCCCCGATACCGTCGGCTACACCGCGCCGCGCGAATCCGCCGACCTGATCCGCATGCTGATCGAAAAGGTCCCCGGCGCGGACGAGATCGTTTTTGCCACCCATTGCCACAACGACCTTGGCATGGCGACGGCGAACTCCTTGGCGGCGGTCGAAGCAGGCGCACGTCAGATCGAATGCACGATCAACGGCCTTGGCGAACGCGCAGGCAACACCGCGCTGGAAGAGGTCGTGATGGCCCTCAAGGTCCGCAACGACATCATGCCCTATTCGACCGGCATCGACACGACCAAGATCATGAAGCTGTCGCGCCGCGTCGCCACCGTTTCGGGCTTCCCGGTTCAGTACAACAAGGCGATCGTTGGCAAAAACGCCTTCCTGCACGAATCCGGTATTCACCAGGACGGCGTGCTGAAGAACGTCGAGACGTTCGAGATCATGAAGCCCGCCGACATCGGCTTGAACGAAGACAATATCGTTTTGGGCAAACACTCGGGCCGCGCTGCGCTGCGCTCCAAACTCGAAGGGCTTGGCATCGAACTCGGTGCCAACCAGCTCAACGACCTCTTCGTGCGGTTCAAGGACCTCGCCGACCGGAAAAAGGAAGTCTACGAAGACGACCTCTGGGCGCTTGTCCGCGATGCGGAAGACGAAACCCCCGACCGGCTTGAGCTGAAAGACCTCAAGGTCATCTGCGGCATGGGCGGTCAGTCCGCCGATATGGTCCTGACCGTGGATGGTGAGGACAAGACCGCCTCCACCACCGGCGATGGGCCCGTCGACGCCTGCTTTAACGCGGTGAAAGAGATTTTCCCGCATAACGCCAAGCTGGAACTGTATCAGGTGCACGCCGTGACGCAGGGCACCGACGCTCAGGCCACCGTCAGCGTCCGCCTGAACGAAGACGGCCGCATCGTCACCGGCCAGTCGGCAGATACCGATACGGTCGTGGCCAGCGTCAAGGCCTACATCCACGCCCTGAACCGCCTGCTCGTGCGGCGCGGCAAGGTCGGTGCCGGCGCGGACAACCGCGAAATCAGCTACAAGGACGTCAGCTGACGCCCGCCGGGATACACCGCCAGACACACGAAAGGGTCGGACAGCGTCCGACCCTTTCTTTTTATCCAGCGCTCTGGGTCAGGCGTTCAGGAACGCGATGACCGCCTTGTTGAATTCGTCGGCGTGGCTGACGTTTGCCCCATGCGGCGCGCCCTTGATCATGTGGAGCTCTGCCCCGTCGATCATATCGGCAGTGCGTTGGCCCGACCCTTCCAGCGGCACGATACCATCCGCATCGCCATGGATCACCAGTGTCGGCACATCGACCTTTTTCAGATCGTCACGGAAATCCGTGGTCCCGAACGACCCCATACAGGCCAACGCCGCGGTCTGATCGCTTTCCTTGCACAGCAGCAGCGCCGCCTGCCGGTCATCCCGCGATACCTTGATGTCCCCATCGGCCGTAAAGAAATCCGAGGTGAATTTTTCGAAAAACAGATCGCGGTTCTCACGCAGGCTGCTCTCCATCTCGGCTGCGGCATCTTCGGTCAGCGGTCCGTCAGGGTTGTCGTCCGTCTTCATCATGAACGGCGGCACAGCCGAGGCAAAGACCACCTTCTTCAACCGATCCGTCCCATGACGCCCAACGTACCGGGCCACTTCGCCACCGCCCATGGAAAAGCCCACAAGACTGACGTTCGTCAGGCCCAGCATTTCGATAATCTTCGCCAGATCATCCGACAGCGTATCGTAATCATATCCGCTGTCAGGCTTGTCCGACCGGCCAAACCCGCGACGATCATAGGTGATGACCCGCAGACCCGCACCGGTCATGGCGGTGATCTGGTTTTCCCACGCCTCACCAGACAAGGGCCAGCCGTGGATCAGGATGACGGGATCACCGTCCCCGCCATGGTCTTCGATATGCAATTTTACGTCTGTCACGGTTGCCATTCTGGTCTCCTCCGGCGGGGCCGGTCTTGGTGTTTCAATGCGTTCCCGGTCAACCGTTCCACCCCGGCGAAGTTCCAAGGTTTCAGTGCCCGTCAGACCGACCCGGCAGATTTTCCAACCACGCCAAAGGTTTGGCGGAACCGAACCGCCGCCACCCGCGTTGACGACGAAATATGGCAAGGCTCGGGACAGCTGAAATATGGAAAACTTGGAACCGCTTGAGATCGTGAACGGCCAGATCACCGGCCTCGTCAAAGGCCTCATCGCACTGATCCCGAACCTGATCGCCGCCGTCATCCTTCTGATCCTCACAGCCCTTGTCGCTTGGGGCATCAGCGCTCTGGTCACGCGTATCCTGCGCAAATCCAACGCCCGGCCGTCCCTGCGCGACGCCGTGGGCAAACTGGTCAAGATCGTGGTCTGGGCACTCGGCCTGCTGGTCGCCGCGACGATCCTCTTTCCGAACCTCACGCCCACCAAGATGATCGCCGGCCTCGGCATCGGCTCCATCGCCATCGGTCTGGCCTTCAAGGACATTTTCGAAAACTTCCTTGCGGGCTTCCTGATCCTGCTGCGCAAACCGATGCGCATCGGCGACGACATCGAATGTGAAAGCGTGTCGGGCCGGGTCGAACACATTTCGATCCGCGACACCTTCATCCGCAAACGCTCCGGAGAGCTGGTGCTGCTGCCCAATTCCTACCTGTTCAAGAACCCTGTGAAGGTGCTGACCGACGAACCGCTACGCCGCATCGAAATCACCGTCGGCGTCGCCTACGACGAAGACGTGGATCAAGCCCGCGACGTGATCACCAAGGCCATGGAAGGCATCCCGTCGGACAAATCCGACAAGCCGGTGCAGGTCTTTGCCAAGGAATTCAACAGCTCTTCCATCGACTTCATGGTGCGCTGGTGGACGGAAAGCGCGCCCATCGACGAACACAAATCCCGCGACAAGGCGATCGCCTCGATCAAACGCGCGCTGGACGACGCAGGGATCGAGATCCCCTTCCCCTACCGCACCCTCACCTTCAAGGAACCGCTTCCGCTCTCCGGCTCCTCCTCGGCGCAAGACGCCTGACCCGGCCAGCGGCGCCGCGCGCAGCTCCTCTCCCTGCGCGCGGCCCTATTATTCCCGGGGTTCCATCAGCCGCACCCCTAGCTTAGGTTTTCCGAAACGATTTCCTACATCAGGACCGCCCCGGTGAGCCGCGAAAAAACTCTTCTGCATATCGGCTGCGGGCCGAAGCGCCTGAAACATCTGCCCAGTTATTTCCAATCCGGCTGGACCGAGGTGCGGCTGGACATCGACCCATCGGTCAACCCGGACATCACCGCGTCGATCACCGATCTCAGCGGTGTCGAAAAAGGCGCCTATGACGCGGTCTGGTCCTCGCACAACATCGAACACCTCTTTCATCACGAAGCGATCGAGATGGTGAAACAGGTCCGCCAGCTACTGACGCCCGATGGCTGGTTCGTGGTCACCTGCCCCGACATCAAATCCGCGATGCGCCATGCCCTGAAACACGGGCTGGACGACCCGCTCTATCACTCTGCCAAGGGGCCGATCACCCCGCGCGACGTGCTCTTTGGTCATCTCGCCTCGATCGAGGCGGGGAATGAATTCATGGCCCACCGCAACGGATTTGATCTGAAAAGTCTGGCCAGCGTCTTCGACCAATCCGGCTTTCGCAAATTCTACGGCCACCGCCGCGCCACCAACCTGTGGTTCATCGCCGGCAGCTTCCCTTCGACCGAAGCCGCCAAGGCCCAGCTTCTCGCCGCGACCAAGCACTAAGACCCCACCTTCTTCTGGTTGATAAATACCCTCGGGAGGGGAGGCGGAACGCCGGGGAGGGCAGCGCCCTCCCGACCCGCTGACCGTCAGCCCCGGATTATCCCGGCGAGGCGCTTGACCTCATCGTCCAGCCCAAAGGGTGCATTCACCACGATCATCCCCGACCCGACCATTCCATGGCCCGGACGCACTGGTGGAAAGCTCACCTCGGATTTCAGCACCTTCGGCAGGCCCGCTGTTTCAATCGCCCGCACCATTCCCTTATGTCGGGCGTCTTTCAAAATCGGATACCACAGCGCGATGATGCCCACGTTCCACGCCCGGTTAATTTGGGACATGAACTTGGGGATCGTGTCGTAATCGGCCTTCACTTCGAAACTGGGGTCGATCAGCATCAGGCCCCGGCGCGGCTCGGGCGGGCAGATGGACTGCGCCAGTTCGAACCCGTCGGCCTTGTGCACCTTCACACCTTCCGACGCCCAGACAGCCCCCCGTCCCCGCATCGCATCGCGCAACGCCTCGTGTTCCTGAGGATGCAATTCCGCCACGTGGATACGGTCACCGTCGCGCAACATCTCGGCCGCGATCACCGGCGATCCGGGATAAGCCGTGTCCCCATGCGCCGCGCGCACCCTCTCGACCACCTGCCGAAACGGGTGATCCGTGGCAAAACGCCCCAGCATCCGGGTGATCCCTGCCGCCGCCTCTCCGGTCTTCAGCGCCTCGGCGGCGGACAGGTCATACAGGCCCCGACCGGCGTGAGTTTCGATATATGACAACGGTTTGGGCTTCTGGCACAGGCGGTCCAGCATCCATGCCAAAATTGCATGTTTGTGAACATCTGCCGGGTTACCCGCGTGATAAAGGTGCTGATAGGAAAGCATGACTTTCCATATCCAGACATTTCTGCCCAAGCAAGGCCCGCCGCCAAATCCGCAGATCCGCGAAATGACGCTGATTTGTTGACCCCGGCACTTTCACCCATCGGTTCACCTCGCTAAAAGGGCGAAACGCCCACGATTTAACGAGTCGCGGGCACAGATGGGTATGTTAGGGCATCCGCGACATGGCGTTTTGGGACAAGATACCGGGGCTGATTTCCTCGGACATGGCAATCGATTTGGGCACCGCGAACACGCTGGTCTACGTGAAAGGCAAAGGCGTGATCCTGTCGGAACCTTCGGTCGTGGCCTACCACGTCAAGGACGGCGTCAAAAAGGTGCTGGCCGTGGGCGAAGACGCCAAGCTGATGCTGGGCCGCACGCCCGGCACAATCGAAGCGATCCGCCCGATGCGCGAAGGGGTCATCGCCGACTTTGACGTCGCTGAAGAGATGATCAAACACTTCATCCGCAAGGTGCACAAACGCTCGACCTTCTCCAAACCCAAGATCATCGTCTGTGTGCCCCACGGCGCGACCCCCGTTGAAAAACGTGCGATCCGTCAGTCGGTGCTGTCGGCCGGTGCCCGCCGCGCGGGCCTGATCGCAGAACCCATCGCCGCCGCCATCGGTGCCGGCATGCCCATCACCGACCCGACCGGCAACATGGTTGTCGACATCGGCGGCGGTACGACCGAGGTGGCCGTTCTGTCCCTTGGCGATATCGTCTACGCCCGGTCTGTCCGCGTCGGTGGTGACCGTATGGACGAAGCGATCATCAGCTACCTGCGTCGTCAGCAGAACCTGCTGGTGGGCGAATCCACCGCCGAACGCATCAAGACCACCATCGGCACCGCACGGATGCCCGACGATGGCCGTGGCGAAAGCCTGCAGATCCGCGGTCGCGATCTGTTGAATGGCGTGCCCAAGGAAACCGAGATAACGCAGGCCCAAGTGGCCGAGGCGCTGTCGGAACCCGTTCAGCAGATTTGCGAAGCGGTGATGACCGCGCTGGAAGCCACGCCCCCGGATTTGGCGGCAGACATCGTGGACCGTGGCGTGATGCTGACGGGCGGTGGCGCGCTACTGGGTGATCTGGATCTGGCCCTGCGCGAACAGACCGGCCTTGCCGTGTCCATCGCGGATGAAAGTTTGAACTGTGTGGCCCTTGGTACGGGCAAGGCGTTGGAGTTCGAAAAGCTTCTGCGCCACGCGATTGACTACGACAGCTGATCCAATCACCCTTTGACGTCTAAGGGGCCTTCCATCGAAAGGGGCCGCATTGGCAAAGGACCGCAGACAGGAAGAAGACTACTTCACCCCACTCCGCCGTCTACTGACGGGGGTGGTGGTCCTTGTGCTGTTCGCCATCTTCCTTGTCTGGCGCATCGACAGCCCCCGCGTCGAACGCTTCCGCGCGCAGGTGGTCGATCAGGTCGTGCCGTCGTTCGAATGGGCCATGGCCCCCGTCGATGGCGCGCTGAACATCGTCCGCGATTTCCAGAGCTACACCCGCATCCACCAGCAGAACCAAGAACTGCGCCGCGAATTGCAGCAGATGAAGGCCTGGAAAGAAGCTGCCCTTCAGCTGGAACAGGAAAACGCCCGCCTGCTGGATCTGAACAAGGTCCGCCTTGATCCCCGCCTGACCCATGTCACCGGCGTGGTCATGGCCGACAGCGGATCGCCCTTCCGTCAATCCGTGCTGCTGAACGTCGGATCGCGCGACGGAATCGTGGATGGCTGGGCGACGATGGATGGGATCGGGCTTGTAGGCCGCATCTCTGGCGTGGGGTCGAAAACCAGCCGCGTGCTGCTGCTGACCGACACGTCATCTCGCCTGCCCGTGACGATCCAGCCCTCGGGCCAGCGCGCGCTGATCGAAGGCGACAATTCGGCCGCCCCGCCTATCGAATTCCTTGAAGCGCCCGAACAGGTCCGCCCCGGTGACCGCGTGATTTCGTCCGGGGATGGCGGCGTGTTTCCCGCAGGTCTGCTGGTGGGCCGCGTCGCAGAAGACCCCGGTGGCCGGATGCGCGTGCGTCTGGCGGCGGATTTCGAACGGCTGGAATACCTGCGCGTCCTTCGCCAGCTCGGGTCCGAGGCGATCCGCGACCCCGGCACCCTGATCGAACCCGAGATTGACCCCGAAGCCGCCACTGGCGTGAACCTCACCATAGGCGAGGGCACGGATGGCTGAACATGTCGCAATCTCTCCGGCCCGGATATGGGCGATGCGCGGCGTCTACCTGTGTATCTGCCTTGGCATCCTGCTGCTGGAACTGCTGCCCCTTCAGACGGAACCGCGCCAGTTCGCGGGCCCGGAACTGATGCTGCTGCTGACCTTCACCTTCGCCCTGCGTCGGCCTGAATATGTGCCCGCATGGGCCGTGGGCCTGATCATGCTTCTGGGTGATTTCCTTCTGCATCGCCCGCCGGGCCTGATGGCAGGCCTGACGGTCATCGCGGTCGAAGCCCTGCGCGCCCGGTCCGACGGGTTGCGCACCCTGCCCTTCTCTGTCGAATGGCTGACCGCCGCGCTGGCCGCTGCGGGTGTGCTGATCGGGTTCCGCGTCGTTCTGGCGCTGTTCCTGATCCCGCAAGCCCCGCTGGTGCTGGCCGCCAGCCAGCTTGCCGCTACGGCCATCGCCTATCCCATCGTCGTGCTGGGCAGCGCCGCTCTCTTTGGAGTGCGCCGCGTGGCACCGGGCGAAGTTGACCAATTGGGACATCGCATATGAAACGCCCCACCAAGGATAACGCCGCAAGCCAGCGCAAACTGACCCGCCGCGCCCTGATCGTGGGCGGCGCACAGGCGGGGTTCATGGGCCTTCTGGCCCTGCGGATGCGCTATATGCAGGTGGAAGAGGCCGATAAATTCCGCCTTCTGGCCGAAGAAAACCGCGTTAACATCCGCCTGATCCCCCCCGCACGCGGAGAGATCTTTGACCGAAACGGCGTCGCCATCGCGGTCAATCAGCCGTCCTACCGGGTGACCCTGACGCGCGAAGACGCGGGCGACGTAGACGAGGTGCTGAACCGCCTTCAGGCGCTGGTTAAGCTGGACGACGAAGACCTTGAACAAGTCCGGGCTGAATTGAAGCGCACCCAGCCCTTCTTTCCGGTCACGGTCGCCGATCAGGTCGACTGGACCGACGTGACCCGTATCGCCGTCAACGCCCCCGCCCTGCTCGGCGTCACCCCCGAGGTCGGCCTGACCCGCACCTACCCGCGCGGCCCCGATTTCGCGCATGTGGTGGGATATGTCGGCCCCGTATCCGATTATGACTTGTCCAAGATTGATGCCCCCGATCAGCTGCTGCTGATCCCCCGGTTCCAGATCGGTAAGGTCGGACTTGAAGCCAAGCTAGAGGACGACCTGCGCGGCAAGGCTGGGGCCCGACGGGTCGAGGTCAACCACATCGGCCGCGAAATGCGCGAACTGGACCGCCGCAAAAGCGAAGAAGGTCGCGACATGCAGCTGACCATCGACAGCGACCTGCAGAACTACGTGCAGGCACGGATGGATGGCGAAAGCGCGGCAGCCATCGTCATGGATGTGCACAACGGCGACCTGCTGGCCATCGGCTCGGCCCCGACCTTCGATCCCAACCTCTTTGTGCGCGGCATCTCGGTATCCGACTACAAGGCACTGACGGAAAACGAATATCGCCCGCTGGCTGCGAAATCGGTGCAGGGCATCTATCCCCCTGGATCGACCTTCAAGATGGTGGTCGCACTGGCCGCGCTGGATGATGGATTGGTGGGGCCGGAAGACACCTATTACTGCCCCGGCCACCTAGAGGTCTCGGACCGCCGCTTCCACTGCTGGAAAGGCGCAGGCCACGGGCACGTGAACCTAGAGGCATCTCTGCGCGAAAGCTGCGATGTCTATTATTACGAACTCGCGCTGGAACTGGGCATCGAAAAAATCACCGCCATGGCCAACCGTCTGGGTCTGGGCGATCGGATGGATATCCCGATGTCCGCCGTGGCCAGCGGCCTAACCCCCACCAAGGCGTGGAAACGCGAAGCGCGCGGTCAGGAATGGGTGATCGGCGACACGGTGAACTCTGCCATCGGACAGGGTTATGTTCTGGCCTCTCCGCTGCAACTGGCCGTGATGACCGCGCGGATCGCCAGCGGCACCGCGGTCACCCCGCGTCTGGTCAAGAAAATCAACGGCATCGAACAGGCCACAGGCGAAGGCCCGTCGCTGGGGCTGAACGAAAACCACCTGCGTCAGGTGCGCAAGGCCATGTTCGCCGTGTCCAACAACCGACGCGGCACCGCCTATGGCAGCCGCATCATCGCCGAAGACATGCGTATGGCGGGCAAGACCGGCACCTCTCAGGTCCGCAACATCACCGCCAAGGAACGCGCCGCGGGCGTGCGGTCCAACGCCGATCTGCCTTGGAACCGCCGCGACCATGCGCTGTTCGTGGATTTCGCCCCGATGGACAACCCGCGCATCGCCGTGGCGGTCGTGGTGGAACACGGCGGCGGCGGCTCGACCGCGGCGGCACCGATCGCGCGGGACATCACCCTTCAAGCGCTCTACCAAGGTGACCCGCCGCTCGAGGCGTACCCGACCAAGGATCGCAACCGCATCCGCGAACAGCAAAAGCGCCTGCGCGAATACCGCCCCGATCACACCCGTGACGGAAAGACCCGCGCATGAGTTTTCTTGAATATAACGTCAAGACGACCCCGTCGGGCATCCGCAAGGTCCTGTTCCTGAACTGGCCCCTGATCCTGCTGCTGGCCGCGGTGTCGTCCTTTGGCTTTCTGATGCTGTATTCGGTGGCGGGCGGGTCGATGTCCCCATGGGCCGAACCGCAGATCAAACGCTTTATCCTTGGCCTGACCGTGATGTTCATCGTGGCCATGGTGCCGATCTGGCTGTGGCGCAACCTGTCGGTCGTGGCCTACCTTGGGTCGATCGTGCTGTTGCTGGCCGTGGAATTCTTTGGCGCGGTCGGCATGGGCGCGCAGCGCTGGATCGACCTTGGCTTCATGCGCCTGCAACCGTCCGAGCTGACCAAGATCACGCTGATCATGGTCCTTGCCGCCTATTACGACGCCCTGCCCATCAACAAGGTCTCGCGCCCGCTATGGGTGATCCTGCCCGTCCTGCTGATCATGGTCCCCACCTACCTCGTGCTGCGCCAGCCCGACCTTGGCACCGCCCTTTTGCTGATGATCGGTGGCGGCGCGGTGATGTTTCTGGCGGGTGTACACTGGGCCTATTTCGTCGCAGTCCTGACCACCGGGATCGCCACCGTAACGGCCGTGTTCCAATCGCGTGGCACCGAATGGCAGCTGATCAAGGATTATCAGTTCCGCCGCATCGACACCTTCCTTGATCCATCCGCCGATCCGCTTGGCGCGGGCTATCACATCACGCAGGCCAAGATCGCGCTTGGATCGGGCGGCTGGACAGGACGCGGGTTTATGCAGGGCACGCAAAGCCGGCTGAACTTTTTGCCCGAAAAACACACCGACTTTATCTTTACCACGCTGGCCGAGGAATTCGGCTTTATCGGGGCCTTCTCTTTGCTGGCGCTATATGCGCTGATCATCGTCTTTTGCGTGATCTCGGCCCTGACCAACCGCGACCGCTTTGCATCGCTGCTGACGCTTGGGATCGCCACGACCTTCTTCCTGTTCTTCGCCGTGAACATGTCGATGGTCATGGGCCTTGCCCCGGTGGTCGGCGTGCCGCTGCCGCTGGTGTCCTACGGCGGCTCTGCCATGCTGGTGCTGCTGCTGGCCTTTGGTCTGGTGCAAAGCGCCCATA
Organism: Pseudooceanicola aestuariicola; assembly: GCF_045763785.1. Lineage (NCBI taxonomy): Bacteria > Pseudomonadati > Pseudomonadota > Alphaproteobacteria > Rhodobacterales > Paracoccaceae > Pseudooceanicola > Pseudooceanicola aestuariicola. Next base: position 222,174 of record NZ_JBJGSF010000003.1, on the reverse strand, counting down.
TCCATAGGCCCAGATAAACAAGGCCCAACTGATGCCCCTGAACGTCCTTTTCGCCGCGACCGAAGCCCGCTGGAACGACTACCGCGCCCCCCTGACCGACGCGCTGGCCAAGGCCGGGATCGACGCGACGCTGGCCACTGATCTGCCCCCCGAGACGGTTGATTACATCGTCTACGCCCCCAATTCGGACGTGCAGGATTTCACCCCCTTCACCCGCGCCAAGGCGGTTCTGAACCTCTGGGCCGGGGTCGAAGGGATCGCGGACAACCCGACGCTCAAGATCCCGCTGGCCCGGATGGTCGACCCCGCGCTGACCCAAGGCATGGTCGAATGGGTCACCGGCCACGTACTGCGCCACCACCTCGACATCGATTATTTTCTGGCCCGCCAGTCCGGCAGTTGGGAACCGAAAGTGCCGCCCCTTGCCTCTGATCGACCCGTTACAGTGCTGGGTCTGGGCGAATTGGGGGCCGCCTGCGCGCAGGCACTGGCCAGGCTAGGCTTCCCCGTCACCGGCTGGAGTCGGAGCCAGAAATCCATCCCCGGCATCACTTGCCTAAGCGGTCAGGACGGCCTGAAGTCCGCTCTGCAATCCGCTGAAATCCTTGTCCTTCTGCTGCCTCGCACCCCTGCGACAGAAAACACACTGAACGCTGAAACTCTGGCCTTGATGCCCAAGGGCGCGGTGATCGTGAACCCGGGGCGTGGGCCCCTGATCGAAGATGACGCGCTTTTGGCGGCGCTGGACAGTGGTCAGATCGGCCACGCCACGCTGGATGTCTTCCGGGTGGAACCCCTGCCGCAGGATCACCCCTTCTGGGCACATCCGAAGGTCACCGTCACGCCCCATATCGCGTCGGAAACCCGGCCCGCGTCGGCATCAAAAGTGATCGCCGAGAATATCCGGAGGGGAGAGGCCGGAGAGCCGCTGCTCTATCTGGTCGATCGCGGGTTGGGGTACTGACCTAACTGCCCGGTCTCAGCACCTCAGCACCCGAAAGATCTTAGCACCACATTTATTATGTGTCCCGCCCGGCGGCACGCCGGGCAGCGCCCGACCCGCCCCATGGGCGGGCGCTTTTGCGCCCACCCTCGGGCCGGGCGCTGCCCTCTTCAAAGACCTCTGACCTAAAGATTGCGGCTAAAACCTAAACGACCACCCCTCCGGCACACTCTCTCCTTCTTCCCCGAACCGCCGCGCCAGATCCGCGGCCAACGCCGCATCCGCCGCCTCGACCCCGTCATGCGACACCGCCCAAGGCCGGAAGCGCAGGCGAAACGCCCACAGCATTAGCGCCTCGGTATCCTCAGCGCCGTCCGGCACCCGGTACCCGATCTGCGCCAAATCATCGAAAAACGCACCCGTATCCCAATCACCCGACACCTCGGGCCAGACCGACAGCCCCCGCAGCGCCAGCCGACGCCAGTCGAACCGCGGCCCCGGGTCGGCCTTACGATCCGGCGCCATGTCCGAATGCCCGATCACGCGGTCTGGCGGGATCGACCACCGCGACAACACGCCCGCCAGAACGGCCTCTAGCGCTGTCATCTGCGGCTCGGGAAAGGGATGTGCGCCGGTATTCGCCAATTCGATCCCGATGGAATGAGAATTCACGTCCCCCACTTCGCCCCATGCACCGACGCCCGCGTGCCAGGCGCGATCGCCCTCGGCCACCATCTGCCAGACCTCTCCGACCTCGGAAATCAGGTAATGCGCCGACACGGGCGACAGCCCTTCGGGCGGGTCGGTGTCACACAACCGCTCTAACGCCGCGGCGCAGGACACCATGCCGGTGTAATGCAGCACCACCATATCAGGCGGCCCGCCGTGACGGCGCGCGTTGCAATTGGGGGATGGGTGCCAGATGGCGCCCTTGTGGTCTGGCTGCGGCTCCTGCCCCAAAGGGATCAGCCGCCAGCCGCCTTGCGGAAGGGACGCGGATCCCACGAACAGGCAAACCCGTCACCGTCCGGGTCCATGCCCCGGCGATCCCGCTCCGGCCCGCCGGATTGCAGGAACTCCGTCTGTGCCAAATCAGGCGACGGATAGTTGGAACAGACCCGCTGATAGCGGTTTTCGGCCCCCGGCAGATTGGTCCGGCGATAGACCTGCTGCCCGACTCCATGGTTGGTCTGCAACGCAAAGGCCACGATGTTCGGCCCGGTGTCGGTACGCGCGGGCAGCGCTTCGGGCTGGACGACCGTGTAATTGGCCTTGTTCTGTTCGATCAAGGCCGCATCCGCCGCGATGGATCGCTGATCGCCAACCGCCTCGAAATCGTTCTCGTTGGAAATCCCGACCGAATTCACGGCGACTGGCGCGGGGTTCGACGGGCTGGCCTCCAACACGCCCGACTGGGCCGTCGTGCCTGCCCCGGTCGAGGGCGTGTAGTTCGCCGTCGTATTCGCCGAATTCAGAACAGCGCGCGTATCGGCGGCAAGGCTTTCCGCCTCGCTGGCCGGGGCGGCTGTGGTCGACGCGGTCGTGCTGGGCAGCGTTTCGGACGACACCGACGCGGCGGGCGGCAAAGTGGCCGCATTGCCCGCCAACTGCGCCTCGCGCTGACGCTGATACTGGGAATAATTGTCGAACCCGACGCCCGCGCCGCTGTCCGGCACCGCCGGAGAGCACGCCGCCAAAGCGACCATGATCACCCCAGAAAGGCCCAAGGAAATACCGCGTGTTCCACCGATCATCATCGCACCACCGCTCTGCCTGCCGGGGGCCGGACAGCGCCGCCCCCGATCTGATTATGCGGAAACTACCACCATTTCGTGGGCTTGGCCACAAAACCTGCGGCACGTTCCAGCGCATAGGCGGTGTTCAGCAGGTCGGCTTCTTCCCACGGGCGACCGATCAGCTGAAGACCCAGCGGCAGCCCTTGTTTGTCTAGCCCGGTGGGCACCGCGACGCCCGGCAGACCGGCAAGGTTCACGGTGACGGTGAAGACGTCGTTCAAATACATTTGAACCGGGTCCGCATCCTTCATCTCGCCCAGACCAAAGGCCGCCGACGGCGTTGCTGGCGTCAGGATCGCATCGACCCCATCCGCGAAGGCGTCGTCAAAGTCCTTCTTGATCAACGTCCGAACCCGGCGCGCGCGGTTGTAATAGGCATCATAGAAACCAGCCGACAGCACGTAGGTGCCGACCATGACACGACGCTGCACCTCGGCGCCAAAGCCTTCGGCGCGGGTCTTTTCGTACATCTCGGTGATGCCATCGCCTTGGGCCAGCTTGGCCCGGTGGCCAAAGCGCACACCGTCATAGCGGGCAAGGTTCGAAGACGCCTCGGCCGGGGCGATCACGTAATAGGCGGGCAGCGCGTATTTCGTGTGCGGCAGGCTGATATCAACGATCTTCGCGCCCGCATCGCGCAGCATTTCCTTACCGCGCGTCCACAGGTCTTCGATCTCCTGTGGCATACCATCCATATGATATTCCTTGGGAATACCAATGGTCTTGCCTTTGATGTCCCCGGTCAGCGCGGCTTCGAAATCCGGCACAGGCAGATCGATCGAGGTGCTGTCCTTCGCATCATGCGAACACATCGCTTCCAACATGATCGCCGCGTCGCGCACCGTCTTGGTCATCGGCCCCGCCTGATCCAGCGACGACGCAAAAGCCACGACGCCCCAGCGCGAACACCGGCCATAGGTCGGCTTGATCCCGACGGTCCCGGTAAAGGCCGCAGGCTGGCGGATCGACCCGCCGGTATCCGTGCCGGTCGCCGCCAGACACAGGTCCGCCGCCACCGCCGAAGCCGAGCCGCCCGACGACCCGCCCGGCGTCAGCGCCGCATCCGATCCTTCACGCCGCCACGGGTTCACCGCGTTGCCGTAAACGGACGTCTCGTTAGACGATCCCATGGCAAATTCGTCCATGTTCAGCTTGCCCAGCATCACCGCGCCCGCATCCACAAGGTTCTGGGACACGGTCGATTCATACTCGGGCTTGAACCCTTCCAAGATGCCCGACGCGGCCTGAGACGCCACACCCTTGGTGCAGAACAAATCCTTGATGCCCACCGGGATGCCGCACATGTCCGGCGCATCGCCCGCCTTAATCCGCGCATCTGCCGCCGCCGCGCGGTCCCGCGCGATCTCGGGCGTCTTATGCACGAAGGCATTCAGCGCATCGGCGCCATCAATCGCCGTCAGACAGGCCTCGGTCAGCTCGATAGAGGTCACATCGCCCTTGCGCAGCGCATCGCGCGCCTCGGCAATCGTCAGCTTGGTCAACTCGCTCATGTCGGTCACTCCACCACTTTGGGCACGGCAAAGAAGCCTTCGCGCGCATCCGGCGCGTTCTTCAGCACGGCCTCTTGCTGGTTACCATCGGTCACCACATCCTCGCGCCGCTTCAGCTTTTGCGGCGTCACGGACGTCATAGGCTCCACGCCCTCAACATCGACTTCGTTCAGCTGTTCGATAAAGCCAAGGATGTTGTTAAACTCCTGTGCCAGTGCGGGCAGATCGGCCTCTTCGACCTTGATCCGGGCCAGCTTGGCGACCTTTGCGGCGGTGCCTTCGTCGATGGACATGCTTCCCCCTTGGGTGTCTTTGAATCCGGGTCGGTTTAGCGCCCCCTGCCGCCCCCCGCAAGGTGGCGCCGCAACACCTCGGCCATCCAGCCCAGCATTATCGCGTTCAGCACATGCCAAAGGAAATGCGTGCCTATGGGAAAGGCATCGCAGATCGGCTCATCCAATATCCGCATCAACAGCGACACCGTCAGGATCGCGACGCCGATGCCCAGCCCGCGCGCTACCTCTGGCAGCCGCTTTCGCAACAGCACCGCATAGATCGCGATCAACAGCGGCACCGGCATGTAGGCCGCAGACCCGCCAATCCCCGGCACCATGGAAAACAGCGGGATCGTCGCCGCAGCGTAAGGAAAAAACGCCACGGTCCCGCCAGCTGCCCAAGGCACAGACATCCCCCAGTAATATCGGTTCGCGAAATATACATAGGCTAGCACATAGATCACGATCGGCAGCACATCCGCCGCCCCTGTCCAGGGCCGCGCCAGCGTGTGCCACAACCCCGACCCGATCCCGATGGCGATCAGCACGGCCGCCAGCACCTGCACCGGGATCACGCCGCGCCCCCGCATCCAGACCCAAAGGCCCGCAATGACAAAGGCCAGATTGGTCACCGCATTCAGCGGCTCATCCCAGAACCCCAGCCCCACCCGTTCGCAATAGGCGTTAATGACGTTGCTCTGCTCCATTGGCTCTTCCCTTGTCCCGCCCACGCGCTAGGCTCTCTCCCAATGATCTAGGAGGAACCCTTATGAAAATCACCTGGCTTGGCCACTCCGGCTTCAAAATCGACATCGCAGGGCAATGCCTGCTGATCGACCCCTTCCTGTCGGGCAACCCCGTCTTCCCCGACGACCGCCTGTCCGAAGCCTCCGAAGGCGTCACCGCGATCCTGCTGTCCCACGGTCACGGCGACCACGTTGGCGACGCCATCGACATCGCCAAGGCCAACGACCTGCCCATCTACACGATGGTCGAGCTTGCAGGCTGGATCAACGGCAAGGGCGTGGAAAACACGACGGGCTTTAACAAGGGCGGCACCGTGGCCATCGGCGACGTCAAGGTGACGATGGTGAACGCCACCCACAGTTCTTCCACCCCCGACGGCGGCTATGCCGGGTCCGAGGCCGGGTTCATGATCTCGGGCGAAGGCCACACGATCTATTTCTCGGGCGACACCGACGTCATGGCCGACATGAAAATCTTCAACGACCTTCACCAGCCCGACATCGGCATCCTCGCTTCGGGCGGCCACTTCACGATGGACATGCGCCGCGCCGCCTATGCCGCGAAAACCTTCTTTGATTTCAAGACGGTGATCCCCTGCCACTACAAGACCTTCGCGCTGCTGGAACAATCGGCCGAAGAAATGGTCAATACGCTCGACGGCGTGAACGTCATCGAACCAGAGGTGCTCAAAGCCATCGAGTTCTAAGCCAAAAACCGCCTTTCCCCACCACCGGGGAAAGGCGCCCTGCCTCTGCTTCTTCTGGCCCTGCTTCTTCTGGTTACCAAATACCTCGGGGGAATTGGCGCAAAGCGCCAAGGGGGCAGCGCCCCCAACCTAGTGGTCAACAAAAAACCAAGTCGATCATGGCACCGCCCGGCGGACTCGCCGGACAGCGTCAATCAACGCTCCATCACCTGCTGCACCGGACCCGCGCCCAGCAGATACAGGCTCGACACCACCAACCCGGTTTCCACCAGCGGCCAAGCGGCAAAGTTCACCCAAGCCGAGGCCGCGGCGCAGATCACCCACAGCATCGCCATGGGCAGGGTCACCCACCGCCAGCGTTTTGTCCGCACCGGATGCACGAACCGCACCGACAGGAACATCGCCACCGATAGCACCACGATCACCAGCACGGTGATCCACACGGGCGGTGACACGGCGAAAACCACCAGCACCACCATGTTCCAGCATCCCGGAAAGCCTAGGAAAGACTTGTCCGGCGTCTTCATCCAATCCCCCGCGAAATACAGCGCGGAAAAGAACACGATCCCCACCAGCACGGCCCAGTCCAGCCCCATGGGCAAATAGCCCGAAGCGAACAGGGCATAGGCCGGGATGAACACATAGGTCAGGTAATCGATGATCAGGTCCAGCAGCACCCCGTCGATGTTGCTGGCGTTGCGGCCCACGTCGTATCGCCGCGCCAAGGGCCCGTCGATCCCGTCGACCACCAGCGCCGCGACCAGCCACAGGTACATGACCGCCCAGTCGCCCGCGACGGCGGCGATCATCGCCAGCATGGCAAAGACCGCGCCGCTGGCGGTCAACAGATGCACCCCGTAGGCGCGTTTTATCGGTGCTCCTCCCTCAGACATCCGATCAGGCCGCCAGCCCGCGGCCCTTCAGCAGCGCCTCGACCCCCGGCAACCGTCCGCGGAACCGCTCGTACAGCTCTGCCGCCTCGACCGATCCGCCCTTGGACAGGATGTTCTCTTCCAGCGACTTGGCGGTCGTCTCATCAAACGCCCCGCCCGCCTCTTCAAAGGCGGCAAAGGCGTCCGCATCCATCACCTCGGACCACATGTAGCTGTAATAGCCCGAGGAATAGCCGTCGCCTGAAAACACATGCGCAAACTGCGGCGTCGCATGGCGCATCGGGATCGCGCTTGGCATCCCCATCGCCTCCAGCACCTCGGCCTGTTTCGCCATCGGATCGGACGGCGCCGCACCATCGTGGAACTCCAGATCCACAAGGGCCGAGGCCACGTATTCCACCGTCTGGAACCCCATGTCGAAGTTCGCAGCGCCCAGAACCTTGTCCAGCATCTCGCGCGGCATCGGCTGGCCCGTGTCCACATGCACGGCATATTTCTCAAGCACCTCAGGCACTTCCAGCCAGTGCTCATACAACTGCGATGGCAGCTCAACGAAATCGCGCGCAACCGATGTGCCCGACACGCCTTCCCAACGCACATCCGACAGCATCTGGTGCAACGCATGACCAAACTCGTGGAACAACGTCCGCGCATCGTCATAAGACAAAAGCGCCGTCCGACCCTTCGGCGGTTTGGCAAAGTTGCACACGTTTACGACAACAGGAGCCTGTTCGCGCGGCCGCACGGCCTGAGACCGGATGGCAGAACACCACGCGCCCGACCGCTTGGTCCCCCGCGCGAAGTAATCGCCAAGGAGTACGGCCACATGTTCACCGTTCCGCGACACTTCCCACATGCGGACGTCAGGGTGATAGGAGGGCGCGTCGATCGGGAAAAAGTCCAGACCGAACAACCGGTTGGCGCAGTAAAACGCGGCCTCGATCATCTTGTCCAACTGGAAATACGGCTTCAACGCTGCCTCATCCAGATCATGCTCGGCCTTGCGCCGCTTCTCTGCGTAATAGCGCCAGTCCCAGCCCTCGATATCCCCGTTCACGCCATCTTCAGCCGCCATGGCCGACAACACATCCTGATCCGCCAGCGCCTGCGCCTTCGCGGGCTCCCAGACATCCATCAGCAACTGGCGCACGGCCTCGGGCTCGCCCGCCATTTCGGTCTCCAGCTTGAATGCTGCGAAGTTCTCGTACCCCAGCAGCTTCGCGCGCTCTTCCCGCAGCGCCAGAATCTCGGCCGCAATCGCCCGGTTGTCCGTCTCACCGCCAAACGCGCCCCGCGACGTCCAAGCCTTCCACGCCTTTTCCCGCAATTCCCGACGCGCAGAGAATTGCAGAAACGGAACAATCAACGACCGTGACAGCGTGATCACCGGCCCATCCTTGCCCTTTTCTTCCCCTGCGGACCGCGCGGCATCCACAAGGAAATCCGGCAGCCCTTCAAGGTCCGCCTCAGTCAAATCCATCGACCAGTCACTCTCGTCCTTCAGCAGGTTCTGCGTAAATTCCGTCCCCAGAACCGCCAGCCGCTCCTTGATCTCTTTCATCCGATCCGCCTGCGCCCCCGTCAACGCAGCACCCGACCGCACGTAACCGCGATGCACCAGAAACAGCTGCCGCGCATCCTGCTCGTCCAGCCCCAACTCTTCCCGCTTGTCCCACACCTTTTTAATGCGGCGATACAGCGCCTCATTGCCGGAAATATCCGCGAAATGCTTGGCCAGCTTCGGCGAAAAGTCCCGCTGCAGCTCCTGCCGCCGCGGCGTCGCATCCGCCCCCGACAGCGCGAAAAACGCCGACAACACCTTGCCCAACGCCTCTCCCGACGCCTCCAGCGCCGCCACCGTGTTTTCGAAATCCGGGGTGGAGGAATCCGCGACAATCGCCGCGATTTCAGCGTTATGAAGCGTCAGCGCGGTTTCCAGCGCGGGCGCGAAATCCTCGTCGTCGATCTTGTGAAAGGGCGGAAGCTCGAAGGGCGTGTCCCAGGGGGCCAGCAGCGGATTGTTCATGACAGATCTCCTTTGCAGGAAACCTAGGCCTTGGCCGCGTCCTCCGCCAGCCCTGCACCGCCACAAACCGGGCAATCTGCCCGCGGTTTCACGCGAATTTTCCGCGTCTCGCCCCAAAGCGCGTCATAGATCAGCATCTCGCCCCGCAGCGCCGCGCCTGCCCCGGTGATCACCTTCACCGCCTCGATGGCCATGATCGACCCGACCACGCCCGGCAGCGGCCCGATCACCCCGGCCTCTGCACAGGACGGCGCCAGACCCGGCGCGGGCGCCTGCGGAAACACGCATTGATAACAGGGCGCGCCGTTGGCCGGATCGAACACCGACACCTGCCCCTCCCATTGCGTCAAAGCGCCCGAGATCAGGGGCTTACCCGCCAAAACGCAGGCAGAATTCACCGCATAGCGCGTGTCGAAATTATCCGTCCCGTCCAGCACCAGATCATAGCCCGCCACCAGATCGCGCACCGCATCGCCTTCCAGCCGCCGGTTATAGGTCTTCACCTCAATAAACGGGTTGATTGCGATCATCCGGTCCGCCGCCGATTGCACCTTGGGCCGCCCGATGTCCTGATCGCCATGGATCACCTGCCGCTGCAGGTTGGTGCTATCGACAGTGTCGTCATCCACGACACCGATCTCTCCGACCCCCGCCGCTGCCAGATACATCAGCGCGGGCGATCCCAGCCCCCCGGCCCCCACCACCAGCACACGCGCCTGCTTCAGCTTCAGCTGCCCCGGCCCGCCGACCTCTCGCAGAATGATGTGGCGCGCATAGCGGCGCAGCTCGGCCTCCCGGAACGGGCCCTGATCCGCCGACTCACCCGACTCAGCCGCCAGCGACGCACCCCGCGCCAGCGCACCCTTACGCAATCGTTGCAGCACCGTACGGTACAAAACCACGATCAAACCAGCCCCGCCCAGCATCAGCCATGGGGCCGCCGATCCCCCCGTCGCAGCCCTTATTCCATTGCCGTCTGGCAGCACCAGATGGGCCAGGACAACGACCGCCCACAAAAAAAGTATCGCCCAGCCACGCAACACCCTCGGGACCTGGGTTATACTGCCCACCCCCCACAGAAAGGCTGCGATAATGAAAACCAATAGCATCAGCCCCTCCCGTACTAACTGGTCCCGGTCGAGCCAAATCCGCCCGTTCCCCGGTCTGTTGCGTCTAAATCCGCGACAACCTCAAACGACGCCTGAACCACAGGCGCCACGACCAGCTGCGCAATCCGCTCCCCATGGGTCACCACGAAAGGCTGATCCCCAAGGTTCACAAGGATCACCCCAAGCTCTCCGCGATAGTCGCTGTCAATCGTCCCCGGCGCATTCGCAACCGTCACCCCATGCTTCAGCGCCAACCCGGACCGAGGCCGCACCTGCACCTCGAACCCGTCAGGTATCGCCATGCGCAGCCCCGTCGGGATCAACGCCCGCGCCCCGGGCGCCAGCTCAACCGACGCAGCCTCGGGCAAATTCGCCCGCACATCCGCACCCGCAGCCCCTGCCGTCGCAAAAGTGGGCAGCGCGATCTGCCGATCCGCTGCTTCCGTCCAAGCGACTGAAATCCCAACAGGCTTCATCTTTCCCCAAATACTCCCGCCGGAGGCGTCACAACAGCGCCGCTGCGATCCGCTCGGCCAGCTTGTCTGCCACGGCCTGCTTGCCCATCCGCGGCCAGACGTCCGCGCCGCCCTCGGTGATGACGACCACGGCGTTTTCCGTCCCGCCCATGATGCCCGTCGCAGGCGACACGTCATTGGCCACGATCCAGTCACAGCCCTTGCGCTCGCGCTTGGCCGTGGCGTTGCCCACCACGTCATCCGTTTCCGCCGCAAAGCCCACGACCAATCCGGGCCGACCGTCGGACATCTGCGACACCCGTGCCAGAATGTCGGGGTTCTCTTCGAACTCCAACACGGGCAGCGCGCCCTTCACCTTCTTGATTTTAGACGTGGATTCCGACTTCACCCGCCAATCCGCCACAGCCGCCGCCATCACGGCCGCATCCGCAGGCAGCGCAGCCTCGACCGCCTCCAGCATCTCTCGCGCCGATTGCACCGCCACCACCTCGACCCCGTCGGGCGGGGCCACATCCGCAGGCCCGGTGACAAACACCACCTCGGCCCCCAGCGCGGCCAAGGCCCGCGCAATGGCCGTACCCTGCGCCCCCGAGGAACGGTTGGCGATATACCGCACCGGATCAATGGGTTCGTGCGTAGGCCCCGAGGTCACGACGACCCGCTTCCCCTTCAGCGGCCCATCCGCCAGCTTGGCCTCAATCGCCGCGACGATCTCCATCGGTTCGGCCATGCGTCCGGGGCCAAATTCCCCACAGGCCATATCGCCTTCGTTCGGGCCGACAAAGGCAATCCCGTCCCCCTTCAACAACGCCACGTTGCGCTGCACTGACGGATGCTCCCACATCCGCACGTTCATCGCGGGCGCCATCAGCACGTCGGTATCCGTCGCCATCAACAGGGTCGAGGCCAGATCATTCGCCAGCCCGCCCGCGACCTTACCGATCAAATCCGCCGTCGCCGGGGCCACCACCACCAAATCCGCCACACGGGACAGCTGGATATGGCCCATCTCGGCCTCGGTCCCCAGATCGAACAGGTCGGTATGCACCTTTTCGCCCGCCAAGGCCGACACCGACATGGGCGTCACGAATTCCGACGCCGAGCCGGTCATCACAGGCACCACCGACGCCCCGCGTTCGCGCAACCGCCGGATCAGGTCCAGCGATTTATACGCCGCGATCCCGCCGCTGATGATTAGCAATATGCTCTTGCCTGACAGCATCTTAACACCCCTTCAGGTCCACCCGCAGACCCTAGGACGCACACGCATCCAAGACAAGCCAAAGGGGCGCGCCCCACGGCCCACCCCTTTTCAGCTTGATCAAAATATCCCGGGGTCGGGGGGCCTGACCCATGCGTTGGGTAACGGAAATTTAAGCCCATCCACAGTTCCTTCAGGCACTGCCCCTCAAACCCGCTTGTTACGGCAGGGAGTGCGCCGGTCGTTGGCCAGCGCGCACTTAAGCGGCGCGGATGCAGTAAAGAGAGCACGTTATCCCCGCTTGGGCGCAGGGGGCGGTTTGCCATCCGATCGCAGAAGCCAATGGCATTCGATGCCCGTTACGTCTGAGGTTTCGCCGTCAAGCCACGGCGCCAAAACGTCCGCCGTAGAACAGCAGCGGTTGCGCGTCGTCAGACAATTCCATGTGGCGGACCCGGCCGATGAACAGGACGTGGTCGCCCGCCTCAACCTCCTGCGTGACATCAGCGACGAAAACCGCCGAGGCGCCCGGCACCACCGGCACACCCTGCAGATGGGCAAAGGGCTGGGTGACCGTCGGATCGGCGCGTCCAGCGAAATGGCGCGCCAGCGGCTCCATTCCCGAGGTCAGAATACTGACGGCATAGCGCCGCGCCTCGCGCACCTTGCCCAGCATTCGCGCCTTCCGATCAAGCGAGATCGAAATCAGCGGCGGATCCAGCGAAATGGACATGAAGGCGTTGGCCGTCATGCCGTGATCGCCGTCCTCGGTGACCGTAGAGATCACCGTGACTCCGGTGGCAAAGCGTCCGCAGGCGTCACGCAACGCGCGCGGGTCGATGGCAGGCAGGGCACGGGGTGTCATGACAAAGCTTCTTTCGTGTGTGGAAAGGGTCTGAGATCAAGGAGCAGCCTCCGTGCGGCAAATGCCTGGCCCGTGTCGAAATCGCCTTGCAGCGCTTGCGCCTCGACGTCGCGACCGTCCGCGCGCAGTGCGCGGATGCGGGTAGAGGAAACGGGTTCACCCGCCTCGCACAGGATGGGCGTTGCGATACGGACGTTGAAGCGGGTCGCCAGCAGGTCGGTATCGCCGGACTGGCCGACGCCAAAACGGAAGTCGCCGCCGACATGGATCGTCAAAGGGCTGACGCGGGCGAGGTCCGCCATGAAGGCCCTTGCATCGCGGGCGGCATAAACCTGATCAAACCGGGCCACGACAATACAGTCCACGCCCAGCCTTGCGATGCGGGCCAGCTTTTCGTCCAGCGGACACAGCTGGGCCGCCCGTCCGAACATGACCTTCGGCGGCGGATCGAAGGTCCATACAACGGCAGGCACGCCGCGTTCGCGGGCCTCGATGACGGCGGCGCGGATCAGGGCTTGGTGGCCACGATGCACCCCGTCAAAGGCCCCGATGGCCAGAACGGAGTTGGGCAAGCGCGCGGCGCGATCCGGCAGGATGCGGGTTTTCGGAGTATCGAAATCCATGGTCTTGACCTTGAGGGGATAAGCGGCCCGCCTCAGACGGGCCGCGTCGATGGGTTTATTGGAAGCCGTCTTTCAGACGGTTCACATCCCACGGGTTGATCATGTCCGCGGCGGTCCAGCCGTCCAGCCCGTATTCGGACATGTATTCTTCAACGAGGTTGTGCATCATCTCCATCTCGCCAGTGGCCTGAGCGGTCAGCATCGTCTCGATCCGGATGTTTTCGTAATTGCCGCCGTAGTTGCTTTCATACAGCTCATGCCGCCCGCCGAATTCGGACCCAAGCGCGTCCCACAACAGCTTGAGCAGCTTGACCCGGTCGATCGCAACCATGCCATTCGAGCCGCGCACAAAGCGGTCGATATAGGGCCGCACCTCGTCCGAACCAAAGTCCATCGCCGAAGACGGCAGGTAGATCAGGCCAGAGGCGACGTGACGCTCGATCAGTTCCTTGATGCGGCTATAGGCCATGGGCGCGAAGACCCGGTAAGCGAGGCCGTAGTTGATGTTCGGCAGCACGTAGCCCTCGGTGCCGTCCCACGGAAGCGGGGATTTCACCATCGCATCCGACAGCCCCCAGAACAGATTGCGCCAGGCGACCACTTCGCCCACGGCCGTCTGCGGCCCGCGGAACACGCCCGATCCAGTCGCTTCCAGCGCCTTGGAGAACAGACCCGAGATGAAGTCGAGCTTGACCGCGAGGCGCGTGACGCCGTGCAGGGTGAAACGCGGGATAAAGCCCGAGGCCGGGAAGAAGGCGTTAATCTTTTCGACATCGCCGTAGACAAAGATGTTCTCCCACGGCACCAGCACCTTGTCGAAAACAAGGATGGCGTCGTTTTCGTCCAGACGTGACGACAGCGGATAGTCGAAGGGCGTGCCCATGACGGCCGCGTTCAGTTCGTAGGACGCGCGAGAGATCAGCTTGACCCCTTCTGCATCCATCGGAGCGGTGAAGATCAGGGCGAACTTCTTCTCTTTGATCGGAATGCCGTAATGCGCGATGAAGTTGTAATGCGTCAGCGCCGATCCGGTCGCCACGACCTTGGCCCCCGAAACGATCAGGCCCGCGTCAGTTTCCTTTTCGACCTGCATGTACACATTGCCGGTCTCCTCGATCGGCAGGTGGCGGTCGATCGGCGGGTTGACGATGGCGTGGTTCCAGTAGTCCAGCCGCTCCTGCGTCCGGGCGTACCACATCTTGGCGTTCTCGGCGTATTCGCCGTAAAAGCCGCTGTTGGCGCCAAGCGTGCCCAAGAATGCGGCCTTGTAGTCCGGCGACCGCCCCATCCAGCCATTCGCGACGCGCTGTGCATCGGCGATGGCGTCACGGCTGGCGACCATGTCCTCGGTCGAGGTTGGCCCCTTGAAGAAGGGATGCGTCCAGCCGCCATTGCCGGTGTCGGTCGGGCGGCCGAAGGTGTCTTTGCCTGCGTGCACGCGATCGTACCAGCGCGCCACCATCCGGGCCGAGTTGCGGAACGCCGGGTGTTTGGTGACGTCCTTCACGCGTTCGCCGTGGACATAGACGCAGCGTCCGTCCTGCAAACTGTCTAGGAATTCGGCACCGGTGTAGGGCGCAGTGCCCTGCGTTGTGTTGTCTTTCATGATGTCCTCCCGTTTGCCGGCGCTCTCCATTGCGTCCGGGCTGGGGACATCAAATGCGGCTTTCGGATATACCTAAAGGTATCGAACAATACCGTTACTTTTGCCGGAATTACCGGAAGCTGGGTCTGAGAAAATATTCAAAAGGAGGTATTCATGGGGACAATCCGGAAAGTCGGCGATGTCTTGCGGCTTTTTTCCGAACGCGAACCGGAACTGGGCCTGTCGGACATCGCGCGCCGCATGAACATGTCGACCAGCGGCACCCATGACGTCTTGGACGAACTGCGCAAGATCGGCATGCTAACCCGGGTCGCGCGGGGACGTTACCGGCTGGGACCGTTCATCGCCTCACTTTACCGCGTGCTTGTCGACACCTCTGCTCTGGTCGCTACAGCCCGCCCGACGCTGGAAAGGCTGGTTGAGGATTACGGCGAAACGGTTCATTTGACGGTTTTCGACCGGACGCAGGTGATCGTGGCGGATGCGGTCGAAGGTCGGCACATGCTGCGCGTGTCCCGCGCGATCCTAGAGGGTGACCTTGCACCACATGAAAGCCCTGTCGGAATGCTGCATCTCGCGGCGGCGGGAAAGACACGTCAGGAAGCAAGTTTCGCTGCGGTGCGCGCACACCGGACACCGCTTCTGCCGCCGCAACGGCTGGCGGAATACCTAGAGGAGCTTGCTCGAGAAGGGGTTGCCGTCGGTCCGGTTGAGACCGAACGCGACGTTATCTGTGTCGCCGCGCAGGTGCGCAACCACGCCGACATGCCCTATGCCGTGCTTAGCCTCGCCATCCCGCGCAGCCGACATGACGCACAGTCGCGGGCCTTTCGAACGGTGGTCATGACCGCCGCCGAGGGGATCAGCCAACAGTTGAGCCGGTCGTGATCGGGGCGACGACTGGACCCTGCATATGCTGCGGTGATTGCAGCCTACCGGGCGGGTCAATCGTGTTTCCAAAGTTTCAGGGCGCTTTGCTTAAAATCCGTGGAAGCGCGATCCTGGCCTTTATCGACCGCACTCATCCTGCCGAAACAGCGTCGTGCCGGTTTCAGAGGTCGCCCGCAATCCCTTGGACGACCGGAAAAACGGCCTGTCACAACCCATGACCTAGGTGTGCGGCCTGATCGGCATCCTGCTCAATTTCTGCGACGAGGGCGATGCATCATTGCGCGTCGGGATGCCACTTATGCTGAACGATGGCCGACGACGTCGGATACGGCGACGATCCAAACACAGCGGACAAAGCCTTTTCCGCACGCGTCAAACTGCTGTCGCCGCTCCAAATGTCGGGGGCAGAGCCCCAGCCAGTCTTAGTGCAGCAGCGCCGCAACCTCGATACCCTGACCTTCCAGATGCTTTCGCATCTTCTTGAAGGCCGCAGCTTCCAACTGGCGCACACGTTCCTTGGACAGGCCCAGCTCGTCGCCAAGGCTTTCCAACGTGCGCGGTGCGTCGCGCAGTTTGCGTTCCTTGACAATCAGCGTCTCACGTTCGTTCAACGCGGCCATCGCTTGGGCCAGCCAGCCGCGCAGCAATTCGCGGTCATGCTGTTCCTCGACCGTCTCAGCGGCCTGCGCACCATCGTCTTCGATCGTGTCGATCCACTCGCGGCCCTCTTCATCCACCGACTGGGTCGCGTTCAACGAGAAATCGGAGCCGGACAACCGTCCATCCATCATCTCTACGTCCCGCAGCGGAACGCCCACTTCGGTCGCGATCAGTTGCAGCAACTGGTGCTTGTCCAGCGTCTGGCCCTGCGCCGCCGCTTCACGCTCCAGCTGGGCCTGAACGCGGCGCATGTTGAAGAACAATGCTTTCTGAGAAGAGGTGGAGCCGGTCCGCACCATCGACCAGTTCCGCATCACGTAATCCTGAATGGACGCCTTGATCCACCAAACGGCGTAGGTCGAAAACCGCACGCCCCGGTCCGGGTCGAACTTTTCGGCCGCCTTCATCAGGCCAACGCCCGCTTCTTGGATCAGGTCGTTCATCGGGGCGCCATAGCGCCGGTACTTTGAGGCCATGGAGATCGCCAATCGCATGTAGGCGGTCACCAAACGGTGCAAAGACTGTTCACATTGATTGTCCCGCCAAGCGTATGCCAGTTCCAGTTCGGTTTCGGCATCCAGCAGTTCAGCTTTCATCGCGCGGCGCGACAAGGACGTGTCGGAATTGGTGGTCAGTGCCATGGCCCCCCCGGGTCATTTGCGGGATCGCCCAGTGCTCTTTGTAGCAAAGCCTCGGCGACCCTATTGATTTCTTGTCTCACTGACTTAAACGCACCACATCGCCATTTGGTTCACTGGAAAGATAGATTAATTGCAGACACCGCTGACCCTGATCCTTGGTGGCGCCGCCAGCGGCAAATCGGCTTTCGCGGAAAAAACCGTTCTGGCCCAAGGCGGTACGCCCGTCTACATCGCCACGGCGCAGGCCTGGGACGACGAAATGCGCGCCAAGATTCAGGCCCATGTCACAGCCCGCGGCCCCCACTGGACAACGATCGAAGCGCCCTTTGATCTGGCCGAAGCGATCGAAAAGGCAGGCTCTGCCCCCATCCTGATCGACTGTCTGACGCTGTGGTTAACCAACCTGATCTTGGCCGAGAAAGACGTGCAGGCAGAAACCGACACCCTGATCGCCGCGCTGTCGGACAGCCCCGCGCCGATCACCATGGTCACCAACGAAGTGGGTCAGGGCATCGTTCCCGACAATGCCCTGTCGCGCCAATTCCGCGAGGCGCAAGGCCGCCTGAACATTCGCATGGCAGCACAGGCGACGCGTGTGGCGCAGGTCATCGTGGGCCTGCCCAACGTTCTGAAAGGGTCTTTTGAATGACGACGTTCCACATGGTCCGGCACGGTCCGACGCATGAGAAAAACTTTGTCGGCTGGCGCGATGTACCCGCCGACCTGTCCGACACCGCGGCGATCGAACGACTGCATAACGGCCTGCCCTCTGACGCGCTGCTGATCTCTTCTGACCTAAGCCGCGCGATCCAGACCGCCGACGCCATCAGCGCAGGCCGCACCCGCCTGCCCCATGATCCGGGCCTGCGCGAATTTGATTTCGGCGATTGGGACGGCAAGCATTTTTCCGACGCGGCCGAAACACACCCCGAACTGTCGCGCGCCTTTTGGGAATCGCCCGGAGACCTCGCCGCACCCAATGGCGAAAGCTGGAATGGCGTTGCAACCCGCGTCGCCGCGGTGCTGGACCGCCTGCATGATCAGCATAAGGGCGCAGATATCGTGGTGGTCGGGCATTTCGGCATGATCCTGACCCAGCTGGGCCTTGCCAAAGGCGAAACGCCGACGCAAAGCTTGGGGCAGAAGATCGACAACCTGTCGGTCACGACGATTCAGCGACACACCGCTGGCTGGAACGTCCACCTCATTAATCACAATCATTGATATATTTTCGCACAATTATTCGCTGTGTGAATGATGAGTGCCGCAGTATGTCTAGATTACCCATACTGCGGAGCTTTGCATGACCTACGACCTTTATATCGGAGACCAGACCTTTTCCTCTTGGTCCCTGCGCGGCTGGCTGATGTTCGAAAAGTTCGGCCTGCCGTTCAACACCCATCTGGTTGGCCTCTACGATGGCACCATGACCGAAGACCTGGCCGAGCTGGCCCCGGCCCGTCTGGTCCCTGTCATGCGCACCCACGACGGCGTGGTCGTCGGCGAAACCCAAGCCATGGCCGAGGTACTGGCCGAGCGTCACCCCGACGCCGGGTTCTGGCCCAAAGACCCCGCCGCCCGCGCCTTCGCCCGTTGGCTGGTGGCAGAAATGCACGCAGGGTTCAGCGCGCTGCGCGGCGCCTGCCCGATGCAATTGCTGCATCAATATCAGGACTTCACCCCGTCAGACGCAGTGCTGGCCGATCTGGCGCGGATCGAAACCCTGTGGTCCATGGCGCGCGACAGGTTCGGCGCAGATGGGCCGTGGTTGTTCGGCGACTACTCCTTGGCCGACGCTTTCTATGCCCCCGTCGCAGCGCGGATTGCCGGGTATAATCTGCCTGTATCGAAAGATGCGCAGGCCTATGTCATGGCGCATCTGACGGACCCGGCGTTCCAGAAATGGCGCGCCGAGGGGGCGAAAAAATCTTATGACCCCGTGCCTTACGCGATGGACCTGACGACCGGCCCCTGGCCAGTCTGATCGCGATCTTACCCCGCGCCGCCCAGTCGAAAGCCCAATGCCTCGGCCACATGGGGGGCGCGGACTGTAGGGCTTTGCGCCAGATCGGCGATGGTCCGGGCGACGCGCAACACCCGGTGATAGCCGCGCGCCGTCAGACCAAACCGATCCGCCGCACGTTCTAACATGCCGCGCCCTTCCGCATCGGGTTCTGCGATGTCTTCCAATAGCTTACCCTCAGCATCCGCGTTCTGCCGCGCCTCGGCCTGATCCTGAAAACGCTGATCCTGAATTCCCCGCGCCGCAGCCACCCGCGCCGCCACCTGCGCAGAAGACTCCCCCGCCCCCGGCAGATCCAGATCGCGAAACGCGACCGGAGGCACCTCGATCCGCAGATCAAACCGATCCATCATCGGGCCCGAGATCCGGCCAAGGTAATCCTGCCCACACCCCGGCGCACGATTGCACGCCCGGTTCGGGTCCGGCAGATACCCACAGCGGCAGGGGTTAGCCGCCGCAACCAGCAGAAACCGGCAGGGATAGCGCATATGCGCATTGGCCCGAGAGATCACAACCTCTGCCGTTTCAATGGGTTGGCGCAAGGTATCGAGCACCGTGCGGGGAAATTCTGGCAACTCATCCAGAAACAGAACACCGTTGTGGGCAAGGCTGATTTCCCCCGGTTTCGACCCGCGCCCGCCCCCCACGATGGCCGCCATCGAGGCCGTGTGATGCGGATCGCGAAACGGCCTGCGTCGGGAGATTCCGCCATCGGTCAAAAGCCCGGCAACCGAATGGATCATCGAGGTTTCCAACGCCTCGGCCGCCGACAGATCCGGCAGGATCGTGGGCAGACGAGCGGCCAGCATGGATTTTCCCGCGCCCGGCGTGCCGGTCATCAGCAGGTGATGCCGCCCCGCCGCGGCGATTTCCAAGGCGCGTTTCGCCCGTTCCTGCCCCTTCACGTCGGCCAGATCGCGAGGTTCGTGGTGGTCATGGACCTGCCCGGCCTGTGCCTCTGTCAGCGGGGCCTGTCCGGTCAGGTGGCGCAACAGATCGCCCAGGGTCGCGGGCGCTATGACCTGCGTGGCGTCGATCCAAGCGGCTTCTGCCCCGCACGCGGCGGGGCAGAACAAGGCGCGGTCGGTTTCGGCGGCGGTGACCGCAGCAGGCAGGCAGCCCGTCACCGGGATCAGCGTCCCGTCCAGCGACAATTCCCCCAGCGCGATGGCGGTTTCCACCGTGTCGGCGGGCAAAACGTCGATCGCCGCCAGCAACGCCAACGCAATCGGCAGGTCGAAATGGCTGCCCTCCTTGGGCAGGTCCGCGGGCGACAGGTTCACGGTCACACGCTTGGACGGCAAAGCAATTTTAAGCGCGATCAGGGCGTTACGGATGCGATCACGGGCTTCGCTTACGGCCTTGTCGGGCAGGCCCACGATGGCAAAGGCGGGCATCCCGGCGGTGACGGCGCATTGCACCTCGACCAGCCGGGCCTCGACCCCTTGGAAGGCGACGGTATAGGCTTTGGCGATCATGCATCCCCCCGGACAACCCTGCGAGATCAAGGTTAACGGGGGAATGGTTGATAGGGCGTTAACGGCGCCCGACGGGGTCAGGAGGCGCGGCGGGCCTCGATCGCCTCCCAAATCTTGGCGGTGATGTTGACGCCATCGAACCGCTCAAGCTCTTGGATGCCGGTGGGGGAGGTCACGTTAATCTCGGTCAGCCAATCGCCGATGACGTCGATGCCCACGAAGATCTGGCCGCGTTCTTTCAGCAACGGCCCGATCCGGTCACAGATCTCACGATCCCGATCCGTCAGCCCGACTTTCTCGGGGCGGCCACCGACGTGCATGTTGGACCGGGTTTCCCCCTTGGCCGGCACGCGGTTGATCGCCCCCACCGGTTCCCCGTCCACAAGGATCACGCGCTTGTCGCCCGCAGAGACGGCCGGCAGAAACTTCTGCACGATCAGCGGTTCGCGGGAAAAGCCGGTGAACATCTCATGCAAAGAGGCAAGGTTGCGATCCTCTGGCGTGATCCGGAACACGCCCGCGCCGCCATTGCCATAAAGCGGTTTGACGATCACATCGCCATGCTTGGCGCGGAAATCCTTGATCGTTTCCAGATCGCGCGCGATGGCGGTCGGTGGCGTCAGGTCCGGGAAATCCAGAACCAGAAGCTTTTCCGGGAAGTTCCGCACCCAGAAGGGATCGTTGACCACCAGCGTTTCCGGCATCAGCCGTTCCAGCAGATGCGTCGTGGTGATGTAGAACATGTCGAAAGGCGGGTCCTGACGCAGCCAGACAACGTCGAAATCGGCCAGATCGACTTCTTCCATCTCGCCCAGGTCGGCGTGATTGCCCTGTTCCCGCCGCACGACCAGCGTCTGGCCCCGAGCCATGACCCGACCCTCTTGATAGGACAGCTTGTCCGGCGTGTAGTAAAACAGCGAATGTCCACGTGCCTGCGCTTCTTCCGCGATACGGAACGTGCTGTCGGCGTCGATGTTGATGGCCGCGACCGGGTCCATCTGGATGGCAACTTTCAAAGCGCATCTCCCGAAATAAATGTCGGGATCTTGATGGCCGAAAGACCCGTCAGGGGCAATCCGCCTTTACCAGAAATCCGCGAATGCGTTTTCGCGGATATCCACCGCGCCCGTCCGATCGACCAGCGCAACATCCATGCGCATGTCCGTCAGGCTGCCCATGGGGCGCGTGTCTAGATAGGCCATGGCGGATGTGGCGATGCGGTTGGCCTGCCGCAGGGTGACCCGTTCCGCGGCCTGGGCAAAGGTTTTGGCGGCTTTGACTTCGACGAACACGACGGCGTCACCTTCGGCAAAGATCAGATCGATTTCGCCCGCCGGGCCGCGCCAGCGGCGTTCCAACAGCGTCAGACCGCGCGACAGGTACAGACGTTCAACCGCCGCCTCGGCCGCAAGGCCGGAGTGATAGGCCATCTGTCCACCACGAACACGTCTGGCCGAGGGGGCCACCGGTGTCGCCAGCCCCAAATCCTGTGATTGATCCCAATGTCGCATATCAGCCCCGCGTCAGTTCCAACGCCAGTTGATACACCTTGCGACGTGGCCAGCCGCTGTCCTGAGTGACCGCGTCAGTGGCGTCGCGCACGGATTGTCCGGCGTCTAACTCCGACTTTAGCGCATCAAGTATTTCGGATTGGTTAGCGGATGTCGGTTTCCCCGGTTCGATCAGCACCACGATCTCACCCTTGGCGCCATTTTCTTTGTAATGCGACGCCAATTCCTCCAGCGGTCCGCGCCGGATTTCTTCAAACTTTTTCGTTAGTTCCCGTGCCACAACGCCGATCCGGTCACCACCCAGCACCTGTGCGGCGTCGCCCAACATCTTGTCCAACCGCTTTGGCGATTCATAGAACACGAGCGTCGCGGGCACTGCCCCCAGCAGGCCCAGTTGATCCCGCCGCGCCTTGGTCGCGTTGGGCAAAAACCCGGCAAAGAGGAACCGATCGGTCGGCAGGCCCGCCAGCGACAGCGCCGTCACCACGGCCGATACGCCCGGCGCGGCCGTGACCTTGTACCCCGCCTCTCGCGCGGCGAGCGCCAGATCGTATCCCGGGTCGGCGATCAGCGGGGTTCCGGCTTCTGACGCATAGGCCACCGACTGACCGGCCTCCAGCGCGGCCATCAGGCGGGGGCGGGTGCGGTCGCCGTTGTGATCGTGGTAGGCGACCAGCGGACGATCACCCAGCGGGATCCCGTGGATATCCATCAGCTTGCGCAGGGATCGCGTGTCTTCGGCGGCCAGAACGTCGGCCTCTCTCAACACATCGAGCGCGCGCAGGGTGATGTCGTTGGCCGTGCCGATGGGCACCGTGACAAGGGTCAGACCGCCGCCCGCAATGGCCGGTTTGCCGCCCGTTTGGCCGGATCGGGAATTCATAACTGGATCCTCACCCTTTCGCAGCTATGATCACTGCCGAGTCATCATTGCCCGGAGGCAGGCGACAATCTGCCCCAGACCTCAAGGAGTTTTCTATGTTCGCCCTTTTGCGCGCGCCCCGCAAGGCCGGTTCCCGAATCGCGTCCAAAGTCACGGTCGGCCTCATGGCCCTTGCCCTCGCCGCGTGTGAGCCGATTTCGCTCGGCACCGTGGCTGGCGGCAATTCCGGCCAGTCCATCGACACGTCGAAACCGATCCCCGTCGCGCTTCTGGTGCCGAAAAGCGGCGGATCGGGCGATGCGACGGTGTCTGCCTCGTTGGAAAACGCGGCACGTCTGGCGATTGCCGACCTGAACGGTGCTCGCATCGACCTGCGCGTCTACGACACCGCCGGGAACGAGGCGCAGACGACGGCTGTCACCAATCAGGCGATTGCCGATGGCGCCAAGATCATCCTTGGTCCGCTTTACGGTGGCAACGCCAACGCCGCGGGGCTGGCCGCTGCGCAGAAGAACGTGAACGTTCTGGCCTTTACCAACAACGCTTCGCTGGCGGGCGGCAACGTCTTTGTTCTGGGCCATACCTTCGACAACACCGCGCGCCGCCTGACGTCCTACGCAGCGTCGCAGGGCAAGCGGAAATTCGTCACCGTCGCCGCCCAGAACGCAGCCGGAGAGCTGGGGCGCAACGCCATCGCCTCGGCCGCGGCGGCATCGGGTGCATCGGTCGTCGGCAACGTGACCTACAGCTATTCGCAGCAGGGCGTGATCGCAGCCGTGAGCCAGGTCAAATCGACCGTGGACCAGACGGGTGCCGACGCGGTGTTCCTGACGTCGAACACCAACGCGGCGCTGCCCTTCTTTGCGCAGCTGCTGCCCGAACGTGGTGTTGATCCGGCTGTCACCCAATACATCGGCCTGACCCGCTGGGACCTGCCGCCGCAGACGCTGGACCTGCCGGGCCTGCAGGGCGGCTGGTTCACCCTGCCCGACCCCAACCGCTCGGCCGAGTTCCGGAACCGGTATCAGGCGGCCTATGGCACGGGCCCGCACCCGCTGGCCGGTCTGGCCTATGACGGGATCGCCGCGATTGGCGCGCTGGCTGGTAGGGGCAATTCAAGCGCCCTGACCGCGGCATCGCTGACGCAGGGTGCCGGGTTCCAAGGGGTCGAAGGCGTGTTCCGTTTCCGCCCCAATGGTGTTGTCGAACGCGGTCTGGCCGTGGCAACGATCCGCAACAAGCAGGTCGTCGTGATCGATCCGGCGCCGCGGTCGTTCGGTGGGTTCGGGTTCTAAGCACTCAAACTACCCCATCTTTGATCAGCACGGAATCAAGGCCGAAGGCCGCCGTGCCATCGCCGGGCCGCCCACGGGCCCGGCGATTGACCACCGCCAGCGAGACGGTTGACCATTGTGCTTCCACGGCAGCCATTAATCGCGCAGACCATACCTCTGCATCGCCGGTCCGCGGCCCGACGCTGCCCCGGCTAAGCACGTTATTTCCCCACTGCGATGCCCTTCCCCGCATCCATGCGGCCCTTTTCCCCCTTGGCAAACACCCCCACCTGTCGCCATAGAGCAGTATGAAAGACGAACGCGCCCTGCCCGATGACCTGATCCTTCCGGCAGACGACATCCTGGACCGTGCCGCGCTGCAATCCGCGATCGATGCGGCCCGTGACGATCATTCCGACGACAAGGCCTTTCGCAAGGCGGCCATCGACCTGCTGAACGACGCGCAGGAAAAAGGCCGCGCGGCAATTGCCCAAGCCTTCACCGAAAGCCCCACCAAGGGATCACCCACCACCCGCGCCTATTGCTGGCTGACCGACGGGCTGGTCGAGGCCGCGCTGCATCTGGCGCAGACCCATCTGACACCCGCCAGCGCGAAACCGGGTCCCTTCGCGCTGTGCGCCGTCGGCGGCTATGGGCGAGGAGAGATGGCGCCCAATTCCGACGTCGATCTGCTGTTTCTGGCCAATACCAAGATCAGCCCGGACCTAGAAGCGCTGATCGAAACCGTTCTTTATATCCTGTGGGATTTGCACCTGAAGGTCGGTCATTCCAGCCGCACCATCCGCGACTGCATCAAGCTGGGCGGCGAAGACTACACCATCCGCACCGCCCTGCTGGAGTGCCGCTTCATCACCGGGCAGACCAAGCTGTTCAACGATCTGAACGAAAAGCTCTGGTCTGATCTGTTCCGGGGGTCGGAAAAGGATTTCATCACCGCCAAGCTGGACGAACGCACCAGCCGCCACATCAAGCAGGGCGGCCAGCGCTACATGGTCGAACCGAACGTCAAGGAAGGCAAAGGCGGGCTGCGCGATCTTCAGGGGCTCTACTGGATTGCGAAATACGTGCATGGGGTGTCGAACACGTCGCAACTGGTCGATCTGGGCGTCTTTTCCGCCGATGAATACCGGATGTTCCGTAAGGCGGACGAGTTCCTCTGGGCGGTGCGCTGTCATCTGCACCTGATCGCCGATCGCGCCATGGACCAGCTGACCTTCGACATGCAGGTCGCTGTGGCCGAACGCATGGGCTATCGCGACCGGGCCGGGCGCCGCGCGGTCGAGGTTTTCATGCAGGATTACTTCCGCCATGCCACCGCAGTGGGCGAGGTCACGCGCATCTTTTTGACCAAGATGGAAGCCGCGCACGTCAAATCCGAACCGCTTCTGGACCGCGTCTTTCGCCGCAGGCCCGTGGTCGGCAAGGCCTATGAGGTCGTGCACAACCGTCTGGCCGTGAAGGACGAAGAGAGTTTCCTGAAGGACAAGCTGAACCTACTGCGCCTGTTCGACGAAGGGCTGCGCACCGGCATGTTGATCCACCCGGATGCTATGCGAATGGTCACGGCCAACCTGCATCTGATCGACGACGAAATGCGCAACGATCCCGAGGCGTCCAAGATTTTCCTGGGCACGCTTCTGAACCACGGCAACCCGGAACGCGCCCTGCGCCGGATGAACGAATTGGGGATGCTGGCCGCCTTCATGCCCGAGTTCGAACCGATCGTGGCGATGATGCAGTTCAACATGTACCACCACTACACGGTGGACGAACACACCATCCAATGCCTGCGCCATCTGGCCCTGATCGAACACGGCGACCTGAAAGAAGAGCTGCCTGTCGCCTCGACCATCCTGAAGGACGGGGTGAACCGGAAGGTGCTGTATGTCGCGCTGATGCTGCACGATATCGGCAAGGGCCGGGAAGAAGACCACGCCATCGTCGGCGCGCGTATCGCCCGCACCGTCGCGCCACGACTGGGGCTGAAGCCTGCGGAATGCGACACGGTGGAATGGCTGGTGCGCTATCACCTGCTGATGTCGGACATGGCGCAGAAACGCGACATCGCCGACCCGCGCACCGTGCGTGATTTTGCCAAGGCCGTGCGGACCCGCGAACGGCTGGATTTGCTGTGCGTGCTGACCGTCTGCGATATCCGCGGCGTTGGCCCCGGCGTCTGGAACAACTGGAAGGCCGCGCTGCTGCGCGCGCTGTATCGTCAGACCCGCAAGGCGCTGGAAACGGGGCTGGAGGATCTGAACCGCGAAACCATGTCCAAAGAGGCAAAGCGCGCCCTGCGGGCCGCCCTGCCCAACTGGACCAAGGGCGAGCTGGACCGCGAAATCCGCCGCCACTATCCGCCTTATTGGCAGGGTCTGCATGTCACCGCGCATAAGATCATCGCCGAAATGCTCGCCAAGGCGGCCGAGAGTGACATCAGCATGGACCTGGAGCCGGACGAAGACCGCGATGCCACCCGCGCGATTTTCGTCATGGAAGACCACCCCGGCATTTTTGCCCGTCTGGCCGGTGCGCTGGCGCTGGTCGGCGCGAACGTCGTGGATGCGCGGACCTTTACCACCAAGGACGGATATGCCACCGCCGCCTTCTGGATACAGGATGCCGACGGCCACCCCTATGAAACCGCGCGCCTGCCGCGTCTGCGCCAGATGATCCTGAAAACGCTCAAGGGCGAAGTGGTCGCGCGCGAGGCGATGAAGGACCGCGACAAGATCAAGAAACGCGAACGTGCGTTCAAACTGAACACAGCGATCAGCTTCGACAACGAAGGGTCCGAGATCTACACGATCATCGAGGTCGACACCCGCGACCGCCCCGCCCTGCTGTTCGATCTGACCCGCACGCTGGCCGCCAACAACGTCCAGATCGCCAGCGCGGTGATCGCGACCTATGGCGAACAGGCCGTCGATAGTTTCTACGTCAAAGATATGTTCGGGCTGAAGCTCTACAGCGAGGCCAAGCAGAAATCGCTTGAGGCCAAGCTGCGCACTGCCATTTCCGAAGGTCAGGAAAGGGCCCGGTCGTGAAACCCATCCGGTTGATCCGCGGCTTTCTGACCGTGGGTGTCTGGACGCTGGCCAGCCGCGTGCTGGGCTTTGCCCGTGACATCATGTTCGCGGCCCTGCTGGGCGCTGGCCCTGCGGCCGAGGCCTTTGTCGTCGCCTTTTCGCTGCCCAACATGTTCCGCCGCTTCTTTGCCGAAGGCGCGTTCAACATGGCCTTCGTCCCGCAATTCGCCAAACGGGTCGAAGCGGGCGAAGACGCCAAGACCTTTGCCGAACAGGCGATGGCTTTGCTGGCGACGGCGCTGATCGTGCTGTCCGTGATTGCCACGGTCTTTATGCCCGCGCTGGTGCTGGCCATGGCCTCGGGCTTTGGCGGGGACGAACGGTTCGATCTGGCGGTGGATTACGGGCGGGTCGCCTTTCCCTATATCTTTTTCATCTCGCTCGCCGCGCTGTTTTCCGGGGTGTTGAACGCCACGGGCCGCTTTGCGGCAGCGGCGGCCGCGCCGGTGTTGCTGAACATCATTCTGGTCGGCGCGATGGTCATGGCCAGCCGCGCAGGCTGGGACGTGGGCCGCGCGCTGGTCTGGGGTGTGCCCATCGCCGGGATCGCGCAACTGACATTGGTCTGGATCGCAGCGTCCCGCGCCGGGTTCGCCCTGCGCCCCCGCCTGCCCCGCCTGACGCCTGAAATGAAGAAACTGGCCATTATCGCCGCCCCGGCTGCCCTTGCCGGGGGCGTCGTACAGGTGAACCTGCTGGTGGGCCGTCAGGTGGCGTCCTTTTTCGAAGGGTCGATCCAGTATCTGAACCTTGCCGACCGCCTGTACCAACTGCCCTTGGGCGTCGTGGCCATCGCCATCGGGGTCGTGCTGCTGCCCGATCTGTCCCGCCGCCTGCGCGCGGGCGATGAGGCCGGAGGCCGCCACGGGTTCAACCGCGCCGCGGAATTCGCCCTGTTCCTGACCGTGCCCTGCGCCGTGGCGCTGATGGTGATCCCTGAACCGATGATTTCCACCCTGTTCCAGCGGGGTCGTTTCACCGCCGAAGACGCCACCGCCACGTCGCTGGCCGTTGCGATCTATGGCTTGGGTCTGCCGGCCTTTGTGCTGCAAAAGGTGCTGCAACCGCTGTTCTATGCCCGCGAAGACACGCGCAGCCCGTTCCGCTATGCCGTGGTTGCCATGGTGGTGAACGCCGTGCTGGCCATCGGGCTGGCCCCTGTGATCGGCTATCTGGCCGCCGCCTGGGCCACGACGACCGCCGGCTGGGCCATGGTCGTTCTGCTGTGGCTGGGATCGCGCAAGATGGGATCGGCCGCAGAACTGGACGACCGCCTGCGCCGCCGCATCTGGCGGATCATCGTCGCCTCGGCCGGGCTGGGCGTGGTGCTATGGGCGGGAAATATCGCGCTGGCCCCAGTGTTCGAGGTCACGCGGGCAGGTGCGCTGGCGCTGCTGATCATTGGCGGGTCGGTGATCTATTTCATCATCAGCCACGTGATCAACGCCTTCCGGTTCAGCGAGCTGCGCAGCGCGGTGAAGCGCGGCTAGGAGGCCGCGCCTTCGGGCTTTCCGTTACGTTACACAGCGGGGTCCGGATCATTTTCCGCAAAAACCGGAACCATCCCCCTCACGTCGTGTTGATCTGACAGGTATGCTTGACCGGACCAACACCATGACCCTGACGCAAACAGCGGAAGACCTCGGCCCCGCGACGCCGGAGCTGACCCCCCTGATCACTGCGTCCGAGATGTTTCCCGAACTGGAGCGTCTGGTCCTGAATGCACGCGAAGAGGTCCTTCTGGCCTTCCGCATCTTTGACGCCCGCACAGCCCTGCACAGCCCCGAGGCCCTGAACAAGGGGCTGAAAACATGGGCTGACCTGTTTGCTCATACGGCGGAACGCGGCGTGCAGATCCGGCTGCTCCTGGCTGATTTCGATCCTGTTTTCACCCCCGACCTGCACCGCGAGGCCTGGGCCAGCGCGGGCCGGTTCGAAAGCCGTACCGTCAATCACCCGAACGCCGAAATCGTCTGTGCCCTGCACAATTGCGCCCCCGCGCCGCTGTGGACGTACCTTTTCGCCCCGGCGATCGCCAAGCGTCGGGCGCGTCTGCGCAAGATGCCGCATGAACATCTGACCCCGTTGCAACTGCAGGCGCTGGACGGGCCCTTTACCCTGCGCCCTGTGACGCTGCACCAGAAATTCGCCATCGCAGACCAGACCCGCGCCATTATCGGCGGGATCGACGTGGATGAACGCCGCTGGGACGACCACGACCACAATCAGCGCCCCGAGGACACTTGGCACGACGTGTCGATGGCGGTGACCGGCAAGATCGTTGGGGACCTGCGCGACCATTTCGCGACCTGCTGGAAACGATCAATCGACGATTGCGGGACCGTCTTTTCGCACGAGGCGACAGAATTGCCCCCCGCGAAAACCGCCCCCAATGACGAGCGCGAGGATGACGACGGCGTCGATCTTTTGCGCACCGTGTCGACACATATCTCGCATCCCATTCGCTTCGGGCCCGTGACCGAAACCAAGGAGCACGAGAGCGCCTATATCGACGCGGTGAATTCGGCCGAACATTCGATCTATATCGAAACGCAGTTCCTGCGCCACCTGCCGCTGGCACGCGCCATGGCGCAGCGTGGGCGTGACGTGCCCGACCTGAACCTGATCCTTGTCCTGCCGACCGAGCCGGAGCGCGTGATC
The DNA here is from genome assembly GCF_045763785.1 of Pseudooceanicola aestuariicola. Taxonomy (NCBI): domain Bacteria; kingdom Pseudomonadati; phylum Pseudomonadota; class Alphaproteobacteria; order Rhodobacterales; family Paracoccaceae; genus Pseudooceanicola; species Pseudooceanicola aestuariicola. The sequence continues at coordinate 192,265 of NZ_JBJGSF010000003.1, read as the reverse complement.
TTTGGCGCCAACACCGGCATGGACGCCCGCCACGCGCAGGCATTGCAGCTAAAGTGCCTCACCATGCTGCGCCGCGCCTATGGTGACCGGCTGGCGATCGTGTCACCGGCCCAAGCGTGGGCCGCGCCCGAAGGCACCCGGATGCCTGTTGCCGGGTCGGGGATCATCTATCTGCACTCCAAGGTGATGCTGATTGATAACGCGCTTGGCATCGTTGGGTCGGCCAACCTGAATGGCCGGTCGCTGCTGTGGGATACCGAAGCCTCGGTCCGGTTTCGTGATGCCGAAACGATTGATACGTTGCGCACCCGTCTGGCCAGTAAATGGCTGCGCACGGCGGATCATGGGCCGATCGATCTGGCCCCCAGTTGGATGGACGCCGCCCGCGCGGCGGAACAGGTCAGCCCCGAAGACCGTGAGGCGATGATCCTGCCCTACCCCGAACGGCGCAACCGCCGCTTCGCGCGCTACATCCCGATCCTGCCTGCGGCGATGTTCTAGGCCAGCGGATCAGCCCCGCTTGCGCATCTTTTCGACCAGCGCGGTAAAGCCCCCCGGCGCCAAAATCGGCGAGGCCGCAAAGCCAAAGATGAACCCGCCGATATCCGCAGGCCAATCCTGAGCAAATCCAAAAAACACCCCGAACAAAAGCTGTAGCACTGCCAGCAGCGCGATCAGCCGGAAAGCCTGAACCTGGCTGGCCCCGACCTCTCCCAATCTGACCCAGAGCAGGTAGGTAAACCCACCGATCAGCCCGTAGACCGGGGGAAACCCACCAAAGAGCCACGCAGTGTCGCCGCCCACGGCCCACATCACCAGCGCGCCGCCGATGGTCGATATGACGTAGAGGATAAAGACCGAGGTGGCGGCCATGATCTCTCCTACGAATTTGCCAAGGGCCAGCAGCATCACGCCCGCAATCAGCGCCTGCGTGAAGGACCCGTGGATGAAGGGATAGGACAGAAACCGGATCAGAAACTCGGGCCGGAACTGGCCGGTTTCCACCATGAAGGTCGCGAACTGCCCCTGAAAGGCATAGTCGGTCAGGGCCGCCTGCCGCCAGCCGATGGCGGACGGGCCACCGATGATGCCACGGGTGCCCAGTTGCAAGATCGCCTCGATCGCCATGGAAACGACGAAAAGCGCCAGGATCAGCGGCGGAATGGGGTTCAGGGCCCGTTCATCTGGATTGAATGCCATGTTGCCTGATCCTTTGTTCTGCACGTCGCCGTTGCGCGGCTGCCTTGACTTAAGGCCTTTGCGCGGGGCCTTTACCTTGACGGCACCCGGACCCATGGGTAAGCCAGCGCGGCACGGAAATCCAGCCAGAGGATACCCAAGACCATGACCGACGCCGCGCCTACGGGCACCCAGTTCAGCCCCCGCGTCTTTTCGGGCATCCAGCCGTCGGGCGGGTTGACCCTTGGCAATTATCTGGGCGCGATCCGGCGCTTCGTGGATATGCAGAACGCCAATCAGGACAGCGGGATCGAAACCATCTATTGCATGGTCGATCAGCACGCGATCACCGTCTGGCAGAACCCCGCGGACCTGACCCGTAACACGCGCGAACTGGCGGCGGGGTATATCGCGTCCGGTCTGGATCCAGCCAAGTCGATCCTGTTCAACCAGTCGCAGGTGGCCGAGCATGCGCAGCTGGGCTGGTTGTTCAACTGCGTCGCCCGCATGGGCTGGATGCAGCGGATGACCCAGTGGAAGGACAAGGCGGGCAAGAACCAGCAGAACGCATCGCTGGGTCTGTTTGCCTATCCCGCGCTGATGGCGGCGGACATTCTGGTGTACCACGCGACGCATGTGCCCGTGGGCGAGGACCAGAAGCAGCACGTCGAGCTGACGCGCGATATCGCGGCCAAGTTCAACCACGACTTCGGTGTGGATTTCTTCCCGATGACCGAGCCGGTGATCGAAGGCGCAGCCACACGCGTCATGTCCCTGCGCGACGGGTCCAAAAAGATGTCCAAGTCCGATCCTTCTGACATGAGCCGGATCAACATGACCGACGATGCCGAGGCGATTGCCAGCAAGATCCGCAAGGCCCGCACCGACCCGGATGCCCTGCCCTCTGAGGTGGACGGTCTGGCCGAACGTCCCGAGGCGCGCAACCTTGTGAACATCTACGCGGCCCTGTCGGATCAGACGGTCGACCAAGTGCTGGCGGATGTCGGCGGCAAGCAGTTTTCCGAGTTCAAGCCGATGCTGGCCGATCTGGCGGTGGCAAAACTGTCGCCGATTTCCGGCGAAATGGCTCGCCTGATGGAAACCCCGGACGAGATCGACGCCATCCTGCGCAAAGGCGCGGATCAAGCGCGCGAGATCGCCGCGCCGGTGTTGAAGAAGGCCTACGACATCGTTGGGATGATCCGGTAAGTCAGCGAGCATAGACAGAGGGCTGCGTCAGACCGCGGGATGACGCAGCCCGGGCCTCTCACGCGGCAACATCAGGCGTGGCGCTGCCCCCCGTAGGGTGGGTTTCCAACCCACCACACCACCCCACCATTTTCGCACCCGCAGCATTCCCCATTGACTTTTCATCCCAAAACCGCCATCTGCCCCACAGTAGTCGTTGGCCCCTAAAGGATCCGAAGCTCTGGCTTTGGCCCCGCGCGCCCCGGAAAAAGGCACGCATAGGGACACTTGCGATTACGACCCCACGGGCAATCCGGCCCGGTACGGTCTGTCGCACCACGACTTAACCCCTTAGCCATATGGCACACCACAGCGGGCCCAACGGGTCCGCGAAAGGATATTTCCGAATGACATTCGATACGCTGGGCCTGCGCCCTGCCCTGCTCTCTCGTCTTGCAGAGGCAGAGCTGACCACGCCCACCCCGATCCAGACCCAAGCGATCCCGCTGGCGATGGAAGGCCGTGACGTCATGGGCCTTGCCCAGACCGGCACCGGCAAAACTCTGGCCTTTGGCCTGCCCATCGCTGACGCGTTGCTGGCAAGCGCCGAAAAGGCCGACCCGAAATCCGCCCGCGCGCTGATCCTTGCGCCGACGCGCGAACTGGCGAAACAGATCGCCGACAACCTCAAGGCCATCCTGCAGAACGCGCATCTGCGTGTCGGTCTGGTTGTGGGCGGCGCGTCGATCAACGCGCAGGCCCAGCGGATGGAACGTGGGATGCACATCCTTGTCGCCACGCCCGGTCGCCTGATTGACCTGATGAACCGTCGCGCGATTGACCTGTCGAAGACCCGCTATCTGGTGCTGGACGAAGCCGACCAGATGCTGGACCTCGGCTTTATCCACGACCTGCGCAAAATCGCAAAGGTCGTCCCCGAGAACCGTCAGACCCTGCTGTTTTCCGCCACCATGCCCAAGCTGATGGAAGAAATCGCAGGCGCGTTCCTGAACGATCCGGTCCGGGTTCAGGTCTCGCCTCCGGGCAAGACCGCCGACAAGATTGACCAGTCCATCGTCTTTGTCTCCACGGCCTCCAAGCAGGACGCGCTGGTCGATCTGCTGGATCAGCATCGTGATGAACTGGCGCTGGTCTTTACCCGCACCAAGCACGGCGCGGATAAGCTGATGAAAAAGCTGGATCAGGCAGGCTTTGCCGCCGGTGCGATCCACGGCAACAAATCCCAAGGCCAACGCAACCGTGCCCTGCAGGAATTCAAGGACGGCACGATTCGCATCCTTGTGGCCACCGACGTCGCTGCGCGTGGGATCGACATTCCGGACGTGCGCCATGTCTACAACTTTGACCTGCCGAACGTGCCCGACAACTATGTCCATCGCATCGGCCGTACCGCCCGCGCGGGCCGCGATGGCCGCGCTGTCAGCTTCTGCGCGCCCGAGGATATGGGCGAACTGCGTGACATCGAGAAGGTGATCGGTCAGGAAATCAAAACCCTGTCGGGTGAACGTCCCACTGGCGGCGGTCATCACCGCAAACCCACCGGGCGTCGTGGCCGGAATGGGCCAGGTCGTCCTCAGGGCGCTGGCCAGAACAACGGTCAAGGTCGGGGCAAAGGCGGCAACCGCGGCGGCAACCCCGCCAAACAGGGCAAACCGCAGGGTCAGCAAACGGCCAAGCCCAAGGGCAACCGCCAGCGTCGCCGCAAGTCCGGCGGACAGCAGTCAGCAGCTTGATCTGAAGGGGCGGGTTACACCGCCCCTTTTTCTTTGGCATTACCTAAGAAGACGCCGGTCTTACGGGGCTAACAGACATCTCCAAAGGGTCTTGGTTTCCTCGGCCAAAGGACGATTTAAGGAGACAGCAATGCACACCGACGCATCCCGTGAAGCTGCCGATCAGGTGCATGATCTTGCGTCGTTCCTCGTATTTCTGGACTGCTTATTTCAGGATTGGCAGATCGCAAGCGCGGGAGCCAAACCTACGGCGACAAATCCTAATGCTACGCTCGACGGATGGGAAAATGTCACTATCGGCACATTTCTAGAGGCCGCCATCGCCGGTGCCAGAGATAACAAAGTTGGCGAACCGGGCGGATACCTCGCCGACACAAACCCATGGCGCCAAGCGGCTGAGATCATTTTGCTGGGTAAAGTTTACGAATGACTGAGGCCTGACGGCCCGCAGATCGCGCCCGGTTCCACGTCGTTACAGAATATGATGGCAGCCTTATAACTGTCAGAGCCTGTTTCACCAATCCGACCCATCAATCATCGCCCCAGCCATCCCCCTGCATCCCCGCACAGAATCTGAGCAGCTGCGCCAGTAGCATTGCACAGACACACAGCCTACCTTCTGATCAAAGCGAAGGAGACACCTATGACCAATCCAGTCCATCCAGAGACCCGCATCGGTCACGTCCACCTGAAAGTGGCCGATCTTGACCGGGCGATTGCCTTTTATTCCGGCGTGCTCGGCTTTGAGCTGCAACAGAAATACGGCACGCAGGCGGCCTTTTTGTCGGCAGGCGGCTATCACCACCATATCGGCCTGAACACCTGGGAAAGCCGCAATGGCACCCCGCCCCCTCCGGGGCACACAGGCCTGTATCACACGGCGTTCCTCTATCCCGATCGCGCCAGCCTTGGCGATGCGTTGCGCCGGATCGTTCAGGCGGGCATCCAGTTGGACGGCGCGGCCGACCATGGGGTGAGCGAGGCGATCTACCTGCGCGATCCCGATGGCAACGGGGTCGAACTGTACCGCGACCGCCCCGAAGCCGATTGGCCCCGCAACGCCGATGGCGATCTGGAAATGGTAAACGCACCGCTCGACCTGCAGAAACTGCTGGACGAGGCCGCATAAGATCTGCCCCCCTGAACAAGGGGGTTAAACCGGGATCAAAGTGTCGCAGAACCTTTGCATTACTGACCTGAGGTTCGGGGCATGGGAATTATCCCTCATCCCCAAGGACGACATTCCCGAAGGCCATTTCATCACCAAGTTCCGCCCCGGCCCATCGTGGCCGGGGTTTTTCGTGCCCTCGCCTTCCCCTTGCGCCCGCGCGCTGCCATAACATCGCAAAAGCCGTAACTTCCAAAAGACGAGGCACGCCCATGGCCACCGGAACGAACATCCGCACCTACTTTGAAGGCAAATGGCACGACGGTGACGTCGCCATCATGCGCGCCGCCGACCACGGATCTTGGCTGGGCAGCACGGTGTTCGACGGCGCGCGCATGGTAAACGGCCTGATCCCCGATCTTGAGGCGCATTGCGCCCGCGTGAACCGGTCCGCCAAGGCGCTGCTGATCACGCCCACCGTCAGCACCGAAGACATGGTGCAGATCGTGCGCGAAGGTCTGGCGCTATACCCTGCGGGCACGCCTGTCTACATCCGCCCGATGTACTGGGCGCTGGACGGCGGACCACTGGGCGTCGACCCGAAACCCGACGCCACAGGCTTTGCCATCTGTCTGGAAGAAATCCCGATGGCTGCGCCGGATGCCTCGACCACCTTGGGATATACGTCGTTCCAGCGCCCGATCATGGCGTCGTCGGTGGTGAATGCCAAGGCCGGGTGCCTCTATCCCAACAACTCGCGCATGATCCTAGAGGTGCGCGCCCGCGGCTTTGGCAATGCTTTGGTTGCCGATGCGCTTGGCAACGTCGCCGAAAGCGCCACCGCCAACGTTTTCATGGCCCGCGACGGAGAGCTGTTCACCCCCATCGCCAACGGCACCTTTCTGGCGGGCATCACCCGCGCCCGCCACATCGACAACCTGCGGGCTGATGGCGTGAAAGTGCATGAAACGGTGCTGAGCTTTGACGATTTCAAAGACGCGGACGAGGTTTTCCTGACCGGCAATATGTCCAAGGTGACGCCGGTGACAGCGATCGAAGATCGGCAGTACCAGCCGGGGCCTTTGACCAAACGTGCGCGGGAAACCTATTGGGATTGGGCCGCGACGGCGACCAAGCTGTAAGTTCGGGACCAGGCGGTGAGCCGTGCCAGCACATGCCCGTGGGGTGGCGCCAACAACCTGCGGGGTCGCCACCTTATTCCGGCCAAGCACATTCACGGATCAATCGTCGCGCCAACGTCGACACAGCGCCAGCCCGCCGGGACGGGCATGCGCTGGCACGGCGGCCTGCGGCCTTAATTCCGTGCCTTGGAGTCCGACCTCGGACGATAGAAGCGAACGCAAAGCGGACAGGTGCTGCGCCCCGCTTCACACCTCCGGATCAGACGACACGCGCACCAACCGCGTCAGGTCCTTAAGGCTTTCCTTCTGCCGCCCCGCGCCATCGAAATTTGACCGCGACAGCCAGACCTGAAACGCCTCTTTCAACGCGGGCCAATCCTTGTCAATCACTGCGAACCAAGCCGTATCCCGGTTGCGCCCCTTCACCACCGCGGCCTGACGGAACACTCCTTCATAGCTGAACCCATACCGCTGCGCCGCGCGGCGTGACGGGCGGTTCAGCGCGTCGCATTTCCATTCGTAACGGCGATAGCCCGCGTCAAAGGCCCATTGCATCATCAGGAACATCGCCTCGGTCGCGGCGGGGGTCTGTTGTAACGCAGGCGACATCATGATGAAGCCGACTTCGATCGACCCGGCATCCGGCGTGATCCGCAGAAAGGATGCAAAGCCCAGCACCCGTTTTTCCCCCTTGGCGAGGATGGCAAAGAACAGGGGATCGCGGCTTTTTTCGCTTTCTGCGACGAACCGATGAAACTGCGCCGCACCTTGGAACGGCCCAACGGGCATGTAATCCCACAGCCAGTCTTCGCCCTCGATCTCTCGGAACAACAGCGCGGCGTGGTCTTGTGCTTTCAGGTGCTCCAACCGCACATGATCACCCTCCAGAACCAGCTGAACGGTCGGAAACGGCGGGGCCTTCCAGCCATCGATGATGGGGCCAACGGGCCGCGGGTCTGTCATGGGATACCTTGAGCGTCTGTTCAGGCCGACCCTAGGCAGCGCCATCAGGATTGCCAAGCGATATGAAGGCCCTAGAGGCTCAGACGCGGATCAGGCCCGGATCGCTGCCCAGATCGAGGCCGGGAAAGACCGTGCCTTCCAACACATCCCGCGACAGGCCGAACAGCCCGCGCATTACCCATGCCGCCTGCGCGCGCACATCCGACGTCGGCATCAGGTCGCGCCGGTCATAGAGGTCCGCCTCGGCCAGACCGGGCCAGCGGCCATGCACCTGCCCCCCGCGCAATGCCCCGCCCGCCAGAACCATGGTGCCGCCCGTGCCGTGATCCGTCCCGTCAGTCCCGTTCAGGCGCGCAGTACGGCCAAATTCGGTCATGGCGATCACGCCGGTCTGGCCCCAGACCGGGCCCAGTTCAGACATCAGGGTCAGGATCATCTGCGCCAGTTCCGACAAGGGCCCCCGCAGCGCCGCATCTTGCCGCGCGTGGGTATCCCAGCCGTTGACCGAAAACGCCGCGATCCGCGCGTCGCCCTTCAGACGCCTCGCCGCAAAACGTGCCACATGTTCGGCCCCCGCATTATCCTTGGCCAGTTGCGCACCCTGCCGGACGGCGGCCATGCCTTCCAACATCTCCTCGGTCCGATCCGACTGCATCATCGCCATGCCACCGCTGCTTTCCGACAGGTCGAACGCGCGGGTCAGCACGTCGCGGAACAAGGGATCGTCGTGCATCACCTCTTCCATCAGGCGGCGCGATTGCGGCGTCATGGCCAGCACGGACTGAGGCGACCATTCCGACACCCGCGCCGCGCCTTTGGTCAGCAACATACCCGACGCGCCGATGGTATAAGCGGTTTCCGCGTGTAGCCCCGGCACGGTCTGCAACATCCGGTTCAGCCAGCCATCGCGGATGGCGGTGCCTTCGGTCACCCCGGCCTCTAACAGATCCTGCCCGTCGAAATGGCTGCGACGGTTGCGATAGGGGGTCGAGACGGCGTTGACGAACCCCAACTCTCCGGCCTGCCATAGGGGCATCAACGGCTCCAGCGCCTGATGCACGGCGTAATAATCCGTCAGGGCAATCGGCCCGCGCGGATCACCGGGGCGCGTACCCTGCCCCCGCAGGGCGGCGAAATCCGGATCGCCCCAAGGCTGCACAACGCCCAGCCCGTCCATCCCCCCGCGTAGGATGATCACGACCAAACGGTTGTTCCCCAGTACATTTCCGGGATCGGATGCGATGGCAACCGGCGTGACCAGCGGGCTGGCCGCGGCGGAACAGCCCACGGCCAGCGTGCGGGTCAGGAAGTCGCGGCGGGAAAACTCAGACATCCATCACATCCTTTGAAACGCAGGCGACGACAGGATCAGCGCCACGCCCTCGGCCCGCGTCTGGGCGGCGCGGGCGGCGAAACTCAGCGCCTCTGGCGCAGGGCGGGCCAAGGCGGCGGGCAATAAATCGCGCGGGTCCGGCAGAGTGCGCGTCAGCACCCGCGGAACGTTCAGTGCCCATTGCAACCGGCCTGCCAGACGCTGCGGGGTGATCCAATCCTCATCCGCCTCGGGCCAGCCATCCGGGCCTTCGGGCCGCGTCCAAGGCTGCCCCATCAGCGCCAGCGGCTGCTGCAACAGCAAGCCCAGCTTGTCGCTTTGGCGCAGGGGAAGGTCACGGATATCCAGCACCCGCAGGGCAGAGCCGATGAAATCCAGCGGCTGCTTAACGTTGCCCTGCCCGTCCCACGCCATCGGGTGGTCCAGCATCGCCGCATACATTGGGACCAGATCGCCCTTGGCCGCGGTATAGGCATTGGCCATGGCAACAACCAACTCCGCCTGCGGATCATCGCCTACGAAATGCACGGCCAGCTTGTGCGCCAGATGCAGCGCCGTCGCGGGATGCAGCGCCAAATCCTGCAAGGCGGCGTCGATGTCATCCAAGCTCGCCTTGTCCCCGCCGTAGGACACGCCCAGCACCGTCTCGGGCCCCGGTTCAGCCATATTGTCACGAAAGACGAACCCCTGATCCGGGTGATAGGACAGCCCCGTCAAAAGCAGGGCAAAGTCGCGCACATCCTGCTGCGTGTAAGGGCCGCCAGTGCCAAGGGTGTGCAGTTCCAACATCTCTCGGGCAAGGTTTTCGTTCACCCCGCGCCCCCGCCCGCCTTTGGAATTCGGGCCGACGCTGCGCACCTGATCAAGGTACAGCAACATCATCGGCGCCCGCGCCACGGCGCGCAGCATTTCGGGGAAGGACCCGGCAACATAGGGGCGGATCGTGTCCTCGACATAAGGGGCCGCGCCAAACCGCAGCAACCCGCCTTTGCCGACGACCGTAAAGTGATCGGCCCAGAAGGCCGTCAGACGTTCGCGGAACCCATCGGTCGTGACCACGCGCCGCAGCAGCGTCTGCGCCAGCCAGCGCCGTTCGTCCAATCGCGCCTCGCGCTGCAGATCGCGCATGTCACGCTGCGCGGTACGGCTTTCGTTTCGCGCCTGTGCCAATTGCCGCTCTAGGACCACGCGCTGCTGAAAATCAGCGTAGCGGTCAATGGGATAGGCCTGTGCCGCCTGATCCGGCCCCGTCAGTCGCGCCAGCACATCATCCGCCGTCGCGGGTGGCGCGATGCGCGGGTGCAGCCCGCAGCCAAATCGGACATCGGCCAGTTTCGGTTCGAAGGACATGACGCTCCTGCCGCTTTGGGGTCACCGCCCCATTGGTCACAGCATACCACCGACCGGCCCGTCCTGCACCACGGCGTGTCGGGTTTCGTGGTCAACAAAACGTTTCGACTGCCACACCATAGGGAACCCCGGGGCGCTCCAAAGGTTATTTGATCAACCCACCTTTCGACAGGAGAGCCGAATGCCATCCATTTATGACGCCATCAAACAGGACCACGCCCGCCACCGCGAGCTGCTGGATCGTATCGCCGAAACCGAAGGCGACAGCAAAGACCGCCGCGAGGCTTGGGAAGAATTTTACCGGGACGTCAAAAGCCATTCCGCCGCCGAAGAAGAGACCTTTTATTCCAAGCTGATCCAACAGACCTGGGGTCAGGACGCGGCACGCCATTCGGTGCACGAACACGCGGAAATGGACGAAATTCTGGAAGAGCTACGTGAAATGGACATGTCGTCGCCGGGCTGGCTGACGCGGTTCAAAACGCTGAAGCACGATTACGAACACCATATGGAAGAGGAAGAAAACGAAGTTTTCAACCGTGCCAAAGAGGTGATCGGCGAAGAAGAGAACGACGCCTATGGTGAGAAATTCCAGACCCGCAAGTCCAAGGAATTGGGCCTGATTGAGGAAAAGCGCGAAGACGCGCTGGAAGACTGATCCATCTTTGCAAAACGCCGATATGCGCTTTGCAAACTCTACCGACGCCGCGCCATAACTCGGGCGCGGCGTTCCCACGTGTAGCGGGGATCGTCCGGCACCCGGGCCCAGAACAGATCACCGGAATGCCGCCAAGGGTCGAGGACGATACCCTGCTCCATCGTGGCGCCCTTGGCCGAGATGACGACGGTGGAATGATCGATCAGAACGCTCGTCGCATTGGCAATCGCCCGGTGCAGGTCCAGCGTCTGAAATTGCTCTTGCGCCAGCCGGGCCTGCAGATCATCCGCCCAATGCCAACAGAGCCCGCGCGGTCGCAGCCCCATGTTGACCTTGGTATTATGCACCAGCGGCGGATCGGTGACGCCGTACTGCCGTTTCAACTCTAGCGAATAAAGCACCGCGATCTGCGCCGCCGTCGCCGCCTCGGCCGCATCGACGGGGCCGAGGGCGGCAATCGCCTGCGTCAACGCCGCAATCTTGTCTACTGGTCCTTGCACGACAGGCGGCGCCATGCAGCCCGCAAGGCCACCCGCTGCCAACAGCAGAAATCCGCGACGTTTCAGTGATCTCACATCCATGCCACCGACATTGCCGACGGCAGGTTTCGCGTCAACTCAACTCTGCCTTAACGCTTGTTTCAGACCTTATGTTCCTATAATGTTCTAGGTGACCCCAAACCCGGAACCATGCAATATGTTGGACATGAGCAGCGATCCTTCCCTAGATTTTGCGCAGTTTCTGAACGGCGACAAATTCGGCACTGTCATGGCCGACCCGCCGTGGCGCTTTGCCAATCGCACCGGAAAGGTCGCGCCGGAACACAAGCGTCTGTCGCGCTATCCTACGATGACGCTTGAAGATATCTGCGCGCTGCCCGTTGCCGATCATCTGGAAGATCGCGCGCATTGCTACCTTTGGGTGCCCAACGCGCTGCTGCCCGAAGGGCTGCAGGTGCTGTCGTCTTGGGGATTCGAATACAAATCCAACATCATCTGGCACAAGATCCGCAAAGACGGCGGATCGGACGGCCGCGGCGTGGGGTTCTACTTTCGCAACGTGACCGAAATCCTGCTGTTCGGCACCAAGGGCAAGAACGCCCGCACGCTGGATCCGGGTCGCAGCCAGGTGAACATGATGCAGACGCGTAAGCGTGAACATTCCCGCAAACCTGATGAGCAGTACAAGCTGATCGAGGATTGTTCTTGGGGTCCATATCTTGAGATGTTCGGCCGGGGCGTGCGCGAAGGCTGGACCGTCTGGGGCAATCAGGCGGATGCAGATTACAAGCCCGGCTGGAAAACCTACGCCTATAACTCTGGCGTCGCCGCAGAATGATTGGCAGCACCGGGGCGCTGTAGCTTTCGGTTAGGCGGTTATTGCGACTACGCGCGGGAATAGATCGACGCGCAGGGCATCCAGTCGTCGCTGTTCAGACGCAAACCATTCGATACCCGAAACCTCCGCTAGACCCGCACCCGTGGGGCAAGCGTCACGCCGTTTCAGCGGCCGCAGCGAGTTCGTTCATCAACCGCCGCTCCTCTTCGACCTTCGGCTTGGTGAAACGGGCCAACAGCAGGTAGACCACCGGCGTCAGGTACAGCGTCGACACAGTCGCAAGACCAAGCCCACCGACAATGACCCAGCCAAGCGCTTCACGCGCTTCGGCCCCCGCACCGGCCGACAGGATCAGCGGAACGCCCCCCAGAACGGTCGAGGTCATGGTCATCATCACAGGGCGCAAGCGGATTGTCGAAGCCTCTAGGATCGCCGTGTGAATATCTCTGCCCCGGTCTCTTAACTGGTTGGCGAATTCCACGATCAGAATCCCGTTCTTGGCCATGATCCCTATCAGCATCACCAATCCGATCTGCGAATAGACGTTCAGCGACATGCCCGACAGCACCATCGCAATCGCCGCACAGGCAAGGCCAAGCGGCACGGTCGACATCACGACCACCGCCGATACGAAGCTTTCGAATTGGGCCGACAGAACCAGAAACACGACGACGATGGCAAAGCCGAAGGTCATGAACATCCCCGACGAGGTCTGATCCAGCGTGGCGGCTTCGGCCAAGGGAACGATGCGATTTTCTTCGGCAAGGATGTCTTCACCGATACGCTCGACCTCGGCCATGGCGGCGCCAAGGGACATCTGCGGCGTCAGGCTGGCCGAGATTTCGACGGATCGGTTCTGGCCTTCGCGGTTCAACTCGGGCGCCACCGCCCGTTCAGACAGCTGCACGAAGGTCGACATGGGGATCATCTGCCCGTCACCTGCCCGGACAAAGACATTTTCCAGATCGGACGGATCGTCCACCGGGTTGGACGTCGACACCATCTGGATGTCGAAGGAGGTGTCGTCGATGAACAACTCCCCGACAGAGCGTCCGTCCAGCACCGCCCGCAGCGCTTCGCCCAGCCCCGAGATATCGACACCAAGGTCAGACGCCCGACGGCGATCGATTTCGATGAAAAGCTGCGGCATGGTCGTCTCAAACTCCAACCGGGCCGCCCCGAAGTCTGGATTCTCCGACATTCGGGCCACCAGCGTTTCCGCCACTTCGGCAAGCTGGTTATAGTTGTTGCCGGTAATCGCAAAGGACAATCCACGCCCCGCGCCCCGGATCCCCAAAGAGTTCGGCTGGATCACAAAGGCGCGCAGGCCGATGACTTTGCGCTGCGCCGCGTTGATATCGCTGGCGATTTCGTCCTGACTGCGGCTGCGCTGATCCCACGGCGACAGGGTCATCACCATGAACCCGCGCGACGTATTTCCGCCCCAGCCGGTGATCGAAAAGACGTTGGTGATCTCTCCGCTATCGCGCAGCGGCTGAATGCCTTCTTCGATTTCGGCCATCTTGCCAGTGGTGTAGCTGAGCGCCACGCCCTGGGGTGCAGTGATCGACAACAGCACCACGGCGCGGTCTTCGCGCGGGGTCAGTTCGTTTCGGATACCGCCGGACATGAACCACGCTGTCATAGCAAACAGGCCTGCGATCAGAAGGACCACGAAGGGCATCTTCAGCGCGAACACCAGCGTGCCGCGGTAGAACCGCGCCAGAACGCCGCCCAGCCACATAACCGGCCCGCGGGGGTTTTCCTTGACCGGCTTGGTCAAAAGACGGCTGGCCAGCACCGGACACAACGACAGCGCCACGATCGACGACAGCAGCACCGCGATAGCGAGCGTAAAGCCGAATTCGCGGAACAGACCGCCGACCTGTCCGGGCAGGAACGACAGGGGCACGAAAACCGCCGCCAGCGTCGCGGTCGTCGTGACCACGGCAAAAAATACCTCTTTGGTTCCGATGACAGCGGCGGCGCGCGGTCCGGTGCCCATGGACCTGTGGCGCTCGATGTTTTCAAGCACGACGATGGCATCATCGACGACCATGCCCGTGGCCAGAACCAGCGCCAGAAGCGTCAGGATGTTGACCGAGAACCCGACAAGATACAGCGCCGCAAGGGTGCCGATCAGCGCGACGGGCATACTTAGCGCGGGGATCAGCGTGGCGCGAATATCGCGCAGAAACAGGAAGATGATGCCAATGACGATCGCCACGGCAAGGCCGAGCGTTTTCAGCACCTCTTCGATTGAACCGTTGATGAAATTGGCGTCGTCCGAGGTGATGAAAATATCCACGTCTTCAGGCAGGCTGCCGGACAATTCATCGACCACACGGCGCACGTTTTTCGAGATCTCAAGCGTGTTGGACGTGGCCTGCCGGATCACACCGATCCCGATCCCGGTTTCGCCATTGGCCCTAAGCACGGTTTCGTTCGGCGCAGGCCCAAGCGACACGCTGGCCACATCCCCCAGTAGCACATTGTCGGCGACTTCAAGTTCCTCAAACGCCTCGGCCGTTGAGATCAGCGCGGTTGTCCGCACGTTGATCCGTTGCCGTTCGCCAGTCAAATCGCCAGCAGGCACGTCAAAGGCGACGGTGCCAAGCGCGTTTCGCAGGTTGGCTAAGGTCAGCCCCCGCGCCGCCAGCTTGCGTTGATCGATATCGACGCGAAAGATCGGTTCCCGGTCGCCGTAAATCTGCAGGTCGGCCACCCCAGTGGTCGAGATCAGGCGATCCTCTACCCGGTCCGCCACGATCTGCGTCAGCTCTTGCGGGGACCTCGTGCGCGAGGTGACGGCTAGGCGCAGCACGGGCTGAGCATTGGCATCGGCTTTGACGATCCGCGGATCCTCGGCCCCGTCGGGCAGTTGGCTGACGATGCGCGCCATGGCATCGCGGGTATCCGTTGCCGCCACATCAAGATCGACGTCATCCCCGAACTCCAGCGTCACGCGGCTGCGGCCATAGCGGGAATTCGACGACAAAGACCGGATGCCAGACACGCGCCCGACCGCCCCCTCGACGCGGGCGGTGATTTCTTGATCCACCGTTTCGGGGGACGCACCGGGAAAGCTGGTCGTGACCGTGACAACCGGGCGGTCCACGTCGGGAAGTTCCCTGATTTCGACGCCCGCCAGCCCGGCAAGGCCTGCGATAACGATCAGAGAAGACAGGACATAAGCAAGGATCGGACGGCGCACAAACAGCCCGATGCCACCGCCGGCCTCTTTTGGCGATGATGGCGTTTTGGCAGCGGTCTCTGGTTCTTGGCTCATCTTGTCTTGGGTCACTGGGTCTGACATTCGCTGCCCCCGGAGTTGGCGGCACAGGCCGCGGCGTCACTTCCGGGTGCGGGTAGCTGTTGCGCCACGTTGACCTCTGCCCCGGGGCGAAGTGTCTGAACCCCTTCGATTACCACCGGCTCTCCTGCCTCCAGATCGGCTGCGACTAGCACCGCGTCGGCATTACGTTGGCGGATGTCGACCGGAACACGCGTCGCAACGCCATCACGGACCGCCCAGACGAAGGCGCCGTTGCTGGACCATTGCACCGCCAGAGGATCGACCGTCGGGTAGGCATCGCCTTCGAAGGACAGGTTAACCGACAGCGACATGCCATCGCGCAGACGGTCACCTTCGTTCGACAGTTGGGCCAGCACGCGGACCGTACGGCTGTTCCGATCGACCATGTTGTCGATGGCGACCAATTCCCCGCTTAGCTCCACCCCCGGCAAGGCGAGCGGTTGCGCTTGGATCGTCATCCCCGGCTGCAATTGCGCCAACGCCCGTTCCGGCACACGGAACTCAACCTGAATTTCGCTACGGTCTGACACCACCGCCAATTCGTCGGCCGTGCTGACACGGTCGCCGACCTCGTATTCCAACAGCCCCATCCAGCCCGAGATGGGCGCAAGGACAAGACGCTGCTCCAGATCGAACTCTGCCTGCCGCACGCCAAGTTCAGCGTTGCGCAGCGCCAGTTCCGCCTGCCGCAGGGCAACGGCGGTCGCTGATCCCGCCTGACGCAGTTGCTCCAACCGCCGCGCGTCTTCCTGCGCATCCGCCAGCACCAGACGCGCACGTTCCAGCGCGATGCGCTCGGCCTCGTCGTTCAGACGGAAAATGACGGTGTCATCTTCGACCTTTTCGCCGGGCCGGAACCCGATTTCGGTGATCCGCCCGCTGGCTTCGGCCCTGACATTGACCGACCGCAGCGCACGCCCGTCGCCAATCGCGGTGATCCGATCATTCAGCGCCCCGGTGCCGACGGCTGCGGTTACCACCATAGTCGGCCCGCCCGGCCCGAACCTGCGCGCGGACGACCCGCTTTCCGATGCCTGCGCCGGAGGCAATCCAAGCAATTCCGTCACACCATATTTCTCAAGCCAAGGCCGCGCAGACGGCACCTGTGTCACCCACAAGGCGACAAAAGCCCCGATCACGATAGCCGCCAGTAGGATCTGGCTAAGAAAGGCCTTGAGCCACGAAAGCCGCATTAGACGTTGTCCCTATCAATCAGGAAGCCAAATACAGCCGCTCCCAGGTCGCAGAATGCGCGAAGCGTACCAGCAAGTCTTGTCGCCGCACAATGAAATGCGCCGGGTTCAGCCGGGATGCGCGATCAAAGAAAATTGTACTGGTTAAAACGTGACGGCGATCTAAGCGCCGAGGTTTGGTGAGTAAGACCGCAGCGCCCCGGGTGCCTGTCAGGCGGCTGGATCAAAGCTGACGTTCACCCTACACGGCGCGACAGATTACGTATCGAACAGCCCCGGCGCTGCGGCCTCCACCTCTGGTGCGGCGTCCGAGATGATGCCAAGCGGCAGCCCGATCAACACCAGCGGACAGGGATTGCCAACGCCGCGCCGGATGCGGTCCTCCAGCTTGGCCCAGTGCGTCGTCGAGGGGCCGAACTTGTCCGCCGTGAAGGCACCGGCGAAGGCTTCGTGGAACGGGGTGCCGCGGCTCACCTGCGCGGCGACGCGGGATTTCTGCCGCGCTGTGCGGTCGCCGATGCCAAGGCGTTCCAGATCATCTTCGGACGTCAGCGCATTGTCGTGCAGCCAATCGGTGATGCGGGTGCGGATACCGTCCTGAAACGACGCCCCGCGCGTGACGATGATGCCGACCGAAATGGCCGACAGCGCGTGCAGCCGCTGAAAATTCTCAAGATCCCGGTCGAAAAACGGATCCTTGTTGTTCCATTCGACCTCTAGCGCCAGCGCACCGGGATCGCAGAACCGCACATGGTCGACCTCGTGGCTGATGCCCTCGCGTTCGATGCCGTCGACGATGGTTTGGACATGGAACCGATGCTTGCGCCAACCAGCATCATGCAGCGCGTGACGCAGACGTTGGGTCTGGCCGCTTTCGCCGCCGCCGCCGCCGATCAGCTCGGCCATCGAGACGCTGAACCCCGACAGCCGCTCGGCCAAGGCCGCAGCCTCTGACGCGAAATCATGGGTCAGGATCGCGCCCGCGTGGTTGGTCACGGCAACGTCAAACCCGTGATCTTGCAACTGTTCGAACATGCCACCCCCGATGCCTGCCACCAAAGATCCTGTACGCGCGTGCCGGAAACAAGAGCCAGAGTGGCGATTTCCCGCGCAGCGACACAAAAAAACTTGAGAAATTTTTAGAGATCGCGATGGTGCCGTGAGCTTCCCGTGAAGAGTGAAGCAAGTTTTGGCAGATATTTGAGGGACACATGAGCGTAAAACGCGCTTGGACTATGGGTAAATTGCGGCTGGCCGCAGGTGCCCTGTTGTTGCTGGGGGCCGCCTGTGCCCATCATTCGCCGCAGGAGGCCGCCGACCGCGCCGTTCTGAACATGGAACTTCGCGAGATGGCAATTGCCGAGGCCAACTCCAAAAACGCCCGTGGTGTGCGTGTTTGGTGTGTGCCTTTCGCCCGGACCGCCAGTGGCGTCGAAATCCGCGGCAATGCGAACACGTGGTGGGGTCAGGCTGCTGGTCAGTTCGAACGCTCCAAGAAACCGCATGTCGGGGCCGTGATGGCCTTTGCCGCGACCTCTGGCATGCCGATGGGCCATGTCGCCGTCGTGTCGCAAAAGATTGACGACCGCACGATCCGCATCGACCACGCCAACTGGCACCGCAACAAGGTGTCCTTGGGTATGGGCGTCATCGACGTGAGCGAGAAAAACGATTGGTCCCGCGTGCGCGTTGAAACCAACCCCGGCCAATACGGCAAGGTTTATCCGATCAACGGGTTCATCCTGCCAAACTCGGACGTTTGATCCGGGTCACCACCTCCAGCGGGGGCAATAGCCCTCGCTGATCATGACCTCTCCGACATCGCGACCGTCGCCAAGCGCGCATTCCCCGACCTCCCGGTCATAGGATTTGCGCCCTTCCAGCGTGCAGGTCATCTGCTGGCCGCGCACCAGCTTGCGCATGTGATCCGACGCGCGCCGCCCATCGCTGGTCCCGCGTTCTGCGCAATCCAGCTTGGCCAGCCGGACGGGCACACCCGCAACCTCGATCGTGTCGCCATCGCGGACGTGCGTCACAGGGCCGGACAGCGCCTTATCAGGGGCGATAAGGCTATGGAGTTCCTTGAGAATCCCGTCTTGCTTCCATGCCAGGAAGAACACAGCGAAGACCACCAGCCAGACATACCCGGGGGTGCCCTGCCGGCCCCGGCGTCTACTTTTCCTGGGGCGGGACGAGATGGGGATGATATTGCTCATCCCTACGCCTTAGCCCGTGATTTGGTCAGGAATTTGGCGGTCGATTGCGCGCTGCGCGCACGGCTTGGAAGTCTTCCCAGACGTAGTCCGGATCGACATCGGAATAGCCCCGATGCGCAACCATCTGCTGTGCCTCTGACCGTTTCATCGTCATACAGGCCGCTGTGTCGCGGATGGCGATAACTTCATCCTTGGTCAAGGGGGCGCCCTTGTCTTCTTCGGCCACCAACAGCACCGCGACCAGCGCCGGAGTGAAGATCATGACGATGGGGTCGTCCGGGTTAGTCTGCGATCTGTCGTGATCCATCATTTCGCCTGCCTAAGACATGACACGGGCAGATGCCCTGCCCCTTCGCATTCAATCATCCAATGCGATGATCAGCGCCAGCGAAATCCGATGCCACGATGCGGCAGACAAAGAAAAGGCGGGGAAACCCCGCCTTTCAATGTTTGATAGGTGTCGCAGTTTACTCCTGCGGGATGACCCGCAAAGACAGCTCCATCAGCTGGTCGGAGGTCGGTTCCGACGGCGCGCCCATCATCAAGTCTTCGGCGCGCTGGTTCATCGGGAACAGCATCACATCGCGCAGGTTGTCTTCGTCTGCCAGCAGCATGACGATCCGGTCCACACCCGCCGCGCAGCCACCGTGGGGCGGTGCGCCGTATTGGAACGCGTTGACCATACCGCCAAAGCGTTTGGTGACTTCTTCCTTGGGATAGCCTGCGATTTCAAAGGCTTTGAACATGATCTCGGGCTTGTGATTCCGGATCGCGCCGGACACGATTTCATAGCCGTTGCACGCCAGATCGTACTGGAAGCCTTTGACGGACAGCGGGTCCGATTCCAGCGCTTCCAACCCACCCTGCGGCATGGAAAACGGGTTGTGTTCGAAATCGATCTTGCCGGTTTCTTCGTCCTGTTCGTAGATCGGGAAATCCACGATCCACGCAAAGGCATAGCGATCCTTGTCGGTCAGGCCCAGTTCTTCGCCGATGACGTTGCGGGCGCGGCCTGCGACGGCCTCGAACGACTTGGGCTTGCCACCCAAGAAGAACGCCGCGTCGCCGACACCAAGTCCCAGCTGCTGGCGGATCGCTTCGGTCCGCTCGGGGCCGATGTTCTTGGCCAGCGGGCCTGCGGCTTCCATGCCGTCGCCCTGATCGCGCCAGAAGATATAGCCCATACCCGGCAGGCCTTCTTTCTGCGCAAAGGCATTCATCCGGTCACAGAATTTGCGGCTGCCGCCCGTCGGCGCGGGGATGGCACGGATTTCGGTGCCGTCCTGTTCCAGCAGCTTGGCAAAGATCGCAAAGCCGGAACCTGCGAAATGCTCGGACACAACCTGCATTTCGATCGGGTTGCGAAGGTCGGGCTTGTCGCTGCCGTACTTCAGCGCCGCATCAGCGTAGGAGATCTGCGGCCACTCTGCCGGGGCGTCGACCTTCTTACCGCCGCCGAATTCTTCGAACACACCACCCAGAACAGGCGCGATCGTGTCGAAAACGTCTTGCTGCGTGACGAACGACATCTCCATGTCGAGCTGGTAGAAATCGGTGGGCGACCGGTCAGCGCGCGGGTCTTCGTCGCGGAAGCAGGGCGCGATCTGGAAATACTTGTCAAAGCCCGACACCATCAGCAGCTGTTTGAACTGCTGCGGGGCCTGCGGCAGGGCGTAGAACTTGCCCGGATGCAGACGCGACGGCACAAGGAAGTCGCGCGCGCCTTCGGGCGAGGATGCCGTGATGATCGGCGTCTGGTATTCACGGAAGCCCTTGTCCCACATACGTTTCCGCATCGACGCGACAACGTCTGACCGCAGCGTCATATTGCGCTGCATCACGTCGCGGCGCAGGTCAAGGTAACGGTACCGCAGGCGGGTTTCTTCGGGGTATTCCTGATCGCCGAAAACCATCAGCGGCAGTTCCTTGGACGCGCCCAGCACTTCCATATCGCGGATGAAAACCTCGATCTCGCCCGTGGGGATCTTGGCGTTCACCAAAGACGCATCGCGCGCCTTCACGTTGCCGTCGATCCGGATACACCATTCGGACCGAACCTTTTCGACCTCGGCAAACACCGGGCTGTCGGGGTCACACAGAACCTGCGTCACGCCGTAATGGTCGCGCAGGTCGATGAACAGAACACCGCCGTGATCGCGCACCCGATGCACCCAGCCCGACAGGCGGACGGTGTCGCCCACATTGGCGGCGGTAAGGTCGGCGCAGGTGTGGCTGCGATACGGGTGCATGGGCAATTTCCTTATGTCTCGGGACATCAAATCCGGCTTGGGCCGATACACATGGTCAGCGCCCGGAAGTCAAGCAGAACGGGGCGCGGCGCGGGCCTTAGGCGTCCAGCAACGCCTGCGCGGCCAGCGGATCGGCATAGGCGATGCGCCCGCCGGTGATGGTCAGGCCGATCCGCCGCGTGGCCGGGTTGATCGCCACCAGATCGGCGCGCAT
The DNA here is from genome assembly GCF_045763785.1 of Pseudooceanicola aestuariicola. Classification (NCBI taxonomy): domain Bacteria; kingdom Pseudomonadati; phylum Pseudomonadota; class Alphaproteobacteria; order Rhodobacterales; family Paracoccaceae; genus Pseudooceanicola; species Pseudooceanicola aestuariicola. The sequence continues at coordinate 171,064 of NZ_JBJGSF010000003.1, read as the reverse complement.
GCCCGTGGACAGTGCCCCCCGATCCGTCAGGCCCAGCATCTGCGCGGGCCCGGTGGTCACCAGCGCCCAAGCGGCATCTTCGCCTATCACTGGCGTCAGGCTGGTGACCGCCTGATAAAGCGCAGGGTAATGGTAATCGGACGCCAAAGCCGTGCAGAGCCCTTCGCGGATCAGATCGGTTGCAGAAACCTTGTTCTGATGCGACCCGCCCCGGACAACGTTCGGCGCGCCCATGACGATCGGGTCGTGATGTGCGGCGGCGTCCAGCGCGGCGTCATGGCTTTCCGGAAATTCGGACACTTTCAGCCCCATGGCGCGCGACGACTGGCGGGCCTCGGCATCGCCGTCATCATGGCTGCCGGTCAGAACGCCCTGTCCTGTCAGGCTATTGGCCATCTTGGTGACGGCCTCTGGCACATCGTCACGACGGGCGTGCAGCGATTGCAACAACTCCAGATGCGCCTCGGGAGATCGGCCGGATTTCAACGCCTGCCCGGTCAGGCGCGGCGGGCGCTTGCCCTTGTCCAGCGCGTCATGGGGGATGTGGTCGTTAAAGACGACGTATGGGATCATAAAGCGGTCGATCAGCCCGGCGATCCGGTCAAAGTCGTCGATCAACGACATCTCGACCCGCAGTTGCACCTGTAGATCGGTGACGGCGTGCTGCCGAGCGTTGACCAGCGCCTCTAGCATCCGTTCCGCAAAATCCGGGCCGCGCATCCCGCCTTCCCAGCTGTAGAACTGCGCAAGGTAGGCGGTGGTGATGCCATTTGCAGCAAGCTCTGTGTCCAGCGATCCGAACCCTAGGGACAGGTCCTTTAACGCGCCGCGCCGTGGGGCCAAGTGACGTTCGAACCCATCACCGTGCACGTCGATCATTCCGGGGCGAATGGTCCAGCCCGGCAAGTGCACAGCACGGCCCGAGGGCTGATCGGCGATTTTGCCGTCCGCAATGGCCAGCGGCGCACCTGACAGGCCGTTGGGCCGATGGATCAGCGCGCCGGCGATATGGAATTCGGGCAGGGTCATGGGAGCGGTTTGGCGCGGCGCGGCGGGAGGATCAAGGGGAGATACCTAACGTCCGTTCAGTTTACTGAGGGCAGCGACCGACCCGGGGTGGCGCGAAAGCGCCGCCCATGGGGGCGGGTCGGCGCTGCCCGGCGTACACGCCGGGCGGGCCAATGACCATTTTCGTCAACCAGATTTCAACGGTCAAAGGTCATCGCGCCCAGGACGACATAATCATAACCCACAAAAGAAAAGGGGCGCCGCAAGCGACGCCCCTTCCCTAATCTTGGCAGTCCAGCACTCGGGCCGGGACCGGCATGAATTACATCATGCCGCCCATGCCGCCCATGCCGCCCATGTCGGGCATGCCGCCGCCTGCGCCTTCTTTGGCGGGCTTGTCGGCAACCATGGCTTCGGTGGTGATCAGCAGACCAGCGATCGAGGCCGCATCTTCCAGAGCGGTCCGGGTCACTTTGGCCGGGTCGATCACACCGAATTTGAACATGTCACCATATTCTTCGGTCTGAGCGTTGAAGCCGAACTTAACGTCGTCGGATTCGCGGATTTTGCCAGCGACGACGGCACCGTCGACGCCTGCGTTTTCAGCGATCTGACGCAGCGGAGCTTCCAGAGCACGGCGCACGATGGCGATACCGGCGTTCTGGTCAGCGTTCGCGCCTTCCAGACCTTCCAGTGCCTTGCCGCCCTGAACCAGAGCAACACCACCACCGACAATGACGCCTTCCTGCACAGCAGCGCGCGTCGCGTTCAGAGCATCGTCCACACGGTCCTTACGCTCTTTCACTTCAACCTCGGTCATGCCGCCGACGCGGATGACAGCAACACCGCCTGCCAGTTTGGCAACGCGTTCCTGCAGCTTCTCACGGTCGTAGTCGGACGTGGTGTCAGCGATCTGGGTGTTGATCTGGGCAACACGTGCTTCGATCTCTGCCTTGTCGCCGTTGCCGTCAACGATGGTGGTTTCGTCTTTGGTGATCGAAACCTTCTTGGCGGTGCCAAGCATGTCCATGGTCACGGATTCCAGCTTCATGCCCAGGTCTTCGGAGATGACCTGGCCACCGGTCAGGATCGCGATGTCCTGCAGCATGGCCTTGCGGCGATCGCCGAAGCCCGGTGCTTTGACAGCCGCGATTTTCAGACCGCCGCGCAGTTTGTTGACGACCAGCGTGGCCAGAGCCTCGCCTTCGACGTCTTCTGCGATGATCAGCAGGGGTTTCTGCGACTGGATCACCTGCTCGAGCAGCGGAACCATCGGCTGCAGCGAGGACAGTTTCTTCTCGTGCAGGAGGATCATACAGTCCTCAAGCTCGGTCAGCATCTTGTCGGGGTTGGTGACAAAGTAGGGCGACAGGTAGCCGCGGTCGAACTGCATGCCTTCGACGACATCCACTTCGGTTTCCATGCCTTTGTTTTCTTCGACGGTGATAACACCTTCGTTGCCGACTTTCTGCATCGCGTCTGCGATCATGCGGCCGATGTTGGCTTCGCCGTTGGCGGAAATGGTGCCAACCTGAGCAACTTCGTCGCTGTCGGTCACGTCACGGGCAGCTGCTTTGATCGCTTCGACAACCTTGGAGGTCGCCAGATCGATGCCGCGCTTCAGGTCCATCGGGTTCAGGCCAGCAGCAACCTGCTTCATGCCTTCTTTGACGATGGCTTGCGCCAGAACGGTCGCGGTCGTGGTGCCGTCACCTGCTTCGTCGTTGGTGCGCGAAGCAACTTCTTTCACCATCTGTGCGCCCATGTTCTCGAACTTGTCTTCCAGTTCGATCTCTTTGGCAACGGACACACCGTCCTTGGTGATACGGGGCGCGCCGAAGGATTTCTCCAGCACAACGTTACGGCCTTTCGGGCCGAGGGTCACCTTCACCGCATCGGCGAGGATGTTGACGCCCTTAAGCATTTTATTGCGGGCTTCGGTGTCAAACTTGACGTCCTTAGCAGACATGTTGTCTCTCCTGACTAGTCGTTGATGTTAAAGCGAGCGAGGGCCATAGCCCGTCGTTCCTCAGGCGATCACGCCGAGGATGTCGCTTTCTTTCATGATCAGCAGCTCTTGGCCGTCCAGCGTGATCTCGGTGCCGGACCATTTGCCGAAGAGGATCTTGTCGCCGGCTTTTACAGCCATCTCGATCAGCTCGCCGCTGTCTTTACGGGCGCCTTCGCCCACAGCAACAACTTCGCCTTCCGCCGGCTTTTCCTTGGCGCTGTCGGGGATGATCAGCCCGCCTGCGGTTTTTTCTTCGCTCTCTACGCGCTTGACCAGCACACGGTCGTGAAGCGGTTTGAATGCCATCTCTGAGGCTCCTTGGCTCAAAGTTTCTCCCTTGCCCCCCGGCCTCGTTAACGACGACCCGGAGGCGTTATCACTCACCCATCGTGAGTGCTAACGGCGCGGAGATAAGGAGCGGGAGCAGGCCTGTCAAGCGTCAGGTGGGATTAAATCTTCGCGACGGAGGGCTGAGGAACGGCCTCGTCATTGGGCAGCGGCGCGGGAAACGCGCACGTTTCATCGCGGCCCTTGGGGGTCAGCACATATACGCCCCGCTCAACCTTTTCAAACCATCCGTAATGATCGTCACGCATGATCGTCGTCGCATTTGGCACGCCGACGGACTTGGCCACCTCGGCGCCGCGGGTCGGGCCATGCTCTGATAGAAATGCAGCACAGCGCAGCGCATCCTGACGATAGGCGGTGACCAGCTTGACGCCCACCGATCCGCCAGCATTCGGATCTCCGACCCGCCGTTGGAACTCACGTAGCAGACGGCCTTTGCGAGGCTTTGACTGACGCGGCGCGAAAGGCCCGGGGTCGCAGTGCACGTCCACGTGACCATCCCGCGGGCGCACCGTCATAAATCCCAATCCCAACCGGCGACACAAAGCGATATGGCCCGCCAGCGCCTTGCGCCCGCGCATCGTCGGCACCGCAAGGTAGACCCAGTCGGTCATCGCCTGCCGCGCCACGCCTTGCTGGACCAGCGTCAGGTTCATCCCCACCTTCAGCTCGACAATCACCGGATCGGGATCGTCGTCGCGCATGGCGACCACGTCGACGCCGGTGACTTCGGCCTTGACCTCGTACCCCTGCGCTTCGAGGAAGGATTTGACCGGGGGATAAAGGTCGGTTTCGCGGATTTTGGCCATCGTGGAATCCTGAAGGATCAGCGGCTTGGGAACAAGCCCGCCCGCCATAGGTTTGATCTGAAGGGGATAGCCCTGTTGCAACTGCGGGACACACCCCATGCTGACATTGATCCTAGTTGTTGCCGTCGTCTCTGCGGCCCTGATCGTCGGGGCGGTCTGGGGGCTTTACGGCCCTTTACCCACCAAGGTCGAAGGTTTCATGGTCGCGCTTGCGGGCGGGGCGCTGATCGTGTCGGTGATGCTGGAATTGATCCAGCCTGCGTCGGACCACCTGCCCCTGTGGCTGTTAAGCCTGTCGGTCGCCACCGGGGCGATCGCCTTCACGACGGCAGACACAGTGCTGGAGAAAAAGACCGAAGGGTCGGAAGGTAAGGGCCTGTTATTGGCCATTACCTTTGACGGCGTGCCGGAAAACCTTGCGCTTGGCGTCGCGCTGATTGGCGCAGGACCGATGGAGGTCGCTGCCTTGGCCGGGTCCATCCTGCTGTCGAACCTGCCCGAAGCCGCGGGCGGTGCGCAGCAGATGGCCAGCAACGGCATGTCGAAACGGCGCACGCTGGTGCTTTGGACGGCGACAGCAGGACTGTTGGCGGCGGCAGCGGTGATCGGGAACCTGGCGCTTCAGGGCGTGGGCCAAGGCCCCTTGGCCGCCATCCGCGCCTTTGCCGCCGGGGCCGTAACCGCATCGCTGGCAACCGAGGTCTTTCCGCAGGCCTATAAAGAAGACCACAAGACCACCGGGATTGCCGTCGCGATCGGACTGCTGACCGCTTTCGCGCTGACCCAACTGGCCTGAGCCTAGGCCGCGCCGTCGCGTGCGGCGTCCTGCCTTAGGCTTTCCTGAATAGACGCTGCAAAGCCCGCCGGATCGGCCCGATAGGCCGCGATGAAATCGGCGGGCACCTCTGTCTTGTCATCCCATGCCTCTGACCAATCGATGATCGACAGGATCACCGGCACAAGGCCCCGGCCCTTTTCCGTCAGCCGATATATCACCCGCACCGCCCAGTCCGGATCTCGGGTTTTGACAAGTATCCCCTCGCCCTCAAGCCACTGCAGACGGTCCGCCAGAATGTTGGTCGAGATACGTTCGCCCGCCCGCGCGAAATCGCCGTAATGCCGCGCGTCGCGAAACATCAGGTCGCGCAGGATCAGCAAAGTCCAAGGATCGCCAAGCACGGTCGCGCCGAACCGCACCGGACATCCATGCCACAGATCAGACCCTCGCTTCGGCATCCAAACCCCTTATTTTCTTATGCTTTCATTCTGCAAGTATTAAAACAGCATTAAAGCTCTGGATTCGCAAGCAATGGATTCAGAATGGATTCCAGATTTCTGGAAACCGAAGTTTCAGCCAGAATTTTCGATCTTTTTGCTTTCATCGCTGCATGCAACCGCCGGGCATTTCGCCCGGGTGACAAGGGGTCCGAAGGCTCCTATAAGGGCGCAAAATCGCCCATCGATACGAGGTTCACGAAAGATGACGATCAAGGTTTTCGGCCATAAATCCCCTGACACGGATTCCACCGGGTCCCCCATCATCTGGGCGTGGTACCTGTCCGAAGTGCGCGGCACCCCCGCCACCCCCGCCCTGCTGGGCGAGCCCAATACCGAAGCGGCCTTCGTCGCGGAAAAGTGGGGTTTTGATAAGCCCGAGATCATCAGCGGCGTTGCGACAGGCGAACAGGTCGTCATCGTAGACACCAACAACCCGGCGGAACTGCCCGACAATATCAATGACGCGGACATCATCCAGATCATCGACCACCATAAACTGACCGGCGGTCTGGAAACCAAGGCCCCGATCGATATCACGATCAAGCCGCTGGCCTGCACCGCGACCATCATGCACAACCTGATGGGCGACAACGCCGACAAGATGCCCGATAACATCAAAGGCGCGATGCTGTCCTGCATCCTGTCCGACACGCTGGAATTCCGGTCGCCCACCACGACCGATCAGGACAAGGACTTGGCGATCCAGCTGGCGAAAGAGCTGAATATCGACCTGTCGGCCTATGCCTCTGAAATGTTTGAAGCAAAATCCGACGTCTCGGCCTTTTCCGACGCCGAACTGATCCGCATGGACAGCAAGGAATACGAGGTCGGCGGCACCAAGTTCCGCGTATCGGTTCTGGAAACCACCGCGCCCAAGATCGTGTTGGACCGCAAGGACAGCCTGATGGCGTCGTTCAAGGACGTCGCCGCAGAAGACGGCGTGGACGAGGTTCTATTGTTCGTCGTCGACATTCTGAATGAAGAAGCGACGCTCTTCGTCCCGAACGACCTGATCAAGGGCGTGGCGGAAAAAAGCTTTGGCGCAGAGGTCAGCGGTGACACCGTCGTACTGCCCGGCATCATGTCGCGCAAAAAGCAGATCATCCCGAACCTCAAGGTCTGAGGCCCCGGGAAATCGTATTGGAAAGGGCGCCTTCGGGCGCCTTTTTTTGTTCGTCGGGCTGCAAATTGTCCTGCAACGACGGTGGGGGGTAAAAAGTCGGGATTCTGGAACTGTGTGGCAGGAGATTGTGGATAACTGCTTAAAAAGACTCTCAAATATGTAATCTCATCCCGATCAAAATCACCCCGGAAACCACCATTCGTCCATTCCGCACTGGCCTTCCTTTGCCTCCAAGCCTAGCTTCCCACCAAGCCCTTCAGCACCGGACCTATCATGACCCAGATCATCTCATCGCTCGCCGATATCTCTGACCGCTACGACGCGTTATTCGTCGATCTCTGGGGCTGCGTTCACAACGGGGTCAAAGCTTTCCCGGACGCCTGCGATGCATTGATCGCCTATCGCCAGCGAGGCGGCACGGTGATCTTGGTCACCAACTCCCCCCGCCCGCGCGGATCGGTGGAAAAACAGCTTGATGGGTTTGGTGTCCCGACAGACGCCTGGGACGCTATCGCGACCTCGGGCGACAGCGCCCGCGCCGCCGCCTTTGACGGGGCTGTCGGCCATAAGGTCTATTTCATTGGTCTGGAAGAGGAAAAAGACAGCTTTCTCAAGCCTCTGACCATTCAGGACAAACCTATCCACATCGAAACCGTCCCGCTGGATCAGGCCGAAGGCATCGTCTGTACCGGCCCTTTCGATCCGCTGGCCGATCCCGAAGACCTGCGACCTGGCCTGCTGTATGCCAAGACTAAGGGTCTGAAATTGCTGTGCGCCAACCCTGACATCGTTGTCGACCGGGGCGAGCGGCGCGAATGGTGCGCCGGGGCCGTGGCGCAGCTTTATACCGAAATGGGCGGTGAAAGCCTGTATTTCGGGAAACCACACCCGCCGATCTATGACCTTGCCCGCAGACGCCTTCAGGCGCTTGGCAAATCCGTCGGCCCCGAGGGAATCCTCGCCATCGGGGATGGAATCGCCACGGACATTCAGGGGGCCATGGGCGAAGACATCGACAGCCTGTTCATCACCGGGGGTCTTGCCGCGTCCGAGACGAAGACCAAGGATCAACCCGACCAAGAGGCCCTAAATGCCTATCTGGATAAGGAAAAATCCAATCCGACCTATGCGATAGGCTTCCTGAGATAAATTGCCGCGTGGGGCATGCGGCCCCTTGATTTTCTGCACCAGCAAAGTAATAAAGTTGCCCAATCACGGGCGAACGCAATCATTTATTACCCGCCCACTGAAAAGGTGGAGAACATGTTGGACAACCTTCCGCGCGGCACGATCTGCATTGAAGACATCGAGATGGGGATGATCCGCCATCTGCGCAAAGTCGTCACCGACGAAGATATCGAGATGTTCGCGCAGGTTTCGACCGACCGGAACCCTGTCCATCTGGACGACGACTACGCCCAGGACACGATCTTTGAAGGTCGCATCGCCCACGGCATGCTGACCGCTGGACTGATCTCGGCCGTGATCGGTGAACAGCTTCCGGGTCATGGCACCGTCTACATGGGCCAGACGCTCAAGTTTCTTGCCCCCGTCCGCCCCGGCGACATGGTTCTGGCCGAGGTCGAGGTCATCGACATCGACCACGCCAAGCGCCGCGTGAAACTGGATTGCCGCTGCATGGTCGACGGTAAAAAGGTTCTGATGGGCGAAGCCACCGTGCTGGCCCCGTCGCGCAAGTTCGACTGATCCTCATTTCGCCAAACATATCCTGAGCCGAGATTTGAGGGCCAGAGAGCCGTGTATCGTCTGAGGGGCAGCGCCCCTCATTCGGGCTGCCCTTCATCTAACCCAAGGATATCCCCCACATCCTCTTGCACCGCCCCCGTCCCGGGGCTACCCCTTCCGGCATGAGGATCGTGCGCGACTATCACTACACCACTGCCGAAGACCGGGGGGCATCCGTTGCCATCGGCAATTTCGACGGCGTCCACATCGGCCACCGTGCGGTGATCGATCTGGCGCGCGATGCGGCCACGGAATTGAACGCGCCCCTAGGCGTCATCACCTTTGAGCCGCACCCCCGTCAGCTTTTCGCACCCGACGCCCCCGCCTTTCGCCTGACCGGCCCCGGCGCCCGCGCGCACCGTTTGGAAAAGATCGGCATCGACGTCCTGTATGAACTGACGTTCAACCCCGCCCTCGCCGCCCTGACGCCCGAAGATTTCGTGAAACGCGTGTTGGTCGATGGCCTTGGCGTGTGCTACGTGGTCGTTGGCGCGGATTTCCATTTCGGGGCAAAACGCGCAGGCGATACGCAGATGTTGAAAGACCTTGGCACGCAGCATGGCTTTGGCGTCACCATCGCCGATCTGGTGGCCGAAGACACAGAAGAGGTCTCTTCGACCGCGATCCGCACCGCCCTGTCCGAAGGCCGCCCGCGCGATGCGGCGGCAATGCTGGGCCATTGGCACCGCATCGAGGGCCCGGTCATTCGCGGTGATCAGCGCGGCCGCGATCTGGGCTATCCCACCGCCAATATGTCCATCGAAGGTCTCCACCAGCCGAAATTCGGCGTCTATGCCGTCTGGGTCGACGTTCTGACCGGACCGCACAAAGGTACGTATCAGGGTGCGGCCTCGCTTGGGATGCGGCCCCAGTTCAATGGCGAAACCCCGAACCTCGAAACTTTCCTGTTTGACTTCAAGGGCGACCTTTACGGCGAAAACCTCTCGATCGCTCTGGTCGACTACCTGCGCCCCGAAGCCAAGTTCAACAGCCTGCAGGGCCTGATCGACCAGATGGACGCGGATTGCCAGAAGGCCCGCCAGATCCTGGACGCGGAATGACGCACCACACCTCTAACGACCCGATTGATCGCGACAACCTGTCCCCCCGGTTCTGGGAAACCAAACCGATGAAACAGCTGTCCCGCCCGGAATGGGAGGCGCTTTGCGACGGCTGCGGCAAATGCTGCCTGAACAAACTGGAAGACGAAGACACCGGAGAGGTCGCGCTGACCCGCGTCGCCTGTCGCCTGCTGGACGACGCCACCTGCCTGTGTTCCAAGTACGAAACGCGCCATCAGTACGTGCCCGAGTGCATCACGCTAGATGCGGCGACGATCCAGAAACACATGTACTGGCTGCCCCAGACCTGTGCCTATCGCTTGGTCTACGAGGGTCGCCCGCTGTACGACTGGCACCCGCTGCTCTCGGGCGATCCGGAAACGGTCCACCGCGCTGGCGTATCCGTGCGCGGGATGACCTATTCGGAATACGAGATTGCCGACGACGACTGGGAAGACCACATTATAGAGGAGCCCACCTGATGTATTTCGGTTCAGACAACACAGGCCCCGTATTGCCGCAGGTGATGCAGGCCCTGAACGACGCCAACACCGGCTATACCGGGTCCTACGGCGCCGATCCGATCATGGACCGCGTCCGTGACAAAGTCCGCGAGATTTTCGAGGCGCCCGAGGCCGCCGTATATCTGGTGGCCACAGGCACCGCCGCCAATGTGCTGGCCCTGTCCTGCTACTGCCCGCCAACCCATACGATCTTTTGCGCCCCCAAGGCGCATATCCACGTCGACGAATGCAACGGGCCCGAGTTCTACACCAACGGGGCCAAGCTGACCCTTGTGGGCGATCAGGACAAGATTACCCCTGACACCCTGCGCACCGCCGTTGAGGGCGAAGGCAATCGGGGTGTCCACGGCCCCCAACGCGGGCCTTTGTCGATCACTCAGGCGACCGAGATGGGGCAGATTTACACCCTGTCCGAAATCGCCGCCCTGACCGAGGTGACAAAATCCTTTGGCATCCCCGTCCATATGGACGGCGCCCGCTTCGCCAATGCCTTAGTTGCGCTGAACGCCTCCCCCGCGGATATGACGTGGCGCGCGGGCGTCGATGTTCTGTCTTTCGGCGGCACCAAGAACGGCTGCATGGGGGTCGAGGCGGTCGTGATGTTCAACCCCGACAAAGCATGGGAGTTTGAGCTGCGCCGTAAACGGGGCGCGCATCTTTTCTCCAAACACCGCTATCTCTCGGCCCAGATGGACGCCTACCTGACCGACGATCTGTGGCTGACGACCGCGCGTCAGGCCAATGCCAATATGGCCCGCCTTGCCGACGGCCTGCGCAAAATCGACAGCGTCAGCTTCCGGTTTGACCCGCAGGTGAACATGGCCTTTGTCGACATGCCCCGCGCCGTGCTGCAACGTCTGGCGGCCCAAGGCGCTGTCTTCCACGCTGACACCCCGGACCTCAGCTCCGGTGCCGCCGAAGATCAGATCACCACCCGCCTCGTCAGCGATTGGAGCATGAGCGAAGACAACATCGACCGCTTCCTCACCATCGCGGCAGGCTAAGGCGAACCCGACCGGCGGCCTTATCTTCCTGCGATAGATATTCCTGCGGGGGTCCGGGGGTGCAAAACCTCCGGCGCGCATTCATGGCCGATCCGGTTTAATCACCCTAGGAACTCTGCCACCATCGGCCCCACCTGATCGGAATGCGTAATCGGCACCATATGCGCCGCGCCCTCGACCGTCTCGATCCGCGACGGTAGGATCAGGGATTGCAGGGCAAGGTTGATCCGGTGGCTGGCCTCGGGGCTGTCTGAACCGTCGATCAACAGCGTCTCGATCTGCATCCGCGCCACCAGCCCGTCCGCGAGCAACCCGTCAGGGTCACCCATGTTGGTCACTGTCACCGCTTCAATCAGCTTCATCTGCGCGGCGAACCCATCTTGCTGCGCTGCGCTCATCTCGTCCCAAGGCTGACCACCGCCCCAGTTGCCCAGAAAAATCTGCGCCGCGTGGTGGTAATCCTTTTCAGCGAAGGCTTCCTTCAGCGGCAGGCCTTCAATGGCCGCTCGCGCCTCGAATGCCGGGTCGGCCTGATAGGCGGCGGTAAAGAACACCGGCTCGATAAGAACCAGCTTGCGAACCAAGTCCGGCGATGTCGCTGCCACGCGCAGCGCTGCCGTGGCGCCGAAGGAATGGCCAATCAAATCGACCGGAGCGTCCCATTCGTCGATCATGCCGCGGATCTGGGCGCAGACCACATCCTGATAGATGCCCTGCCCATCCCATTCGGCACTGCTTCCATGGCCCGGCATATCGAAGGCCCGGCAATCATGCGTATCGGTCAGATAGGATGCGACGCCCTTCCACGCCCCGGAATGGGCCAGCGAACAATGCACCAACAGGGCGCGACCGGGGCCGCCCTCCCATCGGCGGGTGGCGGTGCGGTGCCCCGCAAATGTCTGAAAATTCAATCTAATTGCCCCGAAAGATATAGGTCCAACATGCCAAGGCGATCCTGCCCCCAGAACTTTTCGGTTCCGTCGACAAGGTAGAAGGGCGCACCAAAAGCACCAACCTTGACTGCTTCTTCTGCGTTGGCTTCATAGGCCATCGCGCCGGTCAAAAGTCCGCTGTCGGCCAGCCCCGGATCGAATCCGGCGTCTTCCAGACAGGCTTTGATCACATCGGTGTCGGCCACGTTCTTTTCTTCGGCCCAACAGGCCCGCAGGATCGAATGGGTCAATTTCCCCACATCGCCACCGCCTGCCGCCTGTGCCGCGATAATTGCATAGGCCGAGGGCGCAGGATTCGTCGGGAAATGCGCCGGCTCCAGCGTCAGGTCCATTTCACGGGCTTTGCGCCAGCGCTTCAGTTCCTGCGTGCGGTAATCCTTGCGCGCCTGCGACCGTTCGGCCAACGGCAGGCCGCCCGTTGATGCGAAAACACGGTTAAAATCGCAGGGTTTGTAGGTGATCGTGGCAGAATACCGTGCCGCGATCTCCTCCAGCCGCATGCCTGCCAAATAGGTCCATGGCGAAATCGTCACGAAATAATAGTCGATATGCGGCATCTTACCCCCCCGCTCGGTTTGGCAAGACCCTAGCGGGGTGGTAAGCGGGGTTCAACGTCACGAATCTGTCATCCCGTGTGACTTCACTTCGCAATCGGAGCTGCCATGCCGAACGTCGTCGAACCCAAGCTTATCGCAGGCAATGCCAACCTGCCCTTGGCCAAATCCATCGCACGGCGCATGTCGATCCATCGGGGGGTCAACATCGACCTCGTGGACGCGCGGGTCGAACGGTTCAACGACGGCGAGATTTTCGTCGAAGTGTTCGAAAACGTCCGGGGCGAGGATATGTTCATCGTCCAGTCGACATCGAACCCCGCCAACGACAACCTGATGGAATTGCTGATCATCGCCGATGCGCTGCGCCGGTCCTCGGCCCAGCGGGTCACGGCTGTCATCCCTTACTTCGGCTACGCCCGTCAGGACCGCCGGTCCAAGCCCCGCACGCCGATCACGGCCAAGCTGGTGGCGAACATGCTGGTCGAATCCGGCATATCCCGCGTCCTGACCATGGACCTGCACGCCGCGCAAATTCAGGGCTTTTTCGATATTCCGGTCGACAACCTCTATGCTAGCCCGATCTTCGCCTTGGACATCAAGGAAAAGTTCGCGGACCGTATGGATGAAATCATGGTCGTATCGCCCGACGTCGGCGGCGTGGCCCGCGCGCGGGAGCTGGCCAAACGGATCAACGCGCCGCTGTCGATCGTCGACAAACGCCGTGAAAAGCCGGGCGAAGTGTCTGAAATGACCGTCATCGGTGACGTCAAAGACAAGATCGCCATCATGATCGACGACATGGCCGACACCGCAGGCACCCTGTGTAAGGCCGCGGAATTGCTGCTGGAATACGGCGCGAAAGAGGTGCACGCATACGTTACGCATGGCGTCCTGTCTGGCCCGGCGGTCGAACGCATCACCGGGTCGGTTCTGACATCCATGGTCATCACAGACACGATCGAAGCCCCGCAGCCCGTCAAAGATTGCCCGCAGATCCGCATCCTGCCGACCGCGCCGCTGTTCGCGCAGGCGACGCTGAACATCTGGAACGGCACGTCGGTGTCGTCGCTGTTTGAAACCGCGACGATGGAACCGATCTATGAGGGCGTGTTCCGCAAATAAGACGGATAGAGCCGCGCCCGATCCTGGTCTGGCGTTTTGCAGCATCTGTGCCGGCGCGCTTTATCGCGTCTGGTCATCTGACCAAAGTAGTCCACGCAACGGCACACATACGCCCGATCCGGGGTAGGATCGGGCGAGGCTCGGCCTAGCCGGCCGAGCAGCCTAGATCAGCTGTCGCAACATTCTCCCCCTTGTTCCTCTACCCCCGCATTTCTATAACCACCCCAACCGGATGGAGGGGCACATGGGCTTCAGACAGGACCACCTGCTTGGCATCGAAAAGCTGGCCCCAGACGAGATTCAGGAAATCCTCGACCTCGCCGACGAATACGTCGCCCTGTCGCGCAGCGCCGATAAACACGGTGACGCGCTGAAGGGTCTGACCCAGATCAACATGTTCTTTGAAAACTCCACGCGCACGCAGGCCAGTTTCGAACTGGCGGGCAAGCGGTTGGGCGCGGATGTGATGAACATGGGGCTCGAGGCTTCGTCGATCAAAAAGGGCGAAACGCTGGTCGATACGGCGATGACCCTGAACGCCATGCAGCCCCATCTGCTGGTCGTGCGCCACCCGCATTCCGGCGCGGTGGACCTGCTGGCGCAAAAGGTGAACTGTGCGGTTCTGAACGCGGGCGACGGACGGCATGAACACCCAACGCAGGCCCTGTTGGACGCGCTGACCATCCGCCGCAAAAAGGGGCGTCTGCACCGCCTGTCCATCGCCATCTGCGGCGACATCGCCCACAGCCGCGTTGCCCGGTCCAACCTGATTTTGCTGGGCAAAATGGAAAACCGGCTGCGGCTGGTCGGGCCGCCCACGCTGATGCCTTCGGGCATGGCAGAGCTGGGCTGCGAGGTCTACGAGGACATGGAAGAAGGGCTGAAAGACGTCGATGTCGTCATGATGCTGCGCCTTCAAAAGGAACGCATGGACGGCGGGTTCATTCCGTCTGAACGCGAATATTACCACCTGTTTGGTCTGGACGAAGAAAAGCTTGCACATGCTAAGCCGGACGCCATCGTAATGCACCCCGGCCCAATGAACCGCGGCGTCGAAATCGACGGCACGCTGGCCGACGACATCAACCGATCCGTCATTCAGGAGCAGGTAGAAATGGGCGTCGCCGTGCGCATGGCCGCGATGGACCTGTTGGCCCGTAACCTCAAAGCCAGACGGCAGGAGGGTGCAGCATGAGCGATCTGACCTCAGGCACCCGCGAAACTGTCCACCTGTTTTCGGTCGACTTGCCCGAAGACCAGCTTTGGGCATTTATCGACCATGATCGCGACGCGGGCACTTTCCCGCTGCGCGATGCTTTGGGCGTGGACCATCTGGACGACAAGCAGATCGAAGGCGCGGTGGCCGAGGATCTGGCGGGCATCGGCCTTAGCGGATTTATGATCGAAGGCGTCGGCGTGGATGAAACCGCTATTGCTGCGGATCGCGCCCGCATCGACGGTTTGACGGGGGCAGTGGTCTTGGTCAAAGGCGCGGCTTTCGATGGCGCGCATGTCCCGCTGACCCCAAAACCGCCGCTGACCAATATTGGCAGCTGGCAGATGACGCCCGCCCCCGACACGTTCGAACAGCTGCACAGCGACAGCGCAAAAGGCGACATCCTGACACCGCCGCCTGCGACGCCGGCCCCATCCGGCCCGCGCGACCGGATGACCCTGTGGATCATGGTCGGCATCTTTCTTGCCATCCTGATCGCCGTCGTGATCGGAGCCGTCCTATGACCACCCTGACGAATGTCCGCCTGATCGACCCCGAGGCCGGGACTGAAACACTTGGCGCCCTGACGATCAAGGACGGCAAGATCACCGCCCTGCACGATGCGCCCATCGACGGCATCGACTGTGGCGGCCTCGCCCTGGCCCCCGGGATCGTCGATATCGGCGTGAAGGTTTGCGAACCGGGCGAACGGCATAAGGAAAGCTTTGGCTCGGCCGGGCAGGCTGCGGCGGCCGGCGGCGTGACGACCATCGTCACCCGCCCCGACACGACGCCTACCATCGACAACCCCGAAACGCTGGAATTCGTCGCCCGCCGTGCGCGCGAGGCCTCTCCGGTCCGCGTGTTGCCCATGGCCGCGCTGACCAAGGACCGTGCTGGTCGCGAGATGACGGAAATCGGCTTTCTGATGGACGCAGGTGCCGTGGCCTTTACCGATGGCGATCATGTCGTCAGCGATACCAAGGTCCTGTCCCGCGCCCTGACCTACGCCCGGTCACGCGGTGCGCTGGTGATCGGCCATGTGCAGGAACCGATCCTGTCCGCCGGGGCTGCGGCCACCAGCGGCAAATTCGCGTCGCTGCGCGGGTTGCCTGCGGTGTCGCCCATGGCGGAACGCATGGGGCTGGACCGTGACATCGCGCTGCTAGAGATGACGGGCGCCGCCTATCATATCGATCAGATCACCACCGCCCGCGCCCTGCCCGCGCTGGAACGGGCAAAGAATAACAGGCTGAATATCACCGCCGGGGTGTCGATCCATCACCTGACGCTGAACGAACTGGACGTCGCGGATTATCGGACGTTCTTTAAGGTCAAGCCGCCGCTGCGGTCCGAAGATGATCGGCAGGCCGTGGTCGAGGCCGTCGCCAGCGGTCTGATCGACGTCATTTGTTCTATGCACACCCCGCAGGACGAAGAAAGCAAACGCCTGCCGTTCGAGGCCGCCGCCAGCGGTGCCGTTGGCCTGCAAACCCTGCTGCCCGCCGCCATGCGTCTGGTTCATTCCGGCGATATGACCCTGCCGCAACTGTGGCGTGCGCTATCGCTGAACCCGGCGCGCAGGCTTGGGTTGGACACTGGCCGCTTGGCCGTGGACGCGCCCGCCGATCTGGTGCTGTTCGACCCTGACGCGCCGTTCATCCTTGACCGGTTCAAGCTGCTGTCCAAATCGCGCAACACGCCCTTTGACGAAGCGCGTATGCAAGGCCGCGTTCGCGCAACATGGGTCGGCGGCACCCAAGTCTTTGGAGAACCGCTATGACCCCAGACCTTGTCACCCCAGTAACCGCCCTGATCATCTGGGCCGTGGCGGGCTATCTTCTGGGCGCGATCCCCTTCGGCGTGATCTTGTCGCGCCTGTTCGGTCTGGGCGATTTGCGCAAGGTCGGGTCAGGCAACATCGGCGCGACCAATGTGCTGCGCACCGGAAACAAGACCGCCGCCCTGCTGACGCTTGTGCTGGACGGCGCGAAAGGTGCGGTCGCCGTCCTGATCGCAAGGTCCCTAGCGGGCGAAGATGCCGTACAGATCGCCGGGCTGGCCGCTTTCCTGGGCCATTGCTTCCCCGTCTGGCTGCGGTTCAAAGGCGGCAAGGGCGTGGCGACCTTCCTTGGCCTGCTTCTGGCCTACGCCTGGCCCCTAGGCCTTGCCGCCTGCGCGACTTGGCTGGCAACCGCCGTGATCCTGCGTATCTCGTCACTGTCGGCGCTGGTCGCCGCGGCGCTGGCCCCCGTCTGGGCGGCGATGCTCGGCCTAAGCCAGTCAATTCTGATGCTTCTGGTTCTCGCGATACTTGTCTTCATCAGGCATCGCCAGAACATCCAAAGACTGCTTGCCGGGACCGAGCCGAAAATCGGCAAAAAGTGATTTTTCAGGCATTTATTGCGAATTTCCTCCCGGAATGGTATTTCTGAAAGGACAGAACAAGGAGGGAGGGAGCCGATGCAGCTCAGCCCATCCATGCAAGCCTTTATCCTTCACTGGGGTGATATGGGCCCCAGATGGGGCCTTAGCCGATCAGTCGCGCAGATATACGCGCTTTTGCACCTGTCGCCCGGGCCGCTGACCGCGGAAGAAATCTCCTCGACCCTGAATTTGGCGCGGTCCAATATCTCGACCGGGTTGCGGGAATTGCAGGCTTGGAACCTTGTTCAGGCGAACCGTCCCTTGGGCGACCGGCGCGATTACTTCACCAGTCACGGCGACATGTTCGACATCGTCGAACGCCTGATCGAGGCGCGACGCGAACGGGAATTTGCCCCGACCTTGGACGCCTTGCACCAGATACAGGGCACAGCCGAGGCGGACGATACGCCCCCCGAAATTCGCGCCCGCATGGCCGAAACGTACGAAACGATGAAGACGCTGGATGATTGGTACGCCGACGTGGCATCCCTGCCCCGCGCCAGCAAACTGGGTCTGCTTAAGATCGGCGGCAAGATCGGGTCGCTTTTGTCGGGATCGAAACCCAAGAAGAAAAAGAAAAAGGCAGACAAATAGGTCTGCCTTTTCGTTAGCGGTGCTTGTGGCTACCCGGGCTTAGTAGGAAAACTCCGGGTAGATGCGGGATACGTCGCCCGCCCAGTCGCCGTGGTACTTTTCCAAAAGCTCATCGGCCGGAACCTTACCCGACTCCACGCTTTCGTGCAGCGCGTTTAGGAAATGCGTCTCATCCGGGACCAGCCCCCCCGCGCCGGGGCAGGCGCGCGCCTTCAACCCGGCCTCAGCGATGTCGACGACCTCTTTGGCCAGATCCAGCATGTCGATGCCGTCCACCTTGGCCTGCAGTCCATGAACCCCGGCTTCGACATGCAGCGCCGCGCGTTGTTCGGTGGTCCAGCCTTTCACCAGATCCCAAGCCGCATCCAGCGCGGTCTGGTCATAGGTCAGGCCAACCCAAAGCGCGGGCAAAGCACACAGACGACGCCACGGGCCACCATCGGCGCCGCGCATTTCGATAAACTTTTTCACACGCGCTTCGGGGAACAGCGTGGTCAGATGGTCCGCCCAGTCGGACAGGGTCGGCACCTCACCCGGAAGCGCGGGCAATTCGCCCTTCAGGAAATCGCGAAAAGACTGGCCAAGCGCGTCGATGTATTTGCCGTCGCGATAGACAAAGTACATCGGCACATCCAACGCGTATTGCACCCACGATTCGAACCCAAATCCATCATCGAAGACGAAAGGCACCATGCCTGTCCGGTCCGCATCAAGGTTGCGCCAGACGTAGTTCCGATAGCTTTTCACCCCGTTGGGCTTGCCTTCGAAAAACGGCGAATTGGCGAACAGCGCGTTGGCCACAGGTTGCAGCGCCACGGCGACGCGCATCTTTTGAACCATGTCTGCCTCGGATGAAAAATCGAGGTTCACCTGAACCGTACAGGTCCGGCGCATCATGATCTG
The DNA here is from genome assembly GCF_045763785.1 of Pseudooceanicola aestuariicola. Classification (NCBI taxonomy): domain Bacteria; kingdom Pseudomonadati; phylum Pseudomonadota; class Alphaproteobacteria; order Rhodobacterales; family Paracoccaceae; genus Pseudooceanicola; species Pseudooceanicola aestuariicola. The sequence goes on along the minus strand of NZ_JBJGSF010000003.1, from coordinate 152,380 downwards.
CCCGGTGGTGCCGACGTCCTGCATATAGGCGTCCATCAGCTTGTACCGTCCTTTGGGCATCAGCGGCATGTCTTCGTGTGTCCAGTCGGGCGCGGCGCCCAAACCGATAAAGCCGACGCCGACCTTGTCCGCGATATCCTTGACGTCGCGCAGGTGGTCGTTCACCTCGTCGCAGGTTTGGTGGATCGTCTCTAACGGCGCACCAGAAAGTTCCAGCTGACCGCCCGGTTCCAAAGAGATATTGGCCCCGTCCTTGGTCAGGCCGATCAGCTTGCCGCCCTCTTCCAACGGGTCCCAGCCGTGGCCGTCACGCAGACCTTCCAGCACTGTCAGGATCGACCGTTCCCCTTCGTATGGGATCGGTTTCAGCGTGTCCTTGCAGTAGCCGAACTTCTCATGCTCGGTCCCGATGCGCCAATCCTGCTTGGGTTTACAGCCGCTTTCCAAGTATTCAGCAAGCTGTTCGGGCCGCTCGATCGGGCCGCCTCCGGACTGGGGAATGGACATTGTCGCCGGGTCTCCGATCGTTGGTCTTCAAGGTAGGGATGGTCGTAATTCGACAGGGTGTCAATGCAACCGCAGCTGCGATCTTTCCCAGATCACGACACGGTGAGCAGGCCCAACTGTGCGCATTTGCTCAAGCATATGGTCCGTCTTGATGCCGGGAAGAGCCGCGAAAACATCAAATAATTCATCCGCGCCGTCGGCGGTCAGCGGAATCGCAAGCTCTGGCTGGCCATGTTGTTCCAGCACCCACACGGGCGGAGAGGATCGTCCATCCAGCGACAACCGATACATTTCGCTGCGTGCTGCCACGCCCCCGGTCAGCGGGCCGAAATAGGCGATCTGCCCTTCGTCGATGCGCACCACGCCGGGGCCATCGCTGCGCCCACGGAACCGCCCGCGCTGGATACCGGCGAACAGCTGAAACGGGGCCATGGCGACCATGGCCCCACCGATCCACCTAAGGATGCCCATGCTGGTGAATAGCAGATAGGCCCCGATGATGCCGACCGCCACGGCCAGCAGCGCCTCTTGCCAGCGCTTCGCCCATGCGCGCAACTCAGGCCGGACGTAACCCATCACGACCAATCGCCCAGACGGTCCTGCCACAGTGCCATCGCCGCGACCGCCGCCGTATCGGCGCGAAGGATGCGTGGGCCCAGTGACACGGGATGCGCAAAGTCGAGCCCGCGCAGGCGTTTCCGCTCGGCCTCGGAAAACCCGCCCTCTGGCCCGATCAGGATCGCCCAAGCGCCACCTTTGTCCAGCGTGAGGGGCGACACGTCGTCTGCCAGAACCTCGTCACAGAACATGATCTGGCGGCCAGCATCCCAGCCCGACAGCAGCGCATTAAGTTTCACCGGCTCGGCCACGTCGGGCACGAAGGTGCCGCCGCATTGCTCTGCCGCCTCGACGCAATGCGCCTGAAGGCGATCCACACGGACCCGTTCGGAATTGGTGTAATCGGTCAGCACCGGCAAAATCCGCCGTGCGCCCATTTCAGCCGCCTTTTCAACGATGAAATCGGTGCGCGCCTTTTTGATGGGTGCAAAGATCAGCCACAGATCGGGCGGATCAGACTGGGGCGCAGATTGCCCGACACAGGTCAGCACGCCGCTGCGTTTGTTGCCCGCCGTCACCTCGGCCCGCCATTCGCCGTCGCGGCCGTTGAACAAGGCCACGGCATCGCCGACGCCAAGGCGCATGACGTTGAACAGATAATTCGCCTGATCCCGATCCACAGGAACGGTTTGCCCTGCCCCCAAAGGGTGATCTACACAGAGCCTGATTTTTGCACGGTCCATGAGGCACTACATATGACCCAACCCGGCGCAACGCCAGAGCAAGAGACCACAGGCTCCACCGGACAGGTGGCCGATGCGGTCAAAGGCAATTGGGTCGACCGTCTGGCCCCCGCATGGTCCCGCCCCTACCTGCGCCTTAGCCGCGCGGACCGGCCCATCGGGACGTGGCTGTTGCTACTGCCCTGCTGGTGGGGGCTGATGCTGGCGATGCTGTCAGATGGGCGGGCCTCGTTCTACGACCTCTGGATCGGCGTGGGCTGCGCCATCGGCGCCTTTTTGATGCGTGGTGCAGGCTGCACGTGGAACGACATCAGTGACCGCAAGATCGACGCCTCCGTTGCGCGCACCCGGTCCCGGCCCATCCCGTCGGGACAGGTGACGACGAAGCAGGCCGTGGCATGGATGGTGATCCAGTCGCTCGTAGCCTTCGTGATCCTGCTGACCTTCCCGCCCTTCGCCATCGGCCTTGGCATCCTGTCGCTGGCCCCCGTCGCGATCTATCCCTTCGCCAAGCGGTTCACGTGGTGGCCGCAGGTGTTTCTTGGCCTCGCGTTCAACTGGGGTGCCCTGCTGGCATGGGCCGCTCACACCGGCAGCCTGTCATGGCCGCCGATTGTTCTGTACATCGCAGGGATCGCGTGGACGCTGTTCTACGACACGATCTACGCGCTTCAGGACAAAGAAGACGATGCGCTGATCGGCGTGAAATCCACCGCGCGCCTGTTCGAAGAAAGGACCCCGCAATGGCTGCGCCGCTTCCTGATCGCGTCGGTCGCGCTGATGGCGTTCGTCGTGCTGGGTGCAATGTTGCCCGGCGCCAACCCCTTGGCGCTGGTGATCGCGCTGGCCGGGCCTTGGGCCTTTGGCTGGCACATGGCATGGCAGATGCGTCGGCTGGACATGGAAGACCACGACCGCCAGCTGATGCTCTTCCGGTCCAACCGCGACGCGGGGCTGCTGCCTTTGCCGTTTTTCGCCGTCGCCATGATGGTGTGATTGCACCGCCCCGCAATCCTGACTAAACCCCTTGCAACGCAACAAAAGCGGGGGGCCGATGCGCCTGTCTACGATCACCATCCTGGGTGGAACTTTCGCCGCTGCTGCTGGCCTGTCCGTGGTTGTCGCGATGTTCGCGGCGCTGGCGGTCGAACGGACCTCGGCCGATGACGTGCGGTTCGAACTGGACCGTGAGGCTTTGGCCTGGGCCGATGTCACGGCGAACGGGCTGCGTATCCAGTTGACCGGCACCGCCCCGTCCGAGGCTGACCGCTTTCGCGCCATGACCGTCGCGGGCAAGGTTGTCGACGCAAGCCGCGTGATCGACGGGATGGAAGTGGTCGCCAGCAAAGGTATCGCCCCGCCCCGCTTTTCGATCGAACTGCTGCGCAATGAAGGACGGTTGAACCTGATCGGTCTGATCCCCGCCGCAACCGACCGGGACGCGCTGATTGAACGCCTGTCCAAGCTGCCCGGTGTCACGGATGTTTCTGACCTTTTGGAAACCGCCGATTATCCGATGCCAGAAAGCTGGCCCCTGACGCTAGATTATGCCGTCACCGCCCTGCGCGACCTGCCGCGATCCAAGATCTCGCTCAGCGCGGGTGAGGTGACGATTACAGCCATGGCGGCCAGCACCGACAGAAAGCGCGAGCTGGAAAGCACGTTGGAACGGCGCGCCCGTGGTCCGATCGACCTGACGCTTGACATCTCGGCGCCGCGCCCGGTGATCACACCCTTTACCCTGCGCTATCTGATCGACGATCAAGGCGCGCGCTTTGACGCCTGTTCGGCAGATACCGAATCCTCGCGCACCCGCATCATCACCGCCGCACGCGGCACCGGATACGATGGCGAAGACCGCTGCGTCCTTGGCCTTGGCGTGCCGTCCCCGCAATGGGCCGAAGCGACAAGTTCAGCCATCCTTGCCCTTGGTCGTATCGGTCAGGGGTCCGTCACGTTGTCCGACACCGATGTGACGCTGATCGCTGGCGCATCTGCGGACCGCGCCACCTTCGACCGGGTGGTCGGAGAGCTTGAGAACACCCTGCCAGAAGTCTTCGCGCTGCACGCCGTCTATCCCGATGATGACGCCGCCCCGCAGGGCCCGGCCGAATTCACCGCGATCCTGTCCCCCGAAGGTCAGGTGCAACTGCGCGGTCGGGTGCGGGATGATCTGTCCCGTGACGGCGCCGACAGCTACGCAAAATCCCGCTTTGGCAGCGACAACGTCTATTTCGCTGCCCGCATGGACGACACCCTGCCCGAAGGATGGTCACTGCGTGTTCTGGCGGGGATCGAGGCGCTGACCAATCTGGAAAACGGCACCGTCATCGTCACTGAAGACAACATCGCCACCCGCGGCACCACCGGAAATCAGGACGCCAGCGCCGATATTGCGCGCATCCTGTCGGAACGACTGGGCGAAGGTCAGGACTTCACCATCGACGTAACCTATGACGAAAAGCTAGACCCGGACGCCGCGCGCCCCACACCCGAAGAATGCATTGCCGACGTGCAGGCGATCCAACAGAACCGAAAGATCAACTTTGAACCCGGTTCGGCCACCGTGACGGGCGACAGCCGCGTGATCCTTGACGATCTCGCCCGCGTTCTGACCTTCTGCGGCCCCGTCGCGCTGGAAATCGGCGGTCATACCGATAGCCAAGGTCGCGAAACGATGAACCTTGAACTGTCGCAGCAGCGGGCCGACACCGTCCTGTCCGAACTGCGGATGCGCCGCGCCCCGGTAGAGCTGTTCGTCGCAACCGGTTTCGGCGAAACCCAACCGATCGAAGACAATTCGACCGAAGAGGGCCGCGAAGCCAACCGCCGGATCGAGTTCAATCTGCTTGATGCCGCAGCCGATGGTGGGGATTCTGGGCTTGAAACCGACGGGGAAAACGGCGCAGAAGAAACCACGCCAGAAGACGCCGCCGAGGAGACGACAAGCGAATGAACAGAACCGAGTTCGTGATCGCCATCGCGATCATCCTGTTTATCGCATTTGGTCTTGGCTGGTTCGCCTACTGGCTGATCCATCGTTTCACCCGCGTGTCCAAATCCGACATGGGCGAATTGGAACGCATGGCGCAGGAATTGCACGAAGCCGAAGAAATGCGCGATCAGGCGATCACCTACCTGCAACAGCGCGAAGCAGAACTGACCAACCAGCTATCCCAGACCGAGGCAGAACTGTCTGCCGCCATGGAAGGCCTGCGAGAAGCACGTCACGAAGCCGAAGAACTGCGGTCCTACGTCGAACGGGTCCACGCACAACGCTAAGCCGTTACCAGCGGGTCAGCGCGTCCTCGTCCTCATCCTTGGCCGCAACCCAATCTTCGCCGTTGGGCCCGTATTCCTTTTTCCAGAACGGCGCGCGACTTTTCAGGTAATCCATCAGAAATTCCGCCGCCTCGAACGCATCCTTACGGTGCGGCGCGGCGGTGGCGACCATCATGATCGGGTCGCCGGGGACAAGGGGACCGTAGCGGTGGATCACCAGCACGTCCCCCAAGGCCCATCGATCCTGCGCCTCTTCGGCGATGGCCCGGATCGCGCGTTCGGTCATGCCGGGATAATGTTCGATCTCTAGCCGGGTTAGCCCACCATCGCCCCGGACCAGACCGGAAAAGGTGACGATCGCACCCATTTCGGTGTGCCCTTTTGTAAAGGCCTCGACCTCGTCTCCGGGGGCAAAGGGCGTGTCCTGAACGGCGATCTTCATGGCTTAACCACCCGTCATCGGGGGGAAGAACGCGACCTCACGCACACCATCCAAAGGCGCGTCGAAATCGGACAATTCCTGATCCAGCGCCACGCGCAGCGCACTCAGATCGGCAAAGGCGGCCTCATACCGCTCTTCGCGGGCTTTCAGTTCTTCAACCAACTGCGCCACGGTTCCGGCGGATGTTGCCACGGTTTCTTTCGGAATCCCGATCCTTTCGCGGACCCAGGCGAAATACAATACGTCCATCAGTCTTCCCCCAGATGCGCACGGGCCTTGGAAAAGTAATCCCAGCCGGTGATCCCAGTTAGAACGGCCGCCAGCCAGATCAGGCCCAGCCCGATATAGCCTGACCATTCCGCCCGAAACAATTTGCCACGAACCCCGACGGGATCATCCACGCTACCGTCCAGAACGGCCGACACCATCTCTGCGTCCATGCCAAAGACGGCCATACCAAGGTTGGAATTGAACGCGCCATGCGCCAGCAACAGCGCGATGGCGATCATCTGCACGGCGGTCTTCCATTTGGCCAGCTTGGTGACCTTCAGCGTTCCTGCCACGTCGCCCAGAAACTCTCGTAGGCCCGAAACGAACACCTCGCGAAACAGGATGACAGCGCCGGGCAAGACAACCGCCGCCGCCAGCGGCGACCAGACGGCCAGCGCCAACAGCGCCAATGCGACCATCGCCTTATCGGCAATCGGGTCCAGCATCGTGCCGATCTTACTGACTTGGTTCAGGCGACGCGCCAAATATCCGTCCACATAGTCGGTCACCGCCGCACCGACGAACAGCGTGAAGGCCAGCCAATCGGCGAAGGGCCGCGGCAGGATCAGAAAGGACAGGATCACCGCAGGCGCCGCCAGCAGGCGGAACAGCGTCAGAATATTGGGCAAAGTCATTTTCATAGGCGATACGTAGCGCGGAACCGCAGCCGGGAAAAGGACCAGCACGCGCCCCTGTTCTTCTGGTTGATAAATACCCTCGGGAGGTCTGGAGGGCAGAGCCCTCCAGTCACGCACCAAAGGTCAGGACGCCGGTGCTATGCAGCGCCCTCAGCCCTTCTCGTGAAAATGGGCATAGATCGTTTCGGCCATCGCGTCTGAAATGCCATCGACAGCTTTCAGGTCCGAAAGCCCCGCGCGGCTGACCGCCTTGGCAGAGCCGAAATGCGCCAAGAGCGCGCGCTTGCGGGTGGCCCCTACGCCCGGCACCTCGTCCAATGGGGTCGCCGACACCGCCTTGGCGCGTTTGGCGCGGTGGGTGCCGATGGCAAAACGGTGCGCCTCATCCCGCAGTCGCTGGACGAAGTACAGCACGGGGTCGTTCATCCGCAGGGCAAAGGGGCGCTGGCCGGGGCGGTGGAATTCTTCTTTCCCGTGGTCGCGGTCCACCCCCTTGGCGACACCGACCATCGGCAGGTCCGGCACGCCCATTTTCTCAAGAATCTCCTGCACCGCAGATACCTGCCCGGCCCCGCCGTCGATCAACAACAGGTCCGGCCACAACCCCTTGTCCCGATCCGGGTCTTCCTTCAGCAGCCGGGTCAAACGACGGGTCAGAACCTCTTTCATCATGCCAAAGTCATCGCCGGGCGTCAGGTCATCGCCCTTGATATTGAACTTGCGGTACTGGGATTTCATGAAACCTTCCGGCCCCGCAACGATCATCCCGCCAACCGCGTTCGTCCCCATGATATGAGAGTTGTCGTACACCTCGATCCGCTGCGGGGTCGTCTCCAGCCCGAAGGCGTCCTGCACGCCGGCCAGCAGCTTCGCCTGCGTCGCAGACTCCGACATCTTGCGGCCCAGGCTTTCCCGCGCGTTCCGCGCCGCATTCTCGACCAGTTCAGCCTTCTCACCGCGCTGCGGCACCGCGATCTCGACCTTGCGCCCCAGCTTTTCGCACAGGGCTTCTTCCATCAGGTCGGTGTCCTCGATGGGATGCGACAGCAGGATCAGCCGCGCCGGGTCCTTGGTATCGTAAAACTGGCCCATGAAGGCTTCCAGCACCTCGGCCTCGCTCACGTCCGCGCCGGCACGCGGGTAAAAATCGCGGTTCCCCCAGTTCTGGTTGGCCCGGATAAAGAAGACCTGCACACAGGCCTGCCCGCCTTCCATGTGCAATGCGATCACATCCGCCTCGGGGGTCGAGCGGGGGTTCACGCCCTGCGATGACTGAACATTCGTCAGCGCCTTGATCCGATCGCGCAAGGCGGCGGCGCGTTCGAACTCCATCGCCTCTGACGCCTCGGCCATCTCGGCGGCCAGTTTTTCCTGAACCTGCGTGGACCGACCCTGCAAGAACCGCTCCGCATCGGCGACCGAGGCGGCATAGTCGGCCTTGCTGATCTCTCCGGTACACGGGGCCGAGCAGCGTTTGATCTGGTACAGCAAGCAGGGCCGCGTCCGGCTGGCGAACATGGAATCGGTGCAATTGCGCAGCATGAAGACCCGCTGAAGCTGGTTCAACGTCCGGTTGACGGCCCCTGCCCCGGCAAATGGCCCGTAATAGGCCCCTTTGCGTTTCTTCGCGCCCCGATGCTTTACGATCTGCGGATAATCGTGGTCCTTCGTGACCATGATGTTCGGAAAGGACTTATCGTCCCGCAGCAACACGTTGTACCGAGGCTTCAGCTGCTTGATCAGGTTCTGCTCCAGCAGCAGCGCTTCGGTTTCGGTGCGCGTGGTCAGGAACATCATCGACGCAGTTTCGCGGATCATCCGCGCGATCCGCCCGGAATGCCCCGACGGCCGCGCATAATTCGACACCCGCGCCTTCAGATTTCGCGCCTTGCCGACGTACAGCACGCGGCTTTCCGAATCGAGCATGCGATACACCCCCGGCGACGAATCAAGAGTCGGCAGGTAAGAGTGGATCAGCTCGTGTCCGGTCAAAGTTTTGGCGCTGTCGTCAGTCATTCGAGTCGCGTGATGATTCTCACCCCTTGCTGCAAATTTCTGACCACATGGACAAGGCCAAAGCTGTCCACCATTTCTGTGGATAACTACGGGGGCAAAATCTTTCCATTGAGAAAAATCCGTTGGTTTATGGCCCATTAAAGAGACTGCCTAAATTTTAGGCATATTTTCAAGTCGCTGATATCAAAAGGAAAAATTTTGCGCTCATGTCAAACATCTGAAAACATTAACATTTAGGTAACGTCTTGATGACAGCTCCGTGACAGGTGCAAAACTTTTCGCGAAATGACCTTTACGTCACTCCATTCCGACGACATCGGGCGTTTCCCATCCCAGATGCTGCCCCCCGTCGACGCAGATCAACTGGCCCGTCACGCCCCGCGCTGACAGCAGATATCGCACCGCCTGACACATGTCCTCGGGGTTGCTGCCACGCTGAAGAATCGTGGCTGCACGCTGATTTGCGAACTGATCTTCATCTTGCCGACCGCCTCGCAAAGTGGGCCCCGGACCGACCGCATTCACACGCACGGCAGGGGCCAAAGCCTGCGCCGTCGTCTGGGTCATGGTCCACAGCGCCGCGCGCGACAGGGTGTAGGTCATAAAGTCCGGCGTCAGCTTGCGCACGCGCTGATCCACCATGTTGATGATCGCGCCCCGTGCGACCGGCTCATCCCGCTCATCCTTCACGGGGGGCGGACATTGCGCGGCAAAGGTCTGCGTCAGCACGAAGGGCGCGCGCAGATTGCACTCCATATGCTTGTCCCAGCTGTCGCGCGTGGCGTCCTCCAGCTGGTCATGTTCAAAGGTCGACGCGTTGTTGACCAGACAGGTCAGCGGACCGCCCAGACCCTTGGCGGCCTGCGACACCAGCGACTGAACCTGATCTTCCTGCATCAGATCGGCCTGAACGCAGCATGCCGTGCGCCCCTTGTCGCGGATCATCTTCGCGACCTCTTCCGCCTCATCGGCAGAGGTCCCGTAATGCACCGCCACGTCATAGCCCATATCCGCAAGGTCCAGTGCGATGGCCCGGCCAATGCGCCGCCCTGCTCCGGTGACAAGCGCTTTCATGGTCTCTCCTTAGATTAGAACAAGGAGGACGTAGGTCAGGTACAGACAGGTCAAGGCCGCGCCCCACCGACGGCCAATATCGCGCCCCATCAGGGCAAACGGCGCCAGCACCAGCGATGCGCCCAACATCACCCACAGATCAAAGCGCAGAAATTCAGGATCGACCGGGATCGGCCCAAACAGCGTCGTGACACCGACGATGCCAAGCAGGTTAAAGATGTTCGACCCGATAACGTTGCCCATGGCGACATCCGCCTGGTTCCGCCAGGCCGCCATGACGGTTGTCGCAAGCTCTGGCAGGGACGTACCCAACGCCACCAGCGTCAGACCGATGACCGCGTCGGACACCCCGAATTCGCGCGCGATGATCGATGCGTTGTCGACCAACAGATCGGCCCCTAGCGGCAACCCGATCAGGCCCAATACCAGATACAACCCGATCTTCCACCACGGCATATCCGGGTCCGCGCCTTCCAGATCGGCGATATCTTCGTCGCTGACGGTGGCGGACATATGCCCCCGCGCCTCGCGCACCTGATCCCCAAGGACCAGTGCCAAGCCCCCCAGCAAGACAAGACCCGTGATCCAGGTCAGCGTCCCCATGAAGGCCAGCGCGATAAAGCCGAGCGTGGCGATCATCATCATGTAATAGCTGCGCTTGGTATCGATCCGCCCGGTATGCATCCGCGACAGGATCGCCGGCAAACCCAGCACCAGCAGCGCGTTGGCTGTGTTCGACCCCACAACGTTGCCCAAGGCCAGACCCGGTTTACCTTCGTGGATCGCGCTGATGCCGATCAGCAATTCAGGGGCCGAAGTCCCAAACGCAACGATCGTCAGACTGACGATCAGCGCGGGAATCCCGATCCGCAGGCTAAGGTTTACAGCACCGCGCACCAGCACGTCGCCCGCCAGCAGAAGGATGGCCAGACCCAGACCGGTCATCACCCATGGCATCATGATTTATCTCCGCAGGGGCAGGCCCCTTTGCCAATTTTGTAGCGCCCGCATGACGGACATTTCCGCCGGGACATGCCGGGCTTCGGCAGCCGCAGCTTGCCAAACATCGCCAGGACGCCCATGGCGACAAGAAACAGGGTTACGATCTTCAGGATCACGTCAAAGGCCGAACCGGGCAAACGCAGCCCGTTCTTCTATGCCCGCCACCGCATCTTGGGCCAATGTGGCCCCGAAGCGTGCGAACCAGCCGCGTTTCGGACCGTAGCGGCGGAACCGCACCTTGTCGCCGAACTTGTCCTTCATCATCGGCACAAGATGCCCGATCCCGTCGATCAGTCCAAGCGCCTTCGCCTTCTCGGCCAGCCAAAACTCTCCGGTAAAAATATCGTCGGAGTCTTGCAGTTTTCCGTCACGACTGGATTTCACGTGGTCAATGAACGTGACGTGAATATCATCCAGCAAGCTCTTGAGTCTGGCCACGTCTTCTTCTTTTTCCGGCTGGAACGGGTCCAAAGTCGACTTGGACTTTCCCGCGGTATAGACGCGACGCTCTACCCCTTGCCGGGCCAACAGGACGTGTGCCCCAAAGCCCGCAGAAATCACCCCGATCGACCCGATGACCGACGCGCGGTCCGCATAGATTTCATCCGCCGCACAGGCCAGCCAGTACCCGCCCGAGGCGGCGGCGTCTTCGACGAAGGCATAGACGGGCACATCCTTTTCCTTGGACAGCCGCGAAATCCTTGCGGCGATCAACGACGACTGTACCGGCGATCCGCCCGGAGAGTTGATGACCAACGCCACCGCAACGGGTTTCCCGCGGCGAAAGGCTTTTTCGATGACCGGGGCCATCGCCTCGTCCGACAAAGGTCCGCGTGGTCCCGATGAAATCATGCCCTGCAACCGAATAACGGCGACAAGGGGTGGGCGTTTCCTGATACGGTCGATGATCTGCATGAAGCCGATGTAGAGGCGATGCCCCCCGCCGACAAGGCAGGGGGCTGGCTAAGGTGCAGATAAATCCGACAAGATCACCTAATGGCGCGATCAGTCGCGCAGACGCCAACCCGTGCGGAAAATCCACCAAACGATGCCCATGCAAAGCGCGGTAAAACCCGCGATGGCAAACAGGCTGACCGCGATCGGCACATCCGCCATGCCAAAAAACGCCCAGCGGAAGCCCGAGATCAGGTAGACCACCGGATTGAACAGCGTAACGGTCTGCCAGAATTCTGGCAGCATCGAGATCGAGTAGAATGATCCACCAAGAAACACCAAGGGCGTCACGATCAACAGCGGAACCAATTGTAACTGTTCGAAATTACCGGCCCAAAGGCCGATGATGAACCCCATCAGGGCAAAGGACACGCAGGTCAGAACCAGAAAGGCGATCATCGCAACCGGGTGCTGGATCGACAGATCGACGAACAGTGATGCCGTCCCAAGGATCACGACCCCGATGAACAACGACTTAGTCGCCGCTGCCCCGACGTAGCCCGCGACAATCTCAAGAAATGAGATCGGGGCCGACAGCAGTTCGTAGATCGTGCCGATGAACTTGGGGAAATAGATGCCGAACGACGCATTGGAGATCGACTGCATGATGACTGACAGCATGATCAGCCCCGGCACGATAAACGCGCCATAGCTCACGCCCTCGACCTCTTGGATGCGGCTGCCGATCGCGGTTCCGAAGACGACGAAATACAGCGACGTCGAAATGACCGGAGAGATGAAGCTTTGCAGCAGGGTGCGGAAAAACCGCGTCATTTCATATCGGTAGATGGCCCAGACAGCTGTCAATTTCATGCTGCATTCTCCTTCACCAGACCGACGAAGATCTCTTCCAGCGACGACTGCCGGGTCGAAAGATCACGCAGGACAATACCCGCCTTAGACAGTTCAGACAGCAGTGTGGTGATGCCCGTGCGATCCTTGCGCGTGTCGTAGGTGTAGATCAGCGCCTGTCCGTCATCGGCCAGTTCCAGATCGTGGTCCGACAGCGCCGGGGGCACCTGATCCAAGGTCTCGCGCAACTCGATCTTCAGTTGTTTCTGCCCCATCCGCGCCATCAGCGCGTCCTTTTCTTCGACCAGCAGCAACTTGCCCGCGCTGATCACACCGACACGATCAGAAATCGCCTCGGCCTCTTCGATATAATGGGTGGTCAGGATGACGGTCACGCCGTCGCGCTTCAGATCGGCGACAATGTCCCACATGTCCTTGCGCAGTTCGACGTCCACACCGGCGGTGGGTTCGTCCAGAAACAGCACTTTGGGTTCATGGCTCAGCGCCTTGGCGATCAGCACCCGACGCTTCATTCCGCCGGACAATTCCTTGATCCGGCTGTCTTTCTTGTCCCACAACGACAGGCGGCGTAGGATTTTTTCCAACAACGCATCATCTCGCGTTTTGCCGAACACCCCCCGCGTCAAACGCACCGTGTTCCAGACAGTCTCGAAGGGTTCCAGATTGATCTCTTGCGGGACCAGCCCGATCAGGCCACGGGCCTTACGGTATTCGCTGACCGTATCGAAGCCGCCCACCAGGACCTTGCCACTGGTCGGCATCGTGATGCCACAGATCGTTGAAATCAGGGTAGTTTTCCCGGCACCGTTTGGACCCAGCAAGGCAAGGATCTCTCCGGCCTCGATGTCCAATGTCACGCCTTTCAGCGCCTCGAACCCACCTTTGTAGGTCTTTTTCAGATCGTCGATCTGCAAGATCGGTGCCATGGTGAAGCCTCCTGTTCGAGGGCGGAACGTAGTGTCGGCCGACAGTATATTCCAGAGCTAAACCGATCGGTTTAGCTCTCAAAGGTTTTCAGACTTGTCCCAATTCATGGAAAAGCGGGCAGTTGTCAGGTTGCCTATTTGCATAGGTCCGAGTACTTGGAACCCCTTAAAATAGGAAGTTCTGTGATGACAACTGACACTCCGCGGACGTCTCCTGCCATCAGTATTGGCATGCCTGTCTACAATGGCGCAGATTTTTTGTCTGAAGCTGTTCATTCGCTTCTCGAACAGACTTTCACAGACTTTGAGCTTATCATTTCTGACAACGGGTCCACGGATACGACAGAAGTAATCTGTCGTGCATTTGCGGAACAAGATTCCCGTGTACGGTACGTCCGACAAGCCAAGAACCTCGGAGCAGCAGGGAACTTTCTTTTTGTACTGTCACAGGCTCGCGCCCCGTATTTCATGTGGGCCGCGCATGATGACGTTTGGGATCGCAACTGGATTTCTGAATTGCTGCCAATCGCACGGAAAAAGCACTGCGTCGCCTTCGGTAGAGTTCAGACGATCGACGCTGGAAGCAACACTGTCGAGCACCCTGTAAACCATCGAGATTTGAGTTTCACCGGACCGAGACTCGCTCGAAGAATGAAATATTACCTTTTTCCTTCGTTCCGTGGTCGAGCCAATACAATCTACGGCATTTACCCCAAGGACATACTGACTCCCTATGTCCAAGAAAGATTCAGAGCCGACCACCACGCAGCGGATGTGCTGATGATGTATCGCGTGTTGGAAAATTGCGAAATCGTAGCCGGGACAGACGTTACCTTTTCGAAACGACGCCCAGTTCCTCGCCCGCCAGAAGCCGCTCCAATTGCGCTAAACCGGAAAAAACCGTTCAGGCACACGATGCTAACCGAATTTTTACCCGAAAGCAGTCGTTTGGAACGGATTCTGCTAATCTTTTTGTACCCTATAGCTACGCTATCAATCACATCGTTGAAACTGAGCTACCAGATCAGACGCTCCATCAGGCACGCAACCAAACGGCGCTGAGCTATAAAGCTTTAAATGTCGGGTCAAGGTGGCGGACCGAGGAGGATTCGAACCCCCGACCCCTTGATTCGTAGTCAAGTACTCTATCCAGCTGAGCTATCGGTCCGTAGGGCGTGCATGTAGCTGCCGTCCGGAGTGAGTTCAAGCAGAAAGTTCATCGAAATAGCGCCGCGTCGATTATTCCGCCACGGCATCCAGATTGACGACGGTTTTCGGCAAGACGATGCAGAACCGTGTGCCCTCGTCCCCGGTACGTTCCAACAAAAGCTGGCCGCCGTGCCCGCGGATCAGCTCGGCCGAGATGGCAAGTCCAAGACCGGCCCCGCCACGCCGTGCGCCGCCCTGAAACGGCAGGAACAGGTTTTCCTGCGCCTTGGCGGGCAACCCGGGGCCTGTGTCGGTGACACGGATCATCCATGCGGCTTCGTCTTCCTCGGCCGAGACAGAGATTTCGCCAGCCCCATCCGTGGCCAGTACCGCCTGCCGCGCGTTACGCACTAGGTTGAGGATCACGCGGTGCAATTGTTCGGCGTCGGCCCGGACAGACAATGTCGCCGGGATATCTTCGGAAAAGCTCAGATCGCCCTCCCCCACAGCCAGACGCTCGCCATCGATCACGTCGCCCACCAGCTCCGCCAGCGGGACCATGGTCAGACGCGGCGCGGGTTCTTCGGCCCGTCCGAAAGCCAGTGTGCTTTCGCACAGGTTCACAGCACGGGTGATTGAATTCACAAGCTTAGGCGCAAGGCGGCTGACGGTCGGGTCTTCGGATTGTTCAATCCGGTCGGTGAACAACTGGGCCGAGGTCAGGATGTTGCGCAGATCGTGGCTGATCTTGGCGACCGCGCCCCCCAATTGGGCCAACCGCTCTTTCTGCTTCAGCGCTGCGGTCAGTTCGGTTTCCATTTGTTTCAAGGCCTGCTCGGCCTCGCGCAGTTCCGTCACACCTGCGGATGGCTCGATGATCCTCCGCGTGTCTTCGGGTGCGGCGGCATAGCTTTGCATCTGCGCGATCACTCGTTTGATCGGGCGCACCAGAAGCGCCCGCACGGCGAGGAACAAAAAGACCGAAGTAATGCCGGAAATCGCAAGGCTGAGCCCCAGAATGCGCCAACCGTATTCCACCATCGCCGCGCGCAACCCGTCGGTGGCCATCGTCACCTCGATCAGCAACCCCGCTTCGCGCACGGGGTTGCCGATGACGCGGATCACCCGCGGTTCAGGATCCCAAAGCCGACCGATCGCGTCCCCCATCAGCGCCCAAGGCGAAGCATCGCGCAGGTCGAACGTTTCGGTTACCGCCCCCGGCACGGGCGACGACAGGATCAACTGCCGCGCTTCGTCCCGGCGCAGCACGACGTTGTACACTTCGGCATTGCGCAGCAGTTCTTCTTCCAGATCGGCGCTGATGAAATCGTCTGCCAGCAGGGCCAGCGACGCGATCTGCGCCCGTTCCAGACGCGACAGCAGATAATCCTGACGGAAGCGCGCGACAGAGGGCACGAAGATCATGATCTCGGCCAGCATCACGAACATCAGCGTGAGGATCAAAAAGCGTCCGGAAAGTGATCTTAGCATAGTCGGGTCCGGTCTACGGGGCTTAGGGTATGATCCGCTGGATCAGACGCGCTGCCCTTTCAACCCACGGATTACCAAATAGTTTACCTGAGAAATAGGTCCCCACGGCCGATTTCGCCAGTTCCGACACCGTGGGATAGGGCAGAACCATGCCCGACAGCTTGGATAGCCGGGTTTTGGCTGCCATCGCCTGCGCCCACGGGGCCAGCATCTCTCCTCCATGCGGGGCGACAATCGTGACGCCCACGGGCTTACCCTTGTGAAGGATCAGCTTCATCCAGCCGGTGGTGGACCGATCCGCACGGGCACGGTCATTGGCAGACATCTCCTGCCGGATCACTTGAATGTCGTCATGCGCCTGTCGCGCCTCGGCCTCTGTCATCCCGATCTGGGCCAGCTCCGGGGCGGCATATGTGACGCGCGGGATCAGGCTGTGATCGGCCTTGGCTGGCAATCCAAGGACGACCTGACGGATCACCACGCCCGCATGATAGCCCGCAACATGGGTGAAACTGGGTGCATCCGCGACGACGTCGCCAATAGCATAGACTTTGCGGTTCGACGTGCGCAGGCTTGCGTCGACCTTTATCCCCTTGGCGTCGTGATCGACCCCAGCCTTATCCAGACCAAGGCCATCCACCGTCGCCGCCCGCCCCGTCGCAACCAATAGATGAGAGCCTTCGATCCGCTCCCCCCCGGCCTCAACCCACGGGCCCGCGCCCTTGCCAGCCTGTTCCACGTCCACGTTTTCGCGCAGGTGCACCCCATCGGCAATCAGCGCCTGACGCACCAGATCGACGGCCTCCGGGTCTTCGCGCTTCAGGATCGTGCCGCGTTCGATCAGCGTGACCTGCGATCCCAAACGGGCGAAAGCCTGCGCAAGTTCAGTCCCAATAGGCCCGCCGCCAAGAATAATCAGATGATCGGGCTGTGCGCGCAGGTCAAAAATCGTTTCGTTCGTCAGGTAATCCACCTGATCAAGCCCGGGAATGTCCGGCACGAAGGGGCGTGATCCGGTGGCCAGAACAATACGGCGGGCGCGCAGGCTTTCGCCGTTCACTTGGATCGTGTCAGCGCCGGTGAACCGGGCGTGCCCAAGGATCACCTGAACCCCCAGCCCTTCGAACCGGTCTACCGAGTCGTGCGGCGCGATCTGCGCGATCACATCGGCCACATGCTCCATCACCGCGTTGAAATCGACCTGCGGAGACACCGCCTTGATCCCGAATTTGTCCGCCACGCGCATTGCCTGCGCCTGACCAGCCGCCGCGATCAGCGCTTTGGACGGCACGCAGCCATAGTTCAAACAATCCCCGCCCATCTCGCGCCCTTCGACCAGCACGACACGCAGGCCCATCTGAACCGCACCTGACGCCATCGACAGCCCCGCCGCGCCCGCGCCAATGACGATCAAATCCACATCATTCTTGTCAGTGGTCATACGGGCGCCTTTCCGCGAAAAAAGATCGGGATCAGCGACAGTGCCGCAAGACCCAGAAGGGGCAAGAGGATGAAGGGTTCGAAAATGATACCGAGGTCCGGTCTGCCGCCCTCTTCCAGCACACGGCCCAAGCCCGCCCCGACCGAGGTATAGACCAGCGCCCCCGGCACGATGCCCAAAGCTGTCGAGATCGCAAAGCGTGACAGCGGCACGTTCAGCAATGCGGGCAGCAGATTCGCCGCAAAGAAGGGAATGACGGGCACCAACCGAATGAAAAACAGCATCGGCCACTGGTTGCGGTCCAGACCTTGCTTGATCCGCGCGATCCGGCCCTGCTGCGCATCGATCTTGGCGGTCAGCACACGGCCAAACCCTGCCCGCACGGCAAGAAAAATGCAGATCGCACCGATGGTGGCCCCCAGCACGTTCAACAGCGTGCCGGGCCACATGCCGAATAGGAACCCACCCGTCAGCGTCGCGACCGTTGCACCGGGCAAGGACAATGCGACAATCGCTGCGTAAACAAGGACGAACAGGATCAGGGTCAGCGCGTAATGGCGATCCCGGTAGGCTTCTAAAGCTTCGTGCCCTGTCTGAAGCGTTTGAAAACTCAGTCGATCGCCGAATTGCCAATAGGCCAGAACCGCCAGCACGATCAGCAGGATCAAAGGCCCAAAGCGACGTAGGGCAGAAGGAGAACTGTCAGACATGGCGGCCTTTGCGCGTCAGGGATGGACCGACGCAGAATGACCAGCGCGGGGCAGTGTGAAAAGCCCCATCACGAGGCCTTGATCACCTGAAACCTAAGGCTTTATTGCAACAGGACCAGCATGTCCGGCCGACCAGCTTGACGCTGTGGGAAAATCTGCGCAAACCGCGATCTGCCCGTTTGACATATGATCACCCCCCTTCTATAGACCGGGCTTCGAACACCTGCGGACCGGCGGGCGATTCCTTTTACCCGGCCCGGCTTCGCACATCAGACCCCTTGCGCCGCGCATGGCGCGCCATCCGCCGCAAGGCGCAAGTATACGGAGACGGAGCGATGAAACGCACCTACCAACCCTCGAACCTCGTGCGCAAACGGCGTCACGGCTTCCGCGCACGCATGGCCACTAAGGCCGGCCGGAAGATCCTAAACGCACGTCGTGCCCGCGGCCGCAAGTCGCTGAGCGCATAAGTCCGGACGCCCGACATGCTCGGGCATCGGGACAGTGAAGATTTAAACCGCCGGGGCAACTGCCCGGGCGGTTTTCGCTTGTGCGGACCATTGCGATGACGACACCTGTCGAGACCCTGAAAAAGCGCCCGGATTTCCTTGCCTGCGCCCGCGCGCGGCGTCAGGGGACCAAGGGCATGCTGGTGCAGGGGCGACGACGCGGCGATGACGACGACACGATCCGTGTTGGCTTTACCTGTTCTAAGAAGGTCGGCAATGCAGTCGCGCGGAACCGTGCCAAGCGCCGCCTGCGCGAAGTGGCCCGCCTACTGGTGGCCAAGCACGGCAAGCCCGGCTGGGATTACGTGCTGATCGGCAATCGTGGCAATACGGCTGACCGTGCCTTCACCGACCTGCAGTCGGATTTCCTGTACGCCCTGCGAAAGCTGCATGGATGAGTCCCCTCGCCACCCTCTTCTCCCTTCCGGTCCGGGCCTATCGCGCGGTCTTTTCGCCCTGGGTTGGACACAACTGCCGCTATGACCCGACCTGTTCGGCCTATGCGCTGGAAGCTTTGCGCAAACATGGCGGTCTTAAGGGCGGATGGCTGACGCTGCGGCGAATCTCGCGCTGTCACCCTTGGGGCGGCATAGGCGTGGACGACGTCCCCGACTAACCCGCCCGCGTTCGCAAAGCGACACATGTATGTCGCCCCTGTACCAGACCCTATCGCCGCGGATTTCCTAGCATTGGGCACCCAGCCGAAAGGGAGCCTGATGAAAGACGATCTGTCGCCCGACACCGCCCTTGCCGCGGTTGCCCGCCCGATCGCGGTGGCGCAGGGATTGCCCAACAGCCACTACATCGACCCGGCCGTCTTTGCCGCCGAACGCGAGGCGCTAATCGCCACGCAATGGGCCGGGTTGGCCGTGGCCTCTCAGGTCCCCGAACCGGGGGACGCGCTGCCCCTCGATTTCCTTGGTACGCCGCTTTTGCTGATCCGAGACAAGGATGGCGATGTCCGCGTCTTTTATAACACCTGCCGCCATCGCGGCATGATCCTTGTGTCTGAACCGCGTAAGATCGAAGGCGCCATTCGCTGCCCCTATCATTCGTGGTGCTATTCGACGAAAGGCAAGCTGGTCGCCACGCCCCATGTCGGCGGGCCGGGCATGAACACCCACGCCGATCTGGATCGCGACACACTGGGCCTGACACCCGTGCGCACGCACATCTGGCGCGACATCGTCTTTGTGAACCTCAGCGGCGATGCCCCGGCGTTCGAAGACCGTCACGCTGACCTGATCGCCCGCTGGTCGGACTTTGACAGCCCCCTGTCGCACGGCGGCCCCGACAGTACTTTCACGCTGGACGTCCGCACGAACTGGAAGCTGGCCGTCGAAAATTACTGCGAAAGCTACCACCTGCCTTGGGTGCATCCCGGCCTGAATTCTTATTCCCGACTGGAAGACCACTATAATATCGAAGCGCCGGGGCAATATTCCGGACAGGGATCGACCCTCTATCGTCAGATCAAAGCCGAGGACGGCACCGTTTTTCCCGATTTCCCCGGACTGTCATCGCAATGGAAGACGGGCGCAGAATACGTCGCGCTCTATCCGAACGTGCTGCTGGGCGTGCAAAAGGACCATGCCTTCGCGATCATCCTGGAGCCTAAGGGTACCGAGGCAACGGCCGAGCATATCCACCTGTACTACGCCACCGACCAGACCGACCCAGCCCTGCGCCAGAAGAATGCTGCCCTTTGGAAAGAGGTCTTCGAAGAAGACATCTTTGTCGTCGAAGGCATGCAACGCGGGCGGCACGCGGCAGGTTTTGACGGTGGCCGCTTTTCACCTGCAATGGACGGCCCGACGCACTGCTTCCACCTTTGGGTGGCCGAGCGTATGGCCGCAAAACCCATGGCCGCGGAATGAGCGATCTAGATACCCGGCTACTGGCCGCCCATCAGGGGGCCGATCCGTTGACCCTGTCGGGCCTCTATCACGAGGCCGGACAGACGTCACAGGGCACGCCGCGCGCCTTCTACCTGACCCATGCGCTGGTCTACGCGCTGGAGGCCGGAAGCCAGACCGCCAAAATGATCGAGGATGAGCTGCGCCAGTTGGGCTGCATCTAGGCGTCACGCAAAGGCGCGTGCCGGATCAAAGCCTTTGATGTCCATGTTCGGCTGACGCCCTTCGGCCAGATCGGTGATGATCCGCCCGGTGATCCCGCCTAACGTCAGGCCAAGGTGCTGATGCCCGAAGGCATGCAGAATACGCGACGATCCGTGCGCGAACCCGATCATTGGCAAGGAATCCGGCATCGTGGGGCGATGGCCCAGCCAAGTACCCGAGGGGGCAGGCAGATCGCCGAACATCTCTTGGCCGCGCCGCTGTAGATAGGCCAAACGTTTCCGGTTCGGTGGCGCATCCAGCGACGCGATCTCGACCGTGCCCGCCAGCCTTAGCCCTTTGGCCATCGGCACGGCATAAAACCCGCCCTCTCCCCATCCGACGGGTCGCGTGACGCGATGCCCTTCGCCCGCGTAAAGCACGTGGTACCCCCGCTCCACGCCCAGCGGCAGATCCGTCGCCCCGCCGCCTGTGATCCGCGCCGAAAACGCCCCACCCGCCACGACGACGCGCGCAGCCGATATGCTATCGCCGGTTAGTAGGTGAACGATGGCGCCACCCTCACGGTCCTCGACCTTTGCAGCCGTCTGCGCAACGCTGTCCCCGCCTAAAGCCAGAAACCGTGCGTAGAACCGCTGCACCAAGGCCTCCGGGTCCTGCACATGCCGCGCGTCAGGGAAATGCACAGCCCGCGCGATCGGCAGCGCAAGGCCCGGCTCGATCTCTGGCACCGCTTCTGGCGACACCTCGACCCAGGACACACCCAACTGTCGCCGCCTTTGCAATCCGGCCTCAGCCGCCCGCGCCGCCGTGTCTGTAGACCAGACCGACAATTGACCGCGCTCCACCATCAGATCGCTTGCCCCGGCCTCTTCGATCAGCGGGTTCAACCCTGCATCCGCATGTGACAACAATCCCGCCAGACGCCGCGCAATCCGTTCGGACTTCACCGCGCGGCAGTTCGACAAAAACCGCAGCATCCAACCCGGATGGCGCATGGCATAGGCCCAGTTGACCGATAGCGGAGAGTCTCCGCCAAGCAGCAATCCCGGCAAGCCCGTCAGCACAGAAGGATCGTTGACCGGCAAACAGCCATAGGTCGCGATGGTGCACGCATTGCCAGAAGACGTCCCTGACCCCGGCGTGGCCGGATCGATCAACACCACCCGGTGTCCCCGCATCGCCGCCCAAAGCGCCGTGCTGGTCCCCACGACCCCGGCGCCAATGATGGCCAGATCAAAATCGCTCATGCCCCGCCCGATCCTTAGCATCCTGTCGAGCATTAGCTTGCCTTGCCCCGACAAAAGACGCCATCCCCGCCGTCGCCTCTTCCGTTAGACGCGCCAAAATGCGATAGCCGCCTCATGCTGGACGACCTCGACGATATCCATCCCCTGTTTCACGGTGCGCCCAAAAGCACCGAATTCAAGAAGCTGCGCAAACGCATCGTGCAAAACGTGCGCGAGGCGGTGGATCAATACGGCATGGTCGAACCGGGCAGCCGCTGGCTGGTGTGCCTGTCGGGCGGCAAGGACAGCTATACCCTTCTGGCAATCCTGTACGAGCTGAAGTGGCGCGGCCTGCTGCCGATTGATCTGTTGGCCTGCAACCTTGATCAGGGGCAACCCGGGTTCCCCGCGACCGTCCTGCCAGAGTTTCTGGAAAAGATGCAGGTGCCGCACCGTATCGAATATCAGGACACTTATTCCATCGTGGTGGATAAGGTGCCCCAAGGCCGCACCTATTGCGCCCTATGCTCACGACTTCGGCGGGGCAACCTGTATCGCATCGCGCGCGAAGAAGGCTGTTCCGCAGTCGTGCTAGGCCATCACCGCGACGATATCCTCGAGACGTTCTTCATGAACCTTTTCCACGGCGGCCGTCTGGCGACGATGCCGCCCAAACTGTTGAATGAAGAGGGCGATTTGTTCGTCTACCGCCCCCTAGCCCATGTGGCAGAGGCCGATTGCGAAAAATTCGCCCGCGCTATGAATTACCCAATCATTCCTTGCGACCTGTGCGGGTCGCAAGACGGTTTGCAGCGCCAGCAGGTGAAGCAAATCCTTGATGGCTGGGAGAAAAACTCCCCTGGTCGGCGGCAGGTTATGTTCCGCAGCCTGATGAATATCAGACCGTCACACATGCTCGACCCCAAGCTTTTCGACTTTGCCGGGCTGATGCGGGCCGAAAGCGCAGCAGAAAAAGACGATATCCCGACCTTGCGTTAAATTGATGTAAGGCACTTGGTTCTAGCCTGCCCCTGAACAGATGTTTTCGGGGGCCAGATGGATCGGCCAATCAAACAGCATGCAGCGGCCGTGCGGCACCGCCTGCGCCAGATGCTCATCGGGCCTCAGACGCTGGCCTTTCTGCCCGCGCTGGCCTTGGCGGCCTTCTGGTTCGCGGGCGAACCCGGCCTGATCGCCACCGCCTTAGGCCTGCCGGTGCTTTTCGCCCTGCTGGGTGGTTTTTCCGCCCAACCCATCGCCCCGATCCGCGGCTGCGACAGCGTCACCGGCCTGCCCTTGCGCGATTCGCTGCAGGCCATGACGACGGCGGTGATGGCGGGTACCCTGTCGTCGCGGCGGGCGACCGCTTGTTACATGGTCGCTCTGGACGATTTCGACGTGATCTCAGACCGATATGGACGCTCTGCCGCCGATCACGTGCTGATCAAAACCGCGCAACGGCTACGCGGTGCCCTGCGCGATCAGGACCTGATCTGCCGAACGGGCGGCAGCAGCTTTGGCATCGCGATCGCGCCGGTCGCACATCTGGACATCGAAACAGCCATCCAAATGGCCAGCCGCCTGCAATCCGCCGTGGAAGAGCCGATCGTTCTGGACAACACCATCATCTACGTGTCCGCCTCGATCGGGTTCTGCATGGGCAGCCGCGCATCGGAACCGACGGGCGAAGGCCTGATCGACGCCGCAGCGACCGCCTTGGGCGAAGCCATCCGCAACGCGCCTTCGGCGATTCGGTCCTACTCTGACGAATTGCGACGCACCGAACGGTCGCGCCACATCTTCGCGGATGAGGCTGCGGCTGCACTGGAAAACGGGGAAATCCACCCCAATTTCCAACCGCAGATCTCGACCGACACCGGTCGCATTACGGGGTTCGAGGCGCTGGCCCGCTGGACCCACGCCGATCGTGGCCCCATCGCCCCTGCCGACTTCCTGCCCGTGCTGGAAAACGCCGGAAAACTCGCCCGGTTGGGCGAAGTCATGCTGACACAATCCCTCGCTGCCCTGCGCCAGTGGGACGAGGCCGGGCTGGATGTGCCGACGGTCGCCGTCAACTTCTCATCGGATGAACTGCGCAATCCCAAGCTGATCGATAAGGTCAAATGGGAATTGGACCGATATGATCTGGCGCCGCATCGCCTGTCGATCGAGGTGTTGGAAACCGTGGTCGCCGCTTCGCCCGAGGATGTCGTGTCCCGCAACGTCAATGGCCTCGCCCGTTTGGGCTGTCGTATCGATCTGGATGACTTTGGCACGGGTCACGCCTCGATCTCTTCCATCCGCCGCTTCGCTGTCAGCCGGATCAAGATTGACCGCAGCTTTGTCATGAAGGTCGACCGCGATGCAGAGCAACAGCGGATGATTTCTGCCATCCTCACGATGGCGGAACGGCTGGGGCTGGAAACGCTGGCCGAAGGTGTCGAAACGCCCGGGGAGCATACGATGCTGGCGCAACTCGGATGCGACCACGTGCAAGGCTTCGGGATCGGCCGTCCCATGCCGTTCGAGGCGACGGGGGACTGGCTGCGCAATCACAATGCCACTCTGGAAGATGCGCCTCGGATCACGCGCAAGAACGGGTAAGGCCGGTCTCCGATACCAACGCATTGTCCCGCCAAAGGCCGATCCGATCACCGCAGGGTGATCAAGAAAACAGGCCAGTTCGTCACGTTTTCCCGATTCCGCCTTGACCTTTGACCCCTACGTCTGTTGAACCCACCTACCTTTCAATTCGAACGGAACGGGCGCAATGGACGACCAGAATAAGAACCTCATTCTCGCAACGGTACTCAGCTTTATCGTGATCGTCGCGTGGTTCATCTTTTTCCCGCCGCCCGAGGCGACGCAGGATCCCAACGCGCCCGAAACTACGCAGCAGGCCGAAAACGCCGAAGCCGCGCCCATGACCCCGCAGACCTCGCAGGATACGGCCGGTGCCACCGCGCCGACCGCGCCCGTCACCGACGCCGAAGAAGATGCCCCGCGCCTGACCTTCGACACCGCCCGCATCGACGGGTCGATCAACCTGCGCGGCGGCAAGATCGATGATCTGAGCCTTAAGGACTACATGACCAG
Source organism: Pseudooceanicola aestuariicola (assembly GCF_045763785.1). Classification (NCBI taxonomy): domain Bacteria; kingdom Pseudomonadati; phylum Pseudomonadota; class Alphaproteobacteria; order Rhodobacterales; family Paracoccaceae; genus Pseudooceanicola; species Pseudooceanicola aestuariicola. The sequence goes on along the minus strand of NZ_JBJGSF010000003.1, from coordinate 127,452 downwards.
CCTGGAGCCCGGCGCGACCGAGGTCACCGTGCTGCGCCCCGAAGGCGCCCGCGACCCGTTTTACGCGCTTTACGGCTGGATCCCGGTCTCTGGCGTCGACGCAGGTGCCCTGCCCGGCGAAGACACCATCTGGACGCCGCGCGGCAACACGACCCTGACGACCGACACCCCGGTCACGCTGACCTGGGATAATGGCTCTGGCCTGATCTTCACCCGCGAAATTTCTGTCGACGAAGATTACATGTTCACCGTCACGCAAGGCGTTGAGAACACGACAGATAATGCCATTTCGCTGCGGCCCTACGCGCTGTTGCGTCGCCATGGCATCCCGTCGGATCTGAAAAAATTCTTCGTCCTGCACGAAGGCCTGATCCGCATGTCCGATGGTGAGCTGGAAGAGCAAAGCTACGGCAATATCGAAGATTACGACATCGACGACCGCGAAGGCGTGCCTGCAGAACGTCTGGAAGTGGCCGAAAGCGGCTGGATCGGCTTCACCGACCACTACTGGATGTCGACGATCATTCCGGACGGATCTTTCCGGTCGACCGCCAAGTACTTCCCCAGCCGTGCGATTTTCCAAACCGACGCCGTTCTGCCGACGCTTGACGTCGCGCCCGGCGCCTCGGCCTCCAGCGAAACGCGCCTGTTTGCGGGGGCCAAGGAATGGACCACCATCCGCCACTACGAAAACGACGAAGGCGTGACCCGCTTTGTCGACGCGATCGACTGGGGCTGGTTCTTCTTCCTGACCAAGCCGATCTTTGCTGTCCTGCACTGGCTGAACAGCATCATCGGCAACATGGGCTGGTCGATCATCGCCCTGACCATCCTGCTCAAGGCGATCCTGTTCCCGCTGGCCTACAAATCCTACGCCTCCATGGCGAAGATGCGCGAACTGCAACCGCAGATGGAAGCGCTGAAGGAAAAGGCCGGCGACGACCGCCAGAAGATGCAGAAAGGCATGATGGAGCTGTATAAGAAGGAAAAGGTGAACCCCGCATCGGGCTGTCTGCCGATCCTTCTGCAAATCCCGATCTTCTTCAGCCTCTACAAGGTGATCTTCGTCACGCTGGAGCTGCGCCACGCCCCTTGGGTCGGCTGGATCCGCGACCTTAGCGCCCCCGATCCGTCGTCTATCCTGAACCTGTTCGGCCTGCTGCCCTTCGCAGCACCCGATCCGGAAAGCTTCTTGGCGATCATCAGCCTTGGCGTTCTGCCGATCCTGCTGGGTATCTCCATGTGGCTGCAGCAGAAACTGAACCCGGCGCCCACCGACCCGACCCAGCAGATGATCTTTGCCTGGATGCCTTGGGTGTTCATGTTCATGCTGGGCAACTTCGCCAGCGGTCTGGTTCTCTACTGGATTACGAACAACACGATTACGTTCATCCAGCAGTACGCGATCATGCGCAGTCACGGGTTCAAGCCGGACGTTTTCGGCAATATCCGGAAAAGCTTTAGCCGCAAGAAAGCCGCTGAAAAATGACGGCCCGCGTGGCCGCGATATACCGTCACCCCATCAAGGCCATTAGCCGCGAAGAGGTGACGGAGGTCGACTTGATCGCCGGGCAGACATTGCCCGGCGACCGTCGTTTTGGCGTGGCGCATGAGGCTGCGAAGCTGGTGGATGGCGATTGGAACCGTTGCGTGAATTTCATCCGTGGCGCGTCATCGCCGCAGTTGATGGCGGTATCGCTGCGCACCGAAGGCGACAAACTTCACCTAAGCCACCCCGACCGTCCTGACCTGTCGATTGATCCCACGACCGATGGTCCGGCCCTGATCGAATGGGTGCGCCCCCTTGTCGATGCCGGACGCGCTGACCCGACGCAATTAGTACCAGCCCCGGCCGAGCGTGGCCTGACGGATACCATGGCCCCCACGATCACTATGGCCAGCCTTGCCAGTCACGACGCCGTTGCGGCCAAGGCCGCACATCCGTTTCAAATCCACCGGTGGCGGTGCAACATCTTCCTGGACGGGCTGAAGCCCTGGGAAGAATTCGATTGGGTCGGCAAGATTGTACAGATCGGAGAGGCCGAGGCCCGCGTTGCCCAACGGATCGACCGTTGCATGGCGACCACCGTCAACACGGATACGGGCGTCCGCGATGTCCCGACACTCGATATTCTAGAAGACTATGGTCATCAGGATTTCTCTGTCGGGTTGATTGTGACCAAAGGCGGAAAACTTCGCATCGGTGATGAGGTGACCATAAAATGACTCAGCTACCCTTTCCCGAGGTTGAAGAGCCAGACGCGCAGGCACTGGAAAATGGCCGGTTGCTGTTCGCGGGCGAAACCCAGTTCGTCAAAGGCGTCGTCGCCATGGATGGCTTGCCCCCCGCCGATAGGATGGAGGTGTGCTTTGCTGGCCGATCGAACGTGGGCAAATCCAGCCTGATCAACGCGCTGACAGGTACCAAAAACCTTGCCCGTGCGTCGAACACGCCGGGCCGGACGCAGGAAATCAATTATTTCACGCTTGCCGAACGCGGCTATCTGGTCGACCTGCCGGGCTATGGCTACGCCAATGCGCCGCTTCCGATCGTCGAAAAATGGCAACGCCTGCTGAAACAATACCTCAGTGGTCGCCAGACGCTGCGCCGGGCCTTCGTGCTGATCGACGCACGCCATGGTGTGAAAAAGGTGGATGAGGAGATCATGAGCCTGCTGGACAGCGCAGCCGTGACCTTTCAGACCGTCCTGACCAAGACCGACAAGGTCCGGAAGACGGAATTGGAAAAGAGCCTCCGCATTACACGAGAGGCTCTTGCCAAGCATCCTGCCGCCTTCCCCGAACTGGTTCTGACCAGCTCGGAAAAAGGCGAAGGAATTGCGACCCTGCGAAGCATCATCGCAGGGATCGACTAACCTAGATCAGAAGCGGAAGCCGAGGCGCGCTTCGATCGTGTTGCCGGTCAGCTTGGTGCCCGTACCGGCAAAGTTGTCGTATTCGTTGTACAGATATTCGGCACCCAGCGTCACACCGTTGGCGAACTGGTAGTCCATGCCGAAACCAGCAACGTAGCCGTCGCCGTTACCGGCCGACGATTGCGCGTTGGTGTAACCACCGGTCCCGTACAGCAGCACGTTGCCCGCATCATAGCCGAGACGGCCTTTGACGCGCGTCACTTGGTTCAGCGCCGTGCCACCGATGGTGATGTCGTTGCCAAAGTACTGAACTTCGCCACCTGCGACGATGCTGCCAAAGTCATAGTCGTAACCGGCAAAACCACCCAGGCTTGCGCCGCTGCCGTTTGCACCACCGGCGTCATAGTCGCCATAACCCAGCGACGTGCCGAGGTAGGGACCAGTCCAGTCGCGGCTGGCGATCACGGGGGTGACCGGCTCAACAATAACCGGATCGGCGGGGGCTTCGACCGGGTTGCCAGCCAATGCGGCAGTCCCTGCGGTCATTGCGATGGCGGACCCGATGACAAATGTCTTGATGCGTTTCATGAAACGTCTCCTTCATTCCGTTGGGCGCGTTTTGCGCTCTCATGACGTCAACGCGGTATGTGCGCTTCGGGTCCCGCACTGTCAAAAGCCGGCGAAACATGTGGCATAAATGTGCCTATTGGGCCCTTGGCAGTGGCGGGAACTGGCCGTATCAACGGGATTGACCCACCGAAGGGCCCGGAAAATGAGAAAACAGAACACCATGAACCGCGACTGGATCGCCACCGCCCGCACCCTGTCCGAAGCCCTCCCCTATCTGCAGCGCTTTGCGGGGGCGATTGTCGTGGTCAAATTTGGCGGCAATGCCATGGGCGGCGTCGAAGAAATGGCCGATTTTGCCCGCGACATCGTTCTGATGCGGCAGGTGGGTGTGAACCCTGTTGTCGTGCATGGTGGCGGCCCGATGATTAACCAGATGCTGGATAAGCTGGGCATCGAAAGCCACTTTGTCCGCGGTAAGCGTGTGACTGACCAAGCCACCGTCGAAGTGGTCGAAATGGTCCTGACCGGCCTTGTGAACAAGCGCATCGTTCAGGCCATCATGGACGAAGGTGGCCGCGCAGTCGGCCTGTCCGGCAAGGACGACGACCTGATGGTGGCCGAAGCGGACGACCCGGAACTGGGCTTTGTCGGCAAACCGGTCGAAATGAACGTTCAGGTCCTTCACGATCTGTTCAGCGCGGGCATCATCCCCGTGATCGCGCCAGTTGCGACCGGTATGGATTCGAACGAAACCTTCAACGTGAACGGCGACACCGCCGCCGGGGCTATCGCTGGCGCGTTGAAAGCCGACCGCCTGCTGCTACTGACGGACGTGCCGGGCGTGAAGAACAAGGAAGGGCACGTTGTCACCGAACTGACCTCGGCCGATGTGCGCGAGATGATCGAGGACGGCACTATCTCGGGCGGGATGATCCCCAAGGTCGAAACCGCGCTGGAAGCGGTCGCCAAGGGCGTGCGCGCGGCCGTGATCATGGATGGTAAACTGCCGAACGCCCCCCTGCTGGAACTGTTCACCGAACATGGCGCCGGTTCCATCATCCGCGGCTAAGGTGCCAACGCTGGCGCAGCTTGAGCGTCAGGCCAACCAGCAGCACCTGACGATCACAGCAGCCCTTGGCACTGACAAATGTGCCACGCGCGACGACCTGCCACCGGGGACGCAGACGCTTTTGATGCTGTCCCCGGACGAGCCGCGCTTTTGGCCGATGTTCATCGACACCCCGGAATACAGGGATGGACAGCCCGACCCGATGGACCGCTGGTCGCGCCGTGTCATTGACGCTTTGGCCGCTAAGTTAGGCGCAACGCCGCTTTATCCCTTTGGTGGCCCACCTTTTCAGCCATTCATCGGCTGGGCGCTGGCCTCGGGCTTTGCCCACAGCTCTCCGGTCGGGATGCTTGTCCATGACCGCGCAGGCCTGTTCCTGTCGTTTCGCGGCGCGCTAGCCCTATCGCAGGCCATAGATGTGCCAGCGCCCGGGCCCAGCCCCTGCACAAGCTGCGCTGACCGCCCCTGCCTGACGGCCTGCCCGGTCAGCGCCCTTGGCGGCGCGGGCTATGACACTAAATCTTGTAAAAGCTATCTGGTTGGGACGCCTGATAACGATTGCATGTCCTCAGGCTGCCGCGCACGCCGCGCTTGCCCGATCGGAAAATCCTATGGCAGAGTGGAGGCACATTCAGCGTACCACATGTCCCAGTTTAGTTAGTCCGGCCCGGTTAATGACCAAACGTCTGATCCTTATGCGGCACGCCAAGTCCAGCTGGGCCACCCCCGGCCAAGACGACCATGACCGCCCCCTGAACAAACGCGGCCGCAAGTCGGCAAAGGCGCTTGGCAAGTGGTTTCGCGACAATGGCATCGCGCCAGAGGTGATCCTTTGCTCTGACGCCGCACGTACGATCGAAACGTTCGAAAACCTGAAAATGGACGGCCAGCTGATCCTGCGTCCTGATCTGTACCTTGCCGAACCCGACCGCATCCTTCAGGTGCTGCAACAGGCCGAAGGGGCCAGCGCGATGATCATCGGCCACAATCCCGGCATCGGTGAATTTGCCCAACGTCTGGTAACAACGCCGCCGCCCCACGCCCGCTTTGCCGATTATCCGACTGGCGCGACCTTGGTGGTCGATGTGCCGCTAGAGGATTGGAAGGCCGGTCATTTCGGCACGTCGCGGGTCGTGAACTTTATCACCCCGCGCGAATTGATCGGGAAAGACACCGACGCCTGACCGCCATGGCGTGACACCCCTGCCCCGGCCTGATAGCCCGGACCTGTCTACAGTGCCGGAGGCCCCAATGCCCTATATCTACATGCTGCTCGCTGTCATCAGCGAGGTGATCGCGACGACATCTCTCAAGGCGGCGGATGGGTTCACCAAGGCCGTGCCCTCTGCTTTGGTTGTCGTCGGATACGGCTTTGCCTTCTACTTCTTGTCGATCACCCTGCGGACACTGCCCGTGGGCACCGCCTATGCCATCTGGTCGGGCTGCGGGATCATTCTGGTCGCGATCGCCGGGTGGCTGATCTATGGGCAGAAAATGGACCTCTGGGGCGTGCTTGGCATGGCGCTGATTATCGCAGGCGTTCTGATCCTGAACCTGATGTCCAAGACCTCAGTCCACTAAGGCTAAGGCCACCAACGCAAAGGGGCGACCGAATGGCCGCCCCGCTGCATGGTTCTGACGAAAGGTTCAGTGCCCAAGGATCTGCGACAGGAACAGCTTGGTCCGTTCGCTTTTCGGGTTGTTGAAGAATTCTTCAGGCTCGTTCTGTTCGACGATCTGACCTTGATCCATAAAGATCACGCGGTTCGCAACCTGACGGGCAAAGCCCATCTCGTGCGTCACGCAGAGCATGGTCATGCCTTCTTCGGCAAGCTCGATCATGGTGTCGAGCACCTCTTTGATCATCTCCGGATCAAGCGCCGAGGTCGGTTCGTCGAACAGCATGATCCGCGGCTTCATGCACAGCGACCGGGCAATCGCCACACGCTGCTGCTGACCACCGGATAACTGGCCGGGATATTTGTCGGCCTGTTCAGGGATCTTCACCTTCTCAAGGAAATGCATCGCCGTTTCTTCGGCCTCTTTCCGGGGCGTCTTACGCACCCAGATCGGGGCCAGCGTGCAGTTCTCTAGGATCGTCAGATGCGGGAACAGGTTGAAGTGCTGAAAGCACATGCCAACCTCGGACCGGATCTTGTCGATGTTCTTAAGATCGCTGGTCAGTTCGGTCCCGTCGACGACGATTTTGCCCTTCTGGTGTTCTTCCAGCCGGTTGATGCAGCGGATCATCGTCGATTTACCGGACCCGGACGGGCCCGCGATAACGATCCGTTCGCCCCGGTTCACCGTCAGGTTAATGTCGCGCAGAACATGGAACGTTCCGTACCACTTGTTCATGTTGACGATATCAATGGCGACCTCGTCCGAGATTTTCATCCCAGTTGCGGCAGGCGTCATCACAGTATCATTCATTGCAGCCACTCCTTAGCGGTGGTCGGTTGCGAGCTGCCGCTCCAACCATTGCGAGTATTGGGAAATGCCGTAGCAGACGACAAAGAACAGAAGCGCGGCAAAGCCAAACAGCTCCCAGTAGACGCCGTTCCATTCCGACGACGCCAAGATCGGGCCACGGATCATGCCGACCAGGTCGAACATCGAGATCACCGACACCAGTGTCGTGTCCTTGAACAGGCCCACTGCGACGTTCACGATCCCGGGGATCGAGATCTTGAGCGCCTGCGGCAGGATGATCAGCCGCATCGCCTGCGGATAATCCAGACCCAGACTGTCCGCTGCTTCGTACTGGCCGCGCGGCAGGGCAGCGAGACCGCCCCGGATCACCTCGGCGATATAGGCAGAGGAGAACATGGTGATCATGATCACCACGCGCAGGAACAGGTCGGTGGTCGTGCCCGGCGGGAAGAAATACGCCAGCATCACCGATGCCACGAACAGCAGCGTGATCAGCGGCACGCCCCGGATGAATTCAATAAAGATCACGCAGATCCACTTGATCAACGGCATCGACGACTGACGCCCCAGCGCCAGCACGATCCCCAAGGGCACCGAAAGCGACACACAGGTCACCCCCAGCATAAAGTTCAGCATGAACCCACCCAGATCACGGGACGGCACGGCCGGCAGGAAGGCGTTTTCAGAAATCCCTTCCGGCAACAGCTTACCGCCGATGATCCAAACCAGCATCGCCACAGCCACAGCGCCGAAGAACCCGGCGGCAAAGCTACCTGCAACGAACCTCTGGTACACCAACGCGCCCGCGACAAACCCGGCCAGCGCGATCAGCGGGATCAGGATCGAACCGCCCCAGATCAGCCAGTAGGCCACGAACGGGAACAGCGCCGTGCCGATCAGCAGCTTGCGCGGCAACCGGTAGAACAGCACCGGTGCAGCGGCAAACAGGAACAGCACGAAGGCTAGGTTCGGACGCCAGTATTCTTCGCTTGGGTATTTGAAGCCGTAGATCAGTTGGTGCCAGCGTTCGCTAAGCACCGCGAAACAAGCGCCCCGGCCTCCGTCCAGAATCTCGCGACATGCCGTCAGGCTGGGCGCATCCCAGACACCGTTCAGAATCCAAGGCAGGGTCTTGGCCAGCACGATATAGATCACGTACAGCGCGACCAGTGTCAGAATGGCATTGGGGATCGTCGCGAACAGGTTGGTCCGCATCCACTTGATCGGCCCCACCTCGGACGCCGGAGGCGGCGAAGGCGGGATCTGAGTGTCGCGCACGAAGGCAACGGTTTGAGCATGGGTATCAGACATAACTCAGCGCTCCTTCAGCTTGATGGATGCATTGTAGACGTTCATGAACGCCGCGATCAGCAGTGAGATCGTCAGATAGAACAGCATCAGCAGAAGCACGCATTCGATCGCCCGTCCCGTCTGGTTCAGCGTGATGCCGCCCAGAGTTGCGGTGATGTCAGCGTAGCCCACGGCGATTGCCAGAGACGAGTTCTTGGTGATGTTCAGGTATTGCGAAATCAACGGCGGGATGATCACGCGCAGCGCCTGAGGCAGAACCACAAGGTTCATGACCCGACCCGGCCGCAACCCAAGGGCCGAAGCCGCTTCGGACTGACCCTTGCTGACGGCCAGGATCCCGGCCCGAACGTTTTCCGCGATGAAGGCGCCGGTGTAGATCGACAGCGCGAACCACAAGGCGATCAGCGGTGCACCGATCTGCAAGCCGCCCCGCAAGTTAAAGCGGTTGGCCAGCGGGTCCGGCAGGTCCAGACCGATCGGCTGGCCCATGATAAAGAACACCAGAACCGACGGCACGATCAGAATAAGCAATGATGGCCAGCCCGTCGGCAGCAGTTTGCCCGACGAATACAGCATCTTTTTCGCATAGCGCCGATAGGCAAAGACCGCGGCGACCGACAGCAAAAAGACCGCCACGACAACCCACGATCCGTCGCCCCATACAGGCGCTGGCACATAGACACCGCGGTTGGTGAAGGCAAATAGCCCCAACAGCAGGTTCTTATCCGGGTCTTCCCCCAGATAGGCACGCGCACCGGGCATGACCGCTGTCATGATGGTGAAGATGATGATGATCCAGATCAGAACCGGAATGTTGCGAAAGATCTCGACGTAAAAGGCCATCAGCTTCTTGATCAGCCAGTTGTTCGAAAGCCGCAGCACGCCCGCGATCACCCCAAAGATCGTCGCGGTGACACAGGCCAAGAAAGCAACGAGGAGTGTGTTCAGGATCCCAACAACAGCCGCGCGTCCATGCGTCGATTGGTTCGTGTAGTCGATCAGGGTCTGGTTGATGTCGTACCCGGCAGGGTTTTTCAGGAAGTCAAAGGCGATGTTCAGCCCGGCTGCCCGCAGGTTCTGGATCAGGTTCCCCGCCAGATACCAGATGGCCAATGCCAGCAAGACAGCTGTGATGGCCTGAAGTGTCAGCGAACGATACCGCGTATCGTTCAACAGCATGGATAGCCGGAACGACTCCTGAGGAGGGTCGGTCAAAGTGGTCATGCAAATTCCCCGTTCTCCGGCCTGTTATTCAGCTGCGTCTGTGCGCAAGTGGCCGGCAATCATGCCCCCGGTTATGGCCCGGGTTACAAAAGTGAAAAGGGCGCGGAGGTTGTCCGCGCCCTTCCCTTAAGTCTTAGCGGAACGGCGGCGAGTACAGCAGACCACCGTTGGTCCACTGTGCGTTCAGACCGCGCGACAGACCGATCGGCGTGGATTCACCGATGTTTTCCTCGAACACTTCGCCGTAGTTGCCCACGGATGCGATGATGTTCTTGGCCCAGTCAGCGTCCAGACCCAGCATTTCGCCCAGGTTGCCCTCGGTGCCGAGGATCCGGTTGATTTCCGGATTGCTGCCAGCCTCGGACGCCATGCCTTCGACGTTCTCGGAGGTGATGCCCAGCTCTTCTGCTGCGATCATCGCGTTCAGCGACCAGCGGACGACATCGCCCCACTCGTCATCGCCGTGACGGACCAGCGGGCCCAGCGGCTCTTTGGACACGATTTCCGGCAGAACGACGTGGTCGCCCGGTGCTTCGAACGTGGCACGCGTTGCGGCCAGACCGGATGCGTCCGTCGTGTAAACGTCGCATGCGCCAGCCAGATACTGCTGCTGCGCTTCGGCGTTGGTTTCGATCGGAACCGGCTCATAGCTGATGTTGTTGGCGCGGAAGAAATCGGCCAGGTTCAGCTCGGTCGTGGTGCCGGTCTGGATACAGACGGTCGCGCCGTCCAGTTCCTTGGCAGACGAAACGCCCAGTGCCTTGGGAACCATGAAGCCCTGACCGTCGTAGTAGTTGACGCCCACGAAGGTGAACTTCAGGTCAACGTCACGGGACAGGGTCCACGTGGTGTTACGTGCCAGCATGTCGACTTCGCCCGAGGCCAGCGCGGTAAAGCGCGTCTTGCCGGTGGTGGGAACGAATTCGACCGCGGTGGGATCGCCCAGAACGGCTGCGGCAACGGCACGGCAGACGGCAACGTCGAAGCCTTCCCATTCGCCATTGGCGTCGGGGGCTGCAAAGCCGGTCAGACCGGTCGTCACGCCGCAGTTCAGCTTGCCGCGCGCCTTGACGTCGTCAAGGGTCGCCGCGCCAGCTGCGCCAGCCGCGAGGCCAGCAACGGTCAGTGCGCCGAAAAGTACGGATTTTTTCATTTTTACCTCTTCCTGTTTAACCACGCCCATTCGGGTGTGGAACGTTAGGACCTGTGTTCGGCCCTGTACGATACTGTGGGTATCCTCCCGTCAGCATGGCAAGAGTTTGGGTCGATTCATTTCAAAGGGTCAAGTGAAACATCAAGAAAATCAAACAATCGCGCGTTGACCCAGAGTCAATTGACCGCCCAAGAGGCGTCGGCGGACCATTTGGTCAAATCCATGCGGAGAATTGTCTGGTTTACCCGTTTTCGCCGCGAGAGGCGTCAAAGAACTGTTTCGCATTCAGAAACGATTCACGTTTGATTCCCGCCGCTTCGGCCGCTTCTTCATCAACGCCCCATTGCTCGGCCTGCCAGTCTTCGTCGATGCGGCTCAGGTCCCACAGGGCCTCGGGAGCGGATTGGTCCCACGCGGCGGCAAACCCGATGATCAACGACCCCGACAGGGACACAAGATCGTGAAACCCGGCGAGTTCGAAATCGCTCATATCGTGGACACTCTTGGCCATGGCGGCCAACAAGATCGGATCCTGAGGTTCGTGCATGACACCGCTGAACACCTTCAAACGACCGCCAAATCGTCCCTCGGCCCAGTCCAACAGCGGGTCCCACCCTTCTGCCTGCCGCGCAACCAGACCCGCGGGGCTGTCCGCGCGGTAGGACAGCAGATCACTGTCCCCGTAGGCGGCCAGCATGTCGGCCACTTCGGCATGTTGCACCGCCACCTTGTCGATTGCCGCATTCGCACCGCGCATGACCGGCATGGTCATAGGATCGACCTTTTCGACCTGCGCGTCCCATTCCGCAGCCACCATATCAGCCATCGCCCGCGTCGGCAGGGTCAACGCGCGCTTTGCAGGCGTTTTAACCGGACGCCCGTCCAAAGTGACCGAGAAACCCTGATCCACTTCGGTGACGTCGACGGTTTTCCAGAACCGTTTCGGGGCCCATTCGCTCATGCTCGCTCTCCCAATACGCGGTCGATGGCCGGGATTAGATCACCGGCCTCAGACACGATTTCACGCGCCTCGGTCAGCGACGTCGCGGGGTGATAGCCCCAGTCAACGCCGATAAAGGGCACGCCAGCCGCAGCGGACATCTGCATGTCATACGTCGTGTCCCCGATCATCACCGCATCACTTGCCTCGACCCCGGTTTCGACCAGCGCGGTCAGGATCATCGATGGGTTTGGCTTCGACGGATGGTCATCCGCGACCTGCTGGCTGTGGAACAGGTTCGACCAACCATGATTGTCCAACAGCGACACCAGCCCCCGCCGCGATTTTCCGGTGGCGATGGCCAGCAGGGTTTCAGGCTGCCGGGCCAGCGCCTCAACCGCGTCGCGGATGCCCGGGTATAGCGGGCTAGACGCCGCGCCGGCCTTGATCCGCAGCGCCTGATAGGCGGACTTGTATTCGGCGACCATTGTATCGCGCGTGGCGGCATCCGCGTCGGGCGCCAGCTTCAGCATCGCATGGTCCAGCGACAGGCCCACGATCGACAGGATCGCCGCGCGATCCGGTGCCTCAATCCCCACCGCCTGAAATGCCGCGCCCATCGAGGCGACGATGTCGCCCTGACTGTCCACCAGCGTCCCATCCACGTCGAAGATCACAAGCCGCATTAATGCAGCTCCTCGAACGGGTCATCGGCGGCGATATCTTCGGCCCAGCCCAAGGTGTCCCAGCTTTGCGCCATGTGATCGGGCAGCGGGGCTGTCACCGTCATCTGCTTGCCGGTGATCGGATGCTCGAACGTCATTGACCGGGCATGCAGATGCAGCTTGCGGGAAATCACCCCGCCCAACTGCGCGCCCCAGCCATCCCCCAAGTTGTCCTGACCCGAGCCGCCGTATTTCCCATCGCCGATAATCGGATGCCCGATCTCGGCCATATGGGCCCGCAACTGGTGTGTCCGGCCCGTCAGCGGCTCTAGCGCGACCCAAGACGCGCGCCCCGCCACACGGTAGAGCGTCGCGTAATAGGTATGCGCCCGCTTGGCACCGGGGGTGGAGGCAACCTCGTTCGGGTGAACGGCGCGCATCTTCTCGCCCTCCCCGCCTTTGCCGTGACCGCCAGCCTTGACCAGACCATAGCGGATTTCACCCAGATACGGGGTCGGGACACCTGCGACCAAGGCCCAGTAGATTTTGCGCGTTTGCTTGTGGCGTAGCGCCGCCGTCAGCCCCTGCGCCGCCGCCCGCGTCCGCGCCAACACCAGAACACCCGAGGTATCCTTGTCCAACCGGTGCACCAGCCGCGGCTTTTCATCCAGATCGAACATTAACGCCTCGGCCAGGCCGTCAACATGGCGGGTCTGCTTGCTGCCCCCTTGGGTCGGCAGGCCGGGCGGTTTGTTCAACGCGATGATGTGGTCGTCTTTGTAGATCACGCAGTCCCGGATCATCCGTGCGTCGTCTTCGCTGAGCCTGGATTTCGGCTCTGGCGCCGGGGCCTGCGTGTCGGGGATCGGCGGCACGCGCACGACCTGCCCAGGCTCTAGCCGCGTGGCGGGTTTCACCCGCCCCTTGTCGACGCGCAGATCGCCCTTGCGGCACATCTTTTCGATCCGTCCCTGCGTCAGCTGCGGGAAAAGCGTCCGCAGCCAACGATCCAGCCGCTGATCCGCATCCGCATCGGGCACCGTGATATGTTGAACGCCGCTCATCCGAGGCCCCTTGCAATGAATAGCCCTGCCAGCAAAGCGGCGAGCGAAAGAATGACCGATACGGCCACATAGGCCGCTGCTGCGCTTGTGTCGCCGCGTTCCCACAACGTCACCGCGTCCAGCGAAAAGGCCGAAAATGTCGTGAACCCACCCAGAAGGCCTGTCATCAGCAGCGGCGCGAAACGGTTCGCCGAAAACTGCGCCAGAGCGACGACCAGCACGCCCATCAGGAATGACCCGATCACGTTCACCACCAGCGTCCCCCATGGGAAGCCGGGGCCCATGATGCGGATCGCCGCAAGGCCCGTCAGGTACCGCGCCGACGCGCCGACCGCGCCACCAAGCGCCACATATATCAGGGTTTGGATCATGCGCGGGTCATGGCCAAGGATCGGGCCGGAGTCAATGTATTGAGGTCCGTGCGTGTTGCGACGCCAGAGGGGGCGCTGCCCCCGCGAGGCTGCGCCCCGCCCCCTGGAGTATTTCGGGAAAGATGAAGGGATCAGTCAGCGCCACGCTTCTGGCGCAGCTTGTTGAAATACTCGACGCGTTTTTTCAGATCGCGTTCAAAGCCACGCTCGACCGGTTGGTAAAGGTCAGGTCGCGCGACCCCGTCCGGAAAGTAGTTCTGGCCGGAAAAGGCATCTTCGGCGTCGTGGTCGTAATTGTAGCCCGACCCGTAGCCCTGATCCTTCATCATCGAGGTCGGCGCGTTCAGGATGTGTTTTGGCGGCATGGCGCTGCCGGTCTTTTTCGCAAGGTTCATCGCGCCCTTGTAGGCCACATAATTCGCGTTCGATTTGGGGGCGAGGGCCAGATAGATGACCGCCTGGCTTAGCGCCAGCTCCCCCTCTGGCGACCCGAGCCGTTCGTAGGTGTTCCAGCTATCGAGACAAACGGTCTGCGCCTGTGGGTCGGCCAGCCCGATGTCTTCGACCGCCATGCGAACAAGGCGGCGGGCGAGGAACCGGGGGTCTTCGCCGCCTGCAAGCATACGCGCAAACCAATACAGCGCCGCATCCGGATCGGACCCACGCACGGATTTATGCAGGGCCGAGATCAGGTTGTAATGCTCTTCCCCGGACTTGTCGTATTTCGCCGCGCGCCGCATCAGCCGGGTGGCCAAGGCATCCGGGTCCAACGGGTCTTTGACCTTCCATGCCGCCACCTGTTCGATCAGGTTCAGCAGCGCGCGCCCGTCACCGTCGGCCATATCCTGCAATGCGACCCTAGCAGCGTCGGTCAGCGGAAGGGTGCGCTTCAACTCTGCCTCGGCCCGGTCCATCAGGCGTGTCAGGTCGGCATGGTCCAGTCGTTCCAGAACCAGCACCTGCGCACGACTTAGAAGGGCGGCGTTCAGCTCGAACGACGGGTTTTCCGTCGTGGCGCCGACCAGAAGGATTGTCCCATCCTCCATATGCGGCAGGAACCCATCCTGTTGCGCCTTATTGAACCTGTGGATCTCGTCCACGAACAGCAGTGTCCCTTGCCCCGCGCGGCGGCGTTGTTTGGCGGCCTCAAACACCTTTTTCAGATCGGCGACGCCGGTAAAGATCGCGCTAATCTGGACAAAGGCCAGATCGGTTTCATCCGCTAATAGCCGCGCGATCGTGGTCTTACCCACGCCCGGCGGTCCCCACAGAACAAGCGAAGACAAAGACCCAGAGGCCAGCATGACGCCCAAGGGCGCGTCCGGCCCCAACACCTGTGCCTGCCCGATCACATCCGCCAATGCCTTGGGGCGCAGCCGATCAGCCAGGGGGCGTGGGGCCTTATCTTCGGCCGTGGGATCGTCGAAGAGATCAGCCATCAGAGGCGCAGTCGCAGCGTCATCGCGCGGCCACCCCGGATCAGGCCCAACTCCATCCGGCCAGTGATCTGCGTCAGGATCTCGGCCAGCGTTTCGCTATCCGCCACGTCGATGCCGTTGACCCGTTGGATCACATCGCCCCGCAGCAGCCCCACCCGCGCCCCCAAAGGACCGGGATCAACGATCAAGACACCTTGGGTCCCCGTGTCCAGCGTCAGTTCCGACGCCACCGCGGGGTTCACAGTCTCGAACGTGACCCCGGGGATCGCCGCGTTTCTGGCGGTCGTCACCGGGTTGCGCGGCGGGTCTTCGGGCGCGGCGATCAGATCGACGGATACGTTTTGCGCCTTACCGTTACGAACGAAGGTCACGTCTGCCGAGGCACCGAGGCCTGCGACCGACATGCGGTAGATCATTTCGGGCGGGGTGTTGACGCTAAGCTCGTCGACCGCGGTGATAACGTCACCAACCTCCAGCCCTGCGGCCGTAAAGGGGCTTAGCGGATGAAGCTCGGCCACGATGACACCACCGGGACGGTCCAGCCCCAGTGTTTCGGCCATGCCCGCATCGACCTCTTGGCCCGAGATACCAGCCCAAGGGCGCTGAAACCGGTCGGCGCCCTGTTGCGCCTGATCGACGAATTGCGCGACCAGCGCCGAGGGGATGGCGAAGCCGATCCCGTTCGACCCGCCGGATCGCGTCAGGATCGAGGTGTTCACTCCGATCAACTGACCCTGCATATCAATCAGCGCCCCGCCCGAGTTGCCGGGATTGATCGGTGCGTCAGTCTGAATGAAATATCCGCGCGCAGAGCCCGTTGCGGTGCCCGAACGCGCCAAGCCCGACACGATGCCCGACGATACCGTCTGACCCACACCGAACGGGTTGCCAATGGCCAGCACCAGTTCGCCCACCTCGACCGAGTCGCTGTCGCGCAGGTCCAGATGCGCCATGTCGTCGGGCGCATTATCGATCTTCAGGATCGCAAGGTCGGATTCAGCGTCCGACAACAACACCTGCGCCGTGAATTCGCGCCGGTCGTTCAACACCACACGGATGTCATCCGCCCGTCCGACCACGTGATAGTTCGACACCACGATCCCGTCGTCTGTCAGTACCACGCCAGAGCCCAGAGAATTCTGAACCTCGGGCCGCGAGGGGCCAAAGTTTCGAAAAAACTCGCGGAAGAAGGGATCATTCGAAAACGGTGTGCTGCGCTGCGCGACGACGCGACGGGCGTAGATATTCACAACCGCAGGGGTCGCCTGCTTGACGACCGGGGCAAAGGACAGCTGCACCTCGGCCATGGATTGCGGCACGCGGGTTTCAGCCAGCGCGGGCGACACGGCCAGCGACAGGGCCATTGCGGCAAGGGGGATCAATCGTTTCATCGGGAAAGATATGCGAAGCGGCCACGGGAAAAGCAACCCGGACACTGCCTTTGCGATGCACACTCCTGACAAAGAAAAAGGCCCCCGTCCAATAGGACGAGGGCCCGATCTGCGGGAGACGCCCCGGAGATTATTCGTCGGCTGCTTCTTCAGCGGCCAGGCGTGCCTTATCAGCAGCGCCTTTGGCGTCGACGTCGCGGTCGACGAATTCGATGATGGCCATCGGCGCCATGTCGCCGTAGCGGAAGCCGGCTTTCATGATGCGGATGTAGCCGCCCTTACGCTCGGCGTAGCGGGGGCCAAGAATGTCGAACAGTTTCTTGACTGCTTCGTCCTGCTGGATGCGCGACTGCGCAATACGGCGGGAGTGCAGATCACCCTTTTTCGCCAGGGTCACCAGCTTTTCCACGATGGGACGCAGTTCTTTGGCCTTGGGCAGGGTGGTTTTGATCTGCTCATGTTCGATGAGCGATGCGGACATATTCGAGAACATCGCTTTGCGGTGTTCGTGGGTCCGGTTCAGGCGGCGGTAGCCTCGTGCATGACGCATGTGTCTTCTCCTAATGTGCCCTCTACGGGCGGTTTTGCTTTGTCTGACCGGCGATGCGTGTCACCGGCTCTCCTTGGGGCGTTAGGGCCCAGTCGTCGGGGGCGCCGGGGCGCCCCCTGTCGAAAATCAGAACTGATCTTCGAATTTCTTAGCCAGATCTTCGATGTTGTCCGGCGGCCAATCCTCGACGTCCATGCCAAGGTGCAGACCCATGCCCGACAGCACTTCCTTGATCTCGTTCAAGGACTTGCGGCCAAAGTTCGGGGTGCGCAGCATCTCTGCTTCGGTTTTCTGGATCAGATCACCGATGTAGACGATATTGTCGTTCTTCAGGCAGTTTGCAGACCGGACCGACAGCTCAAGCTCATCGACCTTCTTCAGCAGCAGCGGGTTGAACTCCAGACCGTCGTCGTCATCCTGACGCGATGCGGATTCCGGTTCGTCAAAGTTGACGAAGATCGACAGCTGGTCCTGCAGGATACGCGCAGCAAAGGCCACGGCGTCGTCCGGCGTGATCGACCCATCGGTTTCGATCTTCATGGTCAGCTTGTCATAGTCCAAAACCTGACCTTCACGGGTCGGCTGCACGTCATACGACACTTTCTTGATCGGCGAATAGATCGCGTCGATCGGGATCAGGCCAATCGGCGCATCCTCGGGCTTGTTGCGGTCGGCAGGGACATAGCCCTTACCGGTGTTCACAGTCAGTTCCATGAACAGCGACGCACCTTCGTCAAGGTGGCAGATCACGTGATCTTTGTTCAGCACTTCGATGCCAGCGGATTCCGAAATCTCGGCCGCAGTCACAACGCCCGGACCCTTAGCATTGATCGACAGGCGCTTGGGCCCTTCGACTTCCATCCGCAGGGAAACACCCTTGAGGTTCAGAACCACGTCGGTCACGTCTTCGCGGACACCCGCGATGGACGAAAACTCGTGCAGAACGTTGTCGATCTGTACGGACGTGATCGCGGCACCTTGCAGCGACGACATCAGAACGCGGCGCAGCGCGTTGCCAAGCGTCAGGCCAAAGCCACGCTCCAGCGGTTCGGCAACAACAGTTGCCTGCCGAGACGGGTCAAAGCCCGGCTTGACGTCAAGCTGGGTCGGCTTGATCAATTCTGCCCAATTCTTGTGGATCATGTGCGTCCCTCCATGCTCGTCTCGTCCCCATGTCCCTAAGGACGAAACACCCGAGGTTTAAATGACGGAAAGAGGCCGCGCTGACGCGGCCCCTGAAACCTTGTCTATAATTAGACGCGGCGGCGCTTTGGCGGGCGGCAGCCGTTGTGTGCGATCGGGGTCACATCACGGATCGAAGTGATGTTGAACCCAACAGCGGCCAGAGCGCGCAGAGCCGATTCACGACCCGAACCGGGGCCCTGAACTTCGACTTCCAGCGTTTTCACGCCGTGCTCCTGAGCCTTGCGGCCTGCGTCTTCGGCAGCCATCTGAGCAGCATAGGGCGTCGACTTACGCGAGCCTTTGAAGCCCATGGTCCCTGCGGAGGACCAGGAAATGGCGTTGCCCTGAACGTCAGAGATCAGGATTTTGGTGTTGTTGAACGAAGAGTTCACATGAGCAACGCCAGCGGCGATGTTCTTGGAAACCTTCTTCTTAACGCGGCGGGTATCACGTGCCATTGGTGCGGACCTCCCTTACTTCTTCTTGCCAGCAATGGCCTTTGCGGGGCCTTTGCGGGTACGAGCGTTGGTGTGCGTCCGCTGACCGCGAACAGGGAGGTTGCGGCGATGGCGCAGACCGCGGTAGCAGCCAAGGTCCATCAGGCGCTTGATGTTCATCTGAACTTCGCGGCGCAGGTCACCTTCGACGGTGAAGTTCGCGTCGATGTGCTCGCGGATGGCCAGCACTTCTGCGTCGGAAAGTTCGTTGACCCGGCGGGTCAGGTCGATGTTGACTGCTTCGCAAATGGATTTTGCAGAAGCCGGGCCAATACCGGTGATATAAGTCAGGGCGATCGGTACCCGCTTTGCAGTGGGGATGTTAACGCCGGCAATACGTGCCAATGTCTGTCTTCCTTTTGTTGCGAGCCCGTAGTCCCAGGCCCTTTTTTCACAACACGTCGGTCTGGCAGCAGCGCCTCTCAACGGGTCATATGACGAAACACGAAGAAGGGCCGGAATCGGCCCTACGTTCGAGATAGCGCGTGGTAGAAGCGTTCCGCACCCGGGTCAACCCCCGAAAACGCGATTCAGCGCAATCAAGGTGCATCTGTCCGGGTTGGTCGGACGCCATCACTCTACCAAGAGCGTCGCGGCAAGGAAATCCCCGATTTCCGTCTGCAATTCCTCGTGCAGAATACCGCGATCCCGCATCCCGGCATCGGAACAGATATTGTCGTCCCCCGCGATGCCAATCACGATCCGCCCCAACGCCCTGACGCGGGCCATGTCACGCGTCAGGCCGTTCAGTGCCGATGCCGCGATCCAATCCAGCAAGAAAGTCAGATCGGCCGGGCGGTCCCAGATATGCACGGTGCGATGCGGATCGCCGTCGCGAGACCGGGTGCCGGGGTGATCCGTACCGATGACAATCAAGCCTCGCTTGGCAAAATTAGACGCGATCCAGCCAAGTTGCGGCGCGTTCCCGCCCGATGCATGCGACAGCACGACGACCGGATACGCCCCGTCCACGGGCGCCGCGTCGCGCAGGGCATAATGTCCGTAGAACAGCGCATTCTGCGCCACCAACTCAGGCTCTGCGCCCAGTCGCGCCAAGTACCAGACGATAATGTCCAGCGCTACGTCGCGACGCGGTGCCTTAATCTGAGTTGGGACAATGCCCTTTCGAAAATTATCGAAGGGCTAGGCCGAGCATGTGACAAACACAAGACGGCCAGACCGGGACGGCAATATTTTTGCCGCCCCGATCAGAGGCTTAGCCGTCGACCCGTTTGGGCGCGCCGGTGGACATTTCGGTTCCGATGTAGGGTTTCTTGGCTTCTTTCCAGCCGCCGAACCCGCCTTTGAGGTGCGCTATCTTACCAGCGCCCGATGCCAGAACCTTTTCCGCCATCTTGCCCGAGCGCATCGACGACCCGCAGTACAGCACGATCCGCTTGTCGCTTTGCCCCGGAAGGCTGCCCGCATCAAAGAACGACATCGGCATTAGCAGCGCGCCTTCGATGTGTTCGAACATATATTCCTGCGGCGTGCGAACATCGACCAAGACGATCTCGCCCTTGGCTTTTGCTTCTGCGACTTCGTCTGCGGTCCAGACCTCGATGTCGCCTGCGTCGGTGGATTGCGTTTCCATGTCTGTCTCCTCAGAACTTGTTCGCGGGGATCTTGTAGTAACTATGCCCATCGGCCTCGGGCGGTGGCAACTGCCCTGCCCTCAGATTAACCTGCAAGGCATGTAGCATCCGGTCCGGCAGCGCCAAGGTGGCGTCGCGGTCATCACGCAGCTTGCGGAACTCGGCTTCGCTGACGTTGCCGCCGATATGCTTGTTGTTCGCGCGATGCTCGGCCACCGTTGCGACCCAAGCAGGATCCTGACGGTCGCCCACGGGCGGATAATCGTGGCCTACGAAAAGACGCGTCTCATCGGGCAGTGCAAGGATGGCCTGCAAGCTATCCCAAAGGTCCTTGGACGACCCGCCCGGGAAATCCGCCCGGCTGGTGCCGCTGTCTACGTGCATGAAGGTGTCGTGAACAAAAGCCGCGTCACCAATCGCATAGGTGATGGACCCAAGCGTATGACCCGGCGACAGCATCACCTTCACGTCCAGATTGCCCAGCTGGAAGGTATCGCCATCCGCGAACAGGTGGTCAAAGTCGATGTCGACGTTAAACGCGTCCGGCAGATTGTAATACTCGGCCCAGAGCCGCGCGATGTCGCGCGCCTTCACCCCGATCGCGTTCGGTGCGCCGGTCTTTTCCTTCAGCCAGGTCGAGGCCATCAGGTGATCTGCATGCGGGTGGGTGTCCAGCACCCACTGCACGCTCAGCCCCTCTGCCCGGACGTATTCCAGAATTTCGGACGCGCTATCGAAACCAGAGCGCGCAGCCCGCGGGTCAAAGTCTTGCACGACATCGATCAGGGCGCACTGCTTGGTCGCTTCGTCTACGACGACGTACTGCACCGATCCGCTGGCCTTGTCGTAAAACCCGGTCACGCGCGGCGAATTCGGGCCGTTAGAGGCGCTGGTGTTTTGATACATTGCCATATCTCAGTCTCCTTCTTCAGAGGGGAACATATTATGAATTGTGAATGTATCAACCACCTCAAAGCAAATGAGTTCCAAAAAACGAAAATCCCCGCCAGTGCGATGGCACTGGCGGGGATCAGAACTTTCAGATTTGGAACGGATCAGGCGTCCAGGATCGCAGCGATCGAAGCTTCGACCTTGTCCATTTCAGCAAGACCGTCAACGCCTTCAAGCTTACCCTTCGCGTGGTAGTAGCCCAGCAGCGGAGAAGTCTTCTTGTAATATTCCATCAAACGGATTTTCAGGCTTTCTTCGTTGTCGTCGGCCCGAACCGGCTTGCCAGCGGCAGCTGCTTCGGCGGCACGACCGACGATCCGGTCCACCAGAACCTCGTCATTGACCTGAAGCTCGATCGCGCAATCCAGCGTCTTGCCCATCTCGGCCATCAGCGCTTCAAGCGCATCGGCCTGGGCCAGCGTGCGGGGGAAGCCATCAAAGATGAAGCCGCCCTTTTCGTCGCCTTCCAGTTGTTCGCGGATCAGACCGATGACGATCTCGTCCGTGACCAGCTCACCGCGGTCCATCACCTCGGCGACGCGCTTGCCCATCTCGGTACCGCTGGTCCGTGCCGCACGCAGCATGTCGCCGGTGCTAAGCTGGATCATGTTGCGGCCTTCGACCAGACGTGCGGCCTGAGTGCCCTTGCCCGCGCCCGGCGGTCCAAGAAGAATAATATTGGTCATCGGCGTGCTGCCCCCCTCCGTTTGCCACGGCGGCTCCCCTTGCCGCGCAGCTGAGATTTCTCGATCAGCCCTTCATACTGGTGCGCCAGAAGGTGCGATTGCGCCTGCTGGATCGTATCCATCGTCACCGAAACAACGATGAGGACCGACGTGCCGCCAAAATAGAAAGGGATCGCCAGTTGGCTACGCAGAATCTCAGGAAGGAGACAAACTGCCGCAAGGTAGGCCGAGCCCAGCACAAGCACGCGGTTGGCCACGTATTCCAGATATTCGGCGGTTTTCTTGCCCGGACGGATGCCCGGCACAAAGCCATTCTGGTTCTTCAGGTTGTCCGCCACGTCGTCCGGTTTGAACGCCACGTTGAACGTGTAGAAATATGCGAAAAATACGATCATCGCCGTGAAGAACAGCAGGTACAGCGGCTGCCCCGGTCCGAAATAGGCAAGGATCGTCGACATCACCGGGCTGGTCTGATTGCCCGAGAAGGTCGAGATCGTGACCGGCAGCAACAGCAGCGACGACGCGAAGATCGCCGGGATAACGCCTGCCGGGTTCACCTTAATCGGCAGGTGCGACGACCCACCATCGTAAACCTTCATACCCACCTGACGGCGCGGATACTGAATGTGGATCTTGCGCAGCGCGCGTTCCATGAAGACCACGAAGGCAATCGTCACGATCACCATGAGGATCACGCCGATAATCACCGCAGGGCTGATGGCACCCGAACGCCCCGAGGCAAAGAACTGTGCCAGCGCGGCAGGAAGTTCAGCGATAATGCCCACGAAGATGATCAGAGAGATACCGTTGCCCAGACCACGTGCCGTGATCTGTTCGCCCAGCCACATCAGGAACATCGTGCCGCCGATCAGCGTGATCATGCAGACCGCGATGAAGAACCAGTACGGGATTTCCGCCTGCACCAGATCGCCGGATTGCAGCGACACAGCCAGACCGTAGGACTGAAGCGTGGCCAGAAACACGGTGCCGTAGCGCGTGTACTGGTTCATCTTCTTGCGGCCTTGCTCGCCCTCTTTCTTCATCTGCTCCAGCGCGGGGACCATGGACCCCAGAAGCTGCACGATGATCGAGGCCGAAATATACGGCATGATGCCAAGGGCAAAGATGCCCATACGGCCAAGGGCGCCGCCCGTGAACATCGACAGGATGCCGCCGATGCCCTGGCCTGCGCCTTCCATGAATTCACGAAGAGCTGCGCCGTCGATCCCCGGAACCGGGATCCAGGTCCCAAGCCGGTACACGATCAGCAACATGATGGTGTAAAGGATGCGATTGCGCAGGTCGGTGGCTTTGCCCAGTGCGGCCCAGCTAGTGTTGGCCGCCATCTGTTCTGCTGCGGATACCATTCAGCGTCTCTCTTTCAGTCAAACGCCGCCGGACCGGGTTTTCCGGGCCGGCGGCGCTTTGGGAAAACTTGAGCTTATGTAAGCGGCCCTGAGGCCGCCCACAACCGCTTACTCAGCGGCTTGCGCAGCCGTGACCTTCAGCGACCCGCCGGCTTTTTCGACGGCTTCGATCGCGGCTTTGGATGCGCCGGTCACTTCGATGGTTGCTTTGGTGGCCAGCTCACCTTTGGCCAGAACGCGAATACCGTCCAGCTTGCGGCGCACAGCACCCGACGCGACCAGCGTGTCTTCGGTGATGTTACCTGCGTCCAGTTTGCCGGCTTCGATGAACTTGGCGATGATGCCCAGGTTGATCACGGCGAATTCTTTGCGGTTCGGCTTGTTAAAGCCACGCTTGGGCAGACGCTGGTAGAGCGGCATCTGGCCACCCTCGTAGCCATTGATCGCCACACCCGAGCGGGATTTCTGACCCTTGATACCACGGCCACCCATTTTACCCTTGCCAGAGCCGGGGCCACGGCCAACGCGCATACGCTTTTTGGTTGCGCCGGGATTGTCACGAAGTTCGTGCAGTTTCATGTCGCTTCTCCTTTGCCGGAAAACCACCCCGAAGCGATACGGGCGGCACACGGCGTTTCTTGGTTGATTCTCACGCGGCCCTATGGCCACCGGGGGCGTATAGGACCTCTGGCCCGGGCAATCAAGTCATTCTGCATTGACCGAAAGCGGTGTCAGGGCGACACTACGTCATGCAGATCGCGCATCCCATAAGGGCATTGGCCTTGGCGGGTCTCTGCCTCTGGCCTTTCGGGGCCGCGTCGCAGGGCGACGGGGGCTGCGCGACCGATGCCATGCTGGTCTTTGACGGATCGGGGTCTATGGTCGAATTTGGCTATGACTACCGACAGGTGACACGTATCGCCGAAGCGCGCCAGGCCGTCCAGATCGCCCTGCCCCAGGTCGCACCTTTCCGCCGGATCGGCCTGCTGATCTACGGACCCAACGACGGGGACAGCTGTTCCGGGATCGACGTCCGCTTTGCCCCCCGCCCCGACGCAGCAAAGGCGGTAATTGACGACGTTCAGGCCCTGTCTCCGGGCGGGCTGACGCCTTTGGCCAATTCCGTCCGCACCGCGGCCGAGGTGCTGCGCCATCGTGACCGTCCCGGCGTCATCGTCGTAGTCACCGACGGCAACGAAACCTGCGGTGGCCGCCCCTGCGCGATGAGCGATACTCTGATGAGCGAGGCACAGGACCTGACGATCCATGTCATCGGCTTCCGGGCGCTGGTGGACTATTGGACATGGGACAACCCGGAACAAGAGATCCACGGTGGAGACGGGACCGTGGCCAAGTGCTTGGCCGAGCGCACAGGCGGCCTGTACGTGACCGCGCAGACCGTTCAGGAACTGGTCGAGGCGCTACAGGCGACCCTCGGCTGCCCCCTATACGGTCGGCTGGAAGACCAAAGCTTCGCCCTGCCCGGCTAAGCCCTAGAACATCCCGTTGTCATTCGCGCTGGTCGGCGGAATTTCCTGCAGCACGTCCCAGTGTTCGACCACCTTGCCCGCCTCATCCAGACGGAAGATGTCGATCCCGGCATACTCAAGCCCTTCGGGCCAGACCTGATGGCAATGCAACACAACCTTGTCGCCTTCGGCCATGGCGCGTTTGAAATCCACCCGTTTGCCGGGGTAATCGCGGGCCATACGTTCGAAATAGTCGATGAAGGCCTCTTTGCCGTCACCCACATGCGGATTGTGCTGGATGTATTCGGCGCCAACATACCGCTCGATCGCCTCGCGCGGCTGGCACTGGTTGAACATCAGGTCATAGAAGGCCATCACAGTCTGCTTGTTTCGCTCCAGATCACTCATCCGCCGTTCCTGACTTGTTGAACGTCCTGCAATAGCGCCCGCAGCACCGGATCATCCACCTGCATCGTATCGAAATGCGCCAGCATGTTGTCGAGGTATTCAAAGCTGGTGCCCAGAAACCCCTCTCCGGTGGCGATAAAGCGGACCTGCTCGTCCCGACTGAGATCCGTTTCGATCATGTCAGCCTCAGGGTCGGCGACGAAACAGACGGCTTGGACGTCGCCCTGCGCCGTCCGCGCAGTCGCAAAAGCCGGGTAATAGGCCTGCGCGATCATCTCGCGCCGCCACAGGCGTTCGGTTTCATCCTCGACCCGCTCCGCGGGGATGCGGAACACCAGCCCGTCGCAAGTGCCCCCCTCGGCCAGACCGGCCATCAATCCCGGCGCCTCGGCCGAGCCACGCGCGCCCCGGCGATCCACCAGACACATCGACCGGGAAAAACCCTGCACCTGCGCGTGCCGCACCTCATCAAAAAGGATCGCTGGATCCCACATCAACGACCCATAGGCGAATACCCAGACCGGACCTTGGTGATCGGCAAAAAACGCGCGTCGGTTCGCCTCTCGATCCTCATCCGTCCGACGCCACGGCATGGGCACGCCCCGGTCGATCATTCTCTGGTCCATCTCGTTCAGATCGAGATCGCGGAAAAAGCTCTGCTCCGGATCGCGGATCAGGCATTTCAGATTTGGATGGTGGCGGAAGGCGTCGTCGGGAATGGGCATAAACCCTTTATGCCCGCGCAGACGCTAATGGCAATGCACACGGCCTGTGCGGGTTTCCATGTGGCAGCACTGGCCCGGAGGAGAACTTTTACGGCAGCCCCCACCATGGCCAACAACATCACTAGACAGTCGCACACCCTGTACGGGAATTGCGGCGCCTACGGAAAACGGAAGAACTAAAAAAGACGCTATCAAAAGAGTTCGCATACCAGACTCACGTTAAGAGTGGTTAACTTGGTGATGCCAAGCAGCACCAAGTCAAGAAATGCGCACCATACTGTGGCGTACACCCGGCGCTGCATTACTGCTCAATCACCGCACACAAAAGCAAACACCCCGGACCTTGCGGTCCGGGGTGTTCAATCACTGTCCAATCAGATCAAAGATCGTGGGCCGTTCAGGCCTTTTCTTCGACGATCTCTACCAGATGCGGGATTTTGTTGATCATGCCGCGAACGGAAGGGGTGTCTTCCAGTTCACGCACGCGGTGCATTTTGTTCAGGCCCAGACCAATCAGCGTCTTGCGCTGGATTTCGGGGCGGCGGATCGGCGAACCGATCTGTTTAACAACGATAGTAGCCATGGATTAGGCCTCCTCAGCGACGTGCGACGATTCCGCAGGCGCTTCGTCACGTGCGGGCAGAATGTCGGCGACTTTCTTACCACGACGCTGTGCCACCTGACGGGGCGACGCCTCTTTTTCCAGGCCGTTCAGCGTGGCGCGGATCATGTTGTAGGGGTTCTGCGAACCGATCGACTTGGCGACCACGTCCTGAATGCCCAGCATTTCGAACACGGCACGCATCGGACCACCGGCAATGATACCAGTACCGGTCGGTGCGGTGCGCATTACGACACGGCCAGCGCCATGACGGCCTTCCATGTCGTGGTGCAGCGTGCGGCCTTCGCGCAGCGGCACACGGATCATTTTGCGCTTGGCTTGCTCGGTTGCCTTACGGATGGCCTCGGGGACCTCCTTGGCTTTACCCTTACCAAAGCCAACGCGGCCTTTCTGGTCGCCCACGACGACAAGAGCAGCGAAGCCGAAACGCTTACCACCCTTAACGGTCTTGGACACACGGTTGATCGCGACAAGGCGATCTGCAAATTCCGGGGCTTCCTCGCGGTCGCGACGGTTTTCCCGGCGGTTGTTTTCACGAGCCATGGGCTCTCCTTTTCAATCGTGGGTCCATGCCATCAGGCGACCCGGTTGTCCGATCCTTGGTGAGGGAGGCACCCTCCCGGATCATCGGGGCATTGCAGCCCTCAGAAGTACGCAAGGCGGGGAAATCCCCGCCCTACGGGATGTGGCAAGGCGGGGTTGCCCCCGCCGCACCATCAGATTTTCAGACCACCTTCACGGGCAGCGTCGGCCAGAGCCTTCACCTTGCCGTGGAAGAGGAAGCCGCCGCGGTCGAAGTATGCTTCTTCAACGCCAGCTTTTTTCGCGCGCTCGGCAATCGCCGCGCCAACCTTGGTTGCCGCTTCGATGTTGTTCTTGCCGACAACGCCAAGGTCTTTTTCCAGCGAAGATGCGGATGCCAGCGTAACGCCAGCCACATCGTCGATCAGCTGAACGCTGATGTTCTTGGAGGACCGATGAACCGAAAGACGAACGCGACCAGCGTTGACCTTGCGGAGTTTGCTCCGGACGCGCATGCGGCGCTTCAGGAACAGGGAACGTTTTGTAGTAGCCATTTGCCTGATCCTTACTTCTTCTTACCTTCCTTGCGGAAGATGTACTCTTCTTTGTACTTGATGCCCTTGCCCTTGTAGGGTTCGGGACGGCGCCAGTCGCGGATGTTTGCCGCAACCTGACCCACAAGCTGAGCGTCAGAGCCTTCAATGATGACTTCGGTCGGCTTGGGCGTGGTAATGGTCACACCGGCCGGGATGTCGAAGTCGACGTCGTGAGAGTAGCCAAGGTTCAGTTTCAGGACATTGCCCTGAACAGCGGCACGATAACCCACACCGTTGATCTCAAGCTCGCGCTTGAAGCCTTCGGTTGCGCCCTGGACCAGGTTCGCAACCATCGTGCGGGACATGCCCCACTGCTGACGTGCGCGCTTGGACTTGCCACGCGGGGTAACCGTGATGGCGTTGTCTTCCTGCGCGATGGTCACATCGTCAGTGGCGGTGAACGTGTGGGTACCCTTGGGGCCCTTCACTTCAATCTTCTGACCCGAGATCGTCGCGGTGACGCCCGAGGGCAGCTCGACTGGTTTTTTACCGATACGAGACATTGCGGGACCTCCTTAGAAGACGGTGCAAAGCACTTCGCCGCCAACGTTCTGGCTGCGTGCGTTTGCATCCGACATCACGCCCTTGGACGTGGAGACAATCGACACACCCAGACCCTGACGGACCTGCGGAATGTCATTGCGACCCATGTACACGCGACGACCGGGCTTGGAGACCCGCTTCAGTTCGCGAATGACAGGAGCGCCTTCATAGTACTTCAGGCTGATTTCAAGGGTCGGGTGACCGTTGACGTCGGTGCCTTTTTCATAACCGCGGATGTAGCCTTCGTCCGCCAGCACATCCAGAACCCATGCCCGCAGCTTGGACGCCGGGGTGGAAACGGTGGATTTGCCGCGCAACTGGCTGTTGCGGATACGGGTGAGCATATCGCCGATAGGATCGTTCATATCATACCCTCCCTTACCAGCTGGATTTCACAAGACCGGGGATCTGGCCGTTGGAGCCAAGTTCCCGCAGCATGATACGGGACATCTTCAGCTTACGGTAATAAGCGTGCGGACGGCCGGTCAGCTGGCAGCGGTTGTGCAGACGGGTCGGGGACGAGTTGCGGGGCAGCTCGGCCAGCTTCAGGGTCGCGCGGAAACGCTCTTCCATCGGCTTCGATTCGTCGTTGATGATCTCTTTCAAAGCAGCGCGCTTTTCAGCGTACTTCTTCACCAGACGCTCGCGCTTCTTCTCGCGCTCGATCATGGATTTTTTAGCCATATCGTTCTCTCCCGCGATCAGCTGTTGAAGGGCATGTTGAAATGCTTCAACAGCGCCTTTGCTTCCGCGTCAGTTGCCGCGGTGGTGCAGATGATGATGTCCATGCCCCAGACTTCGTCGACTTTGTCGAAGTTGATCTCGGGGAACACGATGTGTTCTTTCAGACCCATGGCATAGTTGCCACGGCCGTCAAAGGACTTGCCGGAGACGCCGCGGAAGTCGCGGACGCGGGGCATTGCGATCGTGATCAGACGGTCCAGGAATTCGTACATGCGGTCGGCGCGCAGGGTCACCTTTGCACCCAGAGGCATTTCTTCACGGACGCGGAAGCCTGCGATGGACTTCTTCGCCTTGGTGACCATTGCCTTCTGACCGGCGATTGCGGTCAGATCTTCCTGAGCCGATTTCGCCTTCTTGCTGTCTTTGACAGCTTCAGCACCGCAGCCGATGTTCAGGACGATCTTGTCCAGACGCGGGATCTGCATGTCGTTTTTGTAGCCGAATTCTTCCTTCATCGCAGCACGGATGCTGTCGACGTAGGCTTGCTTCAGACGCGGGGTATAGTTCGCGGTATCAAGCATCGATCACGTCTCCCGTCGTCTTGGCAAAGCGGACTTTCTTGTCGCCTTCCATTTTGAAACCAACGCGGGTCGGTTTGCCGTTGGCATCGACCAGCGCCAGGTTGGACAGCTGGATCGGCAGAGCCTTGGGCAGACGGCCACCCTGCTGGGTCTGGGTCTGGCGGGTGTGGCGAACAGCCATGTTCACACCGTCGACGATGGCCTTGCCATCTTGGGGCAGAACCTGGGTGATTTCCCCGGTTTTGCCTTTGTCTTTGCCGGCGATCACGATGACCTTGTCACCTTTGCGGAGTTTAGCAGCCATTACAGCACCTCCGGAGCAAGCGAGATGATCTTCATGAAGTTCTTGGCACGCAGCTCACGAACGACCGGCCCGAAGATACGGGTACCGACCGGCTCACCTGCGTTGTTCAGGATGACGGCGGCGTTGCGGTCAAAACGGATAGAGGTGCCGTCTTCACGGCGAACTTCTTTGGCGGTGCGAACGACGACGGCCTTACGGACGTCACCCTTTTTCACACGGCCGCGCGGAATGGCTTCTTTCACCGAAACAACGATGATGTCGCCAACCGACGCATAACGACGGTGGGAACCGCCGAGGACCTTGATGCACTGAACCCGGCGCGCGCCAGAGTTATCAGCAACATCCAGATTGGTCTGCATCTGGATCATTTGGTTTCTCCCGACCTTTGGGGAGGGCTGCAGCGCCCCTTGCCCCCAGGGTTTCGATTAGATTGGGTCGTCCCGCTTAGGCGGTGATGACTTCCCAACGTTTGGTCTTCGATTTCGGTGCGCATTCCTGAATGCGGACCTCATCACCTTTTTTGAAGGTGTTGTTCTCATCGTGAGCCCGGTACTTCTTGGACTTACGGATGGTCTTTTTCAGAACCGGGTGCGTGAAGCGGCGTTCCACCGACACGGTAACGGTCTGGGCGTTGGCATCGGACGTAACGACGCCGGACAGGATACGTTTGGGCATCTGGGTCTTCCCTTATTCAGCAGCCGCAGCGGCTTTTTCATTCAACACGGTCATCACACGGGCTGCCTCGCGGCGGGCCGCACGCATACGTGCAGGGTTTTCCAGTTGGCCAGTGGCCTGCTGAAAGCGCAGGTTGAACTGCTCTTTCTTCAGTTCGGTCAGCTGCTCGCGCAGTTGATCGGGGGTCTTGTCACGAAGGTCATTCGCGCTCATGGTAATCTTCCTTTCAACATCACCGGTAGGCCCCATAGCGCGCATGCGCCGGGTCACCCTGATTCCGGTGGAGTCATGATGAGCGGGCCGTATAGGCGCGATTCCCTTTTGAAGCAAGCCCCATTGGGGGAAAACTTGGGCGGCTGACCCCATGGTCTGGATCGCTTGATCCGCCATGGAGACTTAGGCGCGGTGGCGGGGTGAACCCCGCCCTACGACACCAGCGAAGGGTGGGCGGGGTTCACCCCGCCTTCCCGAATAGCAATCCAGCCCGCAGGTCCGTGCTCAAAGCACCTCGTAGACGTCGTATTCGACACCCTGCTGTGTCCGGGTCCCTACCCCGACGGTCACGATCTTGTTCAGCCACTGGTACTTCGGATCGGCCGCTTCGAAAAACGGCGCGACGCGGAAATAATAGCTTCCCGGATCAGGCATCTGCCCCTGCGCAAGGATTTCACGATGCTCGGCACTCAGTGTATGGACGCCCTCGTAGGCCATGTAGATCGCCGTACCGTCGTCGGTTTCCAGCAACAGCCGCACATCGATGCGCGCAAATCCGTCCTTCACACTGACCCAATCGCCGCTGACTGGCTTCACCACACCGCGCAACCGCTCGCCCTCGAACGACCCGCCGGTGACGTGATAGATCAGCCGCCCCTCGGTGTTGCCGCCGCGCAGATCGGTGGCGGGGCCGACGTCTAGAAACACCTTCATCAGCGGACGTGTGGACAATTCGGGCACCTTGGTCACTCCCATTTATAGTTAAAGCTGACGCTGATCCGGTCGTCTTCGGACATGTTCATCGGCACTTCGTGCCGCAGCCAGCTTTCCCACAACAGAACCTCACCGGGTTCTGGCGCGACGTAGATGAAAGGCTTCAACTCTTCCCGCGCGTCCTTGGTCCGCGTGGGCGCGGCCATCATCATCTGCAACCGAGGGTCTTCGAGCTTCAGGGCCGATGCGCCATCGGGCATGGCAACATAAGTCGTGCCCGAGATCACCGAATGCGGGTGGATATGGCTGGAATGCGTCCCGCCCTCGGGCAGGATATTGATCCAGAGGTCTTCCAGCACCAACGCCTTGTCGCCCAGATCGAACTGACATTCCTTGGCAAAGGCCGCGACGTGTTTGTCCAGCGACTTGACCACATCCGCAAAGATCGGGAACCGCCACGGCAGATCGGTCAGTGAGGCGTAAGAGGTGTAGCCGGGATAGCCCTGCGTCTCGCACCACTCCTGCCCGGCCTTGTCATCCTCGGCGATGGAATAGCAGGAAGCTTCCAGCTCGTCCGTGTCCACGGCGGGGCCGTGTTCGGACAATTTCGCGCGATAAAGAGGGGTGACGAATAGGGTGCTTATCTCTGACATGTCGTCCTCCTAACGTGGTTCTAGGATCGGCGACAGGGACCAATTCGAGCAAGGCAAAATTGCCCTTCCGCCACGGCACCCGTCGAAAACATCAATCGCTGATGTTGCTTTACCAGGCCTATCAGCCAACTATCCGACGGCAAACAAACACCATCGCATAAGGAGGAGTAAATGCGACATTCAACCGGGAGGGGCCTCTTCGCAGTGGCCTTGTGTCTAGACTTGGGTCTGGCGGCAAGCGCAGTCATGGCCGAAAACAGGATTGATGGGCAACGTCCCTTTGCGCCGGAACTGGCGGCATATGGTGACATGAAGGTTGGCGTTCGCACGCTCGATCTGGTCAACCCCGACCAGATCGACGTCGTGGCCGTTGATCCAAGTTCCGAGAAGCCAGAAACGCTGCCCACCTACGACCGCGAGCTAACCATAGAGGTCTGGTACCCGGCCGCAGACAACGCCGAAGGCGACACGACGATTCAGACCTATCTGCGCGACGGCCAGACCGAGATCGAGATCGCCGGATCGGCCCATCGCGATGCCGAACCTGCCGCGGGCACCTATCCACTCGTTCTGGTGTCCCACGGCTGGCCGGGCAACCGGTACCTGATGTCCCATCTGGGCGAAAATCTTGCGTCCAAAGGGTATGTGGTCGCCTCGATCGACCACAACGAATCCACCTACCGAACCTTCCAGGTGTCGGACAATTACTTCGCCACCTTCGGCTCCACGCTGGTCAATCGCCCCTTGGATCAGCTGTTCGTTCTGGACCAGATCGCCCAGATGTCCGGCGATGATAGCTCGTTCCTGAACGGTCTTGTCGATGCTTCGACCACAGGTCTGATTGGGTATTCCATGGGCGGCTATGGGGCATTGGTCACGGCTGGCGGCGGCGTCAGCGAAGCGGGGGTCAACCTGCCCTTTGGCGCGTCGCATGGTCTGCTGGATATTCATAGTGCTGGCAGCGACACACATGACGCCCTGCCCGATGATCGTATCAAGACGATCGTCACCCTCGGCCCCTGGGGGCGCAACTGGAACATGTGGGATGCAGAAGGTCTGTCTGGTGTCAGCGTCCCTGCCCTGATGATCGCGGGGTCCATGGACGAAGTTTCGGGCTACGAAAACGGTGTGCGCCAAATCTGGAAGGAAACCACCGGTGTCGACCGTGCGCTTCTGACCTTCAACAGCGCAGGCCATAACGCCGGTGCGCCGATGCCTGTCCCATCCGAAGCGCTGGAACCCGGCGTCAGCGGCAGCGACCACTACTTGGATGCGGTGTGGGATACCACGCGGATGAACAACATATCGCAACACTTCATCACTGCCTGGCTGGATTGGCACCTGAAGGACGACACAGACAAAGAGGCCTTTCTGGACCTTGTCCCGGTCGCCAATGAGGGCGTCTGGGCCGCCAACGACGACGGCACCTTCAAGCCCGAGCACACCTACTGGAAAGGCTTCGACAAAGGCTGGGGCCGTGGTCTGCGGATGGAGTGGCTGAAGGCAGGCGAATAACCCCGCCACCCCTCGCAAAATAGAAAAGCCCCCGCCGTTCACACGGCGGGGGCTTTTTGTTTTTCAGTCAGACCGGATTACCAGTCTTCGCGGACGACGACGCGGGTTTTGACCGGAAGCTTCATCGCAGCAAGGCGCAGAGCCTCGCGCGCGATTTCTTCGTTCACACCGTCGATTTCGAACATCACGCGGCCCGGCTTCACTTTGCAGACCCAACGGTCCACGGAACCCTTACCTTTACCCATACGAACTTCGATGGGCTTCGCGGTGACGGGCACGTCGGGGAAAATCCGGATCCAGACACGACCCTGACGCTTCATGTGACGCGTCATGGCCCGACGGGCGGCTTCGATCTGACGGGCGCTGACACGCTCGGGTTGGGTGGCTTTCAGGCCGTAGGTACCGAAGTTCAGGTCAGAACCGCCCTTGGCTTCGCCTTTGATGCGACCCTTGAACTGTTTCCGGTATTTTGTGCGTTTCGGTTGAAGCATCTTACGTTCTCCTTACCGGTCGCGGTCGCGGCGGTTACCACCACCGGCGCCACGGGGGGCAGGTCCGTCCTGAAGCTCTTGCGCACGGCGATCACGCGCCTGCGGGTCATGCTCCAGAATTTCACCTTTGAAGATCCAAACCTTGATGCCGATGATGCCATAGGCGGTCGAGGCTTCGGAATGTGCATAGTCGATGTCCGCGCGCAGCGTGTGCAGCGGCACACGGCCTTCACGGTACCATTCGGTACGCGCGATTTCTGCACCACCCAGACGGCCAGCAACGTTCACCCGGATACCCAGGGCGCCCATGCGCATGGCGTTCTGAACAGCACGCTTCATCGCACGACGGAAAGACACACGGCGTTCCAGCTGCTGAGCGATGGACTCACCAACCAGTTGCGCGTCCAGTTCCGGCTTGCGGACTTCGACGATGTTCAGGTGCAGTTCGCTATCGGTCATCTTGGCCAGTTTCGAACGCAGAACTTCGATGTCCGCGCCCTTCTTGCCGATGATGACACCCGGACGTGCGGTGTGAATGGTCACACGGCACTTTTTGTGCGGGCGTTCGATGATCACGCGGGCCACACCGGCCTGCTTGCATTCTTCTTTGATGAACTCACGGATCTTGATGTCTTCCAGCAGAAGATCACCGTAGTCCTTCGTATCCGCGTACCATCGGCTGTCCCAGGTGCGGTTGACCTGAAGGCGCATGCCGATCGGATTGGTTTTATTACCCATTAGGCTTGCTCCTCGATCTGACGCACCTTGATGGTGATTTCCGAAAACGGCTTCATGATCTTGCCGTAACGGCCACGTGCCCGCGGACGACCACGCTTCATGATCAGGTTCTTGCCCACATAGGCCTCGGCGACGATCAGTTCATCGACGTCCAGGTTGTGGTTGTTTTCGGCGTTCGCAATCGCGGACTGAAGGCACTTCTTCACATCCTCGGCGATCCGCTTTTTCGAGAAGGTCAGGTCCGTCAGGGCCTTGTCAACCTTCTTGCCGCGGATCAATTGCGCGACGAGGTTCAGTTTCTGCGGGGACGTACGGAGCATGCGCAGTTTTGCCATTGCTTCGTTATCGGCCACGCGGCGGGGGTTTTTATCCTTGCCCATGACTTACTTCCGCTTCGCTTTTTTGTCGGCAGCATGCCCGTAGTAGGTACGGGTCGGCGAATATTCACCGAATTTCTGACCGATCATGTCTTCGGAGACGTTCACAGGAACGTGCTTCTGGCCGTTGTAGACGCCAAACGTCAAACCCACGAACTGGGGCAGGATCGTCGAGCGGCGCGACCAGATTTTGATGACTTCATTACGCCCGGATTCGCGGGATGCTTCGGCTTTTTTCAGCACGTAAGCATCAACGAAGGGGCCTTTCCAAACAGAGCGAGACATATCTTAGCGCCCTTTCTTCTTGGCGTGCCGGGAGCGGATGATAAGCCGCGAGGACGCTTTGTTCTTGTCACGGGTCCGTGCACCTTTGGTCGGTTTGCCCCAAGGGGTAACCGGGTGACGACCACCAGAGGTCCGGCCTTCACCACCACCATGGGGGTGGTCGATCGGGTTCATCACGACACCACGCACAGAGGGGCGGATGCCCTTGTGGCGCATGCGGCCCGCTTTACCGTAGTTCTGGTTCGAGTTGTCGGGGTTCGACACGGCACCAACGGTGGCCATGCATTCCTGACGCACCATACGCAGTTCGCCCGAGGACAGGCGGATCTGAGCGTAGCCACCGTCACGGCCGACGAACTGGGCATAGGTGCCCGCGGCGCGTGCGATCTGACCGCCCTTGCCGGGCTTCAGTTCGATGTTGTGGACGATGGTACCGATCGGCATGCCCGAGAACGGCATTGCGTTACCCGGCTTGATGTCGGCCTTCTGCGACGAAACGATGCTGTCGCCAACTGCCAGACGCTGAGGCGCCAGGACGTAGGCTTGTTCGCCGTCTTCGTATTTGATCAGCGCGATGAATGCGGTCCGGTTGGGATCGTACTCGATCCGCTCGACCGTGCCGGTCACATCGAATTTGTTCCGTTTGAAATCAACGATCCGATAAAGGCGTTTCGCCCCGCCGCCTTTGCGACGCATCGTGATCCGTCCGGTGTTGTTCCGGCCGCCGTTCTTCGTCAGACCCTGGGTAAGGGCTTTGACGGGGCGTCCTTTGTACAGCTCCGAACGGTCGATCAGCACCAGCCCGCGCTGGCCCGGCGTCGTCGGCTTATACGACTTAAGTGCCATGCTTTCTGTCTTCCGTTTAGCAAGCGGCCCCCGCGTAGTGTGGCGGCGGCCTATGTGTTAGCCCCCTGCTGTATTCGTCTGCGAACCAGCTAGGTGACCGTTGGTATAGGCCCCCGAAGGTGCCCGGTGAGATGTTTGCGTGACGTGGCCACCCAAACAAAAGCAGAGCCCCGGACGAATCCGGGGCTTTGCGGATGGGGTCGTTTAGAGTCACTTTGGGGTTAGGTCAAGGGCAACGGTGTGGATTACCCTTGGCGGCAAGCCCCCACACGTATGTATATGCCTGAAAGGCCCGAAATGAGCACCAACCAGATCACGATCTCTGCCGATGTCGCAGCTGACCCCGACACCGTCTGGACCGCATACACCAGCCCCGATCATATTACCCAGTGGAACTTTGCCAGTGACGACTGGTGCTGTCCCACAGCCTCCAACGACCTACGCGTAGGCGGCGCCTATTCCGCGCGGATGGAGGCAAAAGACGGCAGTTTTGGTTTCGACTTCACCGCGATCTACGACGCGGTCGATCCCGCCAAATCCTTCACCTACACGATGGAGGACGGGCGCAAAGTCACCACGACCTTCGACCCCCAGAATGACACAACTCGCGTCACGACCACCTTCGACGCCGAGACGCAGAACCCCGTCGAGATGCAGCGCGAAGGTTGGCAGGCGATCCTGAACAACTTCAAGACGCACGCGGAAAGCCTGTGAGACGCGACACGTAGGGCGGGGTTCACCCCGCCACCTCCGAAACCCGTCTCAAAACTCTTTGGCTCATCAACCGGAACGGCCAAACCAGCGCATCTCATCCCGAAAGAAAACCCTAGCCTTTCCGCACGGCCATCCCAATCTCGTAGGGTGGGTTTGCAACCCACCAGACCGTTGGAGACGCCCGTCGTGTTGCCGTATTCCAGCGAAAGGGAAGCTTTTGACAACCTTTCGAGGGCCGGTCATACCGCGACCGCTCTGGCGCCCGTTTTATTAGCGTCCGACCTTTGGCCTGCACCTCAATACTTGCTCAGCCCAAAGCTAATCAGAACAGCTGCCGCCCCCACCAAGCCGCCAACCTCTGAACGACGCTCACATAACCCTGTTTCTACACGAAAGAGCCGGTACAGTATCGTCGCATGATGAAACGTCTCCTCGACAAATTCCTACGCAAACAAAACGACGCGGACACCACCCGCGACAGTCTGCACCGCGCGGCCTTCGCCGGAGACGTCACCCGCCTCCGACGGCTTCTGGAGGATGACCCCTCTGCCGTGAACGCGCCACACGGCAGCATCATCTCCGCCGCCGCCAACGTTCCGCCTCTACATGTCGCCGTGGCCGAAGGTCACGCAGACGCCGCGCGCCTGTTGATCTCCTACGGGGCTGAAATCGACCGCTTCTCGGAACCACCCGGCGCTGTGACACCCCTGTTGGCCGCCGCCGCCAAGGGATACCCGGACGAAGTCGCGCTGATCCTAGAACTTGGGGCCGACCCGAACCTGTTCCGTAGCACCGACCACGCCTCGCCCCTCAGCTTTGCGACCCACTGCCAAGACGACGCCCGCGCAACCGCAGTCACGGCACGATTGTTGCGCGCAGGCGCAAACCCGGACGGCTCGGGCGATGCGCACCAGACACCACTGATGCTCGCCGCTCGGGCAAACCTGCCCGGTATGGTCCAAGCCCTGCTGGACGCTGGCGCAGACCCGGACCGTCTATGCCGATTGAAATGGGCCGACGGATGGACCGCCCTTGATCACGCCATCAACGAAAGCAGTGCCCGCGCTGAGGCGATCCTTCGCCCCGTCACCCGCACCGCCCCGGTGGCAACGCCCGGCCAAGTCTCTTGAAAGAAGAAAACCCCCCGCTTTTCAGCGAGGGGTTCCCAATTTCGTAGGGTGGGTTTGCAACCCACCAGACCGGATTAAAGACCGGTGGAGACGTCGATCGTGTTGCCTTCTTCCAGCGTCACGTAAGCTTTTTTGACATCCTTACGGGTGCCCAGCTTACCGCGGAAGCGCTTGACCTTGCCTTTGGTGATGGTCGTGTTCACGGCCTTCACCTTCACACCAAACAGCGCCTCAATGGCCTCTTTGATCTGCGGCTTGTTCGCATCCGGGGCCACTTCGAAAACAACTGCGTTGGCTTCGGAAGCCATGGTTGCTTTTTCGGTGATGACCGGCTTGCGGATTACGTCGTAATGTTCTGCCTTCGCACTCATTTCAGACGCTCCTGTAGGGCTTCGACACCTGCCTTCGTCAACACCAGAGTGTCGCGCTTCAGGATGTCATAAACATTGGCACCGATCGAGGGCAGCACATCCAGACCAGCGATGTTCGACGCGGCCTTTGCGAAATCCTCGTTGACGGAACCGTCGATGATCAGCGCGCGCTTCCAGCCCAGGTTTTTCACCTGCTTGGCCAGAGCCGAGGTTTTTGCCCCAGCTTCCGCGGCATCGATGATCACCAGCGAGCCTTCTTTGACCTTGGCAGACAGCGCGTGCTTCAGACCCAGCTTGCGGAATTTCTTCGGCAGGTCGTGAGCGTGCGAACGCGGCGTCGGGCCTTTGTAGATACCACCCTTGCGGAAGATAGGCGCCTTGCGGGACCCGTGGCGTGCGCCGCCGGTGCCTTTCTGGCGATAGATCTTCTTGGTCGAGTAGCTCACCTCGGACCGGGTCAGCACTTTATGGGTGCCGGCTTGCGCTTTGTTACGCTGCCAGCGGACCACACGGTGCAGAATGTCGGCACGCGGTTCCAGGCCGAAGATCTCGTCGCCGAGATCGACGGAACCGGCGTTGGAGCCGTCCAGTTTGATCACGTCGAGTTTCATTCGTCGCCTTCCTTCTTCTCGGGTTCAGCAGCAGCTTCACCGCCCTCTTCGGCCTTATCGGCTTCGATGGACTGTTCAGCTTCCTGCAGAGCGGCTGCTTCCTGTGCGGCCTGCTCTTCTGCCAGACGCTGTGCTTCTGCTTCGGCCTCTGCGGCGGCTGCGGCTGCAGCTTCCTCGGCGGCTTTTGCAGCTTCTTCAGCGGCGGATTTCAGAGCGGCGGGCAGGATCGCGTTCTCGGGGAACGGCTTCTTGACCGCGTCCTTCACGGTGACCCAGCCACCTTTGGACCCGGGCACAGCGCCCTTGATCATGATCAGGCCACGTTCGCTGTCGGTCTTGACGACCTGCAGGTTCTGCGTGGTCACGCGGACGGCACCCATGTGGCCTGCCATCTTCTTGCCCTTGAACACCTTGCCGGGGTCCTGACACTGACCAGTCGAACCGTGCGAACGGTGCGAAATCGACACGCCGTGCGTTGCACGCAGACCGCCGAAGTTGTGGCGCTTCATGGCACCGGCGAAACCTTTACCGATCGAAGTGCCGCAGACGTCTACGAACTGGCCTTCGAAGTAATGGTCAGCGGTGATTTCTTCGCCAACTTTGATCAGGTTGTCGGGGTCGACGCGGAATTCTGCGATCTTGCGCTTGGGTTCCACGTTGGCAGCGGCGAAGTGGCCGCGCATTGCCTTCGAGGTCCGCTTGGCTTTGGCCGTGCCTGCGCCCAGCTGGACAGCAGTGTAGCCATGCGCATCAGCGGTCCGCTGCGCCACTACCTGCAGCTTGTCCAGCTGCAGAACGGTCACGGGAATCTGCTTGCCGTCTTCCATAAACAGACGGGTCATGCCAACTTTTTTAGCGATGATACCGGAACGGAGCATCTGGTGGTCCCTCCCTTACACCTTGATCTCGACATCCACACCAGCGGCCAGGTCGAGCTTCATCAGCGCGTCCACCGTCTGGGGGGTCGGATCTACGATGTCGAGCAGACGCTTGTGCGTCCGGATCTCGAACTGATCGCGGGATTTCTTGTCAACGTGAGGGCCACGGAGAACCGTGAACTTCTCAATCTTGTTGGGCAGCGGGATCGGGCCACGGACGGTCGCGCCGGTGCGCTTTGCCGTGTTTACGATTTCCTGCGTGGAGGTGTCCAACACGCGGTAATCGAATGCCTTCAGCCGGATGCGAATGGTTTGACTAGACATGTCAATTCAGCCTTCTTCGGCGTTTGAGTTGAGAGGAAGAAACAGGACCACCCTGCCCCTTCGTCGAACCCTTTATTGATTGGAGCCCCGAATAGTCGGGGCTCCGGTATTTGGCAATCCGTTAGATGCGTGTTGCCACGCACCGACGTCGATTATTCGACGACTTTGGACACGACGCCCGAACCAACGGTCCGGCCACCTTCGCGAATGGCGAAGCGCAGGCCGTCTTCCATGGCGATCGGGGCGATCAGCTCAACGACGAACTTCAGGTTGTCGCCGGGCATAACCATTTCCGTACCCTCAGGCAGGGTCACGGTGCCGGTCACGTCGGTCGTACGGAAGTAGAACTGCGGACGGTAGTTCGCGAAGAACGGCGTGTGACGGCCACCTTCTTCCTTGGTCAGAATGTAGACCTCGGCTTCGAACTTCGTGTGCGGGTTCACGGAACCCGGCTTACACAGAACCTGACCACGCTCAACCGCTTCACGGTCGATACCACGCAGCAGCGCGCCGATGTTGTCGCCGGCTTCACCGCGGTCCAGCAGCTTGCGGAACATTTCAACGCCCGTGCAGGTGGTTTTCTGCGTGTCTTTGATGCCGACGATTTCCAGTTCGTCACCAACGTTCACAACACCACGCTCAACACGGCCAGTCACAACGGTACCACGGCCAGAGATCGAGAAGACGTCTTCGATCGGCATCAGGAACGGCTGGTCAACAGCGCGCTCGGGCTGCGGGATGTACTCATCCACTGCGGCCATCAGTTCCTTGATCTTGTTTTCGCCGATTTCCGGATCGCGGCCTTCCATGGCTGCCAGAGCGGACCCCGCGATGATCGGGATATCGTCGCCCGGGAAGTCGTATTCGGACAGCAATTCACGGATTTCCATCTCGACGAGCTCGAGCAGCTCTTCGTCGTCGACCTGGTCAACTTTGTTCATGAACACGACCATGGCGGGGATACCCACCTGGCGGCCCAGCAGGATGTGCTCACGCGTCTGGGGCATCGGGCCGTCAGCTGCGTTCACAACCAGGATCGCGCCGTCCATCTGGGCAGCACCGGTGATCATGTTCTTAACGTAGTCGGCGTGGCCGGGGCAGTCGACGTGGGCGTAGTGACGCGCGTCGGTTTCGTATTCCACGTGTGCGGTGGAGATCGTG
Organism: Pseudooceanicola aestuariicola; assembly: GCF_045763785.1. Classification (NCBI taxonomy): domain Bacteria; kingdom Pseudomonadati; phylum Pseudomonadota; class Alphaproteobacteria; order Rhodobacterales; family Paracoccaceae; genus Pseudooceanicola; species Pseudooceanicola aestuariicola. Next base: position 85,965 of record NZ_JBJGSF010000003.1, on the reverse strand, counting down.
ATGCCGCGGGCTTTTTCTTCCGGTGCGCCGTCGATCTGGTCGTAGGCTTTGAAGTCACCAAAGTACTTCGTGATCGCCGCCGTCAGCGTCGTCTTGCCGTGGTCAACGTGACCGATCGTGCCGATGTTGCAGTGCGGTTTGCCGCGCTCAAACTTTTCCTTGCCCATAGTAGGCTCCCTTTTCGTTACGGATGTCGGGATGAAACCCGACCTACGGTTTTGGGTAGGGCGGGGTTCACCCCGCCACCCGGCTTATGCGTATTTCGCTTGGATCTCGTCCGAGATGTTCTGCGGAACCGGATCATAGTGATCGAACTGCATCGTAAACTGCGCACGGCCCGAGGACATGGAACGCAGGGTGTTGATGTAGCCGAACATGTTCGCCAGCGGCACGAAACAATCGATGGCGATTGCGTTACCGCGAGGCTCTTGGCCCGACACCTGACCGCGACGCGACGTCAGGTCGCCGATGATACCGCCCGTGTATTCTTCGGGGGTGATCACTTCGACCTTCATGATCGGCTCCAGCAGCTTGGCGCCAGCTTTCTTCATGCCTTCACGCATCCCCATACGAGCTGCGATTTCGAAGGCCAGAACGCTGGAGTCAACGTCGTGGAATTTACCGTCGATCAGGGCAACCTTGAAGTCGATCACGGGGAAGCCAGCCAGCGGACCGGAGTCCATGACCGATTTGATCCCTTTTTCGACACCGGGGATGTATTCCTTGGGAACGGCACCACCGACGATGCGCGATTCAAAGGAGTAACCTTCGCCAGGCTCGGTTGGCGTGATGATCAGCTTAACCTCGGCAAACTGACCCGAACCACCCGACTGTTTCTTGTGGGTGTAGGTGTGCTCAACCTCTTTCGAGATCGTCTCACGGTAAGCAACCTGAGGCGCACCGATGTTCGCTTCGACCTTGAATTCACGCTTCAGACGGTCAACCAGGATGTCCAGGTGAAGTTCGCCCATGCCCTTCATGATGGTCTGACCGGATTCCAGATCAGTTTCCACGCGGAAGGACGGGTCTTCAGCGGCCAGACGGGCCAGACCCTGAGACATCTTCTCTTGGTCGCCTTTGGTCTTCGGCTCAACCGCGATCTCGATCACCGGATCGGGGAAGGTCATCGTTTCCAGAACCACCGGATCTTTCGCGTCACACAGAGTGTCACCCGTAGTGGTGTCTTTCAGACCGGCCAGCGCGATGATGTCGCCTGCAAAGGCTTCTTCGATCTCTTCACGGTTGTTGGAGTGCATCATCATCATACGACCGATGCGCTCTTTCTTGTTCTTCGTCGAGTTCAGGATCGAGTCACCCTTGTTCATCTTACCCGAATAAATCCGGGTGAAGGTCAGCGAACCGACGAAGGGGTCGTTCATGATTTTGAACGCCAGGCCAGCAAACGGCATATCGTCGTCTGCGCGGCGCGGGATGTTCCGCTCTTCGTTGTCGTCGCCGGGTTTGAAGCCCATGTAGTCGACAACGTCCAGCGGGGACGGCAGGTAATCGATCACGGCGTTCAGCAGCGGCTGGACACCTTTGTTCTTGAACGCGGAACCGCCCAGAACCGGAACGAAGTGCAGAGCCAGCGTGCCCTTGCGCAGCAGTTTGCGCAGGGTGTCGACGTCGGGCTCATTGCCTTCCAGGTATTCCATCATCGCGTCGTCGTCTTCTTCGACGGCCGCTTCGATCATCTTACCGCGCCATTCGTCGGCCTGATCCTTCAGGCTGTCACGGATCGGCTCTTTAACCCAGGATGCGCCCAGATCTTCGCCCTTCCAGACCCACTCTTCCATGGTGACGAGGTCGATCAGACCTTCCAGCTCGTTCTCTGCACCGATGGGCAGAGCGACGGGCACGGCGCGAGCGCCGGTACGATCTTCGATCATCTTCACACAGTTGAAGAAGTCGGCACCGATCTTGTCCATCTTGTTGACGAAGACGATACGCGGAACCTTGTAGCGGTCAGCCTGACGCCACACGGTTTCGGTCTGCGGCTCAACACCAGCGTTGGCGTCCAGAACACAGACTGCACCGTCGAGAACCGCCAGCGAACGCTCGACTTCGATGGTGAAGTCAACGTGGCCGGGGGTGTCGATGATGTTCATGCGGTACTTCGTGTCCGAGGTACCGTCAGCGGTCGGCTCTTCCTGTCGCTGCCAGAAAGTGGTCGTCGCAGCGGACGTGATCGTGATGCCACGCTCCTGCTCCTGCTCCATCCAGTCCATGGTGGCGGCACCATCGTGCACTTCACCGATGTTGTGGGACTTGCCGGTGTAGAACAGAATACGCTCGGAACAAGTCGTCTTGCCGGCGTCGATATGCGCCATGATACCAAAGTTCCGGTACCGCTGGAGGGGATAGTCGCGTGCCATGATGTGCAGCCTCTGATCGGATAATTAAAAGAAGGATTACCAGCGGTAGTGGCTGAATGCCTTGTTCGCATCCGCCATCTTGTGCGTGTCTTCACGCTTCTTGACAGCAGAACCGCGCGAATTGACGGCATCCAGAAGCTCGCCCGCCAGGCGTTCTTCCATCGTGTTTTCGTTGCGTGCGCGCGAAGCGTTGATCAGCCAGCGGATCGCCAGGGCTTCACGACGTTCGGGGCGAACTTCGACCGGAACCTGGTAGGTTGCACCACCAACACGGCGCGAACGAACTTCGAGCGACGGTTTGATGTTGTCGAGCGCTTCGTGGAACAGCTCAACCGGTGCGCGCTTGACCTTGGCTTCGATGCGGTCGAGGGCGTTGTAAACAATCTTTTCGGCGACGGATTTCTTACCATCGACCATCAGGTTGTTCATGAATTTCGTCAGAACCCGATCACCATACTTGGCATCGGGCAGAACTTCGCGTTTTTCAGCGGCGTGACGGCGGGACATCTGTAAATCCTCTTACTTCGGACGCTTCGCGCCGTACTTGGAGCGACGCTGCTTACGGTCTTTGACGCCCTGGGTATCCAGTACGCCGCGGAGAATGTGGTAACGGACGCCGGGAAGGTCTTTCACACGGCCGCCACGGATCAGAACAACCGAGTGTTCCTGCAGGTTGTGGCTTTCACCCGGAATATAGCTGATCACTTCGTAGCCATTGGTCAGACGCACCTTGGCCACCTTACGCATAGCCGAGTTCGGCTTCTTAGGCGTGGTGGTGTAAACACGGGTGCAAACGCCGCGTTTCTGCGGGCACTGCTCCAGGTGCTGGGATTTAGAGCGTTTAACTTTCGGCTGCCGGGGCTTCCGGATCAGCTGTTGGATCGTTGGCATTGGGCGTCGTTCCCCATCTCTCACATATGTGCGCACCTTGCGGTGCTGTTTCTCTCTTCACGCTGCGCGCGTCCACGCAACGCATAAAAAACCGCATGCGTCCCCTCGTTCGCGGGGAACGACGCGGCGGGTGTTCCAGAGGATCGGGGCGTTGCAACCCGGATCTTGACCACTTCGATTCTGATAGCCGGCGGGGATACCCCGGGCCGATTGGCGCGCGTATACGCAGAGTCGCCCCCCGTGTCAACACGCCCCCCGCCCTGCTTGTCGCATGGGCAGAGCGGTGCAATACTGCGATCACGCACCGGGCACAAGGTGCGGCAAGCGTATCTGCGACAAAGAGGCTGACATGCAGGTTATCGGCATCTGCCGCTTTTCCTATCCCGCGATCGGCGGCTTTCAGGTCCTGCATGAAACGGCAGCCGATCGCGCCGCCTATCTTTACGCGCCTGACCGGATGGAAGACCGCTTTCGCACGTTTCAGGCCTTCACCCTGCCCGCCCTGCGCGCCCAGACAGACCCCGATTTCACCTTCGTCATCGTGGTGGGCTACGACCTGGCCGTGGATTACGGCAATCGCCTGTGGGATCTGGTCGAAGACATCCCCCAGGTGGTGATCCGTGAATACGCCCCCGGCCCACATCGTGAGATCATGAAAGAGGCCATCAACTCTGTCCGCGATCACGACCAAGCCACCCTGCAATTCCGGCTGGATGACGACGACGCCGTTGCGGTGGATTTCGTCGCGCGGCTGAAAGCCGAAGGTTTCGCGCGAGCCGACGATCTGCAGGGCAATCGCCACATCGCGATCGATTTCCGCAACGGTTATATCGCCTCACCCGGCGCCGACGGTATCCACGCCATGGAAACCAGCAACCCTTTCATGACTGCCGCCCTCGCCATCGCTTTTGAACCCGGCGTAAGGTCCACGGTCATGAACTACAGCCATGTCAAACTGGGTAAGTTCATGCAGTGCTTTGCAGTCCATGGCGACCGCATGTACGTGCGCGGCCACAACCGCTGGAACGACAGCCGACAGGGGGACGGTATTCAACCCGAGGACCTCCATCCCCTGACACCCGCGACGAAACAAACCTTTCGCGACAGGTTCGCCATCGACGAGGCGGAGGTCGCCCGCCTCTACACGACCTAAACCTTATTCGTTTCGTACGGGCGGCACTGGCACCCGCCGGGTCACCCGCATCTCGCGGAAGAAAGAATACATCCCCGACCCCACGACAATTCCCGCCCCGATCAGCGTCAGATTGGTCGGCCAGTCGCCAAAGACCACATAACCCAGCACCAGCGCCCAGATCATTGCAGTATACCGGAAGGGTGAAACGAAACTGACCTCGCCTAGCCGCATCGCCTGAACCGACGCCAGATAGGCTCCCAGTACCATCAGGGCCGATCCGGCAACCAGCCCGCCTGATCGCGCGTCCAAAGCAATCCACTCGCCTCCGATACCCTTAGCTCCGAAAAAGATCGCCACCATCCCCGAGGTGATGGCGGTTACCAGCAGTGTCGGCGCTTCCTTCGAGATGTTCCGCGTCACGATATCCCGCACCGTCAGGCACATAACTGAAATCAGAACGTAAATCGCAAAGACGTTAAAACCGTCCGGACCGGGGCGCAGGATCAGAAGAACACCGGAAAACCCTATGACGACGGCCAGAATTCGCCGCCACCCAATCGGTTCTCCAAGGAACAACGCCGCTGCGACCATCACCATCAGGGGCGCCGACTGCAAAACGGCGGTCACATTGGCCAGTGGCATGTTGAACAGCGCGGTCAGGAAGAAATAGGCCGTCGCAACCTCGGCCAGCCCCCGCAGTAAAGCCAACCTTGCATCGCGACCTGATAGGCCCCGCACGAACGCGCCACTGCGCCAGGCCAAAGCAAGGAAAACCAACGTCGCTGCCCCGTTGCGCAACAACAAGATCTGATGCAGCGGCACCTCTCCGGCGAGCAGTTTCATCAGCACATCGTTAATTGTGAACAGTGCCATCGACAGCACCATGATCAGCGCGGCGCGCAGGTTGTCAGCAGCCATGCGTCAGACTTTCAAAGCACGCAACGCATCCGCATCCAGCCCGAAGTGCCGCCGGATTTGCCGATTGATCTTGTCGTCCTCCAACTCTCCCCGCCGCGGCTCCAGCTGAGGCGTCGATGTGTTGTTCATATGGATCGACCGGATAAAGCCGGGCTGCGAGATATCGGAATAGCAATTATAATGCGCCGCGAAGTTCTTGTGGTTGTAGCGGTAGGGATTATGCCCATCCCCTGCCCTATGGATCAGCACGTTGCCAATAGCCAGAGGCGCGCGCAGATATGTGTCGGTCAGCTGGTTGGGGCCATCCGCGTTCACGTCGAAATAGAACCCCTTGTTCCAGCATAGAATGCTGGGCGTGTGATCCTCTTGCCAGTCGATGATCCGCCGCGCCATCATCTTGGCCCGGGCCACCATTTCCAGATCCACCGCGTCATCATCATCGATCCGAAAGGACAGCCGATGCCCGGCCTCTGGCGCTTCGACCCGATCAAAGGACACGCGCAGCAGCTTGTAATGACGATCCAGCGGCGCGGCCCAGACCTCGACATTGGGATAGCCCGCCACCAGATCCCGCAACCGATCCAGATAGGGTTTCGGCATCTCGACCGAGGTCAGGATCACAAGCCGGAAATCCATGTCCGTCTGGCGTAGCATGGTGGCCAGCGTCAGCTCTTCGAACAGCTTGAACCTCAACTCCATCGGCGTGGGCTGGAAAATACGCTCGGCAATCTCTTCCGGCGTGCCACGCTTCTGGGTCGTGAAATCGGTCGTCAGCACGGAAAAGCGACAGACCCCGACCATCTGGACTCCGTTGTACTCTGCCATGCTGCCTCCCGCGATTTGCCCTAGTGGTCGCACTTTGCCACGCCAAAGAAAAGACCAACGCGCCCGTCATCGGAAACCGCAAAACCGGAGGGCCAGCCCTCCGGACCTCCCGGGATATTCCCCGCAAGAGGATATGGGCACGCCGCCCCTGCTTCTTTGGTCCCACAAATATTCCCGGGGGTGAGGCGCACAGCGCCGAGGGGGCAGCGCCCCCTGCCCGGCCTCAACATGGAAACCCCACAAGCAAAAAGGCCCCCGCCGAAGCAGGGGCCTTTTCAAATCTTACAGCAAGGCTGCGATCAATCGCGGCTGTCCGGCGTTTCCACCAGCGTGTCGAAATCGTCGCCACCAACCACATCGCTGCCTTCGGGCGCGGCCAGGGCTGCGGCCTGTTCGGCCTCTTCCCGGCGGGCTTCCAGCACGACGTTGTCGCGGTCGGATGCGATGCGGCGCACGCGCTGCGTGGCACCACCCGTCCCGGCCGGGATCAGACGACCCACGATGACGTTTTCCTTCAGGCCGACCAGTTTGTCGCGCTTGCCCTGAACCGAAGCTTCGGTCAGCACACGCGTGGTTTCCTGGAAGGACGCAGCCGAAATGAACGACCGGGTCTGCAGCGACGCTTTGGTGATACCCAGCAGGATCGGCTGACCTTCGGCCGGACGACCACCACGGGCATGTGCCTTGGCGTTGGCTTCGTCGAACTCGATCTTGTCGACCGTTTCGCCCTTCAGCAGCGTCGTATCGCCCGAGTCCGAGATCTCCCACTTCTGCAGCATCTGGCGAACGATCACCTCGATGTGCTTGTCGTTGATCTTCACACCCTGCAGTCGATAGACGTCCTGCACCTCGTCGATCATGTACTCGGCCAGCGCCTCGACACCCATAATGGCAAGGATGTCGTGCGGTGCCGGGTTACCGTCCATGATGTAGTCACCCTTCTGCACGAAGTCGCCTTCCTGCACCGGGATGTGCTTGCCCTTGGGCACCATGTATTCGACGGGTTCCATCGACTCGTCCGCCGGCTGGATCGCGATGCGGCGCTTGTTCTTGTAGTCGCGGCCAAAGCGCACGTAACCATCGATTTCGGCGATGATCGCGTGGTCCTTGGGACGACGGGCTTCGAACAGTTCGGCCACACGCGGCAGACCACCGGTGATGTCCTTGGTCTTGGCGCCTTCACGCGGGATACGCGCGACAACGTCACCTGCCTGAATATCCGCCCCGTCTTCGACGGACAGAATGGCATCCACGGACATCGGATAGGTCACCGGGTTGCCCGCTTCGTTGCGGACCGGTTCGCCATCGTCGCCGACGATCAGCAGTTCCGGCTTCAGCTCATTGCCCTTGGGCGAGCCACGCCAGTCAGCCACGATCCGCTGGGTCATGCCCGTCGCTTCGTCGGTGTCTTCCCGCACGGCGATACCGGTGACCAGGTCGACATAGCGAACCTGACCAGCCTTTTCGGCGATGATCGGCAGGGTATAGGGATCCCATTCGAACAGCTTGGTGCCGCGCGTGATCGTCTCGCCTTCTTTGACGAAAACCTTGGTACCGTAGCCCAGTTTGTGGCTGGCACGCTCGGTCCCGGTGTCGTCCATGATCCGCAACTTCATGTTACGGCCCATGACGAGCATTTCACCGGACGCATTTTCCAGCAGGTTCGGGTTCTCGAACTCGACCTTACCGTCCATGGACGCCTCAAGGAACGACTGCTGACCACCCTGCGCAACACCGCCGATGTGGAAGGTCCGCATCGTCAGCTGCGTGCCCGGCTCACCGATCGACTGTGCCGCGATGATCCCCACGGCTTCGCCTTGGTTCACCATCGTACCGCGTGCAAGGTCACGACCGTAGCACATGGCGCAGACGCCATCTTCGGCCTCACAGGTCAGCGGAGAGCGGATGCGCATCGACAGCACGTTCGCGTCTTCGATCATGTCGGCCATGCGTTCGTCGATCAGCGTGCCCTTGGCGCACAGCACCTCTTCGGTACCGGGGCGCAGGACATCCTCGGCCGTGACACGACCCAGAATACGTTCGCCAATCGTGGCAACCACTTCACCGTCGTTGACGGCCGCTTCGGCGGTCACGGCACGGTCGGTGCCGCAATCCACTTCGCGCACGATGCAGTCTTGCGCCACGTCCACCAGACGGCGGGTCAGGTAACCTGAGTTCGCCGTTTTCAAAGCGGTATCCGACAGACCCTTACGGGCACCGTGGGTGGAGTTGAAGTACTCCAACACGGTGAGACCTTCTTTAAAGTTCGAGATGATCGGCGTTTCGATGATGTCGCCATTCGGCTTCGCCATCAGGCCGCGCATCCCGCCCAGCTGCTTCATCTGCGTAACCGAGCCACGCGCACCGGAGTGGGCCATCATGTAAACCGAGTTCGGTTCCTGTTCCTGCCCGTCGATGGTTTCCACAGCCGAGATGGTGGACATCATGGCCTCAGTCACCTTGTCGTTACACTTCGACCAGGCATCGACCACCTTGTTGTACTTTTCGCCCTGAGTGATCAGGCCGTCCATGTACTGCTGTTCGAAATCCGCAACTTGTTCACGGGTTTCTTCAACAAGGCTCCACTTGTTGTCGGGAATAACCATGTCGTCCTTGCCGAAGGAAATCCCGGCCTTGAACGCTTCACGGAAGCCCATGGTCATGATCTGGTCACAGAAGATCACGGATTCCTTCTGACCGCAGTAACGGTAGACGGTGTCGATGACCTGCTGCACTTCGCGTTTCCGCAGCAGACGGTTCACCAGGCTGAAAGGTGCCTTGGTGTTCATCGGCAGCAGCGCGCCCAGACGGACACGGCCCGGCGTGGTTTCAAACCGCACCATGACCTCGTTGCCTTCTTCGTCGATCTGCGGAATGCGCGCCTGAATCTTGGCGTGCAGGTGCACCGCACCGGAATCCAGCGCGTATTGCACTTCTTCGATCGAGGAGAAGGTCATGCCTTCGCCCTTCATGCCAGCGCGTTCGATGGTCGTGTAGTACAGGCCCAAGATCATATCCTGCGACGGAACGATGATCGGTGCGCCGTTTGCAGGCGACAGAACGTTGTTCGTCGACATCATCAGAACGCGGGCTTCCAGCTGCGCTTCGAGCGACAGCGGCACGTGAACGGCCATCTGGTCACCGTCAAAGTCAGCGTTGAACGCCGAACAGACCAGCGGGTGCAGCTGAATGGCTTTCCCTTCGATCAGCGTGGGTTCGAACGCCTGAATACCCAGACGGTGCAGCGTCGGCGCGCGGTTCAGCAGAACCGGGTGCTCACGAATGACTTCGTCAAGGATATCCCAAACTTCGGGACGCTCTTTTTCCACCAGCTTCTTCGCCTGCTTCACGGTCGACGACAGACCTTTGGCCTCCAGACGCGAATAGATGAACGGCTTGAACAGCTCGAGCGCCATCTTCTTGGGCAGACCACACTGGTGCAGCTTGAGTTCTGGGCCGGTCACGATGACCGAACGCCCCGAGAAGTCGACGCGTTTACCCAAAAGGTTCTGACGGAAACGACCGTGCTTACCTTTCAGCATGTCCGACAGCGATTTCAGCGGGCGCTTGTTCTGCCCGGTGATCACGCGACCACGACGGCCGTTGTCGAACAGCGCGTCCACGGATTCCTGCAGCATCCGCTTTTCGTTGCGGACGATGATGTCAGGCGCGCGCAACTCGATCAGACGCTTCAGACGGTTGTTCCGGTTGATCACGCGGCGGTACAGGTCGTTCAGGTCCGACGTCGCAAAGCGACCGCCATCCAGCGGAACCAGCGGGCGCAGTTCTGGCGGGATCACGGGGATCACGGTCAGGATCATCCACTCCGGACGGTTGCCGGATTCCAGGAAGCTCTCAACGACTTTCAGACGCTTAATGATCTTCTTGGGCTTCAGCTCACCGGTCGCCTCTTTGAGGTCGGCGCGCAGCGTTTCTGCTTCCAGCTCAAGATCGATCTTGGCCAGCATTTCGCGGATCGCTTCGGCACCGATGTTCGCCTGGAAGGCGTCCATGCCATAGGCGTCCTGCGCGTCCATGAACTCTTCTTCCGTCAGCATCTGGCCTTCGGTAAGGTCGGTCAGACCCGGGTCGATGACGACGTAGTTTTCGAAATAGAGCACACGCTCCAGATCGCGCAGGGTCATGTCCAGCAGCAGGCCGATCCGGCTGGGAAGGGACTTCAGGAACCAGATGTGCGCAACGGGCGCGGCCAGTTCGATATGACCCATCCGCTCACGGCGGACCTTTTGCAGCGTGACTTCCACACCGCATTTTTCGCAGACAACGCCGCGATACTTCATACGCTTATATTTGCCGCACAGGCATTCGTAGTCTTTGATCGGGCCAAAGATACGCGCACAGAACAGGCCGTCGCGTTCGGGCTTGTAGGTCCGGTAGTTGATGGTCTCGGGCTTTTTAATCTCGCCATAGGACCACGAAAGGATCCGCTCGGGCGATGCCAGAGACACTTTGATTTCGTCAAAAACCTTCTGGGGGGCCAGCGGGTTAAATGGGTTGTTCGTCAGTTCCTGGTTCATGTCTTTATCCTAAGTGACAGGGCGGGAAGGATGAGGGCGGGCGATCCGAAGATCGCCCAAAGGCATGCGCCTTATTCCTCTCCCTCCGCGTCCAGGAGTTCCATGTTCAGGCCGAGGCCACGGACTTCTTTCACGAGAACGTTAAAGCTCTCGGGAACGCCCGCTTCGAAGTTGTCCTCGCCCTTGACGATCGATTCATAGACCTTCGTCCGGCCAGCCACGTCGTCCGACTTGACCGTCAGCATTTCCTGCAGGGTGTAGGCGGCGCCGTAAGCTTCCAGAGCCCAGACCTCCATTTCCCCGAAGCGCTGACCACCGAACTGCGCCTTACCACCCAGCGGCTGCTGAGTAACGAGCGAGTACGGCCCGGTCGAACGGGCGTGGATCTTGTCGTCCACAAGGTGGTGCAGCTTCAGCAGGTACTTCACGCCAACCGTGACCTTGCGCGAGAATTGCTCGCCGGTCCGGCCATCGTACAGCACCGACTGACCCGAGGTATCAAAGCCAGCACGTGCCAGCGCGTCGTTCACGTCCGCCTCTTTCGCACCGTCAAAGACGGGCGTGGCGATCGGAACACCGCGGGTCACGTTGGTTGCCGCTTCGACCATCAGGGTTTCGTCCATGTCGGCAAAGCCTTCTTCATAGACGTCGTCGCCATAAACGATCTTCAGCGCATCCTTGACCGGGGTCAGATCGCCGGAACGGCGGTATTCACCCAGTGCATCGTCTACTTGGATACCCAGACCGCGTGCGGCCCAGCCCATGTGGGTTTCAAGGATCTGACCAACGTTCATACGCGACGGCACACCCAAAGGGTTCAGACAGAAGTCGACAGGCGTCCCGTCTTCGAGGAACGGCATGTCTTCCATCGGAACCACGCGGGAAATAACACCCTTGTTCCCGTGACGACCGGCCATCTTATCGCCCGGCTGAAGCTTACGCTTCACGGCGATGAAGACTTTGACCATCTTCATCACGCCCGGGGGCAGATCGTCGCCGCGACGGACCTTTTCGACCTTGTCTTCGAACCGTGCATCAAGCGCGCGCTTCTGGATCTCGTACTGCTCGTTCAGGGCCTCAACGACCTGAGCATCCTGATCCTCGGCCAGCGCCAGCTGCCACCAATGCGACCGAGGCAGCGAGGCCAGCAGGTCTTCGTCGATGGTCGAGTTCGCCTTGACGCCCTTCGGACCCTTCACAGCGGTTTTGCCGATGATCAGGTCACGCAGACGGGCATAGATGTTACGATCCAGGATCGCCAGCTCGTCGTCACGGTCACGGCCCAGACGCGCGATTTCCTCACGCTCGATCTGCAGGGCACGTTCGTCCTTTTCGACGCCGTGGCGGTTGAACACGCGAACCTCGACAACCGTACCGTAATCGCCCGGCTTCACACGAAGCGAAGTGTCACGGACGTCAGATGCCTTTTCACCAAAGATGGCGCGCAGCAGCTTTTCTTCCGGCGTCATCGGGCTTTCACCCTTCGGCGTGATCTTACCGACCAGAATATCGCCCGGCTCCACGTCCGCACCGATGTAAACGATGCCCGCCTCGTCGAGGTTGCGCAGCGCTTCTTCACCGACGTTCGGAATGTCGCGAGTGATTTCTTCCGGCCCCAGCTTGGTATCACGGGCGGCGACTTCAAATTCCTCGATGTGGATCGAGGTAAAGACGTCATCACGCGCGATCCGCTCGGAGATCAGGATCGAGTCTTCGTAGTTGTAACCGTTCCACGGCATGAACGCGACGACCACGTTCTTACCAAGGGCCAGTTCACCCATATCCGTCGACGGACCATCGGCGATCACCTCGCCCTTGACCACGGTGTCACCCACCTTGACCAGCGGCTTCTGGTTGATCGTCGTGTTCTGGTTCGACCGCTGGAATTTACGCAGACGGTAAATGTCCACGCCAGCGTCGCCCAGTTCCAGATCTTCAGTCGCGCGCACAACGATACGCTGCGCATCGACTTGGTCGATGACACCGGCGCGTTTCGCCATGATCGCCGCGCCAGAGTCACGGGCCACGATTTCTTCGATCCCGGTGCCGACCAGCGGCGCCTCGGCCCGCAGAAGCGGAACCGCCTGACGTTGCATGTTCGAACCCATCAGGGCGCGGTTAGCGTCGTCGTTTTCAAGGAACGGGATCAGCGATGCCGCAACCGACACCAACTGTTTCGGCGACACGTCGATCAGGTCGACCGACTCGTTCGGGGCAAGCGTGTATTCACCCGACTGACGGGTGTTCACCAGCTCGTTCACGAACTTGCCGTTTTCATCCAGGTTCGCGTTGGCCTGCGCCACGGTGTGACGCATTTCTTCGGTCGCGGACATGTATTTGACTTCGTCCGTAACCTGACCGTTTTCGACCTTACGATAAGGCGTTTCGATGAAACCGTACTTGTTCACGCGGGCAAAGGTCGCGAGGCTGTTGATCAGACCGATGTTCGGGCCTTCCGGCGTTTCAATCGGGCACATCCGGCCATAGTGGGTCGGGTGAACGTCGCGGACCTCAAAGCCAGCACGTTCGCGGGTCAGACCGCCCGGCCCAAGCGCCGACAGACGACGCTTGTGCGTCACTTCGGACAGCGGGTTCGTCTGGTCCATGAACTGCGACAGCTGCGAAGAGCCGAAGAATTCACGCACAGCCGCAGCCGCCGGTTTCGCGTTGATCAGGTCCTGCGGCATGACGGTGTCGATCTCGACGCTCGACATACGCTCTTTGATCGCGCGCTCCATGCGCAGCAGACCGACGCGGTACTGGTTTTCCATCAGTTCGCCAACGGAGCGGACACGACGGTTACCAAGGTGGTCGATGTCGTCGATGTCGCCCTTGCCGTCACGCAGTTCAACCAGCGCCTTGATACAGGCGACGATGTCTTCCTTGCGCAGGGTACGAACGGTGTCTTCGGCATCCAGTGCCAGACGCATGTTCATCTTTACACGGCCAACGGCGGACAGGTCGTAACGCTCGCTGTCGAAGAACAGCGTGTCGAACAGGGCCGACGCCGCTTCGACGGTCGGCGGCTCACCCGGACGCATAACGCGGTAGATGTCCATCAGCGCGCTGTTGCGGTCCATGTTCTTGTCCTGCGCCATGGTGTTGCGCATGTACGGACCGACGGACACGTTATCGATGTCCAGAACCGGGATATCGGTGATGCCTGCGTCGATCAGCTCTTGCAGGGACCCACCAGTGACTTCACCGTCCTTGTTGTATTCCAGCGTCAGCTCATCACCCGCTTCGACATAGATCGCGCCGGTTTCTTCGTTGATGATGTCCTTGGCGACGAACTTGCCCAGAATGCGGTCGTAAGGGACCAGCAGGTTCTTGACGTTGCCTTCGTCGATCAGCTTCTTCACCGCGCGCGGCGTGACCTTCTTGCCGGCCTCGGCGATCACTTCGCCGCTGTCGGCGTCAACCAGATCGTAGGTCGGGCGGGTGCCGCGAACACGTTCCGGGAAGAATTTGGTGACCCAGCCCTGACCTTTACGCAGCGTGTAATCCACGGTGTCGTAATAGGCATCCATGATGCCTTCCTGGTCCAGACCCAGTGCGTACAGCAGGGTCGTGACAGGCAGTTTGCGGCGACGGTCGATACGCGCGAACACGATGTCTTTGGCGTCAAACTCAAAGTCCAGCCAGCTACCGCGGTACGGGATGATGCGGCAGGCGAACAGCAGTTTGCCCGAAGAGTGGGTTTTGCCTTTGTCGTGGTCGAAGAACACGCCCGGAGAGCGGTGCATCTGAGACACGATCACACGTTCGGTGCCGTTCACGATGAACGTCCCGTTCGGAGTCATCAGGGGCATGTCGCCCATGAAAACGTCTTGTTCCTTGATGTCCTTCACGGACTTCGCGCCAGTGTCTTCGTCGACATCAAACACGATCAGGCGCAGCGTGACCTTCAGCGGGGCCGAATAGGTCATGTCGCGCTGCTGACATTCCTCAACGTCGTACTTGGGCTTTTCCAGCTCGTACTTAACGAACTCGAGGATCGAGTTTTCGTTGAAGTCCTTGATCGGGAAAACCGACTGGAAGACACCCATGATGCCTTCTCCGTCCATGGGATCCAGCTGGTCGCCAGATTTCAGGAACAGATCGTAGGACGCTTTTTGAACCTCAATAAGGTTCGGCATTTCAAGAACTTCACGGATTTTACCGTAATATTTCCGAAGACGTTTCTGACCGAGGAAGGTCTGAGCCATGACGTAAGTCACCTTTCGTTTCACATCGGGGAACGACTGCTGCCGGGCCTCAGCATCGCGCCCTTTTCGAAACAGGGGGTTCGGATCCATTCTTAGCCACCTCCCGTATGGTGACCTCCCGATCCGCTGAACCGCGCCTTAGGCAGAGCTTTCGCAAAAGCTCTCTCTAAGACAGGTTCGGCTGAACCCGGATTTTGCCGGGTCCAGCCTTGAAATCCTTGGCCGGGCGCAATGCCCGGACCGGATTACTTGAGTTCGATCTCTGCGCCAGCTGCTTCCAGCTTGGCTTTGATCTCTTCGGCTTCCGCTTTGGATGCGCCTTCTTTGACAGCCTTGCCGCCGGCTTCCACCAGCTCTTTGGCTTCTTTCAGGCCCAGACCGGTGATGCCGCGGACTTCTTTGATGACGTTGATTTTGGACGCGCCAGCAGATTTCAGGATGACGTCGAATTCGTCCTTTTCTTCTGCTGCTGCGCCAGCGTCGCCGCCAGCTGCCGGGCCGGCCATCATCACTGCGCCGCCAGCTGCGGGCTCGATGCCGTACTCGTCTTTCAGGATGGTTTTCAGTTCTTGTGCTTCGAGAAGCGTCAGACCAACGATCTCTTCAGCCAGTTTCTTCAGATCAGCCATTTTACTGTTTCCGTATTTAGATGTGTTCCAACGTTAAGGTGTTCAACCCTACGCCGACTCAATGGTTGCTTACGCCGCCTTGTCCTCGATCGTGGACAGGATGGAGGCGATATTCGAAGCAGGTGCGCCAATGGCCCCGGCGATATTCGAAGCGGGTGCGCCAAGCATGCCAGCGATGGTAGCGATAAGCTCCTCGCGGGACGGCATTTTCGACACGGCTTCAACACCGGCGCGGTCCAGAGCGTTCTCACCCATCGCACCGCCGAGGATCTCGAATTTCGAGTTTTCCTTGGCAAAGCCCTCGGCCACTTTCGCGGCTGCGACAGGGTCCTCGGAATAGGTCAGAACGGTCATGCCTGTCAGGAGCGAGCCAATGCTTTCGCAAGGCTTTCCGTCCAGGGCGATTTTGGCGAGCCTGTTCTTGGCGACGCGGACGCTTGCATCGGCTTCAGCAGCCTTTGCGCGCAGTGTCTGCATCTCTGCAACCGTGAGACCGGTGTAGTGGGCAACCACAACAACGCCAGAGCTTTCAAAGATCTGGCCGAGTTCCTCGACCACTTTCTCTTTCTGGGCTCTATCCACAGTTTCACTCCAAGTAGTGGAGGGTCAGACCCTCCGGCTCAGTTCAGCCGGGACGAAAGCCCCGACTATGCGGGTCCTTACGGGTCCGTCCAAATCATCGCCCCGGGGCTCGACTGAGCGACCGAAGAAATCTGGGTCTTTCCCGTCTCAGGAAGGAATTATGGATTTCTCCACCCTCCATCTCGGACGAATCGCCGAACACCCCGAACCCGGGGCATTGCGACAAGTGCGCGGTGTAGAGAATCCGGAAACGAATGTGAAGTCAAAATTCGCCTCACATCGTCAAAACATTCGTGATCTGCCCCAAGGCGATCCCGAAGTTATTCGTAGACCCTGAATAATTAACACAAAACGCACGCAGGTGCAGCAAAAAATGCGCCCAGTGGTTTCCATGCTTTTTGCTGACGATCGCGACGGAAACATCGGAGCGCCCCGTATCAGGACTGAACCCACAGCAGAAGGAGCCCCCGATGACCACCCGCAAGACACCCTACTGGCTATGGGCGCTTCTGACCGCGCCCGCGCTTTATTGGATCTGGACCGCCACCACTTCCGACAACGCCCGCAGCATCCACATCCTTGTGCACCCGACCGGGGAATGGGCCGCGCGCGTCCTGATCCTGACGCTGATGATCACCCCGCTGACCCTGCTATTCAAAGGCAAGTCCTGGCCCCGCTGGCTGATGCGCAACCGCCGCTACCTTGGCGTTGCGGCATTTGGCTACGCCGCCCTGCACACGATCTTTTACGTGATCGACAAATCCACGCTTGATCGGATCGCCGGCGAATTGCCCCGCTTTTATATTTGGACAGGCTGGCTGGCCTTCGCGGTCTTCATCCCGCTGGCCGTCACCTCGATGGATTATTTCCAGCGGCTGATGGGGCGGCATTGGAAAACGCTACAGCGCTTCACCTACGCGTCTGCGGTGCTGACGCTGCTGCACTGGGCAAGTTTGCATGACTGGGGTCACCCGACCGTGGCACTCGTGCACTTTGCACCGCTGGTGGTGCTGGAAGGCTACCGGATCTGGTACTGGACCCTGCGCCCCCGTCCTGCGCATGCCTAAGCAGTCAACGAAAAACGGCGGGACATCGCTGCCCCGCCGCTTCAAATTCTTAAATCCGTCTAGGATCAGTTGCCAGTCGCGCTGTCCAAGGCAACGGTCACGCCGGGGCCCATGGAGGACGACAGGGAAACCTTCTTGATGTAAGTCCCTTTGGCGCCCGTCGGCTTGGCCTTGGCGACCGCGTCAACAAAGGCGCGGACGTTTTCGACCAGCTTGCCTTCGTCGAAGGACACTTTGCCAACACCCGCGTGCACGACACCGGCTTTTTCAGCCTTGAACTGCACTTCGCCGCCCTTGGCAGCTTTGACGGCGTCTGCAACATCCATCGTCACCGTACCGACCTTGGGGTTCGGCATCAGGTTACGCGGGCCCAGAACCTTACCCAGACGGCCAACGATCGGCATCATGTCCGGGGTTGCAATGCAGCGATCAAAGTCGATCTTGCCGCCCTGCACGGTTTCCATCAGGTCTTCGGCGCCAACGATGTCTGCACCAGCTTCTTTTGCTTCGTCAGCCTTGGGGCCACGAGCGAACACAGCCACGCGCACGTCTTTACCGGTGCCGTTCGGCAAACCGACAACACCACGAACCATCTGGTCAGCATGACGCGGGTCAACGCCCAGGTTCATCGCGATCTCGACGGTTTCGTCGAACTTCGTCTTGGCGTTGGCTTTGATCAGCGACACGGCTTCTTCAACCGTCAGATCTTCTTTGCCCGCGAAAGATTCGCGTGCGGCGACGATACGTTTTCCAACCTTACCCATCTTACTTCACCTCGATGCCCATAGAGCGGGCCGAACCCAGAATGATCTGCATGGCTGCGTCAACGTCGTTCGCGTTGAGGTCTTTCATCTTCGCTTCCGCGATTTCCTTGACCTGAGCAACCGTGACCGTGCCAGCCGTTTCTTTACCGGGCGCGTTGGCACCGGATTTCAGCTTGGCAGCCTTCTTCAGGTAATAAGACGCGGGCGGCGTCTTGATTTCCATCGTGAAGGATTTGTCCTGGTAATAGGTGATGATCGTCGGGCAGGGCGCGCCGGGCTCCATCTCCTGCGTCTTGGCGTTGAACGCCTTGCAGAATTCCATGATGTTGATGCCGCGCTGACCCAGTGCCGGACCAACCGGCGGGGACGGGTTTGCCTGACCGGCAGGCACTTGCAGCTTGAGGCTGCCCACAAGTTTCTTGGCCATTGGCCTTCTCCTTTTCAACACCTTCGGAACGCGTCCCGAAGGATATGGTCGATGTGGTCAGGTCTGGATCGCGCGCGACCCTCGCCTCCCACGGGGATGCCCGCGCCGGGAATCCCCCCGCGCGGACGAAGGCGCCTTATACGCCCCTGACGCCATATTGCAAGCCCGCCCAGCCAACGCGCCGAACGCGGCCCAATCTCGGCCACGTTCAAAGAACACCCCATGCCCCCGCATCACCCCGCCCCTGCCACGAACTTGCCGCATTAACCATTGATTAAGCACGCCGAGCAGTAACGACCAAAGACCAAGGCAGCCCCATGAACTACCCGGAAGACACCTTCCCCGACCACATCCTGATGGTGGCCCCCCTGCCCTTTCCCATGGTGAACGTGCCGGAATACCTGAACTATCTGGCCGACGACCGCCCCGACGTTCTGACGGCGGCCCTTGCCTATGCCGATCACGACGATCTGGCGGGCTTTCTGGTCCTGCGCCATTGGTCCCGAGGCCGCGTGACCGACATGCAGGCCCTCGCCGACATTGCCGAACATCCCCAGACCGATTTCTGGATCGCCCTCGCCGTTCTGCTGCGCATCTACCCCGAAGTGGCCTCCGCCGACGCGATCAAATCGCTGGCCCTACGACTGGTCGAGGGCATCAACGCCGACACCTACCCGATGCGCTATTCCTCCACCCCCATCATCTCGACCCGCGGGTTGGAGCTTTACGCCCGCATCGTCGAAGGCCAGCCCGCTCTGGCAATTTCGGATGAGATGGCGGCTAAGGCCGTCGCTCATGCCACATGGCTGATGCACAAACGCCCGTCCGACGCGCGGTTCGCACTATTCAATGGTGGTCCGGTTTGGGCGGCGAACCATGGGGATGGGGAGTAAGGGCTCTGGCCAATGAGCCAGTGAGTGGCCGCCACGCGGACGAACCTGACATCTCCTAAGAGAAGTCTGTGTTGCCTGCGGGATTGATAACATAAGAGAAGGTTAGCTCTGAGACATCGTCACCATGCGATTCAGCCTTGATGTCGTGAATATGAATGCACGCAAAGCTTCCATTAATGTTCTCAAGGCAGACAATCTGACCTTCTTTTGGAATTATTTGTCGGCTGGAATAGTCGAAAACACTCACATCCTTGATGTCCGTTATTTGGCCGACACCTTTTGCTATAGCAACACGTTGAACATTTTCAGGATCTGAATAGACGTATATCGACTCATCCGAAGCATTCGTAAATTTCAGTGTTATTTCGACTTCACCTTGTCCAATATTAAACAATCCATCGTTTGTATTGTACGCAAACGTGTTCCTTCCAGCGCAGCGCTTGTCCATGTTTGAGGCTTGGAAAGGCCAGTGAATGGCAGCAAGGGTTGTTAGTCCTCCGACAAAAACGACCGGTGGCTCAAGTGGAAACAACCAGCCAGCAATTTCTGCGACCCACCAAGCGATAGAAAGAACAAGAAACAGCAGCGAGAGCCAAAACAGAGCCTTCTTCTGATTACGTTGAAATTTGTAAAGGGTATTGTGCTGCATACAAATCAGTTAGCAGAAAGAACCGCCGCTTTGAAGCGGTTCAAGGCGGTCAAACGACGCCAGACCCAATTGGTCGCCCCCCCAAACGCAAAAAAGGCGGTCCTCTCAGACCGCCTCTTCCCAAACTCACCTCAGCAGAGCCTCACCCCTGCTTAGTAACCTGCGTATATTCCAGCTCCACCGGGGTTTCGCGGCCGAAGATCGACACCGACACCTTCAGGCGCTGGTTTTCGTCGTCGACCTCTTCGATCATGCCGCTGAAGTCTTCGAACGGGCCGTCGTTGACTTTGACCTTCTCGCCCACTTCGAAGTGGATCAGCGTGCGCGGGGCTTCCTCGCCCTCGGCCACGCGGCCCAGGATGGCGGCCACTTCGGCGTCGCGCATCGGCATCGGGCGGCCCTGCGGACCAAGGAACCCGGTGACGCGGTTGATCGAGTTGATCAGGTGGTAGCCGCGGTCCGACATCTCCATCCGCACCAGCACATAGCCGGGCATGAAACGACGTTCGGTGGTGACCTTCTTGCCGCGACGGACTTCGATCACCTCTTCTGTAGGAACCAGAACTTCTTCGATTTCGTCCTCAAGGCCGTTCTCTTCGACCGAGGTCCGGATCTGCTCGGCGATCTTTTTCTCGAAATTCGACAGAACACTGACCGAGTACCACCGCTTCGCCATCTGATTTCGTTCCTTCCTGCCTGACCCTGTTGCCTAACCAAGGGCCAGAAAATTCCTGACATCCGATCCCCAGAAACAAAGCGACGCGCGTCTCGAATCGTCGCGCGTCATGTCGGGGGAATAGCCGTCACCTAAAAGGTTTGTGACGTGAAGGCAAGGCACCAAAGGTTAAAACGCCGCCCTGCCCCGGGCCAATTGTCAACCAAAGAGGCTTAGCACGCCCTGAAGGCCAGACCGGATCAGCAGATCGACCAGCGCAAAGAACACGGCCGTCAGCGCAGCCATGATAAAGACCATGACGGTGGTCAGCAGAACTTCGCGGCGGGTCGGCCAAGTGATCTTGGAGATCTCAGCGCGGGTCTGGTTGATGAACTGAACTGGATTTGCCATCTGGTCTATGCCTCGGGTCAATGGGGCCGCCTCATCAGGCGTCATATGTGCTGGCCGAGATAGCCAATCAAAGTGGCGAATTCAAGGTCGTTATGCCAAGGCCCATTTGGCCCCGGCGGCCTGCGCGTTGCGCACCCTTCGCGATGTCCGGAAGAAATTGGCAGGGGCAGAGGGACTCGAACCCGCGACCCTCGGTTTTGGAGACCGATGCTCTACCAACTGAGCTATACCCCTAGGCCGTGACGTGGGATAGGGCAGCCAGCGGGCAAGATCAAGCGGGAATTCACACCTTTCCGCCCAACCTTTTCAAAGCGTCACAACCACCGCGCCCGCCGCAGGATCCATAGCTGCACCAGCACGACCCCGACAAGCCCGCCACAGACGTACCAGAAGGCATTTGGGTTATCCGCGCCGGGCATACCGCCCACGTTGATCCCCAGCAATCCGGTCAGGAACCCAAGCGGCAGAAAGATCGCCGACAGGATCGACAGGATGTACATATGCCGGTTCAGCCGGTCCGAAATTTGCCCCGACAGCTCTTCGCGCAGAACCGCCAGAGAATCCTTCATCTCGTCCAGGTTTTCGACCAGCCGCACCAGTTTTTCCCGCGCTTCGCGCATGTGCCGACGGTCGTTTTCGTCCAACAGCCCGATGTCGTCCCCCTCCAACCGTTGCAGCGCCTCTCTTTGCGGGGCCATGTGGCGACGCAACTCGATCACCTGCAGGCGCATCGACACGATCCGGTGGCGCATGTCCTGATCAGGCGTGCCGATCACCTGAGTCTCTAGCGCGTCGGTTTCGCTGTCCAGATCCTCGATCATCGGCTCCAGCCGCGCGTTCAACCGCTCTGCCAGCCGGACAAGGAAATCTCCGGTGCCATCTGGTCCGTCGCCGGCCTGAATCTCGGCAGCGATGTCTTCCAGCGCCCGGACCCGCTGACGCGACAGGGTAACGATGCGTTCGGCCTCGGCCCAGATGCGGATGGCAACCATGTCTTCGGGGTCTTTGCCCTCGTTCAGGTTCAGCCCGCGCAAGACGACCAGAACCCCCCGTCCGATCCGCGACGCCCGCGACCGGGTCGCGGCTTCGGTCAGCGCCTCTGGGATGGAATCGTCCAGATACGGCATATGCT
Source organism: Pseudooceanicola aestuariicola (assembly GCF_045763785.1). Lineage (NCBI taxonomy): Bacteria > Pseudomonadati > Pseudomonadota > Alphaproteobacteria > Rhodobacterales > Paracoccaceae > Pseudooceanicola > Pseudooceanicola aestuariicola. Next base: position 63,866 of record NZ_JBJGSF010000003.1, on the reverse strand, counting down.
GCGCGATCCACTCCTCCGCCCCGTCATGATCGGCGGCCAGATGCACCCAGCCCAAGGTGTCTTCGCGCAGGGTGCGGTCGATATCCTCACCCTCCAGCTTTTGCCCGGCCAAAGGACCGGACAGAGCATAGGCGAAACGAATGGGGCTGTGTGGCGTGTCGGTCATCGAAGTCCTATGTGTTGCGTCCGCTGAGTTTAGATCAATGCCTACGCGGGGAAAGGGGAAACCTTTGCCCCGCGCAGGCAGCGCTTAGAGGCCCAAGTGTTCCAAAGTCTGGCGAAGCGCATCTTGATCCTGAGTGGCCAGCAAAGGGATCAACTCGCGCACGTCCTCGGGGTCGCGGTCCCACCACGTTAGACGATCCAGCATATCACAAATCGGCTGGTCAAAGCGCCGCCGGATCACACGCGCCGGATTGCCCGCCACGATGGACCAATCGGGCACATCCCGCGTCACCACGGAGCCTGCGCCCACGATGACCCCATTGCCAATCGTCACGCCGGGCATGATCAGCGCGTTATGGCCAATCCAGACGTCATGGCCGATCCGTGTGTCCTGCCCTTTGGCGAACTCATCACCAAAATATTCCATCTGATCGTGATCGAAGACGGCAAAGGGAAAGGTGGTGAACCAGTCCAGTGGGTGGTTGGCGGACGAGGTGATGAACCGAACGCCATGCGCGAACTGGCCGTAGCGCCCGATGTACAGATGCTCTGGCCCGCCGGGATGCAGATAGGGGGCGATCCGCGCGGCATAATCGCTGACCGGATCAAAATCGTTGTAATAGCTGAACGCGCCGACATGAATATTCGGATGGTCGATGACGTTGTTCAGCCAGACGGTGTTGGGATAGGTGCTGCCATCCGGCAGAGTGATGGGATGGGTGAGGTTCGCGTTCAAAAACGCGCCACTGGAAGCATTGGGCATACTGATCTCCTGACATTTCGGTTGAAATTGGAAATTCAGTTACTGCTCCACAGCACCCTCCATCGGTTGTGGCGCCTGTCTAGGTGACCGCGCCGCAGCGGGTCAAGGCAAAGCAAAACGCCGCCCCGGTAAGGGCGGCGTTTCGTATTTATCAATCTCAGTAGGCGTAGGGTGGCTTTACCACCCACCACGCACCGACGTCGATTATTCGACGACTTTAGACACAACGCCCGAACCAACGGTCCGGCCACCTTCGCGGATGGCGAAGCGCAGGCCGTCTTCCATGGCGATCGGGGCGATCAGCTCAACAACGAACTTCAGGTTGTCGCCGGGCATAACCATTTCCGTACCCTCAGGCAGGGTCACGGTGCCGGTCACGTCGGTCGTACGGAAGTAGAACTGCGGACGGTAGTTCGCGAAGAACGGCGTGTGACGGCCACCTTCTTCCTTGGTCAGGATGTAGACCTCGGCTTCGAACTTGGTGTGCGGGTTCACGGAACCCGGCTTACACAGAACCTGACCACGCTCAACCGCTTCACGGTCGATACCACGCAGCAGCGCGCCGATGTTGTCGCCGGCTTCACCGCGGTCCAGCAGCTTGCGGAACATTTCAACGCCCGTGCAGGTGGTTTTCTGCGTGTCTTTGATGCCGACGATTTCCAGTTCGTCACCAACGTTCACAACACCGCGCTCAACACGGCCGGTCACAACCGTACCACGACCAGAGATCGAGAAGACGTCTTCGATCGGCATCAGGAACGGCTGGTCAACAGCACGCTCGGGCTGCGGGATGTACTCATCCACTGCGGCCATCAGTTCCTTGATCTTGTTTTCGCCGATTTCCGGATCGCGGCCTTCCATGGCTGCCAGAGCGGACCCCGCGATGATCGGGATATCGTCGCCCGGGAAGTCGTATTCGGACAGCAGTTCACGGATCTCCATCTCGACGAGCTCGAGCAGCTCTTCGTCGTCGACCTGGTCAACTTTGTTCATGAAAACGACCATGGCGGGGATACCCACCTGGCGGCCCAGCAGGATGTGCTCACGCGTCTGGGGCATCGGGCCGTCAGCTGCGTTCACAACCAGGATCGCGCCGTCCATCTGGGCAGCACCGGTGATCATGTTCTTGACGTAGTCGGCGTGGCCGGGGCAGTCGACGTGGGCGTAGTGACGCGCGTCGGTTTCGTATTCCACGTGTGCGGTGGAGATCGTGATGCCGCGTGCTTTTTCTTCCGGTGCGCCGTCGATCTGGTCGTAGGCTTTGAAGTCACCGAAGTACTTCGTGATCGCCGCCGTCAGCGTCGTCTTGCCGTGGTCAACGTGACCGATCGTGCCGATGTTGCAGTGCGGTTTGCCGCGTTCAAACTTTTCCTTACCCATCTTCCTCAGGAGCCTCGTGAATTGGGGGGCCGCCAAAGCCCGGTTTTACTTCGGCGGCGATTTAAGAGGTTCTGGAGGGATAATCAAGTAAAGAACCGGGGCTTAGCCCTCGGCGACCTCTTCTTCCACCGTCTCTTCGGGCTTGGCCGCCTCGGCCTCACCGATGCCGGGGAACCATTCGGGGTTTTGCAGCATGTAGTTCTGGATCAGCTTGGCCGCATTACGCGACAGATTGCGCATCTGCTGCTCCTTGGACTGCGTCAGCCCAGACCCTACAAGCGTTTCGCCCGACAGCGATTCAAACACGGTGATCTGCTTCGGTTCGTCCGTCAGTTTCCGGCCCAGCGCGTCGTCCCAGACAGTGACGCGGATGATCAGGATGGACTTGGGCGACGCCACCAAAGGCACCCCCGGAGGCGCGATAGAGAAGCCTTCGACCGACACGCCCAGATGGTACAGACGGTCACCCTCATAGCGGCCAAACCGTTCGTCGATCGCAGTTTTCAAGCTATCGACCCATTCCTCTTCACTGGCTGAACGCGACAGTGCGGCCTGACGCATCTTAGACGCGACAACCACGTTATGGCCCAAGCGGAAATCGCCCAGATCGGCAGGCGCTTCGTTCAGGTCGGACACGTCGGTACAGGCGACAGCCAAGGCCATCAGGGCCAGCGCGGCAAATTTACGGATCATCATGGTCCCCTTCATCCCGCGCCAGATCGCTTACGGCGCATTTTGTTCCGCATAGCCCAAGGGCGCGGATCATGCAAATCACGACGCCCGGCTTGGCGCACTGCCATGGCAGACCTATCTTTAACGCATCCCAGTCACGATATGGCCCCTCGCCGGTAAGGACGATCAGATGGACACCACCACAGCCGACCGCCCAGACACCGATGCCACCCCGCGGGCAGAGCCGGTTAAGGCCGCGCTGGCCACGCAACCCCTTGGGTTTTTCGGCAGCCTGAAAGCCGCGCGGTCTAATCTGCTGGAAATCCTTCCGGAACTGGCCGTCAAACAACCCATGGTATCGGGCAAGACCGGCGTGCGCTGGCACATGGTCATGGACCCCACCGCCCTGCGCCGCGTCCTGTTGGAAAAGGTCGACGATTACCCGAAGTCGGTGGTCACCAAGAACCTGCTGCGCCCCGCCATCGGGGAATCGCTGTTCATCGCCGAAGGCGCCCACTGGCGCTGGCAGCGCCGCGCCGCCGCCCCCGCCTTTTCCGCCCGCAACGTCGCTGCCCTTGGCCCCGTGATGACCATGGCGGCCGAAGCCAGCGCCAGACGGATCGCCAACGCCGGGCCGCGCGCGGTCGATGTCTACGCCGACATGGTCCAAGCCACGTTCGAAGTGATCTCTGACGTGACGCTTTCCGGCGAACGGCGGTTCGACCGTGATGCCATGCACCGCGCCATCGACAATTACATCGACGTGGCCGGTCGCGTGTCGTTGCTGGATATGGCGGGCATGCCCGGCTGGGTGCCCCGCCCCGGTCGGATGTTTTCCGGCAACGCGGTCAAAAAGATGAAGATGATGGCCGACACCGCCATCACCGACCGGGCCGAAGCGAAATCGCCGCCCGACCTCTTGGACCTGTTGATGGCGGGCGCCGACCCGGAAACCAAACAGGCGATGAGCACGCCGGAAATCCGCGACAACCTGTTGACCTTCATCGTCGCAGGACACGAAACCACCGCGCTTACACTGGCTTGGGCGCTCTACCTCTGCGCATTCGACAAGGGTGTGCAGGAGCGTGCGGCAGAAGAGGCACGCGGCGTTCTTCAGGGCCGCGCGGCCACGGCTGAAGATGTCAAAGACTTGCCGTTGATCCGGGCCATCGTTGACGAATCCCTGCGGCTGTATCCCCCGGCGGGCATCATCTCTCGGACGGCGAAGGTTGCCGACACGCTTTGCGACCGGGAAATCAAACCGGGCGATACGGTCATGATCCCGATTTACGTGCTGCACCGCAATAAACTGCTGTGGGACAACCCCGACCAGTTCGATCCCGACCGGTTCCTGAACACCACGCCCGAGCGTTACGCCTACCTGCCCTTTGGCGACGGTCCGCGCATCTGCATCGGCGCAAGCTTTGCCATCCAAGAGGCCGTGATCATCCTGTCCACGCTTTTGTCGCGGTTCCGCTTTGATCAGGTCCGGGGGCGCACGCCCAAGCCCGTGCTGATCATCACAACGCGCCCCGAAGGCGGCGTCTGGCTGACCGCAGAACCCCGAGACGACTGATCATAGGGCGAAATTGGTTAACCGGTTCTTGTACAGCGCACGCCCTGTTAACCCTTTGTTAAGCGTTCTGACCAAATGATGAAGCAACGAACGACAGGTGCGCCTGCCGTGACCTATTCGTCATTTTGCATGGAACCGTGCCACCGATGTCCAGCTATGTTAAACCAGTGCCATCCTCACAGGACATGGCTTCCGTGACCGAACTTGAAACAGCGCTGGACCAGTTCCGCACTTCGGCCGAGGTGGTCAGTGGCGCCGTCGCCACGCTGTTCTTGGCCGCGCCGACCGGGCTGGCTAATGTCTCTCCCTCCATGTCTCTGGGCAGTACCGACCTCATCGCGCGATCGCTGTACGGCCCCGGAATGAAACTGCTGGACGCTCTGGCGCGCACCCCGCCTCCGGTGCTGACCGCCGATCTGTCCGCCCCGCCAGCCGCGCAACCCGGGCCGACCCGGGGGACAACCACTGCCGAGGGCATCGACTATGACACGCTGTGTCTGCCCGTCAAAGGGCCGGACCGCGACTATGTCGGCGTGCTGGCCTTCGCCTTTCTCCCCGACGCATGGGTTGAGACGCGCGGGCTGCAAATCTGCGGACATCTGGCGCAGAACCTACAGGCGATCTGGAAAGCGCAGGAAAACCTGTCGGACCTGACCTACGACATGATGACCCTTTCCAGCCGCGCGACGCGGCTGCAACGGCTGTCGGAAACCGATGCGCTGACCCAACTGAACAACCGGTATTACTTTGAAAACAAGGTCCGCGCGGCACTGGACGACAGCCACATCGACCATGCCTTCATCGTGATCGACATCGACCACTTCAAGCTGATCAATGACATCTATGGCCACCAGTTCGGCGACCGGTACCTGAAAACCATCGCCCGCGCTCTGCGCAGCTCCTTCCCCGAAACCAGTATCGTCGGGCGACTGGGCGGCGACGAATTCGGGGTTTTCACGCCGCTACCTTCGTCTGGCAAAGCCTATCTGAACGGGCTTCTGTCACGCTGCCGCAGCCACATTCAGCGCGCAACGGCCATGCTGAGCAAACCGGACCTTGGTCACGTCAGCATCGGGGCCAGTCAGACGCCAAAGGACGCGACAAGCTATGCCATGCTGTATGAACTGGCCGACAGCGCGCTTTATTCCGCCAAGAACGCGGGCCGCGGCAAAAGCGCGGTCTACCACCCCAACAAGCATCTGCGCTACAACACCGCCGAACTGACCCAGCAATTTCACACCGCGACCCAGAACGGCGACATTCACCCGAATTTCCAGCCCATTATCGACCTGAAAACCGGCCAATGCGCCGCGTTCGAGGTCTTGGCCCGCTGGCGCGACGCCATGGGCAAAGACATGATCCCAGCGCAGTTTTCGACCATTTTCCGTGACCACGCGCTGGCAGAAAGAATGACCCGCACGATCATGGAAAAGGCGTTTCAAATCTATAAATCCGACATCGCCCCAACGGGTCGGACCCCGCGCCTTGGCCTGAACGTGACCTTCTTTGATCTGATGAATCCCGAGTTCGTGTTCGAGGTGCAATCGTTGGTAAATGAAACCGGCTTCGATTGGTCCCTGCTGACGATCGAAGTTACGGAACAGATCATTCTGGACGAACCCAAAGGCCAGATCCTCCGCACGCTGAGAGAGCTGCGCGCCCGCGGTGCCCAGATCGCTATGGATGATTTCGGCACGGGCTACGGCGGGCTCAGGCATCTGGCAGATTGGCCGATTGATGTCCTCAAGATCGATAAGTTCTTTGTCGACAGTCTTGAGACCGGCAGCCGCGCCCGCGCCGTTCTAGAGGCAATCTTGGACATGGCGCACAATATGCAGATCACGGTCGTCGCCGAAGGGATCGAGACCCCCGATCAGGCCGTGTTGCTGCGCGATGGCGGCTGCCAGTACGGGCAAGGTTTCCTGTTCGACGCCCCATTGGATCGCGCCGTTCTAGCGAGTTATTTCCAGACAGTCGCCCCGATCACTCTGTCGCCATAACGCGCACCCCGCCTTCGCGGCCGCACACCTTAAGAATAGCATTCGTCAGATGCGCCATGTTGATCGGCTTGCGCAGCGTCATTCCCGCAACAGACACATCGACAGGGGCGCTGCCACGCATCCCGCTGGCCATGTAGATCACGGCAAGCCCCGGACACCTACGCCGCAGCGTTTCGACCAACTGCCCACCGTCCATGGGCCCAGTCAGCACATGATCCGTGATCACCAGATCGAACTGCGCACCGTCTGACAGCGCCGCCAATGCCTCTTGGCCGGATGCCGCCCGCGCAACCTTGGCACCCAACAGGATCAGCGTGTCCGACAGAATCGCCAGAAAATCCGGGTCTCCATCGCTGACCAAGATCGACAGGCCGTCCAGCGACTGCAGCATCTGCCCATCATCCTGCGGGTCCGCCAATTCATGACTGATGGGTAGGATAACCTCTGCCACGGCCCCGCCATTCTCCCCATCCCCAAGCAGAAACTGCCCGCCGTTTTTGGCAGCGAAATCCGATACGGTGGCCAGCCCCAGCCCAGTGCCGCCCCTGTCCCGACGCGTGGAAAAGAACGGCTCTTTTACCCGGTCTATCAAGGCCGCGGGGATACCGGGGCCGTTGTCGGATACCCAAATGATCGCCTCCGCCGAATTGGTGCGTAGCGAAACCTTGATCCGCCCATCCTCCTGTCCTGCGTCCACGATCGCGTTCCGGGCGTTCAGGATCAGGTTCAGTATTGCCAGCTCCAGCTCGCTTCCTTCGCAGGCAACCGGGGCTCTGACGTCGGAAATGTTTGCGTCCAGAATGATACTGTCCGGCAAGGCCCGCCGCGCCAGTTCAACGGCGGAATGCAGAGAATCACCCGTTTCGACCACCGTCACGGCGCCGTTGTGGACCATCGTCAACTTTTGCAGCTTCTCCGCCAGATCGCTGCCACGCGTGCTGGCCTTGGTGATGACCCGCGATGCGTCTGGCGCGACGGGCTCCACGCTGCCTGCGGCCAGATTGATCACACCGAAAACGTTCAGCATCTCATGCGACACGCCGCTGACCAATTGCGCCAGCGCATCCGCACGCTCTGACTGCGCGACGGTCTGCTGCAGCATCCACGGTTCTGTCACATCGGCAATGACGACCACCCGAAAGCGCGTCGCCTCACCTTCCGTGTCAAAAGACGTAAATCGGAGAACCTTTTCGTTCCCCATCGGGTCAAGCCACCCGGCCATTGTTTGCTGAGACTGGCGCAACACCTTCGTCACAGGGTGTTGCGCCGCTGTCAGGTCAACGCGATCCGGCATGGAATAAAAGGCCAGTTGGGTCAGATCCTCGATGCGATCGACATTCACGCCGAACATCTGATCCGCCGCTTGGTTGCGGCCCAAGACTTCACCTTTTTCGTCCAAAACAAAGATCGCCGCGTTCAACCCAGAGAGGATTGCCTGCAAGTTCTGCCGAGACCCGAGATCCCGCCGTTCTGACGCGGACAGCACATGCGCCAAGACGATCACCGCACAAGACGCCAGCACCACGAAGACGACAGTAAAGGCAAGCAATCGCAACCCGCTGTCCACAATGCCGGACTCGGTCAGGACAACGGCGAATTGGCCCAGCAAGATCGGGATCACGAAGGCCCAGGGCAAATATCGGCGTGCCAATCGCCCGCCTGCGCCGGGCGCGACCAAGATCGACAACCAAGTCGATCTGGGGCGGCTGAAAATCGCAGCAACGGCCAGAAGCAACACCGAAACGGCAGTCGGCACCGAAAGGCCTTGGAACACAGTTATGGCCTGTAAGATATGAGAATCAATAAGATAGCCCGTAAGTGCGATCACGGACAGGACAATGACGACCCCACCGAAATAGGCGTGAAGAGCGACCCGGCGTTCAGTATCTGCTGTGATCTGTGCCGCCGCGATAAGAACAACCGCTAGCAGAGTTGCCACGGACATCCGGTCCTCTGCCGTGGCACTGCCGCCGCTGGACAGAAGGTAAGCGACCACGGCGACGCCGCAAATCCCCGCGACCAATCCCGCCCCGCGTCGTTGCCAAACCGCGGTGTCCGCAACCAAAAGCAGCTGCGAAATACCAAGTAATAAAACGCAAATCGCAGTGCCCGGGACCATAGCCGGAAAATCTGAAAGGCCACGAACCAAAAAGTCCGCACCGCCCAACCAGCCAAGACTAAGGTTTAGAATAGCCAGAAGAACTGCGGGATAGGCAAAAAGGTGCGTCCAAGGAGAGGTCGCCTGCAGCCTCGTAAACCGACCTATGGAGTTAAATATGTTAATTTCCACACCCGTCGTGAATGCACGTCCACAGGACGACACACATCAAAAAATTACCAATTCAGCCTTCTAACGAGCGTACAAAAGGTTTGTTACCAATGCCTTAATTTCGTCCAGAGACGCAGATTTTTTAATTCTCGCATTGGCGAGGCGAAAACCTTGTGTAAACACAGCCGAGTTATAAAGCTCCGCATGGCCGGTCATAACGACAACGGGGGTATCGGGTCGTCGCGTGCGAATTGGATGGACAAGGCTGATAGCTCCGCCCCCAGCCATCACGACATCGAGAAAAATGATATCGAAGTCAGAATTCTCAACAATCTCAATTACTTTATCACCGGAATCCACCTGAAACACAGTGTGACCGATAGACTCGAGCCCCATGCGGAACGCTTCCAAATAATCCCGGTCGTCGTCGGCAATAAATATTCTGGCCAATGTTAACCTTTCTATACCTGGCTCGAATCGAACTGACGCTTTAAGAGTAACGCCAATAGGAGGCTGAAATGCAAGATTCCGATCAGACGCCCAAGACGGTCGCCGAAGAAGGCACTTTCCCTCTGGTCGCATTAGGCGCCTCTGCCGGCGGCCTAAAGCCTTTGGAAGATTTTTTCAATTCAGCCCCTGTAAATGAAGGCTGGTCCTTCGTTGTCATCCAGCATTTGTCGCCAGACTACAGCTCAATGATGAAAAGTATCTTAGAGCGGCAATCACACCTCCGTATTCAACACGTGCAAGACGGTTTAACCATTGAACCGAATACGATTTATCTGAACAGGCCCAGCGAATTTTTCCGGCTTGAAGGTGGTGAGTTCCGCACCCGAGCCTACGATATCGCCGACGGTCTGCCGCATTTGCCAATCGATTATTTCTTCAATTCGCTCTGTGGTCGCGATCCGGCCCGCACATTCGCGATCATCCTTTCGGGCTCGGGCTCTGACGGGGCAAGAGGCGCCACCGCGCTGCATGCGGCGGGCGCCACGGTCATGGTGCAATCCCCTGAAAGCGCAGAGTTTTCTTCGATGCCGCAGAATGCGTTGAAAACCGGCTGCGTAGACCGGATCGTCGCCCCCAGAGAGATGTCGGACGCCATTCGTGACACCTTGATCAACGGTCGTCCGACCGTTCAATCCGACACCATCACCGCCAGCCGGATTTCGCTGGAAATTCAGGACCTTCTGAAACAGCAAACCAACGTAGACTTCGGGGCCTACAAACCCGATCTGGTGCTGCGCAGGATCGAACGACGCCAGCAGCTGAGCGGGTTCAAACAACTGGAAGAATACCTGCAATTACTGAAGTCCAACCCTGCCGCATTGGACGAATTGTATCAGGATATCCTGATCGGCGTGACGCAGTTTTATCGCAACCCTGACGCGATCGCTGCCCTCCGTCGCGAGGTCATCGACAAGATCGTCGCCGAGAAAACCGAAGGCGATCCGATCCGCATCTGGGTGCCTGCCTGCGCCAGCGGCGAAGAGGCCTACACGATCGCGATCGAGATGAATGAATCCATCCTCGCCGCCGGATCGAACTGTAACTTCCGGGTCATCGCCACGGACGTCCATCGCAGGTCGATCGACCGCGCCTCAACCGGGGTGTACGGCCACGAAGCGCTGGAGCACATGCCTGTGGCCATCCGTGACAAATATTTTGACAAGCACCGTGATCAGTACATCGTCGATCCCGGTCTTAGACAAAAAATCATCTTTTCGGTTCATGATGCCCTAAGTGATCCGCCCTTCATGCATCTGGACCTCGTCTCCTGCAGGAATTTCCTGATCTATCTGGAGCCGGAGCCGCGCCGCCGTATCCTGTCGATGTTCCTGTTCGGGCTGCGCAAGGGCGGCTACCTTATGCTGGGTCCGTCAGAAACCGTGGGCGCTATGTCTGACGACTTTGAAAACGTCAATCAACGCTGGCGCCTGTATCGCAAGTCAAGCCAGAGCCCAAATCTGCGCCGCTATTACCTGCCCGACCTGCCGCGCGCGCCCAAGATTCCGGAAAAGTACATCGCGCATACGGAAAGACCGGCGTTCCCCGACGGGCGTAATGTCGAATCCATCGAGTTGCGCAACCGGGACATGCTGATCAAAAGCTACAATGCTTTGCTGCGTCGCTATGCGCCCTCCTCCATCCTGATCACGCTTGATGGCCGCGTGCTCAGCTGGTTCGGCGCGGCCTCCGCCTTTGTGGACACGATGAACAATCTGGCGGACTGGACGGTCGAAGACATCGTGCATCCGTCGCTGCATTTCGCCATCAACGTCGGTATCGAAAAACTACGTCAGAAAGCGTCAGAGCCTTATTCCCGGCGCGTCACGGTCGAAAGCGATGACGAGAAACCGCAGATCTGCGATGTGACGATCGAGGCGTTGGAACAAAGCAAACCGCCACGATTTCTGCTCGTGTCGTTGAAGTTGGCGGAAAACGGTTCTGACGAAACGCCCAAACCGATGGAGCTTCTTGCCCCCGACGAAGACGGCGCGATCCTTGCCCTGCGCAATACGGAGTTGGAGCGCGACTTGCGCCTGACCGAGGAAACGCTGCAGCAGGTCACAGAACGGCTGGAAGCCAGCGGTGAGGAGTTGCAAGCCTCCAACGAAGAATTGCAGGCATCGAACGAAGAACTTCAGGCCTCCAACGAAGAACTTCAAAGCTCTAACGAAGAACTGCACGCCGTGAACGAAGAGCTGGTGACCGTCAGCGCCGAACATGAGCTGAAGATCGAACAATTACAGGACCTTAATCGCAGCATGGATATGGTCCTACGGATGCTGAACGTGGGTGTCATCATCCTTGATCAACAGGGTCATATCCGCCGGTTCAGCCAGTTGATCGGCGCGATGTTTCAGATGCAGCAACACGATATCAACCGGACGCTGGACGTGGTCGGCCCGCGCTTTGATTTTGCGGACCTCAAGAAGATGTCCGACAAAACGCTTGCCGATGGATCGACCCAGCGCGCAACCGGCCCTTATGCCGGGCACAACCTGACGATCGAAACCTATTCAATCAGCCACGCGGACAGTGAAGGCGCCGACAACGGTGTTGTGATGATCTTCCGAGGCTTCAACCTGGACGACTAGGCCCCCTTGGGCGGCCCGGTCGATTCTTAGTTGAACTTATTGTCCCGCGGGAAGCCGCGCGGGGCCATCCGGCCTGTGCCTGCGCGTTTGCCCAACCATTCTTCCAGATTGGTTTCGACCCGCGTCCGACCCGCCGGATCATGCCAGCTAAGTCCATCGGCAAGGGTGAAGACGGTCAGATCAGACAGGCCGCCGTCTTTGTATTTCTGCAGCCGAACCCCTTTACCGCGCCCCATTTCCGGAAGCTCGTCCAGCATAAAGACCAGTACCTTGCGGTTCTCACCCACCACGGCGACCGCATCGCCCGCCACCGGCTTACAGCACAGCGCCGACACATCGCCGCGCACGTTCAACACCTGCTTGCCGCTGCGTGTCTGAGCCAGCACGTCGTCTTCCCCCACAAGGAAACCATCCCCGGCGGTCGAGGCGACGATCAGCTTGCCCCCCGGACGATGGATCAGGATATCGACGATCTCTGCCTCGTTCGGCAGGTCGATCATCAGGCGCAGAGGTTCCCCCATGCCGCGTCCGCCCGGCAGGTTTGCCGCTGACACAGTGTAGAATCGTCCGTTCGAGCCGAAGACCAGCAACCGGTCGGTCGTCTCTGCATGAAAGACAAAACGGCCTTCGTCCCCGTCCTTGAATTTCAGCTGCTGCGTCAGGTCGATGTGACCTTTCATGCCGCGCACCCAGCCCATTTTCGAACAGACCACCGTGATCGGTTCGCGTTCGATCATAGCTTCCAGTGGGACGTCTTCGACCTCGCCCGCCTCTTCGATCAGGGTGCGGCGCGCGCCGCCTTCGGATTTGGCGCCAAAGGTCTTTTTGACCTCTTTCACCTGCTCGGCCACGGTGGACCACTGGACCTCTTCGGACTCTAGCAGGTCTTCCAACCCGGCGCGTTCTTCCATCAGCGCGTCGCGTTCGCGGATCAGCTCCAACTCTTCCAGACGGCGCAAGGACCGCAGGCGCATGTTCAGGATCGCTTCGGCCTGAACCTCGGTCAGTTCGCCTTCGTCGTCCACACCGATTGGGCTGACATAAGCAGCCTCATCCGCAGCGCGCCCGCGTTTTACCGACCAATCTTCGGCCATCAGCGCGGCCTTGGGATCATCGTCATACCGGATAATGTCGATCACACGGTCAAGGTTGAGGAAGGCAATGATGAACCCTTCCAAGACCTCCAGCCGGTGGTCGATCTTTTCCATCCGGTGAACGGACCGGCGCAGCAAGACGTCCCGGCGATGATCCAGGAAGGCGCGCAGCACTTCTTTCAGCGAACAGACCTTGGGCGTCACGCCGTCGATCAGCACGTTCATGTTCAGGCTGAACCGCACTTCCAGATCGGAATTGCGGAACAGCATGTTCATCAGAACGTCGGGATCGACAGCCTTGGACCGCGGCTCCAGCACCATACGGATATCGTCGGCAGATTCGTCCCGGATATCGGCAAGGATCGGAACCTTCTTGGTCTGGATCAGCTCAGCTATCTTCTCGATCAGACGAGATTTCTGCACCTGATACGGGATCTCGGTAACAACGATCTGCCACTGGCCGCGACCAAGGTCTTCTTTTTCCCACTTGGCACGCAGGCGGAACGACCCGCGCCCCGTACGGTAGGCCTCTGCCACGCTTTCGCGCGGTTCGACCATGATACCGCCGGTCGGAAAATCCGGGCCAGGCACATAGTTCAGCAGCGTTTCATCCCGCGCGTCCGGCACCTTGATCAGGTGCAGCGCGGCAGAGCAAAGCTCATCAATATTGTGCGGCGGAATGTTGGTGGCCATGCCGACCGCGATGCCCGAGGACCCATTGGCCAGCAGGTTGGGGATCGCCGCAGGCAGCACGACCGGTTCGGTCAGCGTCCCGTCATAGTTGTCGCGGAAATCAACGGCGTTTTCCGCCAGACCTTCCATCATCGCCTCGGCGATGGCGGTCAGACGCGCCTCCGTATACCGGCTGGCAGCGGGGTTATCGCCGTCGATATTGCCAAAGTTCCCCTGCCCGTCGACCAGCGGGTAACGGACGTTAAAGTCCTGCGCCAGACGCGCCATGGCGTCGTAGATCGCCTGATCGCCGTGCGGGTGAAAGTTGCCCATCACGTCGCCCGAAATCTTCGATGATTTCCGGAATCGGCTGCCCGCGCCAAGGCGAAGTTCCCGCATGGCATAGAGAATCCGGCGGTGGACCGGCTTCAGCCCATCGCGCGCATCCGGCAGGGCACGGTGCATAATCGTGGAAAGCGCATAGGTCAGGTACCTGTCACCGATGGCACGGGACAGCGGCTCTGTGCTTTCAGCACCGCCCATATTGGGGTCATCTACCAGATCGCTCATAGATGATGTGTACTCTGAGTCGTCTGGGACGGTAAAGGTCACACCTTAAAATTAACCGTTAGTTAAACTTCTAAACCCCACGAATCGGATTATAAGGAACTCTCAGGTTCACAAGTCGTTGACTCACCGCTGATAATCGGAGCCAACCATGTCTAAGTTCATCTTCCTCACTTTCATCTTCCTCGCCTGGGCGTTCTACGAGATGAGCGGCGGCCAAGATTTCGAACCCATGGTCCCCACGGCCGAGGCTGAGCCGGCAAAGAAAGACGCCATTCAGGTGTCGACCCGGTCTGAAGACGCGGCCACTGATACGACGCCCGTGATCGCCCCCAAGGCGACGCAACCTGCCGTCACCCGCGTGGCATTTTCTCAGCCCAACTTCGATCTGCGCACCCCGAACGAAGAAGAACTTGCCGCCGTTGATCCGGCCGTTCTTGCGTCGTTCGGCAACGTGGTCGGCCGCGAACAGGAAGCCCCCGGCGCGGCCCCTGCGTCCGGCGCGATCGAAGTGGCCGTAGATAACGTCGGCCCCGATATGCGGTCGGTCACCGGCAACCGCGTGAACATGCGCAATGGCCCTGGCACCAACTATTCTATCGTGGGCCGTCTGGCGCGCGGTGACGAGGTCGAAGTGCTGTCTGACCCCGGCAACGGCTGGCTGAAACTGCGGGTCAGCGAATCCGGTCGCATCGGCTGGATGGCAGACTTCCTGCTGACCGCCGCCGATTGATCCAGCTAGCCTGACACCACCAATGCCCGACCGCACGATCCTCATCACAGGATGCTCTTCGGGCATTGGCTATCATGCGGCGCATGGCCTTCGGGAAAAAGGCTGGCGCGTCTTCGCCACCTGCCGAAAAGACGATGATGTTAACCGCTTGCGGGATGAAGGATTCGACTCGTACCGCTTGGATTACACCGACCCCGACAGCATTGGCGACGCGTTGGACAAGGTGCTGGCCGCGACGGGTGGTACTCTTGACGCCCTGTACAACAACGGGGCCATCGCCCTGCCCGGCGCGTCCGAAGACCTGCCGCGCGAAGCGCTGGCCCTGACATTCGACACGAACCTTTTCGGCCCCCATGACCTGACCCGCCGGGTAATCCCCGTGATGCGGTCGCAGGGCCATGGACGTATCATCAATTGTTCCTCGGTCTTGGGCCTTGTGACCGCGCCTTGGCGATCGGCCTATGTCGCATCCAAATTCGCTTTGGAGGGCCTGACCGACACTCTGCGGATCGAAATGCGCGATACGCCGATTCATGTCATCCTGCTAGAGCCCGGCCCGATCACCAGCCAGATCCGCAAAAACAGTCAGCCGCTGTTCGAACGGTTTATCGATTGGGAAAACTCCCCCCGCAAAGCGCAATATGAGGCGACGTTGCTAAAGCGCCTGTATGCCGCGCCAAAGCGTGATCCCTTTGAGCTGGGCCCCGAGGCGACCACGGCCGCCCTGCTCCGCGCGCTAGAGGCCCCACGCCCCCGCGCCCGGTATCGCGTCACCACACCGACGCACGCGATGAACGTGGCGCGACGCCTTCTGCCGACCCGTGCGCTGGACTGGATTCTGGCCAAAGGCTGACCTGCGCGGAAATGGCGGGTTCGCTTTTCCCGCGCAGACCGCTACATCAGGCAAAACCGCAGGAGGACCCAATGCTCCAAGACCCGTTATTTATCATCGTCGCGCTGGCCGTTTTGGTCGTGGCCGGCATCCTTCTTTACGGCATCGGTGGCTTTGCCGTCGGATCTGACGGAAAAAAGGCCAATAAGGTCATGCAGTTGCGGATCATCGCACAGCTGGTCGCGGTCATCCTGATCCTTGGTTTCGTCTGGCTGCGGCGCGGAGGCTGAAATGGTTGTCCTGTCCAAAATTTACACCCGTACCGGCGACGCTGGCGAAACCGCCCTTGGCGATGGCACCCGCGTGCCCAAACCATCTCTGCGTGTCGAAGCCTACGGAACGGTCGATGAAACCAACGCGGTCACCGGGCTTGCCCGCCTGCATTCGACAGGCGAAATGGACGAGGCGCTGGCCCGCATCCAGAATGACCTGTTCGATCTGGGCGCTGACCTTTGCCGCCCGAACATGGCCGCCGATGCGCAGGCCGAGTATCCACCGCTGCGTATGATCGCCAGCCAAGTGGACCGGCTGGAAGCCGAGATCGATGCGATGAACAAAGATCTGGCCCCGTTGCGCAGCTTTGTCCTGCCCGGTGGGACGGCCCTGTCGGCCCATCTGCATCAATGCCGCACTGTCAGCCGCCGGGCCGAACGGCTTGCCGTGGCACTGCTGACCGAAGAGGGCTGCAACGACATCGCGGTCAAATACCTGAACCGCCTGTCCGACTGGTTCTTCGTTGCCAGCCGCGTGGCGAACCAGAATGGCGACGGCGACGTCCTTTGGGTGCCGGGGGCCAGCCGCTAAGCGCCACGTCGCGTGTGACCCTTGCCGTTTTTGTCCGCATACATGCGGGAATCGGCAAGGATCAAAAGCGAATCCACATCCCCGGCCTCGTCCGGGTAGGTGGCATAGCCCATGGCGGCGCTGACCCGCAGGATCATCACCGGAGAGCCGTCGCGCCGGTCCACGGGAAAACGCCGCGCCATGGCATTTTGCAAACGGCGCACAACGGTATCGCGGTCCGCATCGGAACATTCCGTCAGCAGGATCGCGAATTCGTCCCCCCCGACGCGCCCCACCAGATCCGTGGCCCGCGTCGCCATCTTGAGCGTTTCGGCCATATCTTTCAGCAGCTTATCACCGGCCGCGTGACCCAGAGTGTCATTGACCTGTTTGAACCCGTTCAGATCGGCATAGACCAGCACTGACCGGGCGCAGGTTTTCAACGTTGCATCCACCCGGTCGCGGAACCCGGTGGAGTTCAACAGCCCCGTCATCCGGTCGGTCATTGAGATTTGCCGCCAATGCTGCGCTTCTTGCCGCAGGCGGCGTTCCTTGGCGCGGGCGGCTTCCCGCTCTTCTTCCAGCTTAATCAGGTGATGCGGCACGACGGACTTGGCACGTTCAGGCGCACGGCGGCGATCTTCTTGGACCAGCACCAAAGGCGCGAGGCCGGGGATTTCGAACCGGTGGCAATAGAACCCCAAAGTCGATCCGTCCGGCAGCGCAAATCGATGAAACCGCGGCTGATCGGTTCCCAGCACATCCCGCAGCAGCGGCACCAACGTGCCGGCCCCGGTCCCGGGCCCGCCCGAGGCGAAGACCTCGCGCATACGCGCGTCGAATCCGTCGTTGCCGCCCAGAACGCTGCCGTCTGCGCGCAACAGGAACGCAACGCCGGGCACCGCAGCCAGCATGGCCACGGCCCCGGCGATATACCCGTCGGGTTCAGCCGTAGAAATCCTGTCCACCGTCATCTTCTTTGGCCTCACGCGCCAATCTGACCGTTACCACACACGTCGGGTCGCCCCGGGAAATCGCCTTGTGCACACACACGTTGGCATAGCCCGTCGCATTTGCTGCGACACGCCCGAAGACATTCGTCGTCATTTGACACAGCGACGTGCGGCCTGTGACCTCGGCCCCGAAAGGACAGCGCGTGTTTTCGAAGGTCACCGTCGCGCCATCGATCGACGTGACCTGAAATTCGCCGCCGATCCGGCGTTTGAATTCCGCCAGATGGTCGCCGACGGATTTGGCGTCCACGTCTTCGGTTGCGGGCATTTCGGCCAGATCGCTGTTGCCGATGCGCCGTCCGACGACACCGATAAAGCTTTCCGCATCTTCCACCCCGACGACATCTTCGATCGTTTCGGAAAGCGATCCGATCATGCGGTTCAGGAATTCTTCGCGATCAGGTCGCGGGCCCGCCGCCGCGACCGGGCTGACGTGATCCTTCATGACGACACCTCTGGTCAACACCGGGATCAGCCGATGCTGTCCCTGGGCCACAGCGTCTCAGCAAAGTGGAAACGAAGGGTTAATTTTTGCCGCTGATGCGAAGGAAGTCACAACAATCCGGCAAAAACCTGATCTGGCGGACGGTGACCATCGGCGAACGTTTTGATGTTGATGATCACTTTTTCGCCCATCTCGGCCCGGCCTTCGCGCGTGGCCGACCCCATATGCGGCAACAGCACGACGTTCTGCAGTGTCCGCAGGTCGGCGTTGTTTTCATCCGTATAATCATAGACATCCAGACCCGCGCCCGCGATTTCCTGCGCCTTGAGCATCCGCGTCAGCGCATGTTCGTCGATCACCTCGCCCCGCGACGTGTTCACGATCACCGCCTCGGGCTTCATCAGCTTCAGACGCCGTGCGTTCATCAGGTGATAGGTTGACGGCGTATGCGGGCAGTTGATCGAAATAACGTCGACACGCGCGACCATCTGATCAAGGCTTTCCCAATAGGTCGCCTGCAATTCGGTTTCTGTCTCTTCGCGCAGGCGCTTGCGGTTGTGGTAATGCACCTGCATCCCAAAGGCATTCGCCCGCCGCGCCACCGCCTGACCGATCCGGCCCATGCCAAGGATACCCAGACGACGGCCGGCGATTCGACCACCCAGCAGGGCACCGGGGCTCCAACCGCCCCAATCGCCTGACTGCATCTGCGCCAGTCCTTCCGGGATACGCCGCGTGACAGCAAGGATCAGCGCCATCGTCATGTCGGCGGTATCATCCGTCACCACATCGGGCGTATTCGACACCAGAATGCCACGCTCACGACAGGTTGCGACGTCGATATGGTCCACGCCCGCGCCGAAATTCGCGATCAGCCGCAGGTTCTCTCCGGCCTGAGCGATCAGGCCCCGATCGATCTTGTCCCGCAGGTTCGGCACCAGCACATCAGCCGTGCGGATCGCTTCGGCCAGTTCCGCACGATCCATCGGCCGATCCTCGCGCGGACCCAGCGTCACGTCGAAGAGTTCTGCCATCCGCGCTTCGACCCGCTCGGGCAAGCGTCGCGTAACGACAACACTTAGACGTTGAGTTGGCATGAAGGCCCTCCACCAGCTTCCAAAATTCTGAACTTAGGGGCAAAGTGACCGAAACAAAGCGGCGGCACAAGAACCGCCAGCGTATTGCGGGCAATTTTGGGTATCACCATGGGGCAGAAGTGGTTTCGCGCAGTCGCGCTATCGTTGTTGATCGGGGTCTCGGGCGCGGTTTCGCCCGGCTTGGCCACCGAAACGGACGGGGCAGAGCCTGAACAGCAGGTCGGCGCGATCACGCACCTCCCCCTGCCGCGCTACGTGTCCATGAAAGCCTCCAAGGGCAACGCCCGCCGTGGCCCCAGTGTCACCCACCGCATCGACTGGGTCTTCATGCGCCGCAACATGCCGCTGCAGATCACGGCCGAACACGGCCACTGG
The DNA here is from genome assembly GCF_045763785.1 of Pseudooceanicola aestuariicola. Lineage (NCBI taxonomy): Bacteria > Pseudomonadati > Pseudomonadota > Alphaproteobacteria > Rhodobacterales > Paracoccaceae > Pseudooceanicola > Pseudooceanicola aestuariicola. The sequence goes on along the minus strand of NZ_JBJGSF010000003.1, from coordinate 44,269 downwards.
CGGCGCGTCGTGGATCAGGAAGGCGTGGGTGGCTGGATTCACCATTCCCTGCTGTCGGGCGTGCGCACCGTGCTGATCCAGAAGGACATGCTGGATATCCATGCCCGCCCCAACGACAAATCCCCCGTGACAGCGCAGCTGGAGCTGGGCGTCGTGGCCCGGTTGGACCAATGCTTGCCCGATTGGTGCCGCCTTCAGGTGGCAGGCTTTAAGGGCTGGGCGCCGAAAACCGCACTTTGGGGTGTGGACCGGGCCGAACTGAGGGATTGATCCCCACCCAGCCCACGTTAGGATCGATCTGACTTTATTTCAGAAAATCAGTTCCATGATCCGCATCCTTTTTGCCAGCCTTCTGGCCGCTTCGCTATTTCTGTCGTCTATCGGTGTGTCCGCTGTCGCGGCGCAGGAAGGCGACCAGCCCTCTGGTACGATCTCTGTCTCCGAAGACGCGACGCAGGACGCCGCCATCGCGACCCGCATCCGGGATATCCTGTCCGAACTTGACGGCTACGAGGACATCACCGTCACCGTCAATTCCGGCATCGTCACCCTGCGCGGCACCACGCTGGACGCGGAAAGTCTAGATGAACTGAACGGACTGGCGGCCCGAGTCGAAGGCGTCGTCGCCATCCGCAACGAGGTGTCCGAGACCACGGACGTCGCCCGCCGCCTTAACCCGGCGATGGAGCGGTTCGAGAAACGCATGTACGACCTGATCGCCTGGTCGCCCCTTCTGATCATCGCTTTCACCGCCTTCCTGATCGTCGTCTTCATCGGCATCGTCATCGCCCGGATGAAGCAACCTTGGGACCGTCTGGCCCCCAATGCCTTTATCGCGGACATCTATCGTCAGGTGATCCGGCTGGCCTTCGTGATCGCAGGGATCGTGGTGGGCCTTGATATCCTGAACGCCACCGCGCTGCTGTCCACGATCCTTGGCGCTGCGGGGATCATCGGTCTGGCCATCGGTTTTGCCGTGCGCGACACGGTGGAAAATTTCATTGCCTCGATCATGCTGTCGATCCGCCAGCCGTTCCGCCCCAATGATGCGGTCGAAATCAACGGCGACGAAGGCAAGGTGATCCGGCTCACATCCCGCGCCACGATCCTTCTGTCTTACGACGGCAACCACATCCGCATCCCCAACGCGACCGTCTTCAAAAGCCGCATCGTGAACTATTCGATGAACGACGAACGCCGATTCCTGTTCGACATCGGCATTGATCCCAACGCCGACATGGCGCTGGCCGCCAAGACCGCGCTAGAGACGATGACCGCCCTGCCCTTCGTGCTGGAAACGCCTGCACCTGACACCTGGATCGACGGCATCGGCGACAGCACCGTCACCCTGCGCATCGTGGGCTGGATCAATCAGCGCGACACCTCTCTGGTGGCGGCCCGCGGCGAAACCATCCGGCAATGTATGGCTGCGTTGACCTCGGCCGGAATCGGGATGCCCGAACCGACCTATCGCCTGATCGGGGCCGGCGGCGAAGGCCTTGGTCTGACCAAGGACGACAGCGCCCCTGCGGCTGCCGCACCCACCGCCACGCCGGAAACAGCGCTGGACGTACAGGCCCACGCGGACCACGAACTGGAAGCCATCGTCGAAGAAGAACGCCGCGAAAAGAGCGATCGTGACCTGCTGACCCACCAAGCCCCGACCGAGTAACAGGGGCCGATGCATTTTGTTTGCCCTTGGTCACAATTTTTTAAACCAAAAGGGCTTGAACCCATGAAGCGTGCAGAGTAATCAGCGCGTCACGTTGGGGTGTAGCCAAGTGGTAAGGCACCGGTTTTTGGTACCGCGCACCGTAGGTTCGAATCCTACCACCCCAGCCACTTCCCTTTCAGAATTATTGTGTAGGGCCCCGAGGCGCCCGTTCGCCCCGGAATACCCCTGTTTTCTGACGATCCGCTTATTCCAAGCAATCCACCAAGCTGCCCGACAACCCCTGTAGCAGTTGGGGATATAGCGCCGCGCCCGGGGTCAAATCCGCGCCGATCGGGTCCATGACGCCCGCCTTGGCGTCGATGCCCGCAAAGACCGTCTCGACAAGGGCCGGGTTGAACTGTGGTTCGGAAAAAGCGCAGGAAATTTTCTGCGATTGGATCTCTGCCTGAATTTCTGCAATCCGCGCTGGGCTCGGGTCCGAGGCGTCGGCGATCGAAATCGCGCCCGCCGCAGCAATGTCGAAGCGGTTTTCGAAATACTGATAAGCGTCGTGGAAGACGACGTATTTGGTGTCACGGACAGGCTCTAGCTGCGCCTCGATCTCGTCGATCAGCCCGTTCAGATCAGCGCGGGCCTGCGTGGCGTTGGCTGCGTAGGTGGCAGCATTCTCGGGGTCCAGACCGCTCAGCGTATCGGCGATCACACCCACCCAGACACGCGCGTTTTCGGGGTCGAGCCATGCATGCGGATCGTCACCCGAATGGTCATGATCATCATGCGCCTGCGCAGCTTCATCATGATCATCATGACCGTGGCCGTCATCATCATGATCGTCGTGATCCGCATGGTCATCTTCGGCATGATCTGCGTGGTCATCGTCATGCGCAAGCTCATCCCCGTGGTCATCGTCATGCGCATGTTCGTCACCGTGCGCATCACCGATCACCTCAAAGGTTACGCCATCGCGAAACCCCAGCACGGTCGTGCCTTCAGCCTCGGCCAGTTCCACAACCTGCGCGTCAGCGGCCAGCGCCTCTAGCGATTTGCCCAGCCAAGGCGTCAGCCCCTCGCCCATCCAGAAAACCGCATCGGCTCGGTCCAGCGCGACCGCTTCGGACGGCCGCATCGCATAGCCGTGCGGCGACGCACCCGGCGGCACCAGAAGGTCTGGTGCACCGACCCCTTGCATCACCATCGCCACGAGCGAGTGCACCGGCGGGATGTCCGCCACCACGCGCGGCACCTCAGCCTGGGCAAGCCCCGTCATCCCAAGAACCGCGGCAGAGCTTAAAATCAGGGTGGTGCGCATCGGTGTCTCCTTATCGTGCATGGTTTTGATGGACAGGTATATGAAATGTTATTACATAACAATACACGGATTTGCAGACCGCCCCACAGGGGGCTATGCAGGTTCCCAAAAGGGCCAAACCCGCGTATTGGCCATCCCGACTGATCCATATCGCCCAAAGGCCGCACCCCCGACATGAGCCTGTTTGCCCTCAAAGACGTCTCGGTCCGCTTTGGCGAGGCCACGGTGCTGGACCGCGTGTCCGTCAGCCTGAACGCCGGAGAGATCGTAACAATCGTCGGCCCGAACGGGTCCGGCAAATCCACGCTGTTGCGCGTGCTGATCGGATCACTGGCCCCATCCACCGGGACAGTCACCCGGCAAAAGGGGCTTCGCATCGGCTATGTTCCGCAACGCGTTCATCTGGACCCGACCTTGCCGATGACGGTGTCGCGGATGCTGCGGCTGCGACGCGATGTCGACCGGTCAGCGATCCAAGATGCGATGGCCAAAGCGGGGATCGAGGATCTGGCAGATCGGCAGATGAACGTCCTCTCTGGCGGTCAGTTCCAACGCGTCATGCTGGCCCGCGCGCTGCTGTCCCACCCGCAGTTGCTCGTGCTGGATGAGGCGACCCAAGGTCTGGACCAGCCCGGAACCGCCGCGTTTTACGACCGCATCGAAATGGTCCGCCGCGAAACAGGCTGCGCAGTCCTGATGGTCAGCCACGACCTGCATGTGGTGATGAGCGCAAGCGACCGCGTCATCTGCCTTAACAGCCACATCTGCTGTCAGGGCGAACCCAGTCACGTGGCCTCTGCGCCGGAATACCGCGCACTCTTCGGGGCCGGGACGATGGGGACCATGGCGCTTTATACCCATCACCACGACCACCATCATGATCACACTCATGACCATGGCCACGGGCACGGGCACGGGCACGACCACGGGCACGGGCACGGGCATCACCACCCGCACGACCACGATCACGCCACCCCCGATGAGGCCCCGAAATGACCCTGCTGGATGATTTCCTTGTGCGCGCCGCGCTGGCCGGGCTAGGTCTTGCCATCGCCGCCGCCCCCTTGGGCTGCTTCGTCGTCTGGCGGCGCATGGCCTATTTCGGCGACGCAACGGCCCATGCCGCGCTGCTGGGCGTGGCGCTGTCGCTGACTTTCTCGGCTTCGGTCTTCGGCGGCGTTCTGGCTGTGTCGCTGATCATGGCGCTGACCGTGTCGACCCTGTCGGGCCGGGGCTTTGCCATGGACACTACCCTTGGTGTTTTGGCCCATAGCGCGCTGGCCTTCGGTCTGGTGGCAGCCTCCTTCCTCAGCGGCGTCAGGATCGACCTCATGGCGTACCTCTTTGGCGACATCCTTGCAGTGATGCCCGCAGATCTGGCGGTCATCTGGGGCGGCGCAGCTTTCGTGCTGGCCCTGATTGCCTGGCGCTGGAACGCGCTGCTGACCGCGACGCTGAACCCCGATCTGGCCGTGGCCGAAGGCTATGACCCAAAGCGTGAAGGACTGGTGCTGACCATCGCGCTTGCCATCGTCGTGGCCGTCGCGATCAAGGTCGTCGGCGCGTTGCTGATCACCGCCATGCTGATCATCCCCGCCGCCGCCGCCCGCCCCTTCGCCCGCACGCCCGAGGCAATGGCTATCGCTGCCACGATCATCGCTGCGGTGTCGGTGCTGGGCGGGCTGAACGCCTCCTATACGCTCGACACACCGACAGGCCCCACCATCGTCTGCGTCGTCGCGATCCTGTTCGCGCTGTCGGTCATCGCCGCCGGGGCCATCGCCCGATCGAAGGACGCCAAAGGCTGATCTGATCACGAAACCGCGACTGGAAACGAGGTTGCATCAGATTAACTTCCCGGCACTGCAACCAGTCTGGGAGGACTCTCCATGAAACTGATCACCCGACGCAGCGCCCTGACCGCCGGTGCGGCGCTTCCTTTCGCCGGTGCCCTCAGCACCCTTTCTACCCCCGCAACTGCCCAAAACATGATGAGCGATAACGCAAAGAAACGCGGCTTCATGATGGGCGATTTCGAAGTCTCGACCCTTCTGGCGGGCACCCGCACCGTCGAAGACCCGCAAGGCACCTTCGGCATGAACGTCTCGGCCGAGGAATTCGCCGAAGTCAGCCAGCAAAACTTCATCCCTGCCGACAAAACCCAGTTCTTCTTCACCCCCACGGTCGTGAACACCGGGGACGAGGTCGTGCTGTTCGACACCGGCCTGAATGCCGAAGGCACGCTGCCTGCCCTGCAACAGGCAGGTTACGCCCCCGAAGACGTCACCATCGTGGTCATCACCCATATGCACGGCGACCATATCGGCGGCCTGACGACCGCGGATGGCAGCCCGACCTACGCCAACGCCCGCTATGTCACAGGTCAGGCGGAATTCGACCATTGGGCCGGCCAGAACAACGACGGGTTCGAAGCCAAGGTGCGCCCGCTTGCCGACAAGATGACCTTTATCGGCGACGGTGGCAGCGTAGTTTCTGGCATCACCGGCATGGCTGCCCCCGGCCATACCCCTGGCCATATGACCTACATGCTGGAATCGGGTGACAAGCAGCTGCTGGTCTTTGCCGATACCGCCAACCACTACGTCTGGTCGCTGGCCCATCCGGAATGGGAGGTGCGCTTTGACGCCGACAAGGAACAGGCCGCCCAGACACGCAAGACCGTGCTGGGAATGCTGTCGGCCGACCGTGTGCCCTTCATCGGTTATCACATGCCCTTCCCCGCGGTGGGCTATGTCGAAGACCAAGGCGATGGCACCTTCCGCTATGTGCCCTCCAGCTATCAGATGATGCTGTAACCCCGGCCCAAAGCCTGAAAACACCTGCGCCGCCCGTCTGATCCAGACGGGCGGCGTTCGTTTGCGCACAGCCTTTTCGGGCTTGCCAAACACGACACACGAAAATACCTTATTAAAAGAATCGGAAATAAGGTGTGCCCATGCTCTCATCGCGAACACGATATGAAACCAGTAATGCATCCAAGTACTTGCAGACGCTCTGCAAGCACTTCGGAAACAAGGTGCCAGTCGAATTTGATACGGAAAACGGGGCTGTGGACCTGCGCTCTGGCCCGGCCAAGCTGCACGCGGACGGTCGCGGGCTGGATATCCGGGTCAGCGCGCCCGACATCGACGGGCTGCGAACCGCCCAGCGCGTGATCGAAGACCACCTCAAGCGGTTTGCCTTCCGCGAAGCCCCCCAACCCCTGATCTGGAGCCCGACGCCATGATGCATTCCCAGACCACATCGCCTGTGACCGAGGTGCCGATGACCGAGGTGCCGGTCACCCACGACGCGCATGACCTGATCCCGCACGGATCGCTGGCGCAGATCGTGCTGGACGACAAAACTTACGTGCTGCGGATCACCCGCGCGGGCAAGCTGATCCTGACCAAGTGATCTTGGCCGGGGTCAGGTGAACACCCCGGCAAAGAACTGCTGCAACCCCGCGCCGTCATCCAGCGGCAGAATATCCGCCACATATTGATCGGGCCGAACGATCACGATCGCCCCTTCGGCCCGATCGATCCCGCGCATATCGAAAATATCGCCCGCGCGCGGATCGGCACAAAAGACCTTTTCATAATCCGTCAGACCGAACTGCCCCTTCGAGGGGCGCAACAGCGCGGGCATGTCCTCGAACGCCAGATCGCGGAACCCCTGCTGGAACACTGCCCGCAGGTCGATCAGCGCATCAAGGTCTTCGCCCTCGCGCAACAGATCGCGCCACCACGATCCCGACGCCGCCAGCGCGTCGCACAGTTTGGCAATGGCCCCGCCAGACGCACCCGTGTCGTCCGCCCCGGCAAAGCAATAGACCCGCCACCGCGCATCCGCCCGTGCCACATGCCCAAGCTGCATAGGCTTGGCATCGGCCAGCCGGACGACTGGAGCCGAGTGGAAACGCTCTCCGACCGGGAAACCCGTTGCCAGCGCCTGATGCGCGCCCTCTCCGGTCAGGGTCGAAGGCTCATAAGTCACGGAAAACCCGGCGGTATAACGGCCATGTTCGACAAAGTACTTCTGGAACGTCGGCGTATCCCCAGCCGCCCCATCAGGCCGCGCTGACATGATCTGCGACCATTCGCGGTCAAAATCGATCAGGTCCTGCGCCACCTTCTGACGTTCGGCGGAATAGCTATGCAGCAACTCTGGCGCCGCGCGTCCGGTCAGCACCGAAATCAGCTTCCACCCAAGGTTAAACGTATCGCCCATCGACACATTCATACCCTGCCCCGCCTTGGGGCTATGGGTGTGACAGGCGTCGCCCGCGATGAACACATGCGGCAGGCGGTCTGACCCTTCGGGCACGTCGTCGAACTTATCCGTTAGGCGCTGCCCGATTTCATAAACCGACCACCAGACGACGTGTTTCACGTCTAACGTATAAGGCGCAAAGATCGACTGCGCCGCACCGATCAGATCGTCGACCTGCAGGTTCCGGCTGGCCACCCGCTCGCCCTCGCCCAGCTTGTCCATCTCGATATACAGCCGCACCAGATAGCCGCCTTCGCGCGGGATAATCAGCACGTTGCCCTTTTCCGCCGACTGGATCAGCGTCTTGCAGCGGGCGTCAGGGAAATCCGTGACACACAGCACATCCATAACGCCCCAGGCCTTGTTGGCACTGTCGCCCACCAGCTCTCGGCCAATGGCCTTGCGCACACCGCTTCGCGCGCCGTCACAGCCGACGACATAGCGGGTGCGCACGGTCTGTTCTTCGCCGTCCTTATGGCGCAGGGTCACCGCGACGGGATGATCCCCGCCCTCAGGGTCCACCACCAGATCAACCAGTTCGACACCGTAGTCGGGCACCAAGCGCGACGGCGATTTCCGCATGACGTCAAGGTACATGTCATGCACCCGCGCCTGGTTCAGGATCATATGGGGCATCTCGGACAACCCGTCCTCCACGTCCTGCACACGTCCGATCCGCGCGATCTTGCCTTCGTCCTCGTCGGTCTTCCAGAACGTGGTCTCGTTCACCCAGTAGCCCTGCTCCTTCACTGTTTCGGCAAAGCCAAAGGCCTGAAACATCTCCATCGACCGGCAGGATACGCCGTCGGCCTGACCGCGTTCGATCGGCCCGTCCTTGCGTTCCACGATCCGGGTCGTGATCTCGGGAAAGCCCGCCAACTGCGCGGCCAGCGTCAGCCCCGCAGGCCCACACCCAACGATCAGCACGTCCAGTACATCCGGCATCGGCGCGTCATCGCTACGTCCCGGGGCGGCTGCAAACAGCGTCGGATCCCCGGCGCGGAAACCGTTCAGGTGGTATTGCATTGGGCTCCTCCCACAAATTGATACGTAGACTTACTATAAGGCCGCGTCAGCACGGTCAACAAAAATGATATGCAGACGTATCTTTACCTGCTAAACCCCTGACAACATGTCAGACACTCCAATCAAAACCCGCAGCGCCGCGCTGCCCGGACACCTGATCCGCCGGCTCCACCAGCTGTCGACCAAGGTCTTCACCGATCAGACCCGAGCCGCCGGATTCGACCTGACACCGATCCAATATGTCACGCTGGACGCCCTGCGCGAAAACGAAGGCATCGATCAGGCGGGCCTTGCCACCGCCATCGCCAAGGACCGCGCCACCACAGGGTCGGTCATCGACCGGCTGGAACAAAAGGGCCTGATCGCCCGCCGCATCAGCCGCCGCGACAAACGCGCCCGCGAACTGGCTCTGACCCAAGAAGGCACCGATCTGCTGGCCCGCATGACCCCGGTGGTCGAGACGCTGCAATCCGACATCCTGCCGGGCCTCACCGATGACGAATACGCCCAGTTCATCGCGCTGGCCGCCAAGGCCACGTTGACCGACTAAGCCGACTCGACGCCGCGCCGCGAACCCGCTACCCCTGTCCCAAGCACAGGAGGAGCCTATGGCCGAAGAGTTCAAAGCCTACGTCATCACCCGCGACGAAGAGACCAAGCAGCAGTCTGGTAGCTGGACAACCGCCACCACCGACGACCTGCCCGAAGGCGACGTCACCATCCGCGTTCGTCACACCACGATGAACTACAAAGACGCGCTCGCCATCACCGGCAAAAGCCCCGTCGTCCGTCGCTTCCCGATGGTGCCCGGCATCGACATCGCGGGCGAAGTCACCGCCTCTGACAGCCCCGACTACAAGGTCGGCGACGAAGTCATCATGAACGGCTGGGGCGTGGGAGAGGTTCACTGGGGCGGCTACGCACAATACGCACGGATGAAATCCGACTGGCTGCTGCCGAAACCCGCGAACCTCAGCGGCGCGGAATGCATGGCGATCGGCACCGGCGGCTACACTGCCGCGCTGTGCGTGCAGCGCCTGATCGACGCGGGCGTCACCCCCGAAAGCGGCACGATCCTTGTCACCGGCGCATCCGGCGGTGTGGGGTCTTTTGCGATCTCGCTGCTGTCCTCGATGGGCTACACCGTCGCGGCCTCGACCGGCCGGGCCGAAGAAGAGCCCTATCTGAAATCCCTCGGCGCGACCGAAATCGTCGACCGCAACACGCTGTCCGAAAAGGGCCGCCCGTTGGATAAGGAACTCTATGCAGGCGCGGTAGATTCCGTCGGCTCCACCACGCTGGCGAACGTTCTGTCGAAAATGAAATACGACGGCACCGTCGCGGCCTGTGGTCTGGCGCAGGGCTTTGACCTGCCCGCCACCGTGATGCCTTTTATCCTGCGCGGCGTCACGCTGGCAGGCGTGGATTCGGTCATGGCCCCCAAGGCGCGCCGTCTGGCCGCATGGGACCTGCTGGACAAACATCTGGACCGCGCCAAGCTGGCCGAGATCACGCAACAGGAAGACATCAACAACGTCGACCAACTGGCGGATGATCTGATTGCCGGAAAAGTACGGGGACGGTTGGTTTTCAATATCGACTGAACCAACAGTCATTTCTGAAATTAATGAATGATTACCGCACCTTATCCACGGATAAGGTCTAGCGTATCGGATGGATAAGGCGCAAGGATTTTTCTTGCGCCTTTTCTTTTGTCGGCAAGCCGTGCCAGCGCTGGACCGGGGGACGGTGCCGCGGGCATAAATGGTCGCCACTTAATCCGGGCCAAACACCCTCCCTGTTCAATCGTCGCGTGAACATAAACAAAGCGCCGGCCCATGGGGCCGGTCCGGCGCTGGCGCGGCGGGCCTTTGGCCCTTGATTCCGCGCCGATCAAAAATCAAATGACGCTAGAAATCCCGCCGGAACGGCTCGTTCGTGGCCCAGGCGTCGCGATCCATGATGTAGGGCAATTCCCCGATCTTCACCGCCCAGGTGTCGATGATGAACTCCTGCCCGTTCGACCGCTGCACGATGGTCACCACCGTATGCGTCCAGAACCGCCGGGTCATCATGCCCAACGTCAGCCGCCGCCCCTGCTGATGGTGCCGCAGGTATCCGGCGTTATCCAACAGCTCCAGATAGACCGCGGCATTCACCATCTCGTCGATGCAGTCCTGCGTGTTGCCCGAGAGCTGAATCCCGGAAAACGCCTCATCGGTGTTGTACCCGGTCTTGTCTCCCACCATCACTTCCAGCCGCCGCAGCGCTTCGGCGAGGAATTTACGTTCTTCCCCGGGGGTACGCGCGCGACGTGGGAAAGCACGCTGGACGTGCCGCCATTCGGCCCGCGTCAGGGACACGGGCACCTGATTGGCGCAGCCGATATCGCCGCAAACCTTGAACGCCTGAGGGCTGGGATCAGCGGCGTTAAAGTTCACCCGTGTCTGTTCCAGCGTCCCACTTGGCGTCACACACCCCGCCAGCGCCATGGCGCAGACCACCCCGACAGTGCGTAAAATCCCCATCTTCAAAAAGCCCCCAAGCCCCTTGTCCGATTAACCGAGTATACCCAACAAAAATGGCGTGGCGATTCCCAGTCTGGAATCCCCACGCCATTTTCAAGCGTTGCCAAAATGTCAGGCAGCCTGACGGATCAGGACGCGCCCAGCAGCCGCATTGCGTTTTCCTTCAGGATCAGCGGGCGCACTTCGTCCTTGATGTCGATCTTTTCGAAATCCGCCAGCCAGCGATCCGGCGTGATCGCAGGCCAGTCTGACCCGAACAACATCTTCTTTTTCAGGATGGTGTTCGCATACTGAATGAAAATCTTCGGGAAGTACTTGGGCGACCATCCGGACATGTCGATGTAGACGTTCGGCTTGTGCGTCGCGACCATCAGACCTTCTTCGGTCCAAGGGAAGGACGGGTGCGCCAGAATGATCTTCATGTCCGGGAAATCCACCGCCACGTCGTCGACGTGCACCGGGTTCGAATACTTCAGGCGCATCCCCATGCCGCCCTTCATGCCCGATCCGACGCCGGTCTGCCCGGTGTGGAACAGCGCGATGGCGCCTTCTTCTTCGATCGCCTGATACATCTCATAAGCGATCTTATGATCGTTCGGCCAAAAGCCCTGCATCGTCGGGTGGAACTTGAACCCACGCACGCCGAAATCGCGCACCAGACGGCGCACTTCGCGCACGCCGGCCTTGCCCTTGTGCGGGTCGATCGACGCGAAGGGGATCAGGATGTCGTCGTTTTCCGCGCAAAGCTGCGCGACTTCTTCGTTGGAATAGCGGCGAAAGCCTGTCTCACGCTCTGCATCCACGGGGAAGATCACCGCGCCGATCTTGCGTTCGCGGAAATACTCGGCCGTCTGCGGCACGGTGGGCAACATGCCCTCGGCCCCGGCGGGGTTTTTAAAGTACTTGGCCATACCGGCCTGAAACTCGTTGTACCCGTCATCGCGGCCGTGGTTGCAGGGCTCTTCCGCGTGGGTGTGAATGTCGATGGCGACAAGATCGTCAAAGTTCATGTCTGTCCTCCCAGTCCGGTGAATTTCTGTAGTAGAGCGATCAGCTGTTCCGCCTCAACCGGGCTCAGGCGGTCCGTTTCACTTTTCGCATAGTCGAAGAAGTCCTGCGCGTGGTCGTTCACAAAGGCGTCTCCTGCTTCGCTCAGACGCAGCTCCATCCCGCGGCGATCCCCTTCGGGCACCTTGCGACAGATCAGCCCTTCGGTTTCGAAACGGCGCACCAGCTTGGCCATATGCGCGGGCTTGATCTTCAGCTTTTCCGCCACAGCCCCCTGTCGCACGCCGGGGTTCAGATGCACGACCCAGAGCACGGAAAACTCGCCCGGTTTCAGCCCCAGCTTGCCCAGCTGGTCAAAGAACATGTCAAAGACTTCGACCTGTCCTACGCGGAACAGAAACCCCAGCATCCCCGCCAGAGGACCAAGGTCGATCGCGCTGTCTTCGGTCGGAACGGATGCCAGCGACGGACGGCTCATTTGCTTGGATGCGCCAGACGTGCGGCGGTCTTGTTCAGGAAGGCATTCAACCGCTCTTCAGCTTCCGGAGAGGACGAGGCCAGCGACGCCACGAAGCTTTCCAGGAACAACCCGTCCGAACGGGACATGTCGCCCATACGGGGCAGCGCGTGCAGGATGGCATAGTTCGACATCTCGGCATTCTGCGCCGCTTTACGCGCCAGATCGATCGCAAAGGCCTTGGCTTCCCCTTCGCCCACGACGTACTGGCACAGGTTCCAACGCTCGCCTTCTTCGGCGGACACGGTGCGCCCGGTCAGCATCATGTCGGTCATGCGTGCCACACCGGCCAGACGCCCAACCCGCACCGAAGCGCCCCCGCCGACAAAAATGCCGCGCGTGCCTTCGGGCAAGGCAAAGAAGGTCGTCGCATCCGCCACGCGGATATGAGTCGCCGTCGCCAGCTCCAGCCCGCCGCCCACGACGGCGCCATGCAAGGCGCTGAAGAAGGGGATCTTGCCGGACTCGATCCGGTCGAACACCGCATGCCAGCCACGGGAATGGTGCATACCGTCGATCGGGCTGCGTTTGACATGTTCGGCAAGGTCCAGACCCGCGCAGAAATGTTTGCCTGCCCCACAGATAACAGCCGCCTTCGCCTCGACCTGCGCACGGTCCACAGCCTCGCCCAGGGCATTGATCACCCGGTCACTGACGGCGTTACGCTTTTCAGGACGGTTCAGGGTAATGATCGCAACATCACCATCTAGCTCGTAAAGAACGATTTCGCTGTCGGACATGGGGCACCTCATTTTTCGCATTGATTGTTTCCCAGAAAATTGTTTCCTTGTAAACGAATTTCTCGGGCATCATCGGAGGAGGACCCGCATGGCAAACGCACCTGGATACCGTCAGGCCAATCTGTGGGACCCGAAGTTGAACTGGGAAAAGCGCGACGATGGCACGTGGATCATCTGGCGCGATGACCCGATTGCCGACTACCCCGAGCGGATGACAGACATGATCGACTACTGGGCCGAGAAAACGCCCGATGCGATCTGGATGGCCGAGCGCGATGGCGACGACTGGCGAAAGATCACCTACGGTCAGCTGGCCAAAACGGTTCGTGAGGTCGGCCAATGGCTGCTGGACCAAGGGCTCAGCACTGATCGGCCGCTGATGATCCTGTCGGAAAATTCTCTGGAACACGCGGAAATTGCCCTGTCGGCGCAATATGTTGGCATCCCCTCTGCCGCGATCTCTCCGGCCTACTCCCTGGTCGCTTCTGACTATGCGAAACTGTCTGGAATCTCTGAACAGATCACGCCCGGTGCGGTCTTTGCCCAGAAGGCAGCCCCCTTTGAAGACGCGATCCTGAAGGCGCTACCGGAAGACATCATCGTCATCACCACCGAAGGCAATGTCGCTGGCCGTTCGACAACGCTGTTCACTGACGCCCGCACCGCACCCAAAGACGTGGACGCCGCGCATGCCGCGACGGGTCTGGATACCGTGGTAAAGTTTCTGTTCACCTCCGGCACCACCGGCACACCCAAGGCCGTGACGCAGACGAACCGCATGCTGGCCTCGAATCAGGAAATCGTCGCGGACTGCTATTCCTACCTGCGCGACGAACCGCCCGTGGTGGTGAATTGGCTGCCGTGGAGCCATACGGCCGCTGGCAACAAAGTCTTCAACATGGTGCTGTATAATGGCGGCACATATTACATCGACGGCGGGAAACCGACGCCCGGCGGCATGGCGGAAACCATCCGCAACCTGCGAGAGGTCTCTCCCAACTGGCACCTGACGGTTCCGGCAGGGTTTGAAGCGCTGGCCAAGGCGATGGAAACCGACGACCAGCTTCGCGAGTCGTTCTTCAAGAACCTCAAGCACATGATGTACGCGGGCGCCGGTCTGGCCCAGCACACCTGGACCAAATTGGAAGAACTGGCCGAACGCACCGTCGGCCACAAGGTCATGATGACCACCGGCCTTGGGTCCACCGAAACGGCGCCCTTCGCGCTGTATTGCACCGAACCGCAGTCCGGCCCCGGCAACGTCGGCATTCCCAGTCAAGCTGTGGTGATGAAACTGGTCCCGGTCGAGGACAAGCTGGAAGTGCGCCTGAAATCCCCCGGCGTCACCCCCGGCTACTGGCGCAACCCCGAGATGACCGCCGAAGCCTTTGATGAAGAAGGTTTTTACATGCTGGGCGACGCGCTGCGATTTGCCGAAGAGGGCAACCCCTGGAAGGGCTTTTTCTTCGACGGGCGGATTGCCGAAAACTTCAAACTGCAAACCGGAACATGGGTCGCCGTGGGCGCGCTGCGTGCCAAGCTGGTCGATCAGATGGACGGGCTGGCCAGTGACGCTGTGATCGTAGGCGAAAACCGAGAAAGGCTGACCGCGCTGCTGGTGCCTGACCTGACGCGGTTGGCAAAAATCGCCGCGCCCGGCGCAACCGACCTGACCCGCGACCCCGCAGTGCGCGAAGCCATCGCTGAAAAGCTGGCGGCGCATGGGGCCAAGGCTGGCGGATCCTCGGGACGTGTGACAGCCGTGATGCTGATGGATCAACCCTTGGACCTCGACAAAGGCGAGGTTACGGACAAAGGTTCGGTCAATCAGCGCGCCGTTCTGCGTCACCGCGCGGATCTGGCAGACCGTCTATATGCATCGGATGACCCGGATGTCATCCTGCCGAAAAAGTAAGGGAGGACTCTACATGAAGATCGAAGGACATGGTGCGATTGTCACCGGCGGCGGCTCTGGCCTGGGTCAGGCCGTGGCACGCATGCTGGCCGAAAACGGCGCAAAGGTCACCGTTCTGGACCGCAACGCCGAAGCCGCGCAGGCCATGGCGGACGAATTGGGCGGCGCGGCCGCGGGCGGCGATGTGACCTCCGAAGAGGACGTGCAAAAAGCCATCGACACCGCAGACGCGCTGGCCCCTTTACGGATCGTCGTGAACTGCGCCGGGATCGGACCGCCAGAGAAAATGGTCGGCCGCGATGGACCGATGCCACTGGCCAACTTTGAAACGGTGATCCGCGTCAACCTGATCGGCACGTTCAACGTCATGCGTCTGGCAACCGCCTGTATTCAGGCGAAAGACCCGGTCGAGGACAACGCCCGAGGGGCAATCGTGAACACGGCCTCTGTCGCGGCGTTCGACGGTCAGATCGGCCAGACGGCGTATTCGGCGTCCAAGGGCGGCATCGTCGGCATGACCCTGCCCGCGGCCCGTGAACTTAGCCGGTCTGGCATCCGCGTAAACACCATCGCGCCGGGGATCTTTGAAACGCCCCTGCTGGCCAGCCTACCGGACGAAGCGAAGGAAAGCCTTGGCCATCAGGTCCCCTACCCCTCGCGTCTGGGCAACCCGGCCGAATTCGCCAACGCCGCGAAGTTCCTGATCGAAACGCAATACATGAACGGTGAAGTCATCCGTCTGGACGGCGCAATCCGCATGGCGCCGAAGTAAGGCGCGCTGCCATTGGAATGAGAAACGGCGCGGGTCACCCCTGCGCCGTTTTTTATCGGACCACTGTCTTCTTCTGGTCGACAAATACCCTCGGGGGTCCGGGGGCAGAGCCCCCGACTGCGCCTACATGGCCGCCTTGAACAACACCGTCAGGTTCTCTGTCGTCAGCTTTACAGGGTTCCCGCCACAGGACGGATCCTCCAGCGCCATGGCGACCAGATCGTCGATCCGGTCTTCGGTCACGCCCATCGCACCCAGACCTTTCGGGATGTCAAAGCTGGCATTGAAATCATTTACGAAGGTTCTGAAACCACTGA
Organism: Pseudooceanicola aestuariicola; assembly: GCF_045763785.1. Lineage (NCBI taxonomy): Bacteria > Pseudomonadati > Pseudomonadota > Alphaproteobacteria > Rhodobacterales > Paracoccaceae > Pseudooceanicola > Pseudooceanicola aestuariicola. The sequence goes on along the minus strand of NZ_JBJGSF010000003.1, from coordinate 28,187 downwards.
AACCGCCCTTGATCCCAAGGTATTCCCCTGCCCGATCAAAGCGTGCGCTGATCTCTGGCGCGTTCAAGTCAAGCACCGCGGGCATACAGACTGCATTGGTCGTTCCGTGGTGAGTGTTGAACACCGCGCCGATAGGGTGGCTCATCGCGTGGATGGCGCCAAGACCCTTCTGGAACGCGGTCGCACCCATGGCGGCGGCGGACATCATGTTGGCACGGGCTTCGACGTCCTCTCCGTTCTCGTAGGCGCGCGGCAGGTTGTCGATCACCAGCCGCATCCCTTCCAGCGCGATGCCCTGCGACATCGGATGATAATGCGGGCTGCTGAACGCTTCGACACAATGGGCAAAGGCGTCTAGGCCGGTGCCAGCCGTGATGTGTTTCGGCATTCCGACCGTCAGCTCCGGGTCGCAGATCACCACCGTCGGCAGCACCTTGGGGTGGAATATGATTTTCTTCACATGCGACTCGGAATTTGTGATCACAGAGGCGCGACCCACTTCGGACCCCGTCCCGGCGGTGGTCGGCACAGCGATGATCGGCGCGATCCCGGCAGGGTCCGCGCGCGTCCACCAGTCGCCGATATCCTCGAAATCCCAGACAGGACGCGATTGGCCGGACATGAAGGCGACCATCTTGCCCAAGTCGAGGCCCGAGCCGCCGCCAAAGGCGATCACACCGTCATGCCCACCTTCGCGATAGACCTTGAGGCCCGCATCCAGATTGACCTCGGACGGGTTGGGATCGACCTCGGCAAAAAGCCCGCGCCCCAGACCGGCGGCGTCCAGAAGGTCCAGCGCCTGCGTGGTAATCGCCATGCTTTTCAGCCCTTTGTCAGTCACCAGCAAAGGGTTGGTGATCCCGGCGGCGATACAAGCTTCGGGCAATTCAGAAATCCGGCCCGCGCCGAAACGGATGGCCGTGGGATAGGACCAATTGGCAGTAAGGCTCATGCTGTCACCTTTTTCTTTCAGCGTTTGGTGAAATGATTGCATCACCGATACCCTGCCGCGCTGCGCGCTCTCGGGACATCGGCGATACTATGGCCTCAAGCATTTCTCAAACGCTTGAGATGGTAGGATTTCGGACGGGTCAGGTTGTGGTAGCCGATCACCGACAGCCCGCCGCCGCGCCCGGTATCTTTGCAGCCGGTCCAGCACAAGCCCGGATCAAGGTAGTCGGCACGGTTCAGGAAAACGGTGCCGGTCTCGATCTGGTCACCGATGCGCGCGGCGCGATCAATGTCGTTGGTCCAAAGCGACGCGGTCAGGCCGTAATGGCTGTCGTTCATCAGTGCGATGGCTTCGTCGTCGCCCGACACCTTCATGATACCGACCACCGGGCCGAAGCTTTCTTCGCGCATCACGTCCATGTCGTGGGTGACGTTGGTCAGCACCTGTGGGGTCAGGTACGCCCCGCCATCATCCGCCGGATCGGTCGGGATATGCGCCACCGCCCCCGCCGCGACCGCCGCGTCGATCTGGTCGCGCACGTGCTGGGCAAAGCGGACGTTCGCCATGGGGCCGATGGTCGTCTCGGGCTCCATCGGGTTGCCAAGCCTCAAGCTCTTGGCCCAGTCCACGGCCTTTTCGACGAAGGCATCGTAGAGCGCTTCGTGCACATAGATCCGCTCGATCCCACAGCAACATTGGCCCGAGTTGAAAAGCGCCCCGTCCATCAGCGTGTTCACCGCCGCGTCCACATCCGCGTCTTCCATGACGTAGCCCGGGTCCTTGCCGCCAAGTTCAGTCGAGACCGGCACGAACGTCCCTGCCGCCGCGCGCTCCATCGCCTGACCGCCGCCGACAGAGCCGGTGAAATTCACGAAATCGAACGCCCGCGCCTTTAGCAGCGCGTCGGTCGTGGCATGCGACAGGAAAACGTTCTGGAACACGTCCTCGGGAACGCCAGCGGAGTGGAACGCCTGCGCCATCCGTTCGCCCACCAGCAAGGTCTGGGTCGCGTGTTTCAGCACCACCGTGTTGCCTGCGATCAGCGCGGGCGCGACGGTGTTGATGGCGGTCATATAGGGATAGTTCCACGGGGCCACCACGAAAACGACGCCCCAGGGGATGCGACGGATGTAGCGCTTGAACGTCTCGTCCTCGCCTACTTCGATATCCGCCAGAGACTCCGCGGCGATCTTGGCCATATGCGACGCGCGTTCGTTGAAGCCGCCGAATTCGCCGCCGTATTTCACCGGGCGGCCCATCATCTGCGCCAGTTCTGGCACGATGTCGTCGTTCATGGCGCCCACGGCCGCGACGCCTGCCATCACAAGGTCAATGCGTTCCTGAAGGGGGCGTGCGGCCCAGACAGCCTGCGCGGCGCGGGCTCGGTCAGCCACGGCCTTGGCGTCATCAAACGACAGCGCTGGGCGTTCGGCAAAGACCGATCCGTCGATGGGGGAGATACAGGTGAGTGTGTCAGTCATAGCGGCTTACTTCGATCAGGTTGCCATCGGGGTCGTTGAAATAGACCGAGGTGATCGGCCCAAGCGCGCCCGATTTCGCGACAGGGCCTTCGACCACCTCAACATTCTCTTGCTTCAGACGGTCCAGAACATCCTGAACCGACCAGCTTGTGATCAGGCACAGATCACCCGATCCGATGCAGGCATGGTTGCGGACCTCTTGGCCCAGCACCTGCAGATTGATCTTTTGCTGCCCGAAGGCCAACGCACGCCGGCCCCCGGCAAAGGTCACGGCCTCCATCCCCAAAACGCGGGTGTAGAAGGCGACCGCGGCGTCGATATCGCGCACGGTCAGCACCACGTGGTCGATGCGGTCGATCATGTCAGGCCCGTTCGAACCCGCGTTCGATTTCCCAGTCAGTGACGACCTTGTCGTATTCTTCCTGCTCCCACTTGGCGCAGCGAGTGTAATGGTCGATCACGAAATCCCCGAAGGCGTCGCGCAGGAATTTGGAGTTCTCCAACGTCTCTATCGCTTCGCGCAGAGAGGTCGGGATTTCCGGGACATCGGCGCTTTCATACACATCGCCCTTGGTCGGCGGGTCGAGCGTCAGCCCCTCTTCGATCCCCTTGATCCCGGCGGCCAGCATCGCGGCCTGCGCCAGATAGGGGTTCAGGTCCGACCCACCGATACGGCATTCCATGCGAATACCCTTGGTCCCGTCGCCACACAGGCGGAAGGCGGCGGTGCGGTTGTCCACGGACCAGACGGTTTTCGTTGGCGCAAAGGTGCCCTTGGCAAAGCGTTTGTAGCTGTTGACGTAAGGCGCAAGGAAGAAGGTGTAATCGCGGGCGTATTTGATCAGACCGGCGCAGAAGCTGCGCATCGTGTCGGACATGCCGTAATCTGCGTCCTTGTCAAAAAACGCCGGATCGCCGTCTTTCCACAGCGACATGTGCACGTGGCTGGACGATCCGACCTTGTCCGACGCCCATTTCGGCAGGAACGACGCCGAGACGCCATTCATCCACGCGATTTCCTTGGTCGCATGCTTGGCGATGGTGTGGTTGTCGGCACAGTCCATCGCGCTGGCATAACGAATGTTCAGCTCTTGCTGGCCCAGCTCAGCCTCACCCTTGGTATTTTCAACCGGGATGCCCGCGCCAACCAGATGGTTGCGCAGGGGACGCAGGATGCCTTCTTCTTTGGTGGTCTGGAACAGGTTGTAATCTTCGTTGTGGCCCGACAGCGGGACCAGTTCGCGATAGCCCTCTTTCTGGAGGGTGCGGTAATCTTTTTCGAACAGGAAGAACTCCAGCTCGGTCGCCATCATGGCGTCGAACCCCATCGCGGCCAGTCGGTCGACCTGGGTCTTCAGCATCTGGCGGGGGGAATGCGGCACGGGCTTGTGGGTCGAATGATCCTCCAGATCGCCCAGAACCATGGCGGTGCCTTCCAGCCACGGGACAAGGCGCAACGTTGTAAGGTCGGGCTTTAGCGTGTAATCGCCATAGCCCATTTCCCACGACGTGGATTTGTAGCCATCCGGCGTCGACATGACGAGGTCGGTGGCCAGCAGGTAGTTGCAGCAATGCGTTTCCTCGACCGAATGGTCGATGAAGTTCGACACATGGAACCGTTTGCCCATCAGCCGGCCCTGCATATCGACCAGCGCGACCAGCACCGTGTCGATTTCGCCCTTGGCGGCCATATCTTTCAGCGTCTCGAAGTCTAGGTTACCCGGCATTGTGCATCCCCTTGGTGTTCACGTGACAGGGTGGCCCACGACGGGGCCACCCTGCTTTTGTCCGTACGCGGCCTTAGCCGTTGGTGTACGGCGGTCCGGCCTGATTGATGACCGAGTTGTATTCCTTGAAGATGTTGACGATCTTCTGGTGCACTTCACCTTCCTGCGCGACCTCTTCCCAGAACGCCTTGGCGGCATTCTCGACCTCGGCCCATTCAGAGGCGGGCACAGTGCGTAGTTCCAGCTTGTCGCCAGTGGCACGCAGCTTGGCCTCACCACCCCAGTACCACTGGTTGCGGTAGGTGTGGCCCGCTTCGATGCCTGCCATGACCAGCGATTTCAGGTGATCCGGCAGGTCGGCCCAGCGGCCTTCGTTCACGAAGAACGACCCGATCCAAGCGCCCGAGATGTTGTTGGTCAGGAAGTAGTCGGTCACATCTGCCCAGCCGACGGTGTAGTCTTCGGTGATGCCCGACCAGGCCATGCCGTCCAGCTCGCCGGTTTGCACGGCGACCTCTGCATCCTCGTAAGGGATGTTCATCGGCACGACGCCGAACTGCGCAAGGAAGCGACCGGCGGTGGGGAAGGTGTAAAGCTTCAGCCCGTCAAGGTCTGCGACGCTGGTGATTTCCTTCTTGGTGTTGAAGTTACACGGGTCCTGCCCTGCGGCGGACAGCCACTTGACGCCGACCTTGGCGTATTCTTCTTCCCAGATCTCCTTCAACCCGTACTGGTTGAACAGCACCGGCACATCGAGGATGTGCTTGGTCGCAAAAGGGAAATAGCCGCCGAACTGACGCAACGGGGTGGGCGACGCCATGGAGTCGTCGTCCGAATGTACGCCGTCGATGGTGCCGCGCTGCATCGCCTGAAACAGCTCTCCGGTGGGGACGATCTGGTCGGCGTAGAACAGCTCGATCTCCAGCTCGCCATTCGCGGCGGTGTTGATGTAGTCGATGATCGGCTTGGTCACCTGTTCGCCAAGCGCGCTACCCGCATAGGTCTGGAAGCGCCACTTGATGGTGTCCTGCGCCTTGACGATGGCGGGGGCCGCCAGCGTTGCGGGAACGGCGGTGGCCGCGCCTCTTAGGAATGAACGTCTTGTAGTCATTTCTTTCTCTCCTGTTGGTTTCGAATTATGCGAACCGGTTGTCCCGGTTTCTGGTTCATCTTGAGTAAATCAGGTCCGGCAGCCACAGCGCGATCTGCGGGAAGGCCATCACGATCACCAGCGCGACCACCATGACGCCCACGAAGGGGATGATGCTGCGGTAGATGTCTTTCAGGCCGATTTCCGGCGGTGCCATCGCGCGCATCAGGAACAGGTTATAGCCGAAGGGCGGGGTCATATAGGCGATCTGGCAGGTGATCGTGTACAGCACGCCGTACCAGATCAGGTTGAAGCCCAACTCTCCGACCAGCGGCACGTAAAGCGGTGCGACGATGACCAGCATGGCGGTGTCGTCAAGGAAGGTGCCCATCACAAGGAACGACAGCTGCATCAGGATCAGGATGACCCATGGGTTCAGGCCAAGGCGTTCGGTGAACAGGCTTTCGATCGCCTTGACCGCGCCAAGGCCGTCGAAGACCGCGCCAAAGGCCAGCGCCGCAAGGATGATCCACATGAACATGCAGGTGATGCCGAGGGTCTGGCGCAGGCAGGTCTCGAACACCTTGCGGGTCATCCGGCCTTTGAGCACCGCCGCCATGAACGCCGCCAGCGCGCCGATGGCAGAGCTTTCGACCAGCGAGGTCCAGCCTTTGACAAAGGGCACCATCATCACTGCGAAAATCACCAGCGGCAGCAGGCCCGCGCGCAGCAGCCGTAGTTTTTCGCCCAAGGGCACCGCGTCGCGTTCGTCCTTGGGCAGCACCGGACCCAATGCCGGGTTCATGCGGCAGCGCACCGCGATGTAGATGACGAACAGGGCCGCCATCATCAGCCCCGGCAGCACACCGGCTAGCCACAGCTGGCCGACGGGCTGGCGGGCGATCATCGCGTAAAGGACCAGAACGACCGAGGGCGGCACAAGGATGCCCAAAGAGGACCCGGCCTGGATCACCCCGGTCACCATGATCTTGTCATAGCCCCGTTTCAAAAGTTCCGGCAAAGCGATGGTCGCGCCGATGGCCATGCCCGCGACCGACAGACCGTTCATCGCCGAGATCAACACCATCAGGAAGATCGTCCCGATGGCCAACCCGCCCGAAAGCCCGCCCATCCAGACGTGGAACATCTTGTAGAGGTCGTCGGCGATTTTGGATTCCGACATCACGTAGCCCATGAAGATGAACATCGGCAGCGTCAGCAACGGGTACCAGCGCATCAGCTTGATCGCCGCCGAGAACCCAAGGTCGTATCCGCCCCGGTCCCCCCAGAGGAAGATCGCCGCAACCACGGCCACAAAGCCGATGGCCCCGAACACCCGCTGGCCAGTGAACAGCATCAGCATCATGGTCGAAAACATCAGGATGGCGATCAGCTCATACGACATTGCTGACCTCTTTCTGATCTTCTTCTTGGTCGGGCCTCTGCGGTTCGCCGGTTTTCAGGAACAGGATGTCTTTGAACAGCTCGGACAGCGATTGCAGCAGCATCAGCGTGATCCCGATGCACATGATCACCTTGATCGGCCAGATGTACGGGCGCCAGACAGACGACGACCTCTCTCCTCCATACTGGAAGGCATATTGCGTGGACTCGATCCCGCCCCACAGCAGGACGCCCAGATAGACCAGCAGGAAGAAGACGGTGAAGGCGTCGAACCACGCTTTGCGGCGCGGTGTGAAATCACCATAGAACAGGTCCATCCGCACGTTCGATCCCATCTGGATCGCGTAGGGCCCGCCAAGGATGTAATAGCCCACCATGATGAACTGGGCCATTTCCAACGTCCAAAGCGACGGGGAGCCTGCGGCCTTGGAGTAGGTCGAATACAGCAGCACACCCATCAGGGCGAAGATGCCGAACATCATGATCCGGCCAAGTCCATAGTTGAACCCATCCACGATGCGAATGAAGTGCCGCATGAAATTCATTCAGCGGCCTCCTGCTGATCCGCGACGCCCTTGAGCGCGCTGACAAGCACTTCGACCAGATGGGCGGCCATGGCACGTGCGGATTCAGGGGTATCGACCAGATCGTTGCGCACCTCGATCATCAGGCTAGGCAATCCGTGATCTTCGCCCTGCATCCTGAGCGTATGGGTCACGCCATCGGTAGCAGCATAGGGTTCGTTCAGCGCGGCCTTGTAACGGCCCGCCTGCCCTTCGGCCTTCAGCGCGGCCTTTGCCAGTCCGCCGTTCGCGTGGAACAGATAGCCGATTTCGACCGCGCGCTGTTTGCCAAAAAACACGGGCGTAAAGGTATGGATGGTGATCAGTGCGACCGGGCCACCGACCCGGGCCTGTTGCGCCGCGACCGTGTCGGCCAGCTGCACGTGGAAGGGGGTGTGCAGCCTGTCGAACCGGTCGCGGCGGTCGACCTCTGACAATCCGCGGTTGCCGGGAATGTCAAAGATTTCACTGGTTTCTGGAATAGCTGACTTGGAGTCTAGCGGGCGGTTCAGGTCATACACCAGCCGCGACACGCCCGCCGCGACAAGCGGCGCATCCAACAGGCGCGCCATTTCAATAGCCATGTCTGCCGCGCCGATATCCCACGCGGCGTGGGAGGTGCGGGCCTTTTCGCTGAGGCCCAGACCGTCGAGATCGGCGGGGATGTCACAGGACGCGTGTTCGCAGACCAGCACCACGGGGGCGGCGCCCTCGGGGTTGGTTACGGTTACGGCTGTCCAGTCGGCTTGCACGGAAATTGCCCTTTGTCTTGGCCTCCTGTAATCATCACTACAGTTAATTCTGGTCTGTCAAGAATTATCCTGTAACGTTTTCTACAAGACCGGCGTCTTTGTACAGAAAGGAACCACTCTTGGATAATCGCCCCTTGGTTCTGGATCTGCTGCGCGAAAAACAGGCGGAACTGACCGCCGCGGAACGCAAACTGGCGGCCGTTCTGCAGCAGGATGTCTTTGTCGCCGGGCTGCAATCCATCACCCGTCTGGCGGATGAGGCCGAGGTATCGACCCCCACCGTGATCCGATTGGCGCGCAAGCTGGGGTTCAACGGCTATCCCGACCTACAAGAGGCCATCCGCGCCGAGTTGGGCGAACGGATGAAACGCCCGCTGGCCAAGTTGGAGGCCAGCCGGGACGACGCGCGCGATCACATCGTATCCCGCTTTGCCGAGGCGGTGTCGGACAACATCAACCGCACCCTCGCCCGTCTGGATCTGGCCGAATTTGACGCGGTGGCCGAGTTGCTGTCGGACCCCGCCCGCGCCGTGCATCTGCTAGGCGGGCGGATCACCCGGTCCAACGCGCATTACTTTTTCAACCACCTGCAGATCATCCGGCCGAACGTCCGGCTGCTGGACAGCTCGCCCTCGGTCTGGCCGCAGTCGCTGCTGGAAATGAACGACGCCGCCACCCTGATCGTCTTTGACATCCGGCGCTATGAACGAGAGTTGGAAAAGCTGGCCGGGATCGCCGTGGATCAGGGGGCAACGGTGGTTCTGGTGACGGACGCCTGGGGATCGCCGATCGAAAAGATCGCCGCGCATACCTTCCGCGCCATGGTCGAAGTGCCGTCGAGCTGGGATTCGACCCTCGCCATCAACTTCCTGATTGAAGCGCTGGTGGCCGACATTCAATCACGGTCGTCACAGCAAAGCGCGGAACGTATCCGTGCGCTGGAAACGATGCTGGGCGCGTCGCGAATTTTCCGTGGCGCCTAGCGCGCGATCGCAGGGGCGACCAACCGCGCGATCCGGGCCGAGCCTTTGGCGGATGGATGCACCCGGTCGCCCGCGAACAGCGACAGATCGTTTGGGCTGAAGACATCGTCCATGTCGACAAAGCTGACGCCGTCATCCGCGGCGGCCATACGTTCCAGCCGGGACTCCAGCAGATCATAAGGCGCCTCACAGGCCGTTCCGGCGTAGCGCGGCGAGGTATAGTAATCCGCCCAAACGACACGCGATCCGCGTTGACGCAGGCTGTTCACCAGCGTCGGGATTGCGCCGCTGCGCGCGTCGTCGGAAATCAGCCGATCAATGACCGCGCCGCAGCTCGAACAATCGCAGGCCCCGCTGATGTCGTTGGCCCCGCCGTTCAGAACGACCCAGTCGGCGCTGATATTCTTAAGCTGCGTCGGGATATTCAGCGCCCCGCGCCCGCCAGCGACCTGCGCCAATGGCAAGGACACGTCGCCCACCGGTTCGCCCAACTGCTGTTCCAGCACATTGGCGACCGCGGCACCCTGCGTGCGGTTCCACGCCATGACGGAATCGCCCGCAACGACGATGCGCGCATCGTCCGGCACCCCACGCCCGCAGGCGGCGACGAAAAGCAGTGTGAATAGCAAAGCCCAGAGTTTCATAAGGCAGATGTGATCCGAATTGATCCGGGATCAAGACAGCCGCGGGGTTTGTGTTCGTTTTTCCGCCGACGCTTTTTCCACGCGCCGGACGCAGTTCATCTTGAAACTTGACGCGCGCAAATTAGACTGACCCGGCACACAGCGCGGCCCACTTGCCCGCGTCCCCGTTGGAAGGTGCGCCTGTCACTAGTTCGGACCCAGCCAATGAGCGGATCAAAGATCAAGAACATGGAAGACTTTGCAGCGGCCAGCGGGATATCCCGCCCGACCGTGTCGAAGTATTTCAACGATCCGGACTCGGTCCGCGCCTCGACCCGGGAACGCATCGAAGCGGCGTTGGAACAATACGACTATCGCCCCAACATCTACGCCATCAATCAGAACCGGCGACAGACCAAGAACATCGGGTTGGTCGTGCCCAACATGACCGACCCGTTCTTTGCCGCGATCGCCCGTGTCATAGAAGGATTGATCCTCGAGGCCGGGTACAGCCCCCTGCTGCTCAGTTCTCACTCTGGGCCAGAGCAAGAGATCGCGAACCTCGACAGCCTGCGCGCGATCAAACCGGCGGGCGTGCTGCTGGCCCCGCTTGGCCGCGCATCAGATCGAAAACGGGTCGCGGAGTTCGCGGACGAAGTGCCCACCGTCCTGTTCGACGCAAATTTGGACGGAATCGGAGAGGCTTACTTTGGCTCTGACAACACGCAGACCGTGTCGGTCATGGTCGAATACCTGTGCCGCACCGGCGAACCGCCTGCGTTTTTCGAGATGAAGACCCCTATCAACCCTAACGCTTTCAAACGGCGCGACGCCTATGTCGCAGCGATGGAGAGGCTGGATCACGAACCGCATCTGATCCAAGTCGAGGGCGAAGGCTGGGATTTCGAAGAGATCGGGTTTCGCGAAGGCAAACGGGTGCTGGCGGAACGCAAGTTTCCGACCAATACGCTGCTCTGCTCCAACGACCGTCTGGCCATTGGCCTGCTGTCGGCCGCATTTGAAAGCGGGCTGCGCGTCGGTCACGGCGCGGGCAGCGCGCTGCGGATCGCAGGCAACGATGACCACCCGTTTTCACGCTACACCTGCCCCAGCCTGACCACGGTTTCGCAGGGTTACGAGGCGATCGCAGCGTCAAGCGTTCAGACGATTCTGGGGCTGATCGAATCGGGCGAACGGCTGCCATCGCGCGAAGATACGTGGTTCGAAGGACGGCTGATCATGCGCGGGTCCGCGTGAAGGCATTGTTTTTCTGCCCGGAAATATAAAATTTTACGCGCGATAAAGTTTAATTGACGGCGCGCAAGTCTTCCGTTTAGCTTTTACGCCAGAACATCCAATTCAGGGAGGACTAGGGATGTACGTGAAGACTGCACTTGGTGCGGCCAGCTTTGCTGCGCTGATCGCCACAGGCGCCTTGGCCGAGAGCCACTCGAAAGAGCTGACCATCGCCATCGTCAACAACGGCCACATGATCAACATGCAAAAGGTCGCCGAGGCCTACACCGAAGAAACCGGTGTGGCGCTGAACTGGGTTTCGCTGGAAGAAGGTGTCCTGCGCGAACAGGTCACGTCCGACACCGCGACCGGTGGTGGCCAGTACGATGTCATCAACATCGGCATGCAGGAAGCGCCGATCTGGGGCGCCGCTGGCTGGATCGAGCCGCTGAACTTTGGCGACGACTACGACATGGACGACATGCTGCCCGCGATCCGCAACGGACTGTCGCATGACGGCACGCTGTATGCTGCGCCCTTCTATGGCGAAAGCTCCATGGTCATGTACCGCAAGGACCTTACCGACGCGGCTGGCGTTGAAATCAAAGACAACGATAGCTGGGAAAACATCAAAACCGCCGCTGCCGCAATCCACGATCCGGACAATGGCGTCTATGGCATCTGCCTGCGCGGCAAGCCGGGCTGGGGCGACAACATGGCGTTCCTGACGGCCATGGTGAACTCTTACGGCGGTGCGTGGTTTGACGCGGACATGAAGCCGACCATCGACACCGAAGCATGGCAGAACGCGATTTCCTTCTACGTCGACCTGCTGGGCACCTACGGCCCTCCGGGATCCGAGGGCAATTCGTTCAACGAAATCCTCGCGCTGTATAACGAAGGCAAATGCGGCATGTGGATCGACGCGACGATCGCAGCGTCTTTCCTGACCGTTGATGGCGTCGCTTACGCCCAGTCGCCCAACGCCGGTAACCCGGTTGGCGCGAACTGGCTGTGGGCATGGGCCATGGCGGTTCCTGCTGGTACGCCCAACGCGGATCAGGCCAAGGACTTCATCGAATGGGCCACGTCCAAAGAGTACATCCAAGCCGTCGCGAACCACCCCGACTTTGGCTGGGCCTCTGTCCCGACCGGTACGCGGTCTTCGACCTACGCCTACCCTGAGTTTCAGGAAGTCGCCAAGTTCGCGGCTGCTGAAATGGCTGCCATCGAAAGCGCGGCCCCCGAAGCGACCGACATGAAACCATACGTCGGCGTACAGTTCGCCGCGATCCCGGAATTCCCGGAAGTCGGCTCTGCTGTAGCTCAGGAAATGGCAGCCGCCCTCTCCGGCGCCAAGTCCGTGGATGAAGCGCTGGAAGACTCGCAAGAGGCTGCAGACGCGATCATGCGCGAAGCAGGCTACTACTAAGCCACTGAGCTGGGGAGGGCCTTGATCGGGCCCTCCCTTCTTGAGCCAAAGCTCGCGCGGAATGCGTCCGGGCGCTAGGCTGACATTACGCCACCGCACAGACCATCACGCCACGCTTGCCCGGTAAGGGATCAGAGGGGACAGCATCATGTCAAACAGACGGATACCGCGCCTACTTCAGACGCCTGCGGTTGTTCTGCTGCTGATCTGGATGATCGTGCCGCTTGGCATGACTTTGTATTTTTCCTTTATCCGCTACGTGCTGAATTCGCTGCGCCGCCCGGAATGGACGAAACCGTCGATCAGCAACTGGCGCGGCTTTGGCAACTACGAGTTCGTTCTGAACTCCAAGGATTTCATTCTGGCAATCCAGAACAGCCTGCTGATCGTCTGTTCGATCCTGTTTTTCACCGTCGTCTTCGGCATCCTGATCGCCGTATTGATCAACCGGTCATTCCCTGGCCGTGGCATCGTACGGGTTCTGCTGATTTCGCCTTTCTTCATTATGCCTGCCGTGAACGCGGTCCTGTGGATCAACATGATCCTCGATCCGGTGCTGGGCCTACAGGGTCTGGCGGTCGAGGCGATCAACAACACCGCCGCCAGCCTGCGGGACGCGCCGCTGGTGGGCTGGTTCTTCTCTCTGTGGCCGGGCCTGTCGCCGATTTCCTTCCGGGCCACCCAGACATCCGCCATCGCCGTGATCATCATGGTGACATGGCAGTGGACGCCCTTTGCCGTGCTGATCTTCATGACGTCGCTGCAATCCGAGGATCAGCAGCAGAAAGAGGCCGCAGTTCTGGACGGGGCCAGTGCCTGGGCGCAATTCCGGTTCCTTACCCTGCCCCATCTGGCCCGCCCCATATCCATCGTCGTGATGATCCAGGCGATTTTCCATCTGTCGCTTTATGCCGAGATCGAGATCGTCAGCCGCGGCAATGGCAACAAGAACCTGCCCTATCTAATCGGCGAATTCGCCAACAACAATATCGGTGCGGCCAGCGCCACCGGCATTTTCGCCGTGATCCTTGCCAATATCGTCGCGATCTTCCTGCTGCGCGCCGTTGGCAAAACCCTGATGGAGTAAGCTCATGGCGATCGTTGCCCAGCAATCGACCTTTTCGCGTATCGCCTGGCCCGTGCTGGCCTGGGTCGTGGCGCTGATCTTCTTCTTTCCGATTTTCTGGATGGTCCTGACCAGCTTCAAGACGGACGCCGATGCCGTGAAGCCGGAGAACCTGCTATTCTTCAAACCAACGCTTCAGAACTATCTGAACATGACCGAGAACTATGATTACTGGCGGTTCGCCAGCAACTCGGTCATCACCTCGGTCTTTGCCACGATCTTCACGCTTCTCGTGTCGATCCCGGCGGCTTATGCCATGGCATTCAACCCGTCGCGCAACACCAAGGACGTGTTGATGTGGATGCTGTCGACCAAGATGTTGCCGGCCGCGGCGGTTCTTTATCCGATGACCTTCCTGACCAAGTCGCTGGGCCTGTTCGACACGCATTTCGCGGTCATCATGGTGCTAAGCCTGATCAACATGCCGATCGTGGTCTGGATGCTGTTCACCTACTTCAAGGAAATCCCCAAGGACATCATCGAAGCGGGCAAGATGGACGGCGTCAACACTTGGGGAGAAATCCGGGAAATCCTGATCCCGCTGGCATGGGGGGGCATTATCTCGACCGCGCTTCTGTGCTTTATCTTCTGCTGGAACGAAGCCTATTGGACCGTTCGTCTGACCACGACGGACGCCGCCACCCTGTCGAAACTGATCGAAGGCAACCGCGCCCCCGAGGGGCTGTTCTTTGGTCGCCTTTCTGCCGTCTCCACCGCCGCCGTTGGTCCGATCGTCATTCTGGGCTGGTTCAGCCAGAAGCAGCTGGTACAGGGCCTGACCTTCGGCGCGGTCAAATAAGGAAAAGAACATGGGACGCATCCAACTGGAAAACGTGACGAAAAGCTTTGGTCCGGCGCAGGTGATCCCGCCGCTGAACCTGACCATCGAAGACGGCGAATTTGCCGTTTTCGTCGGGCCGTCGGGCTGTGGGAAATCCACCTTGCTGCGCCTGATTGCGGGGCTTGAAGACACGACCTCGGGCCGCGTGCTGATCGACGGCGAAGACCTGACTGATGTGTCCCCGTCCAAGCGTGGGCTGGCCATGGTATTCCAGTCCTACGCCCTTTACCCCCATATGACCGTGCGCAAGAACATCGCCTTTCCGATGCGCATGGCAGGCGTGCCCGAGGCCGAACAGAACACCCGTATCGACGCGGCGGCAAAGGCCCTGAACCTGACCGATTATCTGGACCGCAAGCCGGGGCAGCTGTCGGGCGGACAACGTCAGCGCGTCGCCATCGGTCGCGCCATTGTCCGCGACCCTAAGGCGTTCCTGTTTGACGAACCGCTGTCGAACCTTGATGCGGCACTGCGCGTGGGCATGCGTCTGGAAATTTCCGAAATGCACAAACGCATGCGCACGACGATGATCTACGTCACCCATGATCAGGTCGAAGCGATGACCATGGCCGACAAGATCGTGGTGCTGCAGGCGGGCGTGATCGAACAGGTGGGCAGCCCGCTGGACCTGTATCACAAGCCGCGCAACATCTTTGTCGCGGGCTTCATCGGATCGCCCACGATGAACATCTTCCAAGGCGAAGAGGCCGCGAAATACGATTGCCACAGCGTCGGCATTCGCCCCGAACATACCGACGCCAGCACGACGAATGGCCTGTGGAAGGGCACCGTGGGCGTGGCCGAACATCTTGGCTCTGACACGTTCATCCACGTCCATGACACCGGGCTTGCCGAAACTGTGACGGTTCGGATCAGCGGCGACATGGCGGTGGAACATGGCGACACGATTTATCTGACCCCGCAAGAGGGCCGGATGCACCGCTTTGACGCGCAGGGCTTGCGGATCGAATGACACGACTGGCCGGAAAAAATGCCCTGATCACGGGCGCGGCGCGTGGTATTGGCCGCGCCTTTGCCGAGGCCTACGTGAAAGACGGCGCGCGCGTGGCGATTGCCGATATCGACATCACCCGCGCACGCGAAACGGCGGCCGAGATTGGCGATGCGACCTTTGCGGTCGAATTGGATGTGACCGACCGCCAAAGCATTCGCGCCGCGACGATGGAAACCAGCGCCCGCTTTGGCAGCATCGATATCCTGATCAACAACGCCGCGATCTTTACCGCCGCGCCCTTGGTCGAGATCACCACCGAAGACTATCAGCGCGCCTTCGACGTGAACGTGCACGGCACGCTGTTCATGATGCAATCCGTCGCGCGCCACATGATCAACAACGGCACCCGTGGGCGCATCATCAACATGGCCAGCCAAGCCGGTCGTCGCGGTGAACCGCTGGTTGCCGTCTATTGCGCGACCAAAGCTGCCGTCATCAGCCTGACCCAATCTGCCGGACTGAACCTGATCCGGCACGGCATCAACGTGAACGCGATCTCTCCGGGTGTGGTGGACGGCGAACACTGGGACGGCGTCGACGCTTTCTTTGCCGATCTTGAGGATAAACCTTTGGGCCAGAAAAAAATCGAAGTCGGCCAAGGCGTCCCCTTTGGCCGGATGGGCCGGGCCGAGGACCTGACAGGCATGGCCGTGTTCCTTGCCTCGGACGAGGCCGAATACATCGTTGCGCAAACCTATAACGTGGATGGTGGACAATGGATGAGCTGACCCAGAAAGACACCGCCCTGCCCCTGTCCGACGCGTCGCTGACCCAATTGCCGACCCAGATCCAGACGCCGCGCTATGACCGCCAAGCCGTAACGCCGGGGATCGTCCACATCGGCGTCGGCAATTTCCACCGCGCGCATCAGGCGTGGTACCTGCACCGGCTGATGCAAGACGGCAAGGCGCTGGACTGGGGCATCATCGGCGCTGGCGTCCGCGCCTTTGACGACCAACAGCGCCAGAAACTGGCCGCGCAGGATTTCCTGACCACGCTGATCGAACTGGACCCTGCCGGCACCTCGGCCGAGGTTGTGGGCTCCATGATCGGGTTTATCCCTGTCACCGACGGCCACGGCCCGCTGATCACGCAAATGTCCGATCCTGCGATCCGCATCGTGTCGCTGACCGTGACGGAAGGGGGCTATTACCTTGATCCCGCGACCAAGCGGTTCGATGCAAATGACGACGACATCCGCCACGACGCGGCGAACCTGACCGCCCCGCGCACCGCATTTGGCGCCATTGTGGCTGCCCTGCGCGCGCGCCGCGACGCGGGCCTTGGCCCGTTTACGGTGCAAAGCTGTGACAACCTGCCGGGCAATGGCCGTGTCACCCGCGACGTCGTGGTTGGTTTGGGTCATCTGGCCGACGCTGATCTGGGCGCTTGGATCGACGAAAACGTCAGCTTCCCAAACGCGATGGTCGATTGCATCGTGCCCGCGACAGGTCAGAGAGAGCTTGGCCTTGCCCGCCAGTTCGGTATCGCCGACGCCGCACCCGTCACCCACGAAAACTTTCGTCAGTGGGTGATCGAGGACGCCTTTTGCGCCGGTCGCCCGCCCTGGGAAGAGGTCCGCGTGACGATTTCCGACAAGGTGCACGCCTATGAGGCGATGAAGCTTCGCTTGTTAAACGGTGGCCATCAGGTGATCGCGGCCCCCGCAGAAATCCTTGGACTGACCACCATCGCCGAAACGATGGAGCATGACGGTATCCGCGCCATGTTCCGCAAGGTCGCGCTGGAAGAGATCGCACCCCATGTTGCAGAGGTCCCCGGCATGACGCCCGCCGCCTACGTCGATCTGATCGACCGGCGGTTTTCAAACCCCGCGATCCACGACACGGTCCGGCGCGTGGCCTTCGACGGCTCCAGCCGGCACAGCGGCGCTGTGTTTCCGGTGATCCGCGATGCCATTGCCGCGGGCGCACCGCTGGACGGGTTGGCATTATCACAGGCGCTTTGGTGCCGGATGTGCCAAGGCACCCGCGAGGACGGCAGCCAGATCGCCCCAAACGATCCAGTCTGGGACGACCTGACAAAGGCCGCCACCGCCGCGCAAAACACGCCGCAGGCGTGGCTGGATCAGCGTCACCTGTACGGCGACATCGGGCAGGACACGCGGTTCGCCGAAAGCTTTGGTCGGTGGCTGAACGCGCTCTATGATCAGGGTGTGGAACCGACCTTGGCCAGCTACATTCAGGGCTAAGGCATGGCCTATCTGGGGATTGACCTTGGTACCAGCGGGCTGAAGGCCCTGCTGATCGATGCCGACGGCACACCGGTCGGCACGGCGGATCGGACCTATACCACCCAACACCCCCATCCCGGCTGGTCTGAACAGGACCCTGCCGCCTGGACCGATGCCCTGGACGCCGTGATGTCGGACCTGCGCGCACAACATCCCGCCTTCGCCGTCATCAAGGGGATCGGCGTGTCGGGCCATATGCACGGCGCTACCCTTCTGGACGCCGAGGATCGCGTGCTTCGCCCTTGTATCTTGTGGAACGACACACGCGCCTTTGCCGAGGCCGCGGCGCTGGATGGCATGGACGGCGTTCGTGAGATATCCGGCAACATCGTCTTTCCGGGCTTTACCGCGCCCAAGCTTGAATGGGTCGCCCGGCATGAGCCCCAGACCTTCGCCCGCGTCGCCAAGGTTCTGCTGCCTGCAGCCTACCTGAACCTGCACCTGTCCGGAGAGCACGTCACAGACATGTCCGACGCCGCTGGCACCGCATGGCTGGACGTCGGCACACGCAAGTGGTCTGAGCGGTTGCTGGATGCCTCGGGGATGCGCGCCGACCAGATGCCGCGCCTTGTCGAAGGCTCTGATGAGGCCGGGACATTGCGGCCCGAACTGGCCACCCGCTGGGGCCTTGGCCCGAACGTCATCATCGCCGGTGGCGCTGGGGACAACGCCGCGGCCGCCTGCGGCATTGGCGCGTTGGTCGAGGGTCAGGGTTTCGTCTCGATCGGCACCTCTGGCGTTTTGCTGACGGCGCGCGACGGCTATTGCCCAAAGCCCGAAACCGCCTTGCACACCTTCTGCCACGCGGTGCCGGATCGCTGGTACCAAATGGGCGTCATGCTGTCCGCCAGCGATAGCCTGTCATGGCTGGCCCGCCTGACGGGGTCTAGCCCGTCGCAACTGACAGGGGCTCTTGGCGATAGAGTGTTGCCCCCCGGACCGGTTAGCTTCTTGCCCTATCTGTCTGGCGAACGCACGCCCCACAACGACGCCGACATCCGCGGTGCCTTCACCGGGATCGGCACGCAAACCACGCGCGACGACATGACCCGCGCCGTGCTGGAAGGCGTCGCATTCGGACTGCGCGACAGTGCCGAAGCCATTCGCGCAACGGGCGGTACTGTCGATCGGCTTTGGGCCATAGGCGGCGGCGCAGCGTCTGACTATTGGCTACGCCTGATCGCGACCGTCCTGAACGTCACGCTAGACGTCCCTTCTGGCACGGCATTCGGCGCGGCCCTTGGCGCCGCACGCCTTGGCATGGCCGCGGCGACGGGCGCACCGATCAAAGACATCATGACACCCCCCGACGCTCACGCGACATTCGAGCCTGAAACAGACTTGCAGCTGGCCTTCGAGGATGCCTACGCAATGTTCCGAAAATCCTATCCCGCGATAAAATCGATCCGAAATAAATAGGGCGCTGAGCGTAATGTTCTGGAGGGCGACGAGGTCTGCGCCTGTGCGCCTACGTGTCGCCGAATAATAATGGCGTGACGAAGTCGGCCCAAAACCGGAATACCAGCATTTTATCAGGGGCTGATCTAACACAATCCACAATTCGCATTACATTTTGAACCACGCAAGACTTTGCAATCGCCGTTTTACTCGAAGCAGACTTGCAGCCAATTAAGAGCGGAAGATTTCCTAGGTGGCTGTCTTTGGAAAGGGCCGCCGAAAAAAAACGCGCTTGGGGCAAGATAGAGTTGTAAAAAACTTTCGTGCTTCCTTCATGATGTTTGCGGATGCAAAATTAGCGGAGCGGCAAACAGGTCGGAACCCCGCCGGCGGCCAATCCGACCGGCATTCAATATATCGCAGCCGCAACAGTCAGCTTTTAGTGAAAGCCGAGCGCAGAAATAGTCACTTAGGACGAGCAAAGGTCGTTCGCAGTTGATGCCCGTCATGGAAGCCTTCCAAGCAAAGCAGACATGACCGGACCTTCTTGAAGACGAGCCCAAGATTCGGTCCGTCTTCAGAGTTTTTCGGAGATCATGATCTGTTTTGCGCCGCTTCGAGGTCGCGACTTGGGTCATTGATGATAAGCCGCGACCTACTTGAAGGTCAGGCCACCGTCGATGACCAGCGTCTGGCCGGTGACCGTCTCCGCTCGGCAGAAGGTCAGCGCCTGCTCGGCCACGTCGTCAATGGAGGTGGTCTTCTTGAGTTTCGCCGCATCGCGCCACGTCGAAACGAAGCTTTCCGGTGCCCCGCTACTCATCACCGTATTCTCCATCAGCCCCGGCGCAATGCAGTTCACACGCACGTCCGGTGCCAGTGAGGCTGCGAGGAACCGGGTCAGACCCGACACGGCAGCCTTCGTGGGCTGAAAGGCCCGGTCGGCTCCCCAAGTTCCGTGCCCGATGGTAGAACCGAAATTCACGATAGCGCCCCGCGCGGCGCGCAGATGCGGCGCGGCGGCCCGGGAGGTGAGGAAGGGGCCGCGAAAGTTGATGTCGCTGATGCGGTCCCAGGTCTCGGGATCGTAGCCGGCGAGATCGCATGCCGGCGGACCCCCGGCCGCACCAGCCGCGTTCATCAGGATCGCGAGGCCGCCCAGCGTCTCGGCCGCCATCGCCACACCTGCTTCGACCGAGGTCGGGTCGCGCAAGTCGAGCCGGACAGCGACGGCGCGGCCTCCGTGCTTCTCGATCGCTTCGCAAGCCTCGGTCGCGCGATCCTCGCCGGCGCTCCATCCCACGGCGACGTCGGCGCCTGCTTCCGCCAGCCGCTCTACCAACCGGCGACCAAGGCCGCCACTGCCGCCGACAACGAGGGCCGGCTTTGCCGCGATGTCCATGTTGCGCGCTCCGTTCCCGTGTGTCGGTGTTCAACAAATATTTTCACTGGCGCAATATTCGGGCCACGTGTTCAACCGATCAAGCAGGAATACGTCTCGTCGGCGGATTCGATGACGGAGGAAGACGTCGCAAGGCCGCTCCGAGCGCGTAGCTGACAGCCTTGTTATGTGTGAGGGACTCCTTGCACCTGCGGTCTTTTGGACACGATTGACTCAGAGGTCCGTACATAACGAACGCTCAATCGGTTTCTGACCAGTTGGGCAAAGGCGAAGTTTATGCGCGCATTCCGGAGGCAATGAAACTAGCCAGGATCGACCCCGAGTCCGCGACCATCGAAGACCTTGCAACTGTTGATCATTTCCACGCACGCGGCTACCCTGCGACCATAGACCTTGCAGATATCTTGCCCATCCATAAGGGCGAACGGCTGGTCGACATCGGCTGTGGCATCGGCGGCTTGGCCAGATAGCTAGCCAAACGTTTTCGCTGCCATGTGGATGGTCTCGACATTACTGGGCCCTTCGTTGAGGCCGGTAGCAGCACAATTATTGGTCAGGGCCATCGGCCTGAACAGCCGATTGCCTTGGTTGAGCGTACGGTAACAATTGCTGCGTTCTCACCTTTTGACAGCTACGTAGTTAGGCTTGGATTCATGGCGGCTCTCCATTTTCCAGACCTGAGCCCAGATAAGTTGCCCGTTCTTTGTCCATTGCGGATCGCCAACGTGTCCGCAGTACGCCTGCATTCTCAGGAATCCGGTGGTCCAACAATTCTGCCAAGATCAATCGTTCGACACTGAAGTAGCGAAATCCATTTCTAAGTTCGCACCATGCAGCCAGAATGCGCCCCTCGTCGCGATAACCCAGCAATATGGGCCAAACCACGCGGCTGGTCTGAGCGCCGCTTTCATCGCGGTAGGTCAGTTTCAGCTTTCTATGAGCGCGAATGGCAGTGCGCAGAAGTGCGGCATCAACGGCTTCGGGCACGGGGACAATCGGCGCGATGCTGGTGGCAGGCTCCAACACTTGGCCACGCATGCGTTCGGGAACGACGGCCTGGACCTTGGCAAGGAAGTTCAGCGCAGCTTTGGCCAAGTCCGGCTCGCCACGGCTGGCGACCCAATGCGCGCCCAGAACGGCCGCATCCATTTCATCCGAGGTCAGCATCAAAGGCGGCATGTCGAAGCCTCTTTCCAAGACATATCCGATACCGGCCTCGCCGCGGATCGGAACGCCCTGCCCCATCAAGGCGGCGACATCGCGGTACACCGACCGTTTCAATGCGCCCAGTTCCTGCGCGATCTTCTCGGCAGAAACCGGGCCGCCCACGCGGCGCAGGATTTGTACGATCTGAAATAGCCGCTCTGCTTTGCGGACGCTCACGCCCCTGATCTGATGCTGCCACTATGCTGTCAGCATGCCGTATTCATCGCCGTCGGAAAACATGAGAGGTAGGTGCGCGAAACAGAAAGCGAGACCGTCATGATCAAAGGAAGTTGCTGCTGCCAGGCCGTTCAATTCGAGTTGGCAAACCCGCCGTCTTTCGTCGGGACGTGTCACTGCTCACGGTGCCGCAAGGTAGGCGCGAGCACGATTGCATTCGTAAAACGTGACGATGTGACATGGATCGCCGGCAAGGACTGCGTTCAGGTGTTCAAGCCGGATGCACCATATGTTTACGCCCGCTGCTTCTGCAAAATCTGCGGCACGTCCTTGGGTGAGATCCTGTCGGCCGAAGACAGCTTTCCGATTGCCGCGAACACTCTGGATGGTGATCTGGGCCTCGTCGTTCAATCCCACGAGTTCGTTGGCGAGAAACCGTCGTGGTATGACATCTGCGACGATGCCCGGCAAAATGTCGGACATCCGGCTTAGGCGCGCGGGTCGGGGCAAAGGTCGCTTGTGTCGGGCCGCGCCGATTCCTGTCAGGTTGGACCTATCATGAGGTTTTTGCACCGCTGATATCGTCTACGCGGGGCTAGAAACGCCATAGACTTTTAGGCCCGTCACAGGTTTCCGAACCTGATCAACGAGAAATTGCGCCAGCCCATGACGAGATACGGTCGAGCCGTCTTCAGGCAATGACCCGACCTCTGCGCGGTATTGCCGTTCAACCGAATTCGTAAGAAAACCGCACCGTCCCACGATCACATCAAGCTGCGATCTTTCCAAGGTTTCCTCCATCCGCGTGGCGCTTTTCACCACGTTTCGCACCATTGTCGCCAGAAGCATGTCAAAGAGGCGTGTACGCGGAAACAGCAAGGCGCTCGACGTCACCGCGACCTTCCGCAGTCCCGCGTTCCACGCGGCTTCGACGATTGCATCCGCTGATTTCCAGTAGACCGATGTTGCGGCCTTGCTGGGGGTTCGGCCGCCAAGCGTCGAGATGACAGCGTCTTTGCCCTTAAAGACCTGTGTCAGGAACTTTGGATTGCAGGGATCTCCCACGACAAGGTCCAAGTGGTTATGCTTGATCGAAGGACGCTTATCATCTGACCGCACGACGACCGTGACCATGTCACCCGCAGTAAGCGCGCCTTCGACAACGAGTTTTCCGGTGCGGCCATTGGCACCCAACACTACAATTTTCATATGGTCCCCAAAGTGGTTCTAAGCCGCGCGTACTGTGCCGACTTCATCTTTGCGGACGACCGTATCCATGCGAATATAGTTAATAAATTGCCGAAATTAGTTGTCCCAGTATGCAGAAATTGAATACTTGAGCGCATGAGTTTCGACTGGGATCATGTGAAAACGTTCCTCACCGTCGTCGAGGAGGGTTCTTTGTCGGGGGCTGCGCGTGCGCTTGGGCAGACGCAACCGACGGTCAGTCGGCAGATTGCCGCGCTCGAATTGGCGCTGAACGCTGTCCTCTTTGAGCGAACCGGGCGGTCTGTCGTGCTGACGCAATTCGGACAGGACCTTCTTGGCCACGTGCGCGCCATGGCACGCAATGCCGACATGATAAGTCTCGCCGCTATGGGGCAGTCTCAATCGGTCGATGGACAGGTCCGCGTCACCGCATCAGAATTGATGTCGGCCTTCGTCTTGCCACCCCTTCTGAGGCAGATCAGTCAGCAGGCCCCACTGCTCGAGCTGCATGTTATCGCCGACAACAGCGTGAGGGACCTTGTGCGGCGCGAGGCCGACATCGCGATCCGTCATGCGCGCCCGGAGCAACCGAACCTGTTTGCCAAGCGGCTTCGGGATGAAAGCATGCGTTTTTACGCGTGCAACGCCTATATTGATGCTCATGGATACCCAACCAAGCACAGCCTCAGCTCTCATCAAATCATCAGCTACGTTGATGCCGAAGAAATGCTATCCCATCTGGCTGCGACTGAACTGAACCTCACACGGTCAAACTTTCGGTTCACGTCTTCTTCGCAACTCGTGGCTCTTCAGATGGTTCGTGACGGGCTGGGCATGGCGATCCTCCCCGAAAGAGCGGCGGGAAAGCTGGGCGACCTTGTGCCCGTCGACATTGGCAGTTTCGAATTGCCGAGTTGGCTTGTCACGCATAGCGAGTTGAAAACGAGCCGCCGCATCCGTCTCGTCTTTGACCACATCGGTGACGCGCTTTCGTAAGGGGTGCCGCTCATATTCGTCATATTACGCAGCGACCGGCCTTTGGCGCATGCAGCAAGAGGTACATATGGCCGGTCGGGAGAAGCTGCGCCGCCGCGATGGCCACTCCGGTGAAATCTCGACTTTGGCCGAGAGTGGCGCAGTCCCTTCTATCGCCGGTTACGGACGATGCTATGCCGAAGCAAAGCACCTCCGAGATCATTGAGACCGACGCTGCGGCATGCACGAAATGACGGTTTATACCGATACTGACGCCCGCGTGGCTCTACTGCGAACGGCGCGGACAGATTGAAACGCAAGAAACCCCGCAGGCCCAAAAAGAAAGACGACAGGCAGGCACGGAGCAATGAGCCAGAAGCTCACGCCGTCAACACGAGCGATGCGGCAAATCCATGCGCCGATAACCAGATCAAAGGCGAGAAAATGAACCCACCCAGCAAGTGCAGCTTTCTCAGATGAAAAGAGCACCATCACATCGGCGAGTGTTCCGAAGCCACCAGCACCTTCAGAGGATGGTATGACGAGCAGGATGAAGTAGCCCAAAGATAAGACGATTGGCAGGATCGTTCCGGCGATCCAGTCGGCCCATTTCGGGATGAGCGGCGAGAAGAGCAAACAGAGCCAGCCAATCATCGCAATAAGACCGGCGATTGAGAACAGACCTTCGAAGTCCATGGGGAGTATTTCCTTTTGTGGGCAGACAGGTGATGCAATAAATTGCAATATGCTTGCATATGCAATCGATTCGCAATAAATTTTGCATATGACTGACTTACACACAACCAACGCGCTGCGCCTGCTTCAGGTCGCTGATGACTTTCGGGCCGGGCTAAGCGGTGAATTTTCGGCTGTTCATGGAATATCCGTGAACGAGTTTCTGCTGCTGCTTCATCTTGAGCGCTCAGCGGCCAATAGACTGTCCCGCGTTGAATTGGCGAGACGAATGCATGTCAGCGCATCCACAATCACGCGGATGGCCGCGCCAATGGAAAAAGTCGGCCTCATTGACCGTGAGATCGATGAGCGCGACGCTCGCCTAGGCTTCGTCGTTGCGACGAATGCCGGGCGCGAAAAGCTGTCTGAAGCGCTTTCCACGTTCTCAAAGCGAGCCGGCTACCTGTTCAACGACCGGTGCGAAGACGAGGAGTTGGATCAGTTCGGCGCGATATTGCGTCGGTTGATCGCCGGAACTGGCGATATGTTGGCGTGAGACCACTGTGTCGCGATGTAACCTAAAACAGACTTTCGTAGGCTCAGAATGAACAGTCATTTCGGCCCGCTCTTCTGACCTTGAGCTGACAGTCGATGATGCGCGCCGCCACGAAGGGCGGGCATGGGGAAGCTGCGCCGCAGCTAGGCCCAAACTTGCGAGTGTCGAGAATGGGCCGAGAGTGGACGAGGTCATCGATGGCGGAGAGCGGGCCATCGCTGCGCTCTCCGCCATTGTCCGGAAAAGAAATTCTGTGAACGCTGTCCGCTGCGCTTCCACATGTTCGACCAACCTCAGAAATCGAGAGACACCTGCGTCGATATCTTCGGCTTTGCATCCTGCGTGACCGAGATCTCGTTCGACCACCGGCCGTGTTTCAGCTTGCGCTGATGGGCAACCCCTGCCGACAGGCTGTAATCACCGGTTCCACGACGTTCGTAGTCGACGCGATATTCCACGTGATCATGGTCTTGGCGGTATGCCTCGCGGTAAGAAATATTTCCGCCCACGCCGCAAGATGCAGCGGCCCTGTCGAAGGTGAAATCGCAGAACAGACGGGGCGCAAAGGAAAACTCTCCGGTGACCTTGTCCCAGACGCCGATCCCGTCATTCGCCAGCGACAGATCGTTGGAGAACACGATCTCTCCGGTCAGACGCGCAAGCGACTGGTCGTTCAAAGCGATCGTCCCGGTTTCCCACGCGCCTGCCAGATCGGAATAGCGCGCGGCGAGCGAAGCTTTCCCGGCGAAGGCATGCGCCATGTCAAGGCGGAGTGTCGGCGCGATGATCCAATCCTGCTGGCGCATCTCACCAGAAAGTCCGACGCCCGCAAAAACCGCCAGATAGCCATAGGCCCCTTCGGCTTCGATATCCCGGGCAAGGCCGAAGTTCAGTGCGTAGGCATGGCGACCGGCGGCAATTGCGCCGTAGTAGTCAAGGTACAGCCCATCGTGCCGCTCGGCCCCGTAGGTACCGACGTTCAGCCCGAAACCGTCGATCTTGCCCGTCGCGCCAGAGGCCGCGACAGAGGTCCGGCTGGCATACCCGCCCCAGAACCGGCCCCGCAGCTTGTCTTCGGTTTCGAACCGTTCGCGAAGCTGGGTAAAGCTGAGGCTGACCTGATGGCCCAGATCGCGCGACTTGTCGTAGGACACCTCGATTTCTTCGCGGATCCAGAGCTCTTTCGCGCAATCATAGATGACCCTCTCGCCATCAATATCGACGACCACGGCAGTGTCGTTGCCATCGGCGTTCAGCACCGTCCGAGACTCGGCCTGTTCGCCACAATGCTCCGCAACCAGTTCACCACGTTTCAGGCGCTGCAGGGCAGAGCGCGAGATGGCCGCGAATTGACGCGACTGCCGCTCGACCGTCAGGCGCAGGTCGTTCTCAAGAATCTCTTTCACCTGGTTTTCGATCTGCGGGATCACCGCGGGCCGATCCGCATCAAGCGCGATGTGGTTGTGAATGATACCGTTCGACAAGGTCGCGGCGTTTGTCCAATCCCCAAAGGTGAATGTCACCGCGGTATAGTAGACCGTGGGGTCGCCGACGGCAGGTGCCGTAGCGCTGCTGACGATTTGTTCGATCCCGCCGCCAAGACCGGGCACATAGGCCCCAGCCTGCGGAGGCAACAGCACCGAGTCCGAGTACCCGGCATAGGTGACCTCAATTGTGTAAGTGCCTGACTGTGCCGGGGATTGCAGGAAGAATGCATAGGTCCCATCCGCCCCGGTCACCTGCGTCGCTTGTCCGCCGACAAGCCAACTGGTGTTCACTGGTGCGCCGTTGAAGGCAAGCGTCACGCTTGCACCGGCCAGTGGCTGGCGCGTTTCAGAGTCGTAGATCACGCCGCTCGGGTCGATCGCCACGGCGTTGATCCCAGTGTAATCGCGGTCAGCTGAGGTCGAAGGGTAGCTGAAGGACAGGCCCCTGACAGCATTGATCGTTCCAGTCAGCCCGTTCCCCTCGGCATCTACGCCGGTATAGGCTTTGCCGTCCGTACCGATGAATTCGACGTCGTAGTTGCCCGCCGGAATATCGATCAAGGCGTAGCGTCCGTCCGAGCCTGTAACTGTTGTCATGATCGTCTGGCGTGTTGCGGTGTCCACAAGGTTCACCTGTACACCGGGCACAGCCTGGGAGTTTTCACGCACTTCCCCCGCAACGGTCCCAAGGAAGACGACGGTGGTCGCTTCGACGCCAGGCACCTCGGAGGCCGAGTTTGCGCGAATCTGTCTGCCGTCTCCGGTCTCTGTCGACACTCGGGCTGAGTTCGAGATCATCCCGGGACCCGCCATATCGGCGGCCGTGATCGTGTAGCTGGCGCTATAACTCCAGGTCTCATTGGGGTTCAGCCGGTTGTCGGTATTCAGGTCTCCGCCGGTCCGGGTGATCTGGCTGAGGGTGCCGGTACCGGTGAAGAGAACCTCGGTGATCAGGATGTTTTCAAGGGTGCTTTTGCCAGCATTGGCGACCTCGAAAACATAGTCGATGCGGTCCCCCGCGCTGGTCCCCGGCGTCCCGTCGCTGTCGATCAGAGTCGCGGTTTTCAACAGCGTGACATCGGCGTCGGCCTGAAAGGTAACGACCGTCGCGTCGTCGCCCACCCCAGTGTCATCCGAGAGGTCGCTGACATCGTCGGTCCCCGCCGGGCTGGAGCCGATTGCCATCGCTTGGTTCGAGAGTGTGCCTGCGTCGATATTTATTTGGGTGATCTCTTTGTACCCAAAGAAAGTCGTGGTGTCTGCCGCGCCGGGCGCCAGCGTGATCGGTCCACCCGAGCTTTTCGCGTCCGGATCGTCGATCCGTATACCCGAGATCGTCACATCCCCGACATTGGTAACCTGATAGGTGTAGTATTGCCGATCGCCGCTGCTGACCGCTCCATCGCCGTCCATGTCGATGATCGTCGTCCCGGGCACCAGCGGCTGAGTCACACCACCGGGCGCGGTGTTGGTGAGCAAGACCAACTGCAAGGCCGGGTTGGCTGGCGGTGGCGTAATCAACGTGGCGTCGTCGGTGGTATTGCCGTCGGTGTCATCGCCGTTGTCGGTCACATCCTCGACGGCAGGGCCGGAGGGAGGCGTGCCGCTGACGGTCGCGCTGTT
>NZ_JBJGSF010000030.1:0-675 GCF_045763785.1 Pseudooceanicola aestuariicola | reverse complement strand
ACCGGAAGCGCCGTCAATCATCTGGCGCAACCCGCGTCACTCATCTCTGTGTGTCTTGCCGTCTGTCCCTTCAGAGCCTCGCTCCGTCGTTCCGTCTGGCGTCCCGTTAGCGCCTCAGCGCCGCCGGTGAGGGGGTATTTACGTCCGGGGCCAAACATCCGCAAGGAGTTTTTTCGAGATTTTTTTGCGCCGCAGCGTAAAGCAACAAAAGTGCCTAGTTTGTTGATCCTGTCGCTCCTTCGGACGCGCCGATCACAGCCTCGTCGCGACCTAGCGTCGGTCATTTGGGCTGATTTTGTCGTCCGACTCACTAGAATCGAGCGGAGCAAGCCGGGAATCGTCGCAAGGAATCGTCGAGCCACAGACCAGGAATGTCCGAGTCGTAGAATCATCTTCGGGAATCACATTGAGCGCGACCTACAGAAAGCCGGGCGATGGCTTGAGAGGCATTGGAGGGATCGTCAACAGAAGGGCCGGCAACGACAAATATCGGGCGCGATCTCTTCGTCGAAAAGCAGTCGCAGACAGATGGCAGATCGACTTCAGGTCCCCTTCAACGACGAAACCCGCCGGTTAGGGCGGGTTCGTAATCGAAGAATTGGTTGCGGGAGTAGGATTTGAACCTACGACCTTCAGGTTATGAGCCTGACGAGCTACCGGGCTGCTCCATCCCGC
>NZ_JBJGSF010000002.1:0-903381 GCF_045763785.1 Pseudooceanicola aestuariicola | reverse complement strand
TCGGTGTCATCGCCGTTGTCGGTCACATCCTCGACGGCAGGGCCGGAGGGAGGCGTGCCGCTGACGGTCGCGCTGTTGCTCAGCCCGCCCGCGTCCACGTCGCCTTGGGTCACGGTATAGGTCGCGGTAAAGGTCGCCGTGCCGCCGGGCGCAAGGGTGGTGGCATCCGAGGTCGTGAAGTCGCCAGCGGTCAGGGGTGAGGTCACCGCGCTGGTGTCGGCGCGGGTCATCGTCTCTGCGGTGACGGCGACACCGGTCAGGGTCACGTTGCCGATGTTCTCAGCGACGATGGTATAGGTCAGGACATCCCCGGCGCTCAGACCGTTGGAGCCGTCGTTGTCGGTCAACGCAACGGTCTTGGTGCCTTCCAACGCGGGCGCGGCGGTGGGTGGCGTGATCAGCGTGGCATCGTCGGTGGTGTTGCCGTCGGTGTCATCGCCGTTGTCGGTCACATCCTCGACGGCGGGACCGGAGGGCGGCGTGCCGCTGACGGTCGCGCTGTTGCTCAACCCGCCCGCGTCCACTTCGGCTTGAGTCACGGTATAGGTCGCGGTGAAGGTCGCCGTGCCGCCGGGCGCCAGTGTGGTGGCATCCGAGGTCGTGAAATCGCCCGCCGTCAGGGGTGAGGTCACCGCGCCGGTATCAGCGCGGGTCATCGTCTCTGCGGTGACGGCGACACCGGTCAGGGTCACGTTGCCGGTGTTCTCAGCGACGATGGTATAGGTCAGAACATCCCCGGCGCTCAGACCGTTGGAGCCGTCATTGTCGGTCAACGCAACGGTCTTGGTGCCTTCCAACGCGGGCGCAGCGGTAAGGGTGAACTCGACTGAGGCGTCATCGGTGATCGCTGCCGCAGGGTTAGAGCCTGCGCCATCGGAGTCGAGAGTCCCGGTCAGCACCGCAATTTCGGCGGCGTTGGAAGACTGCAACTGTTGGGTATACGTGCCGTCTCCGTTGTCGATCAGTGTTCCGATCAGCGTTCCGGCAGAGGTGGCCAGCGTCACCGGGAAACCGCCGGTTGTTATGTTGTTGCCGTTAATATCCTTCAACTGAACCGTCACCAGCGTCGTCGTCGTGCCATCGGCGTCGATGGACACATCTGCGGCGGTGATCGTCGCCGTCAGGGGCGAGGGTTTGGTGCCGGGCGTGGACGAAGCGAGGTAGTTATTCAGCGCGTCAAGCAAACCGGACGTCGCGGCGTTGCCGCTGACGCTCGGCTCCTGAACGCCGACGCCCGTATCCTGGTAGGTCCGAGGGGAACCGACGAATTGCAGCGCGTAGCTTTTCTCGAAACCGGTGCTGAGCACGTAACTTGACCCATCGACCGGGTCGGCGACGGGATTGCCGGACGCGTCGGCCCCGATCAGGCCGATGGCGTACGCCGTGCTGCCCTGCGTGTCGCGCCAGTTCACTGCGGCCTTGAATGTCGTGGCCGTGCCGTTGGTGTAAAGGAATGTGACATCGACCACGTAGTCGTTGCCCTGAGAGCCGCCGAACTGACCATTATCACTGATCTGCGAAATCACCGCCGAGTCGATGCCAAGCGTTGCAAAGGTCTGCGCCTGAGTCGGAGCATGGGCCTGATTGCTGTATTCGCCGATAAAGCCGTCTTCGAACCCCACGCTGACACGGTTTTGAGCCTGGGCAGAGAGGGCCGTCACCATCAGAATAACGGCGGCCATAAGCCAGGACAAAACCCTAAAAATGGTGCGAGATCCGTTCAGGCGAGCACTGCAATACATACGTCTTTTCCTTTTTCGGGACTTCGCGCCCGATTGTCATTTCAAGGGGCCACCGGATCGGCGGGCCCAGCATTTGATACGCCCGTGCCAAGACACGCGGCTGCGCACCGGTCGTGCAGGTAGCCACCGTCACGACACGACAAAGACGCCGCCCCCGAAGGGACTGCTGCTGAGACGCTATTGGTTTGGAAATTACTGCCCTGCCCTGCGGATGACGGACGTCACCGCGACGCGCACTCCAGAGCGTAAATTTCGCCTAACACTGCCTCAATTCGCATCGCTAAGCGCGACGTCATTTTAGTTGCGGGAATAAGCCCAATCGCGGTCAAATCGTGGGTGCGAAGAGACTCAAAAATCCTGTATACCTGTGCGGAGATAATCTCGATTTCTTTGCAAAAGGTAAATCGCAGCGGATTCTTTTATGGTTTCATGATTGTTTTTATAATGTTACGTGTCCGGTAGCGTTTGCAGAACTTTAGAAGAACAGACATGCAGGATTTGGAACTTCCGACAAAGCTACGCGGGATCCGCCAGCAATTCGGCTGGTCGCAGGACGAGCTTGCCGATGCCTTGTCGATCGCCAAATCGACGCTGGTGCGATGGGAGAATACTCAACGTCCACTGGCCGAACGGGCCATTTCGCGACACCACCCGAACCGCGCCTTGTCCTACTTGCTCGCCATGGTCGACGAGGACATCCTGTCCAACATTCGCGAATCCGACGGGCTGGGTGGTCTGTTCTACGGCGAGGATTACCGTTTGGTCGCCCTGACCTCCGGAATGGTGCGGCGCTATCCCCTGACGCGCGCGGTGGTGGGTTTTTCATCCTTGCCCTTCGTCCGCGGGCGGGCCGCGCAGTTCGTCACCGAGAACATCGACAAGATCAGGCAGATCCCATCCGTGCCCGGCTCCGGCGCTGTCTGGCGCATACCGAAAGACTTCTCGATGATCGTGCAGGATGGCTGGACGATTTCCTTCAACGCGATCGGCAACCAGCTGGTGTTGGCGGACGTCGAGGTGATGAAAGAGGGAGAAGAGCATCTTCACGAAGAAGCGCCCGGCGAGTTCTTCAGTTTGCCCGAACTGAGGCCGGCTGTTTGAAGACTGCTGTCCGATGGCGAAAGCTGACGACCTGTTTGATGGTGTTACTGAAGTTTCCCCGAAAGAAAGTTAATGACTCCATTTTGACCTAATAGCGGACCTTGGCAGCAGACTGAGCCAAGGTCCGCTTAGGGCCGAACGCGACAGACCGGCCCTTGGCGCTCGCATATCTACCGACTCTACAATCGCGAGCGCATCTCCAGTTCGACGTCGAGGTAACGCTCGGTGCTGTCCACCTTCGTATGGCCAAGCAATAGCTGCACTGCTTTAAGATTGCCGCTCTTCCGGCAAATCTGCGCAACTTTGGTGCGGCGCATGGAATGGGTGCCGTAGCCGCTCAGCTCAATACCGATGGAGACCACCTAGTCGTGGACGAGGCGAGCATATTGCCGCGTCGCAATGTGGAGCCGTTCGTGAAACCGATCAGACCCAAAATGCTCCGACCCGACCATCGCCGGGAATTCGAGCCAAGCTTCGATTGCCTTTTGGGTCCCTTCGGCGATCTCGAAGCTGACGGGCCTGTTTGTCTTTCTCTGAACGATCGCAGCGCGGTGCTTGACCCGCCCGCCGCGTGGACGTCGGCGACCTTGAGCCGCACCAAGTCGCAGCCAAGCATTTTGCTGTCGATGACGAGATTAGAGAGCGCCAGTTCTCGAGTCCGATGGGCAATCTCCAGCCAAACCCTGATAGCCCAACCCTGCTTCGGTTGCAGCGGACGGTTCTGGCCGACGCTGCCCCCTTGCTCCAAGCGCGACGGCAGGCACGGATTGCTGGTAGGTTGGCGGTAAGCATGGCGGTTCCCCCACTCCACCGGTCCCACCACGTCTTCGGAAGGTCACCGACGCCCAACGATACCATCGATTAGCGGCTAAGGTCCGCTTCGAGCCCAAACTGTCAGCTTCGAGCGCAGGTGACTGCGCAGTTGCGGCACCGGCAAACCAGTCGTTCACGGCACTCACCGGACATCAGGAAAAAGCGCCAATGTCGCACCGCAGCTTCATCCGGCTTCCGCTCGCCTGACATTATCACTTTCTAGCGCGCCATTTAAATGAATTCGAAAACTTGGAAGGGCCATGCAAGCTCGCATTCCACCCGATATCGCCTAATCAGGGTGTCAATTGCGAACGACATCTCCTCCGACATTCGCAATGAACCTATTGTTCTCTCCCGGCACAAAGAATGCGCCGTCGACCCGAACGCCGGCACCCTCGTTGTTCTGTATCACATTGCCCTCAAAGCGGGACAATTTGCTTCCGGTATGCAGCTCAATGCCGTGCGCGCCGCTTTGACGGATTTCGACCTGTTCAAAACCGCCTTGCGCGCCGCCTGAGAACACGGCGCCGGATTTGGCGGCATTCACGATTTCGACGGCCGCCAGTGCGACGTCAACACCGGGGCCAACCGCCATCATCCCATGATCTGCGGTTGTATCGATACGGCTGTCGCGCAGGTCAAAGGCGCTGGTGTCGCTCAGCACGATCGCCGGGCCGGCCGCATCAACCATTTCAAGACCCGATCCCACGGCGTGCGCCGCCCCGTTCATAAAGATATGCGAGCCGTTTTGTTCAAACCGCCCGCCTTCGATCCGCAGCCTATGTTGATCCATCGCGGTTTCGGACCCGACAATGGCCAAACCAAACTTGCCACAATCACGAAAACTGTTGTTGGTCACCTCGGCCGATGCAGCGCGCGGCTGAAAATTGTAAAACAGCAGGCAGGCCTCGCCGACATCGGCAATGCCGTTCTCTGTCACAACAAGTGCGCCGTCCTGCACCAGACCTTCGATCCAGATGGCATGAGTCCCAATCTCGGTGAACAGATTTTGATTCAATTCTAGGCCACCGGCATTGGTCTGATGAAACCCGACGCGCACATCGCTGATCTGGTTCTCGGACAGGCGGGCGACGACGCCATCAACAAGCCGGAACGCGTTTGACGAGCTTCCGCTTAGCGTGTTTTGGGTGAACTCTACTGTGGCCTTGCCCTGAGACGCGCCAGACACAGAAACAATGGATTTTTCGGTGTCGGACAACACGCTGTTCGACACGCGCAACAGGCCGGTAAACCCATCCGCCACGATGCCATGCTGTCCGCCGCGCAGAGTTGTGTCCGCGATTTCGAGCCGCGCTGATCCGCCTAAAACAACGCCGCGCCCCTTTGCTGTTTCGATCAAACTGTCCCTGACCACCAGCGCCCCGCCTTGCATGTCCAGCGCAGTGCCCGCCTCGGCCATTCGCAGGCTCACCCCTGCCAACACTCCCCCATCCGCAGACCAAACCATTCCGGCTTCACCGTCCGATGTAATAACCACCTTTTCTGGCGCGCCGCCGAGGCCAACAATCTCGACCGGCTTAGAGATGTCCCAAGACCCGGCATATTGGCCGGGCTCCAATGTGATCCGCCCACCGGGTTCAACCTCGGCCAAGGCGGCTTCAAGGCTGGGCACGTCCGCGGTCGGGGATGCGCCAACAATGATAGGCAAGGGCAGTGCTTCGACCGCGCCGAAAAACCCCGGCATTTCCAAGTAATATGCGCTGTTTGTGGGTTCATAGACCACACTTGCAGGACCTTCTGAAAACATTACCCGCAGGCCCAGCCGCTGGCCTTGCCAGTTCTCCTGCACGCCGCTGTCATCCGTGAAGACGGCTTGCACCGCGCCGTCCCTGATACGCAGGCTCAACGATCCGAAATCACCTTCAAACCGCGCGCGAAAACTGGGCAAGGCCGTGCGCTTCATCGCCACAGGTGCGGCCTCGCCAGTGAACTCTACCTGCGCCAAGCCCCTCTCAGGCGGCAAAAAGGCAAACCGCTGTACAGCGCCCTCGGCCTCAAAGATGCCCCGCAATGCGGCCCCGTCACGTTCAGCATAAAGCGGGTAGCGGGCACCTGAAATGGTCACGCTGCCCCCAAAGCCATCGCTTTGTTCGTCCGGCCAGATCACCATTTGCACGGGGAAATCGAAATCTTCCCCGGCCGTGTAAATCCCGCTCATCCGCGCCTCGAACTCCTGAGCGATCCCCGGCACCGCGGACCACAACACCAGCCCAAGACCTAAAGCACAGCGTAGAAAGCCCATCACGGTTGCTCCTCCAGCATATCGCGCACTTCTTTCAGGGCGCTGTTCTCATAAAGTTCAAACGGGGCGCCGCTTAGATCGGGCAGCGGTCCGCCAGATGCGGCGAACCGGCCTTCCAGTCGGTCAGGATTGGCGGCTATGCGCACCTCTGCGTCCGACCGCAAAGCCGAACGCGCCCAATTGCGTACATCTTCACCGCTGCCGCCGTCGGTTGCGAAGACCACGTGCACCGGCTCTCCCAACCTCACGAATTCAAGCCCGGGTTCTTCACCGCATTGGTACCGGCTGTAGGTATCCTCTTTGATCTTAGCCAACTCGTTCCAGTGCCACTTCGAATACTCTCTCTGGCCGCTGTTTTCAGGATAACGGTCCGAACCGATCCAGACATAAAAGTCACCTGAACAACGCACGGTCAGCTGACTGTAAAGCTCATAGGGAGAAGAGCTCGCCTCTTTCATTCGACGGTAGCCTGAGTCGTAGCTCGCCGGGCAGCGCGCCTTTAACGCATCGATCTGGCCATTTTGGTACGTATTGCGCTCACTCTCGCAGCTTGCCCAAGCCTCTTGTTCGGCACCGTTACTCAGGTATCCAAACAGAACATAGGCTTCCTGCGCGCCAGCCTCTTCCTCAGCCACGAACTCCTCGACAATGCTGCGTAAATTCGCATCCGCACGCGCCGTCAGATTGATCGAGGCACTGCGCGCCTTGCGCTCTTCGGCCATGCGTTTGTCTTGTCTTAGCTTGGCAAAGGGCGTCTTGGGCGTTTCGACCTTCGGCGCGGTTTCACGGCGCGGTAGGTTCGCCCGATCTCCCATGGGATTATCCGCATCAATACTGCGCGTGTCACTCGTTTCGGCTCGTGCTGCTACGCGCAGGCGGGACGGTTCCTTTGCCACCGCCGCGCGCCGCAAGGGTGCCACAGGCGTAGCGCCATCCTCTGACGCCTCGGCGTCCTGTGGCGCGTCGATTTTCTCTTTCAAAGTCTCTTCCGGCGTTTTGCCCTGCAACGCCTGTTTCAAATGCGCTGTGTCGTCCTGCACCTCGCCCGCGGCGCTGTCCTGAACCTGATCGTCTGCTATTGGTTCGTCGTCCCGAGAGTAGCGCGCCATGATGGCCTCTTTTTGCAGGTCTTTGCGCTTTTCCTCGCGTTTGAAGAACCGCGTCGTGCGGTGCATCTGCTCCTGAAAAATCTGGTGATCATAGGTGACCGCCTGTTTTTCCGCGTCCCCCACCGCCTTATGCAGCGCATCGCGCGCCTGCCAAAAGGCCTGAAGGTCTGGGTCCGGCCGTCCATAGCGGCTTGGATACGTATCCCAGTTCAGTCCCCCTGTTTCCAAATCGTCCAACTCCCTCATGAAGTCGTCAAAAATCGAACTGGTTTTGCGCCACGCATGATCCTGTAAGCCTGTCACGCTCTGCCGTGCAGCCTCCACACGCGCGGCCATCGCTTCCAGCCGCGAGACATAGCGCTCCGCCGTCAGCCCGCCGCGCCACAGCCCAAGCGCAGCCCCCTTGCTGCCCAGCCGCACCAGCACGCCCACCAGCGCGTTCTGCATCACGTCGACATCGTTGATCTTAGACATCAAATCGCCTACGGCAGCCTCTACCACCGCATCGCTTAGCGCCTCATCCTCCGCTTCAAGCTGGGCCATCTTCGCCTCCAGCTCATCGGTGATCGGCGCCTTTCCGTCAGCCTCGGCCAGCGCCTTGTTGCGTGCGGCGGCAAGGTTCAGCTCATAAGGCAGCAACTTGATCTCAACCTTGGCCCGCGCCCGGTACTGATACTTCTTTGATCCCTCGACCTGTTTGAACTCGACGCTGAGAATGCGATAACTTTCTTCCTTACCATCGAACTCCAACGCCGCTTCGGTGGCCTGCTCGCCCCCATAGACACCTTTATATTCGCGCAAATGCGCCTCGGCTTTTTCAGCCGTGGGAAAGCGTAAGGTCCAGTCGGTATAGCGAGTCACCGTGGTCGGCTCTAAAATCGGCGCGCCGGGCGCATTCACCTCGGGGTTGGTTTGTGCGGCCACCGGGAAGGCGAACCAAAGCACCAAAAGCCAAAGTGCTACCCGCATGTTATTCCATCGCCTCGATCGTGATACCGTGATCAAAAGACGGCACGGTTGGCGCGGTCGCCTCTGGTGCGGCGGCACCATCTCCCAAGGTCAATCCTGCCTCGGGCGTGCTCAACACCGGGGTGGCCAAGTCAGTGCCCTGACCGCGCAACCGCTTGGCCTCGGCAAGTGCAGCTTCTTCTGCACCACCTGCAAGGATCGCGCGCACGATATCTGGGCGGTGAAACGCAGGCATCGCGTCAATCACCGACCGAGCCCGACCATCTTCCACTGCAGACAGCGCCCGGATGCCCGCCAAAGTTCCGTCATAGAACCCGGCCGTCGTGGCAACGACCCAGTTCTGCCCTTCAAGCAGCGTCATCTCTGCCAATTTCGCCCCGGTTTCAGTGCTGTAAAACGCATGTACGCCCGATCCACGCCCCAGAAACAAAACCTTTCCCCCAGACAATAGCGCGACGCGCGTGCCACTGAATGGCAGACTCAGATTCCCGATGAGTGCGCGCAAATCCTGCGGCACTTCGGCCTGCAGGATACCCTCTTCGTTCGCCCCTTTTGGCCGGATGGCCAAGCTACGCGCATCAATGGCGATGCTGCCCTCTTCACCGTCGAAATATACCGTGTCCGCGCCATCGGAAGATATCTGTATCGCCTCTGCAAACTCTTCCGGTAGGGGCAGCTTGGCCGGGTCTATCTGCGAAACACCCATCGTCGCGGGGTCAAATACATAAAGCGCCGTGTCCGAGGTGGCGATAAACACCTTGTCCCCTGCGGCTAACGCGGCCACGCTCCAATATTCCCGCTCTGGGTTGACGCCAAATCGTTTTATCTCGCGCCCGGCCTCAGGGTCATAGATCATCACCGGCGTGCCTTCGCTGCCGATGATCGCCAGATGCCGCGTGCCGCGGACGAAGGCCAGCTTGTCGATGGGTGGAAAACTTTGCCCCTGCATTTCGGCGCTTTGCACCTGTTCATGCACCATATTGCCCGTCGCCCGGTCATAGACCCGCATTCCGGCATCCTGCACCAGCGCCATGAGAGCCCCGTCATCGCTGAACGCGACCGAGCTTGGCGCCGTCCAATCACCGGGCAGAGACGCGCCGGAGGTGCCCGAAAACAGCACGGCGGCCTGCTCTACATTGTCGGGGTTCCACCATCTGTAAGCCCCGAAATAGGCGGTCCCATTCGGGCCAATCTCAACCCGCTTACGTCCGGGCACGACCTCCGCCTTCTCTTGGCTCAAAAACGTGCCAGTCTGCCCCGGCGCAAATGATATCACATCGCCATCCTGATGCGCGCCCCAGACCCGGTCGCCCAACGCTGCCAAAGCGTGAAAGCCCTGATCCTTGCGGCTCACGACCTTACCCGTCACCACGTCCCAGACCAAGGTTCGCTTGGCCGTGCTGACCACCAGATGCTTTTGCTCAGCGTCCAATACCATTGCCGTGACCGGGCCAAAGCCAATCCGCTTGCGCAGCAGTTCTTGGCCCGTGGCGACCTCATAAAAGGCTACCGATCCGTCAAGAGTTCCCACCGCCAGCACCGCACCACCCGGCAAAAACGCTGCGCGCTGCAAATCGGGCACTCGCATCTGGCCCATGAAGCCACCCGTTTCGATATCCCACACCGTAACACCACTGAGCGGACTGGCCTTGCCGTCTTCGCTTTCGTCAATCCACGTGGCCATCAGCCCCGCCTCGGGCTCGAACGCAAAGCCCCCGACCGTTGCGAAATCTTGCCGGAAATAGCTTTGCGGCACCCCGATCTTCACCATCGGGTCCCGCGGCGCAGGCTTTAGCACCGCCATATCCAGGCTCAGATCTACCGGCACGGAGGTGCCATTCAACGCGATGACCCCCCATTTTCCACCTAGCTTCACCGGGGCCAAGCCTTTGGCGTGACGCCAGAAATCCTCGAACTGAGGCTCTGCCGCATAGCTGCCATCGCGCAGCACAAAGCCGCGCTTCTCTCCCACTTTCACACCCGCCGCGCCATCTGAAAAGCTATAGGCCTGATCATACTCTCCTACGAACCGCTGCCTGCCCTCGGCATCAACAAACACCCATTTGCCTTGTGCATTGCGCACCGGGGCCAATCCCTCAGTGAAATCCCTCATCGCCTCGTAGGACGGCCACATGACCTCATCGAACCGGTGGGTTTCCACATGATAAAGGCCCCAACGCCCATCCTTTTTGCCTGCCGCGAGTTGGTCTTCGGAAACTTTGCGCACCGCCTCGAACTGCTCTTTCACCGCGACCAGACGCTCTGAGCAGCTTAGGTATCCGAATTGGCCATCGCGTTGAAACGCCGCCATCCCGTTGCTTGGCCCATAGACCCGCATAGCGCCGTCGCTGCTGGCATAGACTGTGTCACCTGCGGGAAATTCATCGTCGAAAATATAAGGTCGATCGCCGATCTGGCCGGTAATGCAATGACCTTCATTGCCGCGCAGCGTATCAATAGGCAAAGGGCCGTAAACCCGCGCGCCAAAGCGATCCAGCACCATCCAACCATCCGAAGTTTTTGCCGGAATTCGCTCTGCCCAACGTCCAATTGCCTGATAGCCAATCGCAATCGCCTCGCGCCCGTCCAAATCGATGATCCCCCAGCGCCCGTCACGTTTGACCGCGATATGCCCATCACTGGCCGCGCCGAGCGCTTCGAACTGCGGTGCCACACGCCATTGGCCGTCAGCGCCCATCAGCCCCCATTTATCGCCCTGCCTCAGCGGCACGGCCCCGTCAAAGGCAGCGCCTGCATCATCATAGGCAGGGTCCACAACCCAGCGAAATCCGGACTGTGCATGAGCTTCGGTCGTCATCAGCATCACCGCCGCGAAGACACCCCAGACGGCTTGGCAAAGGCTATTGCCCCAAGACCAACCGGACATCCGTCTCTTGTTTTTCAAGATGCAAACCTTTCGTCTGTCCAAGCAATCCGGGTTCCAGTCTTGGCATTCTGAACCTCAGCGCAACCCTACGGAAGCATATCCTCGAGTCTGAAAGGCATGTCTGATTGCTCCAAGATTACCGAAATTTTAGGATTGCGGCCGGGGCGTCGGTTAGGCATTGGCCCAGCAATTTCAAAGCAATAGGCGGCAAAAATAGTGTCGTTCTGGAACAGGTCGTGGATCTGCGAGTATCCATCTGAATGACAGCGCATGAGCACATGACCTGACTGGTTCGCGCTTGCAGCGAAGGTCCGCTTCCCGGCCATTTCGACCAAGTCCGCTTCCGGCTAACAAGTAATTCAATAAGAATTAAGGCCGTTGCCCGCACAACAGCAACTGCATACCCGAAACCTGGACGGACAACACAAATATAACTTTCAAGACACACAGCAATTCGGCAAATCGCTGGGCGCCGCGCGATATTTCACGTGTTGAACCCAGATGAACACAAACCTCGATCCTTGAGGATCAGAAGGTATTAAAGCCATAGCGAACCAGTCAACGAACTGATGCGGCTGAAATGGCTGTTGCAAAAAATCGCAATCAATCGCGCCTCTTATTGGCTGGAAGGATGGTGGGTAAGCCCCAAAAACAACTTCAAATAGTTGTTTTTAAAAGCATAGTGGCGGAGACGAAGGGATTCGAACCCTCGAGACGGTTTCCCGCCTACTCCCTTAGCAGGGGAGCGCCTTCGACCACTCGGCCACGTCTCCGCCGACCCGTTTAGAGAAGGGGGCCTTGGGGAACAAGGGCTTTTATGCGCGACACGCTGGATTTACGCGAAACGCGGCTTCGACCCGGCAACGCAGGCATCGAACGAAAATTATACCAGAAAGCCCTGTATATCTGTCCGCCGACCCGCCAGTATCGGACCCGGGCAATACAATAAGGGGCAAAGACAATATGATCGTAGCGGAATCCATTGGCTTCGCGGCCACGCACAGCATCACCGAAATATTGGGAGAGCTGCCGGACTACGAAGTCTCTCATGGATCGCAGCATTTTGAGCTGAAACACCCGGTCGGTCACCCGCCTCAGTCACCTGAAGACTTCGTCGCCAGCATGGTGGCCGCAGAGGCTGCAGGGCGCACGCCTGTGGCCGTTCACACGCTGATCTCTCCGCAGTTGTTGAAACCCGCCTGTGACGCGGCGGGGGTCGATTACTGGTTGCTGGTGCGGGAACCCCTGGCCCAGATCGAAAGCTGCTATGCATGGATCGCCCGATCTGTGCTGAATGGTCAGGCTGGGCATTTCCAGCAGGTTCTTCAGCAATCCCTAGGAGAACTGACGCAAAGAAAAATTCAGGCCAACCTGCCGAACTGCCTCTTCTTCTTCGCTTGCCACCATGTGCTGAGCTTTAATTTCATCGCGCTCGGCATGGGGGCCAGCCCGCAGAAGATGGAAACGCTGATGTCGGACGAGGCCCAGTTCCGCACAGCCTTTTCCGTGCCCGAAGACGTGGCCATCCCACATTTTGATGATGCATCGGTCCACAGCGCCTCGCATCGTGCGGCGGCAGATCTGGGCGCTTTGGCAGAGCCTGAGCGTGAGACGATCCGCGACACCTACACGCTGAATCTGGGCGGCAAGACCTATCGCCTGACCGATATGATCAAGCTGTTAGGCTACTGACCGCCCGGGCGTTGCGTCAGGCGTTGAACAGGAAATGCAGGACGTCGCCGTCCTTGACGACATACGCCTTACCTTCCGCACGCAGCTTACCAGCATCTCGCGCGCCCGCTTCACCATTGTGCGTGATGAAATCGTCGTAGGCGACGGTTTCGGCCCGGATGAACCCCTTTTCGAAGTCCCCGTGGATCACACCCGCAGCCTGAGGCGCGGCGGTGCCATGACGGATCGTCCAGGCCCGTGCTTCTTTCGGGCCGACGGTGAAATAGGTTTCCAGATGCAGCAGCTCGTACCCGGCCCGGATCAAGCGATCCAGACCCGGCTCTTCCAGCCCCATCTCGTCCAAGAACATCTCGGCCTCGTCCGCATCCAGCTGGCTAATCTCTTCTTCGATCTTGGCGCTGATGATGACGTGGGAATTGCCCTGTGCGGCGGCCATTTCGGCGACAGCGGTCGAATGCGCATTGCCCGAGGCGCTCTCATCCTCGGCCACGTTGCACACGTATAGCACGGGCTTCGTAGACAACAGTTGCAGCATCTTCCACGCCTTGGCGTCTTCGGCGTCCACCTCGACGACACGGGCGGGTTTGCCGGCTTCCAGCGCCTCTTGCGCGGCGGCCAGAAGGCGATCCTGCTGCAGGGCTTCCTTGTCGTTCCCCTTCAGCTTGCGCACCAGATTGGCGCGGCGCTTCTCGATGCTTTCCAGATCGGCCAGCATCAGCTCCATCTCGATCGTTTCGGCGTCAGAGACAGGGTCTACGCGGCCTTCGACATGGGTGACGTCGCCATCTTCGAAACAGCGCAGCACATGGGCGATGGCATCCACTTCGCGGATGTTGGCCAGAAACTGGTTGCCCAGACCTTCGCCCTTGGACGCGCCTTTCACCAGACCGGCGATATCCACAAACGTCATGCGGGTTGGGATGATCTCTTTCGATCCGGCGATGGCGGCCAGCTTGTCCAGCCGCGCGTCCGGTACGGCCACTTCGCCGACGTTCGGTTCGATCGTACAGAACGGAAAGTTGGCGGCCTGAGCGGCAGCCGTCTTGGTCAGTGCGTTGAAGAGAGTGGATTTGCCGACGTTCGGCAGCCCCACGATACCCATCTTAAAGCCCATGAGGCCCCCCGGAACTTGCGTGTCCCGCGCTAATTACGCGCGGAGCGCCAAGGGTGCAAGCGGTGGCTCAGACGTCCCAGTCTTCGGGATCACGCAATTCGCCGATCGCCATCCAACCGACCCGCGCCCGTGCGATCCGTGTATCGCCCCACGTGCGGAACACGATGTCAAAGCCTTCGTCATCAATGCAATCGGCGGTTACGTCCGCGCGCACGTTGGCGGAATTGTCGACGTCCCACATCGACAGGGAACAATGCACGACAGGACGACGGTTGAACCGTTCAGAGAA
Organism: Pseudooceanicola aestuariicola; assembly: GCF_045763785.1. Classification (NCBI taxonomy): domain Bacteria; kingdom Pseudomonadati; phylum Pseudomonadota; class Alphaproteobacteria; order Rhodobacterales; family Paracoccaceae; genus Pseudooceanicola; species Pseudooceanicola aestuariicola. The sequence goes on along the minus strand of NZ_JBJGSF010000002.1, from coordinate 889,402 downwards.
AATAACCCTCTGGCGGCGTTCACGGTGTCCGTCGCCCGTCCACATCTGTCCGCCATGCTGAAAATCGGAAAACAGAACGGAATCGCCCTGATCTACGCCTATCCGGTTGTTGTTCAGCTTTTCCATCACTGTCGCCCTGTGTTGACCTGAAAAGGTTAACGCAACAATTCCGGCAACAATCGGGCGTAGATTAAGGAAATATCCGGGCGACAGAGACAATCCGCAGGGATGGGGGCTCTGCCCCCAAACCCCCGAGGGTATTTGCCGACCAGAAGAACAGGGGCGCGCGACGCTGCTTTTTCTGGTTCAAAATACTTCTGCCAGCGGCATTCGCCGTCAGGCGAACGAAAAAGGCCCCAAGCAGTGCTCGGGGCCTTTTGAAATCGATCGGAACTGATCAGAGGTTGGCTTGGTTCGGGTCCAGCCCAATGTGGCCGCCCACGGCAACCATGTCCGCCAGAAGCTTGGCCGCGCTATCCGCTGCGTCACCCGACGCGTTGGCATGCGCTTCTTTCGCTTCCTTGACCCAATCGTTGTAAACGTCCTGGGTCATTTCCTTCTGATGCAGCGCGCGTTCGGCGAGAACGGTGACGCCCTCGGCCGAAATCTCGGCGAAGCCGCCGGTGACGACATAGTCGTCATCACCGTCAGGGCCCGACACGTGCAGAACGCCGGGACGCAGCGTGGTGATCAGCGGGGCGTGACCTGCCATCGCTGTCAGATCACCATCCGCGCCGGGGATCTGCACCTGTGCCGCGGTACCGGAGGCAAGGCTCCGTTCCGGGGACACGAGGCTGAAGTTGAGGGTATCTGCCATCTGTCAGACCCTTACGCTGCTTCCGCCGCCAGACGCTCGGCCTTGGCTTTCACTTCGTCGATGCCGCCAACCATGTAGAAGGCCGCTTCGGGCAGGTGGTCGTATTCGCCGGCCACAACTGCTTTGAAGGATGCGATCGTGTCTTCCAGCGGAACCTGAACACCGTCAGAGCCGGTGAACACCTTCGCAACGTCGAACGGCTGGGACAGGAAACGCTGGATTTTACGCGCACGCGCAACGGTCAGCTTATCCTCTTCCGACAGTTCGTCCATCCCGAGGATGGCGATGATGTCCTGCAGCGACTTGTAGCGCTGAAGGATACCCTGAACGTCACGGGCAACCTGGTAGTGTTCTTCGCCGATCACCTGCGGGTCCATCAGACGCGAGGTAGAGTCGAGCGGGTCCACAGCCGGGTAGATACCCAGTTCCGAAATGGCACGGTTAAGAACGGTCGTTGCGTCAAGGTGCGCAAAGGTCGTTGCAGGTGCCGGGTCGGTAAGGTCGTCCGCGGGAACGTACACAGCCTGGATCGAGGTGATCGAGCCGTTCTTGGTCGAGGTAATTCGTTCCTGCATCGCACCCATGTCGGTGGCCAGCGTCGGCTGGTAGCCCACGGCCGAAGGAATACGGCCCAGCAGAGCGGACATTTCCGAACCTGCCTGAGTGAAGCGGAAGATGTTGTCGACGAAGAACAGAACGTCGGTACCGGTGGCGTCGCGGAACTGTTCCGCCAGCGTCAGACCGGTCAGAGCCACACGTGCACGTGCTCCCGGCGGTTCGTTCATCTGACCAAAGACCAGCGCGATTTTGGAGTCGGGCAGGTTGTCGGGCGTCAGAACGCCGGATTCGATCATTTCGTGATACAGGTCGTTCCCTTCACGGGTCCGCTCACCCACACCGGCGAACACGGACAGACCCGAGTGCACCTTTGCGATGTTGTTGATGAGTTCCTGAATAAGAACGGTCTTGCCCACGCCGGCACCGCCGAAGAGACCAATTTTACCGCCCTTGGAGTAAGGAGCCAGCAGGTCGATCACCTTGATGCCGGTCACCAGCACCTCTGCCTCGGTCGCCTGATCGGCGAAATCGGGGGCCGGTGCGTGGATCGGGCGATGCTCATCCGCGTCGACCGGGCCTTTTTCGTCAACCGGCTCACCGATCACGTTCAGGATGCGGCCAAGCGTTGCGGTGCCAACGGGAACCGAGATCGGGCCGTCGGTGTCGGTCACTTCCTGACCGCGAACCAGACCTTCGGTTGCGTTCATTGCGATGGTACGCACGGTGTTTTCACCGAGGTGCTGTGCCACTTCAAGAACCAGTTTCGTGCCGTTGTTGTCGGTGGTCAGTGCGTTCAAGATCGCCGGCAGGTGATCGTCGAACTGCACGTCCACAACGGCGCCGATGACCTGGGTCACTTTGCCTTTTGCGTTTGCCATGTTTCGTCTCCGGTTCCGTTAAAGCGCTTCCGCGCCCGAGATAATTTCAATCAGTTCGTTGGTGATGACGGCCTGACGCGACCGGTTGAACTCGATCGTCAGCTTGTCGATCATGTCACCTGCGTTACGCGTCGCGTTATCCATCGCCGACATCCGGGCACCCTGTTCGGACGCGCCATTTTCCAGCAGAGCTGCAAAGATCTGGGTCGCCACGCCGCGGGGCAGCAGGTCGGCCAGAATGGTTTCTTCGTCAGGCTCGTAGTCGTACTGCGTGCCTTCGTCCGCATCCTCTGCCGCCTCGAAAGACGCAGGGATGATCTGCTGTGCAGTCGGCTTCTGGGTCACGACGTTTTCGAACTCTGCGAAGAAGATCGTTGCGACGTCGAACTCGCCTTCGTCGAAACGGTTCAGCAGGTCCTTCGCGATGTCTTGTGCATTGCCATAGCCAATGCGTTTGACTTCGCTCAGGTCGACATGACCGACAAGCAGATCAGCGTAGTCACGCTTCAGCTGTTCGCGGCCTTTTTTGCCGACCGTCAGGATTTTGACCGTCTTGCCCTCAGCCTTCAGGCTTTGGATCTTCTGTTTGGCCAGTTTGACGATGTTCGTGTTGAAGCCGCCGCAAAGACCGCGTTCGGCCGTCATGACGACCAGCAGATGCACATCATCTTTGCCCGTGCCGCGCAGCAGCAAGGGCGCAGAGTCAGACCCACCGACAGACGCAGCCAGCTGACCCAGAACGGCGTTGAACCGTTCTGCGTAAGGGCGTGCGTTTTCGGCAGCTTCCTGTGCCCGCCGCAGTTTTGCGGCGGCCACCATCTGCATGGCCTTGGTGATCTTACGAGTCGATTTGATCGACTCGATCCTGATCTTTAGGTCCTTCAGAGAAGGCATAAGCGTTCCCCCTTAGGCGAAGTCTTTGGCGAAGTCTTCGATTGCGGCCTTCAACTTGTCAGCAGCGTCGCCTTTGATTTTCGGATCTTCGTTGGTGATCCAGTCCAGAACGTCTTTTTTCTCGTTCCGCATGTACTTCAGCAGGTCCGCTTCAAAGCGGGCCACTTCGGACACATCCAGTTTGTCGAGGAAGCCGTTCGTACCGGCAAAGATCACCGTCACGATTTCAGCGTTGGTCAGCGGTGCGTACTGCGGCTGCTTCATCAGCTCGGTCAGACGCGCACCACGGGCCAGCAGACGCTGGGTCGAGGCGTCGAGGTCAGAACCGAACTGAGCGAACGCTGCCATTTCGCGGTACTGCGCCAGCGACAGTTTCACCGGGCCAGCCACGGACGACATTGCAGACGTCTGAGCGGACGAACCCACACGAGACACCGACAGACCGGTGTTCACGGCCGGGCGGATACCTTGGTAGAACAGTTCCGTTTCCAAGAAGATCTGACCGTCGGTGATCGAGATCACGTTGGTCGGAATAAACGCGGACACGTCGCCACCCTGGGTTTCAATGACGGGCAGAGCCGTCAGAGAGCCGGAGCCGAAGTCTTCGTTCAGCTTGGCCGAACGTTCCAGCAGGCGCGAGTGGAGGTAGAAAACGTCACCCGGGTATGCTTCACGGCCCGGCGGGCGACGCAGCAGCAGGGACATCTGACGATACGCAACAGCCTGCTTGGACAGGTCATCATAGATGATCAGCGCGTGCTTGCCGTTGTCGCGGAAATATTCGGCCATTGCGGTCGCGGCATAGGGTGCCAGGAACTGCATCGGTGCCGGGTCGGACGCGGTTGCGGCCACGACGATCGAGTATTCGATCGCGCCGGTTTCTTCCAGCTTCTTCACCAGCTGCGCCACGGTCGAACGCTTCTGACCGACAGCGACGTACACACAATACAGCTTCTTCGACTCGTCGTCGCCAGCTGCGTCGTTGTAGGACTTCTGGTTCAGGATCGAGTCGAGCGCCACAGCGGTTTTACCCGTCTGACGGTCGCCAATGATAAGTTCACGCTGGCCACGGCCAATCGGGATCATGGCGTCGATGGCTTTCAGGCCGGTCGCCATCGGTTCATGAACCGATTTACGCGGGATGATGCCCGGCGCTTTGACGTCGGCGATGCGGCGCTCTTTCGCTTCGATCGGGCCCTTGCCGTCCAGCGGGTTGCCCAGACCGTCAACGACGCGGCCCAGCAGTGCTTCACCAGCGGGAACGTCCACGATGGAGTTCGTACGCTTAACGGTGTCGCCTTCTTTAATATCGCGGTCGGAACCGAAGATCACGACGCCGACGTTGTCGGCTTCGAGGTTCAGCGCCATACCCTGGATACCACCAGGGAATTCGACCATTTCACCGGCCTGCACGCTGTCCAGCCCGTGCACACGGGCAATCCCGTCACCGACGCTGAGCACACGGCCCACTTCTGCAACTTCGGCTTCCTGACCGAAGTTCGAAATCTGCTCCTTGAGGATTGCAGAGATTTCGGCTGCTTGGATTCCCATTATCCGACCTCTTTCATGACATTCTGGAGAGAAGCGAGTTTCGATTTGACCGACGTGTCGATCATTTTCGAACCCACCTTTACGATAAGACCGCCGATGAGCGTTTCATCAACGGAAGTATTCAGTTTCACATCTTTCCCAACCTGAGCCGAAAGAACTTTGGCCAGTTTGGTTTCCTGCGTCTTGGTCAGGGCTTTCGCGCTGACGACTTCTGCAGTGACTTCACCTTTGTGTTCGGCGATCAGCGCGGTCAGTTGATCGACCAGCTGGGGCAGAACGAAAAGGCGACGCTTCTCGGCCATCAGGCCCAGAGTGTTCTTAAGCACGACCGGCAGCTGCATCTTGTCAGCCAGCGCGGCAACCGCTTTGCCCTGCGCCTCACGGGAATACACCGGAGAGGAGATCAGGTCGCGAAGGTCTGCGCTGTCATCAAGGGCGGCACTCAAATCAGAGACACCGGTTTCGAGCTGGGAAAGCTCATTATTATCGCGGGCAATTTCGAAAATCGCGGTGGCATAGCGTTGCGCGATGCCGGAGGAGATCGAAGCTGGTTCGGACACGTCCACCCTTCCGATATCTTGGCCCCGTTCTGCGCAAGGTTTGCGGAGGCAGGGGGCGTTAAGCCCGGGCCGAGGCCTGAGCGGTAAAATCGGCGTGGGTTTAGCAGAGCCCTTCGGACCTAGCAACCCGCTATACGGCACCTTCTGAAGCCGATGAAAAAACAGGCTATTCAGGGGGCTGCGGATGGGTCGCCGGGCATATTACGACCCGCGCCCTGCCCCTTGGGAAAGGGCTAAAGGTTTCCGATTCCTTTATCTTTTTCACGTTTCCGGCACCTGTTGCCAAATGATGGGCGCGCAGTTCACGCGGCCAGTTACCGCAAACAGCATACGCTAACATTTCGCGACTGCGTCATTTCGCACCACAAAGCCTTGGTCACGGCCTGTGATGTCAGTTCTAATTTTTGCCATATTCCCCTGCCCCACCGGATAAAGTGTTGAGTTTCAGGGGCAAATTGTGGCGGAAACAGTTCGTTTCCCCGCAGAATGGCCCTAGCCCGGCCCCTCGCGCTACGTAATACTATCCTAAAGGACACCATTGGGTGCACCTCAATTTATGCAAGCTGGGGGGCGAGCATGGGATTTTTATTTCTTATTCTATTGGCATCATTGCTGGGGTCCGGTCTGGGCGACGATAGCCCGATCTTAGAAGAGTCCGGCGACGACCCAAATCCGCCACAGCCCGAAGACCCTCTGTTCTGGGAAGGCACCGCTGGCCCCGACACGTTCGAACATGATGGCCGTGGCATCATCAGCGGCCTTGGCGGCAACGACACGCTAGAGGTCGGCGGCTACACCCGGGCCGAAGGCGGCTCTGGCGACGACAACATCACTGTCAACGACATCTCCAAAGGGTTCGGCAACTCTGGCGAAGATACGATGATCGTGCGCAACGCAGGCATCGGCGACGGTGGCCCGGGCGACGATATCATCAGCGCCTACAACCAGTCCAAGGCCTACGGCGGCGGCGGCGAAGATACGATGTTCGCCAACCGCTATGCCGAAATCACCGGTGGGTCTGGCGATGACACCCTAACTGCGGCGAACTTTGCCAAGGCGGGCGGATCGTTGGGTGACGACACCATCGTCGTGCGTGACAGCGCACGCGGCTGGGGTGGCGTAGGCGAAGACACGATGACCGCGTCCGACGAGTCGACGATCGTCGGCGGATCGGGTGATGATGTCCTGAACGTGCTGGGCAATTCCTTGGCCCGTGGTCAGTTGGGCGATGATACCTTCGTCTTGTACGACCAAGCCGAAGGGTACGGTGACTCCGGCAACGACGACTTCACCATCGGCGCGAATTCCACTGCTTATGGCGGCGTCGGAAACGACACCTTCAACGACAACGGCAATTACTATGGCGCAGGTCGCGGCACCGGCTATGGCGGTGCGGGCAATGACGAATTCATGGGATACGGACACGCCGATTACTATGGCGAATCCGGTGACGACACCTACGAAGCCGCTGTCGCGATTGCGGCCGACAAATTCTATGGTGGTCTGGGCGAAGACGTGGCCCGGTTGGGTCAGGGCGGCTGGGCCGAGGGCGGTCAGGGCACCGACAGCCTGACCACGGATACTTCGGGCACGGTCACAGGGGACTCGGGCGATGACTCGATCACCATGACCCGGGCACTGTCGGTCGATGCCGAACTGGGCGTTATCGAAAACCCCGAAACGGACGCGCGCGTGGTCGCCACCGGCGGTGCAGGCAAAGATACCTTTACGCTGGACGATTCCATCTTCTCGGCCAACGTCAGCTTTATCGATGGCGAAGCGCCCGAAGCAGGGTCCACGGCCGAAGCCGATTATATGTCCAAGTTGATGCCATCCGCATTCGATGTGGGTGAGATCACGGATTTCGATCCGGCCGAAGACACGCTTGTCGTGGAACTGCCTTCTGGCGACTACGACCTCAGCTCGATCACCACGGCAAATCCGCCGGGCGAAACGGCTGTGAACCTGATCATCACGCTGTCGAACACAGTGGATGCGACCGCGCCAGACGTCGTGCGCACGCTCAAGCTTAGCGGCATCGATAGCTTCGACGCTGATAGCATCCTGCTGGTCGCCAAACCGCTGGAACCGCCAGTCGTGCTGCCGCCGATCCCGCCGGTCGTCGTGGACCCTGTTCCGGTCGTCTAACGTTATACCTTCCGGGCCGGCTCTGCCGCTGGCCCGGCAAGACCCTCCAGCACTTTCAGCCCCGACCGTTTCCGCACCCGTTCACCCGGGCCGCTTGGCGAATGCACCCGCTTGGTCGCTTCGACCATCAGGACGCCGCCGGACAGGACCACCGAAAAGCTTGCCCCCAGTTTTTCCCAGAACGGTCCCGTCTTGCGCCAGAACCTGCGGTGCGATGGCGGCTGGTAAAGTGTATGCGCATGGCGTTCCGGCAAGAACGAATGGCGTTTCAACTGCGCTTCAAGCTGGCTTTGGGAATAGGGCCGCCCGTACCCGAACGGCGTACGGTCGGATCGTGACCACAGGCCGGACCTGTGCGGCACGATGAAAACGGCCTTGCCCCCCGGCCCCAGCACGCGAAAGCTCTCCTCCAGCACGTCCGAAGGGTTTTCCGAGGTCTCAAGCCCGTGCAACAGCACCAAGCGATCCACATGACCTGTCTCGATCGGCCAGCGGGTTTCGTCACACAGGACCGAGATATTGGGCATCCCCTGCGGCCAGGGCATCACGCCCTGCGGCCCCGGCATCAACCCGATCACCCGTTTGGCGTCAGCCAGATACGGACGCAGCAGCGGCGCGGCAAAGCCGAAGCCTGCAACCGTCAACCCCTGCGCCTCGGGCCACATATTGCGCAACTCGGCCCGCACGTGGGTCTGCGCCGCGCGACCCAAGGTCGAGCGATAGTAGAAGTTGCGCAGGTCCTGCACGTCCAGATGCATTGCAAGTCGCCCGTTGATGGGTTTCGATAGACCGACAATAGCAACGCGAAAAGGTTTTGCCATGCCCCTCGACATCGTCACGGTTCCCTGCCGGTCCGACAACTACGCTTATCTGGTCAAAGGTGACGACGGGGTCTGCATCATCGACGCACCCGAAGCCGCGCCTATCATCGCCGCCGCCAAAGACAAAGGCTGGACCCCCGGCGTTCTGATGATCACGCATCACCACCCCGACCACACCGAAGGCACCGCCGAACTGCGCGAGGCGTTTCCCGGCCTGAAGGTCATGGGCCCCAAGGCGGAAGAGGATAAGATGCCCCCGCTGGATATGGCCCTGACCGAAGGCATGAACGGCGGCAACGGTGACGCCTACACGGTGCCGCTGGACGTACCCGGCCACACGCTGGGGCATATGGCATTTCACTTCCCCAATGCGGGTGTGATTTTCACGGCGGACAGCCTGATGGCTTGGGGCTGTGGTCGCGTGTTCGAAGGCACGATGGAGATGATGCACGCCACCATGCAAAAGCTGGCCGCACTGCCGCCCGAAACGATGATCTATTCGGGGCACGAATATACGTTAGGCAACATGAAATTCGCGCTGAGCATTGAGCCGGATAATCCGGATCTTCAGGCCCGTGCCGAAAAAGTGAAGTCTTTGCGCGATGCGGGCAAACCGACCGTCCCCGTCAGCCTTGCCGAAGAGCTGGCGACGAACCCCTTTCTGCGCTGTCACGTAGCTGCAGTTGCTGCTGCCGTTGATCTGCCCGATGCCCCTGTAGAAGAGGTCTTTGCCGCCGTCCGGATGCGCAAAGACAACTTCTGAAACGCCGCAAACTCGGGCCGAAAAGCTGTCAAGCAGATAAAAGTGATGCGTACGCAGAAGAAAACCCTTGAAGAAAGCCCCGTATAGACCAAACTTTAATTCTATGAGGCCATGGTTGAGACCGGGGCCTGTCCCCGCGCTCCACCCCAGATCATAAAGGAGCATGCGAGTGCCCTCATTCTCGAATACGCTCGAACAGGCAATCCACGCTGCCCTGGCCCTGGCCAATGCGCGGCGCCATGAATTTGCAACGCTGGAACATCTGCTTCTGGCGCTGATCGATGAACCCGACGCAGCCCGCGTGATGATGGCCTGCTCGGTCGATATCGAAGACCTCCGCAAGACGGTACTGGAATTCGTGGAAGATGACCTGTCGAACCTTGTCACCGATGTGGACGGGTCCGAAGCCGTGCCCACGGCTGCCTTCCAGCGCGTGATCCAGCGCGCGGCGATCCACGTCCAATCTTCGGGTCGGACCGAAGTGACCGGCGCCAACGTGTTGGTCGCGATCTTTGCAGAACGCGAAAGCAACGCCGCCTACTTCCTGCAAGAACAGGATATGACCCGCTACGACGCCGTGAACTTTATTGCACATGGTGTGGCGAAGGATCCGGCGTTTGGCGAAAGCCGTCCGGTGACCGGATCGGACGACGAAGAAGAAGCCATCGCCCAGGCCGTGAAGGCCGAAGAGGCGGATGGCAAGGAATCCGCGCTGGCCAAGTATTGCGTGGACCTGAACGCCAAATCGCGTGAGGGCGACGTCGATCCGCTGATCGGCCGCGCGCACGAGGTTGAGCGCTGCATTCAGGTGCTGTGCCGCCGCCGCAAGAACAACCCGCTTCTGGTGGGGGATCCGGGCGTGGGTAAAACCGCCATCGCCGAAGGTCTGGCCCGCAAGATCGTCTCTGGCGAAACGCCCTCTGTTCTGGCGAACACCACGATCTACTCGCTCGACATGGGCGCGCTGCTGGCAGGGACCCGCTATCGCGGTGATTTCGAAGAGCGCCTGAAAGCCGTCATGACGGAACTGGAAGACCACGAAGACGCGGTTCTGTTCATCGACGAAATCCACACCGTAATCGGTGCGGGCGCGACCTCGGGTGGCGCGATGGATGCGTCGAACCTGCTGAAGCCCGCGCTTCAGGGTGGCAAACTGCGCTGCATGGGTTCGACCACTTACAAGGAGTTCCGTCAGCATTTTGAAAAGGACCGCGCGCTTAGCCGCCGGTTCCAGAAGATCGACGTGAACGAACCTTCCGTGGATGACGCAGTGAAGATCCTTCAGGGCCTCAAGCCTTATTTCGAAGATCACCACCAGATCCGCTATACCGCCGACGCGATCAAAACGGCGGTGGAGCTTTCGGCACGCTACATCAACGATCGCAAGCTGCCGGACAAGGCCATCGACGTGATCGATGAAGCCGGGGCCGCGCAGCATCTGGTCGCGGAATCCAAGCGTCGCAAGACCATCGGCACCAAAGAGATCGAGGCCGTGGTGGCCAAGATCGCGCGCATCCCCCCGAAGAACGTCACCAAGGACGATGCAGAGGTTCTCAAGGATCTCGAAAAGTCGCTCAAACGTGTGGTCTTTGGTCAGGACAATGCGATCGAGGCGCTGTCTTCGGCCATCAAACTGGCACGGGCCGGTCTGCGCGAACCCGAAAAGCCCATCGGCAACTACCTGTTCGCCGGGCCTACGGGCGTCGGGAAAACCGAGGTCGCCAAGCAATTGGCCGACACGCTCGGCGTGGAACTGCTGCGCTTCGACATGTCGGAGTACATGGAGAAACACGCCGTATCGCGCCTGATCGGTGCCCCTCCGGGCTATGTCGGCTTTGATCAGGGTGGCCTGCTGACCGACGGCGTCGATCAGAACCCCCATTGCGTCCTGCTTCTGGACGAAATGGAAAAGGCCCACCCGGATGTCTACAACATCCTGCTGCAGGTCATGGATAACGGTCAGCTGACAGACCACAACGGTCGGACCGTCAGCTTCCGCAACGTGATCCTGATCATGACCTCGAACGCTGGTGCCACGGAACAGGCCAAGGCGGCCATCGGGTTCGGGCGGGACCGTCGTGAGGGCGAAGATACCGCCGCGATCGAACGGACCTTCACGCCTGAATTCCGCAACCGTCTGGACGCCGTGATTTCCTTCGCGCCGCTGCCGAAGTCGGTGATCATGCAGGTGGTCGAAAAGTTCGTCCTGCAGCTCGAAGCACAGCTGCTGGATCGCAACGTGACGATCGAACTGACCAAGCCTGCCGCCGAATGGCTGGCCGACAAAGGCTACGACGACAAGATGGGCGCGCGTCCTCTGGGCCGCGTGATCCAGGAAAACATCAAGAAGCCGCTGGCCGAAGAATTGCTCTTCGGGTCGCTGTCCAAGGGCGGTGTGGTCAAGGTTGGCGTCAAGGACGGCAAGATCGATCTGCGGATCGACGGGCCGGACAAGCCGCGCCTGTCGGGGAACAAGCCCCCGCTGCTGACCGCGGACTGATGGTAAACTTTTGGACAAGGGCGGGGGGCATCCCCGCCCTTTTTCTATGCCTGACAGCCCCGGCACAGGCTGAACCACGCCTTGCGATGCCGGTCGACTGCGATCTGGGCGACACCTGCTATATCCAGAACTACATGGACCGTGACGCTGGACCCGGATCGCGGGATTTCACCTGCTCTGGTCTAAGCTACGACACCCATAAGGGTACCGATTTTGCGCTTCCGTCTTTGGCCGCGATGGACCGGGGCGTCGACGTTCTGGCCGCCGCGAAAGGCGTTGTTCGGGGTGTGCGGGACGGCATGATCGACAAAGCCTACACCCGCGCCGAAGACGCCCGGATCGACGGGCGTGACTGTGGCAACGGGCTGGTCCTGCAACACGACGACGGCTGGGAAACGCAGTACTGCCACATGAAGCAGGGCTCGGTCCGTGTCCGCAGCGGTCAGGTGATCGAGGCCGGGACAGTGTTGGGCCAGATTGGCCTTTCCGGGCGCACGCAATTCCCGCACCTCCATATCTCGGTCCGCCACAACGGCCAGCCGGTCGATCCCTTCACGCCTGACGCCCGCGCCGACACCTGCCGAAGTGGTGAGGCGCGCACCATGTGGATTGACGACATCGCCTATGAACCCGGAGGGATCGTCAGCGCGGGGTTTGCCGATCAGGTGCCCAGTTACGACACGATCAAGGCCGGCACGGCGGGTATCGACGCGCTAAGCTCTGACGCCCAAGCCATTGTCCTTTGGGGCTTTGCCTACGGCGGCCAGCAGGCCGACGTGATGGAGTTGGAGATCACCGGCCCTCAGGGCCGTGTGTTCCAGACCCGCCAGCAGGTGAAAAAGGATCAGGCGCAGTTCTTCCGCGCCGGCGGCAAACGCCTAAAATCCCCACTGCCCGCTGGCACATACACTGGCATCGTCACGTTAGAGCGGAAAGGCCGCATCGTTTCCCAGAAAACGGTCGAAATTCCCCTGCGCTGACCTGCGCGCCTGCGTCGCGGTCTGTCAGGAAGATTCTTACTGAAGTTATATTCACATTCTGATATGTGCATACTTAAGTGTACGTATTGGAGGAGGCCTCTTCGGCCTTGGGATATATGGAAATCAAGACGATCACCGAGACGTTGTCAGTCTCTCCCCAGATCAGCGCTGACGATCTTCAGGCGATCAAGGACGCAGGGTTCCGCGCCGTGATCTGCAACCGACCTGACGGCGAAGGGGCCGATCAGCCCACATTCGAAGAAATCGACGCTAAAGCCGAAGCCCTTGGGTTGGTCACCTATTACCAGCCCATCACGTCGGGCAAGGTAACAGACGAAGACGCGACCACCTTTGGCCTTGCGCTTGACAGCCTGCCCGGTCCGGTTCTGGCCTATTGCCGCACCGGGACCCGCTCTGCCACGTTGTGGTCCCTTAGCCAGGCCAAGGTCATGACGACCTCTGACATCCTCGCCCGGACCAAGGCCGCGGGCTACGACATGGCCGGCGTGGTTCGGCGTATCGTTAACGGCGGCAAGACGCCCACCGACACCGGCGACGCGCATTTCGACGTGGTGATCGTCGGCGCGGGGGCCGCGGGGATTGCCGTTGCCGCCAGCCTGAAATCCCGCAAATCCGATCTGAACATCGCGCTGATCGATCCGGCCGATGTGCATTACTACCAGCCCGGCTGGACTATGGTGGGCGGTGGTATTTTCGACGCCGAGGACACTGCGAAAACCATGGGCAGTCTGATCCCCAAGGACGTCCACTGGATCAAATCGGCCGTCGCCGCGTTCGAACCCAAGGACAACGCCGTGGTTCTGGATGGCTGTCGGGTGGTGAAATACGACCGCCTGATCGTTTGTCCGGGGCTCAAGCTGGATTGGAACAAGGTCGACGGTCTGGTCGATACGCTAGGGCGCAACGGGGTGACCTCGAACTATCGCTATGATCTGGCGCCCTATACGTGGGAACTGGTCCATGGCCTGAAAGAGGGCAAGGCGATCTTTACCCAGCCGCCCATGCCGATCAAATGCGCGGGCGCACCGCAGAAGGCCATGTACCTGTCGGGTGACGCTTGGCATCGCAACGGCACGCTCAAAGACATCGACATCCATTTCATGAACGCAGGCGGCGTGCTGTTTGGGGTCAAGGATTACGTCCCCGCGCTTGAGCAATACATCAAGAAATACGACGCCACGCTGAACTTTTTCCACAATCTGAAGTCTATCGATGGCCCGGAGAAAAAGGCGACCTTCACGGTCTCCAAACCCGACACCAACGTCACCGAAGTGACGGTAGACTTCGACATGATCCACGTCTGCCCGCCGCAGGTCGCCCCTGATTTCATCCGCGTGTCGCCCTTGGCGGATGCGACGGGCTGGGTCGACGTCGATCAATCCACGCTGCGCCACAAGACGCACGATAATATCTGGTCGCTTGGTGACGTGATGAACGCCCCCAACGCCAAAACCGCCGCAGCCGCGCGTATGCAGGCCCCCGTCGTGGCCGACAACGTCATCGCCGACATCGACGGTCGGTCGCCAGTGGCTCAGTACAACGGCTACGGCTCTTGCCCGCTGACGGTCGAACGCGGCAAGATCGTGCTGGCGGAATTCGGGTATGGCGGAACGCTGCTGCCGTCCTTCCCGAAGGCGTTGCTGGACGGCACCAAACCGACGCGGGCAGCCTGGCTGTTGAAAGAGAAAATCCTACCGCCGGTTTATTGGAAAGCAATGCTGCGCGGCAAGGAATGGATGGCCAAACCCGAGAAGGTATCCGCCAGCTAAGCCACCGACGAAGTCGAATTTAAGGGGCGCGTCAGCAGTGGCGCGCCCTTAGCGTTCGGTGAACTTCAATTCGATCCGGCGGTTGGCGGCGCGGGCTTCGGGGGACGATCCTTCGGCGATCGGCTGGTACTCCCCAAACCCGTTGGCCGACAGGCGATCCGCAGGGAAGCCAAGGAAATTCACCATGTAGAGAACGACCGACAGCGCCCGACCCTGGCTAAGTTCCCAGTTGTTCTTAAACTCTCCCTGCCCCGACAGCGGCACATCGTCGGTATGACCATCAACGCGCAGCATCCAATCGATGCCATCGGGGATTTGGTCCGTCAGCGATCGCAACGTCGCGGCGATACCGGTGATCTGGCTCCGCCCCTCGGGTGACAGGTCGGCGCTGCCCGGATCGAACAGAACCTCGGACGAGAATACGAAGCGGTCGCCGACAATCTGCACGCCGTCCTGACCGGCAAAGACATCCCGAAGCTGGCCAAAGAATTCGGACTTATAGCGTTCCAACTGGTCGCGCTCTGCCTCAAGCCGCAGCCGCTCCGCCTCTTCCAGCTGACGCCGGCGCCGTTCTTCGGCGGCCTTCTGCGCCAGCGCCTGATTGAGGTCGGTCCCAAGCGACTGGATCTGCACCTGATTGGCCGCGTCACGTTCTTTGTAATCGTCGAGCAGGGCCTGCAGTCCACTAAGCTGTGTACGCAACTCGGCCACCTGACGGTTCAACAGCGTGGTACGGCGGGCCGCGTTGGCTGAGACCTCGCGCTCGGCCTCCAACGCCTGATTGGCCTGTTGCAACAGCAGCGCACGTTCCTGTGCCTTCGATAGCTCGGCCTGCGCCAATTCCTCTGCCGTCAGCTTCGCCGCCAAGGCCGCAGCCAGCCGCTGCTGCAAATCCGCGACCGACGCATCGGTGCTTTGCGCGGCCTCCAACTGAGCCTGCAGCGTGGCCAGTTGATTTTTCTGCGCGGCTTCTGCTGCGGCCATCAAGGTCAAAGTTTCTTCGGCGCGGCGACGTTCTTCTTCCAAGGCCAGCGTCATGGCCGTCAGTTCCGCATCAGCGGATTTCAAACGCTCCCGCAGGGCCTCTGCCGCTGCAGCCTCGGCAATCCGGGCCTGTTCCTCTTCGCTCAATTCGGTTTGCAGGTCAGCGATACGGTCACGCAGGGTGCCCTGTGTGGCCTCTGCCGCGTCCGCCTGATCCTGAAGGGCGGCAACCCGATCACTTAGCGCTCCAAGCTCCGCGTCGCCTTCTGCCGCGCGGCGGCGCATATCTTCGATCAGTGCCTGAAGCGCTTCGCGGCGGGCCGCGGCAAGGCGGGCGGCCTCAGCCTCTGCGTCAACTTCCGCCCGGGCTTGGGCCAGTGCCAATTGCAGGGCATCCCGCGCGCTGATCAGATCGTCCCGGTCACTTTGCAGCGCATCACGTTCTGCCGTGACATCCGCCAGACTGGCCTGAACGTCATCGCGTTGGGCCGTCAGATCGGCCACCGTCGCCTGCGCATTGTCCCGCTCAGCCGTTAGTTGAGTGACCGAGGCCCGCGCGGCGTCGCGCTGCGCCAGAAGGCTGGCCACCTGAGACTCAAAGCTCGTGATATCGGCGCGCGCCTGTTCCAGCGCACGGTCTTGTTCGGCCCGCTGCTGTGTCAGGGACGCGATCAGTGCAGATTGCGTGGCCAGATCGTCCTGCGCCTGTTCCAAGGATTGCGTGGTCTGGCCAAGGTTCGCCTCTAGCCGGGCAGAGCGGTCGCGTTCCAAGCCCAAGGCGCGGCTAAGCTGCGACACCTCAGAGGTCAGTTGATCCAATTCGCTTTCTTGCCCGCTGATGGTTTCGCGCAGCACGAACTGAACGACCATGAAGATCGTCAGCACAAAAGTCAGCACCATCAGAAGACCGGTGACCGCGTCCACGTAGCCGGGCCAGATGGCCCCTTGAAACCGGTTGCCGGACCGCCGCGACAGGGCCATGGATCAGCCCTCCTCGGTCCGGGGTTTCCTTGTGACACCGGGTTGCGCCGCCAGCGGGCGCGGCTGTTTGGCGGGCGCGACACGTTGCGCCGCCAAGGTGCGCCCCAGCCCGGCGATATCGGCACGCAGTTCGGCCATTGTTTCTTCGCGGCCCGCCGAAATCTCTTCCAAAATCCGCAGCATCTGCACGTCGATTGACCGCAGACGCATCCGGCTTTCTGCGTCCAGCCCGTCCCCGGTGCCCGCCTTTTCCAGATGACGCACCAGCGCATCCTGACCGTCCGCCACACGGCGCAGCGTTTCGTTCAACGGGCCCTGATCACTTGACCGGTGCAGCAGACGTTCGACCGTATCCGCCAGATGGGCCACCCGTTCATCTGCCATGTTCCGGCCCAGCTCTGACTGGGTGAACATATGCTGAAGCGCGTCGGTCTGTTCATGCATCGTTTCAATCAGGGCAGAGATCGCATGCGTATCGGCACTGCCTTCGCCCTCGCCCGCAGTCAGACCAATGCGCGTTATCGACGACAGCCATTCTTCAAGCTCACGGTAGAACCGGTTCTGACCGTGGCCTGCGAACAGCTCTAGCAAGCCGACGATCAGCGACCCCGTCAGGCCCAAGAGGGACGACCCGAAGGCGACGCCCATTCCGCCCAGCTGCGCTTCAAGCCCCTGCATCAGGCGATTGAAGACATCCGTCGCGGCCTCGCCTTCTTGCGGCGCAAGGCTGCGGATTGTGTCGACCACGGCAGGCACCGTCGTTGCCAGACCATAGAAGGTGCCCAAAAGGCCCAAAAATATCAGCAGATTAACCAGATACCGCGTGATTTCCCGCGCCTCGTCCACGCGCGTCGCGACAGAGTCGAGGATCGACGCGGTAGAGCTGGACGACAATTGCATCCGTTTGTTCCGCGACCGCAACAACGTTGCCAAGGGCGCCAGCAATTGCGGCGCGCGGACCCCGTCATCGTCGACCGTGCCGCGCGCGAAGGCTTCAATCCACCGGACAGAGGACACCAATTGCGCCACCTGCCAGAAACAGGCGATGACACCGATCAGAAAGACCAGAAAGATCAGACCGTTAAGATAGGGGTTCGCCTCGAAAATCGGCAATACGGAAGGCGCGGCAAAGACACCTGCAGTCGCAGCTAGACCCAGTGCGATCAGCATCATGATGATCTGTCGCACGGGTTGGGAAAACTGCGGCTCGGCCTCGCGGTCCGGCTGTACCATAGGGACAGGTCCTGACACGTTAATATTTCGCGTCAGCGTAAGCGGTATCCAGCGTTAAGCCAAGCCATTATCCACTATATCTCGTACTCTGACCGATAAGTGATTCAGGTCCGCATCGCCAATCCCAAGCTGCGTCAGATGCTCTGCGGTCTGCCACAGGTAATCACGGTTTGGACCCTTGCCACCATGACACCGCGCAATGATCTGCGCCTGATCTTCCAGCGTCAGCGACCCGGTGTATTGCGGATGGCTGCGGTCCACGACGTAGGCCAGCGCCTGCACCGTGCGGCCATCGTCCAACGCAACCGGCAGCACCTCTTCCCGGTAGGCCGAGGAGACGAGTTCCCGTTCCCGCAACGCGGCCAAAATCGACGCCTCGTCAGACCGCGGGATCTGGAAAGCCACGCCGCGACACTGCGCGCCCTCTGCCGCGTCCAGCGCAAGAACCAGCCCCGGCTCTTCCGGGCTGCCACGATGGTGGATCGAGGTCATGCAGAACGACCGGGCATAGCCGTGAAGGGTCGCCAAACCCCGATCTGCCGGAGTGAATTCCGGGTTCCAGATCAACGATCCGTAACCAAATACCCAAACTGCCATTGCACTGGTCCTTTCCGCGCCTTGGCCTATAACGACAACATCCGCGCAGCAAGAGAGGCCGCTGATGAAACGTCTGTTGATCGTCATTCTTGTGGCCGCGGGGCTTTGGTCTGCCTATTGGTTCGTCGGCGCATCAGGAACGCGCAGCGCCTTGACCAGCTGGTTCGATCAACGCCGTGCCGACGGCTGGGTTGCCGACTACAGCGATTTCGGCGTGCGCGGCTTTCCCAACCGCTTTGACGCAACTTGGCGGGACCTAAGCGTCGCCGACCCGGCGACGGGCATCGCACTGGACCTGCCGATCTTCCAGATCCTCGCGTTGTCCTATCGTCCCAACCACGTGATCGCTGTAGCCCCTCACGAATTGCAGATCGCCACGCCCGAGGAAAAGTTCACGCTGACCAGCGACCAATTGCGCGCGTCGCTACGCCTTCAGGCGGGCACGGCGCTGGTGCTGGAACAGGCGCAAATGGAAGGGACGAACCTACAACTCTCCGGTTCGGATACCGGCGCCTTGGATCAGCTGAACCTAGCCACGCAGCGCACCGGCGACACGACCTACCGATATGGGATCGAGGCGACCGGCCTGACCCCCCCGGTCACGATGCTGCGCGATCTGCTGGGCGATACCGCCCTGCCCGACCGGATGGAAACCGCGCAACTGGACGCCACCGTCACCTTCGACAAACCGTGGGATCGCAGCGCCTTGGAAACCGCGCGCCCGCAGCCGCAGCAGATCGACCTGACGAACCTATGGGCAAAATGGGGCGTGATGGAGATCCGCGCGACGGGCGATCTGACGATGGATGAACTGGGCTTTGCGTCGGGCACGCTGGCGGTGCAGGCGACAAACTGGCAGGACATGGTCGCCATCGCACAGCAGTCTGGCGCGCTACCGGAAAACGCGGCCAAAATGGTAATGGGCGTCTTGGGGATGGCGGCGCAATCTTCGGGCAATCCCGACAAGTTGGATGCCGAAATCACGCTGAGGAATGGTCAGGCCATGCTCGGGTTCATCCCGCTAGGCCCCGTCCCCCCGCTGAGGCTGCGTTAACGGCAGTAGCTGCCGGATCGATACCGCGCGGTGTCGAAATGGAAATGATCACGATGAAACCGGTTCGCGTCAGGGCCCAGAACCGTGCCGAAAGGGCCGCAGGCGGTGGAATGCATGCGCCGCAGGACCGCGCCGTCCCGTTGCGTCCCCCAGCCTTCCAGCACCGAGATTTTGGAGCCATCGCGCAGCGTGAACCCAGCGATATCAATGGCCCGACCTTTCGCATGTTCGGACAGTTTCGCCCCCGCCTGATTGTTGCGCGTCCGGCAGGCGTAATGGGCCACCACACGGATTTGCGACACGCCCCCGCCGCGACGGCCAACGGCGGGCTTCATACCGCGATCAATCCATGTTTTCAGCGATTTGGCAGTCGTACAATCCATTACCGCATGGGTGCTAAGCGTCACCGTCGATACCGAACTGACCCGCACGGCCTGATCGATACCACAGCCTCCGGGGCCACCCACGACGCCGACCGCTGTTCCTTGGATATCAAGATCACCACAGACCGCGCCCTTGCGCCGCGCGGCTTGTTGCTTGCGCCCCTGCTCTTCGACCTGTGGGCTACGCTCTTTCGGGCGCAGCGCGCCGAACAGCCGGAATTTCTTTTTGGGTTTCGCCTCTTGCGGAACACCCACCGTCGTGGTGGCACCGGGATCACGAGGACTGGCAGCATCGACGCTAAGCGCACCACCGCGCAACACAGGTCGCAGAGAAGTTTGCGGAGGCTCTGCCCAGACCGCCCCGGCCCAGATGGCAACGATCAGGATCGTTGCCGCGCGCATCATGACTTTGCGTTAGCGCGGCCAAAGTTTGGCGCGTCCGTATCCTGCCCCGCTTCGATGATGCCGCGACGAATTGCGCGGGTCCGGGTGAAGTAATCGAACATCTGGTCGCCTTCGCCCGTCCGGATCGCGCGTTGCAGAGCAAACAGTTCTTCGGTGAAGCGGCCAAGAATTTCCAAGGTGGCGTCCTTGTTATTCAGAAAAACATCGCGCCACATCGTCGGATCGGACGCTGCGATCCGGGTGAAATCCCGGAAACCCGCGGCCGAAAATTTGATGACCTCTTGATCCGACACGCGGTTCAGGTCGTCTGCGACACCCACCATCGTATAGGCGATCAGGTGAGGAATGTGGCTGACCACGGCGCAGACCTGGTCATGATGCGCCACGTCCATACGTTCGGTGTTGGCCCCAAGTGCCTGCCAGAACGCTTCTAGCTGCGCGGTCGCGGTGTCATCGGCGCCATGGGGTACGATCAGGCACCAGCGGTTGTCGAAAAGCTCGGCAAAACCCGACTCGGGGCCGGAATGTTCCGTGCCCGCCATCGGGTGGGCCGGAACGAAATGCACGCCCTCGGGCAAATGCGGCGCGACAGCGTCGATCACCGCGCCTTTGACCGACCCGACATCAGACACCGTGGCCCCACGCTTGAGGACCGGGGCGATGTCTTTGGCGACCTGTGCCATAGCACCTACCGGCACGCAAAGCACCACAAGGTCCGCGCCTTCAACCGCCTCGGCCGCGCTGTCGTAGACGGCGTCACACAGACCGATCCGGCGCGCCGTGTCCCGCGTCGCTTCGGACCGGGCATATCCGGTCACTTCGTTCGCAACGCCAGCCCGCTTGATTGCCCAGAACATCGACGACGCGATCAGGCCCAACCCGATCAGCGCGACGCGGTTGTAGATCACGCTCATCGCGCGCCGCCTTTGAACTGTCCGATCGCATGGGCCACCCGGCGACAAGAGCTTTCGTCCCCGACCGTAATCCGCAGCCCTTGGGGCAGACCATAACCGCCGGTCTGACGCACGATCAGACCCTGAGATTTCAGGTAGGCATCCGCCGCCTGCGCTTCTTCCGCGTCAGCGAACCGCGCTAGAATGAAGTTCGCGCAGGACGTGTCCGACGGCACACCATGTTCGGCCAAGGCTTCGGCCATCCACGCACGCAGGCGCGTGTTGTTGTCGCGCGATTTCTCCACATGCGCCTGATCGCGCATCGCGGCTTCGGCCACGGCAAGCTGCGTGTTCGACAGGTTGAACGGCTGGCGCAAACGGTTCAGCACATCGATGATCTCGGCCGGGCCGTATCCCCAGCCGATCCGTAAACCGCCAAGACCGTAGATCTTGGAAAAGGTCCGCGTCATCACGACATTGGATGCATTATCGACCAGCGCCGCCCCACCGTCGTAGCCTTCGACATACTCTGCATAAGCGCCGTCCAGCACCAGAAGGCACTGTTTGGGCAGGCCGTCTGCCAGCTTGGCCACCGCATTCCCGCCGATCATCGTACCGGTCGGGTTGGCGGGGTTCGCCAGATAGACCAGCCGTGTCTTGTCGGTCGCAGCGTCAAGAATCGCGTCCACATCGACGACCCGATCACGTTCCGCCACTTTGACCGGCGTCGCGCCGACCATGTTGGCGAACATCGGGTACATGGAAAACCCGTGTTCGGTATAGATTACCTCGTCCCCCGGACCGGCATAAGCCTGCGCCAGAAGGCTAAGGATTTCATCAGACCCGACACCACAGATAATCTGGTCCGGGTTCAGCCCATGCTGGTCCCCGATCGTCTGTCGCAGCGACGCGTGGTCGGTGTTGGGATAGCGATGCAGATCATGGCCCGCGCGCACATAGGCGTCCCGTGCCGCTTCGCCCGCCCCATAGGGGTTTTCATTGGACGACAGTTTAACCACATCCGAGATCCCTTCGATCTTGGACGCGCCGCTTTTATACAGCTCGATCTCCATAATCCCCGGCTGGGGTATGATCTGGTTTGCCATGACGATCCCACCTGACGTTCGGGTTTGTCTTAGCTTGCAGGAACGCGAAGGGCCAGTGCGACCGTGCCGCAGCTTGGGATAAACCGGCGCTGCGTCAGTTGGGTCAGGCCAAACGCTCCAACACGTTGCGGAAAGCCCACGGATTTTCTTCGTCCAGGTCCTCTGGGAACTGGGTCTGACGGTCGGTCAACGGGGTCCAATCGGTGTAATGCCCTTCGACCGGACCAAGATAGGGCGTCTGAACCTCAAGACAGCGTTTGTGATCCATCTCGTCCGCTTCGACGATCCCGGCCTGCGGATTTTCCAGCGCCCAGACCATGCCCGCCAGCACCGCCGACGTCACCTGAAGCCCGGTCGCGTTCTGATCTGGCGCAAGGTCCTTGGTTTCATCGTTTGACAGACGCGAGCCGTACCACAGCGCGTTCTTGGCATGGCCAAACAGCAGCACCCCCAACTCATCGATCCCGCCGTGTTCGATCTCGGCCACATCAAGAATGTGGTGCACGTCTTGAATTTGGTTCGATCCGAA
This sequence comes from Pseudooceanicola aestuariicola, assembly GCF_045763785.1. Lineage (NCBI taxonomy): Bacteria > Pseudomonadati > Pseudomonadota > Alphaproteobacteria > Rhodobacterales > Paracoccaceae > Pseudooceanicola > Pseudooceanicola aestuariicola. Next base: position 866,977 of record NZ_JBJGSF010000002.1, on the reverse strand, counting down.
CATTTCGTGCAGCGACAGAACCGCGTCATCACAGGGATGATAGGCATAATGGCAGGTGGGCCGGAACTCGGGCGCCTCTGCCGGGCCGACAGTGTAATAATCCGCGATCGAGATCGCTTCGTTATGCGTCACCAGAAATCCGAATTGCGGGCCCGGCGTAGGACACCACGTGCGAACCCGCGTCGCAGCCCCCGGCTGTTCCAGCCAGATACCAGCCTGACAGCCCGTAGCATGGGTATGCGCATTCGAAGGCATCCAGCGTTCCGCCGTGCCCCAGCCAAGCTCTGCAGGCTGAAACCCTTCCGCGATGAACCCTTCGACCGACCAAGTGTTTACGAAATGCCCCGGGTGGCGCTGTTCGGTCCGAACCTGCGTGTCGCGCTCTGCGATGTGCACGCCTTTGACGCCAAGCCTCTGCATAAGCGCTGCCCAGTCGCCTTGGCTTTGCGGGTCCGCGGCGACCCCGGTGTCCTTGGCCAGCATCAAAAGCGCGTCTTTTACGAACCAAGACACCATGCCCGGATTGGCGCCACAGCAGCTGACGGCAGTCGTGCCACCCGGATTGGCCGCCTTTTCGTCCCGCATCGCCTGGCGCAGCGCATAGTTGGTCCGCGCGGCGTTGTCTTCGGTGTCAAAGTAATATCCGGCCCAGGGTTCGACCACCGTGTCGATATAAAGCACACCCATTTCCCGACAGAACCGGATCAGGTCCAGCGACGAGGTATCGACCGACAGGTTCACCACAAAGCCCTTGCCCGGTTCGATCAACCCGCCCAACAGATCGCGGTAATTGTCGGACGTCACCGCCTGATCCACATGCCGATAGCCCGTCTTGGCGATATCGTCAGACAGCGCCTTGTTCGGCTCTACGATCACGAGCTTATCGCGATCGAACTCAAAATGCCGTTCGATCAGGGGCAGCGTCCCCCGCCCGATAGAGCCGAAGCCGATCAGCACAATCGGGCCATCGATACGAGCGTAAACAGGGTGGGACAAAGCAGTCTCCTTCAGGCTGGATGATCAGACAGCTAGCGCCCCCTGATCCTCAGTCCATGCATCGCGTAGGGCTACAAGACAAGCGCTGGCGACCGACTGACCACGTCTTTCCGGCGATCACGAAGATGTTGATGCGGAATTAAACAAGAACATCGGTACCCCGATTGATTTTGCCCAGACAAGAACATAATGTGAACAAATGCCAATGACGTTGAACGAAAAACTTGCCATCCTGTCCGACGCCGCGCGGTATGACGCGTCCTGCGCGTCCTCTGGAACCACGCGTCGCGACAGCCGCAAGGGTGGGCTCGGCTCGACCGAAGGGTCAGGCATCTGCCACGCCTATGCGCCGGACGGTCGATGCATATCGCTGCTAAAGATCCTGATGACGAACTTCTGCATCTACGATTGCGCCTATTGCATCAACCGCGTCTCATCCAACACGCCCCGCGCGCGATTTTCGCCAGACGAGGTCGTGACCCTGACGCTGGAATTCTACCGTCGCAATTATATCGAAGGGCTATTCCTGTCCTCGGGCATCATCCGGTCCCCCGACGCCACGATGGAAGACATGGTGCGCATCGCCCGCAGCCTGCGCGAAGAGCATGGGTTCAAAGGCTACATCCACCTGAAGACCATCCCCGACGCGTCGCAAGATCTGATCGATCAGGCCGGGCTATACGCCGACCGCCTGTCGATCAACGTGGAGCTTCCGACCGAACAATCCGTGCGCACCTATGCGCCGGAAAAATCGCCGGAAACCATCCGCACCGCCATGGCGCGCGTCAAATCCAAACGCACCGCCAGCAAGGATCGCACCCACACCGGCAAGCGCCCGCCAAAGTTTGCGCCAGCAGGCCAGTCGACCCAGATGATCGTCGGCGCCGATGGCGCGACGGACCGGACAATCCTGTCGCAATCCACACGGCTTTATGGGTCCTACGGGCTGCGACGCGTCTATTATTCCGCCTTCTCCCCCATCCCCGACAGCAGCGCGATGTTACCGCTGATCAAGCCACCTTTGATCCGCGAACACCGCCTGTATCAAGCGGATTGGCTGATGCGGTTCTACGGCTTTGACGTGACCGAGATCACGCAGGCCCGCAACGATGGAAACCTTGACCTGCAGATCGATCCAAAACTGGCATGGGCCCTGGCGAACCGACATCTGTTCCCGGTGCAGGTCCAGACCGCCGACAAGGCGATGCTGCTGCGTGTTCCGGGGTTCGGCACCCGCACCGTGGGGCGTATCCTTGCGGCACGACGCCACCGAACGCTAGCCTACGACGACCTAAAGCGGATCGGCGCGAACCTGAAGAACGCCAAGCCGTTCATCACCCTGCGCCACTGGTCCCCCGGCGCGCTGACCGACAGCGCCGACCTGCGCGCCCGCTTTGCCCCGCCACCGGAACAACTGTCGCTGTTCTGACTCATGCACACGATCAACCTGCCCCGCATCGGCACGGACAAGGCGTGGCGCGACGCCGCCCGCCTGCACCTGAGCCTTGGGTCGACACCCGAAAGCCTGCTTTGGCAATTCGATACCCCCGATCAAAATGACCTTTTCGCGGGTACGGCGCCGCCGCCTGCGCGCCCGTCACAGCAGATCACCCTGCCAAAAGAGGCCGTGTCCCTGCTGACCAAGGTCGTCTGGCACGCGGATCCCGAACGCTTTGCCGCCGCCTATCGGTTCCTCTGGCGTCTTCGTGACCGGTCCAGCCTGATCCGGGACAGCGCCGATCCCGATCTGATCCGCCTGCGCGGCATGGAAAAGAACGTCCGCCGCTGCGCGCACAAAATGAAGGCCTTTGTCCGCTTTCGCGACATTGCGCCCGGCACCCAAGGCCGTCGCCGCTTTGCCGGGTGGTTCGAACCGACGCATCACACCGTCGAACCCACCGCGCCGTTCTTTGCCCGCCGCTTTGCCGATATGGACTGGATGATCGTCACGCCCGATGTCACCGCGATTTTCGACAATGGCCGCCTGAGTTTTGCGCCCGGTCAAAGCAAACCCGACCTGCCAGAAGACGGCGCCGAGGAGCTATGGGGCACCTACTTCTGCAATATCTTCAATCCGGCCCGCGTGAAGATCAGCGCCATGACCTCTGAAATGCCGCGCAAATATTGGAAAAACATGCCAGAGGCGCGCCACATACCCGACCTGATCGCCGGGGCCGAGAAGCGGGTCAAAGAGATGGCGGAAACCGCGCCAACTCTACCCCCACTACGCGCCGCCGCGGTAAAGCGCAGCCTGCCCGAAGGGCGCGACCTGCCCGACCGCGCAGCCCTGCTGGCAAAAGCAGCCGAGGCGAACAAAACCGTGCCAGACGGCTATGGCCGCATTATCCTTGGGGAAGGCCCCTGCCCCGCACAACTGATGGTCGTGGGCGAACAACCGGGCGATATGGAAGACCGCGAAGGCCGCCCCTTTGTCGGGCCAGCGGGCCAGATGTTCGACCAGACCGCGCGCAGGGCCGGTCTGGATCGGGACGCCGCGTACGTGACCAATGCGGTCAAACGCTTCCGCTACACCATGCGGGGCAAGCGCAGGCTGCACCATCCGCCGGATCGCGGCGACATCCAGCATGGCAAATGGTGGCTGGACTACGAGATTGCGCTGACACGCCCCAAGCTGATCCTCGCCATGGGCGGTACGGCGGCCGAGGCGCTGACCGGATCGCGACAGGGGCTGATGAAGCGGCGCGGTATGGTGGAAGAAACGCTATACGGTCCGGTTCTGCTGACCCTGCATCCGGCCTATATCCTTCGCTTGCCCGACCGGGATCGGCAGGCAGAAGCACAGGATTGGTTCCGAGACGACCTGACAGAGGCCGCACGGGCAATCTCCTGATTACCCCGGCCCCAAGCCGTTAGACGGCCAGAGCAATGAAAAGGCCGCCCGAAATAGGGCGGCCTTTGAATGTTTCGCTGAAGAACTGACTTAGTTCTGAGCGTAGTATTCGATAACCAGGTTCGGTTCCATCATGACCGGGTACGGCACGTCGGACAGCGACGGGGTGCGCACAAACTTGGCGGTCATCTTGGAGTGGTCGGTTTCCAGATAGTCGGGAACGTCACGCTCGGGCAGCTGAGTCGCTTCGAGAACCAGAGCCATCTGCTTGGACTTCTCGCGAACTTCGATCACGTCGCCTTCCTTCACGCGGTAGGAGGGGATGTTGACGCGCTTGCCGTTCACCAGAACGTGGCCGTGGTTCACGAACTGACGGGCTGCGAAAACGGTCGGCACGAACTTGGCGCGGTAGACGATGGCGTCCAGACGGCGCTCCAGCAGGCCGATCAGGTTTTCACCGGTATCGCCTTTGGTCTTTGCGGCGTCAGAGTAGATGCGCTTGAACTGCTTCTCGGTCAGGTCGCCGTAGTAGCCTTTCAGCTTCTGCTTGGCGCGAAGCTGCAGACCGAAGTCGGACATTTTGCCTTTGCGGCGCTGACCATGCTGGCCGGGGCCATAGTCACGACGGTTAACCGGGGATTTCGGACGACCCCAGATGTTTTCGCCCATCCGGCGGTCAATTTTGTACTTGGCAGACGTGCGTTTGGTCACGATCTGATCTCCTTCGTTAAGGTTTCGAAGGGCGTTGTCCTTTTTCCGGATTTGGCCGGAATGACAGGGTTCCCCTTGCGGGGGCCACCAACACCAATGAAGCCGCGCTTATACTGCGCGCAATTTCAGAGTCAACAGGCCTTAAGCAGATAGGTCTAGGCCGCTTCGTGCTGCATGATCGCAGCCTCTGCCTGGCTAAGGTTACGACGCACATAACCACCATAGGTCATCGGGTCTTCCCCGATATCCGGCATACCCGTCAACAGGCGCGCGCGGTCATGATCCGAAAGGGCGCTAAGGGCCGCACTTGCCGGATGGAAGCTTTCCGTTTCCACACCGTTGGCCCAGATCACCTGATGCGACGGCAACAGAAGATGGACGTATGTCACTTCTTTCAGCCGGTTATCCTGTTGCACGGACTTGCCGTTCACCAAATCGCGGGCGCGCACCAACACCTCTGGCGTGTTGAACAAGGTCTGAGCGATCCGGCCCTTCACCAGCAAACGATGCTCTGGTGACACCAACAGTTCATCATCGGGCCGGTCGATCCCAAAGGCCCCGGCACGCACGCGGATCGGCCGCAACTCCGGCATGGTGTACAGGCGGGCGCCGGTCATGCGTCGCGCACCGGCCCAGAACACCTCTTGCGGGCCGTTGTCCTTGGTCAGAACCTTGTCACCTTCGCGTAGGTCTTCGACCATGACCGCGCCATAGGGCGTGGCGATCTTGGTGCCCGGAGTGAAACAGATAACCCCACCCGTCTGCGGGCGGTTCCGGTCGCGCCGGCGATCCGCTGCGCGATGGGACACGACCCAAAGGTCCCGCCGCTGTGGCGGAATTTGATCGACGAACATGATCAACGGGGCGATTCCGTTGCCCAGATCGATCAAGGTGGCCGCGTAAGATTTGTGGCCGTCCGTCACGACAAAGCCGCCGTCCATCAGCGGGTCGTCTTCATAAAGGTCCTGACCAGTGACGGTGCCGGGGACAGCATCCCCGACCAGTCGGCGCACCATGCGCGCCGCACGTTTTCGGATGTTCCGCTCTTCCTCCGCCATATCCAGCCGCAGCACATCGCCCGGCCCGTCCACGCGGATGGTCTCGCCATGCCATGTCCAGCCTGCCCCGATTCTAAGCGCGTGCACCCCGGCTGCGCGCAGACCGTCCAGTTCCGTCTGTGACCATGAGATGACGAACGTGCCTTTAAAGCCCGTTCCCATTGCCTGTATCCTGCCTTCCCAATTTGGGGTTCTGCTCTGCCAGCCTTTTTCGGCCAGTCATATTGAGGTCAGGTTAGCAAATTTTGGAATATGTGGGAAGCCCAGAGGCTTAATACCTAAAATTTATGGGAAATGTTTAACGCCCCTATAACCTGGCCACCGCGCTGACCTTTGAATTCGGGGCCAAGGTAGGTCAGTCCGTAAAAGGCACGCCAGCGGTCTTTCTGCCAGTGGACACCCGCACGGCCTCGGCTGCGCAAGTCGGACAGTTGGTTCCGAGAGGCCGGTAAATAAAGACTTTTTCCGACTTTCGCGACATCTCCGCCCAGCACAAAGGTAAAGCCGTCTCCTGCCATCCGGACGCTGCGATAGCGGTAGCCGGTCACCGGATCACGTACCAGCAGCTCTCCCTGCCCGGCGGGGCCGACAGACAGGTCGAACCCAACCCGAACAAGGTTTTCAACACCGCTCCGCACCTCGGCAAAGGGCCGGAGGCGCGCAGCCCCACCCAGATCGAAGCTGCGCCCCGCTTCGGCCACCACTGCGCCGTGCAGACCATTTGGGATCTGCCCTGCGATAACCTGAGGGGACGCGACATGGTTGAACCGCGCCATTTTGTGCAGGAACCGTTGCAGCTCTAACAGCCGGACCTGAGGACCAGTGATCACCGCGTCCGCCCCCACCGCAAAATCCCACGCCTTGTGCCCAAAATGCGTGTGCAGACCAAAGCTGAGCGATTGGGCATAGGGGCGATCCCCGGCGTTTGGCAGTTTCAGACGGCGGGGGGCAATGATTTCCCCCAGAAAACGGACCTCAACGATCTGGCCCGGCATCGCCGGCAGCCTGCCGGTCCATTCGGGACCAAAGACAAAACTGGCGGCCAAGGATCCGGTGCGCCACCGATCCCGACGATCACCGATCACGTCATTAGCGTTCAGCCGTCCGTGCCCCAAGAACGATAAGCCGAGCCCCTGCGCATCGGCGGGCAGGCTGGCGTTAAGAAGAAGAATCAGGGCGAGGACAAAGCGCATGGGTTACATCCGAAAAGCCACCCATTGATACGTCCGTGGAAAAGCGCCGCCAAGATGGTACAGCGCAGCGATCTGGAAATGTCACCTTTGCGCCGCGCGTCAGGTGATCTCTCGCTCTGCCTCTTCCGGTGGCAGGATGTTGAAGGTGTTCAAAGTCAGCGAAACAAAGCCGTAATAGCCGATGAGGGCCACCAGATCGATCAGCCGGTCCTTGCCCAACACGCTGATCGTCCGGTCGTAAAGGTCGTCGCTGATCTGACGTTCAACGGCGGCCTGGGCCGCGTATTCATGCACCGCTCGTTCTTCGTCGGCCTCATAAGGCGGGGCCGTGCCAGCGCGGATCGCTTGGATCACCGCGTCCGACAGGCCTGCATCAACGGCCATTGGTTTGTGCGCATACCATTCGAATTCCGAACCCCAGACCTTGGCAGTGGTCAGGATCGCCAGTTCCGTCAGCTTGGGCCCAAGGCTGTTTTCGAACCGCAGATAAGACCCAAGGTTCTGCGTCGCGATGGCCAGCTCTGGTCGGTGAATCCACAAAGCCAAAGGCCCCCGCACCGCTTTGCGCTTGGAATTCGCGAAGGCGTCATGCGCCTCTTGTTGCTTAGCCGTATAGGTTGCGGGATCGGGCGGCATAAGCCGTTGCGCGGGCCAGTCGGTCATCGTCTCCTCCGTGAATGACTGACCAAATGGTGGACAGCTTGCCCGTCAAAAGTCAACCGACCGGTAAGTAAACTGACCCAGCAGGCAGGCTACCCCTCGCGGTGATGCAGGACCCGGCCAATCACGTTCATCAACAATTGCGCGGCCAAGATCGATGTCACACCACCAGGATCATGATCTGGCGACACTTCGACCAGATCCATGCCAACGATCTCTCCCTGCTGGGTCAGTCCGTCGATCAGTTCCAACACCTCGTAATACAGGAACCCCCCGTGGCTGGGCGTGCCCGTCCCCGGGGCGATAGACGGATCAAAAGCGTCGATATCGATGCTCAGGTAATACCGCTCTCCGGCTGGGATGCGGGCCAACAGGCCGTCGACCCCAAGTGCGCGCGCCTGACGGACCGACAGGATATCCGACCCCATCCCCCGTGCGGCGTCATAACCATCCTTCGCGGTCGAGGACACGTTTCGGATACCGATCTGGCTTAACCCCGAGACCCAGGGTTTTTCCGCAGCGCGCCGCATGGCGTTGCCGTGTCCATACCGCACGCCATGACGTTCATCGACGAAATCCAGATGCGCGTCGATCTGCACCAGATGCACCGGCTCTTCCCCATCAAATGCGTTGATGCAGGGGATATTTACCGAATGATCCCCCCCGATAATCACGGGCATCGCACCGGCGGCAAGGATGCGGCGCACGCCGTATTCGATGTTCCGATGGCTTTGCTCCGTATCGGTATGCACGATATCCGCATCGCCGATATCGACGATCGAAACCTTGTGCGGCTCCAGATAGGTGATGTCGTCTTCGTGGTCGTAGGCCCCCGCATGCCCGAACGAAAACAGGGTCGAGGCTTCGCGGATCGCCCGCGGCCCCATCCGCGCGCCGGTGCGCCACTGCGTCCCCGCATCGAAGGGCGCCCCCAGGATCGCCACATCAGCGTCAATCGTGTCCCAGTCTTCCACGTAAGGGTATTTGCCAAAGGTGCAGATCCCCACGAACGGCAGGTTCAGCCGTCCCCCGTCATAGCCATGCTTCATCGCCTATCCCCAAGTTCTTTCAGAACATTAGGGCATATCACCGCCGATTTGTCGCCTGTCATATCCGGCGCTAGCCCCTTTCCTGCCCGGCAGAAGAAGCTATGGTGTCTAAAGCGCCAGTTTCGGACGCAGAAAAGGGACATTTTGATGAGCGGACTTCTTGCCCTGTTGGATGACGTGGCGGCCATTGCCAAGGTGGCGGCGGCCTCGGTCGATGATGTGATGGGTCAGGCGGTCAAGGCGTCGTCCAAGGCGGCAGGCGCGGTGATTGACGATGCGGCCGTCACCCCGAAGTATGTCCACGGCTTTAGCGCTGACCGCGAACTGCCCATCGTGTGGAAGATCGCGCGCGGGTCGCTGTTCAACAAGATCGTCATCCTGCTGCCCATCGCGCTGGCGCTGTCGGCTTTTGCGCCTTTTCTGATCTATCCCCTGTTGATGCTCGGCGGCGGGTACCTGTGTTTCGAAGGGGCTGAAAAGGTCTGGCACGTGATCAGCCCCGCGCACCACGATCAGGCCGAAGCCGTTGAAAAGAAACTGGTCGAGGGCGCGCATCTGGAAGAACAGAAGGTCAAAGGGGCGATCAAGACGGATTTCATTCTGTCCGCTGAGATCATGACCATCGTCCTGTCAGCCCTGCCCGAAGGCCAGCCGTTCTGGCTGGAGGCTGCAGCGCTAGGCGTTGCTGGGATCCTGATCACCTTGGTCGTTTACGGCGCCGTTGGGCTGATCGTCAAAGCCGACGATCTGGGCCTTGCCATGGCAGACCATGGCCGGTTTGCCCTGACCCGCAGGATGGGCACCTTTATCGTGAACGCCATGCCCTATTTCCTGCAACTGCTGATCATCGTCGGCACCGCCGCGATGATCTGGGTCGGCGGATCAATCCTAGTCCACGGGCTGCACGAACTTGGCTGGCACTGGCCGTACGAGACGATCCACGACATTGCCGTCGCCGCGGCCAATACGGCCAGCGATACGGTACACGGCGCAATCGAATGGATAGTAACTGCCGGTCTGGACGGGATCATAGGCCTGATCGTCGGACTGATCCTGATCCCCATCGTGTCGTTCGCTATGTCCCTGTTCGGCGGCAAGAAAGCCGGCGCGCACTGAACCGCCGAAATCCTTGGGCGCGTCACTGCGACTTGCCCAAGGACTGTCCTGCCCCACCTTTCGGGAAACCCCGAATTGGAAGGACACCCCATGTCAAACAAGACACTTTTCATCACTGGCGCCTCGACCGGCATCGGCGCGGAAACCGCGCGTCAGGCAATTGCCGCAGGCTGGAACGTTGGCCTATTCGCCCGTTCAGAAGACAAGCTAAAAGCTCTGGTTGACGAGCTGGGCGACAAAGCCATTGCCCTGCCCGGGGACGCGACCAGCCTGAAAGACCAGCAGGACGCCGTCGATAAACTGGCGGACCATTTCGGCGACGTGACCGCCGCCTATGCCAACGCGGGCAAGGGCCTGTCCGCCGCAGGGACCATGAAGGGCGATCCCGAAGAATGGCAGGAGATGATCAACCTGAACATCATGGGCGTCCTCTACACCGCCAAGGTCGTCGCCCCCCGGTTTCAAGACAACAAAGGCCACCTGCTTCTCACCGGATCGGCGGCCGGGCGCGCGCATATCAAAGGTTCAGTCTACGGCGCGACCAAGTGGTTCGTACACGGGTATGCCGGCAATCTTGCGGAAGAGTTCAAGGAATGGGGTGCGCGCGTCACGGTCATCGCACCGGGCATGGTCGATACGCCATTCTTTGATGAAGCCAAGCCCGACAAGCTAAAGCCCGAAGACATCGCCCGCTCGGTCGTCTTCGCGCTAGAGGCCGATCCCCGCGCCACCGTGCGCGAGGTTTTCGTGATGCCATCGAATTAAGAACTTGGGGCGCCGGGGCTTAACGCCTCGGCGGCCCGATCAGGTCAGCCGCATTTGGAATGGCCGCAGGACGAACAGGTCATACAGCCTTCGATCATCTGCATCGAATACTGACCGCAGGACGGACAGGCCTTACCGCGCCCACCGTCCAAGCCCACAACCATCGCGGTCGGATCAGTTTTCAGGCCCGAGCCCTCGCCATCAATGAACCCGATCGAAATCAGGTGGGTTTCGATCACACCCCCGATCGCGGCAAGGATGGACGGGATATATTTGCCCCGGATCCAAGCACCCCCTCGCGGATCGAACACTGCCTTCAGCTCTTCCACGACAAAAGACACATCGCCCCCGCGCCGGAACACGGCCGAGATCATGCGCGTCAGCGCAACAGTCCAGGCAAAATGCTCCATGTTCTTGGAGTTGATGAACACCTCGAACGGACGTCGACGCCCGCCGACGATAATATCGTTAATCGTCAGATAGATCGCGTGCTCGCTATCGGGCCACTTCAGCTTGTAGGTGTTCCCCTCCAGCGTCTGCGGACGGTCCAGCGGCTCTTGCAGGTGAATTACGTCTCCGCCATCCACGGGCATGGGCGCGGGCGCATCCTCTTTCGCCGACTCGACCGACAGGACAGACCCCGTCACATCATTCGGACGATAGGTGGTGCAGCCCTTACACCCCTGATCCCATGCCGCCATGTAGACGTCCTTGAACGCCTCAAAACTGATGTCTTCCGGGCAGTTGATCGTCTTGGAGATCGAGCTGTCGACCCACTTTTGCGCCGCCGCCTGCATCTTCACATGCTCTAGCGGGGGCAGGGTCTGCGCGTTCACGAAATACTCGGGCAGCGGTTCGTCACCCTTCACGTCGCGCCACATCTGCACAGCGTAATCCACGACCTTCTCTTCAGTCCGGCTGCCATCTTTCTGCAGAACTTTGCGGGTGTATTCGTAGGCGAAGACAGGCTCGATCCCTGAAGAGACGTTCCCGGCATAAAGCGAAATGGTCCCTGTCGGCGCAACGGACGTCAGCAACGCGTTGCGGATACCATGTTCGGCCACAACGTCCCGCACGTCCTGATCCATCCCCTGCATCGTACCCGACGCCAGATAGGCGTCTTTGTCGAACAGCGGAAAGGCACCCTTTTCCTGCGCCAATTCTACCGACGCCAGATAACTTTCCCGCGCGATCAGACGCATCCATGCCTCGGTCTGCTCTGCGGCCTCGTCCGACCCGTAACGCAGCCCGACCATCAGCAACGCGTCCGCCAGACCCGTAACGCCCAACCCGATCCGCCGCTTGGCTTCGGCCTCACGCGCCTGCGCCTCAAGCGGGAAGCGCGAGGCATCGACGGTATTGTCCATCATTCGGATCGCGGTACGCACCAGTTCCGAAAGGGCCGCTTCATCCACCTTCGCGCCGTCTGCAAAGGGATCGCTGACCAGACGCGCAAGGTTCACGGACCCCAGCAAACATGCTCCGTAAGGCGGCAGGGGCTGTTCACCGCAGGGGTTCGTCGCGGCGATGGTTTCGCAATACGACAGGTTATTCGCCTGATTGATCCGGTCGATAAAGATCACACCCGGTTCGGCGTAATCATAAGTCGCCTGCATGATCCGGTTCCACAGGTCACGCGCCTGTAGCGTCTGATAGACCTTGCCATCAAAGATCAACTCCCATGCGCCGTCGGCCTTCACGGCCTCCATGAAGGCGTCCGTCACCAGCACCGACATATTGAACATGCGCAGCCGCGCCGGATCGGATTTGGCGTCGATGAAAGCTTCGATATCCGGGTGATCGCAGCGCATGGTCGCCATCATCGCCCCACGGCGCGACCCGGCGGACATGATCGTGCGGCACATCGCATCCCAGACATCCATAAACGACAACGGACCAGAGGCATCCGCCGCCACACCGGACACCGTCGCGCCCTTGGGCCGGATGGTCGAAAAATCGTATCCGATGCCACCGCCCTGCTGCATGGTCAGCGCGGCCTCTTTCAACATGTCGAAGATGCCGCCCATGTCGTCCGGGATCGTGCCCATAACGAAACAGTTAAACAACGTCACCTTCCGGCCAGTGCCGGCGCCCGCGGTGATGCGACCTGCGGGCAGGAATTTGAAATCCTCCAGCGCCGCGTAGAACCGCTTTTCCCAAACCTCAGGCTCTGACTCGACCTCGGCCAACGCCCGGGCGATCCGCCGCCAGGTGTCTTCGACCGACCGATCAAGGGCCGTACCATCCGCCTCTTTCAGGCGGTACTTCATATCCCAAACCTGTTCGGCAATGGGCGCGGCAAAGCGGGTCATCGGAATCACCTATCGGGCAGCTTGGTGGCAGGACAATCACCCTACACCGTCAGCTTGCGAACGACAATAAATGGTCTATCTTTAGGTCAGAATAACATGATCTGGGGGGATCATGGCACAGCACGTAAACATTTTGAAACTGAGCGTCGGCACCGAATCCATGGCCGATCTGGCTGCTTGGCAAGCGTCCCGCCGGGCATTGTCGGACGACGGCCTGCCGCGCCATGTGACCCGCATGTTCCCGAAACGGACCGAGGAAATCTTGGCCGGTGGATCAATCTACTGGGTGATCAAGGGCCTGATCCAGTGCCGCCAGCGCATCCTGCGTCTGGATGAGGTCGACCGCGGCGATGGCGTCCGCCGCTGCGGGATCGTGCTGGAGCCAGAGCTTCACGCCACCGCGGCCTCACCACGTCGGCCATTCCAAGGCTGGCGTTACCTAAAGCCCGAAGACACGCCGCCGGACCTGTCGAAACACCGCCAAAGCGAAGACGCGCTGCCCGCCGACCTTAGCCAAGCACTGGCCGAAATCGGCGTCCTCTAACTTCTTCTGGTTCGAAAATACCTGCGCCGCAGGCATCGGGCCTCAGCCCGATCAATCCACCTTCAGCCGGCTGCACAACTCGGCCAATACGGCGCGATCGGCATCGCTCATCTCGGCTGCGCGGGACCGGAACAGGGTCGCCTGCGATTTCAGGATCAGACCGTCTGCCAGAATTTTCAGGTGGTTCGCGCGCAAGGTATCGCCGGTGGTGGTGATATCGGCAATCGCCTCGGCTGTTTCGTTCTTGACGGTGCCTTCGGTCGCGCCCTGACTGTCCACCAGTTGATAATCCGCAACGCCTTGATCGCGCAGGAAGTCCCGGACCAGACGGTGATACTTGGTCGCGATCCTTAACCGGAACCCATGCCCCGCGCGAAAGGCCGAGGCTGCCGCATCCAGATCGTCCAGCACGTCCACATCGACCCAGCAATTCGGCACGGCGATGACCAGATCAGCCTGACCAAATCCCAGCTCTGCCAGAACTTCGACCCGTTGATCCCAAGCCGCCAGTTTTTCCTGAATCAGATCGGTGCCTGTCACGCCCAGATGGATGCGCCCGGCTGCCAGTTCACGCGGGATTTCACCGGCGGACAACAGGATTAACTCAACACCGTCGATGCCCTCGACCTTCCCGGCATATTCCCGATCCGACCCGGCACGGCTCAGCGTGATCCCACGCTCACCAAACCAGTCGAAGGTTTTTTCCATCAACCGCCCCTTGGAGGGGACACCCAGCTTCAGGCTCATGCTGTGTCCTCCAACTCGACGATCAGGCCCGGACGGACCACGCCACCCACCGCAGGGATGCCTTCGGGACGTCCGGCGCTTCGGCCCAGCACGCGGGTCAGCGCGTCATACCGCCCGCCCGAGGCCACGGGGGGCAGGTCAGGCCGCGCTTCGGCATAAAGGCCAAAGACGAAGCCATCGTAATATTCCATGTGCGTCCGGCCATACGCGGCCTCGAAATCCAGCACGGCGATATCGACGCCTTTCGCGTCCAATGCCGCAGCGCGCGCCGCCAGTCCTTCGACGGCATCCGAAATGGACGGCAGATCCACGGCGATATCGCGCAACCGCTCCAACGCGAACGGCAGCGTTTCGCGGACGGACAGGATCGCGTCGATCAGGCTCAATTGCCTGTCGCTGATCGGCGGCGTCTCTGCATCTTTGCGCAATGCCTCGATCCGCGCTTCGACTTCGCCCCGGCTGCGCAAACCGATGTTCGGGCCCGCATCAGCAAAAGGATCGTCCGCCGCCAGCAAGGCCACCCGGCTGGGCGGCACCGGAGAGCGTCCGGCAAACCGGTCCAGCAAGGTCCGGAACCGACGCGGCCGCCAGATGTGGCGCATCAATGCGGCCTTGCGGGCGTCGCTGGTATCCAGCCCCGCCACCGCAGCCATCAGTATGCCGATGTCGCCCGTTGCCGCCCGCAAAGCGATGCCCTTGGTCGCGGCGCGCACCAGTGTAAAGACCTCGGCATCCGATTGGGCAGGCTGTGCGCCATCGAAGATCTCGACCCCGACTTGTAGGTATTCATTCGCCCGCGCCTCGTCCTCTTCCTGACGGCGAAACACCTCTCCGGCGTAGGTATAGCGCGCGGGCTCTGCACCTCCGGCCATGTGCATCTGCACAACCGGCACCGTAAAGTCCGGGCGCATCATCTGTTCGCCGCGCAACGCATCCGACGTCACATAGGCGCGTCCCCGGATATCTTCGCCGTAAAGATCCAGAAGGGTCGCCGCAGGCAATAAGATCGGGCATTCCACCGCGACTGCGCCAGAGGCTTCAAATCCGGCCCGCAGTTCAGCCGCCCGCGCCCGCACTTTGCCGCGCAGTTCCGGCGTGTGTCCCTGCCAGACGGGCATCAATCGTCCCCTTTCAGAAGATCCAGAATATGCTGAACAATCTGATCGCGCGGAATTTCCGCCTGAGAGGGGCGTTCCTTCCACTCTTCCAGCGTCGCGTTTTCGGCAATTTTCTTGCCCAAGATCAGGTCCTTGACCTGTACCACGCCACGCTCTTTTTCGTCGGCACCTTCGATCACAGCGGCAGGCGAGTTCCGCTTGTCCGCATATTTCAACTGATTGCCAAAATTCTTCGGGTTGCCCAAATAGACCTCGGCCCGGATACCGGCCGCCCGCAGCTCGGCTACCATGGCCTGATAGTCCGCCATCCGGTCGCGATCCATCACCGTAACGACAACAGGCCCTTCGGCCTCAGACCCGATCCGACCCTTTTCACGCAGCGCGGCCAGCAACCGGTCCGCACCGATCGACACGCCGACCGCAGGCACCTTCTGCCCTGTGAACCGGGCCACAAGATCGTCATAGCGTCCACCGCCCGCGACCGACCCGAACTGACGCTTGCGGCCTTTTTCGTCGAGGATCTCAAAGGTCAGCTCGGCCTCGAACACCGGGCCGGTGTAATAGCCCAGACCCCGCACGACAGACGGGTCGACTTCGATCCGGTCAGGCCCGTACCCACCAGCCTCCAGCAGGGATGCGATCTGCTCTAACTCGTCCACGCCTTCGGCCCCAATAGCCGAGCCGCCAACAGCCGCGCGCAGATTGGCCAACGTCTCACCGACCGTCGCACCCTTGGACGTCAGAAACGCGATCACAGGCTCTGCCTGCGCGTCATCCAGACCCACTCCGTCGATATACGCACCAGAGGCATCCAGACGGCCCTTGCCCAATAGCTCGCGGACACCAGACTCGCCGACCTTGTCGAACTTGTCGATGGTGCGCAGAACATCGGCCTGCTGCGCGGCATCTTCAACGCCCATCGCCTCAAGCACGCCGTTCAGAACTTTGCGGTTGTTCACACGGACCAGATAATCGCCGCGCGGGATCCCGACCTCTTCCAGACAATCAGCCAGCAGCGCGCAAATCTCAGCATCCGCCGCAACGCTGGCCGTGCCGACGGTATCCGCATCACATTGATAAAACTGACGATACCGCCCCGGGCCCGGCTTTTCATTCCGCCAGACTGGCCCCATCGCGTAACGACGATATGGTGTCGGCAGATCATTGCGGTGCTGCGCATAGACGCGCGCCAAGGGCGCCGTCAGATCATAGCGCAGCGCCAGCCAGTCGCCTTTGCCGTCATCATCGGATTCCTGCCACGCGAAGACACCTTCGTTCGGACGATCCACATCTGGCAGGAACTTGCCCAGAGCTTCGACCGTCTCGACCCCAGAAGATTCAAGCGCATCAAAGCCATAGCGATGATAAACATGCGCGATCTTCTGCAACATCTCGGACCGTTCGGTCACCTCGGTGCCGAAGTAATCGCGGAACCCCTTCGGCGTCTCGGCCTTGGGGCGCGGGGCTTTTTTCTGTTTGGCCATAGGACCCTCTGCGCATTGGCTCGCGGCGGGGTCTAGCCCATGGCCCGTGTGGCGGCAAGTGTTGCGGCATTGGCGCGGGGTTGCCATTGCCATATAGGCTGGCGCACCATGGTTCAGAAACGCTGACAAGCAGGCTCAAAATGATCGAACTTCAGGAACAGATCGCCCATCTGGAACGCACCGTCGATGATCTGTCGACCGTCGTCGCCCGACAAGAACGTGAGATCGCGATGCTGACCCGCCGGATGCAGCTGCTGATGGAGCGTGAAGCAGAGCGCGAAGCCTCGCACGGCGACGCCGTCGTGTTCGGGGACGAACGGCCCCCGCACTACTGACCTACTTAGGTTTGGCTCCCATAGCGGCCGCTTCGACCTGTCCGTCGTGCAACAGAATATTACTCCACCGGCCGCCATTTCCAAAGGTTTCATAGACACTTAGGAATACGGTATCGCGCTGCAATGCCTTGATCCGCGCTCCGCAGGGCTTGTTACGGCCCACCTTGCACACGCGCCCTTTTACGCGGTCGTAGGCTTTGTCCGCGTCGCTTTTGGGCTGGATCGACGCGGCGGTGCCGTAGCGCAGAGCTTCGTGCATCTCAACATCGCCGAACATCACCATGGCCCCCGTGACCTGTCGTGCGCAGCCGTCGTCAAAGCCGGTAATATAGAAGGTGCGCGAGTTCATACCGTCCGGCGCCAAGTCGAAAATCCGGTATTTCGCGCCACGTTCAGGATACTGCGCAACGCGAGAGCCCATTTGCCCCTGCGGCAGATCGCAAATCCGCCCGATATTCCCGAAGGCCATGACCGTTCCCGGGACCATGTCCTTTTCCGGCCCCTTGGCTGCGGCGCGCGGCTGCGGCTTGGGTGCAGGTGTTGGTTCTGACGGTTGCCCAACGCGTGTTGCCGGTGCCGCATCTTGCGCAGGCTCTTTTCGTAGCAAGCCGAACAGCCCCGGCAATCGTCTAGCGGGTTCCGGAGTTTCCGCGACATCTTCGCCGAAATCTGACAAAGGCTCCGACGCCTCGTCAGAGACCTCTTCCTGCGCGGCCTCTTCAACGACCAGACCGGCCAATGCGATCTCAGCCGCTTCGCTTTCCGCCGATTTTTCCGGGGACAGGCGCTTCAGAAGCCCTAAAAATCCCGTCCGCTCTTTTGTCGTAACGTCTTCGACCGCTGCCTGCGCGGCCAAATCTTCGGCGTTGGTGACGCGATCGACACCTTCGGCACCTGCCACGATTTCAACCGCACCATCTTCTGGTGCGATCTGCTGATCGGAAAGCCTTTCGACCCCACCCAACGGCCCCTGACACGCGCACAGACCTAGCAGGGCGAAGGGCAGCATTAGACGGACCACTGCTCGTCCCCTCAATATTTTGTGAGGAGTGAATCAAATTTGATTCGGCCTGTCCAGTTTTTCGGGCCTGAGCGTCTGATCAGATCTCTTCGACAGCCATCACGCCATTCAGGCTTTTGATCGCCCCTTTGATCTGAGGCGTCACGGGAAAGTCTTGCCCGGCATCGATCTCGACCTCTCCGGGAAGGTCGCGATCCATCAGGCAGAAACTGATCGGCCCCTTGGCCACCTTAGCGGCGGTTTCTTGGGCGTTCTTCAGCACCTCGGCCACCGCCGTGATGGCATCGGTTGCCTCTACGAAGATCTTCAGTCCAACGCCGCCCACATCCGCGACGACCGTATCAAGGGGCGCGATACCCCGCGCCAAGAGCTTAAGCTGATCGCTCTCCATCGTCGCCTCGACCGTGCACACGATCATGGAGCCTGCATCCAAATAATCCCGCGCGCTTTCGAGCGTGTCAGAAAAGACTGTACATTCATACGCGCCGGTCGTGTCAGAAGCCTGCACAAAAGCAAAACGATTGCCGCGCGCCGATTTTCGTTCTTGCCGCCCGGACACAATGCCTGCGATTTTGGCAACCAACGGGCCGCCCTGCGCCAGCATCGTCACCTCGTCCAGCGTCTTGATATCCTTGCGCTTCAGCGCGCCGGCATAGTCGTCCAGCGGGTGACCGGACAGGTAGAAGCCAATGGCCTTGAACTCCTCCGACAGCCGTTCGGCGGGCAACCAATCCTGTGCGGGCGACAGGCGTGGTTCTGGCAGGTCTTCGCCCGCATCACCGAACAATGAGACCTGGTTCGACTGTTTCTGATCCCAGATTGCCGCCGAATATTGCACGAGCGCGTCCAGAGACTCGAACACCCGGCGCCGGTTCGGATCAAGCTGATCGAAGGCGCCAGCCCGGGCCATCATTTCCAATGGACGCTTGCCGACGCGTTTCAATTCAACCCGTCGGGCAAAATCGTAAAGGTTCACAAAGGGCTTTTCCCCATCGTCCGTTTTGCGCCCTTCGGTCACCAGCCGCATCGCGTCCAAACCGACGTTTTTCAACGCGCCCAGCGCATAGACCAATTCACCGTTCACAACTTTGAACGATGCCCCAGACCGGTTCACACAGGGCGGAACGAACGGCAACTTCAACGCCTTGCGGACTTCTTCGAAATAGACCGCAAGCTTTTCCGTCAGGTGGATATCGCAGTTCATGACGCCTGCCATGAACTCGACCGGATGGTTCGCCTTGAGCCATGCGGTCTGATACGAGACCACCGCATAAGCCGCCGCGTGGGATTTGTTGAACCCGTAGTTGGCAAACTTTTCCAACAGGTCGAAGACTTCGGACGCCTTCTTTTTCTCGACCCCATTTTCGGCAGCACCGGCTTCGAACTTGGGGCGTTCGGCGTCCATCGCCTCTTTGATCTTTTTACCCATGGCGCGACGCAGCAGGTCCGCGCCGCCAAGGCTGTACCCGGCCATCACCTGGGCGATCTGCATCACCTGTTCCTGATACACGATAATACCCTGAGTTTCCTCAAGGATATGATCGATCAAGGGGTGCACGGATTCGATCTCTCGCAGCCCGTTCTTGACCTCGCAATAGGTCGGAATATTCTCCATCGGGCCGGGACGATATAGCGCCACAAGCGCCACGATGTCTTCGATACAGGTGGGCTTCATGCGCTTCAACGCATCCATCATGCCCGAGCTTTCAACCTGGAAGACCGCAACCGTCTTGGCCGCGGAATACAGGTCATAGGTCTTTTCATCATCCAGCGGTATCAGGTTGATCTGGTTCTCTGCCCCCTCGGGGGGTTCATAAATTTCAGAACCGTCTGCAGCGATATGCAGATCGCGCCCGCCCGCATGGATTTGTTCGATGGCGTTTTGAATAACGGTCAGCGTCTTCAGGCCGAGAAAGTCGAACTTCACCAGCCCCGCCTGTTCGACCCATTTCATGTTGAACTGTGTCGCAGGCATGTCAGATCGCGGATCCTGATACAGCGGCACCAACCGATCCAAGGGCCTGTCGCCGATCACAACACCAGCGGCGTGGGTCGATGCGTTCCGCAACAACCCTTCGACCTGCATGCCGTATTGCAGCAGCCGGTCGACAACCTCTTCGGATTTCGCCTCGGCCCGCAGACGTTCTTCCTGCGCCAGCGCTTGTTCGATGGACACTGGCTTCACGCCTTCCACCGGGATCATCTTGGATAGGCGATCCACCTGCCCGTAAGGCATCTGCAGAACCCGCCCGATGTCACGCACCGCCGCTTTGGACAAAAGCGCACCGAAGGTGATGATCTGTCCGACTTTGTCACGGCCATACTTCTCCTGCACGTATCGGATCACCTCTTCCCGGCGATCCATACAGAAGTCGATGTCGAAGTCGGGCATCGACACACGTTCGGGGTTCAAGAAACGTTCGAACAGCAGCGAATACCGCAGCGGATCAAGGTCCGTGATCGTCAGCGCATAAGCGACAAGAGAGCCCGCACCTGACCCCCGGCCCGGTCCGACTGGAATGTCATGGTCCTTGGCCCACTGGATAAAGTCCGCAACGATCAGGAAGTAGCCGGGAAAGCCCATGCCTTCGATAATACCAAGCTCGAAATCCAGCCGTTCCTGATATTCCTCGACGCTGACAGCGTGTGGTATCACGGCAAGACGCGCCTGCAGACCTTCGTTTGCCATACGACGCAGTTCGCTGACCTCGTCATCCGCGAATTTCGGCAGGATCGGATCGCGGCGATACGCCATGAAGGCGCAGCGTTTGGCGATCTCGACCGTGTTTTCAATCGCTTCCGGCAGATCGGCGAAGAGGGTCGCCATTTCTTCTGCGGTCTTGAAGTAATGCTGCGGGGTCAGACGCCGACGCTCTTCTTGCTGATCGACATAGGCGCCCTCGGCGATACAGATCAGGGCGTCATGCGCCTCGTACATCTTGGACTTTGGGAAGTAGACGTCGTTCGTCGCGACCAGCGGCAGCTCCATCGCGTAGGCCATTTCGACAAAACCACGCTCGGTCGCGCGTTCATTCGCAGGCAGACCACCGTCACCGGGATGGCGCTGCAACTCGACATAAAGCCGGTCACCGAACATACCCTTCAGACGGTCCATCAGCGCCTGCGCGGCGGGACGCTGACCGCCCTGTAACAACATGCCCACCGGGCCATCGGCCCCGCCCGAAAGACAGATCACGCCGGCGGAGAATTCTTCCAACTCATCCAACGTGACCTGCGGCAATTGCCCCGGCTTGGTCAGGTACAGACACGAATTCAGCCGCATGAGGTTTTCGTACCCGGCCTCGCTCTGCGCCATCAGAACAAGCGGCGCGGGGGCCTTGGGCTTCTCACCGGGCTGCGTTGCGACAAAGGTCACATCGACCTGACACCCGATGATCGGCTGGATACCTTCGCCACTGGCCGTGACGGAAAATTCCAGCGCCGAGAACATGTTGTTGGTGTCCGTCACCGCAATCGCGGGCATCCCGGCATCGCGGCAAAGCCCCGGCAGTTTCTTCAACCGCACGGCGCCTTCCAGCAGGGAATATTCGGTATGGACTCTTAGGTGGATGAATCGGGGATCACTGCTCATGCCGTCAGGCTAATACGGATCGCGGACGGGCGGAACTGCTGTTGCACCTTCCGGCAAATCCGTTGATCATTTTTGCGATGAATGCGCCCGAAGTGACCCCTGAAATCCTGCCGCATGGCCCTGACGGCCTGTCGATCCGGCTTGGCCTGACCCCGGATCAGGCGACCCTTGGCGCGGTTCAGGCCCTGCGTTCGGCGCTGGAGGCGACGCCACCGCAGGGGGTTGAGGAAATCGTGGGCGCTTTGGCCTCCGTCTACCTTCGGTTCGATCCCACCCGCACGTCGCGGGCCGAGGTGGCAGCGGCAACAAGGGCCATCATCGACCAGACCGATTTGGTGGGGGCCACCCTGCCCCCACCATCCCGCCGCTGGACGATTCCCGTCGTGCTGGGCGCCGATCGTGGCCCCCAATTCAGCGAAACTGCCAAAGCCGCAGGCCTGTCCGATAGCGCGGCGCGCGATGCGATCCTGTCGACGCCCGTGCGCGTGCTGACCATCGGCTTTGCGCCCGGGCTGCCGTACATGGGTCTGATGCCGCCCGAATGGGACATCCCCCGCCTGACCGAAATCACCCCGAACGTACCCAAAGGCGCGCTGGTCGCTGCCGTGCGTCAGCTGATCATCTTTACCAACGCGACGCCCACCGGGTGGCGGCACATCGGGCAAACCGCCTTTGAAGGTTTCGACCCCGGCCGCGACCCGGCCACGCTGTTACGGGCGGGCGATGAGGTCCGGTTCGCGACGATCTCTCCGTCAGAACTCGCCGCGCTGGAAGCGGACAATGCCGATGGCCGCGGCGGCGCACGGGTCGAGGCGCTATCATGACGGCCTTGATTATCCATCAGGCCAGCGCGGGCCTCACCCTGCAGGACATGGGCCGCCCAAACCGCTTGGCTCAGGGGCTGTCCCGCGCCGGGGCCGCGGACCCATTGGCACTGATCGAAGCGGCGGCGCTGCTCAACCTCCCTGCTCCGGTATCATCGCTGGAAATGCCCATGATGGGAGGCACGTTCGAGGTCACCGCGCCCACCCGCGTCGCCCTGACCGGCGCGCAGATGCAGGCCAGCATGAACGGTGCGCCAGTCAATTGGAACACGACCGTCACCCTGAAGATCGGTGACCGCCTGACCATCGGCCCCGCGCGCAAGGGAACATATGGCTATCTGACGCCTGCGAACGGATTTGCGACCGAACCCGTGATGGGTGGTCAAGGCACGCATCTGACCGCCGGGATTGGCGAACGACTGACGCAAGGCGCGCAGATCGCATTGCATCCCGACGATGCGCCAGACCGACCGCCGATGGTCCTTCGCCCGGACGAACGCCTGTCGGGCGGCCCCATCCGGGTAATGCCCGGGCCTCAGACCGATCTATTCGACAGCGCGACGATCAACCGCTTCTTTGCGACCGCATTCACCCGCTCGACAACTGGCAACAGACAGGGCGTGCGGCTGGACTTTGACGACGCGCCCTTTGCCAGCGAAACCAAATCGCTCGCCTCGGACGTCATTCAGCCCGGCGATATCCAGATGACAGGCGACGGCATCCCCTATGTGCTGCTGACGGAATGCCAGACGATGGGCGGCTATCCCCGGATCGGCACTGTGATCCCGCAAGACCTGCCCCGCGTGGCCCAGGCCGCGCCCGGTACCGCTCTGACCTTCCAGCGCATCACTCTGGAACAGGCCGATGCGCTTTGGCAGCCGATGACCGAGACGCTCAAAGCGCTCCGCAAACGCGTTCAGCCGTTACGGCGCGATCCGCATGACATCCCGGACCTGCTGTCCTATCAACTGATCGGCGGCATGGTCCGCGGAGACGAGGGAGACGCCACATGACCCGGACAATCGACCTGAACGCCGACATGGGCGAAAGCTTTGGCCTTTGGGTCATGGGCAATGACGCGGCCCTGCTGGATATCGTGACCTCGGCCAATATCGCCTGTGGCTTTCACGCGGGCGACGCAGACGTGATGGCCCGCACTTTCCGGATGGCGCAGGATAAGGGCGTCGGCCTTGGCGCGCATCCCGGCTTTGCCGACACGCAAGGTTTCGGACGGCGCCGCATCGCCCTGTCAGCCGAAGAGCTCACGAACCTGATCACCTATCAACTGGGTGCCGCACAGGCGATGGCCCGTGCAGCGGGTGGAGAGGTCCGGCATCTGAAGCTGCACGGCGCGCTGGCGAACATGGCGTCCGAAGACATCGACATGGCGCGCACCTGCTATGCCGCCGCTGAAAAAACCCAGCCCGGAATTGTCGTGATGACGCTGGCCGGAACCGCCCAGCAGGCCGCCGCCGAAGACCTTGGCCTGACCTTCGCAAACGAGATTTTCGCCGACCGCGCCTACAACGATGACGCCACGTTGGTAGACCGGAAATTGCCCGGCGCGGTGATCCATGACGCCGCACTGGCCGGACCCCGCATCGCCGACATGGTCCGCGAAGGGGCGATCATCACTGCGAACGGAAAACGCATTCCGACCCGGATCGACACGATCTGCCTGCACGGCGACACGCCCGAAGCCATTGAAATCGCAAAGTCCGTGCGCGACGCCCTGACCGCCGATGGCCTCACCCTCGCCAAACTGTAACGCCAGCTTCTTAGGCAAAAATCGCAAGGCAGCCGCCCGGTTTTTCAGCAAATGCTTGCCAATCGCGCGCTGACCCGCTTTGCTGTGGGTCGGAATGCCCGTCCGGTTCTACGCCGCATCGAACCGGGCACTGGGGGCCAACGGGGTAAGGCGGCGGACCAATGACATGACAATCTCCTTTCACTTGAACGGAGAGCGCGTGGACCTGACAGACGAGGTTCCACCCACGACCACCCTATTGGACTGGCTGCGCGAAACGCGTGGGCTGACGGGCACGAAAGAGGGCTGCAACGAAGGCGATTGCGGCGCCTGCACCGTTATGGTGACCGACCCCGACAGCGAACAGGGCCTGAAGGCGTTGAACGCCTGCATTCTGTTCATGCCCCAATTGCACGGCAAGGCGGTCCGCACGGTCGAAGGCTTGGCCGGGCCGGACGGAACGTTGCATCCCGTGCAACAGGCGATGGTCGATCACCATGGCAGCCAGTGCGGCTTCTGCACGCCCGGATTTATCGCGTCGATGGTGACGGCGCATACGGCAGGCAAGACGGAACATGACACCGTTCTGGCAGGAAACCTGTGCCGCTGCACCGGCTACGCCCCGATCATCCGCGCGGCCGAAGCCGCCGCTGACGCGCCGATTCCTGACTGGCTGTCGGACACTGCGCCCGATGTTGCGCCGCTGACCATTGCGCCGCAATCCTCGGACGAACTCGCTGCCATCTACGCCGCCCAGCCCGACGCCACGCTGATCGGCGGCGCCACGGATGTAGGCCTTTGGGTCACCAAACAACTGCGAGAGTTGGACCGCGTGATCTTCCTGAACCGCTGCGCAGACCTGAAGATCATCGACGTGACCGCGCCTGACACGATCCGCATCGGGGCCGCGGTCACCATGGCGGAACTGCTGCCGACTCTGGACGAATATTACCCAAGCTATGCCAGTATGGTGCGCCGCTATGGCTCTGAACAGGTGCGTCAGGCCGCGACCATCGGCGGCAATGTCGCCAATGGATCGCCAATCGGGGACAACCCGCCCGCGTTGATCGCACTGGACGCGACGCTGCACCTGCGCCATGGGAACACCCGCCGCGACTTGCCGATCGAGGAGTTCTTCATCGACTACGGCAAACAGGACCGCGTCCCCGGCGAATTCGTCGAAGCAATCACCATCCCTAAGACTGCGCCGCACCTGGCCTGTTACAAACTGTCCAAGCGGTTTGATCAGGACATCTCCGCCGTCATGGGGGCCTTCAGCATCGCGGTCGAGGATGGCAAAGTCGCCAGCGCCCGCATCGCATTTGGCGGCATGGCAGGCACTCCCAAACGCGCAACGCATGTCGAAACAGCCCTCACCGGCCAGCCATGGACCGAAGAGACTGTGATGACCGTCGCCGATGAATGGGCTAAGGATTTCACGCCCATGTCCGACATGCGGGCCAGCGCGGAGTATCGCCTGACCACCGCCAAAAACATGCTCCAACGCTACTTCCTTGAAACCCAAGGACAGGCACGCAGCGTGCGAGAGGTGATGCCATGAGCATGGGCAAACCCCTTCCCCACGACACCGCACACCTGCACGTCACCGGCGCGGCGCGGTATATCGACGACATCCCGACACCTACTGGGTCGCTGCATCTGGCTTTTGGGCTATCCCCCGTGGCGCGTGGTAAGCTGAATGGTCTGGACCTCGATGCGGTCCGAAATGCCCCCGGCGTGATCGCGGTGCTAACTGCGGATGACCTGCAGTTTGCCAACGATGTCTCCCCTTCGATCCACGATGAGCCTTTGTTGGCTACCGACAGGGTGCACTATGTCGGCCAACCGCTTTTTGTTGTGGCTGCGACCACCCATCTGGCCGCCCGTAAGGCCGCCAAGCTTGGCAAACCGGACATCTCAGAAGAAACACCTATCCTGACCGTCGACGAAGCCCTTGCCGCCAACAGCAGGTTCGAAGGCGGTCCTGTCACCTGGACCAAGGGTGACGCAGGATCGGCCATCGACGCTGCGCCGCGCAAGATCACTGGCACGTTGGAAGTCGGTGGACAGGAACACTTTTACCTTGAAGGTCAGGCCGCGCTGGCTCTGCCGCAGGATGGAGGAGAGATGGTCGCCCATTCCTCCACCCAGCACCCGACCGAGATCCAGCATAAGGTCGCCGAAGCGCTTGGTCTTCCGATGCATGACGTTCGCGTGGAAACCCGCCGGATGGGCGGCGGCTTTGGCGGCAAAGAAAGTCAGGGGAACGCGCTGGCCGTTGCCTGCGCCGTGATGGCCCGCGCGACCGGCAAGCCCTGCAAGATGCGCTACGACCGTGACGACGATATGGTCATCACCGGCAAACGTCACGATCTGCGCATCGAATACCGCGCCGGTTTCGACGACACCGGGCGGCTGACGGGGGTAGAATTTCGCCATCTGTTCCGCTGCGGCTGGGCTCAGGACCTGTCCCTGCCCGTCGCGGACCGTGCGATGCTGCATGCCGACAACGCTTACCTGCTGGAAAACGTCCGGATCGAAAGCCATCGTCTGAAAACCAACACCTGTTCTGCCACCGCGTTTCGAGGCTTTGGCGGGCCGCAGGGGCTGGTCGGGATCGAACGGGTGATGGATCACATCGCCCATGATCTGGGTATGGACCCGCTGGCGGTGCGGCAGGCGAATTACTATGCCGACGCGCCAGTGGATGGCGATGGGGGGCTGTCTGCCCCCAGCCGCCTGTCGGCGTCTTCCCCCGAGAATATTTCCCCGACCGAAGAAGATAAGGATTTGACCAGCCGTGGCGCGGAAGAGACGGGACCGCAGCAGCCCGTCGCCACGCCCAACGCGCAGACCACGCCCTATGGAATGGCGGTCGAAGATTTCATCCTCAACGCCATGACTGCAGAACTGGCCGAAACCTGTGACTATGCCGGACGCCGCGCGCAGGCCGAGGTCTGGAACGCCGCCAACCCTGTGCTGAAACGCGGGATCGCCCTGACGCCGGTGAAGTTCGGGATTTCCTTCACGCTGACGCACCTCAATCAGGCAGGTGCCTTGGTGCACGTGTACCAAGACGGCTCCGTTCAGGTGAACCATGGCGGGACCGAGATGGGGCAAGGCCTGTACCAAAAGATGGCACAGGTCGCGGGTTCTGTCTTTGGCGTATCCCCGGCTGCCATCAAGGTCACGGCGACAGACACTGGCAAAGTGCCCAATACCTCGGCTACGGCGGCATCGTCCGGGTCTGACCTGAACGGTATGGCCGTGAGGATTGCATGTGAAACAATCCGGGACCGGATTGCTGCCTGTCTGGCCGAATTGCATCAGGTCGCGCCCCAGACGGTGAACTTTGAAGGTGATCAGGTTCAGGTCGGGGCCGAGCGTATCAGTTTCGAAAAAGCGGCCCAGATCGCCTATGAAAACCGGATCAGCCTGTCGTCGACCGGCTACTACAAGACCCCCGATCTGGCGTGGGATCGTCTGCGCGGTCAGGGTCGACCGTTTTTCTACTTCGCGCACGGGGCTGCCTGTACCGAAGTGGTGATCGACACCCTGACCGGCGAATACCGCATCCTGCGCACCGACATCTTGCATGATGTCGGCCGGTCTCTGAACCCGGCAATCGACATCGGCCAGATCGAAGGCGGCTATGTCCAAGGTGCGGGCTGGCTGACGACCGAAGAACTGGTCTGGGATGACAAGGGGCGGCTGCGGACACACGCACCGTCGACCTACAAGATCCCGGCGTGCGGGGATCGGCCGGATATCTTCAACGTCGCACTGTGGGACGGCGACAACCGGGCCGAGACGATCTATCGATCCAAAGCCGTCGGCGAGCCGCCGTTCATGCTGGGCACTTCGGCGTGGCTCGCGCTTTCGGATGCTGTGGCGGCCTGCGGAACAGGATATCCGGCACTGGACGCCCCCGCCACGCCCGAACGTGTTCTGGCGGCAATCGAACGGGTGCGCCATGGTTGATCTGGAAGCGTTGAAACGCGCACTGCACGCGCATGGCAAGGTGGTCCGCGTCGTGATCGCAGGCGTCAAAGGCTCGACCCCCAGAGAGGTCGGCGCTGCGATGATCGTATCGCGCGAGGGCTTGGTCTCGGGCACCATTGGCGGCGGCACGTTAGAGCATGAGGCCATTACCAAGGCGCGCCACCTATCCGCCCCGGTCGTGGATAACCGCGCGCTTGGTCCCGACCTGGGTCAATGCTGCGGCGGGGCCGTGACGCTGGTCTATGATCGCTTCGATACGATGCCGGATGTACAGAACGGCCTGATCCTGCGACGGATAACCGGGACGAACGAGGCGCCGCTGGCCTTGCGTCGCAAACTGGCAGAGGCACGCAACGGCAACTTGGAAACCGGGACCCAACTGATCGATGGTTGGCTGATCGAGCCGGTTCAGACGCCCACAACGCCACTTTGGGTCTGGGGCGCGGGCCATGTCGGCCGCGCCATGGTGACCACGGCGGCCCCCCTGCCCGACCTCGACATCAAGTGGATCGACACCAGCCCCGACCGCTTCCCGGAAAGGGCGCCTGAAAGTGTCACCGTCCTACCGGCCGCACGTCCCGAACGGCTGGTCGCGCACGCGCCGGCAAACGCCAGCCACCTGATCCTGACCTATTCGCACGCGCTGGACCTTGCGCTATGCGACGCGCTGCTCCGCCATGACTTCGCCTTTGCGGGATTGATCGGATCGCGCAGCAAATGGGCGCGCTTCCGCCATCGCCTGTCTGCCGCGGGCCATTCGTCTGCCCGGATAGACAGCATTACCTGCCCGATCGGAGATCCGAGCATGGGCAAACATCCACAAGAAATTGCCATCAGCACCCTCTGGGCGCTAAAAACACAAATGGCGCGACAAGACGCCCTAAGGGATATGACAGGGTGACGGGACCACTCCTTTCCATCAAGGGCCTGACCAAGGCCTATCCGGGCGTCGTGGCCAACGACGACGTATCGTTCGATATCCAACCCGGCGAAGTGCATGCGCTGCTGGGCGAAAACGGTGCTGGCAAATCGACACTGGTCAAGATGATCTACGGATTGGTCAAACCCGACAGCGGCACGATGACCATGTCGGGTGAGGCCTTTGCCCCATCGGAACCCAAAGTCGCCCGTGCCCTTGGCGTCGCGATGGTGTTCCAGCATTTTTCGTTGTTCGACGCGCTGAACGTGGCCGAGAATATTGCCCTTGGCATGGCCGAACCGCCCGCGATGCGTGATCTGGCGGCGCGGATCCGGGACGTGTCAGACCAATACGGCCTGCCGCTGGACCCATGGCGCGTGGTGGGCGACCTGTCCGCAGGCGAACGCCAGCGGGTTGAGATCATTCGCTGCCTTCTGCAGAACCCCAAGCTGCTGATCATGGATGAACCCACGTCCGTGCTGACCCCGCAAGAGGTTGAGATCCTGTTCGAGACCCTGCGCAAGCTAAAGGCCGAGGGCACCTCGATCCTGTATATCTCGCATAAGCTGGAAGAAATCCGCGCCCTTTGTGACGAGGCGACCATTCTGCGGCTGGGCAAAAAGGTCGCCAACTGTACGCCCCGTGACACCACCGCGCGGGAAATGGCGGAACTGATGGTCGGCGCGGAACTGCATGTCCCCAGCCGCGACACCCGCGAACCCGGAGAGGTTCGGCTGGCCCTGAACAACCTGTCGGTCGCTTCGCCCGGTCAGTTCGGCACGTCCCTGAAAAACATCAGCTTCGAGGTCCGTGCGGGCGAGGTTCTGGGCCTTGCCGGCGTGGCGGGCAACGGCCAGGACGAATTGCTGGGCGCGCTCTCGGGCGAGTTGCGATCGGCATCGAACATGGTGGTTCTGGACGGGACGGAGGTCGGATCAACGGGCCCCGCCGCCCGCCGTCGCATGGGTCTGTTGACGGCACCTGAGGAACGGCTAGGTCACGCGGCTGCGCCCGACATGTCGCTGACCGAAAATGCCGCGCTGACCGCGGCGGAGCGTCGCAAAATCGTCAGCAGTGGATTCATCAACTGGGGCAAGGCGCGAGGTTTCGCACGCGAGGTGATCGAACGCTTTGACGTGCGCACGCCCGGAACGGAAAACGCCGCCCGTTCGCTGTCCGGTGGCAACCTGCAGAAGTTCGTCATCGGGCGAGAGGTCATGCAGGACCCGCAGGTTCTGATCGTCAACCAGCCGACATGGGGCGTAGACGCCGCCGCTGCGGCCACCATCCGACAGGCGATCCTTGATCTGGCAACAGGGGGCGCGGCGGTGGTCGTGATCTCTCAGGATCTGGACGAATTGATGGAAGTCTCGGACCGGTTCGCTGCGCTGAACGAAGGACGTCTGAGCGATATTCGCCCTGCCAAGGGGCTTACGGTCGAAGAGATCGGCCTGATGATGGGCGGTGCCCACGGGATGGAGGTGGCGGATGTTTAAAGCGACCTCAATTGATACGGCCCGGTGGCGGATGTCGGATGCCTCCGGCGGGAGTATTGCTGGAAAGATGAACGAGGGTCGTCGGCCCTTGACGGCGGAGGGTGCGCGATGATCCATCTGGAGAAGCGGCGCCAGCCTTCGACCGTCTTTGCATGGGCCACGCCGATTCTGGCGGTTGTGGCGACGATGATCTTTGGCGGGTTGCTGTTTGCCGCCCTTGGCAAGGACCCCTTCGTCTCCATCCGGACGATTTTCTGGGATCCGCTGTTCGGGCAGCATGCGTTCTATTACCGCCCGCAACTGCTGGTGAAAGGCGGGCCGCTGATCCTGATTGCGATTGGCCTGAGCCTTGGGTTCCGGGCCGGTATCTGGAACATCGGGGCTGAGGGGCAGTACATCCTTGGCACGATCTGCGGCGCGGGCGTGGCGCTGGCCTTCTATCCCATGGAGGGCTGGTTCATCTTCCCGCTGATGATCCTTGCAGGCGCTTTGGGCGGCATGGTCTGGGCGCTGATCCCGGGCATTCTGAAGGTCAGGTTCGGGACCAACGAAATCCTCGTGTCGCTGATGCTGGTCTATGTGGCCGAGCAATTGCTGGCCTCCATGTCGTTGGGATTGCTGAAAAACCCCGAAGGCTTTGGCTTTCCCGGGTCGCGCAACCTGCAACAATACCCGTCGGCGCATAATGCGGAAATCATCGCGGGTACCGGCATGCACTGGGGCGTGGCCGCGGCGTTTATCGCAGTGATCTTCGCCTATATCCTGCTGTCACGGCACCAGCTGGGCTATCACATCCGCCTGACGGGTGAAGCCCCACGCGCGGCCAAGTTCGCGGGCGTATCCCCTTCGCGTCTGATCCTCTTCTGCCTTGGCATCTCGGGCGCCTTCGCCGGTCTGGCGGGGATGTTCGAAGTGTCGGGCCCAGCCGGCCAGGTCTCGATCGACTTCAACACCGGTTACGGCTTCACCGCGATCATCGTGGCCTTCCTTGGACGGTTGCACCCAGTGGGCATCCTGCTGGCAGGTCTGTTGATGGCGCTGACCTACATCGGTGGGGAAATTGCGCAATCGGGTCTGGGTCTTCCGGCGGCCGCCATTCAGATGTTCCAGGGCATGCTGCTGTTCTTCCTTCTGGCGGTGGATGTTCTGACGTCTTACCGCATTCGATTTGGTCAGGGAGAGGCCGCGTAATGGACCTGTCAGCCATCAATCCCGTCCTTCTGATCGCCTCGCTCATGGTCGCGGCGACCGCCGTGATGATCGCCGCCATTGGCGAGTTGATCGTCGAACGCGCAGGCGTGCTGAACCTTGGTGTCGAGGGGATGATGATCACCGGCGCCATCTGCGGCTTTGCCATTGCGGTCCAAACCGGATCGCCAACTTTGGGCTTTATCGCGGCGGCGGGCGGCGGGGCTTTGTTGTCGTTGCTGTTTGCCTTCCTGACCCAATTCGCACTAGCCAATCAGGTCGCCTCGGGGCTGGCACTGACGCTCTTCGGTCTTGGACTGTCGTCCCTACTGGGGCAGGGCTATCAGGGGATCAAACCACCTTCGACCCCCCGGATCGATATTCCCGTGCTGACCGATCTGCCGGTCATAGGCCGGATCATTTTCGGCCACGATCTGATGGTCTATTTGGGCTTGGCGCTGGTCGCTGCGGTCTGGGCGTTCCTGAAATACACTCGCGCCGGGCTGGTTCTGCGCGCAGTCGGCGAAAACCACGATGCGGCCCATGCGCTTGGCTACAAGGTCGTGCGCATCCGCGTGATGGCCATCGCCTTTGGCGGGGCCATGGCGGGCCTTGGCGGGGCCTACATCAGCCTTGTCCGCGTTCCGCAATGGACCGAAGGCATGACGGCTGGCATCGGCTGGATTGCCCTTGCCCTGGTCGTTTTCGCCAGCTGGAAACCATGGCGCGTTCTGCTGGGCGCGTATCTATTTGGCGGCGTCACGGTGCTGCAGTTGAACCTGCAGGCGGCTGGGATCGCCATCCCGGTCGAGTATCTGTCGATGTCGCCATACATCATCACCATTATCGTGCTGGTCATCATGTCCGCCGATAAATCGCGTGCGCCTGCCTCTCTGGGTCGTGTCTTCCACGCGACGCACTAATGGCAGTAACCTCAAACCCAAAGAAAAGTCTGAAAGGGAAAATCATGAAACTTACGAAACGCGCATTGATGACCGGGGCCGCCATGGCCCTGAGCCTCGTCGCCACCGGCGTCGCGGCAGAAAGCCATAGCGAAAAAACCAAGGTCGGCTTTGTCTACGTCGGCCCCGTCGGCGACGGCGGCTGGACCTATGAACACGACAAAGGTCGTCAGGCTGTCGAAGAGCACTTTGGCGACAAGGTCGAAACCGTGTTCGTCGAATCCGTGCCCGAAGGCCCGGACAGCGAACGCGTCATGACCCAGATGGCGCTGGACGGCGCTGACCTGATCTTCACCACCTCCTTCGGCTACATGGACCCGACGATCAACGTCGCGGCCAAGTTCCCCGATGTGAAGTTCGAACACGCGACCGGCTACAAGACCGCCGATAACGTGTCCGTCTATTCCGCACGCTTCTACGAAGGCCGCGCGGTTCAGGGCACCATCGCGGGTCACATGACTGAATCGAACATCATCGGCTACATCGGGTCCTACCCGATCCCCGAAGTTATCCGTGGCATCAACTCGGCCTACATCCACGCCAAGAAGGTGAACCCGGATGTGGAGTTCAAGATCGTCTGGGCCTTCACTTGGTTCGATCCCGCGAAAGAAGCTGACGCCGCAAAGGTTCTGATCGAACAGGGCGCGGACGTGATCCTGCAGCACACCGACTCCACCGCGCCTCAGGCCGCAGCACAGGAAGCGGGCAACGTGATCACCTTTGGTCAGGCTTCCGACATGTCGGAATATGCGCCCAAGCCGCGTGTATCCTCGATCATCGACAACTGGGCCCCCTACTACATCGCCCGGACCCAGGCCGTCATGGATGGCACTTGGGAATCCACCAGCACCTGGGACGGTATCGGCGCAGGCATGGTTGAAATCGGCGAGATCTCGGACGCCGTTCCGGCGGACGTGAAGGAAGAGGCGCTGGCGCTTAAAGAGTCGCTGGCATCCGGCGAATACCACGCCTTCACCGGCCCGCTGAAAAAGCAGGACGGCTCTGACTGGCTGGCCGAAGGCGAAACTGCCGATGACGGTACGCTGGCTGGCATGAACTTCTACGTCGAAGGCATCGAAGGCGAAATCCCGCAGTAAACCGGGAAACGTTTCGCATCAGACGGGCGCGGGGAAACTCGCGCCCGTTTTTCGTCGCGGGATATCGGATAGGGCAGGCCGTCGGGCAGCCCTTGACCCTGTCCGGCAATTCCCGTTTCGATAGGCCCATGAATTCAACCGATATCCTGATCATTGGCGGTGGTGTTGCGGGCCTTAGCGCCGCTGCAGCCCTTGCCCCCCACGCACATGTCACGGTGGTGGAGGCCGAAGACCATCTTGCCTATCACGCCTCTGGCCGCTCGGCCGCGATGTTTCTGTCATCTTATGGCAACGCCACGGTGCGCGCGCTGAACGAAGCAAGCGAACCCCACCACAAAGCCACAGGCGTTCTGTCGCCGCGTCCCATCCTGCTGGTCGCCGGGGCCGACGACGCCGATGCCTTCGACACTGAAAAAGACAGCTTCGGGATGGAGCAGATCAGCCCCCAAGACGCACAAGCCCTCTGGCCGATCCTTGATCCGGCCAAAGCCCCCCTGACCGCGATCCGGGGCGATACAAGCGATCTGGACACCGACCTGCTGATCCAAGCCGCCCGGAAAACGGCCCGCGCGCACGGGGCGGAGGTTCTGACGGGTGCGCGCGTCACCGCCATCACCCGCGATCACAAATGGCAGGTCACGACCTCCAAAGGGGTCTTCCAGGCGCAGACCATCATCAACGCCGCAGGCGCTTGGGCGGATGACATCGCGGCGCTAGCAGGGATAGCCCCGATCGGGCTGACCCCTTTCCGCAGGTCCATGGCACGCATTCCCCTGCCCGATGGTATGGACCCGACGAATTGGCCCTTCACTGATGCGGTCAAAGAGGAATGGTACGCGAAACCCGACGCGGGCCAGCTGATCGTCTCGCCTTCGGAAGAAGACCCAAGTGCCCCGATGGATGCTTGGGCCGACGATATGGTGATCGCTGAGGGCCTCGCCCGGTTCCAAGACATGACCACGATGGAGGTCACGCGTCTGACAACCACATGGGCCGGATTGCGCACCTTCGCACCGGATCGGGCGCTGGTAATCGGGCGCGACGCAGCCCAGCCAGAGTTTGTCTGGCTGGCGGGACAAGGCGGCTATGGCTTTCAGACGGCCCCGGCTGCGGCACAGCTATGCGCCGCGATCATCCAAGGCTTGCCATCTGATCTGCCGGACGGCACGGTCAGGGCCCTTGATCCCAAAAGGTTCGCCAAATGACGGAACGCACCCTGCCCCCGACCGCCTCGGTGACGGAAAAGACGTCGGACGGCCGGCTGATCATGCCCGCCGCCCTGCGCAACATCACCGCGATTTCCGACCTCGTGGCACAGGTCATCGACGGCGAGGCGATCACAAACGCGCTGGAAATCGCCTCGGGCACCGGGCAGCACATTCTGCACCACGCGAAACGGCATCCGGAGATCACATGGCAACCGACCGACGTGGATGAAGAGCGGATCACCTCGATCAACGCTTATGCCGCGGAAGCGCCAGAGGGGAATATCCTGACCGCGCAGTATCTGGACGCCACGAAACCCGGCTGGTCAGACAGTCTGCCCCCGCAGGGCTTGATCGTTTTGGTGAACCTGCTGCACCTGATTTCAACCCCAGAGGCGCAGACGCTGATCCGCGAGGTCGGTAAAACGCTCAAGGTCGGCGGCACCTTCGTGCTTTACGGCCCGTTCATGCGCGGCGGAGAGCTGACGTCAGACGGTGACCGCCAGTTCCACGCGGACCTGACCGCCGCAGACCCAGAGATCGGGTACAAAGACGACTTTGACGTCACCGACATGATCCACGCCAGCGGGATGAGCCTGATCAGCTTGGTCGAAATGCCCGCCAACAACCTTGCCTTTGTTGCCCGGCGGGATTTCTAAGTCGGATTTATCCCAGATTTAACGGGTCGGCACCGGCGTATCGCCGCGGTAGTCGTAGAACCCTTTGCCGGTCTTGCGACCCAGCCAGCCCGCTTCGACGTATTTCGTCAGCAGCGGACAGGGGCGATACTTGGTATCCGCCAGCCCGTCGTGCAGCACGTTCATGATCGCCAGACAGGTGTCGAGCCCGATGAAATCCGCCAGTTCCAGCGGACCCATGGGATGGTTCGCGCCCAGCTTCATCGCCTCGTCGATCGACCGCACGTTGCCCACGCCTTCATACAGCACATAGACCGCTTCGTTGATCATCGGCACCAGCACGCGGTTTACGATGAATGCAGGAAAATCTTCGGCGGACGAGGCCGTCTTGCCCAGCTTTTCGACGACCGCCAGACAGGCTTTATACGTCTCTTCATCCGTGGCAATGCCGCGGATCAACTCGACCAGCTGCATCACCGGCACGGGGTTCATAAAGTGGAATCCCATGAACTTTTCCGGCCGATCCGTCCGGCTGGCCAGACGCGTGATCGAAATGGACGATGTATTCGAGGTCAGGATCGTCTCGGGCTTAAGGTGCGGGACGAGGTCCTTGAAGATCGCGTCTTTCACCGTCTCCCGTTCGGTCGCGGCTTCGATCACCAGATCGCTTTGCCCCAGCTCGGGCAATTTCAGCGTGGTCTTGATCCGGTCCCGGCCCGCCTTGGCGTCTTCTTCCGAAACCATGCCACGCCCGACCTGACGGCCTAGGTTCTTGTCGATCTGCGACATCGCCTTGTCCAGCGCGTCCTGATTGATGTCGTTCAGAAGAACGTCATAGCCCGCCAGCGCGCAGACATGGGCAATGCCATTCCCCATCTGGCCTGCGCCGATAATGCCAACTGTCCGGATCTCCATCCCGCTCTCCTTCTCTGGTTGCCGCTACAGTGACCAAACCATGCCGCCGCCGCAAGTACCCGACATTTGCATCGAATGCCGAATTTAGGGGCTTGGTAAGGAATCACGGGCATTAGAGGCAAGGGGTTAACAATGGGTGGGCATCATGACCTGCGATCACATCGGGCGTCGTCCGATCAATTATATGCCGTGCCGCTATGGCACGTCGCAAATTTCGTTCCGCGGTCCCAAGCCGGACCTTCGCGCGCCCTATGTGCTGTTCATGGGCGGTACGGAGACGTACGGGAAATTCGTGATCTCGCCCTATCCAAACCAAACAGCCCGTCAACTTGGGCTGTCGGCGGTCAATCTTGGTGTCTGCAACACCGGGCCCGATCTGTATCTGAACGAACCGACGCTGACGGCATTTAGCCGCAACGCAAAAGCGACGGTCGTGCAACTGACCAGCATACAGAACCTGACCAATCGGTATTTCAGCGTTCATCCCCGTCGAAACGACCGATTTGTTCAGGCGGCAGAGCTGTTGCGCACCATCTACCGCGATGTCGAGTTTTCAGAGTTTCATTTCACCGGCCATCTGATGCATCACCTGCATCATATAGACCCCAAGCGTTTCGATATCCTGAAGGTAGAGTTGCAACAGGCGTGGTGCGCGCGGATGAAGGCGTTGATCCTGACCCTGTCTGGTCCGGTCGTCCTGCTGAACCTCACGGGGCTTCCCGACGCTTTGGGCCTGCTGCCGACCGACCAGATGATCCAAGACCTGCGTCCGCTGGTCCATGACATCTTGGACGCACCAGTCAGTCCGGCGGCGCGGGATGAAGGCACCGATCGGATGATCCACGCGCCGCTGGAAAAGGCCGCGGCGGAACAGCTTCTTAGCCAGCGTGGTCACGATGAACTGGCCGAAGCACTGGCGACTAAGCTTCGGCCTTTCGTGCCACAATCAGATCAGTCCATCCCCGCCGAATGAAATCGCCGAATGAAAAAGGCCCGCCAAATCGGCGGGCCTTTCATATCTTGCGTAGGGCGGGGGTTACCCCGCCTGTGCCTTACAGCTTTTCGGTCAGTTCCGGGACCGCGTCGAAGAGGTCTGCAACCAGACCATAGTCGGCCACCTGGAAGATCGGCGCTTCTTCGTCTTTGTTGATCGCGACGATGACCTTGGAGTCTTTCATACCCGCAAGGTGCTGGATCGCGCCGGAAATACCGACAGCGACATACAGCTCGGGCGCGACGACTTTACCGGTCTGACCAACCTGCCAGTCGTTCGGGGCATAGCCCGAGTCGACGGCGGCACGGGATGCACCAACGGCAGCACCCAGCTTGTCGGCCAGCTTCTCGATGATCTCGAAGTCTTCTTTCGACCCAACACCACGACCACCGGACACCACGACACCAGCCGAGGTCAGTTCCGGACGGTCGGATTCGGCCATCGCGTCTTCGACCCACTCGGACAGGCCCGGGTTGTCAGCCGCTGCGGTGTCTTCGACCGAAGCAGAGCCACCGTCACCAGCCGCATCGAAGGTCGAGGTCCGGAAGGTGATGACCTTCTTCTCGTCCTTGGATTTCACGGTCTGGATCGCGTTACCGGCGTAGATCGGACGCTCGAACGTGTCGGCGTCAACCACGGCGGTGACATCGGTCAGAACCATGACTTCCAGCAGGGCTGCGACGCGGGGCATGATGTTCTTCGCGTCGGTCGTCGCGGGGGCGACGATGTGCGAATAATCACCGGCCAGCGACACGATCAGCGCGGCAACAGGTTCTGCCAGACGGTGACCATACAGGTCATCCTCGGCCACCAGCACCTTTGCGACACCGTCGATCTTGGCAGCTTCGCCAGCGGCGTCTTTCGCCTTGGCGCCAACGGCCAGAATGGTCACGTCACCCAGCGCTTTCGCACCGGCAACAGCCTTGGCGGTGGCGTCCAGCGCCAGTTCGCCATCATTGATTTCAGCAAGCAGAAGAACGGACATTACACGATCCCCTTCTCTTTGAGTTTCGCCACAAGCGTATCGACATCTTCGACCATCTCGCCCGCGCTGCGCGCTTCGGGTTCAGACGTCTTGACGATTTCCAGACGCGGAGAGACATCGACGCCGTAATCATCGGCGGTCTTCTCATCCAGCGGCTTTTTCTTCGCCTTCATGATGTTCGGCAGCGACGCATAGCGCGGCTCGTTCAGACGAAGGTCAGCGGTGATGATGGCGGGCATCTTGACCTTGATGGTCTGCAGACCGCCGTCCACTTCACGCTTCACAACGGCGCTGTCGCCGTCGACGTCCAGCTCGTTCGCGAAGGTCGCCTGGGACCAGCCCAGCAGCGCCGACAGCATCTGGCCGGTGGCGTTCATGTCGTTGTCGATGGACTGTTTGCCTGCGATCACCAGACCGGGCTGTTCTTCGTCCACGACACCTTTCAGGATTTTCGCAACCGCCAGCGGTTCGATATCCGTGTGCACGTCGTCCGCAGCAACCACCAGGATTGCACGGTCCGCGCCCATGGCCAAAGCAGTCCGCAGGGTTTCCTGCGCCTGCTTCACACCGATGGAAACCACGACAACCTCTTCGGCTTTCCCGGCTTCTTTCAGGCGGATGGCCTCTTCGACGGCGATTTCGTCGAAGGGGTTCATCGACATTTTGACGTTGGCAAGATCGACACCGCTGCCGTCCGCTTTGACCCGGACTTTCACGTTGTAGTCGATCACGCGTTTGACAGGCACAAGCACCTTCATCTGCGGTCTCTCCCTTGATAATAGCGTCAGCCCCCCGGGATCCGGAGGGCGCTCCCGGGTTTGATATAGTCTCTCTTTCGGACAGGACAGGCCAAAAGCGACGTGACGCCGCGACCTGACGCCGCGATATTCCGATTTGCAGTAGATATTTCCGCAGTGTGAAATATGTGAGCGATCACAATTCTGGTTAAGATGACAGGGAATCATCGAAGGACGAATCTCTTGGCCCCTCGCCTCTCCCTCCGCCTAGCCCCTGTGATCCTTTCGCTGGCCTGTGCCCTGCCCGTCGCCGCGCAACAGGCCACGGATGCGATCCCACCAGAAATGACGACAGACCTGTCCGCGCCCATCACCGACCCGGCCCTGCGTACGGCGCAAGAAGCCAAGCAGGCAGGCCGCCCCGTCACGGCGCGAAACTGGATGATCTCTGCCGCCCATCCCATGGCCGTGCAGGCGGGTGCGGATGTCTTGCGTCAGGGCGGCACCGCCGCCGATGCCATGGTCGCCGCGCAGGCGATGTTAGGATTGGTCGAACCGCAATCATCCGGCCTCGGCGGAGGCGGGTTTGTATTGTACTTCGATGCGGAAAGTGGACGCCTGTCATCGCTGGACGGTCGGGAAACCGCACCCAGAGACGCGACCCCCCGCCTGTTCCAGACCGAAGGCGGCGAACCGATGGGCTTTTTCCAGGCGGTCGTTGGCGGTCTGTCCGTCGGGGTTCCCGGCACGCCTGCGCTGATGGAAGGGGTGCACCAAAGATGGGGCCGCCTGCCATGGCCAGATCTTCTGGCCCCTGCGATTTCCGCCGCAGATCAGGGATTTGAAGTCTCTGCCCGCCTTGCCGCGATGGTCGGCTTTGATCAGGACCGCCTGATCCTGCACCCGAAAACCGCAGGCTATTTCCTGCCAGAAGGCGACCCGATCAACGCGGGTGACCTGCTGATCAACACCGCCTACGCAGACACCCTGCGCGCTTTCGCCACCGGCGGTGCGCAGGCATTTTACGAAGGTCCCTTGGCCGAAGAAATCTCCATGGCCGTCGCGAATGCGATTCAGCCCGGCCTGCTGACGCCATGGGATATGCGCAACTACACCATCAAAGATCGCGACCCGACCTGCCTGCCTTTCCAAGGGTACGAGGTCTGCGGCATGGGCCCACCTTCTTCGGGTGGGCTGACCGTGGCGCAAATTCTGGGCACGGCAGACGCTTTCCGAAATGGTGATCTGGGGGCGTCTGCCATCGCCTCGGACCCGGCGTTAAGTGTCGGGACCGAACAGCATCTGGATGACCTGACCCTGTTGGGGAATGCCGCGCGCCTCGCTTTTGCCGACCGGGGTCGCTACATCGCCGACAGCGACTATGTTCCGGTGCCAGAGGCCGGATTGATCGCGCCCGATTATTTGTCCACGCGCGCAGCCGAGGCCAGTGAAACACAGGCCATCGAAGCCGCCCACCCCGGCACGCCAGAATTCGACCACGCGATAGACTGGGCCGACCATCAGGGACGCGCCCTTCCATCGACAACGCACATGTCCATCGTCGATCAATACGGCAACGCACTGTCGATGACCTCGTCCGTGGAAAACGCCTTCGGCAGCCGCGTGATGGCCGCCGGTTTCTTGCTGAACAACCAGCTGACCGATTTTTCCTTCCGCTCTCATATTGACGGTACGCCGATTGCAAACCGCGTCGAACCGGGCAAGCGCCCGCGGTCTTCCATGGCTCCGACAATCGTGCTGAAGGACGGCAAGCCCGTGCTTGTCATAGGCTCTCCGGGCGGCAGTCGGATCATCGGATATGTCGCGGAAACCATCTGGCGGCATCTGGTCGAAGGCCACGACATCCAGCAGGCCATCGCCCTGCCCCATGCGGTTAACCGGTTCGGCACCTATGACATCGAAACAGGGCCAGATGCCGAATCCCTTGCGACGCAACTGCAGGCAAGGGGGTTCGAGACGCAAATTCGCGGGCTGAACAGCGGCTTGCATGGCATCGCCATAACCAAACAGGGGCTGCAGGGTGGTGCGGACCCCCGGCGCGAAGGCATCGCTTACGGCGAATAGCGACAAGAGGTCGGTTTCAGGCACCAATATGTCGGCTGGACAAAGCGCGCCCCGCGCCGCCTGCTAAACCGGTCCAAGATCAAGAAAGGGCGCGTCCATGAAATCGCACGTCAAAGCACTTGTTGTCGGGGGTGGCGCTATCGGCACCTCCATCGCGTATCACTTGGCTCGGGCGGGCTGGGAAGATGTGATGCTGCTGGAACGGGACGAACTGACGTCCGGGTCGACTTGGCACGCCGCCGGTCTGCTGCCGCTGTTCAACATGTCCTACGCGACGACCCACATCCACAAATACTCGGTCGAATTCTACAAGTCGCTTGAGGCCGAAACCGGCCTGAACGCAGGCTTTTCGATCGTCGGCAACCTGCGCATGGCCCAGACGCAAGAGCGTATGGACGAATACATGCTCTACGCGTCCACCGCCGAAACCGCCGAAGTGCCCTATGAATGGATGACCCCCAACCAGATCAAGGAGCGTTGGCCGCTGGTCCGCACCGAAGACCTGAAGGGCGCGATCTATCACCCCACCGATGGCTATATTAACCCCGCCGACGTCACCATGGCCATGGCCAAGGGGGCCCGTCAGCGCGGCGTGATGATCGAACGCAAATGGCAGGTCGACGGCTACGAATGGACCGGGTCCGAATGGCGTGTCACCATTACCAAGATGGTCGAAAAAGGCGGCAACCTTGTGCCGTCCGAAGAACAGCAGGTCATCACCGCCGAACACGTGGTCACCGCGACCGGTAACCACGCACAACGCACGGCGAAACTGCTGGGTATTAAGATGCCCGCCATCCCGGTCGAACACCA
The DNA here is from genome assembly GCF_045763785.1 of Pseudooceanicola aestuariicola. Taxonomy (NCBI): domain Bacteria; kingdom Pseudomonadati; phylum Pseudomonadota; class Alphaproteobacteria; order Rhodobacterales; family Paracoccaceae; genus Pseudooceanicola; species Pseudooceanicola aestuariicola. Next base: position 824,818 of record NZ_JBJGSF010000002.1, on the reverse strand, counting down.
GTTCATCGTGACCGAACCCGATCCGGCGCTGGTCGAATACCGCCAAAACGGCGGGGCCGAGCACCCGGTTCTGCGCGACGCCGACGCCAAATGGTACGTCCGCGAAGAACGCGGCGGCTGGATCCTTGGCCCGTACGAACGTAACGCCCCGGCCCGCTTTGCCTATGGTGTGCCCGATAGCTTCCGCGCCGACCTGTTCCCGCTGGATCTGGAGCGGATCGAAGAAGAATACATGTCGATGATCCACCGTCTGCCGTCCTCGGAAGAGGTCGGTCTGAAAGACGATTTCAACGGCCCTATCTGCTACACCCCCGACGGCAACCCGCTGATCGGCCCGGCCCCCGGCCTGCGCAACATGTGGCTGGCCGAAGGCTTTAGCTTCGGCATCACCGCCGCGGGCGGCACCGGCTACTACCTTGCTCAGATGATGGTCGAAGGAGAGGCCGAGATCGACATGGCGTCGCTCGACCCCAAGCGCTACGGCTCTTGGATGACGACCGACTATGCGATCGCCAAGAACGAAGAAGCCTACGAACACGTCTTCATTCTGCACCACCCCGATGAAGAACGCGAAGCCGCCCGCGCCCTGCGGACCTCTCCGGCTTACGACCGCCAGAAAGCAGCGGGCGCGCAATTTGGTCAGATCAACGGTTGGGACCGCCCCAACTACTACGCGCCCGAAGGCTTCGATGATCACGCATCGCGCAGCTTCCGCCGTGGTGGCTGGTGGCAATATGCGGTGGAAGAGGCGAAGGCGATCCGCGAAGGCGTCGGCCTGATCGACGCGACCGCCTTTACCAAGCACCTGCTGAAAGGCCCCGGCGCGACCGCGTTCCTCGATTGGTTCACCTGCAACAAGCTGCCCAAGGTTGGTCGCATCAACCTGACCTACGCGCTGACCTCTGCGGGCACCACGCGCACCGAATACACCATCGTGCGTCTGGCCGAGGATGAATATTACCTCGTCTCTGCCGGGGCATGGACGGCCTATGACAGCGACTATCTGATGAAGGCGATCGAAGATAAGATCCCCGAATTCGGCTACATGTCCTGCCACGACGTGACGACGCAATGGGGCGTCTTTGCCATCGCGGGCCCGAAAACCCGCGACGTGCTGGGCGCGCTGATCCGCGACGCAGAGCCCGAAACGGCCCTGTCGAACAAGCGTTTCCCATGGCTGTCGATGCGCAACATCGAACTTGGCATGTGCCCTGTCCGTGCGATCCGCGTCGCCTATACCGGCGAATTGGGCTGGGAACTGCATCACCCGATCGAAATGCAGAACTACCTGTGGGATCAGCTGATGGCGGCGGGCGAACCGCATGGCCTGAAGCTGGTCGGTGGCCGCGCACAAAACTGGCTGCGTCAGGAGAAATCCTATCGCGCGTTCGGCACCGAACTAGGCCGCGACGCGACCCCGGCCGAAGCCGACCTGCCCCGCTTCATCGACATGTCGAAAGACTTCCACGGCAAGGACGCGATGGAGAAGACCGGCATCCGCGCCAAATGCGTCACCCTGCTGATCGACGGCCCCGACGATGCGGACCCCTGGGGCCGCGAGGCGCTGTACAATGGCGACACCAAAGTTGGTCGTCTGACCTCGGGTGGTTATTCGGTCGCTTTCGGCAAATCCATCGGCATGGGCTATGTCACCCCCGATCTGGCGGTGCCGGGCACCAAGCTTAAGGTCAAGATGTTCGACCAGCTCTGGGATGCTGAAATCACCGAAGACAGCCCCTATGACCCCAAGAACGAAACGATCCGCAAGGACGTTTGACGCGAAACATGGTCTGGCGGCTAAGGCCGCCAGATGCCTCCGGCGGAATTATTTGGATCAAGCTGAAAGTGCGGCCCCCTGCCGGCCCCGGCCTTCGGGGTGCAACAGGGGGCTTTCACCTTGAGCGGTCATCGGCGTCCCCGCCTGTACCGCACCTTCAGTCAATCAAGCCAAGGTTAACAAATCCCTTTCAGCTTGATGAAAATATCCCTGGGGGAGTCCGCAGGACGGGGGCAAAGCCCCCACGTTTCGATCAGCCAAGCCGCTCGGCAAATTGGTCGAAGCACTCCAGTGCCTTGGCCGCGTACATCATCGCCGGACCGCCGCCCATCTGGATCGACATACCCAAGACATCGGCCACTTCTTCCCGCGTGGCCCCGGCTTTGATCAGCGTTTCGACGTGCAGCGCAATACAGGCCTCGCAATGGGTCGAGACAGCGATGCCAAGGGCCACGAATTCCTTGACTTTGAATTCGAGAACGCCGTTTTCCTTCACCGCTGTGGTCAATCCGGCGAAGCCCTTCGACGCTTCTGGCGCAGCCTTGTAAAGCGCGCGCAGCTGGTCACGGGTACTGTCGATTTTCTGGGTCCAATCCATGGTCGCAATCTCCTTGTTTCAGAGACCGTAGAACACATGCGAATTCGGCGATCTTTGACGCAGATCAGATGCGGCAAGCCCCTAGCGCCAAAGATAAAACCGGCGCGGCGCCTGTGAAGCGAGGATCAGAAGACCGCCTGCAATCGCCCAGTTCTTGACCACGATCGTGACCTGCCAAGGATCGGCGCGTAGTTGAAAGTGAAAGTAGCTGGTGAACAGACAATAGAGTGCGCCGACCAAGGCCCAGATCTGGATGCGCGGGCCAACGATCAGACAGATGGCGGCAAGCAAGTTGAACAGGGCCACCGGCCAGACCAGCACACCGGGCAGGCCAATCGACGCGATCATCTGGACAACGGGCTCTGGATCACTGACCTTTTGCACAGCGCCGCCCAGAAACAGGAACGCGATCAGCAGCCGCCCGATCAGGTTGCCCAAATCCGCCATCACCCGCGACCGATATAGGGCATCTTGGTCGCCATGATCGTCATGAACTGTACATTCGCCTCGGCCGGCAGCGTCGCCATCGAAAGCACGGCCTGCGCCGCATGAGATACATCCATCGACGGCGGCGGATTATCGGGGTTCGCGTCGATGATCCCCTGTAGCAAATCCGTCCGCGCATTCCCGATGTCGATCTGCCCACACGCGATATCAAACGCCCGCCCGTCCAGCGATAGCGTCCGCGTCATCCCCGTCACCGCGTGTTTCGTCGCCGTATAGGCCAGCGACCCTTCGCGTGGCACATGGGCCGAGATCGAGCCGTTGTTGATGATGCGCCCCCCTTGAGGGGATTGCGTCTTCATCTGTCGAAACGCGGCGCGCGCAGCAAGGAACATGCCCGTCAGGTTCACGTCAACCACCTGCCGCCATTCGTCCAGAGTGATCCCGTCTATGGTATCCGCCCGACCAAACATGCCAGCATTCTTGAACAAAACATCCAAGCGTCCGGTCTTGCCGACAAAATCCGCGACAGCCCCTTCGACAGCCGCTTCCTCCGTCACATCGGCCGGCAGGATCACGGCGTTAGCTTGATCCCCAAAAGCGCCTTCCAACGCCTCTTTCCGCCGGGCGAGACAGCCGACCGTCCAACCCGCCTGCAGAAACGCCTCAGCCGTTGCCTTGCCTATGCCGCCGCTAGCACCTGTGATCAAAATGGTTTTCATGTCTCGGCCTCCTGATCTGCAGACAATTCCAAAGGCGCGGGCGCAACGCGCAGGTCTTCAACGCTTAGCGGATAGGATGGACGCGACAGCATGTTGCGCACCACCCAATGCAACCGCGTTTCAGCCCGCGTGATTGCCACATAGGCCAGCCGTTTCCACAAGGGTTGGCCCGCCTCTGACCGGCCCACCCGCGCCGCGGCGAATAAATCGGGTGCAAAGACCTGCACGTTGTCCCATTGAGAGCCCTGCGCCTTGTGGATCGTCACCGCCGCCCCGTGCAGAAAGGTCGCCCCCATACGCGCGGCATAGGGGATGAAAGGCTCTTCCTCGTCCGGTTTTTCGATCTTTACGATCGACGCCGCCGAGACCTGAGGACTTTCCGCCCCCACCACATGCAATCGCGAAAATCCTGGCTTGGATCCGGGGCCCAGATAGACGACCTGAGCCCCCTTGATCAGCCCGCGCGCCTCAAGATCCAACCGCTTCTTACGATGCTTCAATGGCAGCTCAAGCCCGTCACAGATCAGCGGTTCTCCGGGCAAGAGCGCATCTTCGGGCGCGTCATGGACCCTGCGAAACGCGTTCAATAACCGGATCCGCGTGACATTGCGCCAGACCAGAACCGGCGAACGCGCCATCAGATCTACATTCACCCGCTGCGCCCAGACGACGCGATCATCCTGCTGCGCCTGGTCCCGGATCATCTGTTCGAAATCCTCGAACGTCAGCGCCGGATCGGCCAGCGCATGGGCGAGGTCGAGAATGGGGTTATCCGCGTCCTGCCGGTGGACACGGTCCAGATGCAGCACCTGCGGCGCGGCCAGCCTGTCGAACACCATCTGCCCCGATTGGCCAACGGGCGCCAACTGAGCAGGATCGCCAAAGAGCAAAAGGGTGGGAAAGATTTCGCGAAGGTCATCGAATTGCTTGTCGTCCAGCATCGACGCCTCATCGATCAAACCGATGTCCAACGGATCGTCCCGGCGTTTCCAGCCTGTTATAAAGTCAGAGCCTCGCAACCCCGCCGTCGCCAACGCGCCCGGCACGGATTTATTGGTCTGATAGAACTCAAACGCCCGATCCAAGGCGGCATCGGTCAGCCCTTCAATGATTGGGCGATCACCCTCTCCTGCCAGCCATTCGGCGATCTTTTCGTATTCCGGGTCATAGACAGGCGTATAAAGGATGCGGTGGATCGTCGTCGCAGGCACCCCACGCAACCGCAGGACCGAGGCCGCCTTGTTCGTCGGTGCCAGAATCGCCAGCGTGCGGCGATCCTTATGCTTGCGCGGCTCATAATCGCCCGAAATCAGCGTCACCCCGGCCTCTTGTGCGGCTTGCGAAATTGCAGACAGCAGCAAGGTCTTGCCCGATCCGGCTTTCCCCGTCACGGCCAGCACGCGCCCCTTGCCGCCGCCCGGTGGACGCGTGTCGCCCTCAACTAGGTCCACACCTTCGCTGGCCAGCGCCTCGGCGATGCGATCAAAGGCGTCGGCCTGATCATGAGAGAATGTGACGGAGGGCAAGCTCATGCAGCGGACGCTACAGCGAACCGACGGCAGAGGCCAGATGCGCAAAGGGGGCTTTACCCTCGCGCGGCGGGGCCGCTCTCCCCCAAGAATATTCTGAGCACGAGGAAGTTAGGGGATTGAAAACCATGCTGCGCGATCCTGAAGGCGGGGACGTCGATGGTCGCGCAAGGGGATGCCCTCCGTTGGAGCCTCAAGCCATATATGGCCGGTAGACCCTTCGGAGGGTGAACCCATGTCCATCCTCTTGCCCGAAATATCCCGGGGGCCGCAACAGGCGGCGGGACAGAAGCCCGTCTGACCTATTCGGCCGCGACATCCTTGGGATCGGCCAGATCGACCACATCCATCATGATGGCATTCAGTTGGAAATCCTTAGGCGTGTAGACCCGGGCAACCCCCATGGCCAAAAGGCGCTTTGCGTCGTCTTCTGGAATGATGCCGCCGACGATAACGGGGATGTGGGTCAACCCGGCCTCGCGCATCCGGTTCATGACGTCTTCGACCAAGGGCAGGTGCGATCCCGACAGGATCGACAGGCCGACCACATGGGCTTCTTGTTCTTGGGCGCGGGTCACGATCTCTTCGGGTGTCAGGCGGATACCGTCGTAGTTGATATCCATGCCGCAATCGCGGGCGCGGAAGGCGATCTGTTCGGCGCCATTGGAATGGCCGTCGAGGCCTGGCTTGCCGATCACGAACTTCAACCGACGGCCCAATTTGTCGCTGACCGCGTTCACCGCATCGCGGATATCGTCCAAGCCTTCGGTCTGGTTCGACACGCTGGCCGACACGCCCGTCGGGCCGCGATATTCGCCGTGCACCGCCCGCATCTGCGCGGCCCATTCGCCAGTGGTCACACCAGCCTTGGCCGCCGCGATCGACGCGGGCATGCAGTTTTCGCCTGCCGCCGCAGCCGCACGCAGATCGGCCAGAGCTTTCTTCACCGCCTCTTCGTCGCGTTCGGCCCGCCAAGCGTTCAGGCGTTCCACCTGATCGGCCTCGACCGCCGGATCGACCGTCATGATGCCACCGTCTTCGCCCATCAGGGGCGAAGGCTCGGCCTCGGTCCATTTGTTCACGCCGACGACGATGGTTTTGTCAGTCTCAATCCGGTTCACGCGCTCTGCGTTCGATTCGACCAGACGCGACTTCATATAATCGATGGCCGCAACGGCCCCGCCCATGGAGTCGAGGTTCGCCAACTCGGCCCGCGCACCTTCTTTCAGCGCTTCGACCTTGGCATCCACTGCAGGATTGCCGTCGAACAGGTCGCCATATTCCAGAAGGTCCGTTTCATAGGCCATGATCTGCTGCATCCGCAGCGACCACTGCTGATCCCATGGACGCGGCAGGCCAAGCGCTTCGTTCCACGCGGGAAGCTGCACGGCGCGGGCGCGCGCCTTTTTCGACAGGGTCACCGCCAACATTTCGATAAGGATACGGTAAACGTTATTTTCCGGCTGCTGTTCAGTCAGGCCCAGAGAGTTCACCTGAACGCCGTACCGGAAGCGGCGGAACTTGGGGTCTTCTACGCCATAGCGTTCGGCACAGATCTCATCCCACAGGTCCACGAAGGCGCGCATCTTGCACATCTCGGTGACGAAGCGGATACCCGCGTTCACGAAGAAAGAGATCCGGCCAACCACGGTCGGGAAATCTTCGGCGGGCACGCGGGGCCGAAGTTCATCCAGAACCGCCATGCCGGTGGCCAGCGCATAGGCAAGCTCTTGTTCCGGCGTCGCACCGGCCTCTTGCAGGTGATAGGAACAGACGTTCATGGGGTTCCACTTGGGAACCTCGCGATAACAATACTCGGCCACGTCAGCGATCATCTTCAGCGACGGCGCGGGCGGGCAGATATAAGTGCCGCGGGACAGGTATTCTTTGATCAAGTCGTTCTGAACCGTGCCCTGAAGCACTTTAGGATCGGCGCCCTGCTCTTCCGCGACAGCAATATAGAGCGACAGCAGCCAAGGTGCCGTCGCATTGATGGTCATCGAGGTGTTCATCTCGGCCAGCGGGATCTGATCGAACAGCGTGCGCATGTCGCCAAGGTGGCTGATCGGCACGCCGACCTTACCGACCTCGCCCTTCGCCAGCACGTGGTCACTGTCGTATCCGGTCTGCGTCGGCAAATCGAAGGCCACGGACAGACCCGTCTGACCCTTTTTCAGGTTGCCCCGATAGAGCTCGTTCGAGGCCTTCGCGGTGGAATGGCCCGAATAGGTACGAAACAGCCAGGGGCGGTCTTTCTGAGGCTCGGTCATCTGGGTCTCCGGCAGGTGGCAACGGGATTCTGTCGCGCAATTAAATTACGTCTAGCGATAGTTATCGGAAAGAATATGGCGATGTCAATTCGCCGCAATGCGGCGTAACCTGATCCTAGCCGATTGACCCTGATCTGCCCCGGTCTTTCCGGCCAAACAGGTCTAAAATGGCCAAAACACCAAGGTTTCGACCGTTGCGCCACAACGTCACGGTCATAAAATTACAAAATACCACCGTTCGATGTTGCAATGTTGCGCGGTGACCGATATTCGAAAGTTCACGCCGCGATTCTGCATTGCGGCAAACATCTAACTCAGGAGGTCCACATGGCTCTGGATACCGATTCCGCGATTGCCGCTTACGACGCGCCCAAAAAAGACCTGTATGAAATCGGCGAGATGCCGCCCTTGGGCCATGTACCCAAGCAAATGTACGCCTGGGCGATCCGCCGCGAGCGTCATGGTGAGCCGGCGAAATCTTTCCAGAAAGAGGTCGTCGACACCTGGCAGATCGACAGCCACGAAGTGCTGGTTCTGGTGATGGCTGCGGGTGTGAACTACAACGGCGTCTGGGCCGGTAAAGGTGAGCCGATTTCACCCTTCGACGTACATGGTCAGGACTACCACATCGCGGGTTCCGATGCCTCGGGCATCGTCTGGGCCGTGGGCGACAAGGTGAAGAACTGGAAAGTGGGCGACGAGGTCGTGATCCACTGCAACCAGGACGACGGCGACGACGAAGAATGCAACGGCGGCGACCCGATGTTCTCTCCGACCCAGCGTATTTGGGGCTACGAAACGGGCGACGGCTCTTTCGCGCAGTTCACCCGCGTTCAGGCGCAGCAGCTGATGCCGCGTCCCAAGCACCTGACTTGGGAAGAGGCCGCCTGCTACACGCTGACGCTGGCCACCGCGTACCGGATGCTGTTCGGTCACCACCCGCATGAACTGAAGCCCGGTCAGAACGTTCTGGTCTGGGGTGCGTCGGGCGGTCTGGGATCCTATGCGATCCAGCTGGCGACCACCGCAGGGGCCAACGCGATCGGTGTGATTTCCGATGAATCCAAGCGCGACTTCGTCATGGCGCAAGGTGCCAAGGGCGTCATCAACCGCAAGGACTTCAACTGCTGGGGCCAGCTGCCTACGGTGAACAGCCCCGAATACAACGAATGGCTGAAAGAAGCCCGCAAGTTCGGCAAGGCGATCTGGGACATCACCGGCAAAGGTGTGAACGTCGACATGGTCTTCGAACACCCCGGTGAGGCGACCTTCCCCGTGTCGACTCTGGTTGTGAAAAAGGGCGGTATCGTCGTGATCTGTGCCGGCACCTCGGGCTTCAACACGACCTTCGACGTGCGCTACATGTGGATGCACCAGAAGCGTCTGCAGGGGTCGCACTTTGCCAACCTCAAGCAGGCCGCATCGGCCAACCGTCTGATGATGGAGCGTCGTCTGGACCCCTGCATGTCGGAACTGTTCCCCTGGGACGAGATCCCCGAGGCGCACATGAAGATGATGCGCAACGAACACAAGCCGGGCAACATGGCTGTTCTGGTGCAATCGCCGCGTCCGGGCCTGCGGACCGTCGAAGACGTGCTGGAAGCCGGCAAGGCCTGAGCGTTAGGGGGGCTTTGCCCCCCGGCTTTCAGCCTCCCCCAAGGAATATTTATGATCAAGTTGAAAGGGCGGGCCTGCGCAAGGTCCGCCCTTTTCCGTGGGATCAACATGGACAACCGCCCTTGGCCTGCGGATAGTCAGGCAAACGACAGCGGAGTTTGCCATGACCATCCATATCGGGGCCGAGAAGGGCCAGATCGCCGAAACCGTTTTGATGCCGGGCGATCCGTATCGCGCCAAATGGGCCGCCGAGACCTTTCTGGACGGCGCCGAACTGGTGAACGAAGTGCGTGGGATGCTTGGCTTTACCGGCACATGGAAGGGCCACCGCGTCACGATCCAAGGCTCTGGCATGGGGATGCCGTCCCTGTCGATCTACGCCAATGAGCTGATCAAGGATTATGACGCGCAGACCCTGATCCGCATCGGATCCTGCGGTGCGATGCAGCCGCATGTGAAAATCCGCGACGTGATCCTCGCCATGTCGGCGTCGTCGATTTCGACCCCGTCGCTGGGGTTCTTCAAAGAAGTGAACTTTGCCCCCACTGCGAACTTTGACCTGCTGGCAAAGGCCTTTGTCGCAGCGCAGGCGCGCGGCATCCCCACCCACACCGGCGGCATCTATTCAGCCGATGTCTTCTATGCCGAACGTCCCGATCTGGACGAGGCGATGGAGCGGCACGGCATCCTGGCGGTCGAAATGGAAGCGGCAGAGCTTTACACTCTGGCCGCCCGCTATGGCCGCCGGGCGCTGGCTGTCCTGACCGTGTCGGACCACCTGAAAACACACGAGGCCCTACCGTCGGAAGACCGCGAAAAAAGCTTTGGTGACATGGTCGAAATCGCGCTGGAAGCAGCCTTCGCCTGACGACCCTCAGGCCGGGGGCGGCGCCGTCCCCGGTGTCTTGGCGGGCTCTTTCTTACGGAACAGCCCCTGACCTTCTGGCCCGTACCATTCCTCGTTCCGGGTGGCGAACATCGTGGCGGCAATGGCCACAAAGGCCAGCGTCGATCCGGCCAGCAGCGCGTAATCCTCGCTTTGCAGGATCAGGTAGAGCACGGCGTAGACCAGAACCAGCATTGCCCCAAGAACCAGCGATCTGCGGCCCAGCCCCAATCCGATCCAACCGAACAAGGTCAGCAGCGCCGTCACCGCCCCAGCCGATACCAAGTAGGCAAGCGCGAACCCGATCTGCTCGGCGTAGGACACCATCAGCAGGACAAAGGTCGCCTGCGCCAGACCGATCAGGAAATATTGCACCGGATGCACCGGGGTGGCGCGGTTGCGATCGACCAGCAGTACGGTCAGGAAGGTCAGCGCGATATAAAGAATGCCGTAGCGCGCTGCACGGTAGGCTTTTTGGTAGAAATCATTCGGCTCGATCAGGCTGACGCCAAAGCTCATCTGATCCAGCATATAAGGTGTCACATCGCTTCGGCTGATCTGCTGCAGGGATCGCGCCAGATGTGGCACGGTCCATTCGGCGGCAAACCCTTGATCGTTCACCTCGGATTGGTCAGGGAGGAAGCTGCCCGTGAAACTGGGGTGCGGCCAGTCCGATCGCATAATGACCTTGCTGGTCCGCCCGACCGGCGCAACCATCAGCGAGGCAGCCCCGTTCAGCCCCAGTTCCATCCGGTATCTGCCGCCCTCGCGCGGGTCGCCGATCATTGCGATGATGCCGGGCGTGTCGGGATTTCCCGATGGCTCCATCGGGATCGTACCAGAAGGACCCTCCAGCACCGCGTCGCGCCGCAGACCGTTGCTGTTCGACACGAACAAAGTCAGCCGGGCATCTTCCCAATGCACGGTCGCGTCCCCCAGCGTCAGCGCCGCAAGGCTTTCAGCGGGAAAATCAAACTCCATCACCAGATCGGCGCGATAAACCGGGGCCGAGAAGATGCCGCGCTGGCGCACCTCGGTCTGGGACGTGATCTGCACGTCGAAGCGATCAGGATAAACCTGAAGCGCGGGCCGGACTTCGGTCACCTGCCGTCGCACGGTATCGCGCAGGGGCTGGCCCGTGGCCGGGTCGATCAGCGTCTGGCCGGTATCCGGATCGGTCCGGTCTCGCGTAAACTCACGCGTGACCTCTTCTGACACCGGGATCGTCAGCTTTGGGCCGCCGATGGACTGCTGCCCGCCCCATGTCTGGCCGATCTCTTGGATGACATCGCGCGACAGGCGTTTGCGGTCGCCGACCACTTCGGCGACGAAAAACAGGGGGATGAACATCAACAGGATCAACACCCCGACGATCAGAAAACGGGCTCCGAAACCGCGGCGCATGGGCTGTCCTCCTGCTGGTCACTGTCAGGTTAGCGGCCTGCAGGGCATTGGTCACGGGATTTGCAGTGCTAAAGCCCGTGGGTGCCAGAGTATCCGTTGCGCGGCGGGCTGTGCCATCCGTCCAAGGCGTCGTCGGCGGGCTGAAACGCTTCGATCAAAAGCGGATAACAGGCCGCCGTATCCGAAGAATGCTCGGCGCTGCAATCCCCGCCGGGACAGGCCGACAACGCGCCGATCAGGTCAATCTCGGCGAAGAATTCCAGATAATCACCGGCCCGCACCGGGCTGGCTTTCATAAAGTATTGCCCGGTGTCGCGGGTGAACCCGGTGCACATGAAGACGTTCAGCACGTCGTGCACCATCATCGCCGCCTGATCGACATCCACGCCAAACGCCCCGACCGCCGCGCGGGTCAGGTTGGAATGGCAGCAATGGTGGTAATCAGTCCCGGACAGAAGGTGATGGGTATGCGGATCGCAGCGTGTGCCGATGACGTCGTGCACCCGGCCCCCGAAGTCATCTGCACCATACCACTCCAAAGTATCCGCTGTGAGCGTCGCCATGGGTCGCAGGTCGGGAAAGCTGCTCCACATCCTGTCGCCGGTGTTCAGATGGGTGCCATGCAGCGCGCGCGTTTTGCCGGAATAGAACTTCTCGGACGGGTCGGCAGCGGACCAGAGGTTCAGATCGCCGACCTGAGGTCCATCCACACAGGTGATCCGGAAAAAACACCCTGCGGGCACTTCGAATGCCACCGCATCTCGCGGCGGCGCGACCCATTCGCCGATCTTGCGCGCCCCGTCCCGCGCCCGGGAATACAGCGCCAGATCCGGCGCCGGCAGCGTTTCAGTCGGGTAGCAGATCACTGGCGCAATGGCGCGGCGGGTTGCGGCATCTTGGGGTTCGTTCATGCGCCAACCCTGCCCTGCCCCCTGCATTTGCGCAATCACGAACAGCCCACTGTGCGCCCTGACGGTTGCCATGTGCGCGCGTCGGGACAATTGTACCCCCAGACATTCCCCGAAGGAGACAGCAATGTCCGATGACACCTACACCCCGCCCAAGGTCTGGACCTGGGATCAGGAAAGCGGTGGCCGTTTCGCCAGCATCAACCGCCCCATCTCGGGCGCGACCCACGACAAGGACCTGCCCGTCGGCAAACACCCCTTTCAGCTTTATTCGCTGGCCACGCCCAACGGCCAGAAGGTCACCATCATGTTCGAAGAACTGCTGGCCGCCGGACATGAGGGCGCAGAGTATGACGCTTGGCTGATCAACATTGGCGACGGCGACCAGTTCGGGTCGGGCTTTGTCGAAGCGAACCCGAACTCGAAAATCCCGGCGCTGGTCGACCATTCCGGCGAGAAACCCCTGCGCGTGTTCGAGTCGGGCAATATCCTGCTGCACCTCGCGCAGAAGTTCGACGCCTTCCTGCCCAAGGATTACCGCGCCCGGACCGAAGCGATGAACTGGCTGTTCTGGCTGCAAGGCTCGGCCCCCTATCTTGGCGGCGGCTTCGGCCACTTCTACGCCTATGCGCCGATCAAGATCGAATACGCCATCAACCGCTTTGCCATGGAAACTAAGCGTCAACTGGACGTACTGGAAAAGCAGCTGGCAGATAACAAGTTCTTGGCAGGCGACGACTATTCGATCGCCGATATGGCAACCGCGCCGTGGTATGGCCGGATGGTCACTGACGGCGCTTACAAGGCCAAAGAATTCCTGTCGGCCCACGAATATACCAACGTGATCCGGTGGGCCGAAACGATCTTTGATCGTCCGGCGGTCAAGCGCGGGCGCATGGTCAACGCGGCCTTTGGCGATCCGTCCAAGCAACTGCGCGAACGCCACGACGCCAGCGATTTTGAAACCAAAACGCAAGACAAGCTGGACGCGCAGGGCGAATAACCCGGACAGTCTGTAAGGCCTCGTCGCGCGGATCACCCGGCGGCGGGGTCTTTGTTGAGAATGCAGCGACCGCGGTCCACAAAGATATAGGCCAATGGCGTCGTCCACAGCAGCGTGCCAAAAATCGCGGTTTTCTCAATGATGCCGTCGTAGGCCGTTGGCGCCATAAGGTACCACCCCGCGAAGACGATCCAGATCACCGCAGCGAGGACGAACAGCACGGCATACAGCCGCGACAACCGCGCTGCCCCACGCGCCATTCCCAAAGGTCCGATCAGGTACAAAGGCCCCAGCCCAAAGCTGATCCAGGTGTGCACGCTATAGGTCTCACCCGGCTCCACCTCATTTTTGAACTGGTCGAACAGCCCGATCATCGACACCAGCAGCGCCAGTGTCGCAAGGCACAGGATCCCCACGGACCAGCCCAGGCCGCCCATCGGCACATGCGCCGCCGCGATGGCAAGGCTGACCAAACCACAGGCGCAAATGTAGAACCCGACATCCATGATGATCTTGTGCGGCCCACGGCCCAGATCACTAAGCGTACTGGCGATAAAATCATGCTCTGCCACAAGCGCAGACCAGATCGTTGTCAGGATCGGAGCAAAGCAGCCGATTGCGCCGACCAGCCCGAAGAAGATCAGGATTTCCGCCCGCTCGTGCGGTGCGACCGCTACGTTCTTCATCATCCGCCCGACCCCTTCGCTGCGCCACACAGATCACTTAGGGCATTCGAAGGGCATCAACACTGCCGAACGAAAAAAGACGCGAGGTATCACCACCTCGCGTCTTTCCTAATCACGTGATCCCCGGCTCCCCCACCGGGGCTCCAACGTGGATCAGATCACCACCACGTCCAGCGGAGGGAAGCCGTTGAACCCGACCGATGCATAGGTCGAGGTGTAGGCGCCGCAGTTGCGGATGATGAAACGATCACCCGAGCGCAGGCCAACCGGCAGCTCGACAGGGCGTTTTTCGTACAGCACGTCGGCGCTATCGCAGGACGGGCCAGCCAGAATGCAGGGGCCGGTTGCTTCGTGATCGCGGTCGGTCAGGAACTGGTAGCGGATCGCTTCGTCCATGGTTTCGGCCAGACCCGAGAATTTACCGATGTCGAGGTAAACCCAGCGGTGCAGGTCGTTGTCGGATTTCTGCGACACCAGCAGCACTTCGGCAGCAATCGCGCCCGCTTCGGCAACCAGACCACGGCCCGGCTCTGCCATCACGTGCTCGACATTGTCGAAGCGCTCTTCGATCAGTTCCATCACGCGGGCAGCATAGGCCGTCGGACGCTGGATTTCTTCGCCGTAGTAGGCGGGGAACCCACCACCGATGTTCAGCAGGGTCAGCTCGTGACCTGCGTCGACAGCGGCTTTCCAGACAGCAGCAACCTGATCCAGCGTGGTGGTCCACATTTCCGCGCGTTTGGTCTGCGAGCCAACGTGGAACGAGAAACCGACCGGGCGCAGGCCCAGATCACGCGCCATGTCCATCAGCATGACGGCTTTGTCGCGGGCACAGCCGAATTTACGCGACAGCGGCCAGTCAGCTTCGGATGCGTCGACGATCAGACGGATGTACACGTCGGAACCCGGTGCGAATTCCGCGATCTTTTCCAGCTCTTCTTCTGCGTCGGCTGCGAACAGGGTCACGCCGGCGTTGAAGGCGAACTCGATGTCGCGGACTTTCTTGACGGTGTTGCCGAAGGAAATGTTTTCCGGACGGGCACCCAGGGACAGGCACAGCTCGATCTCGGCGCGCGATGCGGCGTCGAAGCCGGAACCGAGGTCGACCAGACGCTCGATGATTTCACGCTGCGGGTTTGCTTTGACGGCAAAGTGAATGCGTGCGCGGCCCAGGCCAGATTTCAGGGCGTGGTACTGCTCTTCCACGCGATCGACGTCGATCACCAGCGTTGGGCGGTCGAAAACAGTCGAACGGATGAAGGATTCAACACGGGTTTCACGGCGTACAGAAGTGCGGGCCGAAAAGTCGGCTACGTATGCGTTCATTGGTCATCTCCAATCAGACCCGGCCATTCCGATTTAATCGGCTCAGACCGCTCAGTTCCAAGGGAGACGTTACCGTCGCTACGTAACCGCAGGGCTTATCGATTTAGCCCTCTCGCCAGAGGCGCGTGCGTTGGCGTCTTTTGTAATTGCGCATATCGGGCCAAACATAGATTCGATCAATAGGAAAAATGCGTCGAATTGCGATTTTTTCCGTCACGTCCCCAAGATCCCGCATAACCCATTGTAAAAAAGAAAAACTCTGCCACATCCGGGAAAAGAAATGTGGCAGAGTTGCATCTGTTTCGGCGCTGGCCTGCGATCAGGCCGCTTTGACGTACTCGAAATACTCAGATGCCTTTTCGTCGCGCACCAGTGTCGGCGTGGGCGAGAAATATTCATAGGCTTGGTTCAGGGCGTTCAGGGCTGCCTGTGCTTTACGCAGCTCGGCCTCGGTGGGTTTCACGATCTTTTCCATAGGTGCCTCGTTTAGGATCAAAGGCCCCTCCCTGCCGACAATCTGCGCCTTCAAAGGGCGAAAAACATCAGCCAAAACAACATTGCCGCATTGCAGCATTTGCAGGCCTCAAACCTCGCGCCCCGCGACCCGGCCGCTGAAGATGCACCCCCCAAGGAACGTCCCTTCCAACGCGTTGTAGCCATGGTAGCCACCGCCGCCAAATCCAGCGACCTCTCCTGCGGCATAAACACCATCAATGACCTGACCCGCGCTATCCAGCAGCCTGGCCCGCACGTCCGTATGCAACCCGCCGAGCGACTTACGTGTCAGGATGTTCAGCCGGACAGCAATCAACGGACCGGCCTTTGGGTCCAGAATGCGGTGCGGTTTCGCGGTGCGCACCAGCTTATCCCCCAGATAGCGCCGCGCCCCATGGATCGCAGTCACCTGCGCATCTTTGGAGAACGGATTTTCCATCTCGCGATCCCGCGCTTCGATCTGTCGGCGCAGATCCGCGGCGTCCAGTCGCGTGTCCGGCTCCAGCTTGTTCATACCTGCGACCAGTTCATCCAGCGTATCCGCCACGACGAAATCAGCGCCCTTGTCCTTGAACGCTTCGACTGGACCAGTTGCCGCCTTGTTCAGCACCCGCTGCCGGATCACCTCACCCCACTTGCCTGAGGTGAAGTCAGGGTTCTGTTCCGACCCCGACAGCGCAAATTCCTTCTTGATGATCGCCTGCGTCAGTACGAACCAGCTATGGTCCTGCCCCGTCGACAGGATCCGCCGCAGCGTCGCCAAAGTATCGAACCCCGGCAGGCAAGGGGCCTCCATCCGTTGGCCATATGCATCGAACCACAGCGACGAAGGCCCGGGTAGAATACGGATACCATGGTTCGGCCAGATCGGATCCCAGTTCTGGATACCCTCGCAGTAATGCCACATCCGGTCGCCATTGATCAGCGCGGCCCCTGCCCCTTCGGCAATGCCCTGCAACTGGCCATCGACATAATCGGGCACCCCCGAAACCATTCGTTTAGGCGCAGGCCCCAGCCGATCCGCGGGCCAATACCGCCGAACCTTGTCATGGTCGCCACCGATACCGCCCGAGGTCAGGATCAAACTGTCACCTGTCGCTTCGAAATCCTCGACGACCTCGCGCGACGTACTGACTCCGCGCGGCGCGTCTGTGGGCACCAGCACCTCGCCCGCAACCCGGCGGGCCTTCAGATCAAGGTCTGTCACCCGATGCCGGAAGGCGAACGTCAGCTTGCCCTCGGCCTCCAGTTCTTTCGCGCGTTTGACAAAAGGCGCGATAACGCCCGGTCCGGTACCCCATGTCAGATGAAACCGCGGCACCGAATTGCCGTGCCCATGCGCCAGCGCCCCGCCTCGTTCGGCCCAGCCGACCACAGGAAACCATCGCATCCCCATGCCCGCCAGCCAGTCGCGCATCTCTCCGGCTGCGAAATCCAGATAGGCTTCGGCAACCGCACGCGGGTTGGCATCCTCAGGCCGATCGAACCCGGCAGAGCCCATCCAATCCTGTGCGGCAAGATCACGACTATCCCGGATCTTCATGCGCCGCTGTTCCGGCGTATCCACCATGAACAACCCGCCCAAAGACCAGAACGCCTGCCCACCCAGCGATTGTTCGCCTTCCTGATCGATCAGCAAAACTTGACGGCCCCGACCTGCCGCCTCGGTCGCCGCGACTAGCCCCGCCAGACCACCGCCAATGACAATGACATCCGCCTTCAGCTGGCGCATCGGATCACTCGCCGATGCCCAAACGTTTCATCCGGCGATACAGCGTCGCACGACCGATCCCCAGGGCCCGCGCAGCCTCGGACACATTGCCCCCGGCCCGCGTCAGCGCCCGCATGACAGCCGCGCGTTCGGCCTTCTCAAACCCTGAAGGTCCATCACCATGGCCGAACAGATCGCTTGCCGGTCGCGCCTTAATCGGGCCCGAGGTCGCCATGCCATAGGCCTGCCGTGCCGACCGGGTCGCCCCGATCACGATGTCGTCCTGATCCACGGCCAACAGCGCGGTCACATCCCTATCTTCCCCTCCGGCCACAATGATCCGTGCCTTGGGAAACGACGCGCGGAAGAAATCCGCCTCAATCGTGCGCGCGGTCTGGGCGACCGTCGCCGCAATAATCCGATTGAACGCTTCTGTCTGATCCGCCCGGGCCGAGGACACGTCCAAGGCCGCCACGATCCGCCCATCGGGGCCAAAGATCGGCGCGTCCATACAGCTCATCGCGGTGTTGCGCGCAAAGAAATGTTCGTCGCGATGGATCGTCACTTGCCGCCGGTCCGTCAGACAGGTGCCGATTCCGTTGGTTCCTTCGCTGGCCTCTGACCAATCCGCCCCCAAAGCCAGCCCCCAGTGATCGAACGCGGCCGCATCCCCATCAGAACAACGACGGTCCAGCACGATCCCCTGATCGTCCGTCAACACAACGCCACACCCGGACTGCCCGACCAACCCGAACAGGTGATCCAGCTTCGGCCCGGCGACGCGCAGAAAATGCTCCAGCCGGTCTTGGTGCTGACGCACGTCCGCCTCACTCACCCGTTCTGGCGCGCGTTCCTCCCCGGGGTTCAGCCCATGATGCTCCAACGACCGCCACCATGACGCCGCCAAAGCCGACCGCGCCCCGGCAGAGCCCGATTGCACCGCCGAAATCACCCGATCGATATGGCTGTGTTTGGTCATGATGGTGTCCTCCGCCGGATAGCCTAGCGGGGGAAAAGCTTTGTGGCAAACTCCGCATTTCCGCCGCCCCCATCATCCTCTTGCCAAAAATAGTCCTGCGGGAAGCCGCAAGCCGGGGGCAAAGCCCCCAAAAGCAAAAGGGCGACCCTCAAGGCCGCCCTTCCGTAAGATTTGACGATCGGATCACACGGTCCGTTCGACCATCATCTGCTTGATATGCGAAATCGCCGCCGCCGGGTTCAAACCCTTCGGGCAGGTCTTGGCGCAGTTCATGATCGTGTGGCAGCGGTACAGCTTGAAGGGATCCTCCAGCTCATCCAGACGCTCACCCGTTGCTTCATCGCGGCTGTCGATGATCCAGCGATAGGCATGCAGCAACGCGGCTGGCCCCAGATACCGATCACCGTTCCACCAATAAGACGGGCAAGAGGTCGAGCACGACGCGCACATCACGCATTCATACAGGCCGTCCAGCTTCTTGCGGTCCTCGATGGACTGCTTCCACTCTTTCGCGGGGCGGTTCGTCTTGGTCTCCAGCCACGGCATGATCGACGCGTGCTGCGCATAGAAATGCGTCAGGTCGGGGATCAGGTCTTTCACCACCGGCATGTGCGGCAGCGGATAGATCGTCACGTCGCCCTTGATCTCGTCCAGCCCGTAGATACAGGCCAGCGTGTTGATCCCGTCGATCATCATCGCGCAAGAGCCACAGATCCCTTCGCGGCAGGACCGGCGGAAGGTCAGGGTCGGATCGATCTCGTTCTTGATCTTGATCAGCGCGTCCAGAACCATCGGGCCGCACTTGTCCATATCCAGGAAATACGTGTCGACCCGCGGGTTTTCCCCATCATCGGGCGACCAGCGATAGATCTTGAACTTGCGGATGTTCGTCGCGCCGTCCGGCTTGGGCCATGTCTTGCCCGTCCGGATGCGAGAGTTCTTGGGAAGGGTGAATTGTACCATGTCGTCCTCCTTAGAACGTCCGCGCCTTGGGCGCGATCCGCTTGAGTTCGATGCCACCCTCTGCCTCGGTCGACAGCGGGTCGGTGATGACGGGGCGATAGGTCAGATCGACCTTGTTACCCTCAACGCGGCTGATCGTGTGCACGCGCCACTTGTCGTCGTCACGCTCGGAATAATCCTCGTGCGCATGTGCGCCGCGGCTTTCGTGCCGCGCTTCGGCGCCGACGATCGTGGCCAGTGCGTTCGGCATCAGGTTGGTAAGTTCCAGCGTTTCCATCAGGTCGCTGTTCCAGACCAGGCTGCGATCAGTGACTTTCAGATCGCCCATCTTGCCAGCGATTTCGGTCATCTTATCGACGCCTTCCTTCAGCGTCTCAGACGCGCGGAAAACGGCTGCATCGGATTGCATCGTGCGCTGCATTTCCAGACGCAGTTCAGCGGTCGGCGTGCCGCCCGAAGCGTTGCGCAGTGTGTCAAAGCGGTCAAACGCCTTGTCGACCTGTGCTTTGTTGGTCGAGGGCACGGCACTATCGCGGTCCACAACTTCGCCAGCGCGGATCGCGGCGGCGCGGCCAAAGACCACGAGGTCGATCAGAGAGTTCGAGCCAAGACGGTTCGCCCCATGCACGGAGGCACAGCCCGCCTCACCCACGGCCATCAGACCGGGGACAACGGCATTCGGGTCGTCAGAGGTCGGGTTCAGCACTTCGCCCCAATAGTTCGTCGGGATACCGCCCATGTTATAGTGCACGGTCGGCAGAACCGGGATCGGCTCTTTGGTGACGTCCACACCGGCGAAAATCTTCGCGGATTCGGAAATACCCGGAAGACGTTCTGCCAGCGCTTCGGCAGGCAAGTGCGACAGGTTCAGGTGAATATGGTCCCCATGCTCACCCACACCACGACCTTCGCGGATCTCCATGGTCATCGAGCGCGAGACATAGTCGCGCGGCGCAAGGTCTTTGTACTGGGGCGCATAACGCTCCATGAAACGCTCGCCTTCAGAGTTGGTCAGATAACCACCCTCACCGCGTGCGCCTTCGGTGATCAGACAGCCAGAACCGTAGATGCCCGTCGGGTGGAACTGCACGAATTCCATGTCCTGCAGCGGCAGACCCGCGCGCGCCACCATACCGCCACCGTCGCCGGTGCAGGTGTGGGCCGAGGTGGCCGAGAAATACGCACGGCCATAGCCGCCCGTCGCCAGCACCACCATCTTGGCGTTGAAGACATGCATCGTGCCGTCGTCCAGCTTCCAGCAGACGACACCGGTGCAGACACCATCATCCGACATGATCAGGTCGATGGCGAAATATTCGATGTAGAACTCAGCGTTGTTCTTCAGCGACTGACCATACAGCGTGTGCAGGATCGCGTGGCCGGTCCGGTCGGCGGCAGCACAGGTCCGCTGCACGGCAGGGCCTTCGCCAAACTCGGTGGTGTGGCCACCAAAGGGACGTTGGTAAATCTTGCCCTCTTCGGTCCGCGAGAAGGGCACGCCGTAGTGCTCCAGCTCGTAAACGGCCTTGGGGGCCTCACGGGCGAGGTATTCCATCGCGTCCGTATCGCCCAGCCAGTCCGACCCTTTAACGGTGTCGTACATGTGCCACTGCCAGTGGTCGGGCCCCATGTTGGACAGGGACGCGGCGATGCCACCCTGCGCAGCCACGGTGTGCGACCGGGTCGGGAAAACCTTGGTCACGCACGCCGTGCGCAGACCCTGTTCCGCCATACCCAGCGTGGCACGCAGACCAGCGCCACCGGCGCCAACCACGACCACGTCATAATCATGCGTTTCGTATTCGTATTCAGCCATCGGAAACCTCGGGACTTACAGGGCCAGCTTGATCAGCGAAAAAATCGCGAACGCAGCAATGGCATAGGACAGGATGGTCACGCCGATGATCGTCAGGCGTCCGGCCAACCCGTGCACGTAATCTTCAATCGCCATCTGCGCGCCGTTCTTGAAGTGCGTCATGCCAACGATAAAGGTCAGCGCCGCAATCACGGACGGAAATGGACGGGAGTAATAGGCGACGACCTCTTCATAAGGGGCGCCAATGATATAGCCGGTGGTGAAGACGAACAAAGGCACCAGGATCAGCAGGGCGATCGACGTGACCTGCATGGACCAATGATGTGCGGTCCCGGTCTTTGATGCCCCCATACCTACGGCTCGCTTGCGGTCGGTCAGAAAACGCATGGCTGGCTCCTTTCTTATACGATGATCGCGGTCAGCAGGGTCAGAACGACCGACCCGCCGATGACAACCCAGCCCATCTTGTCCGAGCTTTCGACATCCAGCAGATAGCCGTTGTCCCAGATCAGGTGACGAACACCGGCCAGCGTGTGGTACCAAAGACCAAGGCAAGACAAGAGCATGATGATATCGCCGACCCAGCTTGTGATCACGAAATCTGCTACCTTGAAGTAGTCAGGCCCGGACGCGGCGGCCAACAACCACCAAGCAATCAGAAAAGCGGCGCCAATCAGCGCGTTCCCTGTGATCCGCGTCAGGATCGAGGTGACGGAATTCAGCTGGAAACGGTAGTATTGCCCCAGCATGAACGGCGACAGAGGGCGATTGCCCCGGTTCACATCGGCCATGAGGTCCTCATTCGGAATATCTGTTGGTGGTTCTAGTGATTTTTGTCAGCTTGTCATTAGGTCAGGGTCAAACCGTCGCAGAAAATGCAGGATTCCGACCCTAAAAGTTGTACGTGTGATCACAACAGACGCGCGCGTGATCACAACGGGCGACTCGTTTAACCAATTGGCAACCGCATGAGCGAATTACAGCGGCATCAGCGCCCAGTAATCCAGATCCAGCAGGACCTGGCTGTGGTATTTGCCGTTTTCGTCTTTCAGCTCGCCGACCGACGCGTCGTCGACAGCCACCAGCCGCAGCCGGATCGCGCCTACGCCGGGGGCCGAGGTCTCGGCCTTGTCCAGAACTTCCGACCACGCCTTGATCGTCTTCCCGCTGAAGCACGGGTTCGCATGTGCCCCACCGTTAAGGCCCACGATCATCTGCGCATTGGCCAAGCCGTTGAAAGACAGTGCCCGCGCCATCGAAATGACGTGACCGCCATAGATCAGCCGCTGCCCATCAGGCCGGAAGGTCGCGTCGAAATGCACTTTGGCCGTGTTCTGCCACAGGCGCGTGGCCATCATATGCTCGGCCTCTTCGATGGTGACACCGTCGACGTGGCCGATCACCTCACCAACCGCATAGTCACCGAACCGGTGCGGTTCCCCGGCAAGGGTGAAGTCGTAGTTAGTGAAATCCAAACCTTCGGGGATCACCAGATCCTTAGGATCAATGACCTTAGCCAAATCCGGCACAACAGCGTCTGGCGCAGGCGCATCGACATCATTCTTCCGCACCATCACCCAGCGGACATATTCCATCACGACTTCGTCGTTCTGGTTCATACCCCGGGTCCGCACGTACACCACGCCCGTCTTGCCGTTCGAGTTCTGCTTCAGCCCGATCACCTCGGACGACGACCGCAGCGTGTCACCCGCATAGACCGGCTTCAGCCAGCGCCCCTCCGCATAGCCAAGGTTGGCCACCGCGTTCAGCGACACATCCGGCACCGTCTTGCCAAAGACCACGTGGAACGCCGCCAGATCGTCGATGGGCGAAGCAGGCAGCCCACAGGACCGCGCGAATTCGTCCGAAGAATACAGCGCATGCCGCATCGGATAGAGCGCGTGGTACATCGCCCGCTCCCCGCCCGACACGGTCCGAGGCACCGCATGGTCGATGACCTGCCCGATCTTGTAATCCTCGAAAAAACGGCCCGCGTTCGTCTTGGTCATCACAGCTCTCCCAGCTTCACGTCGGGGTCATAGTCACCGGCGACGTCCTTGGTAACGGCCTGCCCACAGCGCATCACGCCCGTGGTCGCGTCATGGGCATAGGTCGGGCCGCCATAAAGCTCCCACCCCTTGGCCAAAGCCGCCGTCACCTTGTGGCAAAAGGCTGACGTGTCGTCCGCTGTCAAAAACCGGTAGGCTTTCATGATCTTCCCCTTAATCGCGGCTTACCCGAAGGTCGGATAGCCAAGCCACGTATGAATCATCCCGATCACGCCCAGCAGCACGATCGAAATCGCGGCGAACATGATGTCCTTGCCGATCTTGCCCTTGGCAGGCGGCACCCAGCCCGGCTCGGCCCGGTTGATCACCACCATCTCGGCCACGGCCCAAAGGCCCAAGCCACCGAACAGCACGAAGGACGGAACATCCCCGTTCACCAGCAGATGCGCGATGGTCCACAGCAGGAACCCGGTCAGCATCGGATGGCGCATCTTGTAGAACAGCGCGCCCTTCTTCGGCCCCGGAGACGTAAAGTACAGCGCCGCGATCATCAGCAGGTTGTTGATCCCCACGGTCGCAGAATGACGGCCCCAGAACACCGCGCCATCCGCCGCACGATAGCCAAAGATCATCAGCAGGATCGACACGACCAGCGCGACCGCAACGATCCCTTTGCCTTTGTCGCCCATCGACGCGCGATGCGCCGGGGCCAGACGTTTATAGAAATGGGCCAAGGCCCAAAGAAGAACCCCAAGGATCAAAAGGATCATAACGTGCGCCCCGCTGGCTAAGACAAATGTGCCGACACCCTGACGGGCTTAGCCCATCTTCGCAATCGCCTCTGCCTTCGCCAGCGTCTTTTTGGCGGTCTCGACATGCAGGTTCTCAACGATCTTGCCGTCCACGACAGCAACGCCCTGCCCTGTCCGCTCGATCTCCTCGTGCGCTTCGATCTGACGTTTGGCCAGATCGATCTCGGCTTCCGTTGGGGCAAAGGCAGTGTTCGCGCCCGCGACCTGCGCCGGGTGGATCAGCGTCTTACCGTCAAAGCCCAGGTCGCGGCCTTGTTCGCATTCCGCAGCCAGGCCTTCTTCGTCCAGATACTGGTTATAAACGCCATCGACGCAGATCACGTCATGCGCCCGCGCGGCTAGCAGCATCTGCTGCAGCGCGAACATCATCGGTAGACGATCCGCGCGGGACCGGCAGTTCAGTTCTTTCGCCAGATCGTTGGTGCCCGCGACAAACCCGGTCAGACGGGGATGCGCCGCGATTTCCAGCGCGTTCAGCACGCCCAGCGGCGTTTCGATCATCGCCCACATGGCGGTGTTGCCGCCCAGCAGCTCATCCAGCGCCTCGATATGCTTCACGCTGTCGACCTTGGGCAGCAGGAAGGCATCCGCGCCCGCGTCCTTCAGAACCTTGACGTCGTCGGCCCCCCATTCGGTGTCCAAGCCGTTGATCCGAATGATCTTGGCCCGGTTGCCATAGCCACCGTCCTGAAGCGCCTTTTTCAGCGTTTCGCGCGCTTCGCCCTTGGCATCCGGCGTCACCGCATCCTCAAGATCAAAGATGATCGCGTCGCAGGCCAGCCCGCGCGCCTTGTCCAACGCCCGCTCTTTCGAGCCGGGGATATAAAGGACGGAACGATAAGGGCGATAGGCAGTGTCCATGGGGCAACTCCGAGTCGCGGCCGGTATGGCCGGGTAACAATCTTGCGCACCAATGCCACTTTTTAAGGGAAAAGTTCAAGGCCCGTTTCGCCGCGTCGCAGAGAAAAGGCGCGCGCGACATCGCGACCGTCCACCGTGCGGTCGATTAACCACTTATTCGCACCTTGGGCGCAAATTGGTCGCGAGGAAGGATTGCGCTGGTCAGAGGACAAAGCCGCCAAAGCTGCGGCCCAAGGAAAGGACTGCACTATGCCCAAGTATCTGTCGATGACCCTGCTGGCCGCCGCCTGCCTGACACCTGTTGCCGCCACCGCCAACTCTGGTTGTGCCCCGCGCGACGTGGTGCTTAGCCGCCTCGCCTCGGCGTTTGGCGAAACCCGCCAATCCATCGGCCTCGGATCAAACAACCAGATGGTCGAAGTTTTTGCATCAAAAGAAACCGGTTCATGGACGATCACCGTCACCCGTCCCGGCGGCATCACCTGCCTTGTCGCCAGCGGCGAAGCCTTCGAAACCCTGTCAGAAGCGCTGCCAAATCAGGACAAGGACGCCTAGCAGAATCGCCCGCATTTTCGGTCAAAACGGCTGAGAAACATCCAGATGCTGCCCGTAACCGCGCGACCACGGGGTAAAAATTTATCCCGCAAGCTGCTGAAATAGAAACCAATCCTAAGGGTTTTTCCGCTCTTTCCCGCATGTGATGCGCCACTTGGCCCGGCCTCGGACTTGCACTGAGGCCGCAAAACTCCTACGCATCGCCAAAGTTTCATGAGATTGGAGATACATTCCATGGCACGACCCAAGATCGCCCTTATCGGCGCAGGTCAGATCGGCGGCACGCTCGCCCACCTCGCAGCATTGAAAGAATTGGGCGACGTCGTTCTGTTCGACATCGCGGAAGGCACGCCCGAGGGTAAGGCCCTCGACATCGCCGAATCCGGTCCCTCCGAAGGCTTCGACGCGACCCTGAAGGGCACGCAGGACTACGCCGACATCGCTGGCGCAGACGTCTGCATCGTCACCGCCGGCGTGCCGCGTAAACCCGGCATGTCCCGCGACGACCTGCTGGGCATCAACCTGAAGGTCATGAAGTCCGTCGGCGAAGGCATCAAAGCCAACGCCCCCGACGCATTCGTCATCTGCATCACCAACCCGCTGGACGCGATGGTCTGGGCCCTGCAGAAATTCTCTGGCCTCCCGGCCGAGAAAGTTTGCGGCATGGCCGGTGTTCTGGACAGCGCACGCTTCCGTCACTTCCTGTCGGTCGAATTCGGCGTGTCCATGAAGGATGTCACTGCATTCGTTCTGGGCGGCCACGGCGACACCATGGTCCCCTCCACCCGCTACTCCACCGTGGCCGGTATCCCCCTGCCCGATCTGGTCAAGATGGGCTGGACCACGCAGGAAAAACTGGACGCGATCATTCAGCGTACCCGTGACGGCGGCGCCGAAATCGTTGGCCTGCTGAAGACCGGTTCGGCCTTCTACGCACCGGCCACCTCGGCCATCGAAATGGCCGAAGCTTACCTGAAAGACCAAAAGCGCGTTCTGCCCTGCGCCGCATATTGCGACGGCGAACTGGGTGTGAAGGACATGTACGTGGGCGTGCCCACCGTGATCGGCGCTGGTGGCATTGAAAAGATCGTGAACATCAAGCTCAACAAAGAAGAGCAGGAAATGTTCGACAAATCGGTCGATGCCGTGAAGGGTCTGGTCGACGCATGTAAGGGCATTGACAGCTCTCTGGCCTGATCGCCTTGACGGAAAAGTCACAAAGACCAAACGCGGCCCGGTTGTCCCACGACGACCGGGCCGCTTTGATTGCGCAGGCCGTGTCGCTGTTCGAGGCAGAGCAAGCCGACAAGGCGGAACCGATCTACCAACAGGTGCTGGCGTCTGACCCCGACAACATTCCGGCCCTGATCGGCGCAGCCCACTGCGCGTCGAACCTACGGCGCGACGCAGAGGGGGCGCTGGCGATTTTGGACCACGCCCTAAAGGTCGCCCCGTCAAACGACCACGTCCACCAGTCACGCGCCGCGATACTGAACACCAAGGGCGATTT
This sequence comes from Pseudooceanicola aestuariicola, assembly GCF_045763785.1. Taxonomy (NCBI): domain Bacteria; kingdom Pseudomonadati; phylum Pseudomonadota; class Alphaproteobacteria; order Rhodobacterales; family Paracoccaceae; genus Pseudooceanicola; species Pseudooceanicola aestuariicola. The sequence goes on along the minus strand of NZ_JBJGSF010000002.1, from coordinate 797,937 downwards.
TGCCGGTGCCGTCGCCTCTGCCCGCCGCGCGATCGAGTTGAACCCCAGAAACGCGCTGGCTTACGTCAATCTGACGGAATCCACCAAGATCACTTCGGGCGACCCCTTGTTCGCGCAGGCCGAGCGCACGCTGGAGCAAGGCGGCCTGGCGCGGGAACACCTCGTCGCGCTGCATTTCGCTTTGGGGAAGGCCTATCAGGATTGTGGAGAGCTGGACCGCGCCTTTCAACACTTTGCCAGCGGCAACGATCTGAAGCCGGAGTTTACCGGTCAGGCGAATTACACCCAAGTGGCCGAGCGTCAGAAAGCACTTTATTCGCCCGCCTTCTGCGCCGAGTTCAAAGGCGCGGTGCGCGCTACCCCGCGGCCGATTTTCATCATCGGCATGCCACGATCCGGCACCACCCTGCTGGAACGTATGCTGGCCGCGCATCCGGACGTCACCACCGCCGGTGAGCGCCCCGAGATGAATGCGCTTAGCGAAAGCCTGTACGCGAACGCGTTGAAGACCCGCGGCGATCTGGCTCCGGATGATGCGATCCGACAGGCGATGACCCGCGACAACCTAACCAAGATCGCGCGAAGCTATATCACCAAGATCGCCAAGGTCGCGGATGCCAAAAGTCAGAACATCATCGACAAGATGCCCGCGAATTTCTGGACGCTTGGCCTGATTACCACGGTGTTCGCCGACGCGCCCATCCTGCACATGCAGCGCCACCCTTTGGATACCGGGCTGTCGAACTACCTTGCCAATTTCCGGGGCGGGCTGGACTATTCTAACCGGCTAGACACGCTCGGCTTCTACTACCGCCTTTACAATGACCTGATGGACCACTGGCAGCAGGTACGCGGCGACCGGATCCTTCGCATCAACTACGAAACGCTTGTTTCGGACCCCGAGGGGGAAACCCGCCGCATCCTGAAGTTCTGCAAGCTTGATTGGTGCGATGCCTGCGTGCACCCCGAGGATACCCAAGGTGTGATCGCCACGGCCAGCCGATGGCAGGCGCGGCAAAAGATCAACACCGCATCCGTTCAAAAGTGGCGACGCTATGAAGACCAACTGTCTCCGCTGATCGACGCGCTTGGCGGGTGGGAGTGGATCGATGCGCATGAACAGGAACGGTTCGCACGCACCGATGATGGCGGTCAGTCCTGACGCGACATCACCTCGTCCAGCACCCGCGCGACCAGCATCGCCGACCCAGCCATCACCAATGACCGACCGATCTGGGAGGCCACATTGTCAGGCGCAACCTTGTCTGCCCCATCCCGCGCAACACCGACGGCCCGAGCGACGCGACCGCTTGCACCATCGCCGCGGCCGGTGGGATTGGGCAGGTCCAGCGCCGAGGGGCGGATACGGGTCAGGGCGAACCCGGCGGCCACCACGGCGGCCCCTGCGGCAAATGGCTTCCACCATTGCGATTCCAAATCGGGCATGATGTCTTTCGGCTGATATTCGGTTAGTTTGTCGGCAAAGCTCATGGGTGTCTCCTTTGCGGGTCAACCACGCAGGGGGCGCACCGGTTCCGGCGAACGCAAGTGAGTCGCCTGTGATCGGACAGAAACGGTGCAGTGAATCGCCGATAGACACCGGGAACCCAAGCTTTTTAACCTTTGGTCAATGTTTGCGCGGAGCGTTGTGATCACACCGATAAAGCGTGTGATCACAAAGAGGTCTATTTCGGCTGTTTCCTGCAAACAGTGTCAGAAAATGATTCATCCGCCCCGCGCACTATGTCACACCCGGACACAATCGTATCTGAAACGAGGGACGGATTTCATGAACATCCATGAATACCAGGCGAAGGCAATTCTTCGCGACTACGGCTGCCCGGTGTCGGACGGCCGTGCGGTATTGAAAGCCGAAAACGCAAAAACCGCTGCTGGCGAACTTGATGGACCGCTTTGGGTCGTCAAGGCGCAGATCCACGCAGGTGGCCGCGGCAAGGGCAAATTCAAAGAAGCCGACGCTGGCGAAAAGGGCGGTGTCCGCCTAGCCAAATCGGTAGAAGAAGCAGCCGAAGAAGCCAAGAAGATGCTGGGCCGCACGCTGGTCACGCACCAGACCGGCCCCGAAGGCAAGCAGGTCAACCGCATCTACATCGAAGACGGCTCTGACATTGACCGCGAGCTTTATCTGGCCCTGCTGGTGGACCGTCAGACCTCTGCCGTGTCTATCGTCTGCTCGACCGAAGGTGGCATGGACATCGAAGAGGTCGCCGCTGCGACCCCGGAAAAGATCCTGTCGTTCTCGATCGAACCCGCGACCGGCTACCAGCCGTTCCATGGCCGCAAAGTGGCATTCGCTCTGGGTCTGGAAGGTCAGCAGGTCAAGCAGATGGTCGGCCTTCTGGGCAAACTGTACCAAGCCTTCACCGAGAAGGACATGGAGCAGCTGGAAATCAACCCGCTGATCGTGATGCCCGATGGCAACCTCAAGGTTCTGGACGCCAAGGTCGGCTTCGACGGCAACGCCCTGTACCGTCACAACGACATCATCGCCCTGCGCGATGAGACCGAGGAAGACCCCAAGGAACTGGCAGCGTCGAAATACGACCTGAACTACATCGCACTAGACGGTGAAATCGGCTGCATGGTGAACGGCGCAGGTCTGGCCATGGCGACGATGGACATCATCAAGCTGTATGGTGCTGAACCGGCAAACTTCCTCGACGTCGGTGGCGGCGCCACCAAAGAGAAAGTTACCGAAGCGTTCAAGATCATCACCTCTGACCCCAACGTCAAAGGCATTCTGGTCAACATCTTCGGCGGCATCATGCGCTGCGACGTCATCGCCGAAGGCGTTGTCGCTGCGGTGAAAGAAGTGGGCCTTCAGGTTCCGCTGGTCGTCCGTCTGGAAGGCACGAACGTCGAAAAGGGCAAAGAGATCATCAACACCTCTGGCCTGAACGTCATCGCGGCGGACAACCTGTCCGACGGCGCTGAGAAAATCGTTAAAGAAGTGAAGGGCTAAGATCATGGCAGTCCTCGTAGACGAAAACACCAAGGTTATCTGTCAGGGCTTCACCGGCTCTCAGGGCACCTTCCACTCGGAACAGGCGATCGCTTACGGCACCAAGATGGTCGGCGGCGTGACCCCCGGTAAGGGCGGCACCACGCACCTTGATCTGCCGGTCTTCAACTCGGTCCACGAAGCGGTCGACGTCACGGGCGCGAATGCGTCGGTGATCTACGTTCCGCCGCCGTTCGCCGCGGACTCGATCCTCGAGGCGATCGACGCAGAGGTCCCTCTGATCGTCTGCATCACCGAAGGCATCCCGGTGCTGGACATGATGAAGGTCAAGGCCGCTTTGCAGAACTCCAAATCGCGCCTGATCGGCCCGAACTGCCCCGGTGTCATCACCCCTGACGCCTGCAAGATCGGCATCATGCCCGGCCACATCCACAAGCGTGGGTCAGTTGGCGTTGTGTCCCGCTCCGGCACCCTGACCTACGAAGCGGTCAAGCAGACATCGGATGCGGGTCTGGGCCAGTCTTCGGCTGTTGGTATCGGTGGTGACCCGATCAAGGGGACCGAACACATTGACGTGTTGGAAATGTTCCTGGCCGATGATGAGACCGAGTCCATCATCATGATCGGTGAAATCGGTGGCAGCGCGGAAGAAGAAGCCGCGCAGTTCCTCGCTGACGAGAAGAAGAAAGGCCGCTGGAAGCCCACCGCTGGGTTCATCGCGGGCCGCACCGCCCCTCCGGGTCGTCGCATGGGCCACGCAGGCGCCATCGTCGCCGGCGGCAAAGGCGGCGCGGAAGACAAGATCGAGGCGATGAAATCCGCCGGGATCGTGGTCGCCGATAGCCCCGCCGGTCTGGGTGAGGCTGTTCTGAAAGCGATCAAGGGCTAAGTCCCTCAAGACACGAAGGTTCCGGGCGATCCCCGCCCGGAACGGTTTTTAAAGGATCGGCCATGGGCCACTTGGACAGGAAGTTCGCCGCGCTGTGTCTGGCATCCCGCAAGGATGGCACCGACATCGCCGCGCTGCGCCCCTGCCCTTCAAGAAAGGTCAACGCATGACCTTTGGCACCGCCGTCCGCACCTGTTTCCGCAAATACGTCACCTTTTCTGGCCGCGCGACACGGCCCGAATACTGGTGGTTCATGCTGTTCATCATCGTCGGTGGGTTTGTCACCAATATGCTGGATGGCTACCTTTTCGGCTTTACCACCACCCCCGTCAGCGAGACCGAATTCGAGGTCGAGAGCAATGGACCCATCGCCTCTCTCTTTTCGCTCGTGACACTGTTGCCGATCATCGCCGCAGGCTGGCGCCGGATGCACGACACGGGTCGGTCCGGCCTTTATCTGCTCTACCCGATCCTTGTCTGGATCGGCATCGGCACCTTTGCCAGCATGGCCGGACTGACCGGGTCCATCATGTCCGGCGACTTTGCCGCACTGTTTGCAGGGCTGACAGGCATCATCATGATCATCTCGATGATCATCGCGCTGTTTTCGCCCTTCATCGTCATCTGGTGGCTGACACGCCCCACGCAACCTGGGCCCAACGACTATGGCCCCAACCCTAACGAGGTCCCCGCATGACCGAACAAAATCCCAATGACGTCTTCCATGCCTCCAGCTTTATGCAGGGGCACAACGCGGAATATCTGGAGCAGTTGCACGCCAGATGGGCCAACGATCCGGCGTCGGTTGACGAGGCATGGGACGAGTTCTTCCGCCAGCTTGGCGATAGCGAAGTCGACGCCAAGAAAGAAGCCGCAGGCCCCAGCTGGGCGCGCATGGACTGGCCGCCGCAACCCAGTGACGAACTGACGGCCGCGCTGGACGGTCAGTGGCCCGTGCCCGCCGAAATGGCCGCCGCCGGGGATAAGATCAAAGCCAAAGCCGCCGAGAAGGGCGTCGCGGTCGATGATGACGCGGTGAAACAAGCGGTGCTGGATTCGGTTCGCGCGCTGATGCTGATCCGGGCCTACCGTATTCGTGGGCATCTGGCGGCGGATCTTGACCCCCTGGGTATGCGGGACGAAACCAACCACCCCGAGTTGGACCCCAAATCCTATGGCTTCAAAGAAGCCGACATGGATCGCCCGATCTTTTTGGACAATGTTCTGGGTCTGGAAGTCGCATCGATGCGCCAGATCGTGGACATCGTGAAACGTACCTACTGCGGCACCTTCGCCCTGCAGTACATGCATATTTCGAACGCGGAAGAAGCCGGCTGGCTGAAAGAGCGCATCGAAGGCTACGGCAAGGAAATCACCTTTACCCGTGAAGGCCGCAAGGCGATCCTGAACAAGCTGGTCGAAGCCGAGGGTTTCGAGAAATTCCTGCACGTCAAATACATGGGCACCAAACGCTTTGGCCTTGATGGCGGCGAAGCGCTGATCCCCGCGATGGAGCAGATCATCAAACGTGGCGGCAACCTTGGCGTCAAAGACATCGTCATCGGCATGCCTCACCGGGGCCGCCTGTCGGTTCTGGCCAACGTCATGAACAAGCCGTACCGCGCGATCTTTAACGAATTCCAGGGCGGGTCGTTCAAACCCGAAGACGTCGATGGCTCGGGCGACGTCAAATACCACCTTGGCGCGTCTTCCGACCGTGAGTTTGACGGCAACGAAGTGCACCTGTCGCTGACGGCGAACCCGTCGCACCTTGAGGCCGTTAACCCCGTCGTTCTGGGCAAGGTCCGCGCCAAGCAGGACCAGTTGAACGATCACGACCGCACCGCTGTCATGCCGATCCTGCTACACGGCGACGCGGCCTTTGCCGGTCAGGGCGTCGTGGCGGAATGTTTCGGTCTGTCGGGCCTGCGCGGTCACCGCACCGGCGGCACGATCCATATCGTGGTGAACAACCAGATCGGTTTCACCACCGCGCCGCACTTCTCGCGCTCCTCCCCCTATCCGACCGATATCGCGATGATGGTCGAGGCGCCGATCTTCCACGTGAACGGAGACGATCCCGAGGCCGTGGTGCATGCCGCCAAGGTTGCGACCGAATTCCGCCAGAAGTTCCACAAGGACGTGGTCATCGACATCTTTTGTTATCGCCGCTTCGGCCATAACGAAGGCGATGAGCCGATGTTCACCAACCCGATCATGTACAAGAAGATCAAGGGTCATAAGACGACCCTGTCGCTGTACACCGACCGTCTGGTCAAGGACGGCCTGATCCCTGAAGGTGAGATCGAGGATATGAAAGCCTCGTTCCAATCCTACCTGAACGAAGAGTTCGAGGCCGGGAAGGATTACAAGCCCAACAAGGCTGACTGGCTGGATGGCAAATGGTCCGGGCTGGAGCGTGAGAAAGACGATTACCAGCGCGGCGAAACCGCCATCAAACCTGAAACGATGGAGCAGATCGGGAAGGCCCTGACCCAACTGCCCGACGGTTTGCCGACCCACAAGACTGTCGAACGTCTGATGGAATCCAAGAAGCAGATGTTCGAATCTGGCACCGGCTTCGACTGGGCCACCGGTGAAGCTCTGGCCTTCGGGTCGCTTCTGACCGAAGGCTACCCCGTGCGTCTGGCCGGTCAGGATTCGACCCGCGGCACCTTCTCTCAGCGTCATTCGGGCATCGTCGATCAGAACACCGAAGAACGTTACTATCCGCTGAACAACATCCGCGAAGGCCAAAGCCGCTATGAAGTCATCGACTCTATGCTGTCGGAATACGCGGTGCTTGGGTTCGAATATGGCTATTCGCTGGCCGAACCGAATGCTCTGACCCTGTGGGAAGCGCAGTTCGGCGATTTCGCCAACGGCGCGCAGATCATGTTCGATCAGTTCATCAGCTCTGGTGAGTCGAAATGGCTGCGGATGTCGGGCCTCGTCTGCCTGCTGCCGCATGGCTATGAAGGTCAGGGCCCGGAACACTCCTCTGCCCGTCTGGAACGCTTCTTGCAGATGTGTGGTCAGGACAACTGGATCGTGGCGAACTGTACGACGCCTGCGAACTACTTCCACATCCTGCGCCGTCAGCTGCACCGGTCGTTCCGTAAGCCGCTGATCATGATGACGCCGAAATCGCTGCTGCGCCACAAGCTGGCCGTATCGGATGCCGACGAATTCACCACCGGCAGCTCGTTCCACCGGGTGCTGTGGGATGACGCGGACAAACAGTACGGCAAGAACCGTTCGTCGACCGATCTGGTTGAAGACAAGAAGATCAAGCGCGTCGTCATGTGTTCCGGCAAGGTCTACTTTGACCTGCTAGAGGCCCGCGACGAAGCCGGTCTGAAAGACGTCTACATCCTGCGCCTGGAGCAGTTCTATCCCTTCCCTGCGATTTCGCTGGTCAAGGAACTGGAGCGTTTCAAAGGGGCCGAGATGGTCTGGTGTCAGGAAGAGCCCAAGAACCAGGGCGCCTGGACCTTTGTGGAGCCGAACATCGAATGGGTCCTGACCCGCATCAAGGCCAAGCATCAGCGCCCGACCTACGCCGGCCGCGTCGCCACCGCATCGCCCGCAACGGGCCTTGCCGCCCAGCACAAGGCCCAGCAGGCCGCGCTGGTCAACGACGCGCTTGGGATCGACAGCTAACAACCGACTTTCAGGGCGGCGGGGTGACCTGCCGCCAGACCAGAGACAACCGAAGATAAGGAAAGCCACCGATGACCACCGAAATCCGCGTGCCCACCTTGGGCGAAAGCGTCACCGAGGCCACCGTCGCCACATGGTTCAAAAAACCCGGCGACACGGTCGCCGTGGATGAAATGCTGTGCGAACTGGAAACCGACAAAGTCACGGTAGAGGTGCCCTCGCCCGCCGCGGGCACCCTGTCCGACATCGTCGCCGAAGAAGGCGAAACCGTTGGTGTGGACGCCCTGCTGGGCAATATCTCGGAATCCGGCAACGCCGGGCCCGAGGAAACCAAACCGCGCGACGAAGGCACCAAATCCACCGAAGCGGAAGAGCCCGCCAATGGCGGTGACACCGGCGGCAGCGGCGAAACCGTCGCTGTTATGGTCCCGTCGCTTGGTGAATCGGTCTCTGAAGCCACCGTCGCGACCTGGATGAAGAAAGAAGGCGACAGCGTCGAAGCAGACGAAATGCTGTGCGAGCTGGAAACCGACAAGGTGTCCGTCGAAGTGCCCGCCCCCGCCGCTGGCGTGCTGGGCAAAATCCTGAAGAAAGAAGGCGAAACCGTCGAAGCCGGTGGTCAGCTGGCGGAAATCACCGCAGGCTCTGGCGGCGCAAAGTCGGCTCCCAAGGTCGAAGAAGAAGGCGCAAAAGGCGAAGCCTATCAGACCTCGCCGAACTCCGGCTCGCGCTCTGACGTCGAAGATGCACCCTCGGCCAAGAAAGCCATGGCCGAAGCAGGCGTGTCCCGCGATCAGGTCACCGGCACCGGTCGCGACGGTCGCATCATGAAAGAAGACGTGGCCAAGGCAATCTCTGCCGCGTCTTCGTCCTCCTCGTCGTCGCAACCTGCCTCGGCCCCGCGCGCGCCGGTATCGGCTGACGATGCGGACCGTGAAGAGCGGGTGAAAATGACCCGTCTGCGTCAGACCATCGCCCGCCGTCTGAAGGACGCGCAGAACGCCGCCGCGATCCTGACCACCTATAACGAGGTCGATATGACCGAGGTGATGGCGCTGCGGTCCGAATACAAAGACCTGTTCGAGAAGAAGCACGGCGTCCGTCTGGGCTTTATGTCCTTCTTCACCAAGGCCTGTTGCCACGCGCTGAAAGAGGTTCCCGAGGTCAACGCCGAAATCGACGGCACCGACATCGTCTACAAGAATTTCGTGCACATGGGCATCGCGGCCGGCACCCCGCAGGGTCTGGTCGTTCCAGTCATCCGCGACGCCGACAGCATGTCCTTTGCCGAGATCGAAAAAGCCATCAACGAAAAGGGCAAGCGCGCCCGCGACGGCAAACTGTCGATGGCGGAAATGCAGGGCGGCACCTTCACCATTTCGAACGGTGGCGTCTACGGCTCGCTCATGTCCTCGCCGATCCTGAACCCCCCGCAGTCCGGTATCCTCGGCATGCACAAGATCCAGGACCGCCCGATGGTCATCAACGGTGAGATCAAGATCCGCCCGATGATGTATCTGGCCCTGTCCTACGATCACCGCATCGTCGACGGCAAAGGCGCCGTGACCTTCCTTGTCCGCGTGAAAGAAGCGCTGGAAGATCCCCGTCGTCTGCTGATGGACCTCTGATTAATGGGGTAATTCCCATCCTACAGCGGGCCGTGCGACTTAACGCGCGGCCCGATTTATGTGAGCCGCCAGAATGCCCCGCCGCAACCGAGATGACACCCGCGCCGAATTGCGTCGCCTCACCCCCGGGATGGACCTCTACCGTGATTGGCGGATGGCCATGTGGCGGGCCCTTCACGGCCCCGACGCCCAGATCGACCCCAACGAATTCAACGTGACTGGCGCAGTCGTAATGGATGAATTCGACGCCTACACCGGCCCGCACTACGGCCATTTTCTGAAAGACATCCAAGGCTGGTACGCCGCCACCGCTAGCGATCTGACTTATTTCATGAAGACCGGCGATCAAGAAACGCAGCAAGCCGTCGCAACCTTCTTGGCTGACTTCAAATCAAACCTCGGCTTCAGCCTGTTCGACGAAGCCGGACTTTGGCACCGCACCGTGAAAAAGGTACTGACGCGGGGGCACATCGCCAACGACCAAGAATGGGCTATCATTCAGGATATTCTGATAGACACGGATCAGACGACGGTTTCCCCCGAAGATCTGACCCGTATCGCGTCACTGACCCAAGACTACGAGGCCCACCAATGACCCCCGAACTCGCCGCACTTGCCGCCACCGCCTTTATCCATCTGGTCGCCGTCGGCTGGTCGCAGAAGGAACTGACCAAGGATGTGGGCACCGATGGCAACGCCGGGCCGCGCGATGGCGATCTGGATATCTCGACCCGCACCGCCCGCCTGCGCCGTGCGCTGGCCAATCACACTGAAAACATCGGCCCCTTCATCATCGCCGTTGTTCTGGTCGAATTGACCGATACCAACAGTCTCCTGACGGCCATCGCCGCTTGGGTCTTCGTCGCCGCCCGCACGCTGTACCTGCCCGCCTACGCCTTTGCCTGGGTGCCATGGCGTAGCGCGATCTACACCGTCGGCCTGATCGCGACATTCACCATGATCATTCGGAGCTTTTTCTGATGACCCCTGAACTTACCGTCCTTGCTCTTGCCGCGCTTCTACAGGTCGCTCAGATCGCGTTGATGTCAGTGACCGCCAATATGGAACTCGACGCGGGCAAGACGCTTGGCCCGCGCGACCCGGATCGTCTGGGCAAGCCTCTGATGGAGCAGGTCAGCCCCCGCACCGGGCGCATCCACCGGGCGATGAACAACCATTTCGAAGGTCTGATCCTCTTTGGCATCGCCGCGCTTCTGAGCGCCCATGCCGGATCGACGGCCTTTACCACCATATGCGCCTGGGTCTACCTGATCGCTCGGGTCCTCTATGTCCCTGCCTATGTCTTTGGCTGGGTCCCATGGCGCAGCTTCATCTGGATGGCGGGCCTCATCGCAACGACGCTGATGATCCTCGCCACGCTCTTTTAACCATCCTCTTGCCATAAATATTCCCGGGTGAATTAAGCCAAAGGCTCAAGAGGGGCAGCGCCCCTTTCCCTTAGGACCAGACAGGGCTAAACCCAAGGCAAGTGCACCGCCGAACAGACCAAGGAGACGTCCCATGGCAGCCTATGATGTGATCGTGATCGGAGCAGGCCCGGGCGGCTATGTCGCGGCTATCCGCTGCGCCCAGCTGGGCCTGAAAACCGCCTGTGTCGAAGGACGCGAAACCCTTGGCGGCACCTGCCTGAACGTGGGCTGTATCCCGTCCAAGGCAATGCTGCACGCCACGCACAACCTGCACGAGGCAGAGCATAACTTTGCCACCATGGGCCTGAAGGTGTCCGCACCCAAGGTCGATTGGAAGACCATGCAGGAGTACAAACAATCCGTTGTCGACAGCAACACCGGTGGGATCGAGTTCCTGTTCAAGAAGAACAAGATCGACTGGCTGAAAGGCTGGGGATCGATCCCCGAGGCCGGCAAGGTCAAAGTGGGCGACGAGGTCCATGAAGCCAAGAACATCATCGTCGCCTCCGGGTCTGAACCCAGCAGCCTGCCGGGGATCGAGATTGACGAGAAGATCGTCGTTTCCTCGACTGGGGCGCTGGAACTGTCGAAAATCCCGAAGAAAATGGTCGTTGTCGGCGCCGGTGTCATTGGTCTGGAAATGGGCTCTGTCTACGCGCGTCTGGGCACCGAAGTGACGGTTGTCGAATTCCTCGACCATATCACCCCCGGTATGGACAAAGAGGTGCAGCGCACCTTGCAGAAACTGTTGAAAAAGCAAGGGATCGAGTTCATCCTGAACTCTGCCGTGCAATCGGTTGAAACGACCAAGACCAAGGCCAAGCTGACCTACAAATCCCGCAAAGACGACAGCGAGACGACGCTGGATGCCGATGTGGTTCTGGTTGCCACGGGCCGCAAACCCTACACCGATGGTCTGGGCCTGTCCGATCTGGGGATCGAGATGACCGACCGCGGCCAGATCAAGACCGACGATCACTGGGCGACCAACGTCAAAGGCATTTATGCCATCGGCGACGCGATTACCGGACCGATGCTGGCCCACAAGGCCGAAGATGAAGGCATGGCCGTCGCCGAGGTGATCGCAGGCAAACATGGCCACGTGAACTATGGCGTGATCCCCAGCGTGATCTACACCCACCCCGAAGTTGCGATGGTTGGCATGACCGAAGAGCAACTGAAAGACGAAGGTCGCGCCTACAAGGCGGGCAAGTTCTCTTTTATGGGCAACGCGCGGGCCAAGGCGCTGTTCGCGGCAGATGGGTTCGTGAAAATCCTCGCCGACAAGGATACCGACCGCATTCTGGGCGCACATATCGTCGGCCCCTCGGCCGGGGACCTGATCCACGAAATCTGCGTCGCGATGGAATTCGGTGCGTCGGCACAGGATGTGGCGCTGACCTGCCATGCGCACCCGACGGTGTCCGAGGCCGTGCGCGAAGCCGCGCTGGCCTGCGGCGACGGCCCGATCCACATGTGATCGGCAGCCAGATCAGAAACCAGAACGCCGCCCCAACCGGGCGGCGTTTTTCGTTTCAGCCTTTCAGGGGAAATCCGGCCTCGACCATCAGCGCGTTGCTGCGCTCTTCCACCCGCGACTCAAGTTCGCTGATGAATTCGTTGCGGCTCAGACCCGGGCTGATCGGGTCCAGAAACTCGACCACCGCTAGGCCCGGCTTCCGCAGGATGCCCTGCCGGGGCCAGAACACGCCCACATTGGTGGCGGCCGGTACGCAGACCTGACCAGTTTCTTCGTAGATCACAGCGGACCCGACCTTGTAAGGCATAACCACCCCGGGTGCCACGCGTGTGCCCTGCGGATAGATGATCAACTGGCCGCGCGGCGCGTCACCTGCCGTAACACCCCTCATCATCTGGCGGATCGCCTCGGCCCGCTTGCCACGATCCACTGGCACGCAGCCGATGCGCAACGCAAACCAGCCCAGGATCGGCGCATAAACCAAGCTGGCTTTCATGATGAACTTGGGTCGCGGGACTTCGCTGACGATCAGGATGATGTCGAAAAAACTTTGGTGTTTGGCGGCGATCAGAACCTCGCCTTCTGGAATTGGGCCGCGTACTTCGGATCGCAGCCCGACCATCCAGCGCGCCGACCAGCGCACGTAGCGGCAATAGGCATTCACAGCATCATAGGCCGAGTCGCGCCGGAAGATCGCCAGCGGCGTGTAGTACAGCGCCATGATCGCCATCGCGAGGTACATCTGCACGATGAAGATCAGCGACCGGATATATTGGATCATGTCAGCGCCCCCAGCACCCGAAGCGAGGCGCGCAGTGTCGCCAGATAGGCCACGCCTGCCCCGATCACCGGGATCAGGATCGGCAGGAACCATTCCCCACCCTGAAATCCGAGGCCGGTCAAAAAGCCGATGTCCTCTCCGGCCGAAGGCAGGAATAAGATCGCCAGTGTACCCAGAACGACGCCGGTGAAAGCCCCGGCCAATGTCCGCAGCGTGAACCGACGCACGAAAGCGCGGGCGATGTAACGATCTTCGGCGCCAACAAGGCGCAGCACTTCGATCACACGCGCGTTTGAGGCTAGGGCAGAGTTCGCCGCCAGCGTGATAATCGCCGCCATCGCCCCGCCGATCAGCAGGATGGAAAACACCCCGAGCGTTCGCAGGCGATTGGCCGCCGCCACCAAGGGCCGCCGCCAGCGTGTGTGATCGTCCAGCAGCGCGCCGGGCGCTTCGGCCTGAAGCCGCAGGCGCAGACCAGCGGCATCAAAGCCGTCGTCCGTTTCGATCACTTCGATCAACTGCGGGATCGGCAGCTCTTCTACCGGCACGTCTGCGCCGAACCACGGGGCCAGCAGGGCGCGCTGTTCTTCGGCTGTCAGGGCGCGCGCCTCGGCCACCCCTTCGGTGGACCGCAGCACGCGCAGGGCGGCATCCGTCTGCACCTGCATCTGATCTTCGGGCGCGGATATCCGCACGGTGGAGGCACGGGCCAAGTCCTCTCCCCACCGGTCAGCAAGACGCCCCGCCGCCAGGGAAAGCGCCAGGGCAAAGACCGTCAGAAAGGCCATAACCGCCGCCGCGAACAGCGTCAGGTGTGCCGATTGGCCAGAGGGTGGAACGACGCGGTCGGCTGACCCATCGCCCGACAGAAATTCCTTGATCAGCGTCGGCGCCCTCACAGGTCCGCCCCCGCAAGCTGCAGGCGCCGATTGGAAATCCGCAGAACCCGCGCCTGCACATGCTGTTTGGCGGCGCGGATCAGGCCCAGATCGTGGCTGGCAATCAAAACGGTTTTGCCCATGCGGTTCAGCTCGACCAGCAATTGCAAAAGACGCTGCGACATTTCCCAATCGACGTTCCCGGTGGGTTCGTCCGCCAGCACAACGTCCGGCGACAGGATCACGGCCCGTGCCAACGCCGCCCGCTGCCGTTCCCCGCCAGACAATTGCGGCGGCAGCGCGTTGGCCCGCGCACTAAGTCCGCACCACGTCAGCAGATCGGACAGGTTCTCTGCCTCACTCTGCACGTCGCGGCCAGCGACCGTCAGGGGCAGCGCGACGTTTTCATAAAGGCTCAGGTGGTCCAGAAACTGGCAATCCTGATGCACCACGCCGATCCGACGCCGCACCTGGGCCACGTCGTCGCGCGTCATCTCTCGGACGTCTTGGTCGAAAATCCTGACATATCCGGCAGTTGGCACCAGCGCGCCATAGCAAAGCTTTAGGAACGTCGTCTTGCCCGAGCCGGACGGACCTGTCAGGAAATGAAATGACCCCGGCGCGAGTTTCAGCGACACGTCGCTCAACAACTCCCCTCCGCCGTAGGAATAGGCCAGATTTTCCAACTCGATCACGTTTTGCCCTCACTCTGCCCGTCTTATCTGCACCAGAGGCGCGCAGGATTCAATTGGATCAAGCTGGCTGACGATTGCGTTTTTACCACAAGAGAATACAAGATAAGGTAATGTTAATGAGCTACCGGCAGATGCAGGCGGAAGTGCGATGCGGTTAACTTGCCCGAATTGCGGCGCGGAATACGAAGTTCCGGACGAGGTGATGCCCGCGTCCGGTCGCGATGTGCAATGTTCCAACTGCGGTGACACGTGGTTTCAGTACCATCCGGACCACATGCCGGAAGACGCGGCACAGGATGCGCCCGCCCAGACGGCCAGCAGCCGCTATGACGATGCCGAGGACGAAGATTTCGACGACGGCTGGGATGACGGCAGCGCTGACGACACGGCGGATGAGGAAGAGGACCTGGGCGATGCCTCCGACTGGGAGGACGAGACACCAGAGCCCGCGCCGGTGCCCGAAGAACAGCAACCCCTGCGCCGCAAACCCCTGTCACCCGAAGTTAAATCGATCCTGCAGGAAGAGGCGCAATACGAATCCCGTGCGCGTCAGGGCGATCCGCTGGAAAGCCAGCCGGACCTTGGCTTGGGCGTGCCAGACCCGGCCACGGCCAAACGCGAAAGTCTGGCCGAAAATCGGCTGGCCCGCGCCCGCACGACCCAAGCCGCAGAGCCGCCCCGCCCTAAGACAGAAGACAGCGGGTCGCGGCGTGAGTTGCTGCCGGATATCGAAGAGATCAATTCCACTCTCCGGCGCAAGGGCGAAACCATGCGCCGTCCGGAACGCACCAGCGCCCGTGCCGCTGCCAAGCAGCAGCGCAGCGGGTTCCGTCGCGGGTTCATGTCGATCCTGATCCTCGCCATCGTCGGCGCGGTCATCTATCTGCAAGCGCCCAAGATCGCGGCAGCCATTCCACAATTGGCCGGTGCGATGGAAAGCTATGTCGCTGCGGTGGATCAAGGCCGTGTCTGGCTGGATACCAAGGCCGCAGAACTGGCGCAGAAACTGGACGACATGTCGACCGAGGTCGCCCCCGACACGGGCGCCGAGCCTGCGCCCGACGCCAGTAATTAATCGCTTTTCCGAATTAGATCAGAACCGCTCTAGAAGGCGCTTTAGGTATTCCCGCTCGATCTCGGGGCGGTCACCTTCGCCGGATCGACGGCGCAGTTCATCCTCAAGCTCCAGCGCGCGGCGATAGACGTCGCGGTCCTGCAGCATGTCCTGCTGGCTGCCCATGTCACCGTTAGTGCCAGAGCTGCGGCCAAGCGGATCGTTCTGTTCCCCACCGGCGTTGCCATTGGCCTCGCCCTGCTGACCCTGAGCCTGACGACGTTCTTCGGCCATCGCCTCGCCCATGTTGCGGATACCTTCGCGCAGCGCGTCCATGGCTTCGGATTGCTGATCGATCGCCTCGGCCAGATCATCCCCGCGCAGCGCCTCTTCGGCCCCGCGCATGGCGCGTTCGGCGCGTTCCAATGCTTCGCGTGCGGCCTCTCCGGCCTCACCGCCCATGCCGGGCAGGTTGTTGCGCTGGCGGTTCAATTCGTCGCGCAGCGCCTGCTGGCGACCAGCAAGATCACCGGCCATGTCGCCTTGGCCCTGACCCTGTCCGGGTTGTTGCTGACCAAATTGCTCGCCACCCTGCTGGCCTTGGCCTTGTTGCTGACCTTGACCCTGTTGACCCTGACGTTGCCCGGGCTGCATGCCCTGACCGTGCTGCTGGCCCTGACCTTGATTGCCGTCGCGCCCTTGGTTTTGCGGGTTGTCACCCTGACCGGCATTCGGGTTGAACTGTTCTTGCAGGTCACGGAACGCCTGATCCGACAGGCCTTGCTGATCGCGCAGGGTTTCCGACAGCCCTTCCATCGCCTGCTGACCCGGCGATTGCTGCTGACCCTGCTGACCTTGGGTGACGCGCATGTTTTCCATCATCTGCTGAAGCTGTTCCAACGCTTCCTGCGCCTCGGCCATGCGGCCCTGCTCCATCAATTCCTGGATGCGGTCCATCATCTGCTGCAGATCGTCCTGAGACAGACGCATCGCATTTTCCATCTGCTCGGCCGACAGCTCTTCGCCCATCTGGCCATCTTCGGCCGCTTCGCGAGACAGCTGGCGCATGTAATCCTGCGTGGCGTCGCGAAGTTCCTGCATCAGCTGCGCAATCTCTTCGTCAGAGGCACCGTTTTTCATCGCTTCGGACAGACGTTCCTGCGCGCGCTGCATCCGTTCGCGAGCGTCTTCCAGATCGCCGTCTTCGATCAACAGCGCCAGATCCCATAGATCCTGCGCCATGGTTTCGACCTGTTCGTCACTCAGTGAGGCATAGCGGCTGACCGTATCCATCCGGCGCAGCAACACCCGCATCCGCAGATAGACCGTTTCACTGCGGAACAGACCTTCGGGTTCCCACGACACGGCTTTCATCACCTGAACGATGCGGCGCACGTTGTCGCGGTTCCATAGCAGGTCACGGCGCTGTTCGATCAGTGAAGCTGCCAACGGGTCAAAAAATCGACGCCCCGCCAGACGGGTTTCGAAAGGGTCCGACGCGCCGGTCTGGCCCGCCGCATCCGTCGCACGCAGGGTCACCTGCACGGGCAGATTAGCCCATGGGTGCAGGGACAGGTCTTCGATCAGTTCCTGAGTGAAAGCGGTGCGGTCACCAGCGATCGGCAGGGGCAGCGGCAGGCGGATCACCTCACGGTCTTCCGGGGCGATCTCAAGGCCGTAGCGGCGGTCGACATTGGCCAGATCCAGCGTGATCTCGGCCTCTCCCATCTCGATGCCGTAGTCGTCAGACGCCTCGAAAGGCAGTTTGAACTCGCCACGAATGCTGGCCTCGGCCTCTCCGGTCACGGTGACGGTCGGGGCGGTGTCGGGCGTCAATGCGACGGTCCAAGCCTCACCGCCGGGACCGTTGATGGACAGTTCGCCATCCTGTTCCAGATCGAAAGCCTGCGTGATGGCGGCAGGGTCTTCTTGGGCGTTCGTCACTGTCTGGTCCACAGACAGGGCGCCGACCTCACCATACAATCGGATGGTCGCCTTGCTGCCCTGCGGCACGCGGATTTCGCCGTTCTGATCGGCAAGATAAAGGACAGGCAGGCCGGTGTAGACCGGGGGTTCGATCCAACCTTCCCAGCTAGGACCCGCAGCCAGCGCCGCCCCGCCACCCGGGGCCATGCCCGCGACAGACCCGACGCGCCAGAACGACCCGAACAGCATCGCGACCATCAAAATCGCCAAGGCGACAAAGCGCAGGCCGAACCGGTCGCGGCTGCTGACACGCAGGTCTGGATCCACGGCGCGGGCGGCTGCGGCGCGGTCCGCCATGCGTCGCTGATGCGCCTGCCAAAGAGATTCCGACCCGAAATCGCCAGACCCGATGGTCTGTGCATCGCGCAATGTCTGCAAAGGACGGCCATTCAGCGACCCGTCCAGCCGCAGCAGCGCTTCTTCCCGCTTGGGCCAGCGGAACGTCCAAAGGCCGTAGCCCAGAAAAGCAACGGCCAGCAGCCCAAGAACACCACCGACGGCCCAGACGACCTCGACCCGAACCATGTCGTGAAGGCCCAGCATCAGCAGGCCCAGTGTCAGGATAAGGACGGTCCAGAGCGGCCAGAAAGATCGCGCCAATCGTTCCGCCACCATGCCCATGCGCGTCAGCGAAAGGGGCCGCGCAATGCGGTTCAGGGTGTCGGCGAAAAGGGTGCGATCTGACATGCGGCTCCTTCGGCCGGGGGCGGATGGCCCCCTATAGCCATGCAGGAAGCGTATCGCGGTTTATCATCTCGTCAAAGGTTGGACGGGGTCTGATGACAGCGAATTGATCCCCATTGACCAAAACTTCAGGGATCAGGGGGCGCGAATTGTATTCGCTGGACATCACGGCCCCATACGCCCCGGCCGAGCGGAAGGCGACAAGGTCCCCTTCGCCAAGTGGCGGCATCATTCGCTGCTTGGCGAAAGTATCGCCCGATTCGCAAACGGGACCGACAATATCGTACGGCTGGTAATCAATGCCCGCGTCCGGTTCGACCACCGAGACGATATCGTGATGCGCCTCGTACATGGCGGGACGGATCAAGTCGTTCATCGCCCCATCGAGGATCAGGAAATCCCGACCTTCGCCGGACTTTACGTAGATCACCTTGCTGACCATGATGCCCGCATTGCCTGCGACCAGTCGGCCCGGCTCAATCTCGATCTCGCAGCCTTTGTCACCCAGAGTTTCGCGGATCAGATTGCCGTAATCCATCGGCAGCGGCGGCGCCTCATTGCCACGGGTGTAGGGAATGCCAAGGCCACCGCCCAGATCAAGGCGCTGGATGTCATGGCCATCGGCGCGCAGGGCATCCGTCAGCTCACCGACCTTCTGAAATGCCAAGCGGTAGGGTTCCAGATCGGTCAGCTGAGAGCCGATGTGCACGTCGATGCCGACAGCTTTCAAACCCTTCAGGCTTTTGATGTGATTGTAGACCTCGCGCGCCCGCGCGATCGGAATGCCGAACTTGTTCTCTGACTTGCCCGTCGCAATCTTGGCATGCGTTTTTGCGTCCACATCGGGGTTCACACGCACCGTCACCGGGGCGATTTTGCCCATCGACAGGGCGACGCGGTTCAGTCGCTCCATCTCTGGCTCGGATTCCAGATTGAACTGACGGATGCCACCTTCCAACGCCGCGCGCATCTCCTCTTCGGTCTTACCGACGCCGGAAAAGACGATTTTCTCGCCCGGCACACCCGCCGCGATGGCCCGCGCGTATTCGCCGCCTGACACCACGTCCATGCCGGCGCCAGCCGCCGCCAAAGTCTTTAGGATCGCCTGATTAGAGGCCGCTTTCATCGCGTAGCAGACCATATGCGGCATGCCATCCAACGCCTCATCAAACAGGCGGAAATGGCGGGTCAGCGTCGCGGTGGAGTACAGATAGAACGGCGTGCCGACCTCGGCCGCAATTTCGGCCACGGGGACATCTTCGGCATACAGCTCGCCATCGCGATAAAGGAAATGATCCATAGCGGTCCTTTGCGGGGGCCTTAGACGGCCCGTGTTCTTAGGAAAAGATAAAGCGGCAGCCCGCAGCTGACGCCGATCAGGCAGGTCGCGGGGATGGCCAGCAAGGCCACCCAATTGCGACGCACTGCGACCTCGGCCAGAATCCAGAGGATCAGCGCGATCGCCGCGATCACCAGATCAAGTGACAGGCCCATAACTGCGTCATTTGCCGTCCACGCGGCCACCAGCGCGGCCCCGTCAAAGCCGTTTTCGCCGAACCACGACACGAAGTAATACATCGGATGCACCGCGCCCCAGATCGCCAGAGCGAGATATAGGATGCGCAGTACAGACATCAGAACATAACCCCGACCGCGGCGCGGCCACTGACTGTGATGCCGGGCTCGGGCGTGGCTTCGGGCTTTTCCGGTTCACCATCGACGCCGCAGGCCGCGACCAGCGCGGCCAAAGCGACCAGCGCGATGATCGTGACGAAACGGGTCATTTCAGCGCCTCTTGCCAGCGGGCGATCTGTTCGCGCACACGCGTCGGCGCCGTGCCGCCATAGGACATGCGCGACGCGACGGAATTATGCACGCCCAGAACGTCGAACACGTCTGCGGTGATCTTGTCGTGCACCGATTGCATGTCCTCAAGGGTCAGGTCTGGCAGGTCGCAGCCCTTGCCCTCGGCCATGGCAACCAACGATCCGGTCACGTGATGCGCATCGCGGAACGGCATGTTCAGTGCACGCACCAGCCAATCGGCCAGATCGGTCGCAGTCGAGAAGCCCGACCCCGCCGCAGCTTCTAGCGACGGGCGATTGGCGGTCATGTCGCTGACCATCCCGGTCATCGCAGCCAGCGCCAGCATCAGGTTGTCGGCAGCGTCAAAGACCTGTTCCTTGTCTTCCTGCATGTCCTTGGAATAGGCCAGCGGAAGCCCCTTCATCACCGTCATCAACGCGACGTTCGCCCCGAAAATCCGCCCGATCTTGGCACGGATCAGTTCCGCCGCATCGGGGTTTTTCTTCTGCGGCATGATCGACGACCCGGTCGAAAAGCGGTCGGACAGGGTGACGAACCGGAACTGGGCCGAAGACCAGATCACCAGTTCTTCCGCCATCCGGCTCAGGTGCATCGCGCAGATCGAGGATGCGGCCAGAAACTCTAGCGCGAAATCACGGTCCGACACGGCGTCCAGCGAATTGGCCATCGGGCGGTCAAAGCCCAAGGCTTGCGCGGTCATGTCCCGGTCAATCGGGAAAGACGTGCCCGCCAACGCCGCCGCACCAAGCGGGGATTCGTTCATCCGCACCCGCGCATCGCGGAACCGCGACAGATCTCGCCCAAACATTTCCACATAGGCCATCATGTGATGGCCCCAAGTCACAGGCTGAGCCGTCTGAAGATGGGTAAACCCGGGCATGACCCAATCGGCCCCGGCCTCTGCCTGACCCAGCAGCGCCTGCATCAAAGCTTGCAGGCCGTCGATCGCCGCATCGACCTGATCACGCACCCACAACCGGAAATCGGTGGCCACCTGATCATTGCGCGACCGGCCCGTGTGCAGACGCCCCGCGGGTTCGCCGATCACCTCTTTCAGGCGCGCTTCGACGTTCATGTGGATGTCTTCCAGCGCGGTGGAAAAGGCGAACTGGCCCCCTTCGATCTCTGACAAGATCGTGAGAAGCCCTTCCCTCATAGCCTCTGCGTCCTTATCGCTTACGATGCCTGTCGCAGCCAACATGGCCGCATGGGCGCGTGAACCGGCAATGTCCTGTGCCGCCATTCGCTGATCGAACCCGATCGAGGCATTGATCGCCTCCATAATTGCATCGGGTCCGGCGGCGAAACGGCCACCCCACATCTGGTTCGCGCTCTTGTCGGTCATAAGCCACCCTTGAGAGGTAAAATGAGAAACCTGTTCAAAGCGCTCCTTTATACGGGGTTGATCGTTACTGCAAACGCCGGCTGGCCCAATCTGGCGCAGGCGCAAGGGATTTCCGATCTACGTGACGGCGATCTGCGCAAACTGGTGGTGCATTCCGAAGCGAAGCCGATGCCGACCGTCGAATTCGACGGGCCGGATGGCAAGGTCAGCTTGGCCGATTATGCAGGCAAGATCACGGTGGTGAACTTCTGGGCGCTGTGGTGCGCCCCCTGCCGCGAAGAAATGCCGACGCTGGAATCCTTGTCGCAAGAATACGGCGGCGATGATTTTGCCGTGGTCACGGTAGCAACGGGGCCCAATGCGCCGCCCGCCATTGACGCCTTTTTCGACGATATCGGCGTGACCACACTGCCGAAATATCGTGACCCCCGCAGCGGTCTGGCCCGTGCCGCTGGCGTTCTGGGCCTTCCTGTGACCGTGATTCTGGATCGCGACGGGCAGGAACTGGCCCGGCTAACCGGCACTGCCGATTGGCATAGCGACAGCGCCCGCATGATTGTCGAGGCCCTGATCGCCAAGGACACGGCCGGGTAGACCATCCAACTTTCGCCGCACATCTTAGCGGTTTTTTAAGGCCCCGACCGGCACACTGTAGGTGGTTGGTGATATGGGGCCCGACAGATGGCACGTGACAAGAACGCAGTATTCGACATTCCCAGTGAACAACTGGATCCGCTTAGCTACGCAGTAGCGTGCCGTGATCGGGGCACCGTAGGAATGGTTCAGGCCGCTTTGAAACATGGGCATGTGGCCTTGGCTTACCAGCCCGTGGTTCAGGCCCGGGCCCCCGATCGCATCGCCTATTACGAAGGGCTGATCCGCATATTCGACGAAACCAACCGCATCATTCCGGCGGGCGATTTCATCGGCGCTGTCGAAACCACGGAAACAGGCCGCCTGATCGACTGCGCTGCTTTGGACATCGGTTTGAAAACGCTGGCGGATTGTCCGGATATCCGACTGGCCCTGAACCTCTCGGCCCGCTCCATCGGCTATCCCGCATGGATGCGCATCCTGCGCAAGGCCCTGATGCAGGACCGGACCATTGGCGAACGACTGATTCTCGAAATCACGGAAAGCTCGGCCATGCTGATCCCGGAACTGGTCGTCAATTTCATGTCGCAGATGCGCCGCCACGGGATCAGCTTTGCGCTTGATGACTTCGGCGCTGGCTTCACGTCGTTCAGGTACCTGCGCGATTTCCTGTTCGACATTCTCAAGATCGACGGCCAATTCGTCCGCAACGTGGCGCGGGATCCTGACAATCAGGTGCTGACCCGCGCCCTGATCGCCATCGCTGAACAGATGGATATGCTGACGGTTGCCGAACAGGTCGAAACCGAACCCGATGCCGACTGGATGATCAGCTCCGGCATCGATTGCTTGCAGGGATTCCATTACGCCGCGCCAACGCTGCGCCGCCCATGGGAAAACCCCAAGGCGTCCGTTGCCGCTGGATAAGCCGCGACACAACGGCTGATCGGCAAGGGGCTGATTGAGAATCGCAGCGATTTACGCTAGGCGAAGGGCATGGAGACGTGGGGGGAGAATTCCCTGCGTCATTTATCGGAGGATCATCCATGACCAATGTCGTCATCGCTTCGGCAGCCCGTACCCCTGTCGGTTCTTTTCTCGGCTCTTTCGCAAACACCCCGGCGCACGAACTTGGCGCGACCGTTCTGGCAGAATTGGTCAAGCGCGCAGGCATCAGCGCCGATGAAGTATCGGAAACCATCCTGGGTCAGGTTCTGACCGCAGGTCAGGGCCAGAACCCCGCCCGTCAGGCCCATATCAACGCCGGCCTGCCCGAAGCATCGGCAGCATGGGGCATCAACCAGGTCTGTGGCTCGGGCCTTCGCGCCGTGGCACTTGGCGCGCAGCACATCCAGCTGGGTGACGCGGATATCGTGGCCGCAGGCGGTCAGGAAAGCATGTCGCTGTCCACACACGTCGCGCACCTGCGCGCAGGTCACAAAATGGGTGACGTGAAATACATCGACTCGATGATCAAAGACGGCCTGTGGGACGCGTTCAATGGCTACCACATGGGCCAGACCGCTGAAAACGTTGCGGAAAAGTGGCAGATCAGCCGCGAACAACAAGACGAATTCGCCGTCGCCAGCCAGAACAAGGCCGAAGCCGCGCAAAAGGCTGGCAAGTTCCAAGATGAAATCGTTCCCTTCACCGTGAAAACCCGCAAGGGCGAAACGGTCGTGGATCAGGACGAATACATCCGCCATGGCGCAACGATCGAAGCCATGCAGAAACTGCGCCCGGCCTTCACCAAGGACGGTTCAGTCACTGCGGCCAACGCCTCTGGCATCAACGATGGTGCCGCGGGCGCCCTGCTGATGACAGCCGAAAACGCCGAAAAGCGTGGCATCGAACCGCTGGCCCGTATCGTATCCTACGCGACCGCCGGTCTGGACCCAAAGATCATGGGCGTCGGCCCGATCTACGCGTCGCGCAAAGCGCTGGAAAAAGCGGGCTGGAAACCATCTGACCTCGACCTCGTCGAAGCGAACGAAGCCTTTGCTGCACAGGCCTGCGCCGTGAACAAGGACATGGGCTGGGATCCCGAGATCGTGAACGTCAACGGCGGCGCGATTGCCATCGGCCACCCGATCGGCGCATCCGGCGCACGCGTTCTGAACACGCTGCTGTTCGAAATGAAGCGTCGCGGGGCGAAAAAGGGTCTGGCGACCCTCTGCATCGGCGGCGGCATGGGCGTTGCCATGTGCCTAGAGCGCGACTGATAAAGATTGTGACGGGCCCCACGCGGGCCCGTTCTTCATTATGATCCCAGATAACCCCGATCAAATCGTCTTTTCCGGCGGCGGACTGCGCTGTTTCTGGCAGGGCGGCTTTCTGTCCGAGATCGAAAAGCACCGCACGCTGCGCCCTAAACGGGTCACCGGCGTATCTGGCGGGGCCTTGGCCGGGGCCGCATGGCTATCAGGCACCGAAGACCGCCTTTTGAACGTCATGTGCGACGCTTTCGAAAAACGCGACAGCAACATCGGCCTGTTCGACCCCGACGACGATGGCATCACCCCGCACCAGCGCCTGTATTGCAGCGTGGTCGAAGAGGTGTTTGACGACACCCTGACGCAAAAGATCGCAGACGGCCCGCAATTCCAGATCCTGATCGCGCATCCCCCCTCGACCGGTCTGCCCACGTTGACCGGCACCGCTCTCGCCGCCGCCTATGAGGTCGAACTGCACACAATCAATTCGCCGCATTTCAACTGGGCCGAAAAGATGGGGCTAACGGCCAATCTGGTCGACGCGAACGAAGCCGCGCGCAACGGCAAGCTGGTCGATCTGATCAACGCCGCCGCCGTGATCCCCCCGGTGTTCGAACCAGAGCTATGGAACGACCGCCGCGTCGTCGACGGCGGCATGGCAGATCAGGCCCCGATGCCCGACCCGGACCATGGCGATACGATGATTCTGCTGACGCGGGATTACAAACGCATCCCCGAGATCGAGGGCCGCACCTATATTTCGCCCAGCGAAGAAACCGCTGCGGACAAAATTGATTTCACCGATCCGACAAAACTGCGCGATACTTGGTCGCAGGGGGTCAAAGACGCCCAAAAATACTTAAGAAACGCTTAGGTAATATTGTTGCGCATCTTGGCCCGCCACGGTAACAACCTTACCTGAACAATGCCTTAGTGGAGGACATCATGGCACGCACAGCACTCGTCACCGGAGGATCGCGCGGCATTGGCGCAGCGATTTCCAAGACTTTGAACGACGCAGGGTACACCGTCGCCGCGACCTATGCGGGCAACGACGAAGCCGCCGCAAAGTTCACCGAGGAAACCGGCATCAAGACCTACAAATGGAACGCGGCCGATTACGACGCGTCCAAGGCCGGTATCGAACAGGTCGAATCCGAACTGGGCCCCATCGACGTGGTCGTCGCCAACGCAGGCATCACCCGCGACGCGCCGTTCCACAAAATGACGCCCGCCCAGTGGAAAGAGGTCGTCGACACCAACCTGACCGGCGTTTTCAATACCGTGCACCCTGTGTGGCCCGGCATGCGGGAACGCGGCTTTGGTCGGATCATCGTAATCTCTTCGATCAACGGCCAGAAAGGTCAGTTCGGCCAGGTGAACTATGCAGCGACCAAGGCAGGCGATCTGGGCATCGTGAAATCTCTGGCGCAGGAAGGCGCGTCCAAGGGCATCACTGCAAACGCCATCTGCCCCGGATATATCGCTACTGACATGGTCATGGCTGTGCCTGAAAAGGTCCGCGAAGCCATCATCGGCCAAATCCCGACTGGTCGCTTGGGTGAGCCCGAGGAAATCGCGCGCTGCGTGGCTTTTCTGGCCGCTGACGACGCGGGCTTCATCAATGGCTCGACCATCACGGCGAACGGCGGTCAGTTCTTCGTCTGATCCCGACCAAAACGAAACGTCAAAGGCGCCGCGTCCCAGACCGGCGCCTTTTTCGCGGGTTTCTAGCTTCTTCTGGTCGATAAATACCGTCGGGGGAGTCGCGCCAGCGACGGGGGCAGCGCCCCCTGAGCGTTGACGCCCAAGCCGCGGTCGCGCAAGAGGACGACTATGACCAAACCTCGCGCCACTGCCATCGGATTTACCGCGGTCCTTCTATGGGCCCTTCTGGCGCTGTTCACTGTTGGCAGCGCGCCGCTCCCACCGCTGCAACTTAACGCCATCTGCTTTGCCATTGGCGGCACGATCGGGGTGATCTGGACCGCAGCGACCGGACAGCTGACAACTTTGCGCAATATCCCACTGCCCGCGCTGGCCTTGGGCACCATCGGCTTGTTCGGCTATCACGCGCTGTATTTCGCGGCGCTTCGGAACGCGCCACCGGCCCAGGCGGGATTGATCGCCTACCTATGGCCGCTGTTGATCGTGCTGTTTTCTGGCCTTTTGCCGGGAGAGCGTTTGCGCGCGGGCCATTTGATCGGCGCGCTGGCGGGCTTCGGTGGTGCGGCGCTGATCATCGGGGGCGTGAATGATGTGTCGTCCGACTACCTGCTGGGCTATGGCCTTGCGCTGGCCTGCGCGCTGACATGGTCCGGCTATTCGGTTCTGTCGCGCAGGTTCGGCACCGTTCCGACCAGTGTCGTCACGGTTTTCTGCCTGATCACGGCAGTTCTGTCCGTGCTGTTGCACCTGATATTTGAGACCACGACAGCCCCCGCCGGGGCTATCGGCTGGTTCTCGGTCATCGCGCTTGGCCTCGGCCCGGTGGGCCTCGCGTTCTACACGTGGGACATCGGCGTCAAGAAGGGTGACATACAGATCCTCGGCGTGGCGTCCTATGCCGCGCCGCTGCTGTCGACCTTGGTCCTTGTCGCCGTGGGAATTGCCGAACCAACTGCGCGGCTGGCCTTCGCCACCGCGCTGATCACGGGCGGCGCAGCACTTGCTGCCGCCGCCAGCTTGCGTCAGCCCAAACCCGTCGTCCCGCAGGACACGCCCAAGGGCTGATCAGTGCATGGAAAGTCGGCTGATCTCCTCCTTCAGCCGCAGCTTTTCCTTCTTTAACTGTTTGATTTCCAAGGTCGAAACCCCGGGCGACCGCTGCGCATCTTCGACAGCGACCGAGAGGGATGCATGTTTCTTCTTCAGTTCTTCCAGGTGCGAACTCAAGCTCATTCTAGTCTCCTCTCTGTTGCGAATAACAACAGTGGACCACAGTTTTACAATTCTGTCACGCTGCGCCTGCAACCATCTGCCGACACCGTTAAAGAAGTGTTAAAGCCCGAGTTCCGCGAAGCTTGACGCTTGGGAAAGAAGTGCTGTCGCCTCAGGGGTATAGTCGACGCCATCCGTTTCGTGGGCGGTCCCGCTATGCACCACCAACCCGGGGCGGAGACGAAACGCGGCGCGCCCACCCTTGCGCCCCTGTAGAATGAAAAGCTGGGAGTCACGCCCCACACGGGGAATCAACGGCGTCAGAATAAGCGAACCGAGTCGCGCACTGAACGGCCCAAACAAATCCGGCAATCGTTCGGTCCGATGAATAAAGCTGACCGTCCCCTGCGGTTTGCACCGCCGCGCGGCCGCATCGACCCAAGCCTCCAGCGGCGTATCCTCTCCCATCGCAGTTTCACGTCCGGCGTCTGCGGCAGGCGTGGTCTGGTCGCGCCGAAAATATGGTGGGTTGGCGATGACATGATCAAACGTTTCCTGACGCAAGGTTGGGGGCATCATGGTCAGATCGCCGTCGATCACATCGAACGACTGCTGATTTTCTTGGGCGTTCTGCCGCGCCAGCGCCGCGTATTCCCCTTGCCGCTCTAACCCTACCAGACGCAGACCGGGCACCCGCACCCCAAGGCACAGCGCCGCCGCTCCGACCCCGCAGCCCAGATCCAAAACGCTCTGCCCTGCCGTGGCGGATACGGATGCAGCCAGAAACACCGGGTCGACCCCAGCGCGATAGCCGCGTCGCGGTTGATGCAGAATGACACGACCGCCCAACATGGTGTTGCGCGTGATCTCTGCTGCGTCGTTCATGCTTCCAGCTCGAACCCGTTGTCAGTCAGCACGCGTTGCGCGCGGGTCAGATCCTCGGCCCGCACCATCAGGCGGCGCGGCAAAATGCCAATGGACCCGTCAAGGACGCTCATATTTACGTCCATTTCGAACCAGTCTATACCCTCGCCCTGAAGCAAAGCTTGGGCAAAGGCCATGTCGGCCATATTGTTCGTACGTAAAAGTTGTTCCACGGTTCGGACATAAGACCATAAGTGCCCTGTTTGTCGAGACGCGCATGTCACGACGCGGGCCGCCACGAAGTTCAAGGGATACCCCGGCTTGGATAAACCGGTCGAAAAACCGCACGAAGCGATCGCCGTCCTGCTGGCGGACGATCTGGATAACGTGAACGCCCTGATCCGAGAGCGCATGGCGTCGAAACACGCGCCCCGTATCCCCGAGGTGACCGCGCATCTGATCGACGCTGGTGGCAAACGTATTCGTCCGATGCTGACCTTGGCCGCGGCGCGGTTGTGCGGCTATGACGGCCCCTTCCACATCCATTTGGCGGCCACGGTCGAATTCATCCATACCGCCACGCTGCTGCATGACGACGTGGTGGACGAAAGCGCACAGCGACGTGGTCGTCCGACCGCGAACCTGCTGTGGGATAACAAATCTTCGGTGCTTGTCGGCGATTACCTTTTCGCTCGGGCGTTTCAGTTGATGGTCGAACCGGGACATCTGCGGGTGCTGAACATCCTGTCCGACGCCGCCGCCACGATTGCTGAAGGCGAAGTGCTGCAGCTGACCGCCGCGCAAAATCTTGGCACGACCGAAGATGTCTATCTGCAAGTCATCCGCGGCAAGACCGCCGCGCTTTTCTCGGCCGCGACCGAAGCCGGGGCCGAGATTGCTGGCGCAGATACCGCTCAGGTTCAGGCGCTGTTTGATTACGGTGACGCGCTTGGCATCGCGTTCCAGATGGCCGACGACCTGCTCGACTGGCAGGGCGACGCGGCCACTACCGGCAAGAACGTCGGGGATGATTTCCGTGAACGCAAACTGACCCTGCCTCTGATCCGCGCGATTGCCGCAGCGGATGCCGATGAACGCGCCTTCTGGGTGCGGACCATCGAAAAGGGCAAACAGACCGATGAGGATCTGACGACCGCCCGCGCGCTGCTGGACAAACACGGTGCGTTGGAGTCGACCCGTCACACCGCACTTAACTGGGCGGACCGCGCCAAATCATCGCTGGACGCCCTGCCCGATCACATCCTGAAAACGCATCTGTCCGATTTGGCAGATTATGTTGTTGCGCGGCTACGTTAAGGCCCGCGCCGCTTGACCCCAGCACCGGTTTTGGGCAAGTCAGGGCGCGGCCCGTGTCTGGGCCCCGCCAAAGGGCCACGGAAGGGATCACCATGACCAGAATCGACGCCACGTTCGACCGCCTCCGCGCTGAGGGGAAAAAGGCTTTCGTCGCGTATATGATGGCCGGCGACCCGGATGAGGCCAAGTCGATGGACATCCTGCGCGCCATGCCGGACGCAGGCGTGGACATCATCGAACTGGGCCTGCCCTTTACCGATCCCATGGCAGACGGCCCAACGATCCAGCTGGCTGGTCAGCGCGCGCTGAACGCAGGCATGACGCTGCAGAAGGTGTTGGACATGGCGACAGAGTTTCGCCGGGAAAACGACACCACGCCGATCGTGCTGATGGGCTATTACAACCCGATCTTCAGCCGCGGCGTGGACAAATTCCTGACCGACGCAAAGGCCGCTGGCATTGATGGCCTGATCGTCGTGGACCTGCCGCCAGAAGAAGATTACGAGCTTTGTATTCCGGCGCAGAAGGCCGGTCTGAACTTCATCCGCCTGGCGACCCCGACAACCGACGACAAGCGTCTGCCCAAAGTGCTGCAGAACACCTCGGGCTTTGTTTACTACGTGTCGATCACCGGCATCACCGGCTCGGCCGAAGCGCAGGCGGATGACGTCGCCCCCGAAGTCGCCCGCATCAAGGCACAGACCGACCTGCCCGTGATCGTTGGCTTCGGCATCAAGACGCCCGAGACGGCGAAGGCAATTGCTTCGGTCGCTGACGGCAGCGTTGTCGGCTCTGCCATCGTGGCGGAAATCGCCAGCGGCAAATCGACCGAAGAGGTTGCGGCCTACGTGAAGGCTCTGGCCGACGGCGCGCATAGCGCCTGATCACCCTCTATTGAAGCCCCCCTTCCCCGTTGCTAAACCCAAGCAACCAAGGGGGAGGTTCCTATGCCCGTCATCACCTGCATTGACGATCTGAAGCAGCTGCACAAAAAGCGCACGCCCAAGATGTTCTACGATTACTGCGAAAGCGGGTCGTGGACCGAACAGACCTTCCGCGAGAACACTTCGGATTTTAACGACATCCGCCTGCGCCAGCGCGTCGCCGTGAACATGGAAGGCCGCACGCTGGCCACCAAGATGATCGGTCAGGACGTATCGATGCCCGTCGCACTGGCCCCCGTGGGGCTAACCGGCATGCAGAACGCTGACGGAGAGATCAAGGCCGCCAAAGCGGCCGAGGCCTTCGGCGTACCCTTCACACTGTCCACCATGTCGATCTGTTCGATCGAAGATGTGGCCGAAGCGACGACCAAGCCCTTCTGGTTCCAGCTTTATACAATGAAGGATCAGGATTACCTGCACCGCCTGATCGGCCGCGCGAAGGATGCCAAGTGTTCGGCGCTGGTCATCACTCTGGACCTGCAAATCCTTGGTCAGCGGCACAAAGACCTGAAAAATGGCCTCTCCGCGCCGCCAAAACTGACCCCTGCCGTCATCGCCGACCTGATGACCAAATGGAAGTGGGGGATCGAGATGCTGCAGACCAAGCGGCGCGGCTTCGGCAATATCGTCGGCCATGTGAAGGGCGTCGAAGATACGTCCAAATTGGGCGAATGGACCGCGCAGCAGTTTGACCAGAAACTCGACTGGTCCAAGATCGAAGAGATCAAGAAGATTTGGGACGGTCCCGTGATCCTTAAGGGTATTCTGGACCCCGAAGATGCGGTGATGGCCAAGAAGGTCGGCTGCGATGCGATTGTCGTGTCGAACCACGGCGGGCGTCAGCAGGATGGCGCGCTGTCGTCGATCCGCGCACTGGACCCGATCCTGCAAGCCGTCGGCGGCGATCTGGAGGTGCATCTGGACAGCGGCATCCGCTCTGGTCAGGACGTTCTGAAAGCCATCGCCATGGGCGCCACCGGAACCTACATAGGCCGCGCCTTCGTGCATGGGCTTGGTGCGCAGGGTCAGGCAGGCGTCACCAAGGCGCTGGATGTCATCCGGAATGAGCTTGATATCTCGATGGCGTTCACGGGCAAACGTGACATCAAAGACGTAGGCCGCGACAGTATTCTGGTGCCCGAAGGATTTTCGGGCACTTGGGCGTAACCCTTTAGCCCCATCGGAACAGTCAAAAAGCAGGGCGGCGTGCTGTAAAAATGCACAGCCGTCGCTTGAAGTGACGCCAAAACGATACAGCTTTATCCTGTAGCTATTTCCGTCAGCCGGAAAAGCTGCTAAATAACAGAAAACCAAAAAGACATTCGGCAGTCACCCATGATCCACCACCTCAAATCTGCATGGAGCGGATTCGTACAGCCTATGCTGCAACGCCCAAAGCGTTTGCAGGTGGCCGCGCTGTGCTATCGTGGGGCCGATGACGACACCGAAGTGCTGATGATCACCAGCCGCGGTACAGGCCGCTGGATCATTCCCAAAGGATGGCCAATCAACGGCATGAACTCCGCCGAGGCGGCGCTTCAGGAAGCCTGGGAAGAGGCTGGCGTGCGTGAAGGTAAAACCCCCGGTGCGCCGATTGGATCGTACACCTACGAGAAGAAAAAGAACGGCTGGGGCATGATGGTCGACACGCTCGTCTATCCTGTCTGGGTCAAAGAGCTGCGTGACGACTATCCCGAAGCGGGCCAGCGCCGCCGGAAGTGGGTTCACCCGTCCGAAGCCGCCGCGCTGGTGGACGAGCCCGAATTACAACGCATCCTAGAAGAGTTCCGTCCCGTCGCCTGACGGATTTGATCCGCAGACGTTTTCGCATTAGTCACCCTAAGACCTAGGGGGTCCAAACATGTCGAATTCAGAAGATCACTCACGTCATTTGGAAACGCTGGACCGCGATCTAGGGCGGCTGTCGAATATCGAACTGGCCTCGTCCTACATCGCGCGCCCCCTTGTCGGGCCGGGCATCGCATTCCTTTTCATTCTGGGCGCAGCCCTTGGCGCGCTGCTTTTGTTCGGGTCGACCAGCAACACGCTGATCGTCGTAATCGCGGCGGCCTTTGGCGCATACATGGCGCTGAACATCGGCGCGAACGACGTGGCCAACAACATGGGCCCTGCGGTCGGTGCTAATGCCCTGACGATGGGCGGGGCGATTGCCATCGCCGCCATCTTCGAAAGCGCGGGCGCCCTGATTGCCGGGGGCGACGTGGTATCGACCATCGCCAAGGGGATCATCGCGCCTTCCAGCATGGGCACGACCGAGGTCTTTATATGGGCCATGATGGCAGCCCTTTTGTCGTCCGCCCTGTGGGTCAACCTTGCCACATGGATCGGCGCGCCGGTGTCCACCACGCATTCGGTCGTTGGCGGCGTGATGGGCGCAGGCATCGCCTCGGCCGGGTTCGCAGCGGTCAACTGGCCGACGATGAGCGCGATTGCAGCAAGCTGGGTGATTTCCCCGCTGCTGGGTGGCCTCGTGGCGGCTGGTTTCCTGTGGTTCATCAAGTCGAACATTATCTACCGCGAAGACAAGATAGCGGCGGCCCGCCGATGGGTGCCCGTATTGGTTGGCGTGATGGCAGGGACTTTCGCCAGCTACATCGCGCTAAAAGGCATCAAGAAACTGATCAAGATCGACATCCTGACGGCGCTTGGTATCGGGGCGGCGATTGGCGTGCTGTGCTGGATGATCATGATCCCGGTGATCCGCCGTCAGTCCGAGGGGCTGGAAAACCGCAACAAATCGCTGAAGGTCCTGTTTGGCATCCCGCTCGTCGTCTCTGCGGCACTGCTGTCGTTTGCGCATGGTGCGAATGACGTGGCCAATGCGGTGGGCCCCTTGGCGGCCATCGTTCAAGCCTCGGCCGCCGGGGATTTCACCCAAGCCGTGTCGATCCCCTTCTGGGTCATGCTGATCGGCGCCTTCGGGATTTCCTTTGGTTTGTTCCTGTTCGGACCCAAGCTGATCCGCGTGGTCGGCAGCCAGATCACCAAGCTGAATCCAATGCGCGCCTATTGCGTGGCGCTGTCTGCCGCGATCACGGTGATCATCGCCAGTTGGCTGGGCCTGCCGGTGTCGTCCACGCATATCGCGGTCGGTGCGGTCTTTGGCGTCGGGTTCTTCCGGGAATGGGATGCAGAGCGTCGGTTGCGCAAGGCGCGCGGAAGCGTGCCCAATCGCCCGAACCTGTCACCCGAAGAACGCCGCCGCCGCAAGCTGGTCCGCCGCTCGCACTTCATGACGATTGTCGCGGCTTGGGTGACCACGGTGCCCGCTGCCGCCCTGCTGTCCGCTGCGATCTTCCACGTGATCCGGATCGTCGCGACCTGATCCTAGCCCGCAGCCAGCGCCAACCCGTCGACCACACCGGTAAAAGCCTCCGACCGCGAAAGCTGCGCGGTCGGGCAGACCTCCTGCGCGGTGTCCTGCACCAGCCGCATCAGGCTAGACCCGCCGACCAGCACCACGGAACCGATCTGCATGGGCGAGACCTGTGCAGCTTGAAGCGTTTCATAGATCGTCATCTTCAGGGGATCAGTGAATTCGGCCAAGGCCGCATTCAACCCGCCCTTGGTCAGACGTAACGACAGGTCGCGCTCTACCACACTCAGGTCGATCTGCGCGGGCCCGTCACCATTCACAGCGATTTTCCCTGCCTCTACCGCAAAGGCGACATCGTGGCCCAAATGGTCGCGGATCACTCGCTGCAACCGCTCCAGCTTTGGGCGTTCGACGGCGAACTTCACCAAGTCTTCGACCATCCTTTCGGTCTCTCGCGTGTAGAGAAACGGGATCGCCGACCACGTCGCCAGATCGGTGTAGATCGCTTGCGGCACGGGCAGTCGCCCTTCCCCCATCTCGCGTCGCAGTTCGGTACCCTTGCCCAGTTCGGGCATCGCCGTCGTCAGCGACAGCGCACGGTCGAAATCCGTGCCGCCCAGCCGGATACCGTGGCTGGCGATGACCTCGACCCCATTGGCCCCACGCCGGAATACAGTGAAGTCAGACGTACCACCGCCGATATCGACGATCAGACCAAGGTCTCCGGAGTTCCCGACGCTCGACAGCGCGGCCGCTTCGGGCTCGAACAGGAAATCGACTGTGGTGAATCCTGCGGCAACATAGCAGGCGCGCAGATCGTCTTCGGCCTGTTGGTCCCGAACCGGGTCGTGATGAAACCGCACTGGTCGCCCAGACAGCACGGCATCGAAAGATAGCCCAGACTGATCCTGCGCCATGTCTCGCAGACGCTTTAAAAACGCGGTGACCACATCGGCCAGCGTCTGGCGCCGTCCACCCATCAAACGGCTTTCGTGAAATAGCGGCGTCCCCAGCACCGATTTCAGCGCCCGCATATAGCGCCCTTCGACCCCGTCAATCAGCGCCTGTCCGGCCGCACGGCCAATCTGCATGGCACCACCCACCGGAAAAAACACCGCCGTCGGCAACGTGTCTTCGCCATGCTCAAGCAGCACACGCCGAACCGCGCCACCGTCCATATAGGCGACCGCAGAATTCGAGGTTCCAAAATCGACAGCAAGACGGGGCATGGGATATCCTTGTCGCGGGCCAGCGGCCCGACTAGACAAGGTGCACCGGAATAGCAACTGGTCCACATGCTGTCCGGGCGATTTCCCCTTCCCAACCTTCCAGAATCCGTGTAAGCGCGCGACTTCATGCGGTCATACAGCCTTGGAGGATGACCGCCTAACCTTAGGAGAATAGACTGATGGCTGGAGAAATTCCTGATCTCGTAGCCCAGGAACGTGCGGGGACGGGCAAGGGCGCCGCTCGCGCAGCGCGTCGCGCTGGCATGGTTCCGGGTATTGTTTACGGTGGCGACAACGATCCGCTGCCGATTCAAATTCCGTTCAACGATCTGCTGAAAAAGCTGAAAGCAGGCCGTTTCCTCGCGACCCTGTGGAACCTCAAGGTCGAGGGCCACGAAGACGTCCGCGTGATCTGCCGCAACGTGCAGCGCGACGTCGTCAAGGACCTGCCGACCCACCTGGACCTGATGCGCCTGCGTCGTACGTCCCGCGTGAACCTGCACGTCCCCGTTGAGTTCATCAACGAAGACGAAGCACCCGGCCTGAAAAAAGGCGGCGTTCTGGCCGTTGTTCGTGCCGACGTGGAACTGAACGTCGTTGCTGGTGATATCCCCGAAAAGCTGGTCGTCGATCTGGCTGGCCTGCAGATCGGTGACACCGTCACGATCAGCAGCGTTGAGCTGCCGCAGGGTTCCAAGCCCGTCATCGACCGTGACTTCGTGATTGCCAACATCTCTGCACCGACCGGCCTGCGCGCCGACGATGAAGAAGAAGTTGAAGAAACCGTCGCGACCGAGGTCGAGCCCGATCCCGAAGCGTGATCGCTTGATCATCGAATTGAAACGGCCCTGCATCTGCGGGGCCGTTTTTCTTTGCGCTATGGCCCCTTAGCGTGCCACGCTTGGCGTGTTCAATCAGGAGCGTTCCATGCCCGGCCATGTCCATGTTGTCAGCGATTATACCTGTTCCCCAGATGACCTTTGGGCCGTCACCAAAGACCTAGATGCGCTTGTGGAAATGAACGCCAAGATGGTCAGGATGGAAGGCGTGCCCTCGGGCGACATGTATCCGGGTCAGCAGATCAATGCGCAGGTGT
Source organism: Pseudooceanicola aestuariicola (assembly GCF_045763785.1). Lineage (NCBI taxonomy): Bacteria > Pseudomonadati > Pseudomonadota > Alphaproteobacteria > Rhodobacterales > Paracoccaceae > Pseudooceanicola > Pseudooceanicola aestuariicola. Next base: position 762,140 of record NZ_JBJGSF010000002.1, on the reverse strand, counting down.
CTCTCTTCGGAAGACTGCCGTCCCAACCCTACGGGATTACCATTCTTGAGGTCGACGACGAACAACGCATGTTCAGATCGACCGAACAAGGCAGCGGCGTCAAAAGCTGGAATCACGTGGGCCGCGTCGAAGAAACGTCCCACGGCGCGCGCCTGATCGACGACATCGAAATCGAGGCGGGATGGAAAACGCCTCTGATCGTCGGCTGGGCCAATATGATGTACCGCGCGCGCCACAAGCCCCGGCTTAGATTGCTGGACCAGCGCGGGGCGCTTCGCTAAACCGGGGCCACGCATCCATAGGGGGCTAGGCGCTTGGAACTCTTTGTTGGTCTTGGAAATCCCGGCGGAAAATACGCGGGCAACCGACATAATATCGGGTTCATGGCGTTGGATCGTATTGCTGACGATCATGGCTTTGCCCCGTGGCGTTCCAAGTTTCAGGGGCAGGTCAGCGAAGGCAATCTGGATGGCGAAAAGGTCATCCTGCTGAAGCCCACAACCTTCATGAACCTTTCCGGTCAGGCGGTAGGAGAGGCGATGCGGTTCTACAAGCTGACACCGGACGACGTGACGGTGTTCCATGACGAGCTGGACCTTGCCCCTGGCAAGGTGCGCGTCAAACAGGGCGGCGGCCATGCCGGCCATAACGGCTTGCGGTCGATCCATCAGCATATCGGGGCGGACTATCAGCGCGTCCGGCTGGGCATCGGGCATCCGGGCCACAAGGATCGGGTCGCGGGTTATGTCCTATCCGATTTCGCCAAGGCCGATCAGGACTGGCTGGACGATGTCATCCGGGGTGTCGCCGACGGGGCCGCGCAACTGGCCAAGGGCGATGCGTGCAAGTTCATGAATGCCGTCGCGTTGCGCACCGCGCCGCCGCGCAGTTCAACCGGCGACAAGTCCGCCGCCAAAGCAAAAGCCGCAGATGTTGCCGGCGCGGCCACTAAAACGGAAGAAGAGGCACCGGACAGCCGGTCAGCCCTTCAGAAGCTGGCCGATAAATTCAGATGAGCCTTCAGGCGCTGTTTGATCGTCAGGCCGAGGCGTGCAGCCGCCTAGGTTCACCTTTCATGGCGCGAATGTTGCGGATTTGCGGGGCGCGATTGGCCCCCGGCCATCCAGTTTCCGACCGCCTGCTTCAATGGCCGGGCGATGCCACCGCCTACGGCGACGCGATTGCCCTACGCTTTGCTGGTGGGCTTCACGCGCTGGTTCTGATGGGGCGCGATGACGGACTGATTGCGGCCTACCCGCCCAATGACACATCCGACGGCACCCTTTGGGCGGCGATCCGTGCGGCAATGGACGCGCACACCGACCACCTGATGCACTGGCTGGACAGCGCGCCCCAGACGAACGAGGTCCGGCGCAGCGCCGCCATGATCTCGGCCGCGCACATATTGGCGGCGCGCTGTCCGGGCCTACCCCTGTGCCTGTCAGAATTAGGCGCGTCGGCCGGGTTGAACCTGTTCTTTGACCGCTTCGCCCTGTCCCTTCCCGATGGCACCACGCGGGGCGCACCGCAGCCCGTTCTGACCTTATCGCCGGATTGGTCAGGGCCGCTGCCCCCAAAGGCACCGTTCACCGTCGCCGAAAGACGCGGTGTCGATCTGAACCCGCTGAACCCGACTGAACCCAACGACGTGTTGCGCCTGCGCAGCTACACTTGGCCGGATCAGCCTGAACGAATGCAACGGCTTGAGGCCGCTCTGTCGATCGCTGACCCCGTCGTCGAAAAAGGGGACGCCGCCGAATGGCTGGCACGCCGACTGGCCACGCCCATGCCCGGTCGCCTGCACCTGATCTATCACACGATCGCTTGGCAATATTTTCCACCCGCAACCGACGCCGCCTGCCGCGACGCCTTGGCCACTGCCGGGGCTAAGGCGACCCCCGAGGCACCTATCGCCCACCTATGGGTCGAAGCCGAAGGCACCGCTCCGAACGCAAGGATCCGACTGACCCTCTGGACCGGAGAGGCCGAGCCGGACATCATGGACCTAGGATCGATGAACCCCCACGGCATAACGCTAAAGGCCACCGACGCGATGAAAGGCAGACCCCGATGACCCGCCAAGACCCCAGCGTGAACGTTCTGGGCAAGCCTTTGGAAACCTGTTCGACCCAGCCGCTGACGGGCTATTTCCGCGATGGGCACTGCAACACCTGCGCCGAAGACACCGGGTCCCACACCGTCTGCGCCATCATGACCGACGAATTTCTGGCCTTTTCGAAATACGTAGGCAACGACCTTAGCACCCCGCGGCCTGAATTCGGCTTCGCCGGTCTGTCGGCTGGGGACGCATGGTGCCTGTGCGCATCGCGGTTTCTGCAGGCCCATGATGAGGGCTGCGCGCCGAAGGTGCGGCTGCAATCGACGCATAAAAAGGCATTGGAGATCGTGCCGCTGGAAATCCTGAAGGAGTACGAGGTCGCGCAGGACTGACAGTGCGACTACGGCTAAGCGGCTTTGGGACTGCCGTCTCCTGAGCTGCCAGAGCCTGCTTCAGGCAACTCCACCACCTGATCGATAAACAGCGCCAGCAATTGCGACCGCCCCGACACCCCCGCCTTGCGATAAATCGCGTTGGTCTGGGCTTTGATCGTTCCGTCACTGACCCCACGCAGTTGCGCGATTTCCGAGATAGAAAACCCCTTTACCGAAAACAGGGTGACGTCACGCTCCGCAGGTGTCAGCCCCCATTGGTCGAAGGTTTCTTCAAGCATATCCATGAACGCGCCAGACGCGCGGCGCAGCTTTTCGCGGGCGCGCTCTTCGCTGCGGATTGTCCGCCGCAGGACGACGGCACCCAAGATCACGCCCGACATCAATCCGGCAGCGACCAGCAGTTCGATGATTTCACGCATCTGCCATGACATCGGGCGGCTACGGATGCCGATCACCGATGACAGAATGTCCGAGATAAAGAACAGCGCACAGGACACCTGGAAAACGACCAGAATAAACAGCCCCAGAGCGCGCCGGTTCATAAGATTCCACGCGGCTGACACAACAGATCAATCGTCACCATCGCCTCCATCATCACCATCGCTGTCGCCATCGCTGTCGCCGTCGCGGTCCCCGTCGTCGCCGTCATCACCATCGTCATCATCCCCGCCGCCGGAACCGGACTTACCACTGCGATCAGACTTATCGTCATCATCGTCGTCATCATCTTGATCGTCTTCGAAATAGTCGCGCAGCACCTCTCCGGTGCGATCGTTCACGATGATCTCACGTTCGCCATTGGGTCCACGCGCTTCGATCCGGGTCCGGCCCAGCCACGTACGCTCGACCTTGATCCGGCTGAAACCCTGCGTCTGAAGGGACTGGATCAGACCCTGCACACGATCCTGCGCAACGGCTGCCGTCGCCAGCAGAACTGTCGAAATGGCAATGAACATCGCGGATCTGATAGTCGTCATCAAAGTTTCCTTTGCACCCATAGGCCCCCTACGCTGGCAGGAGGCCTTGTTTTTCACACCACGCCTCAATCGTGGTCCGATCCGTGGCCACCATCGTCGCCGCGACCGCTATCGTGGTCACCGTTATGGTCGCCCCCATGATCATCGCCGTGATCATCGCCGCGGTCGTGGTCTCTGCCCGACCCGCTATGATCATCACCGCGCTCACCATGGTCATCATCCCCGTGGTCACCGTCATCGTCTGATCCATGACCGCGATGGCCATCATCGTCACCACGCAGGAAATTCGCCTGCGAAAGACGCGTGAAGATGCCGGGCCGATTGCTGTCGTCCGCGTCCAGCGCTCCGACTTCGGATTTCAGCATACCGCCGGTCACGTTGTCGATGACGTACTCGTGCTTTTCGACGCCATTGGTCGCTTCGATCTTGGTTTGGGACAGCCCCGTCTTCACCTCGATCCGAGAGAACCCTTGTTCCGATAGCTGCGCCACCAGCGCGTCCGACGCGGATTGAGACAGGGCCATCGTGCCGGTAATGGCGAACGCTAAGGCAACGATCGTGTTGCGGGTCATATTGGTCATTGGTCTAGCCTTTTCGAAAATCGACGCCGACGATGGCGACACCGATCACATCCCCGATCCGGCGGGGCAGGCATATTGTCCCAAAAGTACAAACCCCCGGCTATAAACCGGGGGTCTGCATGCATAAACCAAATGTCTAAACCGGGGTTAGTCGGCGGACCGGCCTTCCGTATCGGACATATCGAAGCCAAGGAACCGCGCCACGGTCTGCACGTCTTTGTCACCGCGACCGCACATGTTCATGACGATGATGTGGTCCTTGGGCAGCGTCGGCGCGATCTTCATCACATGCGCCAGTGCGTGGCAGGGCTCCAACGCGGGAATGATGCCTTCGGTCGAACAGGACAGTTGGAACGCCTCCAGCGCCTCCATGTCGGTGATCGAGACATATTGCGCCCGGCCAATGTCATGCAGCCACGAATGCTCGGGGCCAATACCTGGATAATCCAACCCGGCCGAGATCGAATATCCTTCGAGGATCTGACCGTCGTCATCCTGCAGCAGATAGGTCCGGTTGCCATGCAGCACGCCCGGACGTCCGCCCGTCAGTGACGCGCAATGCTCCATATCGTCGTTGACGCCCTTGCCCCCGGCTTCGACGCCTATGATCTGAACGGATGGGTCATCTAGGAACGGATAGAACAGACCCATGGCATTAGACCCGCCGCCAATGGCCGCGATGATCGTGTCGGGCAGACGGCCTTCGCCTTCCTGCTCGGCCAGTTGCCAGCGGACTTCCTTGCCGATGATCGACTGGAAATCACGGACCATGGCCGGATAGGGATGCGGGCCAGCGACGGTGCCGATGCAATAGAACGTCTCGTGCACATTGGTGACCCAGTCGCGCAGCGCATCGTTCATTGCGTCTTTCAACGTCCCCCGACCCGAGGTCACGGGAACCACTTCGGCCCCCAGCAACCGCATACGGAACACGTTGGGCGCCTGACGCTGCACGTCATGCGCGCCCATGTAGATCACGCATTTCAAACCGAACTTGGCGCAGACGGTCGCCGTGGCCACACCATGCTGCCCCGCACCGGTTTCCGCGATGATCCGGGTCTTGCCCATGCGGCGCGCCAGAATGATCTGGCCCAGCACGTTGTTGATCTTGTGCGCGCCGGTGTGGTTCAGCTCATCCCGCTTGAGGTAGATTTTGGCGCCGCCCAGATGTTCGGTCAGCCGCGCGGCATAATACAGCGGCGACGGGCGACCGACGTAGTTCTTCCACAGATCATCCATCTCGGCCCAGAAGGTGTCGTCGGTCTTGGCCTTCTCGTACTCGGCTTCAAGATCAAGGATCAGGGGCATCAGCGTTTCCGACACAAAGCGCCCGCCGAATTGCCCAAACCGACCTTTTTCGTCCGGTCCGTTCATGAAGGAATTGAAAAGATCGTCCATGACCATCCCCGCCATCAAGTTTCCGCCCGTAATTATTGGCAAAGCCACATGAATTCCAGCCCTAGTTTCCCCCGCCCCCGCGGCATTATAGGTTTGGTCCATGGAATCGGCTGCTGACTGGCACAGCGCGGTCGCCCTGCTGGACTGGCAGGTCGATCTGGGCGCGGACGAAGCGATCGGGGATACCCCCATCGATCGCTTTGCCGTGGCCGAGGAACTGGCCGCCAATCCCCCAGCAAAAGCCAAGGCGCAGGCGCACCTTCAACCGGTCGAGCGCAAGGAAATCGACGCGGTCGAAGTAGCCCGACACGCGGCTGGTGCGGCAACGTCTCTGGACGAATTGAGACAGGCACTGGCCGGGTTTGACCACTGCGCGCTGAAGCGCGGCGCCAAATCGCTGGTCTTTGGCGACGGAAACCCCGCCGCTCGCGTCATGATCCTTGGTGAAGCGCCCAGCCGCGAAGACGACCGGGCGGGGCAGCCGTTCACAGACCGAACCGGAGCTTTGCTGGACCGGATGCTGGCGGCAATTTGTCTGAACCGCGGATCGGAAGACCCCGAAACGGCCGTCTACATCACAAACGTCCTGCCTTGGCGACCACCACAGAACCGCGACCCTGCGCCCGAAGAAATCGCGATGATGCTGCCGTTCCTGCAAAAGCATGTCGAACTGGTCGCGCCTGATTTCTTGGTGATGATGGGGAACATCGCCTGTCTGGCAGCGGTCAAGAAACAGGGCATCATGCGCCTGCGCGGCACATGGGACGAGGCGTTCGGCATCCCCGCCCTGCCCATGGTGCACCCCACGAATATTAACCAGCCCCATGCCAAGCGTGACGCGTGGAAAGACCTTTTGTCCCTGCGCGTGCGCCTGAACGCAAAGGCCTGACGCTGATGCCTTTTGACCCTCTGTTGCTTTTGGCCTTTTTGCCTGCGGGTTTGGCGCTGAACCTCACGCCCGGCGCGGACATGATGTTTTGCTTTGCCCAAGGGCTGCGGCGGGGGCCGCGTGCAGCTTGGGCCGCATCGCTTGGTATCTCACTTGGCTCTTTCGTGCATGCAACCGTCGCGGGCCTTGGCCTTGCGGCCCTGATCGCGGCACATCCCGGCATCCTCACCGTGATCCGCTGGATCGGCGTGGTCTATCTGTTGTGGCTGGCGCTCAACTCCCTGCGCCAGACCCGTCAGGACGTGCCTGATCATCTGCCAAGCCACGCCTTGCGCGAAGGGTTGATGGTTAACCTGACGAACCCCAAGGTGATCCTGTTCGTGCTGGCCTTCATTCCGCAGTTCATCGACCCCGCGCGTGCGCTTTTGCCGCAATTCCTGACCTACGGCGCCATGCTTGGGCTGGGCGGGTTCATCATCAACGGGCTGGTCGGTCAACTGGCGGGCGGCGCGGGTAACCGATTGGCCCGGTCAGACAGATTCGCAACATGGCTGGGCCGCATCAGCGCCGGGGTTTTCGGCCTGCTGGCCCTGCGCCTTGCCACGCTGGAGGCAAAATGACCAAAGAGTTCATCCCTATCGGTATCGCCGTCCTGACCGTGTCGGACACCCGCACGCTGGCCGAAGATAAATCCGGCGACACGCTGGTTCAGCGGATCGAAGATGCGGGCCACCGACTGGCCGCGCGGGCCATCACCACCGACGACCGCGACAAGATCAGCGCCCAGCTGCGCGACTGGATCGCCGATCCGGCCATCGACGCAATCGTGTCGACCGGAGGCACTGGCCTGACAGGACGCGATGTGACCGTCGAAGCGCACAGGGACGTCTACGAAAAAGAAATCGACGCCTTCGGGACTGTCTTCACCATCGTCTCGATGAAAAAGATCGGGACCTCGGCGGTACAAAGCCGCGCCACCGCTGGCGTCGCGGGCGGCACCTACCTGTTTGCCCTGCCCGGCAGCACTGGCGCCTGCAAGGACGCTTGGGACGAAATCCTCGTCCACCAGTTCGACTACCGCCACAACCCCTGCAACTTTGTCGAGATCATGCCCCGGCTCGACGAACACCTGCGGCGAAAGTAGTCAGTTTATTTTCGACGGAATCCCGCACGTCCGACGTAAAAAGGATGTCACGTGGTCGTGGCTTGGCAAACCAAGCCACGGGCGTACCATGTGTGGGTGCCCCTTTTTGGAAGTTTTGAATGCGGTTTCTTAGACATAGCCTGACAGGTCTGTTCCTGATTGCAGTGACCCTTGGCCTGCTGGTCTTTGCTGTGGCCAACGTGCGCGACGCGGTCGTGGCCCGTATGTCGGATGAACCCCGCATGCCGACGGCGCGCGAACGGGTGTTTTCGGTGAACCTTGTGCAGGCACAACTGGAAACCATTACGCCCATCATGACCGTCTTTGGTGAGGTTCAAAGTCGCCGGACACTGGAAATCCGCGCGGCATCGGGCGGCACCATCGTCGAACTGGCCGAAGGTTTCGAAGACGGCGCACGCGTCACTGCCGGTCAGGTTCTGGCGCGCATCAACCCGGCCAACGCGCAATCCGCGCTGGACCGCGCCACCAACGATCTGGCCGATGCCGAGGTTGCGGCACGCGACGCAAGGTCTGCCGTAGAAATAGCGCGCGATACGCTGACCTCGTTGCAGGAACAGGCAGATTTGCGGCAACGCGCGTATGAACGGCAGGTCGATCTGGCGGATCGCGGCGTCGGCAGCGCCTCTGCTGTGGAAACGGCCGAACTGGCTGCGGCCTCTGCCCGGCAGGCGGTTCTATCGGCCCGCAACGCGCTGGCCCAAGCTGAAACGCGCGTCGATACGGCGGCCAACGCCCTGAACCGCGCCCGCATCGCGCAGGCAGAGGCACAGCGCGATCTGGACGACACGGTGATCCGCGCTGAATTCGATGGCACCCTGTCGGAAACCAACGCGGTCCAAGGGGGCCTCGTTTCAGCCAATGAACAGCTGACACAGCTGGTTGATGACAACGCGCTTGAAGTAGCGTTCCGCGTCTCCACCTCGCAATACGCCCGTCTTCTGAATGAAGATGGTGAGCTGTTACAGGCGCCAGTTACCGTTACGCTGGACGTCTCTGGTATCGCCTTGGCCAGCGAAGGCACGATCACCCGAGACAGCGCCGCAGTCGCCGAAGGGCAGACCGGACGCCTGATCTTTGCCCGCCTCGACACCGCACGCGGGCTGAAGCCGGGTGATTTTGTCACTGTATTGGTCACTGAACCCCCGCTGGAACGCGTGGCCCGCCTGCCCGCGACCGCCGTAGATGCCGCCGAAACCGTTCTTGCCATCAACGCCGAAGAACGGCTTGAGGTGCTGCCGGTGACCCTGATGCGACGTCAGGGGGATGATGTTTTGGTTCGGTCTCCGATCATCGAAGGCCGCGAGATCGTGGCCCAACGATCCCCTCTGCTGGGGGCAGGGATCAAAGTTCGTCCGCTGCGCACTGGCCCGCAGGCCGAAGCAGCGACCCCATCTTTGGTGGAACTGACGCCCGAACGACGTGAAAAGCTTAAGGCCTTCGTGAACGGCAACACCCGCTTGCCGTCTGACGTCAAAACCCGGATCCTGACGCAGCTTGATGCCGACCGCGTCCCCGCCGCAATGGTCGAACGCATCGAATCCCGGATGGGAGGCTGACATGATCCCCGCCCCGGAACGCGCCCAAGGCATCCTGTCGTACTTCACCCGACACAGGACCGCCGCGAACCTTCTGCTGGTCGTTCTTCTGACTTTGGGCATCGCCGCCGTACCGCAGATGCGGGCGCAGTTTTTTCCCGACACTATCATTGATGACATCAACGTATCTGTCACATGGGACGGGGCCGGCGCAGAAGATATCGACAGCGCCATCGTCCAGATCATGGAGCCGACCTTACTCGCGGTCGAAGGCGTGGAAAGCTCATCTTCGACCTCGACAGAAGGCCGCGCCTCGATCAATCTGGAGTTCGAGCCGGGCTGGGACATGTCGCGCGCGGGCGACGACGTGCAGGCGGCAGTGGACGCAATCACCAACCTGCCCGAAGAAGCCGAAGACCCGAACATTCGCCGCGGTGGCTGGCGCGACCGGGTCACGGATGTGGTCATCACGGGACCAGTCGCCGTCGATCAACTGGGTCGATTTGCCGATGAATTCGTGACCCGCCTCTTTGCAGAAGGCGTCACCCGCACCACCATCCGTGGCGTCGCCGCGCCGCAGACATTGATCGAAGTGCCCTCGGTCAACCTGATTGCCTATGACGTGACCATGGCCGAGATCGCCAGCGCCATCGCGGCCGAGGTCGATGCAAGCCCCGCAGGCGACGTGACGGGTGCGAATGCCCGCGTGCGTACCGGGGTCGAAAAACGGTCTGCCGATCAGATCGCGGGTATCGTTTTGCGGTCGAACACCGATGGGTCGAACCTGATCGTCGGCGACGTGGCGACGATCACCGTCGAAGGCGCCGCACGTCTGCGCGGCTATTTCGTGGGCGACAACCCTGCCATTTCCGTGCGCGTGGACCGATCAGATCAGGGCGACGCGATCGAAATCCAGAACATCGTGCAGGACGTTGCAGATCGCATGGTCACAACCCTGCCCGAAGGCACATCGATCGATCTGATCCGCACCCGGGCCGAAGCGATCACCGGTCGCCTGAACATCCTGCTGGACAACGGCCTGATGGGGCTGGGTCTGGTGCTGGTCCTGCTGTTCCTGTTCCTTAACGCGCGCACGGCGTTCTGGGTCGCGGCGGGGATCCCGGTGTCGATGCTAGCCGCCATCGCGCTGATGTATCTGGGCGGGCTGACGATCAACATGATCTCGCTTTTTGCGCTGATCATCACGACCGGTATCGTGGTGGATGACGCGATTGTCGTGGGCGAACATGCGGATGCCCGTGCCCGCAAGCTAAGGGAAGAGCCTATTGTCGCCGCCGAAAATGCCGCCCGCCGCATGGCGATGCCGGTCTTTTCCGCGACGCTGACCACGGTCATCGCCTTCTTTGGCTTGACGGCTATCGGCGGACGATTTGGCGACATGATCGCAGATATTCCGTTCACCGTGATCGCGGTACTGATTGCATCGCTGGTCGAATGCTTCCTGATCCTGCCGCGCCACATGTCCCACGCGTTGGAACACACCGACAAGGAACATTGGTACGACTGGCCCTCGCGTCAGGTGAACAAAGGCTTCGGCTGGGTCCGCGACACGCTGTTCCGCCCCTTCATGGCCGCCGTCGTCTGGGCGCGGTATCCGGTGCTGGCGCTGGTCACGGTCGCCCTGTCGACCCAAGCCGTTCTGTTGATCAGCGGGCAGGTGCCATGGCGGTTTTTCAATGCGCCCGAACGTGGGTCGATCAGCGGCAACTTTATGATGGCCGAGGGCGCCACCCGCGCCGATACGATCGCGCAGCTGCGGCTGCTGCAACAGGCGGTCAACGATCTGGCCGGGGAATACGAGGCCGAGCATGGCCGCAACCCCGTCGATTACGCGCTGGCCGAAATCGGCGGCAACACCGGGCGCGCATTGACCGGGTCCGACACCAAAGACGCAGACCTTCTGGGCAGCATCGCGATTGAACTGATCGACCCGGATTTCCGCCCCTATTCCTCCTTCGCCTTTCTTGGCGCCCTGCAGGACAAGGTCGAACGCCACCCCATGCTAGAAGAACTGTCGTTTCGCGGCTGGCGCTCTGGCCCTGGGGGTGATGCGTTGGACGTGCAGTTCTACGGCGCGAACGCGGGCACGCTTAAAGACGCCGCCGAAGCGCTTAAAGAAGCGCTGATCCCCTTCCCCGAGGTGTCCGCCGTCGAAGACAGCATGACCTACGACAAGGAAGAGCTGATCTTGGAACTCACCCCGCAGGGGCAGGCGCTTGGCTTCACCATCGATGGCTTGGGGCGGGTGTTGCGCAACCGCCTGAACGGGATCGAAGCCGCGACCTATCCCGAAGGTCCGCGCAGCGCGACGATCCGCGTCGAACTACCCGAGGACGAACTCACTGCCGATTTCCTTGACCGGACACAGATGCGCACAGCCGCGGGCAGCTATGTGCCCTTGGCCGACATCGTCCGTGTCACGCGGCAGACCGGGTTTTCGACCGTGCGGCGCGAAAACGGGTTGCGTCTGATTTCCGTGAACGGCGACATTTCCGAAGACGACCCCGCCCGCGCGGCTGAGATCATCGAGGCGCTGCAGACAGACATCCTGCCGACCATCGCCAGCGAACAGCAGGTCGAATGGCGTCTGTCGGGGCTAAGCGAACAAGAAAGCGATTTCCTGACCGATGCCCGCAACGGCGCGATCCTTGTTCTGCTGGGTATTTACCTTGTTCTGGCGTGGGTGTTTTCCAGTTGGACCAGACCGATGGTCGTCATGGCGATCATCCCCTTCGGCTTGGTTGGCACTATTTACGGGCACTATTTGTGGGACGTACCGCTGTCGATGTTCACGGTCGTCGGGCTGCTGGGCATGACCGGCATCATTATCAACGACTCGATCGTTCTGGTGACGACGATTGACGAATATTCGGAAACGCGTGGCTTGGTGCCATCAATCATCGACGGGGCGGCAGATCGTTTGCGGCCCGTGGTCTTGACCACTTTGACAACGGTTCTGGGTCTGGCCCCGCTACTGTACGAACAATCCAGCCAAGCGCAGTTCCTGCGCCCGACGGTGATCACTCTGGTCTATGGCTTAGGCTTCGGGATGGTGCTGGTTCTGATGATCGTTCCGGCCTTGATGGCGGTTCAGGATGATATCGGGCGGCTGGTGCGGTCTTGGCGACGTGGAATGCGGGCTGACCGTGCCCGCCCCCTGCGGGCCGTGACCCTAGGCGCAAGCGCGGCGACAGGTCTGTGGCTGATTGCTACGATGGGCTGGACCTTGTGGAGCGGGAGCCTGCCCGAGCCCTTGGCCGCCGCAGCGCCGCTGGGATCGCCGATGATGTCCGCGCTGGTGCTGTTCGTTCTTGGTGCCGCGCTAATCACCTTTGTGATCTACGTCATCAGCGCCATATCGCTGGGATTGACCCGACGGCGCGCCGCCTAAAAGGGCAAAGATCATCGAGCCGGGCAGCCGTTGATTTCGACGGCAGAGGCATCACCCAGAACCGTCAGGCGCAGTGCTTCGCGGTCCAGCATCATCGCACCGCCGGTCATCGCCATCATGTCGACCTCGGCGATCAGACGATTGCCCTGACGTTTTGTGACTGACTCGGATACCCAGATCGACGGGTCACGAGGCTCAAAAACAACGACCTCATTCCCACCAGTGGACGGCAGTTCGATCTGCGCCCGCAACCGCATCTTTTTGCCCGCAGGCGCCACGTCGCAGGACACGTTGCGCACCCGGCCCTGCCTCGCGGTGAAGGGCCGTTCAGCCAAAGCCGCCACGATCGCCGCGTTTCGTCGCGAGGTTTCAGGCAAAGGCAGCGCAGACAGATCCACCCCCAAAGGCACACAGATGTCGGAACATATCCCGATCTGCAACTGGCCATCCAATTCAACTGCCCCGCCCTGTGCAGGCTGAACATGCAGAGGAAGGATCACGCGGTCGCTGTACCCGATGGATCGCATTCCGTTTTGGAAAAACACCTCAGGCTTCGGCCATATCACGTCGACACGCGCCACGTTGCTGGACCCGGACCACGAAAATATGGGCGGAACGCCCGCATCGCCCGGCGCACGCCAGTAGGTTTTCCATCCGTCTTTCAGGGTCAGTTCCAACCCGACGATATGGCTGCCATCCCCCTGCTGCCATCCCTGCACCAGACGTGCCGACAGATTGTCGGCATAGGGGTTTGCCAAAACCGAAACCGGAAGCAGGGCAGCCAGCCCAAGTGTGAGTGCGCGCAACATTTTCATGCCATCAGAGATGGCGGTTCGGCAATTCAATGCCAACTCACAAATAGGCGATAGGATGTTGCAACAGCTCAACCGTTGAAACCGGGCCACAAAGATCCCACACTCAAAAGTATGAGCAGCCAGCAAAACCAGCCCCTCCGGTACTGACTTGGAACAGACACTGGACCTTAGTGGAAAAATCCTGATCGCCATGCCTGACATGGGCGACCCCAGATTTGCGCGGTCGGTCATCCTGATCTGCGCCCATTCCGACGAAGGCGCGATGGGGCTGATCATCAATCACCCCACGGGCGATGTGGACCTTTCGCATCTGGCCGATCAGCTTGATCTGGACCGCGCGCCTGATTTCCGCGACAGACCGATCCATGCGGGCGGGCCGGTCGAAACGGAACGCGGGTTCGTTCTGCATTCCCGCGATTATTCCAGCGCAATTTCGACCTTGCCCGTGACATCGGAAATCGCGCTGACCGGCACCTTGGATATCCTTGAAGATATCGCACAGGAAAACGGCCCGGATAAGACGTTGATCATGTTGGGGTATTGCGGCTGGGGGCCGGGACAGCTGGAAAGCGAACTGGCTCAGAATGCTTGGCTAACCGGTGATGCGCCGTTCGATCTGCTTTTCGGCACCCCTGACAAGAAGAAATGGGAAGTCGCGCTGGCGAACGAAAACATCGATGCGCTGGCCCTGTCGTCGACCGCAGGTCACGCCTAACGCGGCGCGGCCGCCCGGCGCAGACGATCATTGATCGCACGACCCAGACCTTCGTCGGGTACGGGCGCCACGGCAATCCGGGTCGCGCCCATGGCATCCAATTGATGGAAATGGCGAAACAGGTTTGCCGCGGCCTCTGCCAGATCAGCATTTTCCGACAGGTTCAGATCACACTCCACCGGGCCGAAACCGACGAAGGTTTCCTCCGGCTCTGGCTGCGTCACATTGATCCGAACCCGCCCCACGGGCGCATAGTGGGATGCCATCTGCCCCGGCGCGGTGATCGCCCCGGCCTCTTCCCTGACCGCTAAGGGGCGGCCAAGAACCTCGGCCAAAGCTTCTGCCGGCACGCCGCCTTCCCGCAGGATCATCGGGGATGCGTCTGCAAAACCAACGATGGTGCTTTCCAACCCGACCGAACATTCGCCGCCATCCAAAACCGCATCGATCCGCCCATCGAGGCCCGCAATAACGTGCGCCGCAGACACTGGGCTGACGCGCCCGGAAGGATTGGCCGACGGCGCGGCGACCCCCCGGCCGAAGGTTTGCAACAGCGCCCGCGACACAGGGTGGCCCGGCACCCGCACCGCCAAGGTCGGAAGGCCAGCGGTGACCAAGGCCGACACCGGCGCATCGTCACGCAGCGGCAGCACCAGCGTCAGTGGGCCCGGCCAGAACGCGTCTGCCAATCGCTTTGCCGAATCCGACAGATGACCCAAGGGGGAAATCTGATCGACATCAGCCACATGGACGATCAGCGGATTAAAGCTGGGACGCCCTTTCGCCTGATAGATCGCGGCGACCGCACGGTCGTTCGCAGCATCGCCAGCCAGCCCGTAAACCGTTTCGGTCGGCATACCGACAAGACCGCCGTCGTCCAGAATCGCAGCGGCGCGGGCAAGTCCTGACGAATCCGGCTTGATCACTTCGGTCACTGCAACACCTTCAAATGACGCCGCGTTTAAGGGCACTCAGCAGTCGCGTCTCTAGTCTTTCGGCCCAAAGCCGTGCATAGAAGACGACGTGCCGCTTGCCAAGCAAACGCCGCAGTTATGAGGAGGTCCTTATGCCATATCGCTCCCCCGTATCGGAATATTCGTTCGTTCTGGAAAATGTTGTCGACTTCGCCAAAATCGCGGAGACCGAGAAGTACGCAGAGGCGACGCCGGACACGGTCGACGCTATCCTGACCGAAGTTGCCAAGCTGGCCGATGACAAGCTGGCCCCCCTGAACCGAAATGGTGACCTGTATCCGGCACGGCTGGAAAACGGCGTTGTACGCACCTCCAAGGGGTTTGACGAAGGCTTCAAGGCGATCACCGAAGGCGGCTGGGTCGGTCTGGCGGCGATGCCGGAATACGGCGGCATGGGCCTGCCCCTGACGTTGAACTGCGCGGTCAACGACATGTTCGCGGCGGCCAATATGTCGCTGGGTCTGAACCCGCTGCTGACCCAAGGCCAGATCGAGGCGCTGGAACACCACGCGCCCGAATGGATGAAAGAGATGTATCTGCCCAAGCTCACCTCGGGTGAATGGACGGGCACGATGAACCTGACCGAACCGCAAGCCGGTTCAGACGTGGGCGCGCTGACCTCCAAGGCTGAACCGAAGGGCGACGACACCTACGCCATCACAGGTCAGAAGATCTATATCTCTTGGGGCGACCACGATTTTGGCGGCAACGTCTGCCATCTGGTTCTGGCGCGCCTGCCCGATGCGCCCGCAGGCACCAAGGGCATCAGCCTCTTTATGGTGCCCAAGTACATCCCCAACGACGACGGCAGCCTTGGCGATGCAAACTCGCTGCGCGTCGTGTCGCTGGAACACAAGATGGGCATCCACGGGTCGCCCACCTGCGTTATGGAATTCGACGGCGCGACCGGCTGGCTGGTCGGCAAGGAAAACAACGGCATGGCTGCGATGTTCACCATGATGAACAACGCGCGTCTGGGCGTCGGCATTCAAGGTATCGGCATTGCCGAAGGCGCAATGCAGCACGCCATTGGATATGCACTGGACCGTAAACAGGGCCGCACCCCGCTGGACGGTAAAGACGGGGGCACCGGCACCATTCTGGACCACGCCGACGTGCGCCGCATGGTTGCCACGATGAAGGCCGACACCTTCGCCGCCCGCGCTATCGCGCTGGCCTGCGGTGTCGCCATCGACATGGCCAACGCCACCGGAGAGAAATCCTGGGACGCCCGCGCCGCCTTCCTGACGCCCATCGCCAAGGCCTTCGGGACCGAGGTCGGCATTCGCGTGTCCGAACTGGGCGTGCAGGTGCATGGCGGCATGGGCTTTGTCGAAGAAACCGGCGCTGCGCAATATTCGCGCGATGTTCGGGTGACCGCCATCTATGAGGGCACCAACGGCATTCAGGCCATGGACATGGTTGCGCGCAAGATGATCGACGGTGGCGACACCGCCAACACCCTGATTGACGAAATCGAAGCCACCGCCGAAGCCGCCCGCAGCACCCTGCCCGAACTTGGCGAAAACGTCTGGCAAGCGGCAGAAACCCTGCGTGAGGCCACCGAATGGATGGCCGATCAGGGCGATCTGAACGAACGTTTCGCAGGGGCTGTTCCCTACCTGATGGGCTTTGCCCGTGTGCTGGGCGCGCATTATCACCTAAAGGCCGCAATGGCCGAAGGCGACAACGGCCCACGCACCCGGCTGGCACGTTTCTACATCAACCGCCTTCTGCCGGAACACGTCGGCCACCTGGCCCACGCTGTCACCGGGGCCGAAGACCTTTATGCGCTAACGACCGAGGACCTGACCGCGTGAGCCCGTCTGACTTCGCCCCGCTCGCCTTTCCCTGGTCCGAAATTCCCGGCCGGGGTGAGGCGGTCGAGGTGGCCGAAGGCGTCCTGTGGTTCTCCATCACCCTGCCGATGGCGCTGAAGTGGGTGAACATCGTCGCGCTGGACGACGGTGACAGCTGGACAATCATCGACACGGGTACCTATCGGCCCGACACGGTCGAAGAATGGCAGGCGATCATCGCGGGGCCGCTAAAGGGCAAACCGATCAGCCGCGTCATCTGCACACACCACCACCCTGACCACGTCGGGATGCTGGGCTGGCTGATGACGCATCACGGTGCCGAACACTGGGCGTCCCGGACGACCTACCTGCTGACCCGGATGCTGGTGCTGGACGAAGAGAAGTACCCTTCGGACGCAGCAATCCAATATTGGAAACGCGCGGGGATGCCCAAGGATCGTCTGGATAAACGACGCACTGAACGGCCCTTCAACTTCTCGGACATCGTGCATCCCGTGCCTGTGGGTCACACCCGCATTCAACAGGGCGACGTGATCCGCGCAGGCGGCCGTGACTGGGACGTGCACATGGGCAATGGCCACGCGCCAGAGCATGTAACCCTGTGGTCGCGCGACGACAATCTGGTGATCGCGGGCGATCAGGTTCTGCCGACGATCAGCCCCAATGTCGGCGTCCAGCCCGCCGAACCCGACGCCGACCCGTTGGCCGAGTGGCTTGAAGCATGTGAACGGCTGTCCCATCTGGCACGCGAAGATCAGCTGGTCATCGGCGGGCACAAGCTGCCCTTTACCGGGCTGCCGCGCCGAATGAACGACCTGATCGCCAACCACCACACCGCGTTGGACAGGCTGTCGAAACACATCGAAACCCCGAAGGTCGCTGTGGATTGCTTCTCTCCGCTTTTCAAACGCGAAATCGTCGACGCGATCTACGGCCTCGCCATGGTCGAGGCTTATGCCCACCTACAGCATCTGCACAAGATCGGGCGGGCGACCCGTACGCTTGGCGATGACGGCGCATTCTACTGGCAGGCCACATGATGGATGAAAAGATCGCAACATCCGCCGAAGCTCATGAAAACGATGCCCTGCCCCGCCGCCACGACGCCCTGCCCGAGGGCGAGCGTGATCTGCCGAATCATGTAACCGAGAAACCTGTTTCCGCCAAAAGCCCGGCGGAATGGGCCTATGAACGGCTGGTGCTGTATATTCAGGCATTCGAAGAAAATCTTGATGCCGATCACGAAGTCGCCATGGGCTTTGTCGGAGGAGAGGCCGGCGTGCTGCGGATCGAAGGCATGGGGTTTTTCGACCCTGATATCATCACCTTTTACGGGCAGGACGGCTCTGGCGCAAAGACCCAATTGGTTCAACACTTTACACAACTTTCCGTGACACTCCGCGCCATGCCCAAGGTCATTCCGATGGACCCGCCGCGCCGGATCGGGTTCCGCTTGCGACGGGATCTGGAAAAGTCGACGCAGGCCCCGCCTCAGACGTGACAGCCCGGCGCAAATCCGCTAATCAGCGCTTAGTTCAAAGACAAGGATCATCCCAATGGCCGAACATAAGCACGGTGAAATGGACATCGAAGTTCAGGAAAAAACCTTTGAAGGTTTCGTCAAAGCCTCGACTTGGGTCGCTGGTATCTCGATCGGCATTCTGATCTTCCTCGCCCTTTTTAACAGCTAATTTCCAATCGGGCGGCTGATCGCCCGGACAGGAGACGACGATGAAGCGCCTGTTTCTTGCCCTGGTAGCGGTCGCCGCTCTTGCGGGCTGTATCCGTAATCCCGAATTTCAGCCTCCGGCAGAAATGGCCGCGCTGGCGGTTCCGAACCGGGGCCCGAACGAACTGGTTCTGTACACCGTCGTCAATCGCCGCACCGGTGCCGGGGCTCACACGGCTCTTGGCGTGAACGCATCGGAACGTGTGCTGTTCGACCCTGCAGGCGGCTTCAAGGCGGAAAACGTCATACGCTCGGGCGATGTACTTTACGGCTTTACCCCACCTGTCGAAAAAGCCTTTTCCAGTGCGCACGCACGCTCCACCTTTTTGGTGAACAAGGTTTCCATTCCGGTCAGCGCCGAAGTCGCGCAGATGGCCTTGCAGAAGGTCAAAACCAACGGCCCAGTCGGGTCGGCCCATTGCGCGCAAAGCACCTCGTCGATTTTGCAGACACTGCCCGGCTTTCAGTCGATCAAACCGACCTATTATCCGGTGCAACTGGAAAAGCAGTTCAAGGCCGTGGCGGGCGCACGCAGCACGCAGATCGTCGAAAACGATTGATTTCCAAAGGTGTTGCCGGGCGTCAGCCCAGCAGCCAGATCATCGCGTAAAGCGCGCCGAACCCGCATAGGATCGCGGCCAGTGTCCGACCCGTGGTCAATCCAACCACGACGGCAGCGATGGCGGCGATCAGGCGGGGGGGATCGATCTCTCCACCAGTAGCACCGGGCCAAACGACCAGCGGCGCGACCAACGCAGGCAGCACAGCAGCGGCGGTATAGCGCAGGTGGCGCAGCAGCCATTCCGGCATCGCCCGCCCGCCGACGATCCCCAGAAAAACGAACCGCAAGCCAAAGCTGCCCAGCCCAAGCGCGGCAATCACAAACCAAAGCTCTACGCGGTCGATCATGCCGACACCTCTTTTTGTCGGCGCGCCACCCACAGTTCGGCCTGCGCCCCGGCGATCATGCCCAGCAGCCCGGCGATCAGAAGGCCTAGGTTCAGCGGCAAGCCTACGAACACCAGCGACGCGGTCACGGCAACGATCGCGGCCGTCAGATGCGGCACAGATCGCAGCATCGGCGCGATCATGGCCAGAAACGTGATCGGCAGAGCAAAGTCCAAAGCGTATTCCGGCGGGATCGCGTTTCCGATCAGCGCACCGACCACGGTCAGCACGTACCACATGGGGCAGATCGGCGTGACGACCCCAAAGAAATAGGCGACCTTCTGCGGGACAGTCAGCGCAGGCTCTTTGTCAAACTTCGCCGAGGCTAAGGCAAAGCTCTGATCTACAAGGAAATACGCCACCAAAGCACGCTGCCACAGCGGCGCCTTACCCAGATGCGGCGTTAGCGTCGCGGAATACATCGCCATTCGCAGATTGATTGCCAGCGCCGACAGGATCACGATCACCGTCGGTGCATCGTCGCGCAGCAGTTGCAACGCGGTGAATTGCGCCGCGCCCGCGATGACCACCACGGAAAAACCCAACGCCTCTAATACATTCAACCCCGCTTCGGCCGCGACCACGCCAAACAGGATTGAGAACGGACCAACCACCAGCAAAAACGGCGCGCCGTCGCGAAATCCGCGCCAAAACATATGGGAAGTGGTGGAGGGCATGTGGTTTTACACGTAAGGAAGTCCGAAACCGTTCCTATGCCCTCGATCCAACCTATGCAATTGCAGCCCACCCACAAACACGCCCTTGCGCTGATCCCAGGCCGCGCCGCATGAACGCGCCGTGCGTGGTCATTCTGGCCGGTGGATTGTCACGGCGTATGGGCGGGGCCGACAAGGCGTTGCAGACGTTGGCGGGTCGTCCTCTGATCGGCCATGTAATGGACCGGATCGCGCCGCAAGCCGGGCAAATCGCCGTGAACGTGAACCGCGCAGACCCCGCCTATGAAGCGCTTGGGGTCGATCTGTTGGCGGACGTGGTCGAAGATCATCCCGGTCCCTTGGCTGGCATCCTGACCGCGATGCGTTGGGCCAGCACCGATGATTTCGTCATTACCGTCCCAGCCGATGCGCCGTTCCTTCCCGGCGATCTGATCCCGCGCCTAATGCTGGCGTCAGGCGACCCGACAACGACGCCCGCAATCGCCGCAAGCGCAGGCCGCGATCATCCGGTGTGCGGTTTGTGGCCCACCGCCTTGGCCGCTGATCTGGCCTTGGCGATCGAACAAGGCAGCCGCAAGGTCACCGACTGGACCTCTGCCGTTGGCGCGCACCGGGCAGAGTTTCCTGCGACAACGCCCGACGGGTTCTCCAACGTCAACACGCCGGACGATCTTGCCCGCGCGCAAGCTTATCTGGATAATACCGCATGAAGGTTATGGGCATCGCTGGCTGGAAGAACTCTGGCAAGACCGGGCTGATGGAGCGGCTGGTGTCGCATTTCACCGCAAAGGGCCTATCCGTATCGACAGTGAAACACACGCACCACAGCGTCGATCTGGATCAGCCGGGCAAGGACAGCTATCGACACCGCGAAGCCGGGGCGCAGGAAACGCTGGTGGTATCCGGCTCTCGTTGGGCAATCCTGCACGAACTTCGCGATGCGCCAGAGCCTGAGTTGCCGGAGTTGTTGTCCAAACTGGCACCGGTCGATCTGATTTTGGTCGAAGGCTACAAGCGCGGCCCCCACCCCCGGATTGAGGCGCATCGGCAAGCCACCGGACAGCCCTATCTGGCCGCGGACGACACCGGCATCGTTGCCGTCGCCGCAGACGCGCCAGAGCTATGTGACCAAAGCCAGCCGGTCTTTGACCTGAACGATACGCAGGCCATTGCAGCGTTCATTCGGGACTATCTGCAGATCAGTTAAAGACCCCGGCGACCCGTCCCAGCAGCATGAAGGCACGGGACGTGCGGGTTTCGGACAGTTCGGTGATTTCCTGATCGCTGGCGGTCTTTTCGAACTCCACAAACATCTGATCGAACCGCCGCAGGAAATGATGCGCCGCGTCGCGGAACACAGGGTCCTGCCGCATCCGACCTGCGGTCAATGCCAGCGAGGACCGATCGCGGATGCCGCCCAATGCGGCGACCACCCGCCCACGTTCGCCCGCAGCAAAGCGACGCCAGATCTCGGGCCGGGCCATGTCAGGACGCAGATCATCCATGTAGATCCCGTCCTGAGACAGCAGGGTCAGGATATCCTGTGCCGCCTGGATCAGGTTCGCGGCTTGCCGATCGGTCAGCGCACGGCGAAGCGCGGCAAAACCGACCTCGTCTTCGGCCGTTTCGGGAAAATTCAGCGCGCGGATGAACGTGGCCCGCGGCAGCGGCGCGACGTCATTTTCCGGCGCGACCTCCAGTGGCAGGTCGACCTGTTCTTCGGCGGGTGGGACGGGCGTCGGTTCAGCCACGGGCTTGGGTGCTTCGGCCGTACGCGTGGTGTGGAACGTGGCCAGCGCGGATTCGGTCTTGCGTTGCGCGGCGGCGATTTCATCCAGCTTCTGCGCAATGCTGCCTTCGCCATGCCCCTGACTGCGCTGCATCTCGGCGATATAGCTTTCTCGGATTGCGTCGATCGCGGCGCGCAGTTGTTGGCTTTCCTCGCGGATCGTACGGCTGGATCGCGCGGCGACCGCTGCCACCCAGAACATCGCGATCGGCAGGAATACCGCCATCAGCACCATGATGAAAATCAGCGGATCAAATGATCCCTCCTGCGCCCCATCCGGGTTGCGCAGAAACAAGAAGAAGGCGCCTGACCCCAACAACCACAGGACAGACACGACGATAGCGATGCGTTCAGCGGGCGACTTTTCCTCTGGCGCGCGCTGGTCGTAGACACCCACAGGTGTCGGGGAAGGATCGGAATCGTCGGTCATGCTGCGCCCAAGCTGGGGATCACCCCTTAACTGTATTCGATCTTCAGGATCTCGTAAGACCGTTCGCCCCCGGGGGTCCGCACCTCGACCGAGTCGCCTTCGTCCTTGCCGATCAGCGCACGCGCGATGGGCGATTTGACGTTCAGCAGGCCCTTTTCGATGTTGGCTTCGTATTCGCCGACGATCTGCCAGACCTTTTCTTCGTCCGTGTCTTCGTCAACGACCGTAACCTTGGCGCCGAATTTCACCGTCCCCGACAAGGTCTTGGGGTCGATCACATCCGCCAAAGAGATCACGCCCTCAAGCTCTTTGATCCGGCCTTCGATGAACGACTGTTTTTCGCGTGCCGAATGATATTCCGCGTTCTCGGACAGATCGCCTAGCTCTCGCGCTTCGGCGATGGCTTTGATGATCTCGGGACGCTCCACGCTTTTCAGGTGCTTCAATTCCGCCTCCAACGCGACGAAACCTTCGCGAGTCATCGGGATCTTTTCCATGCGGTCCTCCACGGGTAATAACGAAGGGGCCTTTGACCAAGGCCCCTTTGCACGCTTTCAGTTCTGGATAATTCACCCAATCAGCCCGCCAATTGCAAGGGGAATGGCCCAAACCGCGCGTCCCCCCGCCAAGAATCGCAGGACAAGGCCGCCGAGCGCCCTATTTAGCCAAACAGAAGACGAAAAACCGTGACTTTGGACCTGCAAAAGCCAAAATGACACGCCGTTACAATTGACCCGCCGCGCTGCGGCACGATATTCACGGCGAAACATAATTTCTCAGACGAGCCGCCTAGGGAGAGGAAAGAACATGACCGATGTGCAGCGCGAGACGATGGAATACGATGTGGTCATCGTGGGGGCTGGCCCCGCGGGCCTCAGCGCCGCCATTCGCCTGAAACAGCTGGACGCTGACCTAGAGGTCGTCGTTCTGGAAAAAGGCTCTGAAGTGGGCGCGCATATCCTGTCGGGTGCCGTGCTGGATCCCTCGGGTCTGGATGCGCTGATCCCTGACTGGAAGGAAAAGGGCGCGCCGCTGAACGTCCCCGTCAAAGAAGACAACTTCTATATGCTGGGCGAAGCAGGCAAGCTGCGCGTGCCGAACTTCCCCATGCCGCCGCTGATGAACAACCACGGCAACTATATCGTGTCGATGGGCAACGTCTGCCGCTGGATGGCTGAACAGGCCGAAGAACTGGGCGTCGAGATTTTCCCCGGCATGGCCTGTTCCGAACTGGTCTATGGCGAAAACGGCACCATTAAGGGCGTCGTCGCCGGCGAATTCGGCCGCAACCCCGATGGCACCGAAGGCCCGGGCTATGAGCCGGGGATGGAGCTGCACGGCAAATACGTCTTCCTGTCCGAAGGCGTGCGCGGGTCTCTGTCCAAGCAGGTGATCGAAAAATACGGCCTGTCCGATGGCAAAGAGCCGCAGAAATACGGCCTTGGCATGAAAGAGATCTGGGAAATCGATCCCGCCAAGCACCGCGAAGGCACAGTGACCCACACCATGGGCTGGCCTCTGGGCGGCGAAGCGGGCGGTGGGTCCTTCATCTACCACTTTGAGAACAATCAGGTTCTGATCGGTTTCGTGGTTCACCTGAACTACAAGAACCCGCACCTGTTCCCTTACATGGAATTCCAGCGCTTCAAACATCACCCGATGGTGGCCGAGCTGTTGGAAGGCGGCAAACGCGTCGCATACGGCGCACGCGCGATTTCTGAAGGCGGCTATCAATCGATGCCCCAGATGGTCGCACCCGGCGTGGCACTGCTGGGTTGTTCCGTCGGCATGGTCAACGTGCCCCGGATCAAGGGCAACCATAACGCGATGCTGTCCGGCAAAGCGGCGGCCGAAGCGGCCCATGCCGCGATCAAGGCCGGCCGGTCTGGTGATGAACTGCACGACTACGAAGAAGAAGTCCGCAAGGGCGCCATCGGCAAAGACCTGAAAAAGGTCCGCAACGTCAAACCGCTGTGGTCCAAGTACGGCCTGTTCCCGTCGCTGGCGATTGGCGGGTTCGACATGTGGACCAACACTTTCGGCTTCTCGCTGCTGGGAACGATGAAGCACGGCAAGACGGATGCGGAAGCCACCGAACTGGCATCGCAGCACAAGCCGATCGACTATCCCAAGCCCGATGGCAAACTGTCCTTCGACCGTCTGACCAATGTCAGCTTCTCGATGACGAACCACGAAGAAAGCCAGCCGGCACACCTGAAGCTGAAGGACCCGAACGTCCCGGTGCACGACAACCTGCCGAAATACGCAGGCCCTTCGGCGCGGTATTGCCCGGCGGGTGTTTATGAATTTGTAACCGAAGACGGCAAGGACCCCAAGTTCGTGATCAACTTCCAGAACTGCGTCCACTGCAAGACTTGCGACATCAAGGACCCGCAGCAGAACATCGTCTGGACGACGCCACAGGGCGGCGACGGGCCGAATTATCCTAATATGTAAGCAGCGAATTTTCGCCGCTGTCGTCAAACGATCACAATTTTCCAATGCGGGGCGTCAAATTGGCGCCCCGCATTGCATTTGTTCATTTCCGTCCCTTACGCTGTGAGAACCCCAAACAGGTGAGGGATGAGATGATCAGACTTCCAAGAATGACCGCACTCGTGCTGGCCGCCACCACGGCGTTGACCGCACCCGCTTTTGCAGGAAACTCGGGGGATTATCTGGCCGCAAGACAGGCGCAGGTGTCGGGCGATTATGATGCGGCCGTCTATTATTACGTGCGCGCCTTGGGCGATGACCCAAAGAATCCCCAGTTGCTGGAAGGCGCGGCACTGTCGCAACTGTCCTCCGGTGCGCTGGACCGCGCCGTCCCGATTGCGGAGCGTATGGAACGCAATGCCATCGACAGCCAGATCGCCCGGGCGATTCTTGCAGCACACGAATTTCAGACCGATCAGTACGACGCCATCATGGCCCGTGTGGCGGAAAACCGTGGCGTTGGCCCGCTGGTCGACGGCTTGATGGTTGCTTGGGCGCAGTTGGGTCAGGGCGATATGGGCGCAGCGCTAAAGTCGTTTGATCAGGTCGCCACGACCAAAGGCCTGCGCGGTTTCGCGCTGTATCACAAGGCCATGGCGCTTGCGATGGTCGGCGATTACGAGGCTTCTGAATCGATTTATTCCGACGAAAGCGCGGGCCCGCTGCAGATGACGCGTCGCGGTGCCATGGCGCGGATCGAAGTTCTTAGCCAGCTGGACCGCAACATAGAAGCGCTGCGCCTGCTGGACGCGCTTTTCGGCAAGGATCTGGACCCCGGTCTGACCAAGATGCGGTCAAATCTGGTTGCTGGTGAGGTGCTGCCGTTCACGCATGTGACCCGCATCACCGACGGCGTGGCTGAGATTTTCTATTCCGTCGCCGCCGCGCTGAAGGGTGAAGCGTCGAACGACTACACCCTGATCTATTCCCGCGTGGCCGAAAACCTGCGCAAGGACCATATCGACGCCCTTCTGCTGTCCGCAGAGTTGCTGGAAGACATGGGCCGGCCCGAACTGGCCACCCGTGCCTATCGCCAGGTTCCACGCGACAACCCCGCCTTCCATGCCGCCGAATTGGGCCGCGCCGAAGCATTGCGTGCGTCTGGCCGCCCCGACGCCGCGCTGGAGGTGCTGGACCAGCTCGCCGAAAGCCACCCGGATATGCCGATCGTTCACACCACACGGGGCGATCTGCTGCGATCCATGAACCGATTGGTTGACGCCATCACAGCCTATGACACGGCAATTTCGTTGTACGACAAGGACGACCGCAGTCAGTGGTTTGTCCTTTACGTGCGCGGCATCAGCCACGAACGTCTGGATCACTGGCCCGAGGCAGAGGCTGACTTCCGCGCCGCTCTGAAGTTCAACCCAGAGCATCCGCGCGTGCTGAACTACCTTGGCTATTCTCTGGTCGAAAAGCAGGAAAAGCTGGAAGAGGCGCTGTCGATGATCGAACGCGCCGCCGAAGCGCGGCCCGACAGCGGCTTTATCCTCGACAGTCTGGGTTGGGCGCTCTACCGCCTTGGCCGCTATGACGAAGCCGTCAGCCACATGGAACGCGCCTCGGAACTGATGCCTGTCGATCCGATCGTGACGGATCACTTGGGCGATGTCTTCTGGGCCGTCGGTCGGTTCCTTGAGGCTGAATTCCAGTGGCAGCGCGCCCTTTCCTTCGATCCTGACACCAAGGACGCAGAACGCATCCGCCGCAAGCTTGAAGTCGGGCTGGACGCCGTTCTGGCCGAAGAAGGTTCCGAACCGCTGAAGGTTGCACAGGAAAGCTCGAACGGCGGCTAAGATGACCGCCGATCATGTGCAAAAGGACCGGGTCGAAGAATTCGCCCCGGCCAAGATAAACCTGACCCTGCATGTCACAGGCCAACGTTCTGATGGCTATCACCTACTAGATTCGCTCGTCGTCTTCGCGGATGTGGGTGATCGGCTGACCATCCGCACTGCGCCGCAGGCATCGATGACAGTCACCGGCCCCTTGGCCGACGGCGTACCGGATGACGCACGCAACCTTGTCATGAAGGCCTTGGCCTTCGCAGACACGACAGCCCATGTGGATTTGGAAAAACACCTGCCCGCTGCCGCTGGAATAGGGGGCGGGTCGTCTGACGCCGCAGCGACTTTGCGCGGCGTGGCCAAATTGACAGGCCGTGGCACCCCGAGCGACGCGTACCGACTGGGCGCAGATATTCCGGTATGCCTGATCGCCTCAGTTGCGCGGATGCAGGGTATCGGGGAAATCGTCACACCCCTGCCCCCACTCCCACCGCTGCACGCGGTGCTGGTCAATCCACGCGTCGACGTGCCGACCCCTCAGGTCTTCAAGGCCATGACAAAGCGTGACAATCCACCGATGCCCGCACTGCAAGACTGGCCCGACACCGCCAGCCTGATCGACTGGCTCAAGACCACCCGCAATGACATGGAACCCGCAGCATGCGCCATCGCGCCGGTGATTACCGATGTGCTGACGCGCCTGTCGAAGGACCCGGCGTGTCTGTTGGCCCGCATGTCCGGCTCTGGCGCAACCTGCTTCGCCCTGACCGACACCCGCGACAAGGCCGAGGCTATGGCGTCACGATTGGCCGATACCTCGTGGTGGGTTCAGCCCGTCACGCTGCGCTAGCCCTTGGCGGCTGCCACGAAGTCCCTGATCTTTTCGGCATCCTTGACCCCGGGGGCAGACTCCACGCCGGAAGACACATCGACCTGCCGCGCGCCGGTCAAGCGCACCGCCTCGGCTACGTTGCCGGCATGCAATCCGCCGGCCAGCATCCACGGCCGCGTCCAGTATTTGCGGCCCGTCAGCAGACGCCAGTCAAAGGCCAGACCATTCCCACCCGGCAGGTCAGCGCCCTTAGGCGGCTTGGCATCAATCAGGATCTGATCGGCAACTTGCTCGTAGGTGGCAATCACTGCCAAATCTTCCGGGCCGGCGACGCCCACGGCCTTCATCACGGGCAACCCGGTCCGCGACCGAAGTTCTACCACGCGCTCTGGGCTCTCGTGCCCGTGCAACTGAAGCATGTCCAAAGGCACCTGATCGACCAGCGCGTCGATCAGCGCGTCATCTGCATCGACGACCAATGCGACCTTGGCCAACCCGACAGGCGCGCCGAGGGCCAGATCGCGCGCCACATCCAATGACACGTTACGCGGAGATTTCGAGAAAAAGACGAACCCGCCATAGACGGCCCCTGCCCTTGCAGCGGTGTCCACGTCCTCGGGGCGGCTGAGGCCGCAGATTTTCACTCGGGTATCCATGGCGCAGACCTAGGCCAAGCGGTCGGATCAGTCCAGCAGCGCCAGAACCTCGTCCTTGCCTTGGTTCTTTTCGCCCTTCAGCTTTTTGACTTCACGCTCCAGCTTACCAACCTCGCGTTCTTTGCGGCTGACCTCGGCGCGGTGCTTGTGTTCACGCAGCCATTCCCAGACGAAGCCAATCAGCAAGCCAGCCACCACGCCGCCAAAGATCACCACGAACAGCGGCAGGCTGGTCGACGGGTTCATTCCGATCACACGCGCCAAGCCTTCGGGCAACAGCTGAAGTTGCACAAATTCGCGGTTCGCCAAAGCCACCGCGATCAGCACCACCGCAAGGCAGAGCAGGAAAAGATACCGGATGTATTTCATGTCAGGCTTGTCCGTTCAGACGATCACGCAGCAGCTTGCCAGTTTTGAAAAACGGCACGTGCTTTTCTTCCACATCAACCGCTTCACCCGTCCGCGGGTTCCGGCCAGTGCGTGCGTCCCGCTTTTTGACCGAGAACGCGCCAAAGCCGCGCAGTTCCACCCGATCGCCCCGCGCCATCGCTTCGATGATTTCGTCGAAGATCACGTTGACGATCTTTTCGACATCCCGCTGGTAAAGGTGCGGGTTTTCGTCAGCGATTTTCTGAATCAGCTCAGAACGGATCATTGGTTTTATCTCCCTGGTCACGTGGCAGCGCAATCGGACACCTCACGACTATAGGAGCATTTGTGAGGTCCCGAAACGGGGTCCCGCCGTAAAGCCCCGGATTTTTTCATGCAAAATCCGCGTTTTGCGACCTTGAAATGCATAATTTCTGCTTGGACGGCAAAGGTTAACGCCGGAATCACAAACGCCGCAACGCAGCAAAGTCAGTGATTCGACGCAAGTGCGTGCGCAGCAAACAGGAAGAAATCCAGTATACCCAAAAGAAAAAGGCCCCGACACTGCCGGGGCCTTTCCAAATTTTTGTCAGCGTCAGCCTTAGTCGTCGGACTTCAGCGCTGCGCCCAGAATGTCGCCCAGCGATGCGCCGGAGTCGGAGGAACCGTACTGTTCCACGGCCTCTTTCTCTTCGGCGATTTCGCGTGCTTTGATCGACAGACCCAGACGGCGGGTCTTGCTGTCGACGTTGGTCACGCGAACATCAACGTGGTCACCGACCGAGAAACGCTCGGGGCGCTGATCGGCACGGTCACGGGACAGGTCAGAGCGGCGGATGAAGGACTTCATGCCTTCGTATTCCACTTCGATACCGCCATCTTCGATCGAGGTGACCTCAACCGTGATGATGGAACCGCGCTTCACGCCACCAACCGCGTCAGCAAACTTGTCGCCGCCAACGTTTTTGATGGACAGAGAGATACGCTCTTTGTCGGTGTCAACTTCGGACACGACCGCCTGAACCATATCGCCTTTGCGGTAGTTCTGGATTGCATCTTCGCCACGCTCGTCCCACGAAATGTCGGACAGGTGAACCATGCCGTCGATGTCGCCGTCGAGGCCGATGAACAGACCGAATTCGGTGATGTTCTTGACTTCGCCTTCGACCAGCGTGCCCTCGGGGTGCGTTTCTGCAAACACTTCCCACGGGTTGCGCATCGTCTGCTTGAGGCCCAGGGACACGCGGCGCTTGGCACCGTCGATTTCCAGAACCATGACTTCGACTTCCTGGGAGGTCGAGACGATCTTGCCGGGGTGCACGTTCTTCTTGGTCCAGGACATTTCGGACACGTGGACCAGACCTTCGACGCCGGGCTCCAGCTCAACAAATGCACCGTAGTCGGTGATGTTGGTGACGCGACCGGTGTGCACGGATTCCAGCGGGTACTTCGCAGCAACCAGATCCCACGGATCTTCCTGCAGCTGCTTCATGCCCAGCGAAATGCGGTGCGTGTCTTTGTTGATCTTGATGACCTGAACCTTGACGGTTTCGCCGATCGACAGGATCTCAGACGGGTGGTTCACACGGCGCCATGCCATGTCGGTGACGTGCAGCAGACCGTCAACACCGCCCAGATCGACGAATGCGCCGTATTCGGTGATGTTTTTGACGACGCCTTCAACAGCCTGACCTTCTTCAAGGTTGCCGATGACTTCGGCACGCTGTTCGGCACGCGATTCTTCCAAGATTGCGCGACGCGACACAACGATGTTGCCACGACGACGGTCCATTTTCAGGATCTGGAACGGCTGCTTCAGACCCATCAGCGGGCCAGCGTCGCGCACGGGGCGCACGTCAACCTGCGAACCGGGAAGGAACGCAACTGCGCCACCCAGATCGACGGTGAAGCCGCCTTTGACACGACCAAAGATCGCACCTTCGACGCGAGCGTCGTCGGCGTAGGCTTTTTCCAGACGGTCCCAGGCTTCTTCGCGGCGGGCCATTTCGCGGGAAACAACTGCTTCACCACGAGCGTTTTCAGCTGCGCGCAGGTAAACCTCGACTTCGTCGCCAACAGCGATTTCAGGGGTTTCACCGGGGTTTGCGAATTCTTTCAGATCAACGCGGCCTTCCATTTTGTAGCCGACGTCGATGATGGCTTGGCCCGCTTCAATCGCGATGACCTTACCTTTGACAACCGAACCCTCTTCGGGGGTGTCCATTTCGAAGCTTTCATTAAGGAGGGCTTCGAATTCCTCCATGGATGCGTTCTGAGCCATGTGGCTATGAGTTCCTTTTCAAGGTTTATACTGGCCGAGCGGTTGTCTCCGCCGGTCTTGGGTTGGTCATTTGAGCAGCCGGAAATGAGAAAGGGCCGGTAGTTCCGACCCTGCTCGCTTCTCTGATCGCGGCTTGGTGCCTTTTCGACAGGGGCGCGGATACCGTCCCCAGCCCAGTAAATCAAGCCTAAAGTGCCCTTGCCACAGGTTCCGGCAAGGGCCTGCTGTCCGGTCCGGCCAGTAGGCCGAGACCCTTAGCCGCGCTTGGAGGCGGTCTGCGCGTCCGGCTGTGCGACCGAACGGGTGCACAGACAATCGGCAGCGAAATCCAGCGTGCGCCAATCGGGCGTCTGGTCTTGGGGCTGCGTAACGGGCTGAGCGCCCGCGTCCACTTGGGGGAGGTTGCTTTGATCGGTCATTTTAGCCTGCCTATGTAAGACCTTGATAACATTAACACACAAACCAATCTGACCCGAACTTTCGGTGCGATGTAACGCCCCGGATCCGACCCTATCGGCCATGCACCCCCGCACGCGATTCTGCACGCGTTTGACGAGGTGACGGGCAGGTATGCCACGGCACGGATTTCCTCAACGGTTTTCGTCTGGCTTGCGCTATTTTCCGCTGACGGGTGTGCCGGCCACTCTGCTCGTTGCTCTAGGCTACTTTCCAAGCGTGTCAGAAAGAAGGCGGGCACGCTGCGAACCCCGACCAAGTCGCTTCAAATCTGCACCAAGCCCGTCAGATGCCTGTTTACTCGGCAGTGGGATGAACGCCGGTCTTGTCGACGACGATATCGATGGCCGCCTGCACCGCTGCGTCGATGTCCATATGAGAGGTATCCAGCGTGATCGCATCCGGCGCAGCGATCATCGGGGCCGAGGCCCGCGCCGAATCTCGTGCATCGCGTTCGCGCAGGTCAGCCAGCACATCCGCCAGTTCGACGTCATGCCCGGTTTCCACCAATTCCTTGTGCCGACGCTGCGCACGCACGTCATCCGATGCGGTGACAAAGAATTTCACCTCGGCCTCCGGGCAGATGACCGTTCCGATGTCACGCCCATCCAGCACCGCCCCACCCTGTCGACGAGCAAAGGCGCGTTGGAAGTCAACCAAGGCCGCGCGGACATCCGGGATCGCGGCCACGACGCTGGCGGCGCGTGCCACTTCAGGCGTGCGCAAATCGTCAGCCGCCAGATCGTCCGAGGACAGCGTGCGCGCAGCCTCCATCGCGTCGGTTCCGTCCAATGTCCGGCGCCCCGTTGCACGATAGATCAGCCCGGTATCCAGATGCGGCAACCCAAACGCCTGCGCGAGGGCGCGGGAAATCGTCCCTTTACCGGCTGCGGCAGGTCCGTCGATGGCAATCGTCAGTCTCATGCATACCTCGGAGCTTCGGACGTGAAGAATTCGGGGCTTCTTGATGCCAGCCTTTGCCACATATGGCCAGCCCGCGTCAGCTTACACCCGCGTAATCTGCGCCCCAAGCGTGGTCATCAGCGGTTCAAATATTGGAAAGGACGTGGCGATAGGCCCGCCATCATCCAGCGTCACCGGCGCGTTCGACGCCATGCCCAGACACAAGAACGACATGGCGATCCGGTGATCCAGCTGGGTCACGACAGTCGCACCGCCCGGCACATTGCCATGCCCCTTGCCGGTGACGATCCACCAGTCTTCGCCTTCGTCCACATCAATTCCGTTGGCCCGCAGGCCCACGGCCATCGCGTCGATCCGGTCGCTTTCTTTGACCCGCAGCTCTTTGACGCCGCGCATGACGGTCCGCCCTTCCGCAAAGGCCGCAACGACTGATAGGACAGGGTATTCATCAATCATCGAGGCCGCGCGCTCTGGCGGGACTTCAATGCCCTTCAGGTTTGGCGAGAATCTTGCGCGCAGGTCCGCCACTGGCTCTCCGCCCTCTTCGCGCGGGTTCTCGTAGGTCAGGTCAGCGCCCATATCGCGCAGCGTGTCGAACAATCCGGCCCGCGTCGGGTTCAAACCGATGTTCGGGACCAGCACGTCAGACCCCGGCACGATCAACGCCGCACAGACCGGGAAGGCCGCAGAGGATGGATCGCGCGGCACCACGATCGTCTGGCCCGTCAGTTCCGGTTGCCCGGTCAATGTGATAACCCGGCCTTCTTCCGTTTCTTCGGTCGTGATGGTTGCGCCAAATCCGGCCAACATCCGTTCGGTATGATCGCGGGTGGCCTCTTTTTCGATCACCACCGTCTGGCCCGGCGCGTTCAACCCCGCCAGCAACACCGCCGATTTCACCTGGGCCGAGGGCACCGGCACCACGTAGCGCACAGGCACGGCATCTGCGGCCCCTACGATGGTCATCGGCAACCGCCCGCCTTCACGGCCCACGGCCTGCGCACCGAACAGAGCCAGCGGATCGGTCACCCGCGCCATCGGGCGCTTGTTCAAACTGGCATCGCCAGTGAACGTCGCGGTGATCGGTGACGTCGCCATTGCGCCCATGATCAGACGCACCCCGGTGCCAGAGTTGCCGCAGTCGATCACATCCTCAGGTTCGGCAAAGCCGCCAACACCGACGCCATGCACCCGCCATTCGCCGCCGCCCAAATCCTCGACCTCTGCGCCAAAGGCCTGCATCGCTTTCGCGGTGTCCAAAACGTCCTGGCCTTCTAACAGCCCGGAAATCCGCGTTTCCCCAATCGACATCGCCCCAAGGATCAGCGACCGGTGCGAGATTGACTTGTCCCCCGGCACATCGGCCACGCCGGTCAAAGGGCCAGAGGCCGTGGCTTGCATTGGGATCGGTGTGCCATGGGCGGACATGATGGGGCCTCCTACATCGTCGCGGCGTTTTAGCCTGCGGTGTTAGCGCCGTAAATCGCGGAAATCTTATGCCGTGATCGGTTCGATCACCCGCCGCTCGGTCACGATCAAATCCAGCGGCTGGTCCGTCGGCTCTAGCGGCAGGTGATCCGCCTCTTGCGCGCCATAGGCGAACCCGATGGCCATGACCGGGCCCTTATTTCTCAGCCACTCCAGCGTGCGGTCGTAAAAACCGCCGCCATACCCCAACCGCCCGCCACGTCGGTCGAAGGCAACCAGTGGGACAATGACGATCTGGGGAATGATGGGCAGGATTTCTTCTGGCACCTGTGCACCGAAAGGCCCGTCGACCAACGGTATCTCGGGCACCCATTGCGCAAAGATCAGCGGCTGGCCCGCACCTTGTATGACTGGCACCCCGACCTCTCCGTAGGCCGAGGCCTCGGCCATGGCACCGCGGGGATCGATCTCGGTTTTGATGGGCAGGTATCCTGCAACTGGCACACCGCGATGGCCTGCCAAGACTTCGGATAACATGCCGGACGCGCCGCCGCGGTTCATCTTGTGGGCTGCGGATCGGCGGGCAAAGGCCGCACGCCGCGCTTCGGTCTTTTCGTCAACAAGGCTCACAGCAGGATCACACCGGCAAGGCCAAGGAAGGCAAAGAACCCAACGATATCCGTCACCGTCGTCACAAACGCGCCCGAGGCCAGAGCCGGGTCAACGCCCACACGGTCAAGGATCACGGGGATGACCGTCCCGGCCAAACCGGCGACGACAAGGTTAATCACCATCGCAAGGGCGATCACGTATCCAAGGGCGGGCGATCCAAACCACAGGATGCCGACGATCCCCATCACCACCGCAAAGATCACCCCGTTGATCAGACCCACGGCGCATTCCCGGCGGATAACCCGCCAGACGTTCGCGCCCGTAAGGTCCTTGGTCGCGATAGATCGCACCGCAACGGTCAATGACTGCGTACCCGCATTGCCCCCCATTGACGCCACGATCGGCATCAGCACGGCCAGCGCCACGAACTGCGCGATCGTCGCTTCGAATTGCGCAATCACCAATGATGCCAGAATCGCCGTCACAAGGTTCACCGCCAGCCAAGGAAAGCGGCGCTTTGTCGTTTCGATCACGCGGTCGGCCAGAGAGCTTTCCTCGCTCACCCCGGCCAGACGCAGGATGTCTTCGTCGTGTTCTTCATCCAGCACGATCATCGCGTCATCGATGGTGATCACGCCCACCAGACGGTCGTCATCGTCCACAACGGGGGCCGAGATCAGGTGGTACTGGTTGAACGCATAAGCCACGTCGCCTTCGTCCACCGCCGCGTTGAAGGTCCGGAAGGACGGCTCGGTCAGGTCCAGCAGTGGCGTCTTGCGCGGGCTGGCCATCAACATGCCCAGAGTTGCGTGGCCCACAGGCTTGAACCGCGGATCGGTCAGGATGACGTGGTAGAATTGTTCCGGCAGATCATCGCGGCGGCGCATGTAATCAATCGCCTGCCCGACGTTCCAATGTTCCGGCACCGCGACGACCTCGCGCTGCATCAGACGACCGGCGGACTCCTCGGGGTAGGACAGCGCCTGTTCAACGGCCACCCGATCGCTGTCTTCCAGCGCGTCAAGGATCGCTTCTTGCTGCTCGTCCTCTAGGTATTCGACCAGATCGACGACGTCGTCGGAATCAAGCTCTCGAACTGCCTCGGCCAGAACGTCTGGCTTCAGCATCGAAATGACCTCTTCCCGGACGTTATCGCCCAGTTCCGAAAGGATTTCCCCGTCGAATTCCTTATCGTACAGCAGGATCAATCGACGCCGGTCATAAGCGTTGATCTGTTCCAGAAGGTCGGCGATGTCGGCGGCGTGCAGCGGCTCCATCAGCTCGACCAGCTGGTCGCGGTTGTCGGTATCGACCGCGTACAGGATCGCCGCTACGACCTTGCGGTCCAGCGTGTAGGAATCCTCTTCGGGACGCTCGTACTCCTCGACAAGCTCTTCGGGTTCGCTCATTGGCCGCTCCTTCGCGGGGTAGTCATAGTGGACAACCTATTGCGAAAACAATGGTCGTCCGCCCTTTTCTAATGCGTTTACGCGCTTGCGCCCACAGGCTACGCTGCAGCGCGGAACCGGAGACGACAATGCCCCAGCCCACCCTTCTGACAGGCCGTGTCCTGCGCACCCTTGCAGATCCCTTCACGACCCATGCGACCGAGGCGTTGCGCATCGAAACCGACTGGGGCGTTATGCTGGATAATGGGCTGATCGCTGACATCGGCCCGGTCGCCGACCTGCGCCGAAATTGGCCCGACGTGACCGAGATTTCCTATGGGCGCGACCTGATCTGTCCAGGGTTCGTCGACGCCCATGTGCACTATCCCCAGACCGCGATCATTGCGTCATGGGGCAAGCGGCTGATCGACTGGCTGAACAGCTACACATTTCCCGAGGAAATGCGCTTTGCCGATCCGGCGTATGCGGCAGAGGTCGCGGCACGGTATCTGGATCTGACGGCGGCCAATGGCACCACGACAGTCTGTAGCTTCTGCACGATCCACCCCACCTCAGTCGACGCGCTGATGGGCGCGGCGCAGTCACGCGGTCAGCGGATCGTCGCGGGCAAAACCTGCATGGACCGCAACGCGCCCGATGACCTGCAAGATACCGCACAATCCGCCTATGACGACAGCAAGGCGCTGTTGGAGAAATGGCACGGGGTGGACCGCCTGTCCTATGCCATCACCCCGCGTTTTTCGCCGACCTCGACACCTGAACAGATGTCGGCCATCGGTGCGCTCTGGGCCGAACATCCTGAGTGCCTGATGCAGACCCACCTGTCGGAACAGACCGATGAAATCGAATGGGTCCGCAGCCTGTACCCGGATGCGCGCGATTATCTGGACACCTACGAACAACACGGTCTGCTTGGCGCAAACGGACTTTATGGCCACGCCATCCATCTGGAGCCGCGCGAACAGGACCGGTTGAAAGAGGTCGGCGCGGCGCTGGTCCATTGCCCGACCTCGAACACGTTCATCGGCTCTGGCCTGTTCGATATGGCTGGACTGAAGGCGGCAGGTCAGCGCGTGGGATTGGCAACTGACACCGGCGGCGGATCGTCTTTCTCTATGTTGCGCACCATGGCCGCCGCTTACGAGGTTGGCCAACTGCGCGGCACGCCGCTACATGCCGCGCAACTGATGTGGCTGGCGACGGCAGGTTCGGCCGAAGCCCTGCGGCTGGGTGACAAGATCGGGACGTTGGAAAAAGGTAGGGAGGCAGACCTAGTCATCCTCGACCTCGCCTCCACCCCCGCGATCGCGCAGCGGACCGACCGGGCCGACGACGACTGGGAAGAGGTCTTCGCCACTATCATGATGGGCGACGACAGGGCCGTACGGGCGACGTGGATCGGCGGTCGGGTCGTCTGATCGCGAAGGTGGGTTACAAACCCACCCTACCCCGCGAGCGCCCGCGCCAAACGGTTCGCATGACCAACCACACGGCCCAGATCGATTGTCGTCACATGCCCGTCACGGACAACCTGACGACCTTCGATAAACAAATCCCGCACGCGTCGTGGACCGGCCAGAAGGATCGCGGCAGGATCCCACGATCCGGCGCTTTCTACACCTGACACATCCCAGACGGCGATATCCGCCCGTGCGCCCACCTGAATCCGGCCACAGTCAGGCCGACCCAACACATCCGCCCCGCCGCGCGTCGCGATTTCCAATGCTTCCCGCGCGCTCATCGCGTCCGCGCCCAGGGACACGCGTTGCAACAACATCGTCTGCCGTGCCTCACCGATCAGGCTGGCCGCGTCGTTGGATGCTGATCCATCCACGCCCAAGCCGACAGGCACACCCGCATCGCGCATCGCCCGGACCGGAGCGATCCCCGACCCAAGGCGGCAATTCGAACAGGGGCAATGCGCCACCCCGGTACGAGAGCCCGCAAAAAGGTTGATCTCTTGCCCATCCAACTTGACGCAATGCGCGTGCCAGACGTCAGGTCCGGTCCAGCCAAGGTCTTCGGCATATTGGCCCGGGCGACAGCCGAACTGTTCCAGCGAATAGGCGATGTCTTCGTCGTTTTCCGCCAGATGCGTGTGCAGCATGACACCCTTGTCACGCGCCAAGATAGCAGCATCCCGCATCAATTCACGGCTTACAGAAAACGGTGAACAGGGCGCGACACCGACGCGGACCATCGCCCCCTCGGACGGATCATGGAACGCTTCGATCACCCGAATGCAATCCGACAGAATCGCATCTTCCTTCTCGACCAAAGAATCCGGGGGCAGACCGCCGCTGCTTTCCCCGATACTCATGGCGCCGCGTGTCGGATGAAACCGCATCCCGATCTCTTGCGCGGCCTCAACGGTGTCGTCCAGACGCGACCCGTTGGGGTATAAATACAGGTGGTCCGAGGTCAGCGTGCACCCCGACAGCATCAACTCAGCCATGCCGGTCAGGGCCGAGATCCGCATCTCCTCGGGTCCGAAACGCGACCAGATGGGGTAAAGCGTCTTCAGCCATCCGAACAACAGCGCATCCTGACCGCCGGGCACGGCACGCGTCAGGGTCTGGTACAAATGATGGTGCGTATTGACGAGGCCCGGGGTCACGACACACCCCTGCGCCAACACCGTGTCACCCTGCGTTGTCAGGCCAGTGCCCACAGCGGCGATCACCCCGTCACGGATCAGAATATCGGCCCCCGACAACTCTTGCCGATCCTCATCCATGGTCAGGATCGTATCGGCTCCTTGGATCAGGATCTCGGACATGGGCACCTCTAGACGAAGGGTTTCAACAACTCCAAGGCCTCAGCGTGCAGCGTTTCGTTGGCCGCCGCAATGGCCCGCCCACCATGATGCGCCGGGCCACCCGACCAATCCGTCACGATTCCGCCCGCAGCAGTAACGACCGCCATCGGGCCCTGAATGTCATAGGCGTTCAACCCGGCCTCGATCACCAGATCAGCCTGTCCCAACGCGACCAGAGCATAGGCATAGCAGTCCATGCCATAGCGGGTCAGCCGGGCCTGTGCCGCCACAGCCTGAAAGGCCTGACGATCCGCTTCGGTCCCAACCTCGGGGAATGTCGTAAAGATTTTCGCCTCAGCCACTTTTGAGACCGTACTGGTACGCAGTGGCATCGTGCCATGCGGCCCGGTCAGGCTGGCGCGGCCAAAGCCGCCTTCGAACCGTTCGCCGATGTAAGGCTGATCGACGATACCGAACAAAGGCCCACTGTCGTCCGACACGGCGATCAAAACGCCCCAGGTCGGCGTGCCCGAGATAAAGCCGCGTGTGCCGTCGATCGGATCCAAAACCCAGGTCAGCCCGCTGGTGCCTTCGGTTTCGCCAAACTCTTCGCCCAGGATCGCGTCGTCGGGACGGCGGCGGGCTAAAACGTCCCGCATCGCACGTTCGGCGGCGTGATCGGCGGCGGTGACAGGGTCAAATCCGTCGTCCAGCTTGTTTTCGGCGCTGAGGCCGAAGGTACGAAAATAGGGAAGGATGGCGGCGCGGGCGGCGTCGGCCATTTCGTCTGCGGTCGCGATGATCTGCTGTCGGTCCATGCCTTGGCTATAAGTCAGACCGCAGAATTAGAAAAGGCGCCCCGTGGCGCCCCATCTTTAGGATCGACGGTGCTTTCAGGCGACGTCGCTAAGAACCCGGGCCAGTTCGAACAGGCGACGGCGCTGCGCTTCTGGAATGGCGTAGTAAGAGCGCACCAGATCCAGCGCTTCTTTATCGCCCATGATGTCGGCGGGGATACCGTTCTGCTGCTTCGGCGCGTCTTCGTTCAGACCTTCGAAGAAGAAGTTCACCGGAATATCCAGCGCATCGGCGATGTCCCACAGACGGGATGCGCTGACACGGTTGGCGCCTGTCTCGTATTTCTGAATTTGCTGGAACTTGATCCCGACACGTTCAGCGAGCTGTTGCTGAGTCATGCCGACAAGCCACCTGCGGTGCCGAATGCGTTTTCCGACATGAACATCAACTGGGTGCGTCATTGCGCTCTCCTCGAACTCACCGAAGTGGAGAAAAATCTGAAACTAAATGTCACAAAAAAAGATCAACCAAAGGTTGCTAAAACTGCTCCACACCCACGAAAAGGTCTAAGAAGGTTACCATTAATAGTCATTCGCGCAAGTAAATTACCGAAACCGGGTCGAAAGTGACGTTGGGGCAAAGTTACGTAAACATCCCTTAGAGGCAACAATACTGACCCTTCGTAACGATTGGACACACCGCAGAAATTTGCACAAGTTTCAAACAGATCCGATAACTGACCCCCGAATCAACCCACGGAACACCATGCGCGCCTTCGTCCTGACCGAGCTTAACCAAGACCCCGTCCTTTCCGATACGCTCATTCCAGAACCCGCAGAAGGCGAGGTACGGATCCGTACGGCGGCCTGTGGTTTGAACTTTGCCGATCTGCTGATGATGAAGGGCAAATATCAGGACAATCCGACCCCTCCCTTCACAATGGGCATGGAAGCATCCGGTCAGATCGATGCCCTTGGCGCGGGCGTCACGGGTTTGTCGGTGGGCGACCGGGTGGCTGTCTTTGGCGGGTCGGGCGGTCTGGCCGATTACGGGACCTATCCGGCAGAAAAGATCGTGCGCCTGCCAGATGCCGTCAGCTTTGAGGACGCGGCCGCGCTACAGATCGCCTATGGCACCAGCCACGTCGCGCTGGACCACAAGGCGCGGCTGCAACCCGGCGAAACTCTGGTTGTGCTTGGGGCCGCTGGCGGCGTCGGCCTGACCGCGGTCGAGCTGGGGCACATTATGGGCGCAAAGGTCATCGCGGTTGCCCGAGGCGACGCCAAGCTAGAGGTCGCGCGCAAGGCCGGGGCGGATCACCTGATCGACGCCACCGATCCGGAATTGCGTGAAAAGCTCAAGGCACTTGGCGGGGCCGATGTCGTCTATGACGCTGTCGGGGGCGATCCGTTTCGGGCCGCCTTCCGCGCCATGAAGCCCGAAGGGCGGTTGCTGGCGATCGGCCACGCCTCGGGTGACGTGCCGCAGATCCCGGCGAACCACCTGCTGGTCAAGAACATCGACGTTCTGGGGTTCTACTGGGGCGGCTACCTCAAGTTCCGCCCGAAGGTGATCACCGATAGCCTTGCGACCCTGTTCGAATGGGCGGCCAGCGGGAAAATCCGCCCGCACATCAGTCACACCCTGCCGCTGGACCGTGCCGCAGAGGGGTTGGAACTGCTGCGATCCCGCGCCTCGACCGGCAAGGTCGTGATTACGATGTAACCGCCTGAAGCTGCCGTTCAGCATGAAGCGGCAGCGCGTCATTGCCGGAAAAGCCCGCGCGCAACATCACCTGCAGGCGGTCCACGATCTGCGGCGCACCGCGATCCTGCGCATACATGCAGATTTTATGCTCTCCCATCTGGGGCAGCTCTCCGTTGTGCGCGACTTCGGTCAGCTGACCGGGGATCGTCCCTTCCAGCATGGCACCGATTGCAAGGTCGGCCGAGATCGTCGCCTCGACCGTGCGGTCCTGTTCTGTGTCGACCGAGTTTTCCCAGTCGATACCAGCGTCGTCCAATGATCGGATGGCCGAGGTTCGGAACAAACAGGTCCGGGCCGCCGCATATCGCAACGGCCGCTGCCGCCAGGCCGTTCCGCCCGGCGCACCGATCCAGCACAGGCGACGTTCGTCCAGAACCTCACCGTCACCATCGGGCGCGGCTTCGGTCGTCAGGATCAGATCGACCAGCCCGCGCGCGAAATCGCCCTTCAGCTTGCTGGTGTAGCCCGAGATAAGCTGCACCTTGACCCGTGGAAATTCTGCGTTGAACCGCTTTAGCACGCGGGGGATGACCGGATAGACGATGTCGTGCGGCACGCCGATCACGATCTCTCCTTCGAAGGCGTCGCTGGTCAGGCGCGACATGGCCTCATCGTTCAGGTCGATGATCCGCCGAGCGTACCCCAGCAATTGCTCACCCTCTGCCGTCAGCGCGATCCGGCGCGTCGTCCGGTCCAACAGGGTGACCCCCAACAATTCTTCCAGCCGCTTCAACTGCATCGACACAGCCGACTGCGTGAAGTTCAGAACGCCGGCTGCACGCGTGACACCACCGTGATCGGCGACGGCCACAAAGCTGCGCAGGGCAGTCATATCAAGATTACGCATTCATCAATCCCCGTGATGAAAATCGTCAGAAACATTCATTTCAAAAACAGAACACACTCAGCCATATACATCAACATGAATTATGCAAACGGACTTATACATCACGATTAGAAAGGTTACACCATGTCGACGATGTCCAACTCTTCCGCCCTTTCCGGGCTGCACCGCTCCTTTTCCTTCATCGGGGCGACTTTCTCTTTGCTGGCGCTGTCTCGGTCGCGTCAGGCGCTGGCCGATCTGGATGCTCGCGCGCTTGAGGACATCGGCGTTTCGCACCGCGATGCGCACAAAGAAGCCGCGCGCCCGGTCTGGGATGTGCCCTCCAACTGGCTGAAGTAACAATCTTCACCAACCAAGGGCAGAGAGCCTTGAAAACGCGCCTCAGCTTCCCGATATTGAAACGGAAAGTCCCATCCCGGACTTAGGTTTCAATATCGGAGGCTTTAATGGCTGAATACAACACTATGCGCGCTGCAGCAGGCACACGCTCTGCGGCCATTGACGAGGGCCTTCGCGCGCACATGAACAAGGTCTACGGCACGATGTCCGTCGGCATGGTTCTGACCTTCCTCGTCGCATGGGCCGTCGGCACCTCGCACGCCCTTCTGTCGGTTTTCCGTGACCCCGCGACCCTACAGCCCAACATTCTGGGCTGGATCGTCATGTTCGCACCGCTGATCATGGTCTTTGCCTTCGGCGCGATGATCAATCGCTTGTCCGCCGCTGCGGCACAGGTCTTTTTCTACGCCTTCGCATCCGTCATGGGTCTGTCGATGGCTTGGATCTTCGTGGCCTTCACCGGCTTCTCGATCGCGCAGGTATTCCTTGTGACCGCCATCGCCTTCGCGGGCCTGTCGCTCTACGGTTACGTGACCAAGAAGGACCTGTCCGGCATGGGCACCTTCCTGATCATGGGCGTGATTGGCCTGATCGTGGCATCGGTGATCAACATCTTCATCGCATCGTCCGCACTGCACTTTGCGATCACGATCATCGGCGTTCTGATCTTCGCTGGCCTGACCGCCTACGACACTCAGAACATCAAGAACACCTACCTGCAGCACGCGCATTCGGGTGACAGCGAGTGGCTGGGCAAAGCGGCAATCATGGGCGCGCTGAACCTCTACCTCGACTTCATCAACATGTTCATGTTCCTGCTGCAACTGCTGGGCAACCGCGAATAATCGCGGCGACATAAACGCCAAAGGGCCGGTCATCGCGACCGGCCCTTTTTTGTTGCTTAGCCCAAGCGGCGCATTTCAACCGCTGGGAACAGAACGCCCGTCGGCAGCCTCACAT
This sequence comes from Pseudooceanicola aestuariicola, assembly GCF_045763785.1. Classification (NCBI taxonomy): domain Bacteria; kingdom Pseudomonadati; phylum Pseudomonadota; class Alphaproteobacteria; order Rhodobacterales; family Paracoccaceae; genus Pseudooceanicola; species Pseudooceanicola aestuariicola. The sequence continues at coordinate 719,110 of NZ_JBJGSF010000002.1, read as the reverse complement.
CGATGCGGCCCACGCTTTGGAACCCCAGCGCCTCGTAGAACGGCTGCGCCGTCAGCGTGCTTTGACACCGCAAGTCCGTCACCTGCGTCGCCGCGGCGGATTCCAGCACCCGCTCCATCAGAATCCGGCCATAGCCTTGGCGGGCCACTAATGGGTCCACAGCCACATGCCGTATGTGACCCACGCCAAGACGGCCCGGCGCACCATGGGGCGACACATCGGTCCACCCTCCGCAGGCAAGGATACGGTCGTCCTCTTCCACGACGAAATAGGTGCCACAGCTCAAAAGCCTTGGGTTAGCTTGCGAAATCAGCGGCAGCACCTGTTTCAACAGGCCCGGATCATAATCCTTCGCCAGAAGCGCACGATACGAACGCGCCAGCACCCGCGCGACCGCCTCTGTGTCCGCGGGCATGGCCGCGCGGGTCTTGACCTTGACGGTCACGTCCGACGTCAAAGGAAGATGCGGTTGGGATGTCTGAAGCGTGGTCATGGGGACCTCCTTTATGCTCGCTTCTGGGGAAAGCAGCGCGCGGGTCCCAAATGAAGAAAGCCGCGCTCTGCGGCGCGGCTTTCATGTCTTTTAGAGGGTTTCGATCTTACTTGATCTTGCCTTCTTTGTACTCGACATGCTTGCGCACCACGGGGTCGTACTTACGTACGACCATCTTTTCGGTCATGGTTCGCGCGTTTTTCTTGGTCACGTAGAAATGGCCCGTGCCCGCGGTCGAGTTCAGACGGATCTTGATAGTCGTCGGCTTCGCCATTTTAAGTCTCCTACACCGGGCACGCTTCGCGCCCGCGAAATCTCATGAAGCCCGCCTTTTACGGGGAATCGCGCAGGTGTCAACGGGAAAACCGTTATCTCTGCCGATTCAGCCCGCGACCCCCAACAAAAAAAAAGGGGCGACCAAAGCCGCCCCTTTTTCTGATTGGCTATTCGATCAATCGACAGGTTGCTGACCTTCACCACCCACGGGACCGGTGTTGTCTTCCATCGTGTCCATCTGCTGCATGGTTTCCTGATCATCGGCCGCGACAAATTCAGGCGCGGACTCAAGATCAGCCTTGGTGGCCGAGGTCATCAGACGCGGCATGCCGTCTTCTTCGTCAACGACGTCCAGCGCGGCCATCTGCAGCGCCACTTGCTTTTCGCCAAGACCAAGGAAGCCACCGACGCCGATCACAACGCCTTTGACACTGCCATCAAGACCGATGATCAGATCGTTGATGTCACCGACATTTTCATCGGCAGAGTTGTAAACGGCTGCCCCCAGCAGATCTTCGGCCAGCATCGTGTTGCTGTCCTGCATGGTGATCTGACCTTCAACCGGCTTGGCATCTTCGGCCTGCGCCATGTCGGTCTGATCATCGGAGGCCATCCCGGCTGCGGGCATATCTTCAGAGTCCGCGGTCATCATCGGATCGCCAGCTTCGTCGCCTTCATCCGTGGCCGTTTCGGTATTGTAGCCGTTGTTCACGCGGTCCGCGGCCTTGTCGAGGTCCGAGTCGTTCAATTCGTCAGCAGCGGCCTGCATATCCATCTGCTCGTCCGAACCGGCATCTTCGGTCTCGGCCATATTCGTCGTGGCGTCCGTCTGGGTGTTCGCGTCGACATCTGCAGATGCGCTATCAGCAGGCTGTTCGGGGATCAGCGTACCACCACCGTTATCGGCGGATTGGGCAAAACCTGCCACCGGCGCGGCGGCGATCAGGGCAATCAGGGCACCGCGGCTCGCGGTTTGCATGAAGCGGGTCATAAGGGGTCTCCTTTGCTCAGATGCGCGGCGGGCCCTCATGACCCATGCGCTATGGCAGACCAACCCCGGGCTTGTCGGTCATGTTCCGTGACCCTGCCGCCACAGGCGATCCTTCGCCCGCTGCAATGCAGAAGACAGGCAGAATTCGACCGATGAAGCCATCAGGGCAAGTCGAAACCAGATCTGAACAAAAATACGCACGGAGGGCCTATAAGCCGGATTCTGTCCCCCGGCTGACGCCGGTTGGATGACCATTCATCTAGATACGCCGTTACCGACGCATCTCTAGCTGCCAACCCGGATTTCTGGGCCAAGGCGACCCTGCGGTTAACCGCGCGAAATCCCTATTCGGCATTGCTCCCGGTGGGGCTTGCCATGCGGGTCCGGTTACCCGTCCCCCGGTGCGCTCTTACCGCACCGTTTCACCCTTACCCCGAAAACGGGGCGGTCTGTTCTCTGTGGCGCTATCCCTAGGGTTACCCCCGCCGGGCGTTACCCGGCACCATTGCCTTGTGGAGTCCGGACTTTCCTCGAGGCATAGACCCCGCGGCCATCCGGCCCTCCGTGCGACGATCCGCCTAGCCTGCGCCCCGCCCTCGCGTCAAGCGCCCTGTCTGGCAAAATCCGACATAGACGCGCACGGTTCCCCCTGACATTATCCCCCCCGAACCGGAGGATCTGATGCGCAAATTCCTTGTCATACTTGATGACAGCCGCGAATGCCTGAACGCGATGCGCTTTGCCGCCATGCGCGCCGCGAAGACGGGCGGTGGCGTGGCCATCCTGTCGATCATCTCTCCGGAAGAATTCCAGCACTGGATCGGCGTGCAGGACATTATGCGCGAAGAAGCCCGCGAACGGATCGAAGTGCATTACGAAGTCTTCGCCAAATGGATGCGCGACCGTCAGGGCATCAATCCCGAGCTGGTGATCCGCGAAGGTGAGGCTGTCCCCGAAATCCTCGCGCAGATCAGGGAAGACCCCGAAATCGGCGTTCTCGTCCTAGGCGCTGGCAACGAAAAGAACGGCCCCGGCCCATTGGTCAGCCAGATGGCCCGCACCTCGGGCTCTTTGCCGGTTCCCATCACCATCGTGCCGGGCGATCTGTCCAAAGAACAGCTTGAGGCGATCACCTGAGCGTTATGCACAAGGTGCAATGACGCCTTTTTAGAATCGCTCTAAACATTGACTTCGGGCGGTCGAAGGCGCATATCGGGAACCTGAGAGATTAAGGGGACTGACAGATGTTTATTCAAACAGAATCCACGCCGAACCCGGCCACGCTCAAGTTCCTGCCCGGTCAGACTGTGCTTGAAGCGGGAACCGCAGACTTCCCCACCGCCGACACCGCTGGGAAATCGCCGCTGGCCAGCCGCCTGTTCGCCGTCGATGGTGTGACTGGCGTGTTCTTTGGCACCGATTTCGTCACCGTGACCAAAGCGGACGCGGTTCAGTGGGACCATATCAAACCCGCCCTGCTGGGCGCCATCATGGAGCATTTCCAGTCCGGTCAGCCGGTCATGGACGATGGCACCGCGCCCGTGTCTGGCCACGCAGAACACACCGGCGAAGATGGTGAAATCGTCGGCCAGATCAAGGAATTGCTGGACACCCGCGTGCGTCCCGCCGTGGCGCAAGACGGTGGAGACATCACCTTCCACGGTTTTGAACGCGGTATCGTCTACCTGCACATGCAGGGCGCCTGCGCGGGCTGCCCGTCGTCGACCCTGACGCTGAAAATGGGGATCGAAAACCTGCTGCGTCACTACATCCCCGAGGTGACAGAGGTCCGCCCCGTTGCCGTCTAAGCCGACGATCTTAGCCTTTGATACATCGGCCGCGCATTGCGCGGCCGCTTTGCTGTCGGGCGGTCGGATCGCGGCAGTCCGCTATGAAGAAATGGCCAAAGGTCAGGCCGAACGGCTGGTGCCGCTGCTTCAGCAAACGATGGAAGACGCTGGCGCGGATTGGGCAGAGCTTGATGCGATCGCCGTTGGGGTCGGCCCGGGCAACTTCACCGGCGTGCGAATTTCGGTCGCAACGGCGCGCGGACTTGCCCTTAGCCTTGGCATCCCGGCCATTGGAATCAGCGCTTTCGACCTGCTGCACAACGGCACAGGGCGTCCCGATGGCATCGTGCAAATTCCCGCGCTGCGCGGCAGTTCCTACTGGCAGGCCTATGCCAAAGGCCAAGCTGTCGGCGCGCCGTCGCATGGGTCAGACCCACAAATGCTTCCTTCCGACGGTCAGGCAATCATCGGGCCAGACGCCGATGACCTTGCGGTTCGGTGGTCTAATGGCGCGCCTCAGCTGTTCAAGACGGTGACGGCAACGCTGTCTTGGCCGACAGCGCTTGAAGATTTGGCCCATCTGGCCGCGACGCGGCTGGCGCTGTCTAACGATCACCCTGCCCCTGCGCCCGTTTATGTCCGCCCCGCCGAAGCCGCCCCGCCACGCGACGCGCCGCCGGTTATCGTTTCATGACGCCGGATGACCTTGCCCGCCTTCACGCGGCAGCCTTCACAACCCCGCGTCCGTGGACGGCGCCTGAATTTGCAGCACTTCTGGACAGCCCACACACATTCTTGATCGCGCGCAACGACGCCTTTGCCTTGGGTCGCGTCATCGCGGACGAGGCAGAGCTGCTGACCATCGCCACCGACCCCGCGCACCGTCGCAAAGGTCTTGGATACGAATGTCTTATGGCCTTCGACGCAGCCGCCCGCGATCGCGGTGCAACCACCGCCTTTCTTGAAGTTGCGACCAATAATCAGGCCGCTATCGCGCTTTACACCCGGGCCGGATGGCAGCCCACGGGCCTGCGCCGAGGGTACTACGCTGCGCCGGACGGTTCACGGATCGACGCCCAAAACATGGGCAAAACCATAGGCTGACGTGGCGCAATATTCAGCGTTTGCCCTGCGTTAAGGCAGGATTCACCCTTGACCCTCGGACGGGGCAAGGCGTTAATCCCACCTGATCAGTAACGATCTGTCTGCGGGGCGGACAAACCGCCCTCTGCCAACCGGGAGAAGACAATGACCCTTATGACAAAATTCCTCGGCGCTGCTGCTGCCGTCGCCCTGAGCGCGGGCGCAGCCCTCGCCGATCCTGCCCTGATCTACGATCTGGGCGGCAAATTCGACAAATCCTTCAACGAAGCCGCCTTTGGCGGTGCTGAGCGCTGGAAAGAAGAAACCGGCGGCACCTACAAAGACATCGAAATGCAGTCCGAAGCTCAGCGTGAACAGGCCCTGCGCCGGTTTGCCGAAGCGGGCTTCAACCCGGTTGTGACCACCGGTTTCAGCTTCTCGACCCCGATTGCGGCGGTTGCGGCTGACTATCCGGACACCAAGTTCGTCACCATCGACGGCTATGTGGACCCCGAAGAACATCCCAACGTCAAATCCATCCTGTTCTCGGAACATGAAGGCTCGTACCTCGTCGGCATGATGGCGGCGATGGCTTCCGAATCCGGCACCGTCGGTTTCGTAGGCGGCATGGACATCCCGCTGATCCGTAAGTTCGCTTGCGGCTACGCGCAGGGCGTCAAGGCCGTGAACCCCGATGCGACCGTGATCTCCAACATGACGGGCACCACGCCTGCCGCTTGGAACGACCCGGTCAAAGGCTCTGAACTGGCCAAAGCACAGATCGGCCAAGGCGCTGACGTGATCTATGCGGCGGCTGGCGGCACGGGTCTGGGCGTTCTGCAGACCGCAGCCGACGAAGACATCCTGTCGATCGGCGTGGACAGCAACCAGAACCACCTGCACCCGGGCAAGGTCCTGACCTCCATGCTCAAGCGCGTTGATAACGCCGTTTACGAATCCATGTCGGCCGGTGCCGATCTGGAAGGCGGCGTCGAAGTTCTGGGTCTGGCCGAAGACGGCGTGGGCTTTGCACTGGACGAAAACAACGCTGAACTGGTGTCGGACGAGATGAAAGCATCTGTCGAAGACGCCAAGATGAAAATCGCGTCGGGCGAACTGTCCGTGCACGACTATTCCTCGGACGATACCTGCCCCGCGCTGGACTTCTGATCCGAGTAAAGACCTTGGGGCCGCGCGATCCGTGCGGCCCCATTTCTACTTTCTAGTATCCGTACTGCATCTGACAGGTAGGGGCATGGCACTCAGTCCGAGCTGCACCGCCCGGCGGCACGCCGGGCAGCGCCCGACCCTCCCCCCGGGAGGGCGCATTGTCGACGCCCCGCATCGGAAATCTGTCATAAGGGCGCGTAGGCTCCGCCCATCTCAATTCGTGCAAACGCCCTCCCAGGCTCGGGCGCTGCCCTCATCACTCAGTTCCGAGGGATCATTGAAATGACCGCCCCCGCCATCGAACTTAAAGGCATCTCCAAAGCCTTCGGCCCGGTTCAGGCCAACAAAGACATCTCGATCCGCGTCATGCCGGGCACGATCCACGGCATCATCGGCGAAAACGGCGCGGGCAAGTCGACCCTGATGTCGATCCTCTATGGTTTCTACAAGGCCGATAAGGGTGAGGTTTTCATCAACGGCAACAAAACCGAAATCCCCGACAGCCAGGCCGCCATCGCCGCCGGTATCGGCATGGTCTTTCAGCACTTCAAACTGGTCGAGAACTTCACCGTCGTCGAAAACGTGATCCTTGGCGCCGAAGACGGCGCGATGCTGACGCCCTCGATCTCCAAGGCGCGCAAGTCGCTGAAGCAGCTGGCCGAAGAATACGAGTTGAACGTCGACCCCGACGCCCTGATCGAAGACCTTTCGGTCGGGCACCAGCAGCGGGTCGAAATCCTCAAGGCGCTGTACCGCGAAGCCGACATCCTTATCTTGGACGAACCCACCGGGGTGTTGACGCCGGCAGAGGCCGACCACCTGTTCCGCATCCTCGATAACCTGCGCAAAGAGGGTAAGACGATCATCCTGATCACTCACAAGCTGCGCGAAATCATGGAATACACTGACACCGTGTCGGTGATGCGCCGGGGCGAGATGACCGCCACCGTCAAAACCGCCGAGACCAGCACCGAAGAGCTGGCAGAGCTTATGGTGGGCCGCAAGGTTCTGCTGCGAGTCGACAAGAAACCGGCCGAGCCGAAGCAGGTCGTTCTGTCCGTCAAAGGCCTGCGCGTCACCGATGGCGCAGGGGTCGAACGCGTCAAAGGCGTCAGCTTCGACATCCGCGCCGGAGAGATCTTTGGCATCGCCGGCGTCGCGGGCAACGGCCAGTCGGAACTGATGGAGGTGCTGGGCGGTATGCGATCCGGCACCGGAACCATCACGATGAACGGCGACCAGATCGACCTGACCGGCAAATATTCTGACGGCCAGTCGCGCCGCGCGCGTTCTATCGGCCACGTGCCCGAAGATCGCCACGACGAAGGCCTGATCCTTGACTACACCGCATGGGAAAACACCGTCTTCGGCTATCACCGCGATCCGAAATGGGCCTCCGGTCCGCTGATGAACAACGCGGCCATCGTCGAAGAAGCCAAGGGCAAGATGGAGCGGTTTGACGTCCGTCCCCCGATCCCGACGCTGAAGGCCAAGAACTTCTCGGGCGGGAACCAGCAGAAGATCGTTCTGGCGCGGGAAATCGAGAACAACCCCGACCTGCTACTCGTCGGCCAGCCCACCCGCGGCGTCGACATCGGCGCGATCGAATTTATCCACCAGGAAATCATCCGCCTGAGGGACGAAGGCAAAGCGATCCTTCTCGTCTCGGTTGAGCTGGATGAGATCATGTCGCTCTCGGACCGGATCGCGGTGATGTTCGACGGCAAGATCATGGGCGAACGTGATCCGTCGAACACCGACGAACGAGAACTGGGCCTGCTGATGGCCGGTATTTCGGGCGAACCGGACAAACCCGACTGGAAAGCGGTCGAAGAAAACCTCAAAGCGGTCGAACACGGGGAGGCCCCGAAAAATGGATAAGATGCCAGCATGGGCCGACGTGGTCCTGATCCCGCTGATTTCGCTCCTGCTTGCGGCTTTCCTGTCCGCGCTTGTGATCCTCGCCATCGGGGAAAGCCCGGTGCAGGCGTTCAATCTGATGGTCGAAGGGGCGCTGATGCGGTCTTCCGGCTGGGGTTACACGCTCTACTACGCGACGAACTTCATCTTCACGGGCCTCGCCGTGGCCGTCGCCTTCCATGCCCGGATGTTCAACATCGGCGGCGAAGGTCAGGCGATGCTAGGCGGACTGGGCGTCGCACTGATGTGCCTTTACGTGCCATGGCCGCACTGGACGTTCGCGATGCTGGGGTCGACCATCGGGGCCGCGGCCTTTGGCGCGCTTTGGGCGCTGATCCCTGCCTACCTGCAGGCGAAACGCGGCAGCCACATCGTGATCACCACGATCATGTTCAACTTTATCGCCGCCGCCCTGCTGAACTACCTGCTGATCGGCCTGCTGAAACCAGTGGGTTCGATGGAGCCCGCGTCGGCCAAGTTCGACCCTGCCTTCGCCCTGCCGACGTTCCAAGACATGTTCGCCACCCCCGACAATCCACTGTTCCGCGGCGCACCGGCGAACGTCAGCTTCTTCCTTGCGCTGGCCGCGTGTCTGTTTGTCTGGCTGCTGATCTGGCGCACGCGTTTGGGCTATGAGATTCGCGCCTACGGCTGGTCCCAATCCGGCGCCAAATACGCGGGCATCAGCGGCACGAAGATCATCATCATCTCGATGCTGATCTCGGGCGGTCTGGCGGGCCTGATGGCCGTCAACACCACGCAAGGTGAGGCCGAGCGCCTGATCCTTAACATGACCGAAGGCGCGGGCTTTATCGGTATCGCCGTGGCGCTGATGGGCCGCAACCACCCCTTCGGCGTGCTGCTGGCCGCGATCCTGTTTGGGTTCCTGTACCAGGGCGGCGCGGAACTGGCGCTATGGACGAACATCCCGCGCGAATTGATCGTGGTGATCCAAGCGCTGGTGATCCTGTTTACCGGGGCGCTCGACAATATGGTGCGCATGCCGCTGGAACGAATTTTCCTGGCCCTGCGCCGGACGGAGGGCTGATCCATGGATTTCGCAACTATCCTTCAGGTCCTCGACTCGACCATCCGCCTTGCCACGCCGCTTCTGCTGGCCTGTCTCGCAGGCCTGTTTTCGGAACGCGCGGGCATCTTCGACATCGGGTTGGAAGGCAAGATGCTGATCGCCGCCTTCTTCTCGGCTGCCATCGCCTTTACGACCGGATCGGTCTGGCTGGGCCTTCTGGCCGGGATTGTATCGTCTATGGTTCTGTCGGCGCTGCATGGCATCGCGTCGATCACCTTCCGGGGGAACCAGTTGATCTCGGGCGTAGCCATCAACTTCTTGGCTGCCGGGATGACTGTGCTGATTGCGCAGGACTGGTTCGCCCAAGGCGGACGCACGCCTTCTCTGGTCGGCGCTGCACGATTCAACCCGATCACCCTGCCCTTTGCGGAAACCCTACAGGGCGTGCCGATCCTTGGGCCGATCTACCATGACCTGATCTCGGGCCACACGATCCTTGTCTACGTCGCAATGCTGATGGTGCCGCTGACGTGGTGGGTGCTGTATCGCACGCGCTTTGGCCTCCGTCTGCGCGCAGTTGGCGAAAACCCGGCTGCGGTAGATACGGCTGGTGTGTCTGTCGTCGGCCTACGCTTTGCCGCCGTCGCGATTTGTGGCGTGCTATGTGGCATCGCGGGCGCCTACCTTGCCACCGGCCTGCAAGCAGGCTTCGTCAAGGACATGGCGGCGGGCCGAGGCTACATCGCGCTTGCCGCCCTGATCTTTGCCAAATGGCGCCCGTGGTACGCGCTGATGTCGACCCTGTTGTTCGGCTTCCTTCAGGCGGTCGCCCTGCGCCCCGACCTGATCCAAAGCACGATCGGCATCCGCGTACAGGTCCAACTGTTGGACGCCCTGCCCTATATCCTGACAGTCATCATCCTTGCGGGCTTTGTCGGGAAAGCGATCCCGCCCCGCGCTGGCGGCGAACCCTATGTGAAGGAACGCTAACCCTTAGGGCACCAATCGCCTTGCGGCACCGCAGCACGGCGGGCTAGGAAGGGACATGCAAGTCTACCTGCCAATAGCCGAGGTTTCGGTGAACGTCTTCCTGCTGCTAGGCATTGGCGGCTTGGTGGGCATCTTGTCAGGCATGTTTGGCGTCGGCGGCGGGTTTCTGATTACGCCGCTGCTGTTTTTCGTGGGCATCCCCCCGGCCGTAGCTGTCGCAACGTCTGCGAATCAGATCGTCGCCTCGTCGGTTTCTGCGGTTCTGGCGCACTTGAAACGAAAGACCGTCGATCTGAAAATGGGCACCGTGCTGCTGGTGGGCGGCATGATAGGGTCCGGCATTGGCATCATCATCTTTAATTACCTGCGCAGCCTTGGTCAGGTCGATCTGCTGGTAAACCTTTGCTACGTTGTCTTTCTGGGCACTGTCGGCGGCCTAATGTTTTTCGAAAGCCTGCGCGCCCTGCGTCGCAGCCGCCGCGCACCAGGCACTCCCGGCCCGCGTAAGGCGCGCAATCACAACGGCTGGATCTATATTCTGCCGTTGAAGATGCGGTTCCGCACGTCGGGCCTGTATATCTCGGTCATTCCACCGATCCTTGTTGGGATGTCCGTGGGCGTTCTGGCGGCGATCATGGGCGTCGGTGGCGGCTTTATCATGGTCCCGGCGATGATCTACCTGCTGCACATGCCGACCAAGGTGGTGATCGGCACATCGCTGTTTCAGATCATCTTTGTCACCGCCTTCACCACGCTGCTGCACGCCGTCACGAACCAGACAGTCGACATGCTTCTGGCCCTCGCCTTGCTTCTGGGCGGTGTCGTCGGCGCACAATTCGGCACGACGATCGGCGCCCGAATGAAGGCTGAACAGCTTCGCATTCTGCTGGCCGTGCTTGTCCTCGCGGTTTGCGGGAAACTGGCGCTGGACCTGCTATTGCCGCCGCGCGAACTTTTCGAACTGGCAACTGGCTGATGCGCGTAATCCTGACATGTCTGGCGCTGATCTTCGCCACCGCCGCCGCCGCGCAAGAAGAGGTCGTGCTGGGCCTGTCCCAGAACCGCGTCCGCATCACCGCGAATTTCGACGGCTCTGAAATCCTGATCTTTGGCGCGATCAAACGCGAAAGCCCCGTGGCCGACCCGCCGTTAGAGGTCATCGTCACACTCGCCGGGCCATCGACGCCGATTACCATCCATAAAAAAGATCGTCGCCTTGGGGTCTTTGTGAATGCCGAAACCGTAGACCTGACCGCAGCCCCCAGTTTTTACGCCGTGGCCAGCACGGGCCCGTTGGACGACATCCTACGACAGACCGAAGACCTGAGGCATTCGATCTCGATCCCCCGCGCGATCCGATCGGTCGGTGCGGCGTCGGTCACCGAAAACCCGCAGGAATTCACCGAAGCCCTGATCCGCATCCGCGAAGACCAAGGCGTCTATCAAATCCTGGAAGGCGAGGTATCGCTGGAACAGCAGACCCTGTTCCGCACGCGTGTTTCGCTACCGTCGAACCTGACCGAAGGCAGTTATGATACGCGCGTCTTCCTGTTGCGAGACGGGCATGTCGTTTCGCGCTTTGACACGGTGATTGATGTGAACAAGGTCGGTCTGGAACGCTGGCTGTTCCAACTGTCGCACCAACAGCCGCTTGGATACGGGATCTTGTCGCTGGCACTGGCAATTATCGCGGGCTGGCTGGCCTCGGCGATCTTCCGGGCGATCCGAACGGGTTAAGCCGGGGTCGTCTGCCCCAGTGACAGCGTGTGTTCCCGCAGCCACGCCATGAAGCCCCGCGGATCGGACGACAGCCTCTCCATATCCTTGTCGGAAATCGGTTCGCCCACGACAGGGGACTGAGGCTTGTTGCAGCTGTGCACGATTTCATGCAGCAGCAATGCCTGACGCAGGATCGGGCTGATCCGATTGGCCATCTGGTACCAGCGGCTGTTCGAACCGGGGAAGAACATCGGAACCACCCGCGCACCCGAACGGCGGATCATCTGTGCGGTGAATACGTTCCACTCTGCCTCGACCGCGGGGCCGAACATCGTCTCAGACGCGGCTACGACGCCAGATGGGAACAGCGCGATCAACCCGTTGTCTTTCAGGTGCGCCATCGCCTTGGCGCGCATTTCAACGGATTTACGCTGCGCGTCCGCATCATGCGGGAACGGCACCGGGATCATATAGCTCGACGCGACTTCATCGATGCCGGTCAGCAACTGCCGCGTCAGGATCTTGTAATCGTTGCGCACACGTCCGATCAGATCGGCAAAGATCATACCGTCGACCATCCCGTGCGGGTGGTTCGCCACAACGACGACAGGCCCTTCCTTCGGGATGCGCGCCAATTGCTCTGGCGGCGTCAGAAGATCGATCCCCATGACGTCCAGCGTCGCCCGCCAAAACGCCTGACCCTGAGGCGCGCCAGCCTTCTCGAACTTGCGGATCATCCGCAGGATCGAGATCTTGCCGGTGCCCCATTCGATCGCGCGAATGATGTTACGACGCACCGGGTCTTCGAAAGACGTGGAATAGGTCAGCGACCGGCGATCATATTTGGTGAACGTCAGTTTGGACGACGCGTCAGCCTCGCCCGCAGGGGTCTGCGGGGTTCGTGTCGAACCATTCTGTAAGCTGTCTACCAAGGGTCGCCCCTGCGTCATCCACTTTGGTCGGGCTTTAGGCCAGCGACATCACATATCTTCCCCGAACCGGTCTGCCACCAACTCTTGCAGCGCGTCTGCAAGGGCGGTTGCCTCCGGGCCCGAGGTCTGGACCTCAATAGTGGTTCCCTTCGACGCTGCCAACATCAAAAGACCCATGATGCTATCGCCGCTCGCGCTCATCCCATCACGGCTGATTTCCGCCCGTGCATCAAAATTTTCAACCACTTCCACCAGCTTGGCAGAGGCCCTGGCATGCAGCCCTTTTTCGTTCACGATTTCGAACGTGCGCGTCACGGTATCTGTCATGGGATCAGTGGGTGCTGAGGTTCTGGCTGTCGATGTATTTGCGACCCGCTTCGGTCGCGGCCTCGACAGCGGCAGCCAGAGGCTTGCGGCGGCTTTTGGCCAGTTTGATCAGCAGGGGCAGGTTCGCACCGTAAAGGATCCGGCGATCATGCGGGCGACAGGCCATCATCGACAGGTTGGAGGGTGACCCGCCAAACATATCGACGACCACAACGACGCCATTCCCCTGATCGACTGCATCGGCAGCTTCGCAAATTTCGGATTGTTTCGCACCACGGTCACAATTCGCGTCTATTGCGATAGTGCGAATCCCCGCTTGGGTGCCAACAACATGTTCAACGGCCGAGAGGTATTCGCGCGCCAGCCCACCATGGGCGACGATCACGATGCCGATCTCGGGCGCATGCCCGTCGTGTAGGATGTCTGCGCGGATTGCGCTGGATTTGTTCATTACCACCCCTTAGCCCTGTGCCGCACCGCGGCGTTCGAGCTCTCGATGTCTAATTGACACCTGCCAGCCATCTTCTGCAAGGGCCTTGGCCAACAGTTCTGTGACAGTCACAGACCGGTGTTGTCCACCTGTACAGCCGAAGGCGACGGAGAAATATGATTTGCCTTCATTGACATAAGCCGGAAGCAGCATAAGGACCAAGCCCTTCACGCGCTCAAAGAACTCTGTGAACTGTGTGTCTGACGCAACGTAATTCTGCACCGCAGCGTCCTGTCCGTTCATTCCGCGCAGCGACTCATCCCAATAGGGGTTCCGAAGGAATCGCGTATCCAGCACCATATCGATCCCGCGCGGCAGCCCACGCTTGTAGCTGAAGGAATGGATCGAGATCGCCAGCGACTTAAGGTCGGCGGGTTTGAACCACCTCTCGATCTCGGCCCTCAGATCGTGCGGCGACAGTTCGGTCGTATCGATCAACACGTCCGCCCGTGCCCGGATTGGCGCCAGCAGATCAAGTTCGATGGCGATACCATCGCGCGGCGTTTCCGCAGGTGCCATCGGGTGCCGCCGCCGTGTTTCGGAATAACGGTTCACCAACACCTCGGGACTACAGTCGAGGTACAGAACCTCCAGCGGATGGTTCCGATCCGCCCCAAGTGTATCGATCGCCTCAATCAGCGCGTTAGTGGAAAAATCCCGATTGCGCACATCGATCCCAAGCGCGACAGGCCGCTGCGCCGACCCACCGTCGATCAATCGCGGGACAAGTGAGAGTGGTAAGTTATCGATCGCCTCATACCCAAGGTCTTCCAAGGCGCGGATCGCCGTGGACCGGCCAGCCCCGGACGGCCCCGTCACAAGCACCCGCCGAAGGGCGGGGCTGGTATCATGTTCTACAGGCTTCCGGGCGACGCTCATCAATGTCCTTTCGTCACGCATAACGGCCATATCTCAGATATTGCATAAGCGCGGCGGCGAAATAGGGGCTCTCAACATAGTGAAGCACAGGAAGGGTAATGCCTAGTAAACATGTGCTGCGCTGCGGCGGAAGGCGATCGGTTTCCGGCGTGGCCAAATCGACCACGGCAGAGACTTCTGCCGCCTCGACATGGTCTGCCTTCAGGATACCAATCCCGCGCGCCTCGATCTGGCCTGCGATGGCTGGCGGAACAGATGCCACCAGCCCCGCCCCAACGCGGCGCAGCACCGTCCGATCGTCAGCGACCAGAACGGCCCCAAGCGCCATCAACCCCACGGACAACATCGATTTGCCGGCACCCGACGGCCCCTGAATAAGCAAGGCCCGCCCGTTCAGCGCGACCGTGTTGGCATGCAGGATTGTCTGGTCGGGGGCCTGTGTCTGACCACCCCCGCCCATCAGATCGGCAGGCCCACGACGAACCGCGCGCCCAAGGGGTCCGAGGTAATGTCGGCATCTGTCGGGCGGATATTCTCGGCCCAGATCACACCACCATGCGCTTCGACGATCTGTTTTGAAATCGCAAGACCAAGACCGGAGTTGTTCCCAAAGTCATTGGCGGGCCGATGCGAATAGAAGCGTTTGAAAATTTTCTGCAGCGCATTGTCCGGAATACCCGGGCCGGTGTCTTCGACCACCACCAGCACGCGGTTTTCACGCCTGCGCACCCAGACACGGATCGCGTCGCCATCTTCGCAGAAACTGGCCGCGTTGGTGATCAGGTTCACGAAGACCTGCGCCAATCGCGCCTCAAGCCCCGCAAGAATGATCTTGTCGTCCGGCAGGTCCGAGATGAAATCGATCCCCTTCTCGGACGCTTGTTCCCCCAGATATTCGGTGAGGTTGCGAAGCATCTTGACCAGATCGAAAGCCTCCTGCTCCTCTTTCACCAGCTCACTGTCCAGACGCGACGCGTTGGAGATATCGCTGACCAGCCGGTCCAGTCGCCGTACATCGTGATCAATCACATCCAAAAGCTGTATGCGTTGATCTTCACGTTTCGCCAACCGCAGGGTCACAACGGCGGACCGTAGCGACGCCAGCGGGTTCTTGATTTCATGCGCGACGTCTGCGGCGAATTGTTCGTTCGCATCGATCCGTTCGTACAGCGCCGAAACCATGCCACGCAAAGCGCCCGACAGCCGCCCGATTTCATCCGGGCGCGCCGTCAAATCCGGAATACGCACCCGCGCGGGGGCCACGCTGTTTCCCTTTTTGTCACGACCGACCTCGGCCGCCGCGGCCAGATCGGCCAGCGGGTTCGCAATGGTAGAGGCCAGAACAAGGCTCAACCCGATGGAAACAAGGGTAGCAATGACGAACATCTGCAGCACGCGTTCCCGTTCGCTGCGCACGATCGCATCGATCTGCCCGGCTGACGACGCCAAAGCGACCGCCCCAACCGCCGCGCCATCCTGCACAACCGGAGAGGCCACCGCGATAAAGCTGCCCGCGTCGCCACGTCCAATGCTGACCTGCGTTTCGCCCGACATAGACGGTGCAACCAAGGAACGCGCCTGATCTTCGACCGGCTCCTCCACGACTTCGCGCTTACCGCTGGAGAAGACAGAGGTCATGCCGTCCCAGAGGAACGTCAGGAAATCGATAATGATCGTGTTGTCCTGCGCCGGATCACGAGACCTGACGCTGGCCGAATTCGCGTCGCCGGTCATTTGCCCGATCAGCGCGCCATCGGGGGCGAACACATACAGTTCCAACCCGGCGCGCAGGTCGAGGCCATCCAAGGTCGCCGCGATGATCCGCTGATCGATAATGTCGCGTGCGCTGGTCGTGCCGGACGACAGGTCGCGGCCTTCCGGGATCGCTGAATCCTCGACCGGGGCGGCAACGGTCAGACCGACCTCGAAGACATCGGCGATCAACTCGGCTTCACTGACCAGAGAGGCCGCGCGTTGTGTCACCAGTGAATCGCGCGAAGCTGACAGGTAGAGGATACCCGCCACCAGCACGTTCAAGGCAATCAGATTAAAGATGATGATCTTGCGCGTAAGCGGAGAGGCTTTCAGCGAAAACAATCCCCGCCGTTCACGGCGGGCCCGAAGCTCCTCGTCGACGGTGGCGTTCGGGGCGACGAAATCATCGCCCAGAACGACATCGCCGCCGGTATCAGGCGTGTCGTCGCGCAAACTGATCCTTTCGGCGAGTGCCATCACTCTTCGTTATATCTGTATCCGATACCGTAGAGCGTCTCAATCGCCGAGAATTCGGGATCGACCGAGCGCATCTTCTTGCGAAGGCGCTTGATGTGGCTGTCGATCGTGCGGTCATCGACATAGACCTGATCGTCATAGGCCACGTCCATCAGCTGATCGCGCGACTTCACAAAGCCCGGACGCTGTGCCAGCGCCTGAAGCAACAGGAATTCGGTAACGGTCAGCGACACGTCCAGCCCGTTCCAGGTCACAGCGTGGCGCAGCGGGTCCATCCGCAGCTGACCGCGTTCCATCACCTTGGTTTCTTCGGTCTCGGGCACCACTTCGCCGCCGATCGCATCCTGACGACGCAGCAGCGCGCGGATACGTTCCACCAACAGGCGTTGGCTGAAGGGCTTTTTGACGTAATCGTCCGCGCCCATGCGCAGGCCGAGAACTTCGTCGATTTCATCATCCTTAGACGTCAGGAAGATGACGGGCATCGACGTTTTCTGCCGCAGACGTTGCAGCAGGTCCATGCCGTCCATGCGGGGCATCTTGATGTCCAGCACAGCCATATCCGGCAATTTCTTGTTGAATGCGTCCAACGCGGCCTGCCCGTCGTTGTATGTCTCAACCTCGAAACCTTCTGCTTCAAGGGTGATGGCGACAGACGTCAGGATATTCCTGTCGTCGTCGACAAGGGCGATCTTAGACATCGCTATTTTCCTTATACTGCTCAGCGTTCTTGCTTATTTTTTCCTCATTAATTGCCTGTTCCACCTTTACAATCAATCCCTAAACGCGAATCGCCGACATACTCTCGACTCAAATGTGGCGAAAATGTCTTAGAATTGCCTGAATCGATCTCGGAATCTTGCGCAGAAAAATCCAAGGATTCCGGGCTGGTTGCGCTAAACCGACCTTGATGGCGCTAACTGCGCCAAAGCGTCCTGTTCATTCCTGTGAAGCACGTGCTAAGAGCGCCGCCATCGGCGCGCCGTGCGGGGCTTGGCCCAAGGCACAGGCAGAGGAGACGCCGGTTTGGCGCTGCTACAGGAGCTTGGCACATGAATTTCGGACGGGTGAACCCCAAATTCCGCGTGGAAGATCAAGGCATCGAAGGCCTCGGCAACGTCTATTATAACCTGACGGAGCCAGCACTGGTCAAAACCGCGGTTTCGAACGGCGAAGGCGAATTGGGTCAGGGCGGCACGTTCCTGGTCACCACCGGCAAGTTCACGGGCCGGTCGCCCAAGGACAAACATGTTGTTCGCACCGACAGCGTGGCCGACACCATCTGGTGGGAAAACAACCGCGAAATGTCGACCGAAGGTTTCGACACGCTCTATGCCGATATGCTCGAGCATATGAAGGGCAAGGACTACTACGTCCAGGACCTGATCGGCGGCGCGGACCCAGCCTATTCGATCAACGTGCGCATGATCACCGAACTGGCGTGGCACAACCTGTTCATCCGTCACATGCTGCGCCGTCCGCAGCGCGATGCGCTGGACAGCTTCCTGGCGGAATACACCGTCATCAACTGCCCCAGCTTCCAAGCTGATCCGGAGCGTCACAACTGCCGCACCGAAACCGTCATCGCGATGAACTTTGACAAAAAGCTGATCCTGATCGGCGGCACGGAATACGCGGGCGAGAACAAGAAATCCGTCTTCACCCTGCTGAACTACATCCTGCCCGACAAAGGCGTGATGCCGATGCACTGCTCGGCCAACCATGCCAAGGACAACCCTGTCGATACCGCGATCTTCTTTGGCCTGTCCGGCACCGGCAAGACGACCCTGTCCGCAGACCCGAACCGCACGCTGATCGGCGATGACGAACACGGCTGGTCCGATCGCGGCACCTTCAACTTCGAAGGCGGCTGCTATGCCAAGACCATCAACCTGAGCGCCGAGGCAGAGCCGGAAATCTACGCGACCTGTTCGATGTTCGGCACCGTGATCGAAAACATGGTCTACGACGAAGACACGTTCGAACTGGACTTCGAAGACGCCTCGCTGACCCAGAACATGCGTTGTGCCTACCCGCTGGACTATATCTCCAACGCGTCGGAAACGGCTTTGGGCGGTCACCCCAAGAACATCATCCTGCTGACCTGCGACGCCTATGGCGTTCTGCCTCCGATCAGCCGTCTGACCCCGGCGCAGGCGATGTACCACTTCCTGTCCGGCTTCACGTCCAAGACGCCCGGCACCGAACGTGGCGTGGTTGAACCCGAACCCACTTTCTCGACCTGTTTCGGCGCGCCCTTCATGCCGCGTCGCCCCGAAGCCTATGGGAACCTGCTGCGCGAAAAGATCGCCAAGCATGGCGCAACATGCTGGCTGGTGAACACCGGCTGGACTGGCGGCGCCTTTGGTCAGGGATCGCGGATGCCGATCAAGGCAACCCGTGCGCTGCTGACGGCCGCGCTGGACGGGTCGCTGAACGATGCGACCTTCCGCAAGGATCCGAACTTCGGCTTCGAAGTGCCCGTGACCGTACCCGGCGTCGATGCGACCCTGCTGGACCCGCGCGCAACGTGGAAAGACAAGGCTGCCTATGATGCGCAGGCGCAGAAACTGGTGAACATGTTCTCTGAGAATTTCGCCCAGTACCTGCCCTACATCGACGAAGACGTGAAAGCTGCAGCCATCGGCTGATGCGGCAACCGCTGACATACCTCGCGAAACGCCTCGCCCTTTTGGGCGGGGCGTTTTGGCTTGGCACTGGCGCCTACGCAGCCGAGACGATGTTCAAAGCGCCGATCGAGGCGTTGGAATACGGCGTGATCTGCGACTACCTTCCCCAAGGCGAAGAGATTCCGGCACCCGAAACCAACGCGGGTAAAGTGCGCCGGGGCGGCGATCCGGTCCTGTTCGACATCCAGACCGATGTGGTGCCTGCCCGTGCTGGCGTTGCCTTTGGCATCAGGATGCAAGCCGCCGAGTCGATGGGCACGCGCACGGTTATGATGCTGACCCGCCATCCCAGTTTTGGCGAAGGCTATCTCGACGCGGAAAGCTGGCCGTCGACCCTGACCGGCGGCATCCCAAGCGCGCGTTATTTCGTGTTCGAATTCGCCTATGAAATGACACCGGGAGATTGGACCATGGACGTCTATCTGGACGGCGAAAGGATCGTGCGCAAAGGCTTCACGGTCATCGATCCCGAAGGCGTTGGGGCCGCAGCCGATCCCTGCCCGGGACGGCCACAGGTTTCCTAACCCATCAGCCCACGCCGGACGAGGTTCCCGCCGGCGACGAGCAGCACGACCAATGTGGCGCGGCGAAACGCGGCCTGATCGATCCGGTCCTGCACCGCGAAACCTACCGCCATGCCCAGCAATGCGGGTGGCAATAGCGCCAGCGCAAAGGGGATGGTTTCCGCCCGCACCACCCCGCTGGCGATATGCGCGCCGAACAGGGCCAGAGCGCCAAGGCCGTAAATCACCCCCTGCACCCGCACGTGTTCCTTTTTTGGGGTGCCAAGCGCGGTCAGGTAAGCCACGGTCGGCGGCCCCCAGACACCGGAAAAGCCACCGATGAACCCGGCAAAGGTTGCCACCGCGACCTCGATCCAGCGGGCGGGATTTGCGCCAAGGGTCAATTGTTTGCCCATCAACTGCGTCACCGCAAAGATCACGATGGGCAGACCGATCATCAGCAGCATCACGTTCGCCGGGATCACGCGCACCATCTGCGCCGAAATGACAAGCGCGATAAAACCGATGCCCAGGAAGACTTTGAACTTCTTCGCGGAGGCCCAAGCCTCTGCCGGGCCTTGCCGCATCGCCTGCCAGCCATTGGTCGCAAGCGTCGGCAGGATCAGCCCGGCCAGCGCCAGTTCCGGCGACACGAATGACCCCATCCCCGAGATCATGATCATCGGCATGGCAAAACCGACCATACCCTTGACGACACCCGCCAAGAAGCCGACGCTGAGGCATGCGATCAACGCGGGCCACGGGATGAGAGTAAGTAAACTGTCCATCCCATGCGATTACGCCTACCTGCGACGCCATGCCACTGGAAATTGCGCCGCGCAACATTAGGTCGCGGCAATGTATCACGGCGCAAATTTGTTGCGCTGCACCTGCAAAATAGCTAGGACCACTCGGGACAGAAAAGGGGAAGACATATGGCGCATGACGGACAAGATATGATCCGCACTGGCAACGTTATTCTGCCAGAGCTTCTGAAACTGACCGAAGCAGCGGTTAAACCGGCCGAAGAGCTTCTGAACAAAGCACAATCCAGCGTTCGCGCGATGGTCCTGAAGGACGGTGACAAGATCACCACTGCGGCGGTCGAGGCTGAACAGACCGCGACTCACGGTCTTGCCTGGCTGGCGACTTATGTCGAATCCCTGCGGCAGATGCAGAAATGGGCCGAAAAGCTGCAAGGAGAAGGCAAGTTCGGCGAAATCGAACAGCTGATCCACCAGATCGCCTTTGGCGAATACCTCTGGCAGATTTACGGCGGCATGCAGATGTCGCAGCAAGAGGTCGTGCGCCTGCAGGATCTGGGCCTCAGCCAAGACGATCAGCGCCTGATGATGGACGACGCGGTCATGACCCTGACCCAGTCCGGCAATACGCAGGCCGCACGGTCGCGTCTGACCGAACTGATGGTCGAACAGCAGGGCGCGACGATGTTCGGCGCCTCGGGTCTGGATGAAGAACTTGAGATGATCCGCGACCAGTTCCGTCGCTACGCGGTCGACAAGGTCGAACCCTATGCCCACGAATGGCACCTGAAGGACGAATTGATCCCGATGGAAGTCATCAACGAACTGGCCGAAATGGGCGTTTTCGGTCTGACCATTCCCGAAGAATTCGGCGGTCTGGGCCTGACCAAAGCGTCGATGGTCGTCGTGTCGGAAGAACTGTCGCGCGGCTACATCGGCGTCGGCTCTCTGGCCACCCGGTCCGAAATCGCGGCCGAACTGGTTCTGGCAGGCGGCACCGACGCCCAGAAAGAACAATGGCTGCCGGGCCTCGCCTCGGGTGAAATCCTG
This sequence comes from Pseudooceanicola aestuariicola, assembly GCF_045763785.1. NCBI lineage: Bacteria > Pseudomonadati > Pseudomonadota > Alphaproteobacteria > Rhodobacterales > Paracoccaceae > Pseudooceanicola > Pseudooceanicola aestuariicola. The sequence continues at coordinate 697,781 of NZ_JBJGSF010000002.1, read as the reverse complement.
CCGACCGCCGTGTTCACCGAACCGAACACCGGGTCCGACCTCGCTTCGCTGCGGACGCGCGCGGTGAAGGACGGCGATGATTACCGTATCACCGGCAACAAAACGTGGATCACGCACGCTGCGCGGACCCATGTTATGACCGTTCTGGCCCGGACCGATCCGGCAACGACGGATCACAACGGCCTGTCGATGTTCCTTGCTGAAAAGACGCCCGGAACCGACGAAGACCCCTTCCCCACCGAAGGCATGACCGGCGGTGAGATTGAGGTGCTGGGCTATCGCGGCATGAAGGAATACGAACTGGGCTTCGACAACTTCCACGTCAAAGGGGAAAACCTTCTGGGTGGCGTCGAAGGTCAGGGCTTCCGCCAGCTGATGAAAACCTTCGAAGCGGCCCGTATCCAGACCGCCGCCCGCGCCATCGGCGTGGCACAGGCCGCACTGGATGTCGGCCTGCAGTACGCGCTGGACCGTAAGGCGTTCAACCAGCCGCTGGCGAACTTCCCGCGCGTGTCTGGCAAACTGGCGATGATGGCGGTGGAAATCGCCGTGGCGCGTCAGCTGACCTACTTCTCGGCCTACGAGAAGGACAATGACCGCCGCTGCGACCTAGAGGCTGGCATGGCCAAGCTGCTGGGTGCCCGCGTTGCTTGGGCCTGCGCCGACAACGCGCTGCAGATCCACGGCGGCAATGGCTTCGCGCTGGAATACACGATCTCTCGGATCCTGTGCGACGCGCGGATCCTGAACATCTTCGAAGGCGCTGCCGAAATTCAGGCGCAAGTCATCGCACGCCGTCTTCTGGCCTGAACCCCGGCCAAAACAACCATCAACGCCGCCGCAAAGCCCGACTTTGCGGCGGCTTTTTCATGCGCTCACCCAAAAAATCAGGAAAAAATTTACACGCGGAGTCAGCGTCTTGCGCGGAAAACACCGCAAAAATCAGAAGAATTTTGAAACTGGCGCGGCGGGGTGTCCGTACCTCTGGGCATAACCGGATGACAATGAAGTCGTCTGACACAAAACCAGAGGACGTATGATGAAAACCAAGATTTTTGCCGCCGCCGCCGCCGCAGGTATCGCAACCACCGCATTTGCCATGGAAAACCCCACCGTTGGTGGCGCGCCCATGATGGCTGACATGACCATCGCCGAAAACGCCTCTGCCGCGCCGAACCTGACCACGCTGGTCGCAGCGGTCAAAGCCGCCGGTCTGGCCGACACGCTGATGAGCGAAGGCCCCTTCACCGTCTTCGCCCCGACGAACTCTGCCTTTGGCATGATTTCCGAAGCCTCGCTGAATGCGCTGCTGGAAGAGGGCAACAAGGCACAGCTGCAGCAGATCCTGACTTGCCACGTCGTCGCGACCGAAGCCTTTTCGACCGACATCGCGGGCATGATCTCGGATGATGGTGGCATGCACGTCGTGCCGACCGTCGGTGGCTGCGCCCTGCAGGCCTACATGGAAGGCGGAGAGCTGAAGCTGAAAGATGAAAACGGTCGTGTGGCTACCGTCACCACCGCAGACGTCGACCAATCGAACGGCGTGGTCCACGTGATTGACCGCGTAATCCTCCCTGCCGGCCAAGCTGGCTAACCCCCCGACACGTTACGTGTCTTGGTCAGGGCGGTCCTTCGGGGCCGCCCTTTTTCCGTTGCGTCACCATCTGCGTTGACAAGTCGCAAGGCGCTGGCCTAGCTGTCGCCATGACAGAAAAACCTTGCATCATTTGTGTCGCGATCACCGGCTCTGTTCCGATGAAGGCCGACAACCCGGCTGTTCCGACGACCGTCGAAGAACAGATCGAATCCACCCACGAAGCCTTTGAAGCTGGCGCAGCCATCTGCCACGCTCATGTGCGCAACGATGACGAAACCCCGTCATCCGACCCGGAAAAGTTCGCGCGCCTGAAAGAAGGTCTGGAGAAACATTGCCCCGGCATGATCATCCAGTTTTCCACCGGCGGCCGCTCTGGCGCAGGCAAGGAGCGCGGCGGGCATCTGCCCCTGCGCCCGGATATGGCATCGCTGTCGGTCGGGTCGAACAACTTCCCCACCCGCGTCTACGAGAACCCGCCGGATCTGGTGGAATGGCTGGCGTCGGAAATGCTGACCTACGACGTGAAGCCCGAAATCGAGGCTTTCGATCTGTCCCATATCCACCATGCCGCGCTGATGCACCGTCAGGGCAAACTGGCGGATTATCCCTACGTGCAATTCGTCATGGGCGTGAAGAACGCCATGCCCGTGGACCGTCCGACCTTTGATTTCTATATCGAGACGATGAAACGCCTGCTGCCCAACAGCGAATGGTGTGCGGCTGGCATCGGCAAGGACCAGATCACCGTCAACGAATGGACCGTCCCCGCGGGTGGCCATGCGCGTTGCGGGCTGGAAGATAACATCCGTCTGGACAAGAACACTTTGGCCCCGTCCAACGCCGCGCTGGTGAAACGCGTGGTCGAGATTTGCGACAAACACGAACGCCCCGTCGCCACATGGCAGCAGGCGCGCGACATCCTTGGCCTGAAACAACCGGCCTAAGACACCGTTTTATGCATGACAAAAGGGGCGGTCCGCTGGACCGCCCCTTTTCGTTTCCAATGGCTGCACGCCTTAATAAAGCATCCGCAGCAGGAACAGCGTGATCCCCGGGAACAGCACCAGCAGCGCCACGCGGAAGATATCCGAGGCCACAAAGTACATCACGGCACCATAGGTCTTCACGATCGGCGTTTCCCGGTCCATCGAATTGATGACGAACAGGTTCATCCCCACTGGCGGGGTGATCAACCCGACTTCGACCACGATCAGCACGATGATCCCGAACCAGATCGCAAATTCCTCGGCCGGCAGACCAAAGTCCAGCGCCGACACGATCGGGAAGAAGATCGGGATTGTCAGCAGAATCATCGACAGGCTGTCCATCAGGCAGCCGAACACCAGATACAGCGCAAGGATCAACACCAGAACCATCCACGGGTTGAACCCCTGCTCAACCACCCAAGACGCCAGTTCCTGCGGCACCTGCGTCAGCGCAAGAAAGCCGTTGTAGAAGGCCGCGCCCAGCACGATGAAGAAGATCATCGCGGTGCTTTTGGCCGTGGCGTAAAAGCTGTCCAGCCACGCCTTGCCCCGCAACCCGCCATTGACCCAAGCGATCAAGCCGGTCCCCGCCGCGCCGACGGCTGCGCCTTCGGTCGGGGTGAAGAGGCCAAGGTAGATACCGCCCACGACGACAAGGAATACGATCAGCACGGGCAGAACGTCGATCATCGCCCGGAACCGCTGCGCCATCGGCACCGGCGCGCGGACACCCGCACTGTCGGGGTTCAGGCGCACGTAAATCGACACGGTGATCATATAGCCGATGGCCGCCAGAATGCCGGGCACGAAAGCCGCAAGGAACAGCTTGGCAATATTCTGTTCGGCGAGGATGGCGTAGATCACCAGAATGACCGACGGCGGGATCAGGATCCCCAAGGTGCCACCCGCCGCCAGAGTGGCCGACGAAAACCCGCCCGAGTAGCCATAGCGCTTCATCTCCGGCAGGGCGACTTGCCCCATGGTGGCCGCGGTGGCCAGTGACGACCCGCAGATCGCGCCAAAGCCCGCACAGGCCCCGATGGCCGCCATGGCCACACCGCCGCGCAGGTGGCCCAGCCAATTCTCAGCCGCCTTGAACAGCGCCTGTGACATGCCGCCAAGGGTCGCGAATTGCCCCATCAGCAGGAACATCGGCACGATCGACAGCGAATAGCTGGAGAATGTTGAATAGGTTTCGGATTTCAGACGCGCCAGCGCCACGACCGTACCGCCAGTGACATAGTACATGCCGCCAAAGCCTACGACGAACATGGCCAGCCCGATGGGCATCCGCAGGAAAATCAACAGCATCAGGACGGGGAATGAAATCAACCCGATGTCAAAGTTCGTCATCAGTGTGCCCCACCTTCAAAGCCCAGAATGTCCCGGCCAGAGACCAGTTCGATCACGCGCATCACTGCGACATACACCGCCACGACCGCTGCCACGGCAGCCATCGACAGCGACGCCGCATAGGCCCACCAGACCGGAAATTGCAGCAGCATGGTCGTTTCGTTGTACCGCATTTTGCCTGCCATCCCTTCGTAGAGCTTCCACGCAATCACGATCAGCACGACGGCAAAAACGGTCTCCCACAGGGTGGCCAGTCCACGGGTCACCTTAAGCGGAAATTGTGAGGTCAGGATATCGACGGTCGCATGGCCGCCAGTGATCTGCGTCAGCGGCAGGAAGGCAAAGATGCAAAAGGCGATCCCCGCCTCGACCAGTTCGAAATCCCCCAGAACGGGGCCAACACCCGCATCCAGCACCGACTGCGCCAAGCCGCCCATAAGACCAGCGTCGATCAGCGCGTGCATGAAGGTGTTCAGACCACGCCCGATCACCGACACGCAGGTCAGAAGGATCAGGAAGGTCAGGACGATCCCGCCCAAAATCGCTGCGATCCGCGCCAGCGTCATCATCGCCTTTTTCATCGTCATGCCCCGGACTTGGAAAAAGAAGACCGGGCCAAAGGGCCCGGCGTGAAAGGGGCCGCCAGATCGGCGGCCACCTTTGGATTACTTGGAGTTCTCTGCAATCAAAGCTTTGGCTTCGTCCAGCAGCGCCTGACCATCAAGGCCGTTGCTGGTGACTTCTTCAACCCACCATGCTTCGATCGGGGCGGCAGCGTCTTTCCATTCCTGGATTTGCTCGTCCGTCAGGTCGATGATGTTGTTGCCACGCTCTTTCGCGAAATCGAAACCCTGCTGGTCAGCTTCCTGCATGACCTTGCCCGCGAAGGCCGAGAAGTCTTCGCCAGAGTTGTCGTCGATCACCTTCTTCAGGTCATCCGGCAGCGCGTCGTACTTGTCCTTGTTCATCGCCCAGATGAACGTGGTGGTATAAAGCGCGTTGTTCGGGAACGTGGTGTGGTTTTCCACCAGTTCCGACACTTTCAGCGCGGTGGTGACTTCCCAAGGGATCACGGTCGCGTCGATCACGCCTTTGGACAGCGCTTCGGGCACGGCCGGAACCGGCATACCGACGGTGGTGGCGCCCATGTCGGTGAACAACTTGTTGGTCACGCGGGTCGGGGCACGCAGCTTGACGCCATTCAACTCGGACACGCTGGTGATCGGGTCTTTAGAGTGGATCAGACCCGGGCCGTGAACCCAGACGCCCAGCATCTTGAGGTCGGCGAACTCGGTATCCAGCATGTTCTTTTCAACATACTGCCAGTAAGCGCGGCTGGTGTCTTCACCGTTGGTCATGATGAACGGCATCTCGAACGCTTCCGAGCTGGGGAAGCGGCCGGGGGTATAGCCAGTCACAGTCCAGATGATGTCGGCCACGCCGTCCATGACCTGATCCACCAGTTCCGGCGGACGACCGCCAAGCTGCATGGCGGGGTAACGGTCGATCTTGATGCGACCGTCCGAATCCGCTTCGACGCGGTCCGCCCAGACGTCCAAGATCAGCTTCGGCACAGACGCCTGCGCCGGCAGAAATTGGTGTAGTTTCAGGGTGACTTCCTGTGCCATGGCGACCGTACCGGTGCCAGCGATCAGGGCTGCGGTGGCAATCCCGCGAAGTGCCGTCTTCATGAATGACATAATTTCCTCCCGTCATCTCCAACGCGCGAGGAAAGGTCCGATAGCACGCCGATGATCCTGTTTTTCAGGCTTTATCGGTGTACTGCACGCGTTCTGCGACAGGAAGATGCCCTTGTGGATAGGGCCTGTCAAACGTTCATCACGTGAAACAGGTGATTTCCTTGTAAACAAGTTGCAGTGACACATGTTTACAAGGAAACAAAATTTTCTTGGGGTGGGCAAGACTGGCGCCTGAAACGTTTCAAACCCGAATCAGTCCCGGAAAACTAAAGATTTGGGATCAGCGCGACCGGCGCATTGGCATCCACTTCAAAGTCGACAGCTGGGCCATCCATGGGCACGGTCTGACGCTTGAAGTCGTAGACCATAAGGTCGTCTTCTTCCTCGGCGGCGACGATCAGACACTGCCACAGGTGCACACCGCCATCATAGACATCGACCAGCCCGCGCAACTGGGGCGTATCGGCCCGCGACACCGCAAACCCGTGATCTTCCATCCGCAGGATGGGGTAGCGATCTTCGCCAATGACCACGCGCAACCGCGCGCTTTTCTTCAACGCAGACATACGGGCGCTATCCAAACCCGCTTGGATGTCTTTGGAAATAAATGTGCTCATTAGCGACCCTCCGCGCAACAATGATGCGGCACAAATGGTGTGCGTCAAGTTAACCGGACGAAATGTGTCGATTTGACCCGTATTTTATGTCGCCCGCGCTTTGACCTTGGGGCGCAGCACATGCGGGATCGTTTCGTCGTATAGCGCCGAGTCCTTGAAATCCCGGATCTCGCCCAGCACCGGCCCGACCATGATCAACGCCGTGCGGGTGATCTTTTCCGCCCGAACCTTGGCCTGAATGTCAGACAGGGTCCCCCGGATGAACATCTGGTCTGGCCAGCCGACGCGATAGGCCACGACGACCGGACAATCGGTCCCGTAATAAGGCGCCAACTGCCGTTCGATTTCCCGCAGGTTCCGCACGCCCAAATGGATCGCCAGCGTCGCACCGGTGCGGGCGAAATTTTCCAGCGTCTCGCCCGACGGCATGGCTGTGGATTTCATGCTGACACGCGTCAGGATGATCGATTGCGCCACCTCCGGCACCGTCAGTTCCTGACCAAGCGCGGCCGCAGCCGCGGCATAAGCGGGCACACCCGGGATGATCTCGTACCCGATACCATCCGCACGCAGTCGGCGGATCTGCTCGGCGATCGCGCCGTACAGCGACGGATCACCGGAATGCACCCGCGCCACGTCTTCACCCCGCTGATGCGCCGCGACAATCTCGGCATGGGTGTCTTCCAGCGTCATCGGCGCAGTGTCCATGACGCGCGCCCCTTCCGGCGCACAGGCGACGACAGCTTCGGGAACCAGCGACCCGGCATACAGACAGACCGGACATTCACCGATCACCCGCTGCGCCTTAAGCGTCAGCAATTCCGGATCGCCCGGACCCGCACCAATGAAATAAACGGTCATGCCTTCTGATCCTTCGTTTCTGCGCTGTCCTGCGTCAGGTCACTGGGTTCCCACAGCGCGCCCGACCCGATGTGGCGATTGCCCACATCCACCAAATCCCCGTCGATCCGCCGCGCATATCCGCGTGGCGTAAACATGCGTGGCCCTTCGCCCAGCTGCGCCAGCCGCGAATTCGACGACCCCACCAGAACGACGGTCAGCATGTCGACTTCGTCCACGTCCAGCGCGTCCAACCGGCGATAGCGGATGTTTTCCTCGGGCCGCCCCAGCGACGTCGCCAGCATCACAGGCGTATCCGCCGGGCGGTGCTGCAACAGGATATCCCGCCCCTCCGCCAGCAGGGTGCGCCGGGTTTTCGAAACAGGGTTGTAGAACGCGATGACGAAATCACCCTCGGCTGCGGCCTTCAACCGGCGCAGGATGTCATCGCGCGGGGTCAGCAAATCCGACAAGGAAATCGCGCAGAAATCATGCCCCAAGGGCGCACCGGCCCGCGCAGCCGCGCCTTGCAACGCCGAAACACCGGGGGAACAGATGACCTCGACCCGGCGCGCGGCATCGCTTACGCCGCCTTCGGCCGTGCCGCGATCCAGCAGTTCGAACACCAGCGCACCCATCGCATAGATGCCCGCATCGCCCGAACAAACCAGCGCCACATTGCGCCCTTCACTCGCCCGTTCCAGCGCATAACGGCATCGGTCCTCTTCTCCGCCCAAGGGGAAATCCGACCGGTACTTGCCCGCAGCCAAAGGCCCCAGCAGATCGATATAGAGGCCATAGCCCACCAGTTCCTCGGCCTCGGAAATCAGGCGCGACACTTCGGGCGTACGCCACGCCGCCTGCCCCGGACCAATGCCCACGACAGACACCCGGCCACGGGCGCGGCCCGCAAATTCGGTGACAGGCGCAGGGGCCGCCGCAATCGCGCAGGTCGCGTTGGCCGTCTTGCGCTTTTCAAGCGCAAAGTGGCTCTCATCTCCAGCAAGACACAGCGCCGCGCCTTCGGACACGCCGTGGCAGCCGACCTCGGCAAAAACCACGTCGGACGGGTTCGCCAGAAAATCCGCCTGACGTTCCAACTCTGCCGCCGTGAACAGGCGCAACGGCACGTCCAGACGTTTCGCCAATTCGATGATCGCAGGCTCATCCGCCTTCAAATCAATCGACCCGACAGCCGCGACAGACCCCTTGGCAATATTCGCCTCGGCCAAAGATGCCTGGACCAGTTCCCACAGCTCTTCCGGGTCGGCATTGCGCGCGCAGCCGACGCCGATGCAGAACCGCTGCGGGTGATACACCAGCCGCCGGGGGCCGCCTGTCGCCTCCTGCTCTCTGACGCACAGCTCGACCGGATCAGACCCATCCCGAGGCTCGACGCCAAAGATGTTGTCCCCCGAGACCGTCAGCCCCGCCCCATTCACCAGCGCCGCCATCGCGGCCTGAGCGTCCCCGCGGTTTGCCAACCGATAGCCAGCAGGCGGTTCGTCCAGCGCGACGCCAATCGCAATATCTCCGGCCGTCGTCACCGCAGGCACCGCCCCCAGCACATCCGCGATCTGGCGTGCCAGCCGGTTGCCCCCACGATGACCGCCCAGCAAGGGCACGACCACCGATCCATCGTCGCTGACCGACACGACCGGCGGTTCGACCTTCTTGTCCGCCAACAGCGGCGCCACGGCCCGAACAAGGATTCCGCTGGCGCAGACCCCAACAACGGGCCGCCCCGCCGCGAACATGTCACGGGCGAAATCCAGCGCATTGGCAAACTCGTGGTCAGCGCCCTCGACCCGGCCTTCGCGTCCCCACAACGGCACGCCCAAGGCATCCGCCACGCGCCGCGCAACCGCAGCCCCCGAGGACGACACCGCCATAACGACCAAATCTACAGCCACGGGTCATCCCCCTTGTTCAGCAAAATCATCGAAAAGTAAGGCGCAACATCCGGCGCATCCGCCAGAGTGCAAACCACTTCGTCTTTCAGCCCGACCCGGGCCACGTACATCGCCTTGTCCGACAACCCCAGATCGTCGAACACGCCCCGCACCTTGGCCATGTGACGACCGATCTTCATGATCGCCACGGCTTCGGCCCCGTCGATCCGGTCGCGCAACTCTGCCTCTGGCAGGGGGCCCGGCAGAACCGTCAACCGTTCATTGCGCGCGACCAAAGGCCGACCGGCCCGTGCCGAACAGGCACTGACAGAGGTCACACCCGGCACAACCTCGACATCGTAACGATTCGACAACCGCGCAAAAAGGTACATGAACGACCCATAGAAAAACGGATCGCCTTCGCACAGGCAGACCACATCCTGACCGGCATCCAAGGCCGCCGCAATCTGCGTGGCACCCTTGTCATAGGCCTCCTGCGCAGGGCCGCGTTCGACGGTCATCGGCACGTCCATGACGATTTCCTGCGCGCCCGGCGCGATCAGATCCGCCGCGATGGACCGTGCGAAACTCGACCCGCCCGCCAAGGCCGGATAGGCGACGACGCCAGCGCCTTCGATCAGACGTGCCGCCCGCAAGGTCATCAGATCGGGGTCGCCGGGGCCAAGGCCCACGCCGTAAAGCTTGCCACTCATCGCTTCACAAGGCTCCATTGTGTGACCGTCATCGCGGGCTTCCAACCGGACAAACGGCCAACGGCCTCGGCCCGCGCGATCTGAAGCTTGCACAGCTCTCCGCCATGTTTGGCGTGCAGGGACAGCATCACCTGTTCACTCTCGATCGTCACCGCATTGGCCACCAGCCGCCCCAAGGGACGCAGCGCGGCCCAAGCTGCGTCAAAGACCTCTTCGCTGATCCCGCCACCGATGAAGACAGCGTCCGGCGCGTCCAGCCCGTCAAGCGCGGCAGGCGCTTCGCCATCGATCAACCGCAGCCCCGGTGCGCCCAGCGCCAGCGCGTTTTCCGCGGCCATCGCCCGACGATCCGCGCGCGGCTCGATCCCGACGGCCCGCGCGTACCGCGCGCCCCGCATCCATTCGACGGCCACCGATCCGCAACCCGTGCCAATGTCCCACAACAGTGCGCCACGCATCGGCATTAGCTTGGCCAGCGTCACGGCACGAACCTCACGCTTGGTCATCGTGCCGTCCGACACGAAAAGCTCATCCGCCAGCCCCGGCACCCGCGGCAACAGGGCCGCATCCGGCGCAGCGATGCATTCGACGGCCAGAGTGTTAAAGGCCGGCACCTCATGCACCCAGTCCTCTGCAACCCCGTCAAACCGCGCCTCGTCCACGCCGCCCATATTGGCCAGCACAGTCATCTTGGACCGGCCAAAGCCACGATCGGTCAGGAACGTGGCGATCTGACCCGGAGTCTCCGCGCCGGTCGTCAGGATCAATAGTCGCGCATCCGGTTGGATAAAAGCGATCATCTGTTCGACCGGACGGCCATGCACGGTCAGCGTTTCCAGATCCGCCATCGACCAGCCCATCCGGGCCGAGGCCAGCTGGAACGCCGACAGTTGCGGATGATAAACGATCTGATCCGACGGGATCGACCGCCCGATCCGCGCCCCGACCGAGAACCAAAGCGGATCGCCCGTGGCCAGCACGACAACGCGGCGGCCCTTGTACCCAAGCAGCACATCAATCAGCGCATCGAATGGCGACGGCCAGGCAACCCTCTCGGCCTGCACGACGTCCGACAGTTCGTGATGGCGATCACCACCGATGATGACCTCTGCGGCCTCAACGACGGCTCGGGTCGCGGGCACCAGACCGTCCAGCCCGTCTTCACCGATCCCAACGATATGCAGCCAAGCATCACTCATGTCGTGCTCCCTTCAACCTTTGCGTCGTTGAGTATTTTTGGAAAGATGAAGCATGGGCGCACAGCCCCTTCACCTTTCTGCAAATACTCCCGCCGGAGGCGTCCTGTCCGTCCCAACTGCACCGCCATCAGACTTTCTCTCCGGGCAGGCCAGCGGCCAGTGCGTTCACCGCAGCCGACGCGATGGCCGACCCACCGCGGCGTCCGCGCAGGGCCACGAAATCACACCCTCGCGGGCGGTCGGCCAGTTCCGCCTTGCTTTCCGCAGCGCCGACAAATCCCACCGGAAAACCTAAAATCACCGCCGGTTTCGGTGCGCCGGCGTCCAGCATTTCCAGCAGATGAAACAGCGCCGTAGGGGCGTTGCCGATCGCCACGACCGCGCCCTCTAGATGCGGTTCCCACAATTCCACCGCGGCAGCAGATCGCGTGTTGCCAATACGTTTTGCGCGGTCCGGCACCTCGGCCGCGTTCAGGGTAACGATGACCTCGTTCTGTGACGGCAGGTTGCGACGGATCACCCCGGCCGCGACCATTTCGCAGTCGCACAGCACCGGCGCACCCGCAAGCATAGCGGCGCGACCTGCCTCCCAAGCTGTCGCGGAAAACGCCAGACGATCCGCCACATCAACCATACCGCAGGCATGGATCAGGCGAATTGCCAACGCATCCATACCCGGCGAGAACCGGTCCAGTCGCGCCTCTCGCCGGACGGTCGCAAAGCTTTCGGCGTAGATCGCCATCGGGTCTTTTTCATACGGGCGCATGGGGGCCACCGGTCTTTCGCTTGTGTCTTTTGTGTCGGCGTCGGTTGCGGCCGCGCGCAGCTGATCCTCAAAGCCCAGACCGAGGATCCACGCCTCTTCCGTCTCGATCACGCGACGGTCCTCATCGCTTAGCCCTGCGGGACCGGCAAGCGCATCGCCAAGCTGTCCGCGCTGATCCAGTCGCGCAAACGCACGGGCTGAGACGCGGACCTGTGCGCTGTCCAAAGGCTCGTCGTCCGCTCTCTCTGCATGGGCGACATCCTGCAGGAGCGAGGGGTAGACCTCGGCCAGAATGATATCTGGCTGGTCTTCCCCGGGCGCGAACAAGCCGGTTTCAAACGGCCAGACACCCACTTTGCCCGCCAAAGCCGGAACAGACCGCAGCGCCGCCAAAGCTGGCAGACCAAGAATGACCTGAGAGCCCACCGACCCCGCATAAGCCAGTTGCCAGACCGTCTTTGCCCCCTTGGCGCGACTGTCGGCCAGCCGTCGTTCACTGGGATGATCCGTACCCTGCCGCACCGTGGCGCGGGTGGGGATGTTGGGGAAATCCGCCGTCTCTGGCCGCCCCCAGAAAGGACCGGTGCCGTCGTAAAGCCTGTTGATATCTTCCGCCACGGCGAAGCGGTTCGAGGCATTGTCCGGCCCGTCCTGCACACAGCTTGCGAACCAATCCCAAAGGTCCAAGGCGCGGGCAGAGCCGCAAACACGTTGGGCCACACCCGCCGGGTAGCCAAAGGGGAAATCGAACCCCACCAGTACGCGCCGCCCCTCGGTGGCCTCATCCGTCAGGAACCGGGCCAGCCAATCGACAGCCGCAGACCGTGTACGCAGATAGACTGGAGCCTCACCCTTTCCGTCACGCATTACGCCAACCCAGATCGCGTCCTTGCTGGGCGCGGCCGGGCTGGGTGCGTTGCGGGCCGACCAGTCCACAACGACATGCGTATCGAAAAGGGGCGATGTCATTTCCGCCGGGCGCTTTCCGGCCCGTGCGGGTGTTTGGCATGGGGGTATTCCGCGTGGTGATGCGCGTGCCCATGGTCGTGATCATGGTGGTGGTGCCCATGTCCATGCCCGTGATCATGGTGATGATGGTGATGGCCAGCCATCTCCAACCGGCACTCCCCCGTGCAGAAAGTATCGCACAGCGCACAATCCGCCACATTCGATCCCGGCGCCGACGCCCCCTGCCCTTCGACATGGTGGTGATGGCTTTCCTGCACCGCGCCGACTTCGTCTTCAAAGCCCACGACCTCGACCCGGTACTTGCAGACCACGCAGGTCGGCGGCGGGACATCGGCAAATGCCGGATGCTTCCGATCCTCGGCCGAGATGTGGCGGTGTTCGCCATTCTCCAAGGCCAGCACCTGTTCGCGATAGGCGCAGACACCGCAGTTCGGAATCGGCGCGCCGCTGTTCAATTCGCGCACGCGCTCGGCGAAGGTTTCCAGCACCTTCGGGTGGTCGTTCAGATAGCCTGCCTTAATGAACTCGATCTCGGGGTGCTTTTCGGCAACCTTGTCCGTAAAGCCGTAGATCCGGTCGATCAAGATGCCCGTGAACAGGAAGTACGGAAAGACCACGACCCGTTTATAGCCCAGCTTGACCACGTGGTTCAGACAGGGTTCGACCAGCGGGAAGGTCACACCGGAATAGCCGACCTCGCACCAGCCAAAGCCCAGACCTTCGTGCAACAGACGCGCCACCTTGGCGACATTGGCGTTGGCATCGGGATCAGAGGCTCCGCGCCCGATCACCACAAGACAAGTTTCATGCCGCGACACGTCATCGCCCGCCGCAGCCAGCGCATCTTCGATCCGCGACGCAGCGGCAGCGATCATCTTGGGATCAACGCCAAGCTCACGGCCATAAGAAATCTCCACACCATGCTTTTCGGCGTAGGTGTTCAGAACCGTCGGGATATCGTTCTTGGCATGCATCGCGGCGAACAGCATACCCGGCACCGCCAGAATGCGGTCGCAGCCGGCCTCTCTCAGCTTGTCCAGACCATCCCGGATCACCGGGTTGGCAAACTCCAGATAGCCGTATTCCACGGGCCAATCGGGCAGCAGGTCGGGCAGCTTGTCCGCCAGAACCGCGAATTCGTCGACGGCCGCCTGACTACGAGAGCCGTGGCCACAGATCATCACACCGGTTTTCATGGCTTATGCGTCCTGCAATTCTTCTTCGCCGATCTCTTCGGCGTCATCTTCGGCTTCGGCCTCGGCCTTGCCCTTCAGGCCTTGCCACAACCCGATGGCAATCGCCGCGCCGATCGCGGCTGCGCCCAGCCAATGCCCATGGCCCGCCACTTCGCCCAGATGGCCGATATGCGCCAGCGCGGGGCCAGCAGACAACGTCATCAGAATAGTCAGTACAGTGCGCATCGCGGGTCCTTTCCCTGTCTGTCGGAAAGGCAGCATCAGCCGCTTTTGCGGTGATCACCGACCCGGCCTCCGATCCCCTGTTTGGGTCGATACGGATGATCCGGCACCTCTCCGGCCCCTTTTGGGCATCGTGGGGTCTCTATAATTCGCGGCTGACTGACTCGCAACGCATGTTCCCGACACATCACCCGCGGCCCACGACCAATTCTGTGCATCACCGCAGAACGCTTGCGCGCCTGTCCCGGTGGACCGCGGCGCGGCGTGGAATACATCTGCCTCAACATAGGAGATGATGATGGGACAATTGATCGACGGCACATGGGAGGTCGAAAACCTCGCGGCCCTGTCCAAAAGCGGCGAATTTAAACGCAAAGCCTCCAGCTTTCGCGACTGGATCACAGCGGATGGCAGCGATGGCCCTGACGGGGCTAAGGGCTATCCCGCAGAGAGCGGACGCTATCATTTGTACGTCTCATACGCATGCCCTTGGGCGCATCGCGCATTGATCTTCCGCAACCTCAAAGACTTGGCCGACCATATCGACGTGTCCGTCGTGCATCCCGAAATGCTGGACGACGGCTGGACCCTATCGGACGATTACCCCGGTGCCACGGGCGACAAGTTGATGGGCAAGGACAAGCTGCACCAAGTCTATACCGAGGCCGATCCAAACGTGACCACCCGCGTGACCGTGCCGATCCTGTGGGACAAGAAAACCGGCCAGATCGTGTCGAACGAAAGCGCGGACATCATCCGCATGTTCAACAGCGCGTTCAACGACATTACTGGGAACACCGACGACTACTATCCCGAAGCCCTGCAAGACCGGATCGATGAGATCAACGCCCGCGTCTATGACACGGTCAACAACGGCGTCTACAAATCAGGCTTCGCCTCCAGCCAAGAGGCCTACGATACCGCCGTGTCGGAATTGTTCGACAGCCTCGACTGGCTAGAGGGCATTCTGGCAGAAAACCGTTACCTGACCGGAGACACGATCACCGAAGCCGACTGGCGGCTTTTCACCACGCTGATCCGCTTCGACAAGGTCTACAACATTCACTTCAAATGCGCCCGTAACCGGATCGTCGATTTCCCGAACCTCTGGGGCTATCTGAAAGAGCTCTACCAGAAGGACGGCGTAGCCGAGACGGTGAATTTCGACCATATCACGCGGCACTATTACTACAGCCACGATCACATCAATCCCTATCGCTTGGTGCCCATGGTCCCTGATCTGGACCTGACGGCCCCGCACGGTCGCGGCTGATCCACACCCTGAAAGATGACAGACCCCGGTGCCACCATGCGCCGGGGTCTTTGCTTGCGTCGCCCGGAAAATTCAGTACGCCGCGTTGCCATTTGCCCTGATTTCGCGTCAATGGGGGCCACGTTTCACTGGGGCGGCTTGCGCGTGCGATCCGCTGACACACCGCAGGACGACCGCCGGATGCAGGCAGATCACGACACTCGGGACCACGGCGGCCGGATCGACCGCGCAATGGCGACATTCGGCGGTACACGCGACGATTGGATCGATCTGTCGACCGGGATCAACCCGGTGCCCTATCCCCTGCCCGACCTTCCCGCCCCGCTCTGGACAGCCCTGCCCGATGCGGCGGCGTCACAAGCATTGATCGCCGCCGCCCGCCAGTTCTGGTCGGTCCCCGAAGGCGCATCGATCCTGCCCATCCCCGGCGCATCAATCGCTATCGCGCAAGTCCCCCGGTTGGCGGTGCCAGCAACGGTGATGATCCGCACGCCCAGCTACAACGAACACGCCGCCGCCTTTCAGGCTGCCGGATGGAGCGTCACCGACACCGACGCCGCCAAGGCGCGCGTGCTGGTGCATCCCAACAACCCCGACGGCCACTGGTTCACGGACGCCGATGCGAACGCCCCGCTGACCGTAATCGACGAAAGCTTTTGCGATGTCGAACCAGCCCGATCCCTGATCTCTTGCACCACGCGGCCCGGCACGATCGTGCTGAAAAGTTTTGGTAAATTCTGGGGTCTTGCCGGGTTGCGACTGGGCTTTGCCATTGGCGATCCGGACCTGATCGAAACATTGGCAAACCGAATTGGTCCCTGGCCCGTCTCTGGCCCCGCGCTTCAAATCGGGACCCACGCGCTGACGAACCCCTCATGGGCCGATCAAACCCGCAGGTACCTTGCCGCGGAAAGCCCCCGGCTGGATAAGCTGGTCGCCCAGACCGGCGCGCAACTGATTGGCGGCACGACGTTGTTTCGGCTTTACGATCATCCCCGCGCCCAAGACCTGCACATCCATTTGGCCAAGCACCACATTTGGACCCGCGTCTTTCCGTGGTCCGACACCGCGCTGCGATTAGGCCTGCCCGCACCCGCAGACTGGGGCCGCGTCGCCACCGCATTGGAAAGCTTCGCATGATCCTGACTGCAGCCCTGATCCTGGACGCGATATTTGGCGAGCCTGAGTGGCTCTGGTCGCGCATCCCCCATCCAGCCGTGCTGATCGGCAAGGCCATCGGTCGCGCGGATCAGATGTTCAACAAGGGCGCTGCGCGGAAAACCAAGGGCGTTATGTTCTGTATCGTCCTGACCCTGTCGGCCCTGATCATCGGCGGTCTGATCCAAGCTTTCGGCCCCATCGTCGAAGCCATCGCCGCTGCCATCCTACTAGCGCAACGGTCGCTGACCGATCACGTGCGCGATGTGGCCAACGGCCTGCGGATTTCCCTCGCCTCGGGCCGGGTGGCCGTGGCGCGCATCGTCGGGCGGGACACACGCGACATGGACCAGCCCGCCGTCGCCCGCGCCGCGATTGAAAGCGGGGCCGAGAATTTTGGCGACGGGGTCATCGCCCCGATCTTCTGGTTCGTTGTAGGCGGTCTGCCCGGCATGCTTGCCTACAAGGCGGTGAACACCGCCGACAGCATGATCGGCTATCGCACCGAACGCCACGCCGACTTTGGCTGGGCCAGCGCACGCTTTGACGATCTGCTGAACTATCTTCCCGCACGCCTGACCGCCCTGCTTATTCCCTCAGCCAGCCTTCGCTGGCCGGACTGGTCCGCCTTGAAACGCGACGCGGCCCTGCATCGATCCCCCAACGCCGGCTGGCCCGAAGCCGCCATGGCCCAGACCCTGAACGTCGCGCTGTCGGGTCCGCGCGCCTATCACGGCACATGGCAGGACTTTCCATGGGTCAACGGCGCGGCGGATCGGATGATCGGACCAAACCAGATCGACCGCGCGACGACCCTGTTGTGGCGGGCCTGGGCGATCGTGCTGGGCTTTTCGATCCTCTTCACACTTTAGAAAACGTCATCATGCGAACCGGTTGCAGCATTGCCCGAACCGCCGTAGCTGTTACGATAAAGCCGAACGCCAGATAGGATCCCATATGCGCAACGTTCTGACCGCCCTCGCCTTTCTGCTGACAGCCCAGCCAGCCCTTGCCGCCTGTGGCGGTGGCTTTGGCAGCTTCGTCAACGGCCTTAAGGCCGAGGCGGTTCAACGCGGGCACGCGGCCTCGACCGTGGATGCCTTCTTTGCGGGCGTGCGCCACGATCCCAGCGTGATCAAGGCAGACCGCGCGCAGGGCGTGTTCCAGCTGGACTTCACCACCTTTGCCCGTCGCCTGATCTCGCAAAGCCGCCTGAATTCAGGCATCGCGAACGGTCAGCGCTACAGCAACGTCTTCGACCGGATCGAAGCCGACTACGGTGTGTCGCGGGGCGTGCTTCTGGCCTTCTGGGCGTTCGAGACGGACTACGGGTCGTTCCAAGGCGATTTCAACACGCTTAACGCTCTGACGACGCTGGCGCATGACTGCCGCCGCCCCGAATTGTTCCGCCCGCAGATCTTTGCCGCGTTGGAGCTGTATGAACACGGCGATTTCGACCCCGCCCGCACCACTGGCGCCTGGGCCGGGGAAATTGGGATGGTCCAGATGTTGCCCGGCGATATCATCGAAAACGGTGTCGACGGCGATGGTGATGGACATGTCAGCCTGAAAACATCCGCCCCGGATGCGCTGATGTCGGGGGCCAAGATGCTGCGCCACCTTGGCTGGCGTCCGAACGAGCCGTGGATTCAGGAAATCACCGTTCCCGATCAGATGGACTGGTCTTGGACCGGGCTGCGCACCACCCTGACCCCGTCCGAATGGGAAAAGGTCGGCGTACGCCCCCGCTCAGGCCGCTGGCTGTCGAACCAGCCCGCTTCGGTGATCATCCCGCAAGGGCGCAAGGGTCCGGCCTTCCTTGCCTACCCGAACTTCAGCGTCTATTTCGAATGGAATCAAAGCTTTACCTATGTTCTGACCGCCGCCTATTTCGCCACACGTCTGCAGGGCGCACCCGTCTTTAACGCAGGCAACCCGGAACCGGGCCTGTCGGGCGCGCAGATGAAGCAGTTGCAGCAGAAACTGTCGGCACGCGGGTATGACGTGGGCAAGGTCGACGGCATTCTGGGCGCGAACACCCGCGAAGCGGTTCAGGCGATCCAGAAAGAATTGGGCATGCCAGCCGACGCATGGCCCACCGCGGCGCTTTTGAACCGGTTGTAAACGCAAGGGGGCCGCATAGGCCCCCGCGCATCACCGGCGGCGACCATCCCGGGTCAGGCCAAGGTCTTTCAACAGATAATCAGGCAAAGTCTGCAAGGCCCGCGCATCCCTGCGCAGGCGGCGGTATTCGCACATCGCGGCCCAGATCAGAGTGATCAGCGGCGGGTGGGATGTTGTCCGGCGGCGGGGAAGGGCGAAAGGGGGCATGGTCGGTCTCCTGTAAGTGACCCATGCATTCTGCTGCCCCCGCGCCGCGCAATTATCGCAAAATCTCGCACGGCATGATAATATCTCGCAAATTGTCACTCACAATTGCGCAGGCTTCGCAGATCATGAGAAATACATGGACCTAGACAACTTCGACCATCAAATCTTGGACCTCCTGCGCCAAGACGCCCGTCGCACGGGGTCTGAATTGGCCGAAGAGGTCGGATTGTCCCCCGCCGCCTGCCTGCGTCGCCTTCAACGCCTGCGCAAAATCGGCGCGATCGAGCGCGAGATTGCGGTGCTGTCGGCCAAGGTCACCGGCCAGCGCGTCACGCTGATTGTCACGCTGACCCTGCACCGCGGCCGACCTGACATGCGCGCCCGGTTCCGCGACTATTTTGGCAAGCTGCCCGAGGTCAAAAACCTGTACCATGTCACCGGAGAGGACGATCTGGTGCTGACGGTTGAGTGTCGCACGATGGAGGATTACGCCGACTTTGCCGAAAAGCATTTTCGCATGGACGAAATCCGCGGGTACGAGACGACCGTCGTGTTGCAGACGCTGATCTAAGCAAAGACTTAGGCGACCAGCGCTTCGGCCTTTTTCAGGTCGACCGACACAAGCTGGCTGACGCCCTGCTCCTGCATCGTCACGCCGAACAACCGATCCATTCGCGCCATTGTCACCGCGTGGTGCGTGATAATCAGGAACCGCGTGTCAGTGCGGCGGCACATTTCGTCCAACATATCGCAGAACCGGGTGACGTTCGCGTCGTCCAAGGGCGCGTCGACTTCGTCCAGCACGCAGATCGGGGCGGGCGTCACAAGGAACACCGCAAAGATCAGCGCCATGGCGGTCAGGGTCTGTTCACCGCCCGACAGCAGCGACAGGACCGAAAGTTTTTTGCCCGGCGGCTGGCACATGATCTCTAGTCCGGCTTCCAGCGGGTCATCGGATTCCACCAGCACAAGGTTCGCCTCACCCCCGCCGAACAGGTGCCGGAACAACATGCCAAAGTTGCGGTTCACCTGCGCGAATGCCTGCAACAGGCGATCCCGACCTTCGCGATTCAGCCCGGCAATCCCGCTGCGCAGGGTGGCGATGGCTTCGGTCAGGTCGGTCTTTTCGTTGACCAGATTGCCGTGCTCTTCGGCGATTTCCTTGGCGTCTTCTTCGGCGCGCAGGTTCACGGCACCCAGCGCATCGCGCTGCCGACGCAACCGGTTCAGATCGTTTTCAATCGCATCCGAAGGGGGCATCGAAGACACCTCAACCCCAAGGCTTTCCAACAGCTGCTTGGGCGTCATTTCCTGCGCTTCGGCGATCCGTTCGGCCGCGCCCTCAACCGCTTCTTGCGCGGCGTCGACCTTGGCTTCGGCCCGCGCCCGCGCTTCCCGCGCTTCCGACGCCGTGCGTTCAGCATCACGCTCTGCCGCGACGGCTTCGCGCAAAGCGGCTTCGGACAGGGTCAGCGCATTCGTCGCCTCGGCCTTGCGGGCTTCGGCCTTGGCAATCGCGCCGTTCAGGTCTTCGCGTTTGGCGGCCAGCGTCGCGGGCACGTCCTGCGCGGTCTTCAACTCGGCTTCGCTTTCCTCGCGGCGCAGATCAATCTCGGCGATGCGCTTGTCAGCCGACTCCAGCCGCAGCTTCCAGCCGCTCATTTCCTTGACCACTTCCTGTGACCGTCGCACCCGCGCCTCGCCTTCGCGGCGCACTTCGTCATGCGATGCGCGATGCGACATCATGGTGACGCGGGCGGCTTCGACCGCCATCTTGATCTCGTCCACCGTGCCACGGGCCTGATCCAGATCGGGCAGGTCTTTCAACGTACGCTCGGCCTCTTTCAGCTGTTTATGCGCGGCCAGCGCCTCTTCTTCGTAGCGGCTGACCGACAGGCTCAGGTTCTCCAGCTTGCCTTCGGCCATAGAGGCATCTGCCTCGGCCCGGTTCAGCTTGCGCGTGGCTTCGGCCACCAATTGGTCGGCCTGACGCCGGGCATCGCGGGCGCGTTTGTCGGCGTCGGTCAGATCAGCCAGACGCTTCGACAGAACCTCGTGCGCAGACCGCGCGCCATCTGCCTGAGCGGAGGCACGTTCCAATTCCTGCTTTAACTCTTCCAGGCGGTTCATCTGCTGCAACCGCAGGGCGGCGGCGGAGGGCGCGTCCTCGGCCCAGGCGCGATATCCGTCCCAACGCCACAGGTCGCCTTCGATCGATACCAACCGCTGACCGGGCTTCAAGAGCGGCTGCAAACGCACCGCATCATCTGCATCGATCAACCCGACCTGAGAAATCCGGCGGCGCAGAACCTCTGGCACTGTCACGACCTCGGCCAAGGGCATCACGCCCGATGGCAGGTCGTTGGTCGACGCGTACTGCGGCAGCGACACCCAGCCCGACGGGCCGTCCTCATCCACTACAGGGGCGCGCAGATCATCGGCCAGCGCGGCGCCCAAGGCTTTTTCATAGCCAGACGACACGCGCACATCATCCAGAACCTGACCACCTTCGGCCGCCTCACGCTGCACCAGCTTGGCCAATGCGGTGGTTTCGGCCTGCAATGCATTGACCTCACCCTGCGCAGAGGAAAACGCGGCCCGCGCTTCGGCTTCGCGCACTTGGGTGTCGGCGCGGGCGGCTTCGGCCTGCGCCAGCGTTTCTTCGGCGTTGGTGGATGTCTTTTGCGCTGTAGTCAGCTGCGCCTCGGCCGCTTTGCGATCCTCGGCGGCCTGCGTCAGAACCTTCCGGGCCTGCGCCACGGCGTGCTGCGCCTTTTCACCTTCGGATTCGATCCGCGCGACGTTGCGCAGGCTGTCGTCGTACATCCGCTGTGCCGACTGATGCCGCGCGGCCAAGCGGGCCACATCTTCGGTCAGGGTCGACAGATCGTCTTCGCGCTGCGCCAGAACGGCCCCGGCCTGCCGCGCAATCTCGGCCAGTTCGGCCAGTTTGCCCTCGTGACCTTCGCTGGCCTTGGCCAGTTCCTTCTGTTCCCATTCCAGCCGCTGAATCGTTTCGCCCGCATCGCGATTCAGGCCCAGTTCCCGTTCCCGGTCCTTAATCAGCTGTTCGATCCGCGCCTTCAGCGTGGCGATGGTCTCCACCGCGCGGGCCTCATCCTCGGCCAAGGCGTCGCGTTCGACCTGTAGGCGTTGCAGGATTGCCCCGGCGATAGCTTCCTCTTCGCGCTTGGGCGGCAACGCCTCTTCGGCCACGACCCGCGCCTGAGAGGCTTTGACTGCCGCCGCCTCTGCCTGCGCGGCCGCGGTGACCTGCGCCTTCAGGCCCTCTTTCGCCGCCGCCCGCGCTTCGTCCGCCTCATTCCAGCGGCGATACAGCAACATACCTTCAGCCCGGCGCAGATCAGCCCCGATCGACCGATAGCGCTGCGCCTGCCGCGACTGGCGTTCCAGCGTCGCCAACTGCTGGCTCAGCGTTTCGATCACGTCATCGACGCGGGTCAGGTTCTGTTCCGCGCCTTTCAGCTTCAACTCGGCCTCGTGCCGCCGTTGATACAGGCCCGAAATCCCCGCCGCTTCTTCCAGAATACGGCGGCGCGACTTGGGCTTGGCATTAATCAACTCGGCAATCTGACCCTGACGCACCAGCGCAGGGGATTGCGACCCGGTCGAGGCATCGGCGAACAGCATCTGCACATCGCGCGCCCGCACGTCCTTGCCGTTGGTTTTGTAGGCTGACCCAACATCCCGTGTGATCCGCCGCACGATTTCCAACTGATCACTATCGTTGAACCCCGCCGGCGCCAACCGTTCCGAATTGTCCATGGTCAGGCAGACTTCGGCAAAGTTCCGGGCCGGGCGCGACGATGCCCCGGCAAAGATCACGTCTTCCATCCCGCCGCCGCGCATGGCGGTGGGGCGGTTTTCGCCCATGACCCAGCGCAACGCTTCCAGCAGATTGGATTTGCCGCAACCGTTCGGCCCCACCACGCCCGTCAGACCATCATGGATCAACAGCTCTGTCGGATCGACAAAGCTTTTGAAGCCTGTGAGTCTGAGTTTGGAAAAGCGCAACAGCGACACCTTGAACGATTCTGATCCATTCAGGGTGACGCAGGACAACGCGCTGAGTCAACGTCGCCGCAGCCAAATATGGAGGCTGCGGCGATGATATCCACAAGATATTGGTAATGCGCACCCCCAAAAGGGCACGCACCAGACAGATCAGCTGTCGGTATTCGCCGGGGCGAGGCGCACCAACTGACCGTCTTCGAAATCGGTCACGGCAAGGATCGATCCGTCGCTATCGACGGCCAGATCCCGCACGCGGCCCAGATCGGGGGCCAGACGCTCTTCGCCGGTCACAACGCCATCTTCCATCTCAAGACGGACGATCCCGCCGGGATACAAGGACGAGATAAACAGATCGCCGTTCCAGTCGCCAAAGGCCTCGGCCTCGTAGACCATCATGCCAGCGGGCGCGATGACCGGGTCCCAGAAATAGACCGGCTGCTCCATCCCGTCCTGCTGCGAAATCCCGGTGCCAATCGCGTCACCGCTATACTGCTCACCATAGGAAATCACCGGCCAGCCGTAGTTCTTGCCAGCCTCGGTCAGGTTCAATTCGTCCCCGCCCTTGGGGCCATGTTCGATGGTCCACAGCTGGTCGCCCATCATCCAAGCGCCCTGAATGTTGCGGTGGCCATAGCTGAAGATTTCGTCCATCGCGCTGTCGTCGCCGACGAAGGGGTTATCCTCGGGGATAGACCCGTCCAGATTGATCCGCACGACTTTGCCGAAGTGATTGTCCAGATCCTGCGCCATCACGCGATATTCCTGCGTGAAATGTTCGCCGGTCGTCACGAAAGCATGGCCGTTGCCATCAAACACGATGCGGGACCCAAAGTGCATTGGCGCATCCACTGCGGGCGATTGGACAAAGATATCCTCGGCATCGGTGATCTCGGTCAGATCCTCGCTCAGCACGCCGCGACCGGCTGCAGTGGCATAGTTGCCGTCAACCGGCTTGGCATAGGTCCAATAGATCATGCGATCGTCGGCAAAATTCGGGCCCAAGGCCACGTCCAGCAGACCACCCTGTTCCGCCACTGCAATCTCGGGCAGGCCGCTGATCGGATCGGACATCGTGCCATCCGCCGCGATATGGCGCAGGTTGCCCGCGCGTTCGGTTACCAGATAGCCGCCGTCATTCGGCAGAACCTCGATCCCCCAGGGATGCACAAGGCCGCCTGCAACGGTGGTGCGCTCCACCTGCACGTCAGAGCTGAGCAGCTCGGCCCGGAACTGGTTTTCCATGGCAGGTTCAAAATCTGTGTTCCGCTCACCCCAGCTGTGGGTGGATTGGCCCAGAACAGGCGCGGCGGCAAGAATGGCAACACTTGAAAACAATGCGATACGAGAGGTCATGTCGTTCCTTTTGCGATGATGGATTTGTCACCCAACGCACCGATCCCACGGCGGTTTCATCACGAATGTTTCAAGGCCCCGCCCTTGACCCCAATTTGCTTGACCTAAGGCGCGTCCCGCCGCAAACACGACGCGATACGGTTCCCCAGCAGGATGCGACCCATCCGGGGATAATCGGGAATGCGGACAGGACGACCTAACCAAGGGTCCTTAGCCGCAGCCGCCCCCGCGACTGTAAAGCGGTAGCAGGTCTGACAGACGCCACTGGGCAGCCCTTGGGCACCCGGGAAGGCAAAGACCCGCAGCGACCGCCAGCCAGGAGACCGGCCGTAGCCCATGGACCCAACCCGCTGTCGGGGATGACAGCGAAGGAGAGACAAAATGCCTGCCAAGATACCCGCCACCGTCGTCACCGGATTCCTCGGCGCCGGAAAAACCACCATGATCCGCCACATGCTGCAGAACGCGAACGGCAAACGGATCGCGCTGATCATCAACGAATTCGGCGACCTTGGCGTAGATGGTGACATCCTGCGCGGCTGCGGCGATGAAACCTGCCGCGAAGAAGACATCATGGAGCTGTCGAACGGCTGCATCTGCTGCACCGTGGCCGACGACTTCATCCCGACGATGGAAAAGCTGCTGGACCGCGACGACGCGCCCGACCACATCGTGATCGAAACCTCTGGTCTGGCTCTGCCGCAACCGCTGGTCCGCGCCTTCAACTGGCCCGGTATCTCGACCCGCGTCACCGTGGACGGTGTGGTCACGGTCGTCGACGGCCCCGCGCATCACGCGGGCACCTTTGCCCATGACGTGGCGGCCGTGGACGCACAGCGCGCCAAGGACGAAAACCTCGACCATGAAACGCC
Source organism: Pseudooceanicola aestuariicola (assembly GCF_045763785.1). Lineage (NCBI taxonomy): Bacteria > Pseudomonadati > Pseudomonadota > Alphaproteobacteria > Rhodobacterales > Paracoccaceae > Pseudooceanicola > Pseudooceanicola aestuariicola. Next base: position 672,706 of record NZ_JBJGSF010000002.1, on the reverse strand, counting down.
CCTGTCAGAGCTTTTCGAAGATCAGCTAGCCTGCGCCGACATGATCGTGGTGAACAAATCCGACCTGATGGACACGACCGCCCTGACCACAACCACCCAGACGCTGACCGACGCGGTCCGCCCCGGCGTGCGCATCGTGCAGGCGTCGATGGGCGCCCTCCCGACCGAGGTGCTGCTGGGTCTGGAAACCGCCGCGGAATCCGACATGGAGGCCCGGCACGAGGTGCACCACCATCATCACCACGACGATGACGAAGACGACGATCACCACCACGATCATGAACACGAACACGGCCATGACGAGTTTGAATCCTTCGTCGTCACCCGTGGCGAAATCACCGACGCCAAGGCCTTTACCGAACAGGTCGCGGAAACCATCCGCACCCACGGCATCCTGCGCCTCAAAGGCTTTGCCGCCGTGGAAGGCAAACCCATGCGCCTGACCCTGCAGGCCGTCGGCCCCCGGATCGACACCTACTTCGACCAGCCCTTCGGCAGCGCTGCCCGCGAAACCCGGCTGGTCGTCATCGGTCAGACCGGCCTTGATCGTGCCGCCATCGAAAAGGCGCTCGCCGCATAACGGAGGCCCCCATGATCATCGTCGAACCCGGCAACCCGCTGGACCCGGTGCCCTCGGCCCTGCTGGACGCGAGCCAATCTTTGATGCGGCGGCTCTTCAACCCCGAGGAAAACCATTTCCTCAGCCACGAGGCGCTGGCCCAGCCCGACGTCCGGTTCTTCATCGCGCGCGACGGGTCTGAAACCCTTGGCTGCGCGGCGCTGAAAATCTGCGACGGCTACGGAGAGGTCAAAAGCTTCTTCGTCACCGACGCCGCCCGTGGCCGTGGCATCGGCGCCGCACTGGTCCGCCAGATCGAAGACACCGCCCGCGCCGAAGGCCTGACCCTGCTGCGCCTTGAAACGGCCGAGTTGCTGGACGCCGCCATTCGCCTTTACGACCGCCACGGCTTTGCCCGCCGCGGCCCGTTCGGCGATTACTCGGAAAACGGTACCTCGGTCTTCATGGAAAAGAAAACGGCCGAATAGTTGGGCGCCAGTCTATCGCTTGCTGTCAGGCGTTCGTTTAACTGGGACCCAAGTCGAACCCGACTTAGACGTGGGCGGCAACTGCCGATTATCGGCAACCGTGGCGAAGTTGTTAGTCTGACCCCCTCTTGGTCCCTGCTCGCGGTAGATACCTCCGTTTTTTCCGGTAGTTTGACCGGGTCGCAATCCTTTAGCCATTCTGGCCTCCTTAGGTTCGTTGATGCTCAACGGCGTCACCTTAACACATCCACCTCCGACCACGAAGTACATTAAGAGAACAAAAGCGGACATTAAATAAACATGCATCTTCTCGCCGCCACCCCCGGACGTATCGACGACAACGAAGCGGTCGATCTGCAACAGACGCCCGCCGATCTGGTGGTGATCTCTGCCGCCGACACGGAACTCGCCGCCCTGTCCCACGCCCGCACGGTGATGGACGACGCACCGTCCCTGCGGCTGGCCAACATGATGAACCTGCAGCACCCGCTGTCGGTGGACCTGCATCTGGACGACACGGCGACGAAATCCAAATTGGTGATCGCTCGCATCCTCGGCGGCGCGGCCTATTGGAAATACGGGCTGGAACAATACGCCGCCCGGCTACGCGAAGCGGGCGTGCCCTTCGCCGCCCTGCCTGGTGACGACAAACCCGACGCTGACCTGCGCAGCCTCTCGACCGTGGCAGAGGATGACTACACCGCTCTCTGGCAAGCCTTGGTCGAAGGCGGGCCAGAAAACGCCCAGACCTTCCTGACCCACGCCAAGGCGATGATCGACGGCACTGACCGTCCCGCGCCCGCGAAACCGCTGCTGAAGGCCGGGCTCTACTGGCCCGGCGCGACTGACCCAGACCTTGCGATGCTGCAACAGGTCTGGTCCCCCGACGCGCCCACCGTCCCGATCATCTTCTACCGCGCGCTGCTGCAAGCGGGCGACCTTGGCCCCGTGAACCGCCTGACCAAAACGCTTCTGCGCGCCGGTATGAACCCCCTGCCCGTCTACGTCGCATCGCTGAAAGACCCGGTCTCTGCCGCGACCCTCGATCACCTCTTCACCGAAACAACGCCCGAACTGATCCTGAACCTGACCAGCTTTGCCGTCGGATCGCCCCACGGCGACGACACCGGACAGAACCCGCTGACCGCGCCTTCGGCCAACCAAAGCCCGGTGTTTCAGGTCGTTCTGTCCGCCACCTCCGAAGAGGTCTGGTCCGACACCCTCACCGGCCTCTCGGCCCGCGATATCGCCATGAACGTGGCCCTGCCCGAGGTCGATGGCCGCATCCTGTCCCGCGCCGTCGCGTTTAAGGGCGAAACCCACTTTGACGAGGCCACCCAATGCCCCATCGCGGGCTGGCAGACCCGTGGCGACCGCATCGATTTTGTCACCAAGCTCGCCGCCAACTGGACCCGCCTGCGCCGGACAGAAACCAAAGACCGCCGCGCCGCGATCATCCTTGCGAACTATCCCAACAAGGACGGACGGCTGGCCAATGGCGTCGGCCTAGACACCCCCGCCGCCACGGTTCATGCCCTCAACCTGCTGGCGGACCAAGGCTACACCGTCGAAAACCGCCCCGCCGACAGCGACGCGCTGATGGCCGAGATAACCTCTGGCCCCACCAACTACCTGACTGATCGCACCGACCGCGAGGGCGGCACATTCCTGCCCCTCGACACCTATCTTGACCACTTCAACGCCCTGCCTTGGGACGTGAAGGAACAGATCACCAGCCAATGGGGCAAACCCGAAGACGACCCTTTCGTCACGACGCTCGCCCCCGACGACGCCTCTTTCAGCTTGATGGAAATATCCCCCCCGGAGGGTCGGCCGGCCACAGGCACCAAAGGCTTCAAACTCTCGCTACACCCCCACGGCAACGTCATGGTCGGCGTCCAGCCCGCCCGCGGCTACAACATCGACCCGGAGGAAACCTACCACTCCCCCGACCTCGCCCCGCCGCACAATTACCTCGCCTTCTACATCGCGCTGCGGGAAGTCTGGGGGGCCCACGCACTGATCCACATGGGCAAACACGGCAACCTTGAATGGCTGCCCGGCAAGGCCATCGCCCTGTCGGAAACCTGCATCCCCGAGGCGGTCCTTGGCCCCGTCCCACACATCTACCCCTTCATCGTCAACGACCCCGGCGAAGGCACCCAAGCCAAGCGCCGCGCGCAGGCGGTGATCATCGACCACCTGACCCCGCCCCTGACCCGCGCCGAAAGCTACGGGCCGCTGCGCGATCTCGAAGCTCTGGTCGACGAATACTACGAGGCCGCAGGCGTCGATCCCCGTCGGATTGAGCATCTGCGCAAGGAGATCCTGTCGCTGACTTCAGTTTCCGGCGTCGACCAAGACGCGGGTTTTACGGGCGATGAAGAAACCGATCTCGCCAAGCTCGACGCATGGCTGTGTGACCTGAAAGAGGCGCAGATCCGCGACGGTCTGCACATCTTCGGCCAGTCCCCTGAAGGGCGTTTGTTCCGAGACCTCCTGATCGCCCTCACCCGCATCCCACGCGGCGATGGCAAGGGGCAGGACGCCTCTCTGCCCCGCGCCTTGGCCGCGGACCTAGGGCTGGAGTTCGACCCGCTCGATTGCGACATGGCCGCCACATGGGACGGCCCGAAGCCAGAGGCGCTGGCTTCACTGTCCGACGACACATGGCGGACGGCTGGGGATACGGTTGAAAGGCTGGAACTGCTGGCGATCAAGCTGATGGAGGGCCTCGGAACAAAGGACAGCGCCGACCCGCGGCATGGCGCAGATGCGCCGCCCCAGGGGGGCGGGTCGGCGCAGTCCGGTTCGCTGCGCGCTCCGGACGGGACGGACCTCATCGGCCCCGCCTCCGCCGCCGTCCTCACCCACATCCGCGACGTGATCGCCCCGACGCTCAAAGCCTGCGGGCCGGACGAAGGCACGGGCCTCCTTACCGCGCTTGGCGGGCACTTCGTCGCCCCGGCGCCGTCCGGCGCACCGACCCGTGGCCGCCTCGATACGCTCCCCACAGGCCGCAACTTTTTCAGCGTCGATAGCCGCGCCGTGCCAACGCCCACCGCCTGGAAACTAGGATGGAAATCCGCCAACCTTCTGATCGACCGCCACCTGCAGGACCACGGCGATTATCCCCGCACGATGCTGCTAACCGCTTGGGGCACCGCCAACATGCGCACCGGGGGCGATGACATCGCCCAGGCGCTGGCCCTGATGGGCGTGAAGCCAAAATGGGACGCCGCCAACCGCCGCGTCACCGGGTTCGAGATCATCCCTGACACCGCCCTTGGCCGGCCCCGGGTGGACGTGACCCTTCGCATCTCTGGCTTCTTCCGCGACGCCTTCCCGCAACTGATTGCCCTGTTCGACAGCGCCGCCCGCGCCGTGCAGGACATGGACGAACCCGACGACATCAACCCCGCAGCGGCCCGCACCCGTGCGGGCGAGGCGACGCACCGGATCTACGGCTCCAAACCCGGAGCCTACGGCGCGGGGCTACAGGCGATGATCGACGAAAAGCTGTGGAACGACACCGCCGATCTGGCCGAGGCGTATCTGTCCTGGGGCTCTTACGCCTACGGTGCCAAGACCGAAGGCGAGGCCGACCGCGCGGGCTTGGCCCAACGCCTGACCCAGACCGAAGCGATCGTTCAGAACCAAGACAACCGTGAACACGACCTGCTGGACAGCGACGATTACTACCAGTTCGAAGGCGGTGCCTCGGCTGCGGTTCAACACCTGCAAGGCGCGGCACGACCAATCTATCACAACGACCATTCCCGGCCCGAACGCCCCGTGATCCGCACGCTGGACGAAGAGATTGCGCGGGTCCTGCGATCCCGGGTCGTGAACCCCAAGTGGATCGATGGGGTGAAACGCCACGGCTACAAAGGCGGGTTCGAAATCGCCGCAACGGTCGATTACCTTTTCGCCTTTGCCGCCACGACCGGAGCGGTCAAGAACCACCACTTCGATCTGGTCGAACAAATGTTCCTTGAAGACGACGAGACCCGCCAGTTCATCGCCGATCACAACCCATCCGCGCTGGAAGAAATCGCCGAGCGTTTGCAAGAAGCCATCGACCGCAACATGTGGACCCCGCGCTCCAACTCTGCTCGTGCGCGGATCGAAGGGTTGCGGCGGCAATGACCCCGCAGCCCAAACGCCTGTCTGCTGACGACGACCTAAGCCCGGTGCTGGCCCTGCTGAACCGCGCCTTCGCCTACATGGAGGGCCGAATCGATCCGCCGTCGTCGCTGACCCGGATGACGCTGGACGACCTGCGCAGCGACGCCGCAGGGAAAGAGCTTTGGGTCATTCCCGGCGAGGACCTTACCCCGCTGGCCTGTGTGATCCTGACGCCGAAACCGGACCACCTTTACATCGGCAAACTGGCGGTCAATGCCAGCGCACGGGGACAGGGCCTTTCGCGCATTCTGATCAACCATGCCGAAGATCGCGCCCGGGCTCTTGGGCTGCCCGCGTTGCAGTTACAGACCCGGGTGGAGCTGGCGGACAATCACGCGACCTTCCAGCGGATGGGTTTCACCCAGATCGGCGCCACGGCGCATGAAGGTTTTGACCGCCCGACATCCCTGACCTTCGCGCGTCCGGTCCCTGAACTCAGCTAACCGCAGCGGCGCACCACAGGCATGCGATACCCGCGCCTTCCCTTCAGAACAGCATCGACCTCGCACGCGTCGACCGGCGCGGCGGCACAGGACAACCGCCCCACCAAAACCGCCGCGTCCCCGGCCATGTCTGTCACGCGGCACCCGGTGACCAGCTGCATGGCAATTGCGGCCCGCCCGGCCAAAGGCCCGATCCGGGGGGCAAACTGGCTGTTGACCCTTACCGCCTGCGCCTGATCGCCACTGCGATAGACCTGAAAGCGACTGCCTTCGACCACGACGTCGGACGACACCGCCCCCCGAAAGCCCGAGGTCGGCGCGGCACAGCCAGCCAGCAACACAAGAAATAATAAACGCCCCATGCCTTCAGCAGACCACAGCCATGGTTAACAAGACGTGAACCCCGAGACGACAAATCAGGTGCGACACCCTGTCCCTTCATATTCTGATTTTGGAATAATATAAACATTCCATCTTTTGAATGCGTATAGGGAATCACGAATATGTCTATCCAGTCACGCCCCGCAGACAGCTATAACCCGCTCTACTTCCTCGCCTCGGTCGGGGCGGGTGGTCTGGCTGTCACCTTCTTCATGTACCTGTTCTTCTGGGTTCCCCATCCCGGCCAGCCTGTCCCGGTCTTCGAAGACATCATGGCCGCTTGGGCCAAGGGCAACCCGGCCCAACAGATTGCCATCGTGATCGCCATGGCTGGCATCGCCTTCTTCGCCTTTCTCAACATCAAGGCGCTGATCTGGAACCTGTCCCGCTTTGCCGCGTGGTCCAAGACCGAGGCCTACACCAAACTGCGCACGACCAACGCCGAAGCCACGCTGATGGCCCGTCCGCTGGCGCTGGCGATGTCGGTGAACGCGCTTTTCATCGTGGGTCTGGTCTTCGTGCCGAAGCTCTGGACGATTGTGGAATACCTGTTTCCCGCAGCCGTGGTGGCCTTCATCCTGATCGGCATCCTCGCCTTCCGTGAAATCGGTCGCTATCTGGGTCGCATCCTGTCCAGCGGTGGGGCCTTTGATATGACCCAGCACAACAGCTTTGGTCAGCTTCTGCCCGCCTTCGCCTTTGCCATGACCGGCGTCGGCCTTGCCGCCCCTGCCGCCATGTCGCACTCCACCCAAACCGTCGGCGCAGCAATCGTCCTGTCGACCTTCTTCGGCACCGCCGCACTGGTCTATGCCGTGATCGCGCTGATGACCGCCATGTCCTCGATGTTGCACCACGGCACCGCGAAAGAGGCCGCGCCGACCCTCATGATCGTCGTTCCGCTAATGACCATCCTTGGCATCCTGCTGATGCGGCAGGACCACGCGCTGCATTTGACCTTTAACGCGCATACCAACGCCGGTGACACGATGGTCTTTCTTGCGCAGTTCATCAGCGTTCAGGTGCTGTTCCTGCTTCTGGGTCTGACGGTGATGACCAAACAGGGCTACTTCAAGGATTTCGTCTTCGGCTCCAAAACCTCGGCGGGCTCCTACGCTCTGGTCTGCCCCGGCGTTGCCTTCAACGTCCTGATGTTCTTCTTCGTGCACAAAGGTCTGGTGGCCGCTGGCGTGGTCGATAAGTTCTCTCTGGTCTACTGGGCGCTGATCGCCGTGGCGCTTGCGTCCCAAGCCGCGATGATCGCACTGGTCATCCGCCTGAACCGCCAGCACTTTGGTCAGGCCAAAGCCATTGCGGCGGTCCCCGCCGAATGAGCTTCCCTTCCCTGCGACCTGAAAGGGCGGCCTGCCTTGGCCGCCCTTTCTCTTGCTACGCCCCCCGGCCCACGCTACGCCTGTTGTCCAAACAGGAGGCCAAAGATGACCCAAGACCCCGACCGCCACGCCGAGAAGATGGCCAAGAAAAAAGCCGCGCGTGACAAGATCATGGCGACCAAGACCGATCAAAAAGGCCTGGTGATCGTCCATACCGGCAAGGGCAAAGGCAAAAGCTCTGCGGCCTTCGGGATGATCTTCCGTTGCATCGCCCATGACATGCAGTGCGCCGTCGTCCAGTTCATCAAAGGCGGCATGTCCACTGGCGAACGCGATCTGATCGTGTCGAAGTTTTCGGACACCTGCGCCTTTCACACCATGGGCGAAGGCTTCACCTGGGAAACCCAGGACCGCACCCGCGATACCGAAATGGCCCAAGCCGCTTGGGAAAAGGCCAAAGAGCTGATCCGCGACCCCGCTAACAAGATGGTTCTGCTGGACGAAATCAACATCGCCCTGCGCTATGACTACATCGACATCAACGAGGTGACAGAGTTCCTGACGACCGAAAAGCCCGAGATGACTCATGTCGTGCTGACCGGTCGGAACGCCAAGGAAGAGTTGATCGAAGTCGCGGATCTGGTGACCGAGATGGAGCTGATCAAGCACCCCTTCCGCTCGGGCATCAAAGCCCAGATCGGTGTGGAGTTTTAAGCTTCGGGCAGCGCAAGTCGTCGCATGTGCGGCGTGCGCGGCCCGAAAAAACTCCGTGGCCGCATCGGGCTAGCCAAATCTCTCACAATCCATAGCCCAGCCTCCATCTTCTTCTGGTCGACAAATACCCTTGGGGTGAGGCCGCAGGCCGAGGGGCAAAGCCCCTTCCCCGCCACCAAACGAAAAAGGCCCGGAGACATCTCCGGGCCTTTCTAATTCCATGAGCAGAAACGCTTAGTGCAGCTTCTTCTCGACCGTGTCGATCGAGTCGTCGATCATCTTGTTCGCATCGGCCGCTTTGATCTGGCTTGCGATCACTTCACGGGCAGCGGCAGTTGCCACTACGATTGCGCGATCGCGAACTTGCTTGACGGCGGACGCCTCAGCAGAAGCGATCTGATCTTCAGCGGAAGCCAGACGGCGTTCAATCGAAGCTTTCAGGTCAACTTTGGCCTGCTCAGCAGCCTCGGCGGCTTCTCTCTTGGCGGTGTCGACAATGCGATCTGCCTGAGCCTGAACTTCTTTCTGCTTCCGCTCGTAAGACGCCAGCAGGGCCTGAGCTTCTTCGCGCAGCGATTTCGCTTCGTCGAGCTCGGCTTTGATCTGGTCGGCGCGCTTGTCCAGCATGCCACCGATGATGCCGGGGACTTTGAAATAGAACAGGACCGCGATGAATAGGATGAACGCCAGCAGCACGATAAAGTCGGTATTGCCGAGCGAGAAGAACGGGCCGGATGCAGCAGCAGCGGGCGTTGCGGCCAGCAGGGCGATCGGTAGGGCAGCGTAGCGCATGATCTTAACCTTTCATCCGGTCTGCAACGGCCTTGTCGACCGCTTTGTCGTCAGCCGAGAAGCCAAGGGCCGACACCAGCGCAGCGGCGGTATCTTTGGCAACGGCTTCGACGCTTTCCATCGCGTTGGCGCGAATTTCGGCAATCGCCTTTTCGCCCTCGGCCGTTTTGGCAGCAATCTCGGCGTCTGCTTTCGCGGTCGCCTCGTCCAGCTCGGCTTGGATTTCGGCGCGCGTGTCCGCGACGATCTTGTTCGCCTCGATCCGCGCGTCAGCCAGAGCCTTTTCATACGCGGCCTCGGCTTCGACAGCTTTCTGCTTCAGGTCTTCCGCAGCAGCGATGTCGTTGGTGATCGTGCCCGCACGTTCGGCCAGAACAGCCGAGATACGCGGCAGGGCCACGCGGCTGAGGATAAGGTAGATCACGACCAGAGTGACGATCAGCCAGAAGATCTGGTTGCCCCAGTGGTCGAAGTTCAGCTGCGGCATACCGGGCGCGGATGCGACTTCGGCAGCTTGCCCTGCAGCTTCGGTGGTTGCGGTGGCCATATCGTCCTCCGGTGGAACGTCGGGTGGAATTCTGTCGGTCTTTCCCGGTGGTCAGGACCGTTAGGCTGGTCCGGGGCCTCGCTATGGGCGGAACCGTAGCTCCGCCCCAGCGTAAGGAATGTGCTTAGCGCGTCTTAGACAGCGAACATCAGCAGCAGAGCGACGAGGAATGCGAAGATGCCCAGTGCTTCTGCGAATGCGATGCCGATGAAGAGCGTTGCCGTCTGCGATGCAGCGGCAGAGGGGTTGCGCAGTGCGCCGGCAAGGAAGTTGCCTGCCACGTTACCCACACCGATTGCGGCTGCGCCGGAACCGATTGCTGCGAGGCCTGCGCCGATGTGTGCGAGATCGCCTTCCATGATGTATCTCCTTACGATTGGAAGTTTCGATTGAGGGTTTCGAACCTTAGTGGCCCGGATGCAGAGCATCCTTCAGGTACACGCAGGTCAGAATGGTGAACACGTAAGCCTGAATGAAGGCCACGAGAACTTCGAGCCCGTACATCGCGGTGATCGCGACAACGGATACGGGGCTGATCACGGCGATGGCGGCAAAGCCCGCGAACACCTTGATCACCGCGTGGCCCGCCATGACGTTGCCGGCCAGACGAATGGAATGGCTGACAGGGCGGACGAAATAGGAAATCAGTTCGATGATGGCCAAGATCGGGCGCAGCGGCAGCGGCGCCGACGATACCCAGAAAAGGCCAAGGAACTTGGTGCCGTTCTTCATGAAGCCATAGATCGTCACGGTCAGGAACACGGCCAGCGCCAGCACGACGGTCACGGCAAAGTGCGACGTGGTGGTGAAGGACATCGGGATCAGACCAAGGAAGTTGGCGAACACGATGAACATGAAGAGCGTCATGACATAGGGGAAGAAGCCGACGGCATCTTTGCCCGCCACGTCTTCGACCATCTTGTAGACGAAACCATAGGCCATTTCGGCAATCGACTGACCCTTCGAGGGGATCGTCGCGCGGCGAGAGGTCATCATGACCATCAGGATCGTCATCGCGACAATCGCGAGGAACATCCACAGCGTCACGTTGGTGATCGTGTACCAGTGCACTTCGCCATCACCGAACAGCGGCTTGACGATGAACTGATCCATCGGGTGGAAAACCAGACCACCTTCTTCGCCGTGTGCTGCCGTTTCAGTCGCCATCTCGGTCCCTTTCGCGATCCGCCGGGGCATCCCCGGCCGCATTGTCCCCGCTGTATTCAGCCGCGGTGCGCATCATCGTCTTGATGCCCGCAGCCAAGCCCAGCAATGTAAAAATCAGCATCATGAATGGGATTGTGCCGAACAGAATGTCCAACCCGTACCCGATGCCGAAACCGATCCCCAGACCGGCCACAAGCTCGATCACCATGCGCCAGGCGAGGTTCGCCGCCGAATAGTGCTCGTCCCCCCGGGGTTTCGGAGCCAGACCTTTTTTCGCCTCTGCGATCCGGGCTTCCAGATCAGTCATCTGACGTTTTGGGTCTTGATCGGCCACAATTGCCCCCAAGGAAAAGTTGACGCCTTGCTAAGCCGAGGGGTGATTTTAGTCAAGTTGACTCATCGCACCAACGATCGGTGCGTAAACTGTTGTTTAATATCAGTTATTTTTGATGGCGGGATTCGCAAATTTGGCGCCATTTGTCGCGGGTTAGCCAAACTTGGGCGAAAATCGTTATTCAACTTTTTGGTTGAGAATTGACTCGGCGGCATGTTCGAACGCTCAACCCAGTGGTTGACCACCAACACTTCTTGACCACAGATGAACGGTATGAGCGCCCAACTCGACACAGCTTTCGCCGCATTGGCCGACCCGACCCGCCGGGCGATCCTGACCATGTTGTTAGAAGACGACATGGCCGTCACCGATGTGGCCGAACCTTTCGACATGTCATTGGCCGCCATTTCCAAGCACCTGACAATTCTGACCAAGGCGGGCCTGATCTCTCAGGAAAAACGCGGACGAGTGAAATGGTGCAAGCTGGAGCCGGACGCATTGAAGGCGGCCAGCGTGTGGATGCAGGGGTTCGGTCAGTTCGAGCCGGTGAACCTTGATGCGTTCGAGCGGTTTTTGGAAACCGAATTCCCCAGCCCCGACCTGACCGACGAAGAAGAGTGACCTAATCCTTCAACAGAAGGATCAGCGACAGGATCGTCAGCACCACACCCGCAAGGATCGCCAGCGGCGGCAGGCCCGATCCTTTGGCGATTTCCCACAAGATCACCCAACTGGGCACCAGATAGGTATAGGCCATCACCTTGGCCGAAGGCAAACGCAGCGACGCGTATTGCATCAGAACAAAGGTCATCGCGGACGCGCAGATCGCCACATAGAAGATCGTGATCCAGACGATCCCCGGCAGCGCCAGCCAATCGGTCGCCATGATGTCCTGCGCGCCGTAAGCCCCGACCATGATGATCGCGCCGCATAGCATCCCGAAAGTAAACACAATCGCCGGCTCGCCCCGGTTCAGCTTGGGCACCAACGGGGTGTAGATCGCATGCGCCACGCAGCCCCAGAAATAAATCAGCTCTCCGCGCCCGATCTCGAACCCCAGCAGCGCCTCGATATCCGCGCGAAAGATCACCCAGAGCGCGCCAATGGCCCCGATCATCAGCGCCATCGCCATCCGTGGCGTCGTGATCTGCCGCAGCAGCAGCCATCCAAAGCCCGCCGCCATCACCGGGACCAGCGTAAAGACAGCCGCGGCGGCAACGGGATCGGCGGTCTTCAGCCCTTCGAACATGAGCACGAAATAGGTGCCGAAGACCCCGCCCATCAGCAGGTAACGCCAGAACCCTTGAAAGGCGGATCGGGGAATGCCCGTGGTCAAAGCCGCCGCCGTTCCGACGATCACGGCGGCGATGACGAACCGCACGACGTTCAGTGCGGCGGGCTCGATATACGGCGCGGCCAGCACGCCTAACGAAAACGACCCGGCCACGAGCGCCGAGAACGCCAGCATCGCCAGATGTCCGCTTTGTGCGGGGGTCATTCCGTCGGGGCCCTCAGGTGCGCTGTGTGTTCCTTGAGGTACCTTAGGAAGGTCTGCACCTTATTCGTCCGGTGCAGGTCCATGTGGGTCACCAGCCACAAACGGCTGTCCCAATCCGGCAGCGGCGCATGCACCTGCACCAGATCGCGGGAATTGCATTCAAACGTGCGCATGAAGCCCAACCCCACCCCGTCGATCACCGCGTGGCGCGTGGCCACATCATCGCCCGACCGGAAGACGATCTGATGCTGCGGAATGTGGTCGCGCATCCACCGCGCAAAAGGCGCGCGGCTGGTGGCGTCGTCGTGCCCGACAAACCGGTGCCCCTCCATCTGATCGGGGATCGACGGCATTCCATACTGGTCGATGTAATCCTTGCTGCCATAGATCGCGTATTGCAGCGTCAGAAACGGCTGCACCACGTTGTCCGGCTGACTGGGTGGGCTGCCGGCGCGGATGGCGACATGCGCTTCGCCATATTCCAGCCGGAACAGGCGCGCGCTGGTCAGATAGCGCAGGATGACCTCGGGGTAGTCTTTCTGGAACTTGGCCAGCACCGGCACCATGATTTCGGACAGCCCGCCAATGGTGGTCACCACCAGTTCGCCCGACACCTCGCTACCGCGCCCTTTGATCCGCCCCGCCAACTGGCTGAACTGATCATCCGTCGCCTGCGCAACGCGCAACAAATCCTGTCCCGCTTCGGTGGGCGTGTACCCCCGTGCATGGCGTTGGAACAATTTGACACCCAACCGCTGCTCTAACGCGTCGATATGACGGATCACCGTTGCATGGTGCACGCCCAGCACATCTGCCGCGCCCGATACGGTGCCCAGCCGGGCCACCTGAAAAGCGGTGCGAATTTCATCCCAATTGTCCATGCGGCGCTCCGGATATTGCGTGACGTGCGTGAAAGAACAGATCGCACCACAAAAAACGCGTTTCGTGCGCAAGCGCAAGAGGCAGACCCATGCGGTCTATCTTCATTCCGTCTTTGCACATGCTATATACCACCGCATGGACGCGCTTTGCCGAGACTGCCTGACCCCCTTCGACGCGCCTGCGCGAACGGGCCTGCGCTGCCCGAAATGCCGATCCCCCCGCTGCGTCGCGCATGAAGAGCTGAACAGCCTGACCATCGCGCACATGGATTGCGACGCCTTCTACGCATCTGTCGAAAAACGCGACAATCCGGAACTGGCCAGCAAACCCGTCATCATTGGCGGCGGTCGGCGTGGCGTGGTGTCGACCGCCTGCTATGTCGCGCGGATCAGGGGCGTCCGATCCGCCATGCCAATGTTTCAGGCGCTGAAGCTGTGCCCCGATGCCGTCGTCATCAAACCGCGGATGGAGGCGTATGTCGAAGCCTCGCGCGAAATCCGCGACATGATGGAAGAACTGACGCCCAGCATCGAACCGCTGTCGCTGGACGAGGCGTTTATTGACCTGACCGGCACCCATCGCCTGCACGGTCACCCGCCCGCCTATATGCTGGCGCGCCTGATCAAACGAATGCGGGATGAGCTGCGGCTGACCGGGTCCGTCGGGCTTAGCCACAACAAGTTTCTGGCCAAGGTGGCCTCTGACCTCGACAAGCCGCACGGATTTTCGGTGATCGGAGAAGCCGAGACCGCCGATTTCCTGCGCGACAAACCCGTCCGCCTGATCTGGGGTGTCGGGGCTGCGACGCAGGCGTCGCTGGAAAAGGCCGGTATCCGGACGTTCACGGACCTTCTGCGATGGGACCGGGTAGACCTGCACGCGCGGTTCGGGTCGATGGGCGAACGGCTGTGGCATCTGGCGCGCGGGCAGGACCGGCGGCGGATCACCCGCAATGCCCCGATGAAGTCGATTTCTAACGAAACGACATTCTTCGAAGACACCAACGACCCCGACCTGCTGGATGGCCACCTGTGGCGTCTGGCCGAAAAGGTGGCAGATCGCGCCAAGGCCAAGGCGTTGGCTGGCAGGGTCGTGACACTAAAGTTGAAACGCAAGGATCACACTTCGCTGACCCGCCGTATCTCGTTGCGCGATCCCGCGCAGCTTGCCGATACGATCTATCGCACTGCGCGGGGTCTGTTTGACGCTGTGGGCAACGAAGGGCCCTACCGTCTGATCGGGGTGGGCATCGCGGACCTCGTGCCGGAACACGACGGGGGCGTGTCTGGCGACCTGCTCGATCCGGATGCCTCGCGTCGGGGACAGGCCGAACGTGCAACGGATGCGATCCGCAAACGCTTTGGCCCTGACGCGATCCTGAAGGGGCGCGCGCTGCGCTGACCCTTAAAAGTCCTTGGGCGCCTGCACCCAAGTGCCGGGCGCCTTCCAGCGGGCGCGCTTCTTGGCCACGGGCCGGACGCGGGTGTGCTCTAGCTGTTCGGTCATCCGCGACGCGGTCATGAACGATTTCGCGTAAATTCCAATCATAGTCTTTTCCTTCTTTGAAACATGCGGTCCTGCTTAGGACCGGGTAAAAATGCGACGTTCCCACACGGGGCTTGGCGATCTTCGGCGGGCCTTGGACAAGGTCGCCGCATTGGGCAATCCCGCGGCCAACATGAAAGTTTTTGTTTCTCTTTGCGTCATGGCACCACCCTTTCTGTTCCGGTGTCATGCCCTGTTATATGGCCCTATTCGAATTCACCGCTATTCAGGAATTTCCAGATCTTGTAAGATTAACTTACAATGGACTGGACCAACCTACCCCCGCTGACGGCGCTGCGTGCGCTGGCCGCCTATGCCGACACCGGATCAATGGCCGAGGCGGGCGCGCGGCTGAACGTCAGCCACGCGGCGATCAGTCAACAGATCAAAGGGTTGGAGGACAGGCTGGCCCTGACCCTGCTGGATCGCAATCGCGGCAACGGGGCCCTGACCCCCGAGGGCCGCGCGCTGGCCGACAGCGCTCTGCAAGGCTTTGCCGACATCGCGAACCTTTGTGCCGAGCTTACGGGCCGGGATGCGGATCGGCCGCTGCATATATCGACCACGCCGTCCTTTGCCTCGACTTGGTTGATGCCACGGCTTGCGACCTTTCATGCCAAGCACCCCAATGTATCGCTGATGGTCGACCCCTCGCCCGAGGTGCGCAGCTTTGCGCCCGGCGGCCTCGACATGGCGATCCGGTACGGCAAAGGCGACTGGCCGGGGCTGGAGGCCGAGATGCTGATCCAGACACGCATCGCCATCGTCGCGGCAAAATCGCTGGTCGGGGACCGTGCATTCTCCAGCCCCGCCGATCTGACCGATTACCACTGGCTGCAGGAGTTGGGCACCAACGAGGCCTCGGAATACCTGACGCTGCATGGGGCGACCCTGAACCGGGCAAAGGGTCTGACATCGCTGCCCGGCAACATGATGTTGGAAGCGACCCGCGCAGGCCAAGGCATCGGCATCACCGCCCGCGCCTGGGTCGATGCGGATATCGAAGCGGGCCGGTTGCGGTTGCTTTTCGAAGGGGACAAGCGGAAGGGCTATTTTCTGGTGCATCGTCCCGGCGTGATGCGGCCCACGGCCCGCGCCTTTTATCGCTGGCTGCGCGCGGAAACCAAGCGCGCGACCTGAGCCAGACAGATGACCCGCCGAAATAGGTAGGTCAAAAATGTCTAATTTGATGCAGGTCAAAGTTTCCACCTGCCGCGCCTGCCACAAGCATTCCAGATTTCTAATGCAATACGAGTGAGTCTCCCGTGGCAGCCACCGACCAGAACGACCCGGAAAAGCTTTACGCCGCCCGCGAACCGATCTTCCCCCGCCGCGTGTCAGGCACATTCCGTAACCTCAAGTGGGTCATCATGATTTTGACCCTAGGGGTTTACTATCTGACGCCTTGGATCCGGTTCGACCGCGGCCCGAACCTGCCCGATCAGGCGGTTCTGATCGATCTGGCAAACCGGCGATTCTTTTTCTTCTGGATCGAGATCTGGCCGCACGAATTCTACTTTATCGCGGGCCTTCTGGTCATGGCGGGGCTTGGGCTGTTCCTATTTACTTCGGCCCTGGGCCGTGTCTGGTGCGGCTATACCTGCCCGCAGACCGTCTGGACCGACCTCTTTATCCTTGTCGAACGCTGGATCGAAGGTGACCGCAACGCCCGCCTGCGCCTGCACCGCCAAAAGAAATGGGATGTTCGCAAGGTACGCCTGCGCCTGACCAAGTGGGTATCGTGGTTCCTGATCGGCATGGCGACCGGCGGGGCCTGGGTGTTCTACTTCGCCGACGCGCCGACCCTGCTGCGCGATCTGGTGACACTGAATGCGCACCCCGTCGCCTATACGACGATCTTCGTACTGACGATGACCACCTTCATCTTTGGCGGGTTCGCCCGCGAACAGATCTGCATCTACGCCTGCCCTTGGCCTCGTATCCAAGCCGCTATGATGGACGAAGACACCATCACCGTCGCCTATCGTGAATGGCGGGGCGAACCGCGCGGCAAAGGCAAACGTCGCACCGCCAAGGCCGAAGCTGCCGCCGAAAACCCCGAGGCTGTCACCTATGCCGCCGGAGAGAAACACGGCGGCACCTCGCCCCTGATCCCGATGCCCGGGATGCCCAAGGGCGTTGGCCGCGAACCCCAGCAGGACCTTGGTGACTGCATCGATTGCAATGCCTGCGTCAAC
Organism: Pseudooceanicola aestuariicola; assembly: GCF_045763785.1. Lineage (NCBI taxonomy): Bacteria > Pseudomonadati > Pseudomonadota > Alphaproteobacteria > Rhodobacterales > Paracoccaceae > Pseudooceanicola > Pseudooceanicola aestuariicola. The sequence goes on along the minus strand of NZ_JBJGSF010000002.1, from coordinate 655,636 downwards.
GTCTGCCCCATGGGCATCGACATCCGCGACGGGCAACAACTGGCCTGCATCACCTGCGCGCTGTGCATCGATGCCTGTGACGACGTCATGGCCAAGATCGGCAAGCCGCGCGGTCTGATCGACTATATGGCGCTGACCGACGAACAAGCCGAACGCGCCGGGGCGAAACCCCGCGCCATCTGGAAACATATCCTGCGGCCCCGCACGATCATGTACACCGCCCTGTGGTCGCTGGTCGGTGTGGCGTTGGTGGTGGCCCTCTTCATCCGTCCCGATATCGACATGACCGTCGCACCTGTGCGCAACCCGACCTTCGTCACGCTTTCGGACGGGTCGATCCGCAACACTTATGACGTGCGCCTACGCAACAAACACGGTGAAGAACGGCCTTTCCGAATGTCCCTGACGGGCAACGATTCCCTGCGTGTGCAGATCGAGGGCACACCCTATGAAACCGTGACCGTCCCGGCCGATACGGCTAAACTGGTCCGCGTCTACGTCGTCGCGCCGCCCGAATCCGAGGCGGCAGAGGATGAGCGCACCAATTTCCGGTTCTGGGTCGAAGACATTACCAACGGCGAACGCGCCCACACCGACAGCATCTTCAACGGAAGGAGCAACTGATGACCGAAGCAGTAGACAACGGGTTCCGCCTGAAGGGCTGGCATGTGCTGGCCGGGTTCGTCGGCGCCTTTGGTGTGATCATCACCGTCAACGTCGTCATGGCCACTCAAGCCGTGCGGACATTCCCGGGGCTGGAGGTCAAGAACTCTTACGTCGCCAGCCAGCAGTTCGACGACAAACGCGACGCGCAGATGGCACTTGGCTGGACGGTCTATGCCGATTGGCAGGACGGCATGGTGCATCTGTCAATCACCGACGCCAACGGCCCGGTCCGCGTTAAAGACCTGCATGCCGTCGTTGGCCGCGCCACCCACGTCAAGGAAGACGTCGAGCCGGTATTCGCCTTCAACGGTCAGGTCTACGAGGCCCCGCTGGATCTGGGCGCGGGCAACTGGAACATCCGCATGACCGCCGTGGCACAGGACGACACGCCCTTCGAACAACGCGTTATTCTGCATGTGAAACGGTAGATCATGACCACCGCCGCGATCTCTGCCTGTCCAGCCTGTTCCGCCGCGCCTTCGGCCCAGGACATCGCCGCCCGCGCGGCGATACAGGACGTGAAACTGACCCTGTCACTGCCGACCATCCACTGTTCGGCCTGCATCTCGGCTGTGGAGCAACGGTTGAACGCCCATCCCGGCGTCAACGATGCGCGTGTGAACCTGACGCTGAAACGCGCACAGATCGATGCAGACGCCGCCGTCACGGCAGAGGAACTGGTGCACGCCTTGGCCGGTATCGGATACGAGGCGCACGAGCTGGACCCCGGCAGCGCCGCCGTGACTGCCACGGATCGCGCAGGACGTGATCTGCTGATGCGGCTGGCGGTTGCGGGCTTTGCATCGATGAACGTGATGCTGTTGTCGGTGTCGGTCTGGTCCGGCGCGACGGATGCAACTCGCGACCTGTTCCATTGGATCAGCGCCTTCATCACCCTTCCCACCATTGCCTTTTCCGGCCAGCCATTTTTTCGCAGCGCGTGGTCCGCGCTGAAGGTGCGCCGCCTGAACATGGACGTGCCAATCACGCTGGCTATCCTGCTGGCGCTGGCGACCTCGCTTTGGGAAACCACCCTGTCGGGTGAGCATGCCTATTTCGACGCGGCACTGGCCCTGACCTTCTTCCTGCTGGCTGGCCGCTATCTGGACCACCGCACCCGCGCCATCGCAAGATCCGCCGCCGAGGAACTTACTGCGCTGGAAGTGCCGCGCGCATGGCGCGTCGTGGACGGTGAGGAAATCCAGACCCCCGTAAGTGAACTGGCCATCGGTGACCTGATCCGCGTCCGTCCCGGCGCGCGCATGCCCGTGGACGGAGAGATCGTTGACGGAACCTCTGAATTGGATCGGTCGCTGCTGACGGGAGAAACCCTGCCTGTTCAGGCCGGTGTCTGCACCCATGTCAGCGCGGGCGAGGTCAACCTGACCGGCCCGCTGCTGCTGCGCGCAACGGCTGTGGGCGAAGACACGTCGCTGCACCGGATGGCCGACCTTGTCGCCATCGCGGAATCGGGGCGGTCACGGTACACGTCGCTCGCCGATAGCGCGGCAAAGCTTTATGCGCCGGGCGTGCACATCCTGTCGGCACTCAGCTTTGTCGGATGGTATCTGTACACTTGGGATGTGCGCACCGCGCTGAATATCGCCGCGGCCGTACTGATCATCACCTGCCCCTGCGCGCTTGGCCTTGCTGTGCCAGCTGTGACGACCGCCGCCTCGGGTCGGTTGTTCCGCCGTGGCATGCTGGTCAAACACGAAACCGCGCTAGAGCGTCTGGCACAGGTCGACACGGTCGTCTTTGACAAGACCGGCACGCTGACCACCGGGACCCCCATCGTCACGAACCTTGATGACGTGGACGACGATACCCTCTCCATCGCCTTGGCTTTGGCCGAAGGGTCGTCCCACCCCCTGTCCGTCGCCCTGACCAAAGACATCCGCGCCAAGGGTCTGACAGCCGCGCCTGTGCGTGACCTGACCGAACGTCCCGGCTTCGGGACCGAAGCGCAACTGGACGGCCAGCGTCTGCGCCTTGGCCGTGATGGATGGGCGGGGCAATCGACCAAAGGCGGCACCGTGGCGGTCCTGTCCATCGGCGACCGCACCGTCACCTTCACCTTCGCCGATGCCCTGCGCCCCGGCGCGGCAGAGGCCGTGGCAGACCTGATCGCCATGGGCATCAAAGTCGCCCTGATTTCGGGCGACCGGCGCGACGCGGTCGGAGACTTGGCGCAGCGCCTGCACATCACCGACTGGACGGCAGAGGCCTTGCCCGGCGACAAATCCGCCCGCATCCAAGCGCTGCAAGACAGCGGTGCGCATGTGCTGATGGTCGGCGATGGCTTGAACGATACGGCGGCTTTGGCGGCGGCCAATGTCTCGATCTCTCCGGCCTCGGCCTTGGACGCGGCGCGGGTCGCGTCGGACATCGTTTTGCTGGGCGGGGATCTGTCGCCCGTGCCGCAGGCGATCGTCACCGCCCGCAAGGCCACAGCCCGCATTCGCGAAAACTTCCGCATCGCGACGCTGTACAACATCATTGCGGTGCCGCTGGCCATCGCAGGCCTTGCCACACCGCTGATCGCTGCGCTGGCCATGTCCGCGTCGTCGATCACCGTGTCTTTGAACGCATTGAGGTTAAGATAATGGACGTGCTTGTCTGGCTGATCCCGATTTCCCTGTTCCTTGGGGCAATCGGGCTGATCGGGTTTCTCTACACCCTGAAGTCGAACCAATACGACGACCCGGAAGGCGATAGTCAGCGCATCCTGTCTGACGAATGGGACGATCACCCCAAGCCCTGAGCGTCACCCAACACAACAACCAACAACGAAAAACCGCCGGATCCGCCGGCGGTTTTTTGCATTTCAAAAGGCGTAAAACTTAGCTTGGCCCGATCATGAAACAGGTCTGATTCCGGGCTTGCAGGCGGCGACAGGCAAGGTCTGCCATCTCACGCTCCATGCCTAGGAAATTCGCCTCGAACCCGGTGGGTTTGCGCACAACCTTGCGCAGCGCACCATCCAGCGCGACGGTTTCCTTCAGCGCCGTCTGAAGCAGCACACGTTCTGCCGCGTTGTGCGATTTATAGCGTCCGATGTTGATCCCCCAGTGCCGCCCACCCGAGGTGGAGACGCGGGTCACGACGCGGGGCATTTCTGGCGCCATGGTGGTTTCTTCAGTCAAAGCACGGTTGAACAGCCCCGCAGGACGGGCGACCGGCGCGATCACCCCATGCGCGGCCGACGCGGCAGAGGCATCCATGACATCGCCCTGCGCCGGTTTGCGTTCGGCCTTGGGCAACTGCGGCATCAGGCTGGCCTTCTGCGCGACCTCGGCCACGACGGCCTCGATCGTGTCGTCCATGGCGACCAGCACGGGCGTATCGACACTGCCCGGGCGCGCCTTGGGACGCGGGGACCGGGTGACGGCGGTGTTCAGGCGAATGACCTTACCCGCTGCACGCAGTTTGCCGTCCGCTTCTTTCAGGGTCTTCACCTCGGCATAGACGGGGGCGTCGGGCGCACGTTTCGGCGCGTGGGATGGCGCACGCTTGAACCCAAGGTCCAGCAACTCGGCAACCTTAGCGTTGCGCGACGCGGTGGAGCGTCCGCCAAAGACCGTTGCGATGATCCGCTCATCACCACGCACGGCCGAGGCAACGAGGTTGAAGCCAGCAGCGCGGGTATAGCCCGTCTTGATCCCATCGGCCCCTTTATAAGCGGCCAGCAAGCGACGGTTCGTGTTCGACACCGTCTTGATGCCCGCGTCGGTCTGAGTGCGAGAAAAGAGGTTATAATATTCCGGGTAGTCGAACAGGATGTGACGCCCCAGCAGGGTCATATCCCGGGCCGAGGACAGGTGACCGTTTTCGGTCAGGCCATGCGCGTTCTTAAAGGTCGTCCGCGTCATGCCAAGCGCCTTGGCGGTGCGGTTCATCCGGCGGGCAAAGCTGGCCTCGGATCCTTCCAGCGCCTCACCGATGGCAGTTGCGGCGTCGTTCGCGGATTTCACGGCCGCCGCGCGGATCAGGTAGCGCAGCTTGATCTTCTGGCCTGCGACCAGACCCAGTTTGCTGGGCGGTTCGCTGGCGGCGTTGCGGGAAATGCGAACGGGCGTGTCCAAGGTGATTTCGCCGTTCTTCACCGCTTCGAACGCGATGTAGAGGGTCATCATCTTGGTCAGCGATGCGGGATGCAGACGGGCGTCCGCATTGCGGGAATGCAGAACCTCACCCGTGCGGGCGTCCATCACCATGGCAGCGTAGGGGGCAGCCTGCGCCATTCGGACCGACAGGCCCGGCGCCATTGCGAATAGCGTACAAAGGAAAAGGAAAACGCATGCCCGCCAAGGGGTCGGCTTTTGATGCCGCTCCATCTTGTCTCTCACTTCACTGCCTCAACCGCCGATTATTCCGGCTGGTCATTTATAATTACTGACACTCTAACATACGATTACCCGCCGCCAAACACCAATTTTATAAGGCATTCCCGGTTTTGCGCATTCCTTTAACCCAGCATTTAGTGGTGCTGGATTGGGCGCCCACAAAACAAGCAATTGAGTCAAAATTATGGCCCGGTACACCTGTGGATCTGGCAAATCACCGCGCAGGGTTCTTTGCCCTATCCAACCGCGTCGAGGATGTCGGTCAGCCCCGACAGATCGTTAATCTGGTAAAACTTTGGATGATCTTCCGGCGCCTCGGCGTGTTCCAGCGCCCATGTCAGCTGCCCGGGCACAAAGACACCCCAGCCCCCGGCGTCGATCATGGGCACGACGTCAGATTTCATCGAATTACCGACCATCATGCCCCGCTGAGGCCCCTCGGCATGTCGATCAAAGATGTCCTGATACACAGGCGTGGTTTTGTCCGACACGATCTCGACCGCGTCGAACAGATCACCCAGCCCTGATTGCGCCAGTTTCCGTTCCTGATCCAGCAGATCGCCCTTGGTCACAAGGATAACGCGGTACCTATCGGCCACCTGCCCCACCACATCTTCGACGTGCGGCAATAACTCGATCGGATGGGCAAGCATGTCCTGACCTGCGGCGATCAGCTGCGCGATCACCTCTCCGGGAACGCGGTTATCAGTCACTTCAAGGGCCGTTTCGATCATCGATAGAACAAAGCCTTTGATGCCGAATCCGTAGTGCCCGATGTTGCGTCGCTCTGCCTGCAGCAGGCGGTCGGCCAGATGATCGGGATCGGCATGGTCGGCCAAAAGCTCTGCGAAACGGTCCTGCGTTAACTGAAAGAACCGTTCGTTGTGCCACAACGTATCATCAGCATCGAAACCGACCGTCGTTAGATTTTGCGCCATTTGGCCCCCAAAATTCCGCGAAGGGCCCACTGCCCCCCTTTCAAACCTTGATCCGCACGTTATATAGATGAGCCAAATCCCGGAACCCTTGCACAGCAACCTTGTTGGAAAACCGATGATCCAAACGCCGAAAAACGCGCGTTCCCTGATCACGCCGCATGTCATGTCTTCTTCTGACGATGACGGCGGTGATACCTCGGTTATTGTCGAAACCAAGCCCAAGACCAAGCGCCCGCCGCTGTACAAGGTCTTGCTGCTGAACGACGATTACACCCCGATGGAATTTGTCGTGGCGGTATTGGAACGGTTCTTTGGCCTGAACCACGCACAGGCGTTCGAAATCATGCTGACCGTGCATAAGAAGGGCGTCGCGGTTGTCGGCGTCTTCAGCCACGAGATCGCGGAAACCAAGGTGGCGCAGGTCATGGACTTTGCCCGCCAGCATCAGCATCCGCTGCAATGCACCATGGAAAAGGAATAACGGGGTTTGACCCTGCATCCCCGGCTTGATCTGGCGCTGGCCCCCGGTGGGCTAAGCTTGCCCGAAGGGCGTATCGCCGTCATCGGTCCACGCGCCGGTCAGGGGCTCGACCCTTTGCCTAAAGACCGGGTCGAAGTCATCACCCGCCAGTTCCCCGATTTCCAAGCGTTTGAACGGCAGGGCTACACCTGCCGCGTCGCGCCGGATGGGCGCTACGACATGGTCGTCGTCATGGTGCCGCGCGCCAAAGCCTTGGCCCGCGCATGGGTTGCGCAGGCGGCTGAGATCACTGACGGTGTGATCGTTGTCGACGGCGTCAAAGACGACGGGATCGAGTCGATCTTGAAAGACTGTCGCAAACGCGCTGATGTGATGGGCCCCATCAACAAGGCACATGGTAAGCTGTTCTGGATGCAGGGCGGCGATTTTGCCGATTGGGCCGCTGCACCGACCACCTTGCCCGAAGGCTTTAAGACCGCGCCGGGGACCTTCTCGGCCGATGGGATCGATCCGGCCTCGGCCCTGCTGGCCGGGTCCTTGCCCGAACAGCTGGGGCAACATGTCATCGATCTGGGTGCTGGCTGGGGGTATCTGTCTGCACAGTTCCTATCGAAGCCCGGTGTCGCACAGCTTGACGTGGTCGAGGCGGATCATGCCGCGCTGACCTGTGCGCGTGAAAACCTGAACGACCCGCGCGCCACCTTTCATTGGGCTGATGCCACTGATTGGGCGCCCTCGGCCAAGGCCGATACGGTCGTGATGAACCCGCCCTTCCACACGGATCGGAAGGCGAACCCCGATCTGGGTCGCGCCTTCATCCGCACCGCGGCCGCCAGCCTGACGCCGCGTGGCACGCTTTGGATGGTTGCGAACCGGCATCTGCCTTATGAACCCGTTCTGGACGAATGCTTTGGCGCGCACGAAGAGGTCGCGGGCACGGGCGCCTTCAAGGTCATCCGCGCCACGTCGCCGCGCGGGAAAGCTGCCGCTCGTATCACGCGGCGTAATCGACTAACCTGATCCGGGTTTTCTTCCCTTAAGGAGCTTTTGATGTCCTTTTCCATTGCAGGAAAGACCGCCATCGTCACGGGGGCTGCCAATGGTATCGGCCTTGCCATCGGAAAGCATTTCGCCGACCGCGGCGCGAATGTCATGTTCGCTGACCTAGACGAAGAAGCGCTGATCAAAGAACTGGGCGAAAACCCCGAAGGCGAAAACATCCGTTATTTTGCGGGCGATTTGCGCGAAAAACTGACCATCGCAAACCTTCTGTCAGCTACCATCGATGCCTTTGAAAGCGTCGACATTCTGGTCAACGGATCGCGTCAGGTGATCGCCTCGGACCCGCTGAACCCTGACGATGACGCGGTCGAAACGTTGTTGCAGCAGAACCTGATGACGTCGCTGCGGCTGTCGCAGACCATTGCAAAGCGGATGATCAAGCAATCCGAAGGTCAGGAGAGCGGGCCAGCCGGGTCGATCGTGAACCTGTCGTCCATCGCGGCGCGGCGCACCCACCCCGACCTGATGGCATTTTCCGTGTCGACCGCAGCGCTGGATCAGATGACCCGGTCGCTGGCCGTGGCCTTGGCCCCGCACCGCATCCGGGTGAACGCGCTCGCCTTCGGGTCGGTGATGAGCGAAAGCCTGAAGACCACGCTGAAGGACAACACCGATTTCCGCAACGATATCGAAGAACACACACCCCTCAACCGGATCGCCCCTGCGGCGGAACTGGCCGAGGCGGCGCAGTATCTGGCTTGCGACGCCTCCAGTTTCATGACCGGACAGGTGCTGACCGTGGACGGTGGACGTACGCTACTGGATCCGGTGGCCGCACCGGCCCACTGATCGGCCCATTGGACGGGTCAGGATGCCTCCGGCGGGAGGTATTTTTGGAAAGATGAAGGAGCGGCCGATGTCCGACGCCATGCAATCCGAAAAAACGCGCGCCTCTGAATGGTTCCGGACGCTGCGGGATCAGATCGTCGCGGCCTTTGAAGGGCTGGAAGACGGCCAGACCAACGGTCCGCTGTCGGACCAGCCCGCTGGTCGGTTCGAAGTGACGGAAACCAAACGCTCGGCCCCCGATGGCGGGGACGCCGGTGGCGGATTGATGAGCGTCATGCGCGGCGGTCGCGTCTTTGAAAAAGTCGGCGTCAACGTCTCGACCGTCTACGGAGAGCTGGGGGCCGAGGCGCAGGCCGCCATGGCCGCGCGCAAAGGCCTGCCCGGCATGACCGAGGACCCGCGTTTCTGGGCCAGTGGCATTTCGCTGGTGGCGCATATGCAGAACCCGCATTGCCCTGCTGTGCATATGAACACGCGAATGTTCTGGACCCCGCATGGCTGGTGGTTCGGCGGCGGGTCGGATTTGAACCCCTGCATTGAATACGCCGAAGACACGGCGCATTTCCACGCTGTTCAAAAAGCGCATTGTGACCCCCACGGAGAAGGCGAATACGACCGTTTGAAGGCCTGGGCGGACGAATATTTCTATATCCCGCACCGTGGTCGCGCCCGTGGCGTTGGTGGTATTTTTCTGGACGATCACTGCACCGGCGATTGGGACGCGGATTTCGCGTTTATCCAAGATATCGGCAAGGCGTTCCTGCCCGCCTATCAGCCCCTGATCGAAAAGCGCCGCAGCACCGTCTGGAGCGATGCGGACAAGGACACGCAGCTGATCCACCGCGGGCTATATGCGGAATATAACCTTGTCTACGACCGCGGGACCAAATTTGGACTGGCCACCGGTCATGACGCCAATGCCGTTTTGATGAGCCTTCCGCCGCTGGCGAAATGGGTCTGATCAGGTGTTCATCTTGTTGGTAGTCAGCTTGATATCGACCACCAGCGAATAGGTATCTTCGGTCTCGACCACCTCGGGACGGGTGCCAAGTTGGGACGCAAAGGCATCAATCAGCTGGCGACCTAGGCCGGAGCTGGAGGTCGAGGCGTCTTCGTCCTGTTCACCGGTTGTGTTGCTGACGCTGAACCGGCAGCTGTCATCACCGGTTTTCGTCAGCTTGATCTGGATCTCAGGCTCTGTCCCCGACTTCAGTTGCCCGGTGTACTTAATCGCGTTGGTCACCGTTTCCGTTGCCAGCAAAGACAGCGGCACAGCCTGTTCGGGCGACAGGATGACCTCTTCGATGTCTACGTGGACCTTGATCGGTGAATTGGGCGGCAGGGCGGATTTGACGACCTGATCAAGGATGTCTTCCAGCAACCCGTCCGCCCGCAGGTTCGCCAGACGCGCTGTGTGGTAGAGGTTTGAGTGTACCGTTGCCAGACCGAGCACGCGGTCATGCACGCGCCGCAGGGTCGCCTTGGTTTCATTCGTGGGCGACTTGCGTACTTCCATATTGATGATCGACGCGATCAGCTGAAGGTTGTTCTTCACCCGGTGGTGGACTTCTTTCAGCAACACGTTCTTTTCGTGCAGGTTATTTTCCAGCTCGGCCGTGTCGCGGGTGATCCGTTCCACCATCGTATCGAAGGTTTCTTCGATCTGCACCAGTTCCGTCGGCGCGCGGCCTGTTTCCAGCAAACCGGGGCGACCGACCTTCTGCGTGGCGCTGAAGTTGCGCATCTTCTGACGCAGCTGGCGCATGTGACGGATGACAAGGCGGTGGACCGCGAAATAGGCCACCACCAAGGACACCACCCACATCAACAGCGGAAACGCCAGAGCGGTGCGGCTGACGAAGCTGTCTTCGGGGCTTTTCAGTTCCGACGGCCAGACGGATACCGCAAATACGAGGCCCGGAATGATCGGGGTGGTGGAATACACACGCAAAATGCCGTCCCGGTCGTAAGCGCGGAACGAACTGAATTGTTTATAGAGCTGAGAGTTCAGGTCGCGAAACGCCGGCAACCGTGACGATGCGGTTGCGATATCGCCGACCGACAGCAGAATCTGGCCCTGATTATTGATGGTGATCAGGTCGTCCGGTTGGTTGGGGCCCGAAAAGTTAGCTTGGAAGCGCGCGTTGCTTCTGGGCAGGGACAGCGTGATGAACCCGCGATAGGTCCCGTCTTCGAACACCGGCTGGCCGATGACCATTACGGATTCCTTGCTGATCTTTCCGCTTTCGGTCGCCGTCATGCGCGGACGCGGATCGTCCTGAAATTGTTGATACGTGACGGAGTCACGGACGTCGAACATCGTCCCACGCGAATTGCATCGCGTGACACCGTTCGGCTCCACGTAGGCGGCAAGAACAAAGGCGGGGTGAGAGCGGATGAAGCCGCTCATCAATGTCGAACAGGCTTCCGCGTCCCCCTGAAGGGACGACAAAGCGCCACCCAGCACGCGGGCCGAGGCGAAGCCTTCGTGGATCAGATCGCTTTGACGTTCGATGGCGGCAACGGTCTGTCCAAGATAGGCCGCGCGCACCAGCGCTTCGGCGTTATCGACGACAGACCGGGTCTGGTACAAAGAAATAAGTCCAATAGGCAGTAGCGCGATGGACAACATCGCGACCACCCGGACGCCAAGCCGGTCAGTGAAGGGGATCTTCACGGCCCGAGCCTCACATGGATTTCATTTTTGCGGCGGACATAACCGCCATCGTCGACTGATCCGTTAATTCCATCGTGTCGTTCTCACCAATGCTCAGCAGCTCGCTCAGCTTTGCACGACCGCGGTTGGCACGACTTTTGATCGTTCCGACGGCACAGCCACACATATCTGCCGCTTCTTCATAGGAGAATCCCGACGCCCCCACCAGCAACAAAGCTTCGCGCTGTTCGTCCGGGAGGGTTTCAAATGCCTTTTCGAAATCTTTCATGGCCAGACGACCATCGTGGTCCGGCTTGGTCGCCAGATTGGCAGAAAACGTGCCATCCACGTCGGCCACTTCGCGGCCAGACCGGCGCCGTGCCGAATAAAACGTGTTGCGAAGGATGGTGAACAACCAGGCGCGCAGGTTGGTCCCTTCCTTGAACTTCTCAATGTTAGTCCATGCTTTGACGATGGTGTCCTGAACCAGATCGTCGGCCTGAGCCGAGTTTCGGCAAAGGCTCATTGCAAACGCACGCAACGATGGCAGGTGCGATACAAGTTCCTCGCGGGGATCTTGGCTCATTACTTGGCCTCCCCACCGGAATCCTGCTTCTTTAGCTGATCTAACAGCATTTTGAAGCGGTCGGGGAGATCTTCGTCCAGTTTTTGCTGGTAGACACGTTTCAGATTTTCGTCGATCTGCCTCAGAACGTGTTCATTTTCGCTGTCGTGCGCCATTGCTATGTCGTGACCATTCAGAAGTTTTTTTGCATATTCCGGGAACCTAACGCATACCTCTAGTGTTGAGTTCCAAGAAATATTGGGAAGGTACTGAAAAAAATGAACCAAACGGTGGGGTCCGAGGAATTTGCGATGAACGTCGCAACAGAGCTTCCTTATCTTAGACGGTATTCCCGCGCGTTGACCGGGAGCCAAACGTCAGGTGACAACTACGCCGCTGCCACGTTGGAAGCCATGCTGGAAGACCCCGATCTTGTTGATCGGCACAAGTCGACCCGCGTGGCCCTTTTCGGTGCGTTTCATGCCATCTGGACGTCTTCGGGTGCGCCCGTCGCCGTGGACGAGATCGGGATTGCCGCAAAAGCTCAGGACCATTTGAAATCATTGACGCCCAACACGCGCGAAGCGTTGTTGCTGTTTACGATCGAAGAATTTTCGTTCGAGCAGATCGGCGAGATCATGAAGATCAGCAAGTCCGAAGCCGAAGAACTGGTGACCATCGCACAGCGCGAATTGGCACAAAGCGTCACTGGCCGCGTGATGATCATCGAAGACGAAGCCATCATCGCGATGGACCTGCAATCGATCGTGGCCGAGATGGGTCATGCGGTCACTGGTGTGGCCCGGACTCGCGACGAAGCGGTCGCTTTGGGCAAATCCGAACGCCCTGATCTGATCTTTGCCGACATCCAACTGGCCGATAACTCCTCGGGTATCGATGCGGTGAACGATCTGCTGGCGGCCTTGGGTGATGTTCCGGTCATCTTTATTACGGCCTATCCCGAACGTCTGCTGACCGGCGAAAAGGCCGAACCGGCGTTTCTGATCACCAAACCTTATTCCGAAGAGCAGGTCCGTCTGGCGGCAAGCCAAGCGATGTTCTTCTCGTCGACGGAAACCCTTAAGGGCTGATCTGTCTGTCAGACGCTGAAATTTTAAGGGCGGCCTAATCGGGCCGCCCTTAGTCTTTTGTTCCGGTCATTACGGCGTCTTACCGCGGACAGCGCGTGCAATCATCGCCACGATGAACAACACGATGAAGACGACGAACAGGATTTGCGCGACGCCGGCCGATGCGCTGGCAATGCCACCAAAGCCGAAAACTGCAGCCACAATGGCCACGACGAAAAACAGTAGAGCCCAATAAAGCATTGGATTTCCTTTCTTTTCTGCGACGGACTGTCCGTCGTATGTTCTGCTGGATCAACATCGAACCGCAACGTCTGGTTCCATCGAGACGTGTGCCAAACAGAAGATGACTTTCATCCGCACATTTTTTTAAAATTGTTTGGAACCAACCGCGGCGCGTAGCGTTAAACATGCAAGGCGTCCCCAAGCGTCTGTCCCCAGAGACTGGCGGGGCATCCCCGATTTACCTCGCCCCGCCAGTCCCAACTCTCCCAGCAAGCAAACTAAATTAACTCCAGCGCGGAACTCACGCCTGCGTTGTGCGTTGTTTTTGCAGCGTAAAGGAGAATGACATGTTGGAAGTCACCGGCCTTGGCGGCCTTATCATCCTTGCCCTCGATATCTGGGCGATTGTTTCGATCATCGGATCGAGCGCATCGACTGGGAAAAAGGTTTTGTGGACCCTGCTGGTTCTTATCCTGCCTGTCGTCGGCTTTATCATCTGGCTTATCGCCGGTCCCCGCAGCAAAACGGGCGTTGCCTGATAATCGCCATCTGACATGCCCAAGCCGCGCCAATTTGGCGCGGCTTTTTGCATGCCATCGCCTTTCCGGAACGGCTTAACGCAATACATCAACCCAAGGTAACAACGACCAAGTAAGCATGAGCTCTAGCCGCCCCATAAAGCTGATCACCCAAATCGCGAATGCGGTGAACGAACAGAACCTGACCCTGACTGCGGCCGGCGTCGCGTTCTGGGCAATGCTCGCACTGTTCCCGGGATTAGCCGCTATTATCGCCATCTGGGGCCTTCTGGCGGACCCGCAGGTCTTGATCGAACAACTGGACCTTATCCGCACCATTTTGCCCGAAGACGTCACACGGCTTGTTGAGTCTCAGATCAACGCGCTGATGAACGCAGGTGGGGATCGCCTTGGCTGGGCCGGTCTGGTGTCCACATTCTTGGCCATCTGGTCCACGCGCTCGGGCGTGGCAGCCCTGATGCTGGGGCTGAACGCCATTCACGGACGGCAAAACCGCAATAGCCTGCGTCACTACCTGACCGCATTGATCTTGACCACCGCCCTTCTGGGCGTATCTGTCGTGACTTTGTCCGCGGTGGTGATCGCGCCAATTATTTTCGCCATCATTCCACTTGGCACGGTGACGGCCTTGTTGGTCGAAACCTTCCGGTGGGTCGCAGCAATTTTCGTTCTGATGGCTGGCTTGGCGGTGATTTACCGCTTTGGCCCCAATAACCGCGGCGAACGGATGAAATGGGTGACGCCCGGTGCGGTGCTGGCCGTCGCGCTGTGGGCGATCGCGTCCTACGGTTTTTCGTTCTACCTGTCGAACTTCGGTAATTACAACGAAGTCTACGGATCGATTGGGGCCGCGATCGCCATGCTGGTCTGGCTGTTTATCAGCGCTTTCCTGGTTCTGCTGGGCGCGGTGGTGAACCTGCAACTGGCCGAGGTTTATCCGCCCAAGGCCAAACTGTCGCCCACCCGCGCTTAGCCGCCGCGGACCGTGTCTATCATCAGTTGAACATTGTCCGGATCCGCGTCCGGCGTGATCCCGTGCCCTAGGTTGAAAATGTGCGGCCCCTTGGAAAAGGCCTGCACGATTTCCCGCGTCTCGTCGATCAGGGCCTGCCCGCCCGTCACCATATGGGACGAGGCGAGGTTGCCCTGCACGCAGCCGTCAACCTGCACATGCTCGGCCGCCCAAGTGGCCGACACCGAATTGTCCAGCGCCACGCAATCCGCATCCGTCGCCTTGGCAAAGCCGATATATTTGTCGCCGGCTTCGCGCGGGAAGGCGATGACGGGGATACCGGGGTGGCGGGCTTTCAGCTCTGCGATGATCTTTTTCGCAGGCTCCAGCGCGAAATCGTCGAAATCCTGACCCTTCAGCGAACCGGCCCAGCTGTCGAACAGTTTGACCACCTCGGCACCGGCGTCGATCTGGCGCGACAAGTATTCGATCGTGCCATCCGTCAGCAGATCGATCAGCGCGGAAAACGTCTGGCGATCCTCGTCCTTCAAGGCATGGGCGGGGGCCTGATCGGGCGTACCCCGTCCTGCGATCATGTAGGTGGCGACAGTCCAAGGCGCACCCGCGAAACCAATCAGCGTGGTTTCTTTGGGCAGCTCCTGCGACAGGATCGAGACGGTCTCATAGATCGGCGACAGTACCTCGTGCACGTCCGACGCCGGTTTCAGCGCATCGAAATCCGCTTTGGAGGTGACGGTCGACAGACGCGGGCCTTCGCCGGTGACAAACCACAGGTCAGCCCCAAGCGCCTGAGGCAGAAGCAGAATGTCTGCAAAAAGGATCGCCGCGTCGAACCCATAGCGCCGGATCGGCTGTAGCGTGACCTCGGCCGCAAGCTCTGGGTTGTAGCAAAGCGACAGGAAATCCCCGGCCTGCGCGCGGGTGGCGCGGTATTCCGGCAGATAGCGTCCAGCCTGACGCATCATCCAGATGGGGGGCACGTCCTGCACTTCGCCACGCAGGGCTTTCAGAATGGTCTTGTCGCTCATGAGATCCTCCGTCGCCCCTCTCGTCGTCGGGACGGGCGCGGAAGTCAAGCAAATGGCCGCAGCACAGGGCCTTGCAGGGGCGATTGGCCGCGTCTAAACGATCCCCATGCAAGGTAAACGTCCCAATCCCGCCCGCCCGCTGAAAATCGGCACCCGTGGTTCCCCGCTGGCTCTGGCCCAAGCGCATGAAACGCGCGACCGTCTGGCGGCCGCCTTCGACCTGCCCACTGAGGCGTTCGAGGTCGTCGTGATCCAGACCACTGGCGACCGCATTATCGACCGACCATTGAAGGAAATCGGCGGAAAAGGCCTGTTCACTCGCGAAATCGAACAGGCGATGCTGCGCGGCGATATCGATATCGCCGTCCATTCGATGAAGGACATGCCCGTCCTGCAGCCCGAAGGCTTGGTGCTGGATTGCTATTTGCCGCGTGAAGACGTCCGCGATGCCTTCGTGTCGAACGATTTTCAAAAGCTGGCCGATGTGCCCGAGGGCTCCAAGGTCGGCACCTCGTCGTTGCGTCGCCGCGCACAGCTGCTGGTGAAGCGACCGGACCTTGAGGTGGTGGAATTCCGCGGCAACGTGCAGACCCGCCTGCGCAAATTGTCCGATGGCGTGGCGGTTGCAACCTTCCTTGCGATGGCTGGCCTGAACCGCCTTGATCGGGCTGAGGTCGCGCAATCCGCCCTGTCGCCAGAAGATATGCTGCCTGCCGTCGCCCAAGGGGCCATCGGCATCGAACGCCGGGAAGACGATCATGTCACGGCGGAAATGCTGTCTGCCATCCACGACAAACCCACGGCCGAGCGGCTGGCGGCGGAACGTGCCTTTCTGGCGGCGCTGGACGGGTCTTGCGAAACCCCGATCGCGGGTCTGGCGGAACTGGACGGCGGCACCCTGCGCCTGCGTGGTGAAATCCTGCGGCCCGATGGGTCCGAAGCCTTCGCGGATGACCGCACCGCGCCTATCGAGGACGGGGCAGAGTTGGGACGCGCCATGGCGAACGATCTGCTGAAGCTGGCAGGCGAAGGGTTCTTCGACTTCCGGACCGCTTAACCGGGCGTGCAATCGCCTTCGGTGTGGCAGGCAAACAGCGCGACCATCTGCTCTGGCTCGGGGTCTTGGAACAGCCATTGCTGACAGGGCTGCACGTCTAACACGTAGGCGTCATCCTTGATCTGAAGAAACGCCAAGACCGAGGCGCGCTGCGGTGGCAATGTCGCGCACCATTCCGATACACAGTTCAACGTCACATCGACCGGTGCCGAGAAATTCCCTGTGAACCCGTCGTCGCGCAGGTAGCGACCAACAAGCTGCGCGGTGAAGGATACGACCTTCGGCTCACCCGTTTGCGCCTGCTCGGAAGGCGGCATCTGATGGGCCAAAACTCCGCTGACAACCACGTAGGGTTCCGACGCTTCGGCGGCGGCCTTATAGCTGCTCAGAGCATCCGGGCGCATACACGACAGGGCCAGCGCGCCATTTGCCGACATCATCAAGGCCAGCGTAGCAGAGATCACATGTTTCAAATCTTGTCTCCCAACTCCTCCAGCACGGCGCGGTAGACGTCTCGCTTGAAGGGGACGATGTTGGCGACCAGCTCGTCTTTGGGCAGCCAGCGCCATTCGGAAAATTCAGGATGCTCGGTCTGGATATTCACGTCCGCATCCGTGCCGTTGAAACGCATCACAAACCATTTCTGTTCCTGACCGCGAAACCGGCCCTTCCACAGCTTGGGCACCAGATCATGCGGCAGGTCATACGGCACCCAGCCTGCGGTTTCGGCCACGATGGTCACCTTGTCGGCCGTCACGCCCGTTTCTTCCCACAATTCGCGGAGCGCCGCATCGCGCGGATCCTCTCCCTTGTCCACACCGCCCTGAGGCATCTGCCATGCCGGACCCGGATTATCGATCCGCTGCCCAACGAAGACATGGCCATCGGCATTGGCCAGCATGACCCCAACGCAGGGGCGATAGGGAAGTTTGGCGATCTCTTCGGGGGTCATTGGGCGGCTCCTTGTCAGTCGTCTCAGGGTTGCCAGCCTGCGGCCGGGAACTCAAGCGGGATTAGGGGCCGCATGACACTGGCTTGCAGCGACACCTTTCGCGCGGCGCAGTGGCTGGGTGGCGTGTTGTCATCATTCTTCACGACAGGGGCAAATGTCTGCGGCGGAGGGGGCTCTGCCCCCGCTACGCTCCCCCGAGGGTATTTGCCGACCAGAAGAAGATCAGGCCCAGATGTCTTCGATCTCGGCGCGGATCCAATCGCGGAAACGCGCGAAATGGGGCAGGTCGGTGCTGCGGTCGGGGTAGATCAGCGTATAGGCCTGCCCTGTCGGGAAATCCCCGGGCAGCGCGCGGAGCAATTTGCCTTCGGCGATGGCCGAACGGGCCAAGATTTCCGGCACCAGCGCGACGCCCAACCCCGCGATGGCAGCGTCCAGCACCATGTCAAAGTGATCGAACCGTGCGCCACGCAGGGCGAGCCGGGGATCAAGGCCCACGGCCCGGCACCAATCCGGCCATAGCGTCGGGCGGGTGGATTGCTGCAGCAGCGGCAAGCGCAGAATATCTTCGGTTTCAAGCGGCGCCGGCACTAGCGAGGGGGAAGCGACAACGGCAAGGTCTTCGTCCAGCAGGTGATCGTGCGATGCGCCGCTCGCCCTGTGGTGCGTCCGCTGGATCGCCAGATCGAACGGTTCGCTGTCGAAATCCACAGGCGCCAGCCGTGCAGCCATATCCATCGTCAGCCCCGGAGTCGTCGCCTGAAACGAGCGGAGGCGCGGGATCAGCCACAACCGCGCGAAGGTCGGCAATACGGCGATCCGCAACACCCGCGCCTGCCCGCCGAAAGCCATGACCGTCATGGCGGCATCGTTCAACTGGGTCAGAACCGGCTCTGCCTCTCGGAGGAAGGCGCGGCCTGCATCCGACAGGGTCATCCGCTGGCGGGCCCGAATGAAAAGGGCGACCCCCAGTTTTTCTTCCAACCCGACAATGGCACGGCTGACGGCACTTTGCGTGCGACCCAGTTGAGCCGCCGCATGAATGGTCGTGCCTGCACGGGCACAGGCGCAAAAGGCCTCGATCTCGGCCAAGGAGGGCGTGTAGCTGTGGCGCATGATTGGAAGATATATGCGAAAAACTCATCAACTGAGAAGCGAAACTTGTTATCAATCACCTTTCAGGCCGGATATAAGCCCCATCAAACTCATAAGGAGGATGAAATGCCCGATGACGCACGCCCTGTCCTGAAGGACAAAGACCGCCCGAATATGTCCAGCTTTAGCTGGGAAGACCCCTTCCTGCTGAACGAACAACTGGAAGAAGACGAACGTATGCTGGGCGATGCCGCCCGCGCCTTCTGTCAGGACCGTCTCGCCCCCCGGGTTGAGAAGATGTACCTTGAAGAAGGCGTCGAGCCCGAAATTTTCGCCGAGATGGGCGAAGCAGGCATTCTGGGCGTCACCGTCCCCGAACAATACGGCGGCCTGGGCGCAGGGTATGTGTCCTACGGTCTGGTGGCGCGCGAAGTCGAACGCATCGACTCTGGCTTCCGCTCCATGTGCTCGGTCCAGTCGTCTCTTGTGATGTATCCGATCTATGCCTACGGCAGCGAAGAGCAGCGAATGAAGTACCTGCCTAAACTCGCCAGCGGTGAATGGATCGGCTGCTTTGGCCTGACCGAGCCCGACGCAGGATCGGACCCCGCAGGTATGAAAACCCGCGCCAAGAAAACCGACGGCGGCTACGTGCTGAACGGGTCCAAGATGTGGATCTCCAACGCGCCGATCGCGGATGTCTTCGTTGTCTGGGCCAAGTCCGAAGCGCATGACGGCGCGATCCGTGGCTTCGTGCTGGAAAAAGGCATGAAAGGCCTGAGCGCCCCGAAAATCGGCGGCAAACTGTCCCTGCGCGCCTCGATCACCGGGGAAATTGTGCTGGACAACGTAGAGGTCGGTGAAGAGGCACTATTGCCGCACGTTTCTGGCCTGAAAGGTCCGTTCGGCTGTCTGAACCGCGCGCGCTATGGCATCGCTTGGGGCGTCATGGGCGCCGCCGAAGATTGCTGGACGCAATCGCGCCAGTACGGTCTGGACCGCAAGCAGTTCAACAAGCCGCTGGCTGGCACGCAGCTGTACCAGAAAAAGCTGGCCGATATGCAGACCGAAATCACCCTTGGCCTGCAGGCCGCGCTGCGCGTTGGCCGCCTATTCGACGAAGCCAAGGCCGCGCCTGAAATGGTGTCGCTTATCAAACGCAACAACTGTGGCAAGGCGCTGGATATCGCGCGGATGGCGCGGGACATGCACGGCGGGAACGGCATCCAGATTGAATACAAGGTCATGCGTCACGCCGCGAACCTTGAGACGGTAAATACCTACGAGGGCACGCACGACGTTCATGCGCTGATCCTTGGTCGGGCGCAGACCGGGCTGCAGGCATTTTTCTAAACCTACCCGATAGCAGGGCTTGCTTTCCAAGCCCGCTGATTGGAAAAAGATCAAGCAAGGGGCGCTTCGGCGCCCTTTGCGACTCTTGGGAGGGGCAAATGTTTTCGCACGTCACAATCGCCGTCAGCGATCTTCATCGCGCCGTTTCGTTTTATGACAAGGCGTTAGAACCTTTGGGCGTGCGCCAATGTTATTACGACGCCGAAAAGCGGATCGCACGTTACCGTGGCGCGGATCGGTTGTTCCCGCAGCTTATGCTGGTCGAACCGTTCAACGGCGCAGCAGCCAATCCGGGCAATGGACCAATGATGGCCTTCCAGTGCGAGTCTCGCAAACAGGTGGATGAGCTGCACGAACTGGCCCTGACCTTGGGCGCTCGCGACGAAGGCGAACCGGGCCCGCGCGAACGGTACCACGAGAATTTCTATGGTGGTTACGTGCGTGATCTGGACGGCAACAAGGTTTGTTTCGTCTGCCACGATCCGGCTTGGGTCGGATCGCGCTAAGCCAAGATCAGGCGTGCATCGTCGCCGCGGCCAATAGCTGCTGGGTATAGGGATGGCTTGGCGCGTCGAAGATCTGTTCGGCTGTGCCGACCTCGACCACGTCACCCTGCTTCATCACCATGACCCGGTGCGACATGGCCCGAACCACGTTCAGATCGTGACTGATGAACAGATAGGCCAGCCCATATTTCCGCTGCAGTTCGCGCAACAGATCCACGATCTGCACCTGCACGGTCATATCCAAGGCAGAGGTCGGTTCATCCAAAACCAACAGCTTGGGCCGCAGGATCATCGCCCGCGCGATGGCAATCCGCTGGCGCTGGCCGCCGGAAAATTCGTGTGGATAACGATCCATCGTTTCGGGATTCAACCCAACCTCGACCATCACCTCGGCCACTAGTTCGCGCACGGGCTTGTCTGACGTGCGGCGATGAACAGACAGACCTTCGGCGATGATCTGCGCGCAGGTCATCCGAGGCGACAGCGATCCAAAGGGGTCCTGAAACACGATCTGCATGTCAGAGCGTTTGTTGCGCATCTCTCTGGTCGACCAGCTTCTGACGTCTTCACCGTCAAAATGGATGCCCCCCTCGGACTGGATCAGGCGCATGATGGCCAGCGCCAGCGTCGTCTTGCCGGACCCGGATTCGCCCACGATGCCGAGCGTTTCGCCCGCTCGAACCTCGATCGAGGCTTGGTTGACCGCCTTCACATGCCCCACGGTCCTTTTGAACAACCCTTTCTGAATCGGGAACCAGATGCGCAGATCGTCGGTCCTGGCCACGACCGGGGCGTTGTCGGCGGCCGGATCAGGCGCGCCGGCGGCATGCGCGGCCAGCAAGGTTTGGGTATAAGGGTGCTGAGGGTTGTCAAAGATGTCGGCCGTAGGTCCGGTTTCGACGATCTCACCGTCCTTCATCACGCAGACCCGATCCGCGATGCGGCGGACGATGTTCAGATCATGGGTGATGAACAGCATCCCCATACCTTCGCTGGCCTTCAATTCGGCGAGCAGGTCAAGGATCTGCGCCTGAATGGTCACGTCCAGCGCCGTGGTCGGTTCATCCGCGATCAACAGTTCCGGCTTGTTCGCCAGCGCCATGGCGATCATCACGCGCTGACGTTGCCCGCCAGAAAGCTGGTGCGGATAAGACCCAAGGCGGCTTTCGGGATCGCGGATGCCCACACGGTCCAGCAATTCGACGATCCGCTTGCGGACCGCGTCACCTTTGAGCCCCTGATGAAGCTCAATCGACTCGGCCAGCTGCTTTTCCAATGTGTGCAGCGGATTCAACGAGGTCATCGGTTCCTGAAAGATGAAACTGATGTCGTTCCCGCGGACCTGCATCAGCTTGGCGCGGGACACGCCCACCATCTCTTCGCCCTTGAAGGTGACCGAGCCTTCGACATGAGAGTTGTCACCAAGCAGTTGGACCGTGGAGAGCGCCGATACCGACTTGCCCGAGCCGGATTCGCCCACCAGCGCAACAGTTTCGCCCTTGTTCACATGGAACGACACACCGCGCACGGCGGGGATCAACTGTCCGTCCTGCTTGAAGGACACGCGCAGGTTCGTGACGTTCAGCATCGGCGTCATTGGAACGTCTTTCTGGGGTCAAACGCATCGCGGACCCCTTCGAAAATGAAGACCAGAAGCGACAACATCAGCGCAAAGACGAAGAAGGCGGTGAAGCCCAGCCAAGGCGCCTGAAGGTTCTGTTTCGCCTGCAATGTCATTTCACCCAAGGACGGGGCAGACGACGGCAACCCATAGCCAAGGAAGTCGAGAGAGGCGAGCGACCCGATGGTGCCGGTCACAATGAACGGCAGCATGGTCAGCGTCGCCACCATGGCGTTGGGCAGCATATGGCGGAACATGATTGTCATGTTCGACACGCCAAGCGCGCGAGCGGCCCGGACGTATTCAAGGTTCCGCGCCCGCAGGAATTCGGCCCGCACAACACCCACAAGGGCCGTCCAGCCAAAGGCCACCATCAGCACGACCAACAGCCAGACAGAGCGTCCAAGGATCGCGAACAGGATGATGATCACGTAAAGCTGCGGCACGCCCTGCCAGATCTCGATCACCCTTTGGAAAATCAGGTCAAGCCGTCCGCCAAAGAAGCCTTGGATCGCGCCCGCGAAAATCCCGATGAGCGACGCAAAGGTCGTCACGATCAGCGTAAAGACAATCGACAGGCGGAAGCCATAGATCGCCCGCGCCAGAACGTCGCGTTTGGTATCATCGGTACCCAACAGGTTCGCGCCCCGCTGGTCGGCCGGCAGAATGCCCCAGTGGCTTTCGCCATCCGCATCCACATAGCTGCCGATCACATTGGGCGGCAAAGGCGCAGCCCCGGAGCGTTCCACAGGCGTATCATAGGAATAAGGAATGATCGGCCACAGGGCCCAGCCCTTATTGATCTCTTCGCCTTCGATGATGCCGTCCTGCGCGTCTTCGAAATATCCCTCTGGGTCATCGAAACACAGGTCCAGCCCCCCAGTTTCGATCAGGCATTTCACCTCTGGATCACGATAGATCGCTTCGGTCCGGAAATCGCCCCCGAAGGTTGTTTCAGGATAGAATTTGAAGGTCGGGAAATAAAGCTGGCCTTGGTATTTCACCAAGAACGGTTTGTCGTTTGCGATGAATTCAGCAAACAGCGACAGGCCAAACAGGACGATGAAAATCATCAGCGACCAATAGGCCCGACCGTTCCGGCGAAAGTTGCGCCAGCGGCGTTTGTTCAGCGGCGACAGTTCGAACCGGCCGCGCTTGGTCGCGGGAGCGACGGGCGGCGGGGCGTCTTGGCCCGGCATGCGATCGCCCAAGGGGTTGATATCGGTTTGCGTCACGCCCTACCCCTCCCGGCTTTCGAAATCGATACGGGGATCGACAAAGACGTACATCAGGTCCGACAGAATGCCGACGACCAGCCCGATCAGGCCAAAGACAAACAGCGATCCGAAGATGATGGGATAGTCGCGGGCCACGGCGGCCTCGTAACCCAGACGCCCCAACCCTTCGAGGCTGAAAAGCGTTTCAATGATGATCGACCCGCCGAAGAACACCCCGATAAACACGGCCGGGAAGCCCGCGATGACGATCAGCATCGCGTTGCGGAAGACGTGACCATAAAGCACCCGACGTTCCGACAGACCTTTGGCGCGGGCTGTCATCACATAGTGCTTTTTAATCTCATCAAGGAACGAGTTCTTGGTCAGCAGCGTCAGCGTCGCAAAGCTGGAAATGGTCGAGGCCAGAACCGGCAGCGTGATATGCCAGAGGTAGTCGAGGATCTGCTGATACCACGTCAGATCGGCAAAATTGTCCGACACCAGCCCACGCAGCGGGAAGATGCGGTAATACGACCCGCCCGCGAACAGCACCAGCAGCAGGATCGCGAAAAGGAACCCGGGGATCGCGTAGGCCGCGATGATCAGCCCGCTGGTCCATGTGTCGAACCGGGTGCCGTCGCGCACGGCCTTGCGGATGCCAAGCGGGATCGAGATCAGGTAAGCGATCAGCGTGGACCACAAACCAAGCGTGATGGATACGGGCAGACGGTCGATCACCAGTTCGATCACGTCGGCCTTGCGGAAGTAGCTTTCGCCGAAATCCAGCCGCAGATAGTTGCCCATCATAGTAAAGAACCGTTCGACCGGCGGTTTGTCGAAGCCGAACTCTTTCTCCAGCTGGGCGATAAACTCAGGCGGCAGGCCACGGGCCCCTGCGTAATCACCCTGATAGGTCGCCCCTGCGGCGCTGTCTTCCATCCCGATGTCGGTGCCAGAGCCCGAGAAGGATCCAAAGACATCCCCCTGCCCCTGCTGCTGCGCGATGATCTGTTCAATCGGCCCGCCCGGCACGAATTGCACAAGCGCAAAGTTGATCACCATGATCCCCAACAGCGTGGGAATCACCAGCAACAGGCGACGAAGGATGTATGCTCCCATTTTGGTGGCTTACCGCAAGGCGCCCGCGGCTTTCAATGCCTCGGCCTTCTCGGGATTAACCCACCAGAAATCCATCTCGCCCACGTCAAAGGGCGGCATGTCTTCGGGATGTTCGTACATGTTGAAGTACGCCAGCCAGTTATCCGACTTGTAATAGGCCGGAACGACGAAGAATTCATAACGCAGCGCCCGGTCCAATGCGGTCAGGGCCGTCGTTTCTTCATCGGTCGTTTCGGCAAACAACGCCTTGTCGATCAGCGCGTCGATCAGCGGGCTGGAAATACCTGCGGGGTTGAAGACGCTGACAGCAGCCTGTTCAGACCCGTAAAGCTGCATCAACCCCGTGCCCGCGCCAATGAACGTCCGGTAGCCGTCGAACACGATGTCATAATCGCGGTCGCGACGGCGCAGCGTGTACTGGCTGGGATCGACCTTTTGCATTTCGGCATTCACGCCCATCTGCTGCAGATTCTGCACATAGGTCCCGATCAGGCTTTCCATGGTCGGCGACCCGGAAGAGTTGATGGGGATCACGATATCCAGCGTGTTCCCGTCCGCGTCCCGGCGAATACCGTCAGAGCCGACAGAATACCCGGCCTCATCCAGCAGACCCATTGCGGTGCGCAGGTTGCGGCGGTCCACCACCCGCGTCGGAGAGGACGTGTGCGGCATACGTACGGGTTCTGAAATCATCTCGGGCGGAACGATATCGCCCATGGACTGCAGCAACTCCAACTCGGCGCCCTCTGGCAGGCCGCGGGCATGCTGCACGGTGTCCTGAAAGAAAGATTCGCGCTGGCTGAACAGACCGTACTGCAGGCTCTCGTTCGACCATTCGAAGTTGTAGGCAAGCGCCAGCGCCTCGCGGACGCGTTTGTCGGCGAATTTCTCGCGATCCAAGTTGAAGACAAAGCCAACGTTGGTCGGCGGGTTGCCGTCCGGGATTTCTTCCTGCACGACCCAGCCTTTTTCCACGGCGGGGAAGTCATAGCCGGTCGACCATTGTTTCGAGTTCGCTTCGGCCCGGAAGGTATATTCACCCGCCTTGAAGGCCTCAAACGCCGCCGTTTCATCGGCGAAGTATTCGACCCGGATCTCATCATAGTTGTGGCGCCCGACGTTGATCGGCAGGTCCTTGCCCCAGTAATCTGGGTTCCGCTTGTAAACGATGCGACGATTGATGTCGTAGCTGTCCAGCATGTAAGGGCCCGAACCCGGAGAGGTTTCCATACGAGGCTCATCCAGACGCGCGCCGGTTTCTTCGAACCATTTCTTGGACCACACGCTGGTGGCCCCGACCTGCGAAATCAGGGACCGGCGCGAAATCTCGGGTGCGAAGGTGAATTTGACGCGGTGGGTGTCCAGCACCTCGGCCCCGATGACGCGTTGTTTCACGGCGTTGGCATAGGACGGCAGCCCCTGTTCCAGCGACAGGTTGTGGGAAAATACGACGTCTTCGGCCGTCAGGGGCGTGCCGTCGGAAAACTTGGCTTCGGGCCGCAGGTTGAAGATCACCCAGTTCTGGCCTTCGTCGTATTCAATCGTTTCGCACAGCAGGCAATACGACGTCGCGTATTCATCCGCAGGTGCACCGCCATCCAGCAGCGTTTCGTACATCATGGACGACAGCGCGCCCGCCCGGCCCTTGCGGGAATAGGGGTTCATGCTGTCGAAGGTGCCCGACGCGTCGATCGAAAAGCTGCCGCCCTTGGGCGCATCCGGGTTCACATAGGAAAAATGCTCAAAGTCCTTCGGGTACTCTAGCTCTCCGTAATAGTTGTAACCATGTGCGGTGATGACGGTTTCACCGGCATCGTTGGTGCTGACCTCAACATGGCTTTCGCCCCGGACCGTGGTCGCCAGCAGGGCGATCCCCAGCGCCCCAAGGGCCATGACCCCGAAGCGACCCATGCGGGTCTGTGTGGCTGCAATCGCTTGGGATTTCTGACGGCGCATCTGGCGGGGTCCTCCTAAGATCGGTTCCGGATCTAGTGTCGAGGTAGGCTACTTGCGCCCAGCGTCGACATTCAAGTTGAGATTGCGTGACAAGCGCGTGAACTACGCGAACAGGACCTTGTCAAAACACCATCGACCAAAGAAAAAGCGCACCGGACGGGCCGGTGCGCTTTCATAAATTCGTTGCTGGTCAGCTTAGCCGCTGATCGACTGCAGGTAGGCAACCAGATCAGCACGATCTTCAACCTTGCGCAGACCGGCAAAGGACATCTTGGTGCCCGGCGCCGCGTTCCGCGGGCTTTCCAGGAAGGCGTTAAGGGCTTCTGGCGTCCAGGTTTCCCAAACAGCCGACATCGAACCGGAGTAGCTGAAGCCGTCAACCGTGCCGACTGCGCGGCCCACGACACCATCAAGGTGCGGGCCAGTCGCGTTCGAACCGTCGATCTTGTGGCAGGCTTTACACTTGCCGAAAACCTTCGAACCCGCTTCGACATCAGCCGAAGCCAGCAGGGTTGCGAAATCGGGGCCTTCTTCTTCGGCCGCGCCGGTGTCTTCTTCGCCGGTTTCGATCACGTAAGCCTGTGCGATTTCTTCATCGCCATGGCCGCCCGTTTCGGTCGTGTAAAGAAGTTCGGCAGCCCAGTTCCCCAGAAGGAAAACCAGAAGCGTCCCACAAATGGCGCCGCCAGCTTTAGTCAGTGTCATGGTATCGAACATTAAAGCCGCATCCCTGATGTTTCGTCACGTTTCCGGCGCGTATCTATATGCTTCCCCTCCCCTTGCGCAAGGTGTAGTTACCGCGACCAATCGCCCGAGGGCCGCATCCGCCACGCCGCGCAGAGGAAAAGACCATGACCAAACCCCTGATCGCGTTCCAAGGGGCGCTTGGCGCCTATTCTCACGAAGCCTGCGCCGCAGCGCGGCCCGACCACGATCCGCTGCCCTGCCGCACGTTCGAAGAATGCATCGACGCGGTGCTGGACGGAACGGCCGACCTAGCGATGCTTCCGGTCGAAAACTCGACCTACGGTCGTGTGGCGGACATCCATTCGCTGTTGCCCAAAAGCGGTTTGAACATCATCGACGAAGCTTTCGTGCGGGTCCGGATCGCGCTGATGGCGAAACCCGGTGTCACGCTGAACGACATCAAATCGGTCCGCGCGCATCTGGTTCTGCTGCCTCAGGCCAAGGCCTTCCTGAACGAACGTGGCATCCGCGCCATTGCCGCTGCCGACAGCGCCGGGGCCGCCGAAGAACTGGCTGCATCAAATCATCTTGATCAGGGCGTGTTGGCCAGCGATCTGGCCGCGCAGACCTACGGGTTGAACGTGCTGGCCCGCGATATCGAAGACCACGGCCACAACACCACCCGATTCCTCGTCATGTCGAGAGAGCCGGACTACACCCGCCGCGGCCCCGACAAGATGATCACGACCTTCGTGTTCGAAGTCCGCAACATCCCCGCCGCGCTTTACAAAGCCATGGGCGGGTTCGCGACCAACGGCATCAACATGACCAAGCTGGAAAGCTACATGGTCGGCGGATCGTTCACCGCCACCCAGTTCTATGCGGATATCGAAGGCCACCCCGAAGACGCCAACGTCAAACTGGCGATGGATGAATTGCGGTACTTCACCTCGATGGTCGAAATCCTTGGCGTCTACCCCGCGGACCGTCAGCGCGCGGGGCTTGTGTAACCAAGTCCGGTCGTACGTCCGAAGCTAGACCGACGCTTAGGCCGTCTGCGTCTGCTTATAGCTGGACGAAATGTCGTCCGAGAATTCAGCCAGACGCGTCTGCATCCGCTTTTCAACATTGCCTTTGGCCAACTTCAGCGACTGCACCAGCAAACGCGCGGACAGGGTCTGGGGCTTCAGCTCTACCCCGAGTTTCAGGCGCGTTTTGGTGGGGGACAGGGCGATCAGCTCAACTTCGCAAGTGCCGTTCATCCCGCCCGACGTCGCGGTGAAATCCATCTGAGTCGGCGCTTCAAGGTCTTCTAGCTGCACCTCGACACTGCGCTTTTTGCCGCGAAAATCGAAATCCGCCTGCCATGTCATGCCCGGGGCCTTGGCGTCCAGATTGTCCAGACGCTTGACCTGCGCGCCACGACGCATCGCTGCGCGTTCGTACAACTGGAAATCCGAAACACGCTGAAAGACGTGTTCAATCGGGGCGTTAATATCTTCGCGAGTGCTGAATTTCATGCTCTTAGCCTTTGTGTCGGGGCCCTCTTGACCGGGGCCGAACCCCAAATCGGGGCTGATTTTCATCCACTATACACCAAGTTCGTCAATCAAGTGTATCCGCAACCCAGTTCCGAATAAGAAATTCTGCGATGGCACCGCGCCGCAACGGTCGCGCCAGTTCGGACGTGCCTGCCAGAACATCCACCATTTCTTCGCGCGTGAACCAGCGGGCGTCTTCCAACTCGACCGGATCGATCGTGATGTCCTGCGCGGTCGCTTCGCCGATACAGCCGAACATCAGCGAATTCGGGAAGGCCCACGGCTGGCTGGACAGATACCTGACGGCCCCTACCGGCACGCTGGCTTCTTCCATCACTTCGCGACGGACGGCGTTTTCCAGCGTCTCACCGGGTTCGACAAACCCTGCCAACAAAGACCACATGCCATCCGGCCAGCCGGGCGACCGCCCAAGCAGCAGGTTGTTGCCATGGGTGATCAACATGATGACGACGGGATCGGTCCGCGGGAAATGCTGGGCACCGCAGCTGTCGCAGGTTCGCTGCCATCCGGCCTGCGTGATCCGGCTGGGCCTCCCACATTTTGCGCAGAACCCATGTGACGCATGCCAATTGAACAACGCACGGGCGGTGGCGACCAACTCTCCATCACGGCGACCGATGCGGGACAGGATGCCGCGCAGATCGGCAAAGGCATAGTCGCCGTCAATCTCGGGGTGTTGCGGCAGGGGCGCCTGCTGAGGCCGCCCGGGCCCCAGATCAACCGGAGCGTCCGGCGGCGACCATTCCGAGATATCCTGCGCAAAGACAAAGCCCGCGTTTTCACGGCCCAGCAGGATCGGCTCACGCTCTCTGCCCTGCAGAACTGGGGCATCCATAGGTAGGCGCGCCAATCCGGCCTCACCCGCCATCAGGGGGAAACCGCGCCACAGCAGGATGCAGGTACTGTCAGGCGATCTGCGGGCGGCGACCAGAACCTCGTCTTGGTTGCGCAGCTCTGCGGCCCGGTCCAGGCCGGATGTCCCGAATGTTACCTCTTCTGCGTGCCGCATCGTCGTCCCCTTCGCTTACTGCAGGCGGACCCTGCCCCGCGGAAGCCGTCAGCGCAATCCTGCCCATCGCACAAAATCACGGCACGATCCGCGCGGCTTGGTCTAATCTGATCGCGCAGAGGTCAGCGTCTCTTGGCAGAAATGCCCTGTCGTTCAACTGTCACGAGATACTGCCAGTCTTCACACCAAAGAATCAGGCCCGTTCATCCGGCCTCGACAACAGGAGTGTCCCCATGTCCGTTCGCACCACCACAGCCCTGTCGCGCCGCAGCTTTCTGGCGTCCACCGCAGGCGCGTCGCTGATCGCGCTACATCCCTTTTCGGCCCGAGCCGCCGGATCGCAGGCGCATTTGCGGATCATGGAAACCACCGACCTGCACGTGCACGTTTTTCCGTACAATTATTACGCGGACAAACCCGACGACACCGTCGGCCTGGCCCGCACCGCCGCGCACATTCGGGAGATCCGAGCCGAAGCGACCAACACCATGCTGATCGACAACGGCGACTTTCTTCAGGGCAACCCGATGGGCGACTACATCGCGTATGAACGGGGCATGAAGGAAGGCGACAGCCATCCGATCATTCAGGCGATGAATGCGCTGGGATATGACGCGTCGACCCTTGGGAACCACGAATTCAACTATGGCTTGGATTTCCTGTTGAAATCGCTGGCGGGCGCTGACTTCCCGGTTGTGTCGGCCAACATCGCCAAGACCATGGGCGCCGATCCGACCAAGGACGAAACGCTTATCCCGCCTTACGTCATCCTTGATCGCAAGCTGACCGACGGCACCGGGGCAGAACATGACATCAAAATCGGCCTGATCGGCTTTGTCCCGCCGCAGGTCATGAACTGGGACCGCAAGCATCTGGAAGGTAACGTTCAGGCCCGCGACATTGTCGAGACCGCCGCCGCCTATGTCCCCCAGATGAAGGAAGAAGGCGCGGATATCATCATCGCGCTGTCGCACTCTGGCATCGGCAGTGCCGATCATGAAGAGGGGATGGAAAACGCCTCTGTCCCGCTGGCGCAGGTGGATGGGATCGACGCGTTGGTCACTGGCCACTCGCACCTTGTCTTCCCCTCGCCGACCTATGCCGATTATGCCGCCGTCGACGTGGAAAAAGGCCTGATCCACGGCAAACCCGCAGTCATGGGCGGCTTCTGGGGGTCGCATCTGGGCGTAATTGACCTGATGCTGGAAAACGAAGGCGGCGAATGGCGCGTGGTCATGTCGGAAACCTCGACCCGGCCCATTTCCAAACGGAATGAAGATCGGTCCATCACACCGCTGGTCGAGAGCGTCGAACCGGTACTGGCCGCCGCCCAGAAAGAGCATGACGAGACGCTGGATTACGTCCGCCGCGCCGTCGGCAAGACCGACACGCCGCTGCACTCCTATTTCGCGTTGGTCGCCGATGACCCCTCGGTTCAGGTCGTGACCAATGCACAGAAGTGGTACATCGAAGAAATGATGAAGGGCACCGAATGGGAAGCCCTACCAATCCTTTCGGCTGGCGCGCCTTTCAAAGCAGGTGGGCGCGGGGGGCCAGACTATTACACGGACGTGCCCGTGGGTGACGTGGCCATCAAGAACGTGGCCGACCTGTATCTGTACCCCAACACCATCCGCGCGGTGAAAATAACTGGCGCGCAACTGCGTGGCTGGCTGGACCGCTCGGCGGGCATGTTCAATCAGGTTGAGGCCGGAGCCACCGATGCACCGCTGCTGAACCCGGATTTCCCCAGCTATAATTTCGACGTCATGGACGGCGTGACCTACAAGATCGACCTGACGAAACCGATGATGTTCAACCGGGACGGAGAGCAGATCAGCGATGAAAGCCGCATCGTCGACCTGATGTACCAAGGCCAGCCCGTGACCGACGACATGGAATTTGTCGTCGCGACCAACAACTACCGTGCCTCCGGCGGTGGTGCCTTCCCCGGGGCCAAGGGCGACACGGTCATCTTTGAAGGCCCCGACACCAACCGCGACATCATTGTCCGCTACATCGTGGAAAAGGGCACGATCAGCCCCAAGGCAGACGGCAACTGGACCTTTGCGCCGATGGACGACACCACCGTGTTGTTCGAAACCGGTCCGGCCGGGGCCCAATACGCGGACAGCGTTCCCGGCGTCACGATCGAGCCCGCGGGCGAAGGCGAAGGAGGCTTTGCGCTGTATCGCATCACCCTGTGATCTGTAAGGAACGGTTGCCTTCGCCTCCGGCGGGGATATTTGTATCAAGCTGAAAGAGGGGGCGCGCGTCGCCCCCTTGCCGTTTCAAGAAGGAGAAGGGACATGCAGGTTTATCTGTCAGGCGAAATTCACACCGATTGGCGGGACGAGGTCGAAGCGGCCTGTCAGGGCCTAGACGTGACTTTTTCTGCGCCCGTCACCGATCACGCCGCCAGCGATGATTGTGGCGTCGCCATCATGGGCGCCGAGCCGGATAAATTCTGGCACGATCACAAGGGCGCCAAGCTGAACGCCATCCGCACCCGCAACGCAATCGAGGCGGCAGATGTAGTCGTCGTGCGCTTTGGCGAGAAATACAAACAGTGGAACGCGGCCTTTGACGCGGGCTATGCCGCCGCGCTTGGCAAATCCCTGATCATCATGCACGGGGCCGATCATCAGCACGCGCTTAAGGAAGTCGATGCTGCGGCGCTGGCGGTGACCGAGACGCCGCAGCAGGTTGCGGATATTCTGCGCTATGTGCTGACCGGGTCACTGCCCGGTTAAGGTCAGCCGTTCGGGTCGGGGATCTTAGCACCCCGCTGCACCGCGGGGCGGTCCATGAAGCGGTCAATCCAGGCAGGGACGTGTTTCAGATCGTCCCAGCCGACCACCTCTTTCGCGCCATAAAACTCCAGCGCATTTACCCATGGGCACAGCGCGATATCGGCAATGGAATATTCGTCGGCGATCCAGTCGCGATCAGCCATCCGATCCTCTAGCACGGCCAGCAGGCGCTTGGCCTCGTTGATATAGCGTTCCTGCGGACGCGGGTCCTCGATCTCGGACCCGGCGAATTTGTAGAAGAACCCAAGCTGGCCGAACATCGGCCCCACGCCGCCCATCTGGAACATCAGCCATTGGATGATGCCCGCCCGGTCAGAAGCCGAGCTGCCGATGAATTTGCCCGACTTCTCTGCGAGGTAGATCAGGATGGCACCGCTTTCGAATAGGCCCAGCGGGCCATCGGGGCCGTTCGGATCGATGATCGCAGGGATTTTGTTGTTCGGGTTCAGCGACAGGAATTCAGGGCTTTTAACGTCCTTGTCCGCCAGCGTGACCAGATGCGGCTCATACTCCAGCCCGGTTTCTTCCAGCATGATCGAGGCTTTGACGCCGTTCGGCGTGGGGAAGGAATACAGCTGGATCACGTCCGGATTGGTCGCAGGCCAGCGTTGCGCAATGGGAAAATCATCGGGAAACATCGGGTACCTCTTGGTTTGTTATCCTCAAAGTTAGGGCGACAGGCAAAAAGTTAACAGGGATACCAATGTGTAAATTTCTGCTATGCTTTCTGCGTCGGCGCACTGGGGGCCGATAGCACTACGGAGAAGCAAGCATGCTAAACGAATTCAAGGCCTTCATCGCCAAGGGCAATGTCATGGACATGGCCGTCGGTATCATCATCGGCGCGGCTTTCACGGCCATCGTGAAATCCATGGTAGACGACCTGATCAACCCGATCGTCGGCCTGTTCACGGGCGGTGTGGATTTTACCAACAACTTCGCCGTCCTGTCGGGCGACGGCACCTATGACAGCCTTGAAGCGGCACGGGAAGCCGGTGCAGCCGTCTTTGCTTATGGGTCTTTCATCATGGCGGTCTTCAACTTCCTGATCATCGCCTTTGTCGTCTTCATGCTGGTTAAGGCCGTAAACCGCGCCAAGGATCAGGTGATGCGCGAAGAAGAAGCCGCCCCGGCCGAAGAAAAGCCCGCAGGCCCCACCCAATTGGACGTGCTGCTGGAAATTCGCGATTCTCTGAAAAACAGCGCCTAAGGGGGCTTTGCTCGAAGAAACCCTCGCCATTAGACGAGATAAAGGAATATCTTCCGGCCAAACACTGGCCGGAAGACAGATATGACCCTAGACGACATCGACCGCCGCATCCTGCGCGTACTGCAAAAACAGGGCCGTATGTCCAACGCCGACCTGTCTGAAAAGGTCGGTCTTTCGCCCTCGGCCTGTCATCGCAGGGTGCAGCGGCTGGAAACCTCTGGCGTGCTGCGCGACTACGTTGCGCTTTTGGATCCGCGCAAGATCGGGCTGCCCACCACCGTATTTGTAGAAATCCGCCTGCAGGGGCAGGCCGACGAGGTTCTGGACACGTTCGAGGCCGAGGTGAAGCGCGTTCCCGAGGTGCTGGAATGCCACCTGATGGCGGGCACGGCGGATTACCTGCTGAAGGTCGTGGTCGAAAGCACCGAAGATTTCGCCCGCATCCACCGCCAGCACCTGTCGCGCCTGCCCGGCGTGCTGCAGATGCAGACCAGTTTCGCCCTGCGCACGGTCTTTAAGACCACGGCGCTTCCGGTCTAACCTGCGGCGGGGGGATCACATGGATTACGATTACATCATCGTTGGCGCGGGCAGCGCCGGATGCGTTTTGGCAAAACGGCTTAGCGAAGCGGGGCACAAAACCCTGATCCTCGAAGCGGGCGGGCGCGACAATTACCATTGGGTCCATATCCCGATGGGCTACCTTTACTGCATTGGCAATCCACGCACCGACTGGATGTACAAGACCCAGCCGGAACCGGGCCTTGGCGGGCGATCGATCCTATACCCGCGTGGCAAGGTGCTGGGCGGGTGTTCGTCGATCAACGGGATGCTGTACCTGCGCGGCCAAGCGGCGGATTATGACGGCTGGCGGCAATTGGGTCTGCCCGGGTGGGGTTGGGACGATGTGCTGCCCTTCTTCAAGAAGTCAGAAGATTACGTCGATGGCCCCACCGAACATCATGGCGCGGGCGGTGAATGGCGGGTCGAAAATCAGCGGCTGCACTGGGATCTGCTGGACAATTGGATCAAGGCAGCCGTGGCAGCGGGCATCCCCGAGACCAGCGATTTCAACACCGGCGACAACGACGGCGTGGGGTATTTCCGCGTTAACCAGCGCGGCGGCTGGCGGATGAACACGGCCAAGGCGTTTTTGCGCACCACCTCTGGCCCGAACTTGCGGGTGGAAACCCACGCGATGACCACCAGGCTACTGACCCAAGGCCGCAAGGTCACCGGGGTCGAATATCGCCGCAACGGGCAGCTGCATCAGGTCCATGCCAAGGCCGAGGTTATCCTGTCGGCAGGGGCCGTGAACTCCCCGAAGATCCTACAATTGTCGGGCATCGGACACGGTGAGCATCTGCAAAAACTCGGCATCGACGTAGTGCACGACCAGCCGCATATTGGGGGCAATCTGCAGGATCACCTGCAACTGCGCTGTTCTTGGCGGCTAACCGGCGCCAAGACGCTGAACACAATGGCAAACACCTTGTTGGGCAAACTGACCATTGGCGCGGATTATGCTTTGCGTCGACGGGGGCCGATGACGATGGCACCGTCGCAACTGGGGGCCTTCACACGGTCACGCCCCGATCTGGCGACACCCGATCTGGAGTACCATGTCCAGCCACTGTCACTGGACGCCTTCGGGCAACCACTGCACAGCTATCCCGCCATCACGGCCAGCGTGTGTAACCTGCGCCCCGAAAGCCGCGGTCGGATCGACATCGCGTCTGCAGACCCCGAGGCCGCGCCCTTGATCGCCCCCAACTACCTTAGCACCGACGGCGACCGCCGCACCGCCATCGACGCAATCCGCCTGACCCGCCGCATCATGGAACAGGACCCCCTGTCCCGATATGCCCCGGAAGAAGTCAAACCCGGGGCACACTACCAAAGCGACGCCGACCTGGCCCAAGCCGCCGCCGAGGTGGGAACCACTATTTTCCACCCCGTCGGCACCGTTCACATGGGCGCCGATGACAGCGCGCCGCTGGACGCCAGCCTGAAGATGCGCGGGATTGAAGGGTTGCGCGTTGTCGACGCCTCCGTCATGCCTCGGATCACCAGTGGCAACACAAATGCCCCCACCATCATGATCGCCGAAAAAGCCGCCGACATGATCCTGACCGAGGCCCGCAGATGACGTCCCCCACCATCGCAATCGCCTATTTCTCTGGCTCTGGCGCAATCGCGCAAAGCGCCGAACTGATCGCCGAAGGCGTCCTGTCCGCCGGGGCCGAAGCCAAGCTGGTCGATGTGATCGACCTACGCCCAGACGGCTGGACCACGCTGCACGATGCCGATGCGATCATCATGGGCACGCCGACGTACATGGGCGGCCCGGCCTCTGGCTTCAAAGCCTTCATGGATCAGACAGGAGAGTCGATCTGGACCGATCGCCTATGGGAAGACAAGCTGGCGGGCGGCTTTACCGCAGGGGTGAATACAGCAGGCGACAAGCTGTCGACGCTACAGGCGCTGAATGTTTTCGCCATGCAGCACGGCATGATCTGGATCGGTCAAGAAGTCATCGGCGCGCCAGTCATGCCCGAAAACGAAGGGCTGAACCTTTCTGGCACATTCCTAGGCCTCGCCGTCAATGCCAACACCAAGGGCCTGACCGAAGGGTGCCAGGAATCGTCGCGTATTTACGGTCAGCGCGTCGCAAAATTGGCAAAACGCTGGACCCGCTGACCCTACCCCACGGCATTTAAACAAAAACAAACCCCCGGGGCTGGGCCACGGGGGTCGCTTGAACTTGCGTTCGGTGAAGAAGCTTAGAGCATACCTTCGCGTTGCGCTTTTTTGCGTGCCAGCTTGCGGGCACGGCGGATCGCTTCGGCTTTCTCGCGCGCTTTCTTGACGGACGGCTTCTCGAAATGTTGCTTGAGCTTCATTTCGCGGAACACGCCTTCGCGCTGCAGCTTTTTCTTCAGGGCACGAAGCGCCTGATCGACATTATTGTCACGAACACTAACCTGCATGTGGTTGTCACCACCTTCCTAAGTTTGAGTTGCATAAGTTGCAGGAGGTGGCCGTATAGCCAACTTTGCCCTATCTGTCTAGTAGACCGACTTCACGAGGCTATGATGACCGACCCTAAGGACAAAACGCCAACGGACCAGATAATCGACGCCATCCTGTCGCACGTCGTTTTCGACGGCTGGTCCCAGACATCTTTCGATGCCGCCGTTGCAGACACTGGAATTGATCCCACCGTCGCCCGCGGCCTGTTTCCCCGCGGCGCCCGCGACGTGGCCCGCGCCTGGCACGACCGTGGCGATGCCCGCATGGCCAAACAAATGGCCGAGGCCGACCTGAGCGACATGCGCTACAGCGAAAAGGTCGCCCATGCGGTCAAACTGCGAATCATGGCGATAGAAGACAAAGAGGCGCTGCGCCGCGCGACGTCGCAGAACATACTGCCGCTGAACGCACCCGATGGGGCCAAGATGCTATGGCAGACCGCCGATGCGGTCTGGACCGCGCTTGGCGACACGTCGGAAGATTACAACTGGTACACCAAACGCGCGACGCTGTCGGGCGTGATCGGGTCCACGCTTCTGTTCTGGCTGGGCGACAACTCGCCCGATAACCAGCCGACGTGGGATTTCCTCGACCGTCGTATCGAGAACGTCATGCAATTCGAGAAATTCAAATCCAAGGTCACCTCCGGCCCGCTTGGCCGCGCCCTGTCGGCCCCCGGATCGCTGTTGAACATGATCCGCGCCCCGCGCCGCCGGGACGACCTGCCGGGACAAAGCCGCTGATGTAATCGCCCCGGTGGACATTCCGATGCCCGCCGGAAATAGTCCCGCCAAATTAGCGGAGGACCCCATGACCGATATGCGCGCGATCGAAATCACCACCCCCGGCGACCCCGAGGTCCTGAAACCCACCACCCGCCCCCGGCCCGACCCCAAGGCCGGTCAGGTCATCATCAAGGTCGCCTATGCTGGTGTGAACCGCCCCGACGCGCTGCAACGTGCTGGAAAATATGCCCCGCCGCCAGATGCCAGCGACCTGCCCGGCCTGGAAGCCTCTGGCGAAGTCGTGGCGATTGGCGAAGGCGTCAGCTGGCCCAAGGTGGGCGATCAGGTCTGCGCCCTGCTGCCCGGTGGCGGCTACGCCGAATACGTCGCGACGCCCGCGGCCCATTGCCTGCCGGTCCCGAAAGGCATGAGCCTGAAAGAGGCCGCCTGCCTGCCCGAAACCTATTTCACCGTCTGGACTAACGTCTTTATGCGCGGCGGCCTTAAGGCTGGGGAAAAATTCCTGATCCACGGCGGGTCCTCCGGCATCGGCACGACGGCGATCCAGCTGGCCAAGCACTTTGGCGCGCGGGTCTTTGCCACCGCGGGCAACGCTGACAAATGCGCGAAATGCGTGGAACTAGGCGCCGAACGCGCCATCAACTACCGCGAAGAAGATTTCGCCCAAATCCTGAAGGACGAAGGCGGCGCGAACCTGATCCTCGACATGGTCGGTGGCGACTACATCCCGCGCAACGTCAGCGCGCTTGAGATCGAAGGCCGTCTGGTCTTTATCGCCTTCCTCGGCGGCCCCAAGGCCGAGCTGAACTTTGCACAAGTCATGGCCAAACGCCTGACCATCACCGGATCGACCCTGCGCCCGCAGTCGGACGCCGCCAAAGCTGAAATCGCATCGCAACTGCGCGAACATGTCTGGCCGCTGCTGGATGCTGGCCGTATCGCGCCAGTCATGGACAGCGAATTCCCACTGGACGATGCTGCCAAGGCCCACGCCCGGATGGAAACCTCTGACCACATCGGCAAAATCGTCCTGAAGGTCGGCTGACCCCATCCTCTTGCCCGAAATATCCCGGCCCGAAATATCCCGAAAGTCCGGAGGGCAGTGCCCTCCGGTACGCCTTAGCGAATCTTCTCCAGCAGCGCATCCTGAGCCCGGCAATCGCGGATCACGTCATCCCCACAGCGCCGCGGCTGCAGCTTCATGTCCAGGCAAATCCGCGCCTCCTGAATGCGTCCTGACCGACAGGTGATCGTGATCTCTTCGCGCTTTAGCCCTGGGTTAGCTTCCAAGAACGCTTCCTCCACGACAGACGCGGGCAGTCGCACATCCCGCCCCAGATCGCGCAGAACCTGCGGCCGCTCAATCTTCTCATAGGCCAACCGCATCAGCCCGTAATATTGCGACGCCTCAACCCCAACACAGGTGCCGTGCTTTTTCCACTGGTGCCACGCCACACCCGGCGCGCCCATGATATCCGCCATCTCTGCCGTCATGCCGCGTGACGGCGGGCGTTTGGCTGTGGGACAATAAGACGGGTAACCGTCCTCGTACTGCGGCCACAGCCCATGCAGAACCCAGCCGAAATCCTTGTCATCGGTACATTGCGGCGATCCGCGGTCGTCCCCGTCCAGCGCGCACCATGTCGGTGACCAGCTAAGCGACAGCACGAAATAGTCGAAATCCCCGGCCGCTTCACCATCGGCCCGCACGCCAAACGGCAGCAGGGTCAACAGACAGATCACGAAAAGTCTAAGCATTATTGCCTCTTTCATTAGTGCCGCGGTTCGACTATATCGCCTCCAAGTTCCCCCACAACGGAAACCCGCACCGCAAGGTGCCGACTGTCCCGGCAGTCGACGGAATTTCTGTATCCGGGCCCGACACGACGTAAGGAGTATCACCATGGGCAAACCGATTATGGCCAAAGCCACTGCCGTCTGGCTGGTGGATAACACGACGCTCAGCTTCAAGCAGATCGCCGACTTTACCGAAATGCATGAGCTTGAAGTGCAGGGCATTGCCGATGGCGACGTGGCCGCTGGTGTGAAGGGCTTTGACCCGATCGCCAACAACCAGCTGACGCAGGAAGAAATCGACAAGGCCGAGGCTGATCCGCTTTACAAGCTGAAGCTCAAGTTCAACCCGGCGGCTGTCGGCGAAGAAAAGCGCCGTGGCCCGCGCTACACCCCGCTGTCCAAACGTCAGGACCGCCCGAACTCGATCCTCTGGCTGGTGAAGTTCCACCCCGAACTGTCCGATGGCCAGATCTCCAAACTGGTGGGCACCACGAAGCCGACGATCCAGTCGATCCGCGAACGCACCCACTGGAACATCGCCAACATGCAGCCGATCGACCCGGTCGCGCTTGGCCTGTGCAAACAGTCCGAACTGGACGCCGCCGTTCAGAAAGCCGCTGCGAAAAAAGCCGCCGAAGGCGAAGCGATGTCGGACGACGAACGCCGCAAGCTGCTGTCGACCGAACAATCGCTCGAAATGGAAGCAGAGCCGCGCATCCCGACCGCTATCGAAGGTCTGGAAACTTTCTCCCTGTCCGATGACGACGACACGGAAGACAAAAAAGACGACGAACTGGTCGATGCGGACAGCTTCTTCAACCTGCCGAACGACAGCGATGATGAGGATGAAGACGACAAGTAATCGTCACCCCCTCGAAAGAAGCAAAGGCGCGGTGCTTCGGCCCGCGCCTTTTCTTTTGGCCAAAGGTTGCGCAATGTCCGGCGAACGACACCGACGCGGACCTAAAACATGAAATTTGCTGTCATAGGCGCTGGCCTGATCGGATCAGCCGCCGCCCGCCATCTGGCCACCCAAGGCGCTGAGGTCACCCTGATCGGCCCGGATGAACCCGCCGACAAAACAACCCACACGGGCCCCTTCGCGTCGCATTATGACGAAGGCCGTATCACCCGTGGCCTCGACCCGTCACCCTTCTGGTCCCGAGTGTCCCGAGCGTCCATCGCGCGGTATGCACAGATCGAAGCCGCATCCGGCATCCGCTTTTATTCCCCCGTCGGCTGCATGATGGCCGGGACGTCAGACAGCCGGCAGGCTGCGGATATGGAACAGATCGCCGCCCGCGATGGTATCCCCTGCACCCGGTTGGATCGCGCCCAATTGGCCCACCGCTTCTCTTTCTTCGATTTCCCGGACGACACCATCGGGCTGCTGGAAACAAAGGACGCCGGCCATATCTCCCCCCGCCGCTTGGTCAGCGCTCAGATCAAGCTGGCCAAGGCAAACGGGGCGCAGCACATCGCCGAAGCGGTTATGGATTACAATGACACCGATCAGGGCGTCAGCGTCCGAACCGCGACCCAAACCCTAAAGTTCGACCGCATCCTTCTGGCCACCGGCGGCTTCTCGAACCCATTTCTCGGCGATCAGCTTTCGCTAACCATTTACGGGCGCACCGTGGTCCTTTTCGAGGTATCCGAGGCCGAGGCCAAACGCCTCTCCACCATGCCCTCGCTCATCTACCTGGAACCGCCGGAAAACCACCCCTACCTGCTACCGCCAATCCGCTATCCTGATGGGCGCTATTATCTGAAGA
Organism: Pseudooceanicola aestuariicola; assembly: GCF_045763785.1. NCBI lineage: Bacteria > Pseudomonadati > Pseudomonadota > Alphaproteobacteria > Rhodobacterales > Paracoccaceae > Pseudooceanicola > Pseudooceanicola aestuariicola. The sequence continues at coordinate 614,772 of NZ_JBJGSF010000002.1, read as the reverse complement.
TGGGCGGCCCGACCGAAGACCCTGTCCTGTCAACTAAGGCCGAGCTGACGGAATGGTTCCAATCCCCCGGCGACACTAAGGCCGGGACCGAGATCGAGGCGATGCTGCGCGCCCGGATGCCTGATCTGCAGATCGATGCGGTCAGCACAATGTCTTGCGTCACCAGCTATACGCCCAACGAATTGCCCTACCTACGCTCACTTTCGCCCCGCGTCTTCACCGCGACCGGCGGCTGCGGACGTGCCGCGAAAAACTCCGACGAACTCGGCCGCCTGGGCGCAGGGCTACTCACCGACACGCCTTTACCGGTCTGGGCAAAGGACGCCGGCTAACGCTTCATCTTTCCAGAAATACTCCGGGAGGTGCGGAGGGCAGCGCCCTCTGCGATCACAGCTCTTTCCGCGCGCGCAACGCCGCCGTGATGGTGCCATCGTCAAGGTAGTCCAACTCGCCCCCGATCGGCACGCCCTGCGCCAAGGAGGTCAGGCGCACCTGCCCCTCCAACTGGTCCGCGATGTAATGCGCCGTGGTCTGCCCATCCACCGTGGCGTTCAGAGCGAGGATCACCTCGGTCACGCCCTCATCCGCCACGCGCTGGATCAAGCGGGGAATCCCCAGTTCATCCGGCCCAATCGCATCCAAAGCCGACAAGGTCCCGCCCAGCACATGGTATTTGCCGCGAAACACGCCAGAGCGTTCCATCGCCCACAGATCCGCCACGTCTTCGACCACACAGATCTCACCAGTCGCACGCTTTTCGTTGGCGCAGATGTCGCAGACAGACGCAGACCCTATGTTCCCGCAAACTGCACATTCGCGCACGCTCACAGCCACATGGTGCATCAGATCAGCCAAAGGCGTCAGCAACAGCTCTTTCTTGCGGATCAGCTGCAGAACCGCGCGCCGGGCTGACCGGGGCCCCAGCCCCGGCAACCGCGCCATCATGTCGATCAGCGCATCGATGTCATTGCCAGCGCTCAATCAATGACCTCAGAATGGCATCTTGAAATCGGCGGGCAGGCCCAGACCGTCGGTCAACTTGGCCATCTCTGCCTGATTCTGTTCGGACGCCTTGGACTGCGCATCCTTGATCGCGGCAAGGATCAGATCCTCCACGACTTCTTTTTCGTCGGGGTTAAAGATCGACGGATCGATATCCAGCGACTTCAACTCGCCCTTCAGCGTGGCAACCGCCTTGACCAGACCGGCCCCGGACTCGCCCTCGACCGTCATGTGGTTCATCTCTTCCTGCAGCGCGACGACCTTTGTCTGAAGCTCCTGCGCGGATTTCAGCATCTTCGCCATGTCGCCCATCTGGCCCAAGCCTTTGAACATCTTTCTCTCCTGATTGTCTGGCGGGTCCGCTCAATCGTCCTCGAACGGATCCCATTCATCCTCGACCTCGGCAAGCGCGTCAGTGGCCGCCTCGGCCGCCACGTCCTCTGCCGTGCGAATGTCCTTGATCGCCGCCTTGGGAAAGGCCGAAATCACGGCCTGCACCATCGGGTGTTCCTTGGCGGCTTTTTCCAACGCCAGCTTCTTGGCATTGGCCTTCTCTGCAATAGTCTCCGCGCCGCCTTCATTGGCCACGATCACGGCCCAGCGGTTGCCCGTCCAGCCCTGCAGGCGCGACCCGAGCTTTTGCGCCAGATCCCGCGGGGCATCATCCGTAGGGACAAACTCGATCCGACCGGGGCTATAGCTGACCAGCCGCAGGTTGTTTTCCACCTCGACCTGCAGAACGCCGTCGCGGTTGGCGCGGATCAGTTCGACCACATGTTCGAAGGTCGGAAACCGCGCCAGCGCCTGATCGACATATTCGGCGAGCATCGCAACCGGGCCATGCACTCGTCCACCGGGCGCAGGTCCACCGATCGCCGATGTGCCGCCACCGGCAGGTCCGCTGCCTGCCGACACACCGCCCCCACCACCCGAAGGCCCGGCAGGCGGCATAGGCTGTTCTTTCAGCTTGCGCACCAATTCTTCGGGTGACGGCAATTCGGCCACATGGGTCAGACGGATCACCGCCATCTCGGCCGCCATCATAGCGTTTGGAGCCGCGGCCACCTCTTCCAGCGCCTTCAGCAGCATCTGCCACATCCGCGTCAGCGACCGCATGCCCAGCCGTTCGGCCAAGGACACACCCCTCGCACGCTCGTCCGGTGAAATCGTCGGATCATCCGCCGCATCGGGCGTGATCTTCACCACGGAAATCCAATGCGTGATCTCGGCCAGGTCGCGCAGCACGGCCATCGGGTCAGCACCATCGGCATATTGCGCGCTCAACTCTTCGATCGCGCCCGCTGCATCGCCCCGCATAACCATTTCGAACAGGTCCAGCACCCGCCCCCGGTCCGCCAGACCCAGCATCGCGCGGACCTGATCGGCGGTGGTCTCTCCGGCACCATGAGAAATCGCCTGATCCAGCAGCGACGTCGCATCCCGCGCCGACCCTTCGGCAGCGCGCGTAATCAGAAACAGCGCGTCATCCGCGATTTCTGCCCCTTCGGCCCCGGCGATCTTGCGCAGCAGGGCAATCATCACCTCGGGCTCAATCCGGCGCAGGTCGAACCGCTGACACCGCGACAGCACCGTCACCGGTACCTTGCGAATCTCGGTGGTGGCAAAGATGAACTTCACATGCTCTGGCGGTTCCTCAAGCGTCTTCAACAGCGCGTTGAACGCGCTGGTCGACAGCATGTGAACTTCGTCGATGATATAGATCTTATACCGGGCCGAAGCCGCGCGGTAATGGACCGAATCGATGATTTCCCGGATGTCGTTGACCGATGTGTTGGACGCCGCGTCCATCTCCATCACGTCGACGTGGCGGCCTTCCATGATAGCGCGGCAATGTTCACATTCGCCACATGGGTCCGTCGTCGGCCCGCCATTCCCGTCCGGCCCGATACAGTTCATGCCCTTGGCGATGATCCGCGCGGTGGTTGTCTTACCGGTTCCGCGAATCCCCGTCATGATGAACGCCTGCGCGATCCGGTCGGCAGCAAAGGCGTTGCGCAGGGTGCGCACCATCGCCTCTTGTCCAACGAGGTCGGCAAAAGTCTCGGGGCGGTATTTCCGCGCCAGCACCTGATAGGCGGGTTTCGTGTCGGTCATGGGGTCTCTTTCTTCCTGCCCAACTTAAGGAGTGCCGGGTTCAACGTCCAGCGGATGCGGTCAGAGATTTTGCACTTCCCCTACGCCCGGAACCTCCTACACTTCTCTGGAACAGAAGGATGATCCCATGCGTCTCAGAGGCACCCGCAAAAGCTCTAACATCGAAGATCGCAGACGGTCCGGCGGACGCGGCGGCGCGATCGGCGGGCTGGGAATCGGTGGCGTGCTTTTTGTTCTCGCCATCGGATACTTCACCGGTATCGACGTGACCCCGCTGCTGAACGGCGCACCGCAAAGCCAGCCCAGCCAGACCCGAGAGCTGACGCCACAAGAAGCGCAGGCAGGCGATTTCGTCGCCTCTGTCCTTGCTACGACCGAAGACGTCTGGTCACAGGTCTTTCCACAACAGGTCGGCGAAAATTACGACGCGCCGACGCTGGTTTTGTTTTCGCACCAGACGTCCAGCCCCTGTGGCGGAGCCTCGGGTGCGACCGGGCCGTTCTACTGCCCCGCGGATGAAAAGGCTTATCTCGACACCGCCTTCTTCGCGACACTGGCGCAACGTCTCGGGGCCAAGGGGGATTTCGCCGCCGCCTATGTGATCGCGCATGAAGTCGCCCACCACGTTCAGAACGAACTGGGCATCCTCGGTCAGGTCAACGAAGCCCGCCAGAGGTCCAGCCAGACCGCGGCTAACGCCCTAACCGTGCGCTTGGAACTACAGGCCGACTGCCTGTCCGGCGTCTGGGCCACCTACGTCGACGGCCTGCTTGATCCCGGCGATATCGAAGAAGCGCTGAATGCCGCGCGCCAGATCGGTGACGACACGCTGCAGCGCAATGCTGGCCGCGTGCCACAGCCCCACACGTTCACCCACGGCACATCCGAACAGCGCGCCCGCTGGTTCGCCACCGGATACGAGTCGGGCAACATCGCAAGCTGCGACACGTTCAATACGGATCGCCTGTAGGGAAAGGGTGAGAGGCTGGACAACGACCCAAGCGAGGCTCGTTACGGCTGCTTCCTTCCGGACCTGACCGGGTTGGCGAGGTGCCTGCCCGCGCCAACCTCTCAAGGCGCATATAGGAAACGGGGGCCGCTTGCGCAACCCCCGCTATTTCTTCTGGTCAAAAATACCCTCGGGGGAATTGGCGCATTGCGCCAAGGGGGCAGAGCCCCCAGCCCCCCTTAACCGCGAAGCGACCCGCCCGTGGCCTTGCCGACTTTTTCGACGACCTTGGCGGCAATCGCCTCGATCTCGGCCTCTTTCAGCGTCTTGTCCTGCGGCTGGATGGTCACGGTCACGGCGATGGATTTCTTACCCTCACCCAGCGACCCGCCGATGAATTCGTCGAAAACGCGTACATCTGCGATCATCGCCTTGTCGGCCCCGGCAGCCGCGTTGACCAGCGTCAGCGCCTCCACCTCTGCGTCGACGACAAAGGCAAAGTCCCGCTCGACCGCCTGCAGATCGCTGATCTGAACCGCGCCGCGCGATCCGCCAGTGTTCCGCGGCTGGGGCACTTCGCCGGGCCAAAGCGTAAAGCCGACGACAGGGCCCTTGATGTCCATGTCGCGCAGGACGCGCGGATGGATTTCACCAAAGACACCCAGCACCTTTTTCGGGCCCAGACAAATCACACCGTGACGCCCCGGATGCCACCAGCCATCGCCAGTACGCAAAATCTGCGTCTTTGCCGGTGCGCCGATAGAGGCAAGTAACGCCTCCACGTCCGCCTTGGCATCGTAAAGGTCCACGGCCCGCGAAGCACCATGCACGTCTTTCGGCCCCGTCCGCCCCACAAGAATACCCGCGACCGCGTCGACCTGATCCGTCGGCTCACCGCCCGTCCACGTCGCGCCGATTTCGAACAAGGCCAGATCGCTCATCCCGCGCGCTTGATTGCGGCCCGCGGCTTGCAACAGACCGGGCAGCAGTGACGGGCGCATATGGCTCATGTCTTGCGAAATCGGGTTGGCGACCATCGACGCATCCGACCCACCACCGAACAGCGCGGCCGAAGCCTTGTCGATGAAGGAATAGGTCACGCATTCGTTGTACCCCAAGGCCGCCGCCGTGCGTCGCGCCACCTGTTCGCGTTTCTGCGAAACGGTCAGCACAGGCGCGGGCACGCCGGTCGAGGACCGCGCCAAGGGCTTGGCCTCCAGCTTGGTCAGGGACGCGATCCGCGCGACCTCTTCCACCAGATCAGCCTCTCCCAAGACGTCGGGCCGCCACGACGGCACATGCGCCATGTCACCTTCCATGACAAACCCCAGACGTTCCAGCGTGGCGCGTTGGTCTTCTGCAGGGATCTCCATCCCCACCAGCGACGAACAGCGCGCGGTGTCCAGCTTGTAGGCGCGGCTGACGTCAGGCACCTCGCCCGCGACGACGGTGTCCGTGACCTCGCCCCCGCACAGTTCGACAATCAGCGCACAGGCGCGGTCCAGACCTTCCATGTTAAAGCCCGGATCGATGCCGCGTTCGTTGCGATACCGCGCATCCGAATTGATCTTAAGCCCGCGCCCCGCATGGGCAATCGACACATAATCCCAGAAGGCGGACTCGACGAAGACATTGGTCGTATCCATCTGACAGCCAGTCGCCAGACCGCCCATGATGCCACCGACGCTTTCCACACCGTTGTCATCCGAAATCACCAGCGCACCTTCGGGTACGATGTAATCCTTCTCGTCCAGCCCGTGGAAGGATTCTCCGCCAGCCGCACGATGCACGCGCAGATCGCCCTGCACCTTGTCCGCATCGAAAACGTGCAGAGGGCGGTTCAGGTCATGGGTGAACAGGTTCGTCACATCGACCAAGGCCGAGATCGGGCGCAGACCGATGCTTTTCAGCTTTTGCTGCAACCACGCCGGGCTGGGGCCGTTTTTCACACCCTTGATCAAGCGGCCCGCAAAGACGTGGCAGCCATCTTTGGCGTTGTCATCAATCACCACGTTGACAGGGCAATCGCCCGAGGCATCCAGCGAATACTCCGGCATCGGCTTCAACGTGCCCAGCCCCCGCGCGGCCAGATCCCGCGCAACGCCACGCACACCCAAAGCATCCGGGCGGTTCGGCGTGATCGCGATTTCGATCACCGGATCGACGGTGTCAGGACGGTTTTGCGCCAGCCAATGGGAAAACTCTTCCCCGATCTCGCCCGAAGGCAATTCGATGATGCCGTCATGTTCGTCCGACAGCTCAAGCTCCCGCTCGGACGCCATCATGCCGTGGCTTTCCACGCCGCGGATTTTCCCGACCGAAATCGTGATATCCAGCCCCGGAATATACATGCCCGGCTTGGCCAGAACGACGGTGATCCCTTCACGCGCATTTGGCGCGCCGCAAACGATCTGCTTTTCGCCCTCGTCCGTCTGCACCATGCAAACCCGCAGCTTGTCCGCGTCGGGGTGCTGTTCGGCGCTGGTGACCTTGGCGATGGTAAAGCCCTTCAGCTTGGCAGTCGGGTCCTCGACGCCTTCGACCTCCAGCCCGAGGTCGGTCAGGGTTTCGACGATGTCGTCCAGCGACGCGTCGGTATCCAGATGTTCTTTCAGCCACGACAGGGTGAATTTCATGTCAATTCTCCAGGCGGGAGGCGACGTCTTTGGTGTCGCCCATGGAAATAAGTTTAATCTCGCGCACAAGGCGCAGGGTCGGTTTGACCGCGAAAAGGACCGATCCGATCACGAACAGCCATGTCGCGGGTGTCATCAGGCTTTCGTAGAAAAACAGGATCGACCCGACGATAAAGCAAAGCGCAGCCCCGAAATCGACCAGCGTGTAGACCAGCTCGAACAGCGCGTAGACGCGGCGCGTCTCTTGGCTTTTCTCACGGTTTTCGTGTTGGAACAGGCGCGATTGGGTCATCGGTTTAGGTTACACCCCACCCCGGATCGTCGGCACCTGTAGCGCCGAGAACCCATAGTGTCGCAGCCAACGCAGATCGCTGTCAAAGAACGCGCGCAGGTCGGGGATGCCGTATTTCAGCATCGCGATCCGGTCGATCCCCATGCCGAAGGCAAAGCCCTGCCATTCCGCCGGGTCCACGCCCGCCGCTGCCAGCACCTTGGGATGCACCATGCCGGAACCCAGCACTTCCAGCCAGTCGTCGCCTTCGCCGACCTTCACCGTGCCACCTTCCCACGAACACTGGATGTCGATTTCAGCCGACGGTTCGGTGAACGGGAAGTGCGACGCGCGGAAGCGGGTTTTGACGGGCGTGCCGAAATAGGCGGTGAAGAATTCCTCCAGCACCCACTTGAGGTTCGCCATCGAAATATCGCGGTCAATCGCCAGACCTTCGACCTGATGGAACATCGGCGTATGCGTCTGATCATAATCCGCGCGATACACCCGCCCCGGAGAGATCGTGCGGATCGGTGCGCCCTGTGCCTGCATCGCCCGGATCTGGACCGGAGAAGTATGGGTGCGCAGCACGTGCGGCGGACGGTCATCGCCCTCTTCGCGGTGCATGTAGAACGTGTCCATCTCGGCCCGTGCCGGGTGGTGCGACGGAATGTTCAGCGCGTCAAAATTGTACCAATCTTCTTCGATCTGCGGCCCTTCGGCGACCGAGAAACCCATGTCGGCAAAGATCGCCGTGCATTCTTCCCAGACCTGAGACACGGGGTGCACCGTGCCCACGCGACGGTCCCGTGCGGGCAGGGTCACGTCCAGCCATTCGGTCCGCAGCCGTTCGTCCAGCGCGGCATCGGCCAGCGCGACCTTCTTGGCGGCCAGAGCCGAGTTGATTTCATCCTTCAGCGCGTTCAGCGCGGGGCCAGCCACCTGACGCTCTTCAGCGCTCATTTTGCCAAGCTCGCGCATCTTCAGGCTGATCTCGCCCTTTTTGCCGACGGCCTGAACCCGCAGGTCTTCCAGCGCGGCCTCGTCCGAGGCCCCGGCAATCGCATCCAGATACTTGGCTTTCAGATCGTCCATGCGACGCTCCTTCTGTCTGTCGCGCACGTGCTACCGATACCTGTGACAAAGGGCAAGCCGCAGCATCCGCGCGACTTTGGGCAAAAGCTTACGAAAAGCTGAATGAAGCGACACCGCGCCGCCCCAATCCCACCCCGGTTTCGGCCCGCACGCGGGACAAAACCCGATCCATCGGATGGCACCGCGCCACCCCAACCCGGATCGAAAGGAAGCCCCATGCACCTGCTGAAAATCGCCCTGATCGCCTCTGCCCTTGGACTGACGGGCCAAGACGCCACCGCCGCAGGCACCTACCAACCGCCGCGTGTCCCCGCCAATGTGCAGGCAACCGGCACCCAGTGGATCACCACGCAGGACGGGTGCTCTTATTCCCGGACGCAGGCTCCGGGGTACCCGGTGCAATGGGTTCTGATCCTGAACCCGCACCACATCGGACAGCCGGATTCGCATGACAAATGCGCTCCGGTTCTGGGCGGCTAACCCCGCCCCGGCAGCGCGGCCTGACCGTCCAGCAGGCCGCGCTGCCCAAGTATGACGCGCTGAAATGCCCAAAGCTTGCCTAAAATTGGCCCGGTTCGCATGGCTGACTACAGGCTTCGCAACTGGATGCCGTCATGCGCGATTTCGTTCAATCACCGGCCAGCCGCCGGTTTCGCACCCCGATGATCCTGCGCCCCATTGCCTTGGGGGGCAGCGCACTGTTGCGACTGACGACCAAGGCCCTGCGCCCCCCGAAATCCCCCGGCCTGCGCACCGTCGACCGGATGACCACCGACCAGCTTTCCCAACAACTTGGTATGACCGTCCTGACGGGCCACCCGGATCAGAAGGCCCTGAAGCCGCACCTGCAAGAGGTCGCACAAAACTGGCGGGATCACGATTGGGGCCGGATTGGCCAGCGCCTGTCGCGGCTGGACCGGGCGCATGCCGCCCTGCCGTCGGGCGATCGGATGGCCCCCGCCATAGGCCGCGCGCTGTTCCGGCATCTGGCCGGGCCGCAGGTCTGCGCGATGATCGACCGCGGGCAAAGCGTCAGCCCCGATGACTTGCCAGATGCGCTGATGGCTCCGCTGTTACGCGTGCTGCAACAGCTGCAAATCGACCCAACGCTGCATTTCCTGACCGCCCAATTTCAGCTTGAAATGGGTTGGGCACGCCATGGCGACGATTACGCGGACTTTGCGTTGGACGGGGCGCTGACCGCTGCCGAAGAACACTTTCGCGCCGCCAGCGCGATTCTGGACCGGATCGCCCCGCGCGCCCCGCACTCCGGCTATTATGCCGAGCTGGACTACCGCACCATCGCCGCCAACGGCACGACCATGGACGAGTTGAACCGCGCCGCGCTGCGCTGGTCGCGTGCCGATCCCGCGTCTTTGGTGCCTTACGCGACGCACGGGCTGCACCTTCTGCCCCGCTGGTACGGAGAGCCCACGTCGCTTCAGGATTATGCCGACAGGTCGTGGACCAAAACGCACGAAAAACTGGGCGCAGCCGCCTATTCCGCGATCTACCTTGCCGCCATCGAAAACGATCTTGAGGCCGCGCTGACCTTGAATATGCAAGTGTTCCGCGAAGGCCTGATCGACATGATGGAGGAATGTGACGATCCCGATCTGACGTGCAATGCCATCCTGCGCACCCTTTGGACCATCAGCGCAGAGCCGTACACCGACGGGGGCCGCGAACCCAAAGCCTTGCGCGATATACGGCACAGGATGCGCGCACTGTTCTGCGATCTGGCGCGCACCACCTTGGGGCCAGTGATGCCAGACGTCTGGGGGGGCCGCTGGACCGAAGCCAAGATCATGCACGCTCTCGCCGAAGCTTTCGCCGCGGAAATCGCCGCCGGAAAGGCCGTCGCAATCGGCCTCGATGGCGCACAAATCCTCGATTAAGCCATTAAGACCACAGGCAACGAAAAAGGCCGCCCAATCGGACGGCCTTTGAAATTCGTTATGTGCCAGACTTAGGCCAGCGCGGCTTTCGCCTTGTCGACGATCGCGCCGAATGCATCGGGCTCGTGCACGGCCAGATCGGCCAGAACCTTACGGTCGACTTCGATACCTGCCAGCGACAGACCGTTGATGAAACGCGAATACGTCAGCGCTTCGTCATGCGAACGGACAGCTGCGTTGATCCGCTGGATCCACAGCGCGCGGAAGTTCCGCTTGCGGTTCTTACGGTCACGGGTTGCATACTGGTTGGCCTTGTCGACGGCCTGGGATGCCACTTTGAAGGTGGTGGAGCGGCGGCCATAATAGCCTTTCGCTGCCTTCAGAACCTTCTTGTGACGTGCGTGGGTTACGGTACCGCCTTTAACGCGAGACATATTCTATCCTCCCTATCAGCGGTCGTAAGGCATCATCGACTTGATGATGCGTGCATCGGGCTCGGACATAACAGTCGTGCCACGTGCGTCACGGATAAATTTCTTATGGCGCTTGATCATGCCATGGCGCTTACCAGCCTGGCCGGCGATAACCTTGCCGGAGGCCGAAATCTTGAACCGCTTTTTGCAGCTCGACTTCGTCTTCATCTTGGGCATTTCCGTCTCCTTAAACTTAAACGGGTTTTAGCGCGACTCGGTATGCCACTTGGACCGGACGCGCGGATGAGCGGGCCGTATAGGACCCAAACCGCAATATCGCAAGCAGAATCTGAGGGTGCTGGCCAGCCCGCCGAGGCTCTAGGGGATCACCCGCGCGATGACCCGGATGATAACATGCGGCACCTCGGCCAGCGTCATTTCCGTCGGGTGGTTCTGCCAGCCATAGCCAACGATGGCCGCCCCGATGATCACCACGACCAGCGCGGTCCAGGGTGTGCGCCGTTCCGCAAAGGCCGCGACAGCCGACGGAATCGACAACATCAGCACCGCGATGCCCGTCACGAGGATCAGATCGGTATCCATGTCTCCACCCATGGACCCAGCCTATTCCGGGTCAGAGGCAAAGATCAAACGTTCCTCACAGGGTGCCACACGCAGGATGTTCGTCGACCCCGGCACGTTGAAAGGCACACCCGCCATCACAAGGATCTGGTCCTGTTCGGTGGCGAACCCATGGCTCCGCGCCGCGCGGGCCGCGTTCACAACGGCCTGTTTAAAACGGGACAACACGCCGGTCATATAGCAGTTCACGCCCCAAGACAGAGTCAGCTTGCGCGCCGTTCCCCGTTGGGCCGTCAGTGCGATGATCGGCACGCGCGGGCGTTCGCGGGATGTCAGAAGCGCCGTCTTGCCGCTGTCGGTGAAACAGCAGATGGCCTGAATACTGGTGGTTTCAGCAATCTCGCGCGCGGCGGCGACGATACCGTCCGCGACCGTGCTGCGATCGACCCGGCGCGAGGCTTCGATAATCTCGGTATAGTTCGGGTCACGTTCGACCTCTTGCGCGACGTTATCCATCGTGGTGACCGCTTCGACCGGATATTGACCGGCCGCGGACTCTGCCGACAGCATCACGGCATCGGTGCCTTCATAAATCGCCGCGGCGACGTCCGACACCTCGGCACGGGTGGGCATCGGGCTTTCGATCATCGATTCCAACATCTGGGTGGCCACGATCACCGGTTTCGCGGCTTCGCGGCATTGGCGGATCAGCTTTTTCTGGATGGGCGGCACGTTCTGCACCGGAAGCTCAACGCCCAGATCGCCGCGCGCCACCATGATCCCGTCAGATACCTCAAGAATGGCATCGAAGGATTTCACCGCCGCAGGTTTCTCGATCTTGGACAGGATCGACGCGCGGCCCCCTGCCAGCTCTCGCGCCTCGGTCACGTCTTCGGGCCGCTGAACAAAGCTTAGCGCCAGCCAATCGACACCCAGCTGACAGACGAACTCCAGATCGGCACGGTCCTTGTCGGACAAGGCGGCCAGCGGCAGCACCACGTCCGGCACGTTCACGCCCTTACGGTTGGAAATCGTGCCACCAGCGATCACCTCGCAATCTGCGAAATCATCACCACAGTCCAAAACCTTCAAACGGATTTTCCCGTCGTTCACCAGAAGGTTGGCGCCAACTTCCAGCACCTGAAAAATCTCGGGGTGCGGCAGGGTCACACGGGTGGCGTCGCCCTCAGCCTCGGCGAGGTCCAGACGAAACTTTGCGCCCTCTTCCAGCTCTTCTTCGCCATTGGCAAAAACACCGACGCGCAGTTTTGGCCCCTGCAGGTCGGCAAGGATGCCTATGGTGCTGTCCAGATCACGCTCAATCTCGCGGATGATCCGGTGACGTTCGCGGATCTCGTCATGGCTGCCGTGGCTCATGTTCAGGCGAAACACATCCGCGCCCGCCTCGTGCAACTGACGGATCATGTCGTAATCCGAAGATGATGGACCAAGGGTCGCCACGATCTTGGTATTGCGCTGCCGTTTCATGCCTGCCCTCTGCGTCCTGTGCCTGCCACTTGGTGGGAATCTAACAAGCTGCCCGGACACTTGCCAGCTATAGTGACAGCACAATGACATCCGGGGCTAAGATTGACCTTCATTGCGCAGCCTGTCAGCCTGCCGCCCAAATACCCACAGGAGCAGACAATGGACCGTCAGACCCAGATCGAAATCGAAGCCGCCGCATTTCGCACCCTGCGCAATCACCTGATGATCGAACGCCCCGACGTGCAGAACATCGATATGATGAACCTTGCAGGCTTCTGCCGGAACTGCCTGTCACGCTGGATGCAAGAAGCCGCGGCCGAAAAAGGCATCGAGATCACCAAGGAACAGGCCCGCGAAGCCTTCTACGGCATGCCCTATGACGAGTGGAAGTCCCGGAACCAGACCGATGCATCGCCCGAGAAACAGGCGGCTTTCGACAAAGCCTTCGCAGAGAACGTGAAGCCCAAGAATTAACGGGACAACGCTCGTTAACCCAGTATACTTGCAGCAGATAAGATCGACTGCGGCATCAATTTCGCCGCCTTTTTAAAATACGCGTATTCTGGCGTTACCAACGAGGAACAAATGAAAATTTCGCTACTTCGCACTTGTGCGGTGTCTATTGCTATTGCCGCGTCTCCGGTTGCGGCACAGGACTTCACCGGCGCATACATCGGTCTGGGCCTCGGCGGCGCGGGCTTCACAACACCCGAGTCTGAAACCGGATCGCCATATGCTACGTCGACCACCCGGGCCACGTCGATCATCGCAACCTTGCAGGGCGGCTACAACATGGCTGCAGGCAACGTCATCTACGGTGCCGACCTGACCGGAATGTTCGGCAACCTCTCTGGTCAGTCCCGATCCGCCTCAATCGCCGGACTGGGGGCGACATTCGACGCGGTGCGCGAAACCAGCCTGAAATCCTTGGTCATGCTGAACGGGAAAGTGGGCACAGTGTCCGGAAACACCCTGTTCTATGGAACAGCGGGTGTTGCGGCTGGCCGCGTCACGAAACAATTCACGGCATTCAACCCTGCTGGCTCGAATACAGTGTTCGGCGGCGGCGACGGTTACTACTCGAAGACACAGGTTGGCTTCAACGTGGGCGTCGGCATGGAGTGGAAGATGACCGAAAACGTCTCGCTGGCGGCTGAAGCCCGGTACTACGACCTTGGCCGCAAGACGATGACCTATTCGCCAGCCCTGTCCCCGTCGGTGACACACATCAAGGGCGGGGTCGTCAGCTTCAAAGTGAACTACTGGCTGAAATAAGACCGCGAAAACCAAATCAAAAGGGCCAAGGACACTGCTGTTCTTGGCCCTTTTTCTTGGGGCATCGCTTAGCTCAGACCACCGTGGCAGTCACCGCCCCGTCCATATTGATTGTAACACCAGTGACATAGCTGGCCCTGTCGGACGCCAGAAAAACAGCCATGTTTGCGATGTCTTCCGGCTCTGCCATGCGGCCCATCGGGATACGGCTCACGGCCTGCTTTTCGGCCTCTTCGACGGTGGTGCCAGCCTGCTCTGCCTGCGCTTTCAGGCCTTCCTGCAGCCGGGTCGTCCGGGTGGCGCCGGGGTTTAGCCCCACCACACGCACCCCGGAGTCAGCATAAGCCTGCCCCAGCCCGGCCGTCGCAAGCATCAGCGCCGCATTGGCCGATCCGCCCGGCAGGTGAATGGACGACGCGACCTTACCGCCCGCGCCGATGATGTTGACGATCCGTCCCGTTCCACGCGCGGCCATGTCCTTGACGACTGGGTCGATGACATTGACGTAGGTAAAGAACTTCGCGTCCATCGCGGCACGCCAGTGATCAGGTGTCAGCTTGGCGGGAACCGTCCGCTGCGCGGCGCCGGCGCTGCAGACCAAGATGTCGATATCACCGATCAACTCGTGACAAGAGGCGACCAGACCGGCGGCCTCTTCAGCGGATCGCAGATCGGCAACCAGACCCTGCCCACCGCCAAGATCCGCCAGCGCGGCGTCGACCGACGCTTGCGACCGTCCTGCAATAACGATTTGAACGCCCTCGGCCATCAGCGCCTTGGCACAGGCCAGCCCAATCCCCTTGGTGCCCCCCGTGATCAGCGCAGTCTTTCCAGTAAGTCCCAGATCCATTGGCCAGCCCTCCCGTTTAGCCACACCGGCCCTCACGTCCGGTTCTCCAAACATAGGGCGCGTCTGGCCTACGCGCCACGGTCAACCGAATGATCCCGGCCAGATACCAAACACGCGCATCAAAACAAAAAACCCGGGCGCGAACGCCCGGGCTAAGGTTCTCAGACTGAAGGGAGGAGGTATCAGCCCTTGGAGAATTCCGGATAGGCTTCCATGCCCAGTTCGGCCATGTCGAGACCCATGATCTCGTCTTCTTCCGAGACGCGGACGCCCATGACCATCTTCAGGATGAACCACACGATCGCGGACATAACGATGGTTGCCAGACCGATGACGATGATACCGTACAGCTGTGCGCCGATGGTTGCTTCGTCGTTGGTCAGGACCACGGCCAGCGTGCCCCAGATACCTGCAATCAGGTGGACCGGGATGGCGCCGACGACGTCGTCGATCTTCATCTTGTCCAGCATCGGAACCGCGAAGACCACGATCACGCCGCCGATCATACCGATGATCGTTGCCCAGCCCAGGGTCGGGGTCAGCGGTTCGGCCGTGATGGAGACCAGACCGGCCAGTGCGCCGTTCAGAACCATCGTAAGGTCAGGCTTCTTGTACAGGATCTGCGTCAGGATCAGGGCTGCAACTGCACCACCTGCCGCTGCTGCGTTGGTGTTGGAGAAGATGCGCGACACGTCAGCCACGTCACCAACCGAGCCCATCGCCAGCTGAGAGCCGCCGTTGAAGCCGAACCAACCCAGCCACAGGATGAACGTACCCAGAGTTGCCAGAGCAAGGTTCGAACCGGGCATCGGGATGGTTTTGCCATCTTTGTACTTGCCGATACGCGGGCCGATGATGATGGCGCCGGTCAGAGCCGCCCAGCCACCGACCGAGTGCACGATCGTGGAGCCTGCGAAGTCCGAGAAGCCAGCTTCGCCAACGAAGCCACCACCCCAGGTCCAGGATGCGGTCAGCGGGTAGATGATGGACGTCAGGATGATCACGAAGATCAGGAACGGCCACAGTTTTACACGCTCGGCCACGGTACCGGACACGATGGACGCGGTTGCGGCACAGAACATCAGCTGGAAGAAAAAGTCCGAACCGGTCGAGGCATAGCCATAGTCGTCAGCCGCATCGGCGGTCACGCCAACGGCTTCCAGAACACCGGGGCCCCAAACGCCCGACAGGACGCCTTCGACGGTCCAGGTACCCAGCGGGTACATCAGGTTGTAGCCGATCAGGTAGTAAAAGATCGACGCCAGACCGAACAGCGCGACGTTCTTGGTCAGCTGCATGGTCACGTTCTTGCCGCGGACAAGACCCGCTTCAAGCATCGCAAAGCCGCAGGCCATGAAGAACACGAGGAAGCCGCCGATCAGGAACAGCAGCGTGTTGAAGATAAAGACGCTGTCAGTGGACGGGTTCGTGCCCGGAACGGGGCCGTCCTGCGCCAGGCCAAGGCTCGGCGCGGCGATCAGCGCGGCGGCAAGGCCCAGTTTGGTAAGAGTTTTCATCACGTATTTCCTTTCCCTGTCCGCAGCCGTTACAGCGCGTCCGCGTTGGTTTCGCCGGTCCGCACACGAACCGCCTGCTGGACGTCCAGCACGAAGATCTTGCCGTCCCCGATTTTCCCGGTCTTGGCGGTGTTCGTGATCGTTTCGACGACCTGGTCGGCCATTTCGGCAGCAACCGCGATTTCCAGTTTGATTTTCGGCACGAAATTCACGGCGTATTCTGCGCCACGGTAGATCTCGGTATGTCCCGACTGAGACCCGAACCCTTTAATTTCGGTCACCATCATGCCGCGCACGCCGATTTCAGTCAGCGCCTCGCGGACCTCCTCGAGCTTGAACGGTTTGATTGTTGCAATGATGAGTTTCACTGATTTTCCCTTCCATATCTCGGAGCGCAGGCCCCGGCTTTGGCAGGTACAGATAAGGCGGACCCGCTTTCTTATCGAAAGGTGAAGGCCCGGATTCACCGCCGAAAACCTCAGCATTTGCACAATATTTAATCGTTATCCAAATGATGCTCAATTTTCAGGCAATTTTTGAACGATCAAATTTCGGCAAACGGCTCAACATCTAAGGGAACAGCGCGTATATCTGTCCGAAATAACCGTGAACGGGCAGACAAGATGAGTGATTCAGGACGCCGCAAGCCACCTCTCGTGGCCGACCGACGGTATAGCGGATCGGGCAAAGGCAAAGCGGCCGGAGGCAAAGGCTCTGGTAGCAAATCCGGCGCGTCCAAAAAGACCGCCACGAAAGCCAAGCCCAGAAAAGCTCCTGCCCGCAAACCCACGCGTCGCGGCCCCATCGGATATATCGCGGCGCTGTTCCGTTGGGTATTCCGGCTGGTATTCGGCATGGCATGGCGTCTGACGGCTGTCATCGTGCTGATCATCGCCGTCGCCGTCGCCTTTGTCGCCGTGTCTATGCCCCCGCTGGAAGATCAGCTGGACGGTCGCGCCCGCGGCTCTGTCACGATGCTGGATCACGAAGGTCAGGTCTTTGCATGGCGCGGCGATCAGTTCGGCGGCGTCGTGACGGCTGAAACTGTATCGCCTCACCTCAAGAACGCGATCGTCGCGACCGAGGATAAGCGCTTTTATCGTCATTTCGGGATCTCTCCTCGCGGCATCGCATCCGCCGTGCGGATCAACCTGCGTGAAGGGCGCGGGCCTTTGTCCGGCCACGGCGGGTCGACCATCACGCAACAGACCGCCAAGCTGCTGTGCCTTGGCGAACCCTACGACCCGGAAAAGTGGGAAAACGAAACCGCGTACGAATCCGACTGCCGCGAAACCACCCTGTATCGCAAAATCAAAGAGGCGATCTTTGCCATGGGGATGGAGGCCGCCTATTCCAAAGACGACATCCTGACCATCTATATGAACCGTGCCTTCCTTGGCGCGGGCGCACGTGGGTTCGAAGCCGCCAGCCAGCGCTATTTCGGCAAATCCGCCGCTGACGTCGCCCCGGCCGAAGCGGCCATGCTGGCCGGTCTTCTGGTCGCGCCCACCCGCTACGCCCCCACCGCCGATCTGGCACGGTCGCAGAACCGCGCGGCCGTCATCGTCGGGTTGATGGAGGAACAGGGCTATCTGACGACTGCCCAAGCCAACGACGCACTAGCCAACCCTGCCGAACTGTCCGAAGCCGCCGAAGCCAAAGCGGGCGGTTACTTTGCCGATTGGGTAATGTCTTCGGGTCCGGAATTCCTGACACGCAAGACCACCGAAGACGTGGTGATCCGCACGACGCTGGATCAGCGCCTGCAGCGCGCCGCCGAAGAAGGCATGAAGTACATCTTCGAAAACAAGGTCAAAGAGGGCTCAAAAGCGCAGGCCGCAGTTGTAGTGATGAGCGCCGATGGCGCCGTCCGCGCCATGGTCGGGGGGCGCCGCACCAAGGTCTCGGGCGCGTTCAACCGCGCCACGCAAGCGCTGCGCCAAACCGGGTCGGCCTTCAAACCCTTCGTCTACGCCACCGCGCTGGAGTTGGGCTATCATTGGTACGACACGGTCGAAGACACGCCGTTGACGATGAACATCCCCGGCTCTGGCCCGTGGTCGCCCGACAATTACGATCGCAAGTTCCGTGGCACAGTGACGATGGCACAGGCGCTGCAAGGGTCGTTGAACATCCCCGCAGTGCGCATTGCCGACAGCGTAGGCCTTGAGAACGTGCGCAAGATCGCATCCGACTTTGGCATCGAATCCGATCTGGCACAGGGTCCGGCCTTGGCTCTGGGCGCCTCTGAATCGACGTTGATCGAAATGACGGGCGCTTACGCTGGTATCCTCAACGGCGGTTCTTCGGTCACGCCTTACGGCCTGGTCGAACTGCGCCTGCAGGGCCAGTCAGAGGCGCTGATGGACGCCACCGGCGGTATCGGCGAACGCGTCATCCGCGAATCGGCCGCCAGAGAGTTGATCTGGATGATGAACAATGTCGTCACCCAAGGTACCGGCGGCCGCGCGGCGCTACCCAACCACGAGGTCGCGGGCAAAACCGGCACGACCTCGGCGGCGCGGGACGCGTGGTTCATCGGGTTCACCGCCGACTATGTGGCTGGAGTGTGGATGGGGTACGACGACAACACGCCCTTGACCGGTGTCACCGGGTCGGGCCTACCGGCAGAGATCTGGCACGAGGTGATGGTCCGCGTTCACGAAGGCATCCCGCCCCGCCCGTTGCCCATGGCCCGCCCGGAAGCGCCCGCGCCTGAACCACAGGTCGCCGACAGCAACCGTGTGCCGCAGAACCAGCAGCCGCGTCAGGATCCGCTCGAACGGTTGATCCGCAATATATTTGGTATTCGAAACTAAGGTTTCAGCGATGAAGGCCGGGCGCTTAGCCCGCCTTCTGAACCGCAGCAATCAGCCGGTCGATATTGCCACGGTTGGCATCCAGCATGGCACCGATTTCCGTCTTTTCGGACAGGCGCATCGAAATGCCTTCGATCACCATGTCAAAAAACAGATTGCGTCCAGACCGGTCCGAGACAAGGAACTTGATCTCGAACGGCTTCTCGCCCTTCAGGTAGGCGGTGCCCGTGACCTCTTTCCAGGTTTTCACCTGACGGACGCCATTGACCTCGATCCGGCCGCCGACGAATTCCTGAAACCGCTTGCCGTATTTGCGCGCGATGTAACCTTGGAACGCCTTGGTATAAGCCTGCATCTGCGCAGGCGACGCGCGCCGGGCATCCGCCCCAAGCGTCGATTGCGCGATGATCGCCACATCGGCGTAGCGCGCAAAAATCCTCTCGAACTCGCGGATCATGCTGCTGACCGACCCGCCGCGCGCGATGACCTTGTTGATGTCCCCAACCAGATTATCGACCAAAGACTTGGCCGCCGCATCACTCATCCCAAAGGCCGGCAGCGCGGCGCAGGTCGCGAGGACCGAAGCAATCATGGTCCGGCGTGTCAGCTTACTGGTCATAGGGGTCATCATAGGGATCACCTGCGGCATAAGGATCATCATACGGGTCGGCAGCCCCCGTTCCACCGCTAAGCTGATAGCGACGGTTCTGCAGATAAGTCGAACGGGTCTGCGCATAACTATCTGCCGAGTCATATAAGACCGAACCGACGGTTTGCGAATACCGCCCCCGGTCGCCCAGCTTTTTGGCAACGCTAGCCACCGGGCTTGCGTATTTCTCGGGCTTGGGCAGTGCGTAGCTTAGCGGATTGGTAAACAGATCGACAACGCGCCCGACCGCGTCCCGTTCGGTGGACGGACCAAGGATCGGCAGTTCAAGGTAGGCGCCTTCGCGCGCGCCCCAGACGTGCAGGGTTTCGCCGAAATCAGTGTCTTCTTCGTAAATTTCAGCCCCGGTCGCGACGTCTATAAAGCCACCCAGCCCAACGGTCGAATTCACGACGAAGCGGAACGAATTAATAAAAGCGCCGCGCAGATCCGCCTGAAGAAGGTTGTTCACCACCAGCTGCGGCGTCGACAGATTGTCGGAAAAGTTGGCGATCCCGGTCACGACCGGCTCTGGCGTGACTGTGACATAGGCTTCTGCGGCGCGACTGATCAGGCCGGTGTCCGAGCCTTTGTTGAACTCATGCGTCCGGCGGTTCGATCCCTCCCACGGGTCATTGATTCCACGCGCGACTTCGGGTTCGCCGCAGGCCGCCAGCAGAAAAAGGCCGGAAAACAATGCCGTACGACGGATAAGGGCTTGGAAAGAAATTTCTGAAATGCTCACAGCAGGACCCCCGACACCCGGTTGGCTTAACATCGCGCCGGGTGTGACACCAGCCAAAGGCCTTGGCCGGGCGATCACATTTGGTCGGGGGTGTCAGATTTGGGGGCAAATCGCACATGGGCCGGGCGCCTCGACGACCAAACGATAGCGGCTTTGCCGAACTGCGCGCTGCACGACGGGTGGATCGACCGATCTACGCCGCAGTCGCGGTGTTCAGCTTTTTCGCCAATCTGCTGATGCTGACCGGACCGATCTACATGCTACAGGTCTATGACCGAGTGTTGGGATCAGGCTCCGTCGAAACGCTGGTCAGCCTCAGCCTGATTGCTGCCTATCTGTTCGTCACGATGGCGATCATAGACATTGCACGGCATCGATTACTGTCACGCGTCGGCGCCCGATTCGAGGCGCGATTGGCAGAACGAGTGATGCGGGCGACAATCGCCCGAAGCAGAACGCACCATGACGCGACGCCGGAGCAAAGCACTCAGGCTTTGCAGTTGCTGCGTAACGCGATCGCCTCTCCAGCATTTATGGCGGCCTACGACCTGCCATGGACGCCCATCTTTCTGATAGGGATCGCAATTTTTCACCCTGCGCTTGGCCTTTTGGCCGTTCTTGGGGGTGCAATTCTGATCGCGCTCGCTCTTGGCAACCAGCTGTCCTCTCGCCATCCGCAGACTGCCGCTCAAAACGCTCAAACACAAACCGACGAACTGACACAGCAGTTTCACCACGGTGCGGATACGATCGCCGCGACAGGTATGGAAAGCGCCCTCATCAGACTTTGGCGACAGCAGCGGGATATCTTTTCGGATCATCAGGTGCAGGCGCTGGATGTAACGGCACTTTTCGGCACGTCGATCCGAACGATGCGCATCTTTCTGCAAACGGCGCTGTTAGGACTAGGCGCATACCTAGTCATCCAGAACGACCTTAGCCCGGGCGCAATGATCGCAGCGTCGGTCCTGACTGGACGGGCGCTATCGCCAGTTGAAACCATTATTTCCGCGTGGCCATCGCTGGATCCCGCGCTCCGCGGCTGGACTGCAGTGGGCAGGCTGTTGTCGGATGTTCCTCCAGTTCCTCCACGAACGCCTCTTCCCGAACCCAGATCGCGGGTGGACGTCTGCGATCTGACGGTGGTTCCGCCGAACCAATCCGTCGCGGCGCTAAGGCTGGTGTCTTTCAGTGTGGGGCCGGGTCAGGTGATCGGGGTGATCGGGCCGTCCGGGTCCGGCAAATCCACTTTGGCCAAGGCGTTGACGGGTGTCTGGCCCGCGGCGGGCGGTTTGATCCGTCTGGATGGCGCGCCACTGGCCCACTATGACCAAGAAACACTGGGTCGTAGCATCGGCGCCCTGCCGCAAACCGTCCAAATGTTCCACGGCACGATTGCCGAAAATATCGCGGGCTTCGCTGAGCCGATCGACTTGTCCGCGGTCTACGCCGCGGCGCAAGTGGCGCAGGCGCACGAGATGATCCTGACCCTTCCCGAAGGATATGACACCCGTCTAAGACATGGCGAAACGGGCCTATCCGGTGGTCAGCTTCAGCGTATTGCGTTGGCCCGGGCAGTCTATGGCGATCCAAAGATCGTCATTCTGGATGAACCGAACGCCCATCTGGATCACGATGGTGAAGCCGCTCTGCTGCTGACGATCCGCCAACTCAAATCCCTTGGAAAAGCATGCATCGTGATGACGCATCGGCCCGCAGCGCTTCAGGACTGCGATGCAGTTCTGGTGTTGGAGGGTGGCCGACGCGTGGCTTTTGGACCTCGGGACGATGTCTTGAAAAAGGTGCTTCTGCCACCAAACAGCGCCAAAATCACCGCCGCCGACAGGTCCGTGTCATGAGGCCGCCCAATCGCGCTTGGTCCCTTTCCGGGCCGCTGATCACTGGCCTTTTCGCGATCTTGATGTTCGTGGGCGGCTTCGGGTCTTGGGCAGCGACGGCTCAGCTATCTGGTGCCATTATCGCTCCGGGCCACGTTATAGCTTCGCGTGTCCCGCAATTCGTTCAACATGAAAAAGGCGGCAGGGTCGCAAAGGTCTTCGTATCCGAGGGCGACACTGTGAAGGCAGGGGATGCGCTGATCGCGCTGGATGAGACTGCGCTGGTCGCCGATCTGGTTGCAGCGAAAGAGGAACAATTCGACCTTCGTATCAGGACGGCAAGGATCGAGGCCGAATTGTCAGACCGTTTGCAGATCGAAATCGGACTTAAGGAGATGAGCCACGCCACGTTCGGCGACCTGCTCGTCCAAAGGATCAAAGCGGAAAACGCCCTGATCGAAGCGCGGGTGGCGAGGGTTGCTCAGGAGACTCATCAACGTCGCCAGAAAATCGCGCAAACCGAAAGCCTCATCAAAGGGTTGCGCGCGCAGACGTCGGCCATCCAAAGCCAACTCAGGCTGATAGAAGCGCAATTGAACGACCAGCTACGGCTGAAAGAACAAGGCCTGTCCCCCGCGTCTCGGGTCGCCGCCCTGCAACGCGAAGCTGCAAGGCTGGCAGGCGCGATTGCCGATATCGACGCCCAAATCGATCAAGCGCAAGGGTTCAAGCAAGAGTTGATGATAGAGGGTGACCGCATGTCTGCAGAAAGGAAAGAACGGCTGCTGCAGGACCTGGTGGGCATCAATCATCAGTCCAGAATTCTAGACACCCGGATCGCGGCGATTGAAGATCAGCGACAAATGCTGCGGATCAACGCGCCGGCCTCTGGTACGATCCACCGACTGTCGGTTGTCGGAGAGGGCATGGTTGTTCAGCCCGGTCAGCCTATCCTTCAAATCGTCCCAAATCGGCGACCCGCGCGGGTCCGCGTCGATGTCGATCCGCAACAGATAGGCGACGTCGTAAACGGACAGCAGGCCCAACTGTCTTTCCTCGCCCTCAGCGGCCCCCTCGGTCCGCTGGCAACCGGCCGCGTCATCCATATTTCAGCTGATCGCCTTCAAAACTCTGACGGGGCGCGTAGCCATTACGCAGTCGAAATCGAAATCACCTCACCAATGGATGGCCGCGACCTTATCCCCGGCTTACCGGTTCGGGCCTTTATCAAGACCCAGACCCGGACTCCATTGTCCTACCTCCTTCAACCCTTCACCGATTACCTGTCAAAAGCGATGCGGGAAGGGTAGCGCGGGCCTTGCAATCGCCGCGCGGCGCAGTAGCGTCGCGGCAAAGCGATGAAAGGAAGCCGCCATGACCAACGCCATCGAAACTCGCCTTGCCGAACTAGGCCTCGCCCTGCCCGACAGCCCCGCCCCGCAGGCGAACTACGTGCCTTACGTTGTCTCGGGCAATCTTGTGTTTGTTTCGGGTCAGGTCTCGATGGATGCCAACGGTTTCATCAAAGGCGTTCTGGGCGACGACATGAGCGTCGAAGATGGCGCCGCCGCGGCCAAGCTATGCGGTTTGTCCCTGCTCGCGCAGGTCAAGGCGGCCTGCGGCGGTGATCTGACGAAATTGAAGCGCGTGGTGAAATTGACCGGGTTCGTCAATTCGACCAAAGACTTCGGCGACCAGCCCAAGGTGGTCAACGGCTGTTCCGACCTTCTGGTCGAGGTGCTGGGTGACGCGGGGCGCCATTCCCGCTCGGCCGTGTCGGCAGGCGCGTTGCCGTTTGGGGTCGCAGTCGAAATCGAAGGCATTTTCGAGATCGAATGACCCTGCCACAAGCGTTTCTGACCCGTCCGCTGGCGCATCGCGCCTATCACGATCTGGCAGCGGGCCGGCCCGAAAACTCGATCGAAGCGATCCGCGCTGCGGTAGACCACGGCTATGGGATCGAAATTGACCTGCAACTGTCCAAAGACGGTCAGGCCATAGTGTTCCACGATTACGACATGACCCGCCTGACGGGTCAGCGCGGACCGATCCAACAGCGCACATCCGAAGATCTGCAAAATATACCACTGATCGGCGGCACCCATACGATCCCGACACTGAAACAGGTGTTGGACGAAGTCGCCGGACAGGTCCCCCTGCTGATCGAGATAAAGGATCAGGACGGAACGCTTGGCCCCGCTGTCGGTCGGCTGGAGGATGCGACGGCCCGTGATCTGAAAGGGTACCAAGGGGACGTGGCCGTGATGTCGTTCAACCCGAATGCCGTCAGGGTGTTCAGCGGCGCGGCCCCGGACGTTCCTGTGGGGCTGACGACCTGCGATTTCAACGCAACCGATTGGCAGCTGATCCCGAAGGCCCGCCGGGAACGTCTGGCAGGCATTCCTGACATCAAAGCTTCGCGCGCCTGTTTCATCAGCCACGACGCGCGGGACCTGACCGCCCCACGGGTAAAGCAGCTGAAACAGCAGGGCCTGCCCGTGCTGTGCTGGACGATCCGATCGCCCGAAGCAGAGGCAGAGGCGCGCAAGATCGCAGATAATGTGACATTCGAAGGCTATGCTGCTTAGCTTGACGCTTGAACGTTGCGACAAATGCATCACGTTTGGCGTATGGATGGTCAGGAATACGATAGCGACACGGTGATCGAGGTTCGCGCCCACGACAGTCTGACCCAGATCGACGCGCGCGACTGGGACGCCTGCGCCTGTGCCGAGGCGACGGACGGCGGCGCGCCGAACGATCCCTTCACGACCCATCGGTTCCTGCTGGCGCTAGAGCAAAGCGGTTCTGTCGGCCCGGGCACCGGCTGGCAGCCCAGATATCTGACCGCCCACGCCGAAGATCAGATGATCGCGGCGGCACCGCTTTATGCGAAATCTCATAGCCAGGGCGAATACATCTTCGATTTCAACTGGGCCCACGCTTACGAGGGCGCGGGTGGCCGGTACTATCCCAAGCTACAGATCGCGGTGCCCTTCACACCCGCCTCTGGCCGTCGCCTGTTAACCAAACCGGGGTTTGAGACGACAGGGCAATCGGCCTTGGTGCAGGGAGCGGTGCAGATCGCGGAGCACCACGGCCTGTCCAGCCTTCACCTGACCTTTTGCACCGCCGAAGAGGTCGCGCCGGGCAAGGCGATGGGGCTGATGCATCGCGCCAGCCAGCAGTTTCACTGGCACAACGACGGCTACGACAGTTTTGACGACTTTCTTGGCTCTCTCAGTTCTCGGAAACGGAAGAATATCCGCAAGGAACGCCAGACCGCGCAGGCTTTCGGCGGCGACATCATTTCGCTGACCGGAGACGACATCCAGCCAGAGCATTGGGACTACTTCTGGGAATTTTATCAGGACACCGGCAGCCGCAAATGGGGCACACCCTACCTGACCCGCGCCTTCTTCGACCATCTACATGATACCATGCGGGACGATGTCCTACTGGTACTGGCCGTGCGCGATGGCGTGCCCGTGGCCGGGGCGTTGAACTTTATCGGCCGACAATCGCTTTATGGTCGCTACTGGGGGTGCACAGAACACCACCCCTGCCTGCACTTTGAACTTTGTTATTATCAGGCGATCGATGCGGCCATCGAACGTGGCTTGGCGCGGGTCGAAGCCGGGGCGCAGGGCGAACACAAACTGGCGCGGGGCTATTTGCCGACCCAGACGCATTCGCTGCACTGGTTCGCTGACCCCAGTTTCGCCCGTGCAATCAAACAATATCTGGATGCCGAGGCAGAGGCCGTAGAGGAAGAGATTGAAATTCTAACCTCCTACGGCCCGTTCCGGCGCGACACCTACGAGGATCAGGAATGAGCAACGCAATCACAACCACCGACATCGACGCTTTGACCGCAGCAGGCTGGAAAGTCGAAGGAGACCGCGACGCAATCCAGAAGGATTTCAAATTCGCGGATTTCACCGCAGCTTTCGCCTTCATGACGCAATGCGCATTCTATGCCGAAAAATGGGATCACCACCCGGAATGGCAGAACACCTACTCTGACGTAAGCGTGCGCCTGACAACCCATGACGCCGGCGGCCTGACGGAATTGGATGCCAAACTGGCGACCAAGATGGACGAAATCGCGGGTTGATCGATCAGATTAGCTGACCGGCCATCGCCGAATAGATACCGGACATATCATTGCGCTGCGCGGCCTCGGCAGCCGTGCGGGCAGTGACCCGCAACCTTTCACGCGCCTCTTCATCTTCGCCCGCGCCCTCGGCCATGCGCCAGCGGATATGCCGCCAATGTGCCGCGCGCAGGGCATCGGCAAGAATATCGTCTGGCAAAGCACTGGCAGAGATGTCGAGCAATTGCCCGCGAATTTCCAGATACGCCTCTTTGGTCGGTGCCATCGAATCCGCCATTGCCGACGCCACTGAAAGACGTTCACGGTAGATGGCAGGCACGTCGCCCCCTTCGCAACAGGTGGCACAAGCCGTCATTAAAACCTTCAGCACTTTGACGTCCCGGTCCCGATCCCCAGCCACCAAGGGCGACACGATCGTACCGACACCCGAGCGCGTTTCGACCAAACGTTCATAGGCAAGCTTTTGAAGGACTTGGCGGATTGGCGTGCGTGAGACGCCAAATTCCGTCGCCAACGCGCCTTCGTGCAGGGTGATCTGATCAGACACAGATTGCATCATGCAGATACGGTGACGAAGCTCGGTCGCGATTTCCGAACCATCTTTACGGTACTGCATATGCGTCTTGCTTTCCTTGTGTCTGTTTAACAGGTAACTCTACTTAATGGTGAACGTTAACAAGTATGACGGCAACGTCATTACACGTCAAAGCAAAAGCCATTGTGCAAATATATCTTATAAAACCGATGATAAAATGATGACCGACGAACACGAAACTTCCGTTAGGGCAATTGTTTCCGGGCCGAATGGCACCCGGATCCTGACGTCGGGATTTCCCGGTCTGCAAAGCGGCATTGATGGGACCGCCTACATCGACCCCCACAACCTTAAGGCGACGATGAGCGCCATCCATTCAGCCGGCGCATCGACGCTTGTGGTGCTGACCGAAGCTGACGAATTGCCCGTGGATGCCATGACCCATCTGGGCGAAGCCGCAAGAAACGCAGGCGTACAGATCGAAACGTTACCGATCCCCGATTACCACGCCCCCAGCGACGAAACGCTGGCGCAGTGGGATGCCCTTGCGACCCGCAGGGATTGGCCCGACACGCAAAACACGCTGGCCTTTTGCTGCCAATATGGCGCCGGACGGTCCGGCACGATGGCGGCCTACGTGTTGATCCGGCAGGGACTATCGAAAGACGAGGCGATCAAAACCGTCAGGGACGGCTTTGCAGAGTCCATCGAAAGCGAAGTTCAGCTGGAATTCCTGGAAAAGATTTCGGCCCGGTTAAAGGACCAAGCGCCTGATCTTGACCCAGATTAAGATGATTCGCATACTCTGCACCAAGTCGACCCGGCTCTCTCGGGTTGGCGGGTCCAGATCGACCGGAACTGGCCACGACGGAGCAGAACGCTGCGGGCTGGCACGACAGTTTCAGGAAGTCGGATAGTCGCTTCCAGAGTGACCTGAGGCCCGCGAGACAGAAGTCTTGCGGGCCTCGTTCAGAGCCTCTCAAATCGCCTCAAGCAGCGCTTCGCCGCCCGACACGTCGCATTGGCCGGGGTTCTCTTCGGCTTGGATGACGCTGACGACGCCGTCCTGAACATACATCGCATACCGCTTGGACCGATTGATCAGCCCCACCGGCGGCGCGCTAAAGTCCATGCCGACGGCCTTGGTGAATTCCGCCTCGGGATCGCCAAGCATGGTGATGCCCGCCTTGTCCGCGCCAGTGTCTTTGCCCCAAGCGCCCATGACGAAAGGATCGTTGACCGACAGGCAGATGATTTCGTCCACGCCCTTGGCTTTGAACTGATCCGCCGTCCGAATAAAGCTGGGCACATGCGCCGTGGTGCAGGTGCCGGTGTAGGCGCCGGGCAGCGCGAAGATCACGACGTTGCGGCCCGACAAACGGTCCTTCAACGAAATCTGCGCCGGGCCCTTGTCGGTCAATTCGACCAATTGGGCATCTGGCAGCGTTTCACCATTGGAAATTGCCATTGGAAGGTCCTCTCGTTATCCATGCGTTCCGAGGCAAGGATAGTACTTGCGTCAGAACCTGCCAGAGCAAAAGAGGGATCGGGCATGTCTCATTTCGTGGTTGTCGGGGCCGGCCAGGCCGGATCGTCATTGGTGGCAAAACTGCGCGAAAAGGGCTTCGATGGTCAGGTCACTCTGATCGGCGATGAAGCCGCGCCGCCCTACCAGCGCCCGCCCCTGTCAAAGGCGTACCTGTTGGGCGACATGCCGCGCGACCGCCTATTCCTGCGCCCCGAAGCCTATTACGCGGAACGCGACATCACCCTGCGGACCGGGGCCGAGGTGACGGGCATCGACCCGAACGCCAAAACCCTGACGGTGGGGGGCGAAACGATCGGCTATGATCAACTGGCCCTGACCACTGGCTCTTTGCCCCGCCGTCTGCCGGACGCCATTGGCGGGGCGCTGGACGGTGTGCATTACGTCCGCACACTGGCCGACGTCGACCGGATGGAGCCGGAGTTCAAAGCTGGCCGCCACGTCTTGATCGTCGGCGGCGGCTACATCGGCCTTGAGGCTGCAGCCGTCGCCGCCAAACAGGGCCTGACCGTGACGCTGGTTGAAATGGCCGACCGTATCCTGCAGCGGGTCGCCGCGCCTGAAACCTCGGCCTTTTTCCGCGATCTGCACGCCAGCCACGGCGTGACCATCTGCGAAGGCGTCGGCCTGACCCGCCTGACCGGCGAAGGCCGCGTCGGTGGGGCGGAACTGACCGACGGCACGGTGTTGAACGTCGATTTTGTCATCGCGGGCACGGGCATCCTGCCGGACACGCGTCTGGCCGAAGCGGCCGGACTGACCTGTGACAACGGCATCGCGACGGACGAACAGGGCCGCACGTCTGATGCAAACATCTGGGCGGCGGGCGATTGCGCATCTTTCCCACACAACGGTGGGCGTCTGCGTTTGGAAAGCGTGCCGAACGCCATCGACATGGCGGAATGCGTGGCCTTGAACATGATGGGCGAGGCCAAGACCTATGTGCCAGAGCCGTGGTTCTGGTCCGATCAGTATGATGTCAAACTGCAGATCGCCGGGCTGAACACTGGCTATGACCGCGTGGTGATCCGTCATGCGGGTGAGGATCTGTCGCATTGGTATTTTGCAGGCGACAAACTGCTGGCCGTTGACGCTATGAACGACGCGCGCGCCTTTATGGTTGCGAAACGGCTTTTGGCCGCAGGCAAATCGCCCGATCCGATGGCGGTTGCCGATCCTGCTACCGAACTGAAGACCCTGTTGCGCTGACATGCGCATCGTCGGGGGCAGCTTTCGCGGTCGCAGGCTCGCCGCTTTGGGCAAGGGCGACGCGGGCGCACATCTGCGCCCGACCTCGGACCGGGTGCGCGAAAGCCTGTTTTCGATGCTGGAAGGAGGCCGCTTTGGCAATCCGATCGAGGGGGCGGTCGTGCTGGACCTTTTTGCCGGCACAGGCGCCTTGGGGTTGGAGGCGCTGTCACGCGGCGCAGCATCGGTAACCTTTGTCGATGACGGTCGGGTGGCGCAGAAACTATTGTCGGAAAACATCACGACCCTTGGCGTGAAAGATGTGACCAAGGTTATCCGCACCTCTGCCCTGCGGTTGCCGGAGGCGACAGGTTCGGCCGGGCTGGTCTTTCTTGATCCCCCATACGGCAAAGACCTTGGCGCGAAGGCGTTGAGTACGGCCAAGGCGCAGGGATGGATCGCGGATGGGGCCCTGATCGTCTGGGAAGAACGCGGACCGCAGGAGGCGCCCGACGGCTTCGACCTGCTGGAACACAAGAGCTATGGTGATACGGTCGTGACCCTGCTGCGAGGCTAAGCGCTGGTGGTTCCCTCGGATGCCTCCGGCGGGAGTATTTTGGGAAAGATGAACCTGGGGGTCAGGCGAACTGTCCGTGACAGAACCAGCCCCGGGACATTGCAGCGCCATGGGCAAAGAACAGCCACAGCTTGTCCCCCGCCGTGGTCGTGACCTGCCAGTAATCCCGTACGCCGCTGCGCCAGTCGGGATCATCCAGCCACCATTCTGGCGCGATACGTTCCGGGCCAGAGGCGTCGTGCAGATCCAGATCGCGTCCGCGCCAACGGAAGTGTTCCGGCAGATAGGGCGTATCGGGGGCGGTCACAGGTTCGGGCCGCCACAGCAACAAGGGCCGTGGCGCGGCAGGCATGGGCCAGTCCTGCGCAGGCTCTGACCACGCCGCCGCCAGCACCTGCGCGGTTTTTTCGGGTATATGAGACGACGCCGGATGCCAGCGGGTGATCTGCTCCATCCCGACCCTTGCGCCGATCCGAGCCACCAGATCATCCTGCGCCGTCGTGCTGGCCAGACGGTCCGAAATCACCTGCCCCGCCGCCAGATGCCCCACCGGTTGGCGCGGTGACAGGGGTTCGTGATGCACCGCCTCTAGCCGCAGCATGTCGATGCCCAGCCCTGCATCGATGTCGTCCAGCTTCATCGCCAGCAGGGGGCGGACCCGCTCTGGATCCGCGGTCGGACGGGCCAGCCCGACGTTGACCCATTGCATCGTATGATCCGTCCGGTAGGCCTGCAACCGGATCAACCGCACGCCCCGCCCTGCCTTGGTCAGCGTGTCGCACAGACGCGGCAGCAGGCGATCAATGCCCGCCAGCATATCGTCGGTCAGGCCAATCGGATCGGGCAGCGTCATGCGGACCGCAAAAGGCCGCGCCTCGGCCACGGGCGATACGGGTTCCGGCACCTGCCCAAGCGCCTGATCGATCCGCAGAACCAGCTGAGGCCCGAACCGGCGGGACAAAGGCGCGCGGGGCTGGTCCAGCAGATCCGACATCCGCCGCAATCCCAACCGCGACAGCTGCGCCAACACGTCCCCATCTAACCGCAGCGCAGCCAGTGGCAAAGGCGCCAGAGCACTGCGCAACTGACCCGGCGGAGCGATGCGCTGGCCTTCGATCCCGGCAGTACGCGCCAAGGGGGCCGCCCCGCCGCGTTCCCAGTGCCGCCGCTTGACCGCGCGGGACCGTGTCGCCCGTGCCTCTTGGTCCACGGCATCGCCACTGCGGTGATGGCGTGCGCCCTGCCCCGCAAACCGCGCCAAGGCCCAGGCCGCCCCCAGCGTATCGGCCACCCCCGCCCGCACCGTCAGACCGGCATTTGCACAATCTCCATCGATGGCGGCCAGCAAAGCCTCCTCTCCGCCGAACAGATGCGCGCAGCCCGTGATATCAAGGCTTAAGCCATCCTCTCCGGCCTCGCCGACCCAGGGGGAATACTTGCCCGCCCAACGACGCAGCGTCGCCAGAAACGCGGCCTCTGCCTGCGGATTGCGCAGACGGGTCACCAGTTCAGGACACATGGCCAGCGCATCGCGCAGCGGCTGATCCCGCCGCAACCCCGCCGCACTGGCCCCGACCGACAGGGACGATAAAACCTGCGCCGGGCCTTGGGTCGCCACCACCGCAAAAGGCATCGCCGGATCGGCCCGCAACCGACGCAGCAGGCGATCGGCCCCCAGCCTTGGGAACCACAGCGAAAGAATCCGGCGGCGTGGGTCGGACATGGGGCAGCAGCAGTTTGTTCACGATACGTTCCAAAAATAGCAACCCCGTGATCCCCTGTCGAGTCATCTGGCCAAGCCACCCCGCAACTGCCATCCTGCCTCCGACAACAGGAGTAGCCTCATGAAAACAAGACACCTTGCCTTCGCCCTCGCCATCATCGGGACCGGAGCGATCGCCCACGCCAATGTCAAAGATCCTCAGGTCAAAGCCCGGATGCAGCTGATGGAGCAGATCAAGGATGCCACCGGCGTTCTGGGGAATATGGCCAAACAACCCAGCACCTATAACCAAGCCACGGCTGCAGCGGCCAAGGCGGACCTGATCGCTGCCTCGACCAAGGTCACCGCCGCGTTTCAGACCCCTGCCACCGACCCTGCATCCGAAGCAAGCCCGAAGATCTGGGAAAACTGGGCAGACTTCACCGCAAAGGCTAATGGGCTGACCTCTGCCGCACAGGCGCTGGACGCAAGCTCCGCCCAAGGTGTCGCGGCGGGTATGGCCGGGATCGGCGGGGCCTGCGGTGCATGCCACAAACCCTACCGCCTGTGATCAGCCGCAATAGATACCGATAATCTTATCCAGATTGTCGAACTCGACATTCAGGCGATCCATGCGATGGTCCATCGTCAACATGGCCCCGGACTGAAAGATGCGCACATCGGGGCCGGGCTCCAACCCGGCCTCAAGCGCGTCAGACACCCTCTCGCCCACCAGCGACTGAAATTCTGACGCATGACACTGATCCACTGCCGGATCAGCCTCAGCCTCGGCCACAGCACAACCAGCCATCAGGGTGATGGGTAGAGCGAACAAAACGTGCTTCATCATTCAGCCTTTCTCAGCCGCCAACATGTCGCAAAAACCTTAGCACGCCGCTGGTCTGAACAAGCTTAACCGTTGATCCTCGGCCAGAAATTGCCCATGGTCCCAGCAACGATTTAAGGGAGACGTTTCAAATGCGCACCAAAGCCGCTGTTGCCGTTCAAGCCGGAAAACCGCTCGAAATCATGGATGTAAACCTCGACGGCCCGAAGGCGGGTGAGGTTCTGGTCGAAATCAAGGCCACCGGCATCTGCCACACGGATGAATTCACATTATCCGGCGCAGACCCCGAAGGCCTGTTCCCCGCGATCCTCGGCCACGAGGGCGCAGGCGTCGTGATGGAAGTGGGCGAAGGCGTCACCAGCCTGAAGCCCGGCGATCACGTCATCCCGCTTTACACGCCGGAATGCCGCGAGTGCTATTCCTGCACCTCGCAAAAGACCAACCTCTGCACCTCGATCCGCGCGACCCAGGGTCAGGGCGTCATGCCCGACGGCACCTCGCGTTTCACAACGCTCGATGGCGACCCGATCCTGCATTACATGGGCTGCTCGACCTTCTCGAACCACACGGTTCTGCCGGAAATCGCGCTGGCCAAAGTGCGTGAGGACGCACCCTTCGAAAAGATCTGCTACATCGGCTGCGGCGTGACCACCGGCATAGGCGCGGTCATCAACACCGCCAAGGTTGAGGTCGGCTCGACCGCTGTTGTCTTCGGTCTGGGCGGCATCGGCCTGAACGTCATTCAAGGCCTGCGTCTGGCTGGGGCCGAGATGATCATCGGCGTCGACCTGAACCCCGGCAAAAAGGAAATGGCTGAACGCTTCGGCATGACCCATTTCGTCAACCCGAGCGAGCTTGACGAAGACATCGTTCCCTACCTCGTCAACCTGACGAAACGCCGGGGCGACCTGATCGGCGGCGCGGATTACACCTTTGACTGCACCGGCAACGTCAACGTCATGCGTCAGGCGCTGGAATGCGCGCACCGCGGCTGGGGTGAATCGATTATCATCGGCGTCGCGCCCGCGGGGGCCGAGATCTCGACCCGCCCCTTCCAGCTGGTCACCGGCCGTGTCTGGAAAGGCACCGCCTTTGGTGGCGCGCGTGGCCGGACCGACGTGCCCAAGATCGTCGACTGGTACATGGACGGCAAGATCGAGATCGACCCGATGATCACCCACACCCTGTCGCTGAATGACATCAACAAGGGCTTCGACCTGATGCACGCGGGTGAATCGATCCGCTCGGTCGTGACCTACTGAACCGAAAAGGGGCGGTCTCAAAGCCTGCCCCTTCTTCTGGTTGATAAATACCCTTCGGGGGGTCAGGGGGGCAGACAGCCCCCCTTTTTCATGCAGGCTTGCGCGCCACCAGATACTGGACACCCACCGCGCCGCCCATCTTTTCGGCCTCGACGATTTCCAAACCGGCTGCCTCCATCGAGGCTATCACCTCTGCTGGTTTCAGGAATGCGACGAACGGCGCCTTGCCGACCAATCGCATCGCGCCAATGACCGGGCGCAGCAATTGGCCCTGCCACGTGCCTGCCAGAACACCGGTCTTGGTCACCAGAACGCCACCGGGCTTCAGGCGATCAGCCATCTCGCGCACCGCTTTGTCCATCGCCGGGATTAGGTGCAGGACGTTAAAGGCCATCACCGCGTCGAACTGGCCGTCGGGCATACGCGCGATGTCATGCTGCGCAAAAGTCACGTTATCCACGTCCTGATCCTTGGCCCTGTCCCGCGCAATATCCAGCAGCGCGCCGCTGATATCCGTAGCCAGAACGCTGCGCGCATGAGGGGCCAGCTTGAACGCGATCGTGCCGGTGCCACATCCGACCTCCAGAACGTCCGAGGTTGGCGTCAGATAAGACGCAGACCGCTCTACCGTGCGCTCGTGTTGCGGCAGATTTTCAATCGGCCGCTTGGCATAACTCGGGGCGACCTTGTCCCAGAATGACTGGCTTTGCATAAGACTTCTCCTGAACCATCTGCCCCTTGCTTACGCCAATCAATTTCACATGGTAATTGCCCATAGGCGTCGCATTGTTATACAAAAATGCATGAATTGGTCCGCCGCAACCTTCGATTGGAACCAGGCCCGCGCCTTTTTGGCGACGGCAGAGCACGGATCGCTCTCTGCCGCGGCGCGTGAGCTGGGTCAAACTCAACCGACGATCGGGCGTCAGGTATCCGCCCTAGAAGAGTCGCTTGGCGTCGCCCTGTTTGATCGCGCAGGACGCGGGTTGATCCTGACAGACGCGGGCAAAGAGCTGCTGACCCACGTGCGGGAAATGGCCGAGGCTGCGGCGCGTATCCCCCTGACTGCCAGCGGCCAGAGTCAGGCCCTGCGCGGCACTGTGTCGATCACGGCCAGCGAGATATTCTCGATGATCCTGCTGCCTTCCATCATTGCCGATCTTGCTCGGGCCGCGCCGGAAATTGAAATCGAATTGATCGCCGCTGATGACCTGCGGGATCTGTCGCGGCGCGAAGCTGACATCGCCATTCGGCACGTCCGCCCGACGCAGCCGCATCTTACTGCTCGGCTTCTTGGCGACGGTCTGGGGTATTTCTACGCCTCGCCCAGTTACCTAGCCCGAAAAGGCCGGCCCGAGTCGCGGCAGGACCTGATAAACCACGACTTCATCGGCTTTCTCGAACCAAAGCTCATGGCGCAGCAGATTGCGCAAATGGGCTATCAGATTGACCCCGAAAAAATCCGCTACCGGACCAACAATGGCCCGGCCCTCTGGGAAATGGTCCGCGAAGGGCTGGGGGTCGGCTTGATGACGTCTGAAATGGCTGAACGGACGCCAGACGTGGAACGTCTTTTGCCAGACCAACCAGCCCTGCGGTATCCGATCTGGCTAGTCACCCACCGAGAGCTGCATTCAGCCCGTCGGATGCGCGTCGTGTTCGACCACCTCGCCCAATCCATCACGGCCCACCTGCGCCGGACCACCGGCTAATCCAACGCTTGGACGCCCCACCGTTACACGCTAGATGAGCGTCAAAGGAGTTCCCATGCCCGAAAAACGCCCGCTCTACGCCGTTCTGATCGACGCCGACAATATCCCGGCGAAATACGCGCAAGCCGTGTTGAAAGAGATCACGACCATCGGCGAACCCGCCCTGCGACGCGTTTATGGGGACTGGGGATCAGACCGGCTGCGTCCTTGGACGGAAAAGGTGCGCGATCTAGGGCTGGTTGCGCATCAGGAAACCGCGAACACCAAAGGCAAAAACGCCAGCGACATCGGCCTTGTCATCGATGCGATGGACATTTTGCACACCGGTCGCTTTGACGGCTTCGTGCTGGTGTCTTCCGATAGCGATTTCACCTCGCTTGCGAACCGTATCCGCGAACAGGGACTGGACGTCATCGGGATCGGCGAAGCCAAAGCGCCAGAAAGCCTGCGCAACGTCTGCAACCGTTTCATCCTGATCGAAAACATTGTCGAAGAGACGCCTGATCAGAAAGACCGCCAGAAAACCGACGGCAAAAAGCAACCGATCGAAGCACAGCCGCTGATCCTGCGCGCGATGGATAAGATCGATACGGACGACGAATGGGTCACGATGGGCCAGTTGGGTCAGTACCTGACGGCCGAGAGTCCAGATTTCGACACGCGTTCTTATGGCAAACGCAAGCTGAGCGATTTGATCGGCGAGCTGAAGATCCTCGAATCCAAACGGGGCCCGGGTAATCAGCTGATGGTCAGGCGTCTGGACTGAAGCATACGCGTTCGACCTGCGCGCCATAGCGGGCAAGAAACATTTCGACTGCCGATTGCGCGACCTTGTGGCAATGATCTTCTGGCAGTTCATCGGCGACACCGAACAGGCGCTGCGTAAAGATGCCCGCCTTGCAGAGTTCGGCGAACTGGTCGGCCGCGTGGTCGGGATCGTCTACGCAAAGCGTCCCAGCTTCGGTCGCACACGTCAGGTAATCCGACAGCATCTGTCGCGCGATCAGCGGACCGTTGCGATAAAATTCTCGCGCCATTTCCGGAAAGCGTTCACTTTCTGCGACGCAGAGGCGAAAGATCGACAGCGACATCGGAGAGTTGAAGAAATCAACAATCTGCATCGCCACGGCCATGAACAGGTCACGGGTCGACAGATCGGGCTGCACCAGCTTCATCGCGGCATCTGCCTGCCGCTTACATTCGCCGCGCGCGACCTCCATGAATAACAGGCGTTTGTCCGGGAAATAGCTATAAAGCGTTGCCTTCGACACTTCCGCCTCTCGGGCGATTTCGTCGACGCTGGCGCCTTCGAAGCCGTGCGCAAGGAACACGCGGCGCGCGCCTTCGACCACCTGATCGAATTTCCGTCCTGTCCGCGTTACGACACGGGTCACACCCATGGAATACTCCCTGCCATCTCCTGACAGATATAACCTTGTTCGTTGAATTCCAGCAAGCGACACCAATCATGATTGTGGAATGTGACAAGGCAGTTTAGAATGGTTCTAAAATGAGGACTCCCAGATGCGTTTTTTCACACAACGTCGCCAGTTCAAGGACCTCTCGGATCAGGAAATCATCGCGCTTGCGATTTCCTCTGAAGAAGATGACGCCCGGATTTATCGCAGCTATGCCGAACGTCTGCGCGGCGAATTCCCCGACACCGCCCGGATATTCGACGGCATGGCCGAAGAAGAAGACCGGCATCGGCAATCGCTGATCGATCTGCACAAACGCCGGTTTGGAGAAACGATCCCCCTGATCCGCCGCGAACATGTGGCCGGGTTTTACGCGCGTCGCCCCGTCTGGCTGGTCGAAAACCTCGGGCTTGAAAAAATTCGGGCCGAGGCCGCAGGCATGGAGGAGCAGGCCGAACGATTTTATCTGGCCGCCGCAAAGCGCACCGAGGATGCCGACACCCGCAAGCTGCTGGGCGATCTGGCCGCGGCCGAGGCCGGACATCAGGAAACCGCCGAACATCTGGAAGACACCCATTTGGGCGACGACGCCCGTTCGGCCGAAGATGAATCCGCCCGGCGCAAGTTCGTGCTGACGTGGGTTCAGCCCGGTCTGGCTGGCCTGATGGACGGATCGGTTTCAACCTTAGCCCCGATTTTCGCCACCGCCTTTGCGACCCAAGACACCTGGACCACCTTCCTGGTAGGCCTCGCCGCTTCGGTCGGGGCAGGTATCTCTATGGGCTTTACCGAAGCGGCGTCGGACGACGGCGAACTCTCTGGTCGCGGGTCGCCGTTCAAACGCGGGTTGTCTTCGGGCGTGATGACGACCGTCGGCGGGTTGGGCCACGCGCTGCCCTACCTGATCCCGCATTTCTGGACCGCTACGATCACGGCCTTTGTCGTAGTGTTCTTGGAACTCTGGGCCATCGCGTGGATCCAGAACAAGTTCATGGATACCCCGTTCTTCCGCGCAGCATTTCAGGTCGTTCTTGGTGGCGCACTGGTCTTTGCAGCAGGCGTTCTGATCGGGTCGGGCTAAGTCTTTGGGTTGACCCTCTGGCCCCGTCCCGCCATCAACTAGGGGACCGGAGGCCAGAATGTATTCCAAGGACAAAATCGCCTATCAGCCCCTGCCCCTGCCCGACCGGCAAGAGGTTACGGATGCGCAAAGCCTAGAGGGTGTAACCGCCTTTCACGACCGCATGAAAACGCGGCACACCATTCGCGATTTCACCGACCGTCCCGTCCCGCAAGACATCATCGAAACAGCCATCGCGACGGCTGGCATGGCGCCCTCTGGGGCAAACCATCAACCGTGGCATTTCGTGGCGATTTCCGATCCCGCGCTGAAATCCCGGATACGGGCCGCTGCTGAGGAAGAAGAAGAGAAGTTCTATGCTGGCGGCGGAGGCGACGAATGGATCGCTGCGCTGGAACCCATTGGGACCGGCGTCTCGAAACCTCATCTGGATATCGCGCCTTGGCTGATCGTGATCTTTGCACAGCGCTATGGCCTGACCGACGACGGCACGCGGTACAAGAACTACTACGTGCCCGAAAGCACGGGCATCGCGACCGGTTTCTTGATCTCGGCCCTGCATCACGCGGGACTGTATTGCCTGACACACACGCCGAACCCGATGAAGTTTCTGACCGAACTTTGCGGGCGTCCGGATCATGAAAAACCGATCATGATCTTGGCCGTAGGTCACGCGGCAGAGGATGCGACCATCCCAGCTGCCGCCAAAGCCAAGAAACCCCTTTCTGAAATCCTAAGCTTCAATCCCCAAGGAACTTAAATGGAAACTCTTTCCGAAAACCGCTGCTTCGGCGGCGTGCAGGGCGTTTACAAACACGCGTCCTCTGTCACCAATTGCGATATGACCTTTGGCCTTTTCCTGCCGGAAGAGGCACAGTTGGGGCCCGTTCCGATCCTATGGTACCTGTCGGGCCTGACCTGCACCCATGAAAACGCCATGACCAAGGCCGGTGCCCAGCAATGGGCGGCGGAACAGGGGATAGCGCTGTGTTTCCCTGACACCTCTCCTCGGGGCGATGACGTCGCGGACGACGAGGCCTATGATCTGGGCAAAGGCGCGGGCTTTTATGTCAACGCAACGCAGGACCCTTGGGCCAAGCATTTCCAGATGTGGGACTATGTGGCCGAAGAACTGCCGACCCTTCTGACACGCAACTTTGACATCGACGGCGATCGTCAGTCGATCACCGGACATTCGATGGGCGGCCACGGCGCGCTGACCATGGCGATGTCGCTGCCGGGGCGGTTCCGCTCTGTCTCTGCCTTCTCGCCGATCTGTAACCCGACGGGGGCCGATTGGGGCCGCAAGCAACTCGGCGCTTATCTCGGCGATAACGAAGAGGCTTGGAAGGCCCACGACGCCAGCCTGCTGATGGCTGACAAAGGTTTTGACGGCCCTGTGCTGATTGATACCGGAACGGCGGACAACTTCCTTGACCTGCTGCGCCCGGAAACGCTGGCCAATGCCGCCGCAGCGCGCCGTCAGCAAATCCAGTTCCGGATGCAGCCCGGCTACGACCACAGCTATTTCTTCGTCTCGACCTTCATGGAAGACCACGTCGCCTTCCATGCAGAGGCGCTTTACGCGTGACGCTGTATATCGACGCGGACGCCTGCCCTGTGAAGGAAGAGGCCGAACGCGTCGCCACGCGCAACAAGGTACCGATGAAGCTGGTCTGCAACGGCGGCCTGCGCCCGTCACAAAACCCGCTGGTCGAGCTGGTGATCGTCGATGCAGGACCAGACGTCGCGGACATGTGGATCGCCGATCATGCGGGCCCCGGCGACGTTGTTGTGACGTCAGACATGCCCCTGGCCGCAAAATGCGTGGCCAGCGGCGCACGGGTTCTGCGCCACAATGGCGAACGGCTGACACAGGCGAACATCGGCGCGCAATTGGCCATGCGCGATCTGATGAGCGATATTCGATCCGCCGACCCCTTTGCCCAAGGGTCCGGCAAGGGCTTTACAAAGGCGGACCGCTCTCGTTTCCTCGACTCTCTGGAACGGGAAATCCGGGCCGCTCAGCGTGACAGCGGAGGCAAGTGAATGGCGATAGAGGCAGTCGTTTTCGATATCGGAAACGTGTTGATCGAATGGAACCCAGAAAGGTTCTATGATGCCGAAATCGGGCCTGCGCGACGCAAAGAGCTTTTTGCGACTGTCGACCTGCACGCCGTGAATGACCGCGTCGATCAGGGCCACGATTTTCGCGAAACGATTTACGATACGGCCAAGGCCAACCCGGAATTCAGCGACGAAATCCGTCTATGGCACGACCGCTGGATCGAAATGGCGTCGCCAGAAATAGACCATTCGGTCCAGGCGTTGCGGGCGCTGCGCGACAATGGTGTCCCGGTCTATGCCCTGTCGAACTTTGGCATCGGTAGCTTTGCCTTGGCCCAATCACACTACGACTTTTTGTCAGAATTCGACCGCCCCTACATCTCGGGCCACATGGGTGTGATCAAACCTAATCCAAAGATCTACCAGATGTTGGAAGACGACAGCGGCACCCGCCCAGACGCGCTTTTGTTCGCTGACGACCGCGCAGACAATATCGCCATGGCCGCGGCGCGCGGCTGGCAAACCCATCACTTCGATGGCCCCACAGCCTGGGTCGAACGACTGGTCACCGAAGGGCTGATACGCAAAGAGCAGATCGCATGAGCATCCCAACGATCACATTCGAGGCCGGAGAGGCCGTACTGGACTGGCTGGCCCTGACCGATGCGCTGGCTGCAGGACACGACCTGCCCAAGGCAGAGGTCGCCGACAGTTTTCTCTATCGTGGCAAAGACACACTCTTGACCCGCTCGGCCTGGATCGACGGGCTGGGTCTGGCCATCAAGGCGGCGACGATCTTTCCCGGCAATCCTGCGCAAGGCAAAGACACCGTCAACGGGATGATGAGCCTTCTGTCCAATACCGACGGCACGTTAGAGGCGATGATAGATTTCCACCTTGTGACCAAGTGGAAGACCGCCGGTGACAGCCTTCTGGCCGCCCGCCGCCTGGCTCGCCCTGACAGTCGCAAAATCCTGATCATTGGCGCAGGTGCTGTCGCCCGGTCCCTGCGCGAAGCTTACGGCGCCGCCTTCCCGGACGCCGAATTCATCATCTGGAACCGGACCAAAGCAAGGGCGGACGCCCTCGCCCAAGCCTTCGACGCAACGACAGCCACAGACGACCTGCAGACGGCCGTGGAAACCGCAGACATCGTTACCTGCGCCACCTCTGGCACAGCGCCGGTTCTGAAAGGCGACTGGCTGCGCCCCGGGCAACACGTCGATCTGATCGGGGCCTACCGCCCGGACATGAGGGAAACCGACGACACAGCCTTGCAGCGGTCCCGCATTTTCGTCGACAGCCGCGACACCACTATCGGGCATATCGGAGAGATCGAGATTCCGCTCGCCTCTGGTGCCATCCAACGCGACGATATCCTTGCAGACTACTATGCCCTGCAAGACTTCCGCCGCGCCCCTGATGACATTACGCTGTTCAAAAACGGGGGCGGTGCGCATCTGGATTTGATGACTGCCCGGCACATCCTTGCGGCTTGGAAGGACGCCCAACAATGATCTGGTTCCTGCTTATCGTGATCGCCGCTGTGGCGCTATTTCCGTTTCTGCAGGAACGCCGCCGCCCAACCATTACCGACGACGCGCGGGTCAATGCGCCGGGGCATTTCGCCGAACTTAGCCAAGGCGTGACCCACTATCGTTGGTTCGGGTTTGAAACCGGTCCTGTGGCGGTTTGCGTCCATGGTCTGACCACCCCCGGGTTTGTCTGGGATGACATCGCCCAAGGTCTGGTCGCCAAAGGCTACCGCGTTCTGACCTACGACCTGTATGGACGCGGCTATTCCGACCGGCCTGATGGTCCACAGGCCGATGCCTTCTTTATTCGCCAACTCGAAGACCTTCTGGCCGATCAGATGGTTGCCGACGACGTCACCCTCTTTGGCTATTCAATGGGCGGCGCGATTGCCTCGTCCTTCGCGGCAAAACATCCCAATCGGCTGCGTCAGCTTGTTCTGGTCGCACCCGCAGGTTTCGGGGGTTTTCCGACCGGCTTCTTTCGTCAAATCCGGAACAATCCGCCCTTTGGCGACTGGCTGGCGCACGCGCGGTTTCCGCGCAAACATCGCGAAGCCTCGGCCAATCTGAAAAAGGCCTACCCTTCCCTGTCAGAAGCCGCTGACCAACAGGCTGAACAAGTGGATTGGGCGGGGTTCATTCCGGCTGTCGTCTCTTCTCTTCGTGGGATTTTGCGCGACATGCAGGAACGCGAACATCGCAAGCTTGCCAAAGAAGACATGCACGTCATCGCAATCTGGGCCGCGAACGATGCCTCGATTCCGCTGTCTGGGATGGGCAACCTGACCAAGTGGAACCGGTCCGCCGTCCAACTCCAGATAGAAGGCGCCACCCACTGGCTGCCCCTGACCCACCCGCAAGAGGTGGTCGAGGCTTTCGCCAGCGCTGCGGAATAATCAGGCGGCCAGCGCTACCGGATCCCGCTTTTCCTTGACCGGCAGATGAACGATTGCCGAAAACGCGCCGACCCCGACGCCAATCCACCACACCAAATTATAGTCGCCATAGACGTCGTACATCCGGCCCCCAAGCCAGACGCCCAAGAAGCCGCCCAGCTGGTGCGAGAAGAAGACGATCCCGTACAGCGTACCCATATACCGCAGCCCATAGATATGCGCGATCAGGCCAGAGGTCAGCGGCACGGTCGCCAGCCACAGCCCGCC
Organism: Pseudooceanicola aestuariicola; assembly: GCF_045763785.1. Lineage (NCBI taxonomy): Bacteria > Pseudomonadati > Pseudomonadota > Alphaproteobacteria > Rhodobacterales > Paracoccaceae > Pseudooceanicola > Pseudooceanicola aestuariicola. The sequence goes on along the minus strand of NZ_JBJGSF010000002.1, from coordinate 571,883 downwards.
CATCGCCACGCTGAAAATCAGCACACTGGCGGGCGTGATCGGCATCATAATGAACGCCGCCGCGACGATGGTCCGCAGAGTGTAGATCCCTGCCAGCAGGTATTTCTTGGTGTAGCGCTTCCCCAGCCAGCCAGCGGTCAGAGTACCGGCAATATTTGCCAGACCAACCAACGAAATCGCCACAGCACCGAGGGCCGAGGTCGTCGTGATCCCGATGTTATGCAGCACCCCGCCCGGCAGGATCGGGCCGCACATTTCGGTCACGAAGGCCGGGAAGTGCGCCGTTATAAAGGCCAGCTGATAGCCGCAGGAAAAGAACCCTAGGAAAATCAGCGCAAAGCTGGGGTCCTTGCCGGCACGAACAAGGATCTGTCCCAAAGATTCTTCCAGATCGGATTTCGTCGCTGTGACCGGCGCGCGCATGAAGGGCAGCAGCAGGATCACGCTAAGGATCATCACCGAGAAGACGACAAAGACGCTCTGCCACGGCATCTGGGTCAGCAACCATTCGGCCAGCGGCGCACCAAAGACCTGCCCCGCACTGCCAGCCGCCGTCGTCACGGCCAGCGCCATCGACCGGTTTTCATCCGAAGAAGCACGCCCAACCACGGCAAGGATGACGCCAAAGCCCGTTCCCGCAATTCCGAAGCCCACCAGAATTTCCAGCAACTGGTGCGCGGCGGGCGTGACTGCGAAAGACGACAGAACCAGACCGGCCGCATAGATCACCGCACCAAGGATGATCGCCTTACGATCCCCCAACCGTTCGGCAAAAGCCCCAAACAGCGGCTGGCCGATCCCCCAGGCAAGGTTCTGGATAGCAATCGCCAGTGAAAAATCTGCCCGGGCCCAAGCGAACTCTTCCGCGATGGGGATCTGGAACACGCCGAATGATGCGCGGACGGCAAAGCTGACCAGAATGATCGCGCAGCCGACCAACAAAACGGGGTTCAACAGACGTGGGGACGGGGTCATGGGGCAATCCAATCTAACAACACGCCTTAAATGCGCCGAAGTTGAACCAACCTTCAATCGACGATTTTTGATGCAACGCATTTGCGCTGCTACTCTTTCCCCGGCTCTCATCCCACGGTAACAGGCTGTATGAGCCATCAAATGCGCGACCTTTACAACGCCCGGTTGAAGTCCGGCGACCTGCACCCCGACCCGGCGCAGGAAGAGGTGATGCCCGAATTCGACCGCATCCTGACCGATCTGGAAGAGACTCCGCAAAAGCGCGGCTTCTTCCGGAAAAAGACCGTCGAGGCCCCGAAAGGCCTTTACCTCTGGGGTGGTGTCGGACGGGGCAAGTCGATGCTGATGGATATGTTCGTTGAATCGCTCGACGTGCCGGTCCGCCGCGTGCATTTCCACGCCTTCATGCAGGAAATCCAGAACGGATTGCACGAGGCGCGCAAGACCAAGACCGAAGACAGCCTAGCCCCAGTGGTCGATAAGGTTGCCGAGGGCCTGCGCGTTCTGGCGTTTGATGAAATGCAGATCACCGATATCGCGGACGCGATGATCGTGGGTCGCCTGTTTGACGAACTGATGAAGCGCGGGATCGTTATTGTTACGACCTCGAACCGGATCCCAGATGACCTGTACAAAAACGGCCTAAATCGCCAACTGTTCCTGCCGTTCATCGATCTGATCAAGGATCGGATGGTCGTGCATGAACTGGCAAGCGAACGGGATTATCGCCAGAACCGTCTGTCCGGCGGTGAAGTCTATTTCACCCCGATCACCGACGACACACGGCAAGCGATCGAAGACATCTGGACCGATCTGACGGGCGGAGAGGCAGAGCCGCTGGTGCTGACCGTCAAAGGGCGCAAGGTCACTATTCCCGCCTATCGCAACGGTGTCGGCCGCGCGACATTTCACGAAATCTGCGGACAGATGATGGGCCCCGGGGATTTCCTTGCCATCGCCGACGCACTGCGCGTTCTGATTTTGGAAAACATCCCACGCCTCGGGCGGTCAAACTTTAACGAGGCCAAGCGCTTCGTCACCCTGATCGACGCGCTTTACGAGGCAAAGGTACGCCTGATCTGCTCGGCCGCTGATCAGCCCGAATCACTCTACGTCGAAGGTGAAGGCGTATTCGAATTCGAACGCACCGCCAGCCGTTTGCGAGAAATGCAGGATGCCGATTGGGGGAAGGGAAAAACCTGATCTGACCCGCAGACCTAACCCCCTGAACAAACGGGGGACCATCACTGATGGTCCCCTCATCTTGTGCCCGAGGTTTAGCTGCGCACTACCCCTATACGAACTGCCGCGTGTATGAAGACTGGAGGGCGGAGGTTCAAAGAGGAAGTATTGCCTGTACAACAACTAACCTCACGGTAAACGAATCATCACGAATCGGTCAATGGGGTGTGATTCGCTTTCTGCGAATCGGGCCAACTTTTTTCACGCTAGACGCGTTTTTAAACCGCGCTTTAACCTTGCTATCCGTTTTCGCGTAAAATTTGCCCAGCAAGGTACAGCGACCCGCAGATCAAAATACGCGCATCAGGGTCTTTCGCCACGATGTCGCCCAAGGCTTCGCTGACGCTGTCACATTCAAACGCCGTCATCCCAACGTCCCGCGCGGCCTGCGCGGTGTCTGCGGCAGGCAGCGTGTTGACCTCTTCCGGGATCGACACGGCAGACAGATGTTCGACATGCGGCGCAAGCGGACGCAGGTAACCGCGCACGTCCTTTGTGTTCAGCATTCCGCAGATCAGGTAGGTGGGTCGCTTGGGCAGGCCCGCAAGATACCGCCCCAAGGCCTCACCAGCCGATGCGTTATGGCCGCCATCCAGCCACAGCTCGGCCCGCCCAGCCAGATCGACCAATGGGCCGTTCCGCAACCGTTGCATCCGCGCAGGCCACTGGACGTTTTGCATCGCGGCCTCGGCGGCCTCTTCCCCGCAACCAAGGCTGCGCAGCGCGGCAACCGCAGCGCCTGCGTTCTGCACCTGATGCGCGCCAGGAAGCGCGGGCAGAGGAAGGTCCAGCAGACCCTGTTCATCCTGATAGACCAGACGCCCCTGCTCTTCCCAGACGTGCCACTGCTGACCATAGGCCATCAGGGGCGCACCCAGCTTGGCGGCCTGCGCCTCGATCACCTCAAGCGCCGCATCAACCTGCGGCCCCACGACACAAGGCACCCCGCGCTTGATGATCCCAGCCTTCTCCGCCGCGATCTGTTCAATGGTGTCGCCAAGAAACTGCGTATGGTCGATCGATACCGGCGTGACGATCGTCAGCGCTGGCTTCGCCACCACGTTGGTCGCATCCAGCCGCCCGCCAAGCCCGACCTCTAACAGCGTGTAATCTGCAGGTATGCGCGCAAACGCCAGCAAGGCGGCACAGGTCGTAATCTCGAAATAGGTGATCTGCTCACCACCATTGGCGCGATAACATTCATCCAGAATATCGCTCAGCGCCTCTTCGGAAATCAGCTTTCCGGCAAGGCGGATACGCTCATGGAACCGTGCCAGATGCGGAGAGGTATAGGCATGCACCGCCTGCCCCGCACCTTCCAAACCGGCGCGGATCATCGCCTGAGTTGACCCTTTGCCATTGGTTCCCGCGATATGGATCACGGGCGGAAGCGCGTCTTGCGGATTGCCCAAAGCGTCCAAAAGCCGCCACACCCGATCCAGCACCAGGTCCATGACCTTGGGGTGCAGGCGCATCATCCGTTCAAGGATGGCGTCAGAGCGTTGGTTCAACCCTTAGTCTCCGGCGGGGTTTGCATCTGCGGTGCAGGGGTGGATTCGTCCGTCTGATCTTCGATCAAGGCTTCAGGTTCCGGCTTGGGCAACGATCCCTTAACCGCAGGCGGCAGCCCCATCAGCATCCGGGTGATCGTAATCAGTTCATCCCGCATGTCATTGCGGTTGGTCACACGGTCCAGCATCCCGTGATCCAGCAGGTATTCTGCGCGCTGGAACCCTTCGGGCAGCTTTTCACGGATTGTCTGTTCGATCACACGCGGCCCGGCAAAACAGATCAGTGCGTTGGGTTCGGCAATCTGCACGTCACCCAACATCGCATAGGATGCGGTCACGCCGCCCGTGGTCGGGTGCGTTAGCACAACGATATAGGGCAGCCCGGCTTCTTTCAGCATCTGCACCGCAACGGTCGTGCGCGGCATCTGCATCAGCGACAGGATACCTTCCTGCATCCGTGCGCCACCAGCGGCGGAAAACAGCACCAAGGGGCGGCCCAGCTGCACGGCACGTTCTGCTGCTGCGATAATCGCATTGCCGACGAACATCCCCATGGACCCGCCCATAAAGGAAAAATCCTGCGCTGCCGCAACGATGGGCGTCTGACCGATTTCACCTTCGGCGACCAGCATCGCCTCGTGTTCGCCCGTATCGCGCTGCGCGGCTTTCATCCGGTCGGGATATTTCTTCTGATCGCGGAAATGCAGCGGGTCGGTGACCGGCTCGGGCACCTTGACCTCGACGAAGATCCCGCCGTCGAACAGCGCGGCAAAGCGGTCACGCGGCGAAATCGCCATGTGATGGCCGCACGACGTGCAGACGTTCAGGTTCTCGGACAATTCCCGGTGGAACAACATGGTCCCGCATTCGGAACATTTGGACCAGAGATTCTCGGGCACTTCGCGACGCGAAAAGATCGAGTTAATGCGCGGCCGAACGTAGTTGGTGATCCAGTTCATATCGCTTTCCGGGCGGTTTCAACTGGCCCTCAGATAGGGCCTTGGACATTGAATTGCAATCAACGCCGAATGGCAACGCGCACGACAAGCCATGTCACCAGCACGATCATCAGATCAACCATCACGTACTGCGCCATCAGCGGCTCTGCCATATCATCGGCGACCTCGACCCAATCGTCGGCCTCCATCGGAAATAGGTACAGCGCCAACCCGCTACCGGCCCGGCCCTGCGTATCCGCAATCAAGAAGGCAAAAGCGTTATTGGCCAGATGAAATCCGATCGCCGCGCCAAGCGTGCCGCTGCGCGCGGTCAGATCGCTGGCCGCCAGCCCAAAGACAAACGCCCACGCGACGTAATAGATAGAATCCTGCGTATCCGTGCCGTTCGCCCAATGGACCCAAGCAAAGGCGATATTCGGCACGATCATCCAGACCCACGTCTGGCGGAAGCGCGCAGCCAGTTGCTGTTGCAGATAGCCGCGATAAAACAATTCCTCGGCCCCCGTCTGGATCAGCAGGGCGATCATCGCCACCGGCAGGATTTTGAGCCAATTGACCAGCGTTTGCATTTCGGCCTCGGCCAAGCCCCAAGGCACGACGAACAGCATCAGAACATGCATCCCGCTGGCCGCGATCAGAGCCAGTCGCAGATCTTGCCACGCCAAGTCGCCGGGACCGACCAGGCTGGCAAATCCACGGTCATGACTGCGCCACGCGACCCAGACCACCAAAAGCGCCAAAATGACGAAGGACACCAGATCATAAAGTACGGCTATCGGCGCGACGCCATCAAAGATGATGTCCGCCACATCGGGTGAGGCGGTCGCCAAAAAGAAATCCAGCAGATCGCGCCCCAGCTTGTACAGAAACTCGATCGCGACAAAGCCGACGGCAGTCGTGATCAGCGCCTTGGATGGTCGCGCGGCTTCGACAAGTGCTTCGTGCGGGGCGTAAGCCTTCATATCAGCGCCGCAGCACGATCCGCGCGCCCAGCCACGCGATGAAAATCAGCCCGATTTCGATTAGGAAAACCGGCCAGAGGGCGGGATCGGACATATCAAGCGGGATAATATAAAGCGCCAGCCCCGACATCTGTCCCGAGGTGCCGATTAGGAACAGGGACGTGAAGTTGTTCACCAGATGCATTGCCAAAGCCGGACCCAACGTCCCCGTCCGCGCGGTCAAATCCGCCGCAGCGATGGCAAAGGCGAAGGTCACGGCAACAACGGCCCAACGATTGTTGTCCAGCGTTGGATCAAGATGCAGCAGCGCGAACAGAATCGACGGCAGACCGATCCACACGATCGGGTGCCTGAAACGCGCCGCCAGTTGCGATTGCAGATAGCCGCGAAAAATCAGCTCTTCTATGCCGATCTGAATGACCAGCATGACCAGCGCCAGCGGCACCCAAGATAGCCAGCGTAAGACGCTTTGGTTCAATTGAACCTCGGCCCCGCCCGGGGTTGGCAACAACATCGCCAAAGCGATGACCGCCGCCTGAACCCCTAGGACCCTAAGGAATTGCGCGCGGGCCGGACCAAGCGGCCCGATAAGTGACAGGATGCCGCGCTTGTGCAGAACGCGCATGACAATGATCAACGCCAGCGTCGGTCCGATAAAGGTCGACAGCGTCCAGACCATACCCGCCGGACCAAGGTCGGGATGCAACGCACCGCCCCCCGGCAGCATGGATCCCGCGATAAACCACAGCATCGCCAGCACGAAGCTAAGCACCGTAATAGCCGCCAGACCCGCGCCAGTCCGCCAAAGTTCTGAACGATCCCGCGCTGGATCGGTAAGGGTCTGCTGTGGCTCGTAACTCATGACGGCCACGCTATCCTTCCACACCAGCAGCCGCAATCGGCCTTGTCTGGCCTTGGCGCGTCATTTATCCCCATGCCAGCCAGTTATCCCGGGGAGGCTTCCATGACCAAGTTCGATAAATCCCGGCTGCCCAGCCGATACGTCACCGAAGGACCGGAACGCGCACCGCACCGTTCCTACCTGTATGCCATGGGCATCTCGGAAGAAGAGATCCACCAGCCTTTGGTTGGCGTCGCCACCTGCTGGAACGAAGCAGCCCCCTGTAACATCGCTCTGAACCGTCAGGCTCAGGCCGTGAAACTGGGCGTAAAAGCCGCAGAGGGCACGCCGCGCGAATTCACCACCATCACCGTCACCGATGGTATCGCCATGGGTCACGAAGGCATGCGCTCGTCGCTGGCATCGCGCGAAGCGATCGCCGACACGGTCGAACTGACCATGCGCGGCCATTGCTATGACGCCATCGTGGGTCTGGCTGGCTGTGACAAGTCGCTGCCGGGCATGATGATGGCCATGGTGCGCCTGAACGTGCCGTCCGTCTTTATCTACGGCGGGTCGATCCTTCCGGGCAAAGCGCCCCAAGTGGACGAAATCCCCGAAGACTTCCGCTCCCGTGACCTGACCGTTCAGGACATGTTCGAAGCCGTGGGCCGTCACCAGAACCACGAACTCTCGGACGCGGCGCTCGACATGCTGGAACGCGTGGCCTGCCCGTCCTCGGGCGCGTGCGGCGGCCAGTTCACCGCGAACACCATGGCCTGCGTGTCCGAAGCAATCGGTCTGGCGCTGCTGAACTCCTCTGGTATGCCCGCACCTTATGAATCGCGCGATCAGTATGGCGAAGCTTCGGGCCGCGCCGTGATGAACCTGATCGAAAAGAACATCCGCGCCCGTGACGTGGTCACCCGCAAATCGCTGGAAAACGCGGCCCGCGTCGTTGCCTGCACCGGCGGCTCGACCAACGCGGGTCTGCACCTGCCTGCCATCGCGCACGAAGCAGGCATCGACTTCCATCTGGATGACGTCTGCGAAATCTTCCGCGACACGCCCTACTTTGTGAACCTGAAGCCCGGCGGCGACTATGTGGCCAAAGATCTGTTCGACGTTGGCGGCATCCCCGTTGTCATGAACGAACTGCGCAAGGCTGGCCTGATCCACGAAGACTGCATCACCGCCTCCGGCAAGACCATCGGCGAAGAACTGGACACCGTGAAGCGCAAAGCTGACGGCAAAGTCATCTACCCGATCGAAACGCCGATCACCAAAACCGGAGGTGTCGTGGGCCTGAAGGGCAACCTTGCCCCCGAAGGTGCCATCGTGAAAGTCGCGGGCATTTCGGCCGAAGACCAGAAGTTCACCGGCCCGGCCCGCGTGTTCGAATGCGAAGAAGACGCCTTCGCCGCAGTGCAAAAGCGCGAATATAAAGAAGGCGAAGTCATCGTCATCCGGAACGAAGGCCCCGCAGGCGGCCCCGGCATGCGCGAAATGCTGGCCACCACCGCAGCTCTGTCCGGTCAGGGCATGGGCAAGAAGGTCGCGCTGATCACCGACGGCCGCTTCTCGGGCGCGACGCGCGGCTTCTGCGTCGGTCACGTCGGCCCCGAGGCAGCACACGGCGGCCCCATCGCCCTGCTGAAAGATGGCGACATGATCACCATCGACGCGGTCTCTGGCGAAATTTCGGTCGATCTGACCGATGACGAGCTGGAAGCGCGCAAGGCCGACTGGAAAGGCCCGCGCGACACGATCTATGCCTCGGGTGCGCTGTGGAAGTACGCCCAGCTTGTCGGCAAGACCTATCTGGGCGCGGTGACGCATCCCGGTGGAAAAGCTGAAAAGCACATCTATGCGGACCTTTAAGGGGTCAGACAAAAAAGGGGCCGGGCACCGCAAGGTGATCCCGGCCCTCTCTTGTGTCGCAGTGCTAAGCTTCAGCGCATGCGGCGAAGCCCCCACCGGCGGGTTGTTCGCCGGATCCGGGGGCACCTCCGGGTCCGTTCTTGAAACCGCGACCCTGGATCAAGGCACCATCACCCTGACACCACCAGCGGGCTACTGCATTGACGGACGGTCGCTGAAGAACCGCGGCGCCCGGCAATTCGCGCTGCTGGCCCAATGCGACGTGCTGCGTCAGGATGAAACGGCGGGCATCACGTCGCTGACCATGCTAACCGTCACCGCTGTCAGATCAGGCCCCGACACACCTTTGCCCAGCGCCGAAAGCATCGCCGAGACCTTCGGCCCGGCGACCGTCTTATATGACGCCGTGATCGACAACGTCCGGGTTGTGCAATTGTCGAACGGCGGGACAAGCGCGACGGATCAGGCCGATCCGGTTCATTGGCGCGGCGTTCTTCAGGCCAACGATCACACCATTGGGCTGGCGGCCTACGCCATGCAGGATGGGTCGGGCGCGGGCCTTGAGGGGCGCAACCTGTTGCTGACTCTTGCACGAAATATCCGCGGCGACAGCCCGGGCGGATAAGGCGCACGCGACTGGCGCGTCAACGGTATAGCCGTGCGTTAACCCTTGCAGTATACATAGTCAGGGCAATCACTCCGGCGGCAGACCGAAGAACGACAGGCATCCATGGCAAGCGCGATTTCGAAATTTCTGGACCACTTTGTGACCCAACGGGAATTGGCCCGTTGGAAAAAGGCGGCCAAGAAAGCGCGCACCGACGACCTGTCTGAGCTTCGCGGCACACGCGCCAAAGCCAAAGCGCTGAAATCCAACCTCGATGCGCTGCTGCACGAGGCGGACGCGCGACTGGCCCTGCCGCTGCTGGGATCAAACGTCTTTCCCCTGCCCCACGGCACCGATTGGTCGTGGCGGCCAGAGTTGTGGCGTGGCCCTGTGCCGGCACGCGGGATCGCCTCGGCCCCGGCGAAATCGCGGCTGGGCCATGAAATCACGCTGCACCACGATTGCATCCATTCCGAACTGTCCCTGCGCCAGTTGCGCAATACGCGCGCCATCGACATTGCGCCCTACGGTCTGCGGATGGACGTTTTCGCCTTTGATGGATCGTTCCTGTCTCTGGTGATCGAAATGCCTGATGATGCGCTGGTGGGCCTGCGCAAAACCCACCTGATCCGCCTGACCATGCGGGTCGAGCTGGAAAAACCGCTGGAAATGTTTGCGCGTCTGAATATCACCCAAGGCCCGAATACCGAACAGATCGTCCGTGAATTCCCCGTGAAGGGCGAAGAGACGATGATCGAATTCGACCTCGCCTATACTGACATCAACGAAGAACGGCTGGAAAAGGCTTGGCTGGACCTGATCTTTGAAGGCCCGGACATGAACCAAGTCACAATCCGCGACCTGACCCTGGCCCGCTGCCCCCGCGCTGAATTCTGAAGGACGTCCCGATGAGCATCCTAAAGGTGACCAAGACCCGCCTGACCAACGGCCGATACGAGGGCGTGATTTCCAATGTGCCCGAAGACCTGCGCCCCGGCGTGTCGGCACGGTTCCGTGACCGCCCCTTGGACGACGTGGCTGTAACCCCTGCAGGCGACGGCACATGGCGTGTCGCCTTCGACATCCCCGTGGCGGCAATCAGTGACGGGATCCAGACAATCACAATCATCGAAACCAATACCGGCGATGTTCTGGACAGTCTTGCCATAATCGCCGGTGAAGCCGCCGACGAAACAATCCAAGCCGAGATTGACCTGCTGCGCGAAGAACTGGACCTTCTGAAACGCGCTTTCCGGCGACATTGCGTCGAAACCGCCTGAATTAGCGCAAATGTGGCGGGAAACGGGGTGTTTCCCTGTTTCCAGTCCATAAACGATCCCGACAATACCCCCATATTGACGATGGCCCGCCCGGATTGTGCCCAGATTGGCGGCGATACCTGATGCCAAGGCAGAATACTGAGTACAGGCAGAAAGGTAAGGCAATGGACCGTCTGACAGAAATGGAAGCATTTGCGACGGTCGTGGATCAAGGTGGTTTCACCGACGCGGCCAAGAAGATGGGGATCAGCAAATCCGCCGTGTCCAAACACGTTTCCTCTTTGGAAGCGCGATTGGGCGCACGTCTTCTGAACCGGACAACACGTCGTGTATCCCCGACCGAGATCGGCTTGGCCTATTATGACCGTGCCCGCCGCGTCCTGAACGACGCCGGAGAAGCCGACGCATTGGTCACCTCGATGCAATCCGCGCCCTCTGGGCTGTTGCGGATCAGCGTGGCGACCGACTTTGGTGTCAATCATCTAAGCCCGGTGTTGGGCGAATTCCTCGCTGAATTCCCGGACATCACGGTGAACATGGTGTTGAACAATCGCTACGTAGAACTGATCTCGGAAGGCTTCGACATGGCCATCCGCATCGGTGAGTTGGAAGACAGCACCCTGCGAGCCCGCAAGCTGACCGAGACGTCGAAGCGTATGATCGCGGCCCCGGCCTATTTTGAAAAATATGGCCGTCCGCAGAAGATCGACGATCTGAACGAACACAAGCTGTTGCACTACAGCTCGCAGGCCTCTGGCAACGTCTGGAAGCTGACCGCGCCGTCTGGCGAAAAGCGTCAGGTGCGCACCGCAGGCTGGCTGTCGGTCAACGATGGGCAATCCCTGCTAAACGCCGCCATCGCGGGTCTTGGCATCGCTTACCTACCGTCCTTCCTTTATGCCGATGCGCTGAAAGACGGGTTGGTGGTCGACGCGATCCCGGAGCTTCCTGCAGAAACGCAAGGCATCTATGCGGTCTACCCGCCGGGCCGGTTCACCCAGCCCAAGGTGCGTGCCTTCATCGACTTCCTTGTCCGGTCCTTTGCTGAAAAAGGCCCCGACATCTGGTGACACGACTTTAGGTTTCCTTCCCCCGCCTTACCCAAGGCCACCTACAACCCGGCGTTTTCGCCGGGTTTTTCTTTGGTTATTCGATCGACAGAAGGATCGCTTCGACCCGTCGGTTTGCGGTACGGCCTTGCGCGGTCAGATTGCTTTGAACAGGGGCAAGATAGCCCGCGCCCCGCGCCGTGATCTGGGTTTCGGGGATATCGTAAGCCCGGATCAGACGCTGCCGCACCGATTCTGCCCGGCGTTGCGACAAGGCGATATTCGCATCCAACGAACCAACCGCATCGGTATGGCCGACCAACGCCAGACGACTAGCGGGATTTTGGATCAGGTAATCCGCCAATGCGGAGAGCGAGCTGTAATCCCGTTCGCTCAACGCATCTGCACCCGTTGCAAATTCCAGATCAGACAGAACAACGTGGCCAGAGTCGACAAGGCGCGACACGAACACATTGCTCGAGATCGGCGTGGATGGTGCGGGTGTCGTAGCGTCGCTGGCCTGCGCCGCACCCTCACCCCGAGGAGAGGCTGCGCCGTTCTCGACCACCTCGAACAACTGGATATAACGGTTGCTGCGGCCCTTACTGACCAGAACATACAGATATTCGGTCTGCGGGCCGAAGGATTTGGTCGCCGTCAGCACCCGGAAATCGAACAGATCGACGTTCATTGCAGGCGCCGCCAGAACCGGCAGGTCAAAGCGGAAATCAAACCCACCGCAATCCTCGCCCGCGCAATCCAGCACGATCTCGTATCCAGCCGCAGTGATCTCTTCTCGCAGGTCTTGGACGATCCGCAGGGTCGGCAATGTCGGAGACGGGATCAACCAAGCACGGCGCCGCAACGGCCCCTCGACCACAACGGTTGGATCGTCGGCCCCATAAGGCGCAATCGGCACAGCAACTGATCCCAGCGCGTCCCGATCATCGAAGGTCGCACTGGCGGCATCAGGCAGGCTTGGCTCAAAAGCCCACGCAGGCGCCCCGAAAAGGCCCGCGATCAGCGCAACACAGGACCAGCGCAAGACCCTAGCGTGCCTGAGAGTGGTACTCATCATTCGGTCGCATGTCCGTGGCGCTAGCCACCCGGTTCGTCATGTTGAAAAAGGCCGCCACGTTGGCGATGTCCCAGATATCACGATCGGTGAATCCATGATCGCGCAGGGCCTGACGGTCGGCCTCTTCGATCTTGCGGCTTTCCGTGGTGACCTTGGCGGCAAAATCCAGCATCGCGCGCTGGCGCGGCTCCAGATCGGCGACGCGATAGTTCATCACCATCATCTCGCCCAGCTTGGGATCGCCCGACAATTCGCGCACTGCCGCCCCATGCGCCGTCAGACAGTAGAAACACCCGTTGATCGAAGACACAACGACGGCGATCAACTCACGCTCAAGCTTGGTGATCCCGCTATCAGCCAGCATCAGATCGTTATAGAGCGCGGTGAATGCGTTCAGCTTGTCGATGTCAAAAGCGTGCGCTTTCAAGACGTTCGGCACCATCCCCAGCTTGTCCTGACAGATGTCAAAATACTTCTGCGTCGGCGCGGGCAGCGGGTCGACCATGGGTAGGTTCAACGCGGTGGGCAGGTCGCTTTTGCTCATCTCAGCTTTCCTTGATCCGATAATGGTACTGACCCACCTTGGTCATTCCCAGCTTGGCATACAAGGCATTCGCCGCCTCATTCGCCTGTACGCAAAGCACCGCGAAATGCGTCGCGCCTTCTTGGGCGGCCCATTGCGCGGCGTGCACGCTCATTGCGCGGCCCATACCGGCGCGGCGGGCCGAGGGGACGATTTCCAGCGCGTGCATCATGCCGATACCCTGCGCCACGCCCACATAGCAGGTGCCGCCGGGGGAATTGTCATGCCGTCCGATCAGCGCGGTCTTGGGGCAATCGGCACGCTCCATCACGGCGATCCGATCCGGGCCTACGCCACCCTGCGCCCAGAAATCCAGTTGGATCGCCAAAGGCTCCCAAACCGCAAGGCTGGCCTGTTCGATGTCCGTGTCCTCATGGATCAGGTCCTCGACCGGCGCGCTTAGCACATTGGTCTGATCGACCATGGCGTACCCTCGCGCCGCCAGAATATCGTCCAGTTCCTCATCGCCCGCCCGCAGGGAAAATAGTGGCTTCTGACCAAACTCCCGCATCCGCGTTTCAGCAATGGCGATATCATCAGAGGTCACGTCGCCGATCACCGTCGCTGCCGTCACGCGTTTACCGCCGCCCGGGGATTTACGCAGCATGAAAGGCCCACACTCGATCTTCTCTGCCGCGGGCCAGGTCGCATCGGCGCAAGCGAAGTAATCAATAAGATCAGGCATCAGGAAACACCTCGGACAATTTCACCATCGCCGCGTCCAGCCGCGCACCATCCTGCCCCCGCACAACCACGTTGGCCCCATAGACGCCATCCGTTTGAAACGGATACGAGCCGAAGGACAGGTCCGAAAACTCTGCCGCCAGATCACGCAGCGGACTGGCGATTTCGCTTTCGGGACGCATGACGCGCAACGATTGGCTTAGCAGCGGTGTGCCGCCTGTCAGGGTCGGAAGGACCGATGCGACCATGGCCTGAAACACGGCAGGCACCCCGGCCATGACATGTACATTTTCCACCGTGAACCCCGGCGCGGTCGACACCGGGTTATCAATCAGCGCCGCCCCATCCGGGATCCGCGCCATCCGCAGCCGAGCCTCGGTCAACTCTACCCCGCGTGCACCATAGGCGTCGGCCAGCAGTTGCCGCGCATCATCGCGCACGTCGATGGACCGACCGAACGCCTCGGCAATGCAATCTGCGGTGATGTCATCATGCGTCGGCCCGATCCCGCCCGAGGTGATGACCGTGTCAAACGCCTCGGACAGCGCGCGGACGGCCGCGACGATTGCAGGCGCGTCGTCCGACACCACCCGCACTTCTTTCAGGTCGATACCGACCTTGACCAGTTCTTGCGCCAGATGGTGCATATTGGCATCGCGCGTGCGGCCCGACAGGATCTCATCCCCGATGACCAGCATGGCGGCGGTTGGATTGGGCATGAAGGCTCCTGACTTTGTCTTTCCGTTTGAAAAGGGTATAGGCCCGCCCCATGCGCTTTCAAACCCCTCTCGTTCCTGCGCGGCTGATCCGCCGCTACAAACGTTTCCTAGCCGATATCCAACTGGACGACGGCACCGAGGTGACTGCCCATTGCGCAAACCCGGGATCGATGATGGGTCTGGCCGAGCCGGGCACGCGCATCTGGGTGGAACCCAATGATGATCCGAAGAAAAAGCTGAAATACGGCTGGCGGCTGGTCGACCACGAAAACGGGCATTTCACCAGCGTCGACACCTCTCTGGCCAATCGCGCGTTGAAAGAGGCGTTCACAGCCGGCGAGATTGCGGATTTCGCGGATTACCCCACCATTCTGCCCGAACAGAAATACGCCGAGAAAAGCCGGATCGATTTCCTGTTCCGCGCCCCCGACCGCCCGGATTTTTATGTCGAGGTGAAGTCCGTCACCCTGATGCGCCAACCCGGGCTGGCAGAATTCCCTGACAGCGTCACCGCGCGGGGCGCCCGGCACATGGCCGATCTGGCGCAGATGGTTCAGGCCGGGCACCGCGCGATGATCCTATACCTCGTTCAGCGCACCGATGCAGATCGCGTCGGCGCGGCGGGGGATATCGACCCGACCTATGCCCGCGCGGTCACCGATGCCCTGACCGCCGGGGTCGAAGCCCGCGCAATCGCCGCGCATATCACGCCCGAGGGGATCGAGATTGCCGGACCCCTGCCCTTTGACAGGCCCAAGGTCTGAAGGCACCCATGAATTCGCACGCCTGCGGATACTGCATCGCAGCGCGACACCCCAACACGTTGTATCGATGCCAAAAGTGACCTATTTATGGAGCAAAGACTGAAAGGGCTGAAAGTGGACGACAAAAGCCAGATCACACGCGATGGTATCCGCATCTATCAGGACGCGGACTTCGCTGGCATGCGCAAGGCTGGTGCACTGGCTGCGCAAATTCTGGATGAGATCGCCGAACACGTCTTTCCCGGCCAAACCACCGGAGAGCTGGACCGCATCATCGAAGACAAGGTGAACGCGGCTGGCGCGACCTCGGCCACGATTGGCTATAAGGGGTATCAGCATGCTTCGTGTATCTCGATCAACCACGTGGTCTGCCACGGTATTCCCGGCGACAAAAAACTGAAGGATGGCGACATCCTGAATATCGACGTCACGGTGATCGTCGATGGCTGGTATGGTGACACCAGCCGTATGTACGTGGCGGGCAAGCTGTCGCGGAAGGCCGAACGCCTGATCCAAGTGACCCATGATGCCCTGCTGAAGGGGATCGAGGTCGTAAAGCCCGGCAACACCTTTGGCGACATCGGCTATGCCATTCAGACCTACGTCGAGGCGAACCGCATGTCCGTCGTCCGCGATTTCTGTGGCCATGGCTTGGGCCGCGTGTTCCACGCGCCACCGAACGTCCTGCACTATGGCCGTCCCGGCACCGGACCGACGCTGGAAGAAGGCATGTTCTTTACCATCGAACCGATGGTGAACCTGGGCCGCCCGGAAACCAAGGTTCTGGCCGACGACTGGACCGCGGTAACCCGTGACAAATCCCTGTCGGCGCAGTTCGAACATTCCGTCGGCGTCACGGCGGACGGGTGCGAGCTGTTCACACTGTCGCCCGCGGATATGTTCCACCCAACATACGGCTAAGCCTTTCGGCCAGCCGAAAGGAAAGGGGGGCTGTCTGCCCCCCAAAGATCCTGCGGATCACCCCCCGAGGGATATTTGCATCAAGCTGAAAAAGCCTGAGAGACGCCACAAATTCACAAAGGTCATTGAGGCGTCCCGGAAGGCGTGTGGTTAGACCGCTTCCAGCATCAGGGCGATGCCCTGACCGACGCCGATGCACATGGTGCACACGGCGCGCTTTGCGCCCATGTGGCCCATCGACAGCGACGCCGTCAGCGCCAGACGCGCGCCGGACATACCTAGCGGATGGCCCAGTGCAATCGCCCCACCGTTCGGGTTCACATGATCTGCATCGTCCGGCAGGCCCAGCTGACGCGTGACGGCCAGACCTTGGGCGGCGAAGGCTTCGTTCAGCTCGATCAGGTCGATGTCACCGATGCTTGTCCCGGTCATCGCCATCAGCTTTTCGGTCGCGGGCGCAGGCCCGATCCCCATGATGCGCGGCGGCACACCGGTCGTGGCCATCGCCGTGATCCGTGCGCGCGGCGTTAGACCGTATTTCTTTACCGCCTCAGCCGAGGCAACGATCACGGCACAGGCCCCATCGTTGACGCCCGATGCATTGCCCGCCGTGACCGATCCACCTTCTCGGAAAGGTGCGGGCAGCTTGGCCAGTTTCTCCATCGTGGTCGTACGGGGGTGTTCGTCGGTATCAACGACGATCGGATCGCCTTTGCGCTGCGGGATCGTCACGGGCGTGATTTCTTCTGCCAGACGACCCGAAGCGATAGCCGCTGCAGCGCGTTCCTGCGAGCGTAGGGCAAAGGCGTCCTGCGAAGAGCGGTCGATCTGGAACTGCTCGGCCACGTTTTCCGCCGTCTCGGGCATGGAATCGGTGCCAAAGTGCTTGTGCATCGCCTTGTTCACAAAGCGCCAGCCGATGGTGGTGTCGTAGATCTCGGCCTTCCGCGAAAAGGCGCTGTCGGCCTTGGGCATCACCAGCGGGGCACGCGACATCGACTCGACGCCGCCCGCCATCACGACGTCCACTTCGCCAGACTTCACGGCCCGCGCCGCCGTGCCAACCGCATCGAGGCCAGAGCCGCACAGCCGGTTGATCGTCATACCCGGCACGTCTTCACCCAAGCCAGACAGCAAGGCCGCCATCCGCGCGACGTTGCGGTTGTCTTCACCAGCTTGGTTGGCGCAGCCCATCATGACTTCGTCAACTTTCAGGCCCGAGTTTCGCGCGGCCAGATCGCGCATTACCTGCGCCAGCATGTCGTCCGGGCGGACCGAGGCCAGCGCCCCGCCATACCGCCCAATGGGTGTGCGCAATCCATCGCAAAGATAGGCTTCGGTCATGTCGTTTCCTCCGGAATATGTTCGCCGCGCAACCTGCGCAAATGCCGCGGTGGGGTCAAGCGCCGTGGAAGAACCTTCCGCATTGCGGACAGATTTATAGGAAGGTTCTTGATTTCGGTGACAAAGAGCGCAAGTCTGACGTATGACGGTTCAACCACCGACACCTTTCCCACAAAACGCCAAGGAATGCGTTGCATTTCACCGGACGGAATTGTCCGTGATCCTGTCGCTTTATGGGCGCATGGTCGCAGCAGGCGAATGGCGCGATTATGGGATTTCATCCCTGTCCGAGGTCGCAGTCTTTTCGGTCTTCCGACGAACGGCAGAACACCCACTGTACCGCATCGAAAAACGCCCCGCACTGCGTCTGCGGCAGGGCATGTATTCGGTTGTCGGCATGGACGGGCAAATCCTGAAACGCGGTCAGGATCTGAAAACCGTTCTGCGCGTGTTGGAGCGCAAGTTGATCCGCGCCGTCGACTAGACCCGGCGGATCCTACGCCGCCCCGTGACCGGACCGTCCTTGGCCGCGATACGTTTGATCGCGCTGTCCATATCCTCGTAGGCGACCGCCATGTGATAGGCGTTCGCATGCAGGATCCGCCCGTCACCCACCACGAAGGCCACGTGACCTTTCCAAAAGATCAGATCACCACGCTTTGGCGCGGCATCATCCGCCAGCGCGTCGCCCAGCCCCTTAGCCTGCTGATCACTGTCACCGGGGCACTCAACCTCACAAGCCAGACAGGCCGCCTGCACGAGGCCCGAACAATCAATCCCGAATCCGCTGTTGCCGCCCCATAGATAGGGCACACCCAGATACCTTTCGGCCTCGGCCACCACATCCGTGGCTGGCGTCAGCGGGGCGAGGTGCGGCATCGGCATATGCACCTGCCACGTATCGCCGGTTTCCGGGTCGGGCAGGCCGACCTCGGCCCAGTCGCAATTGTCGTGCGATTTACCCGAGACATGGACCAAAGCACCGATCGGCATCGGCTCTGCCGGGTCGGGGGATTTCAGGGCCGGTTCAACGGACCAATAGCTGTTGCTGATCACCCGATGGGTCGGCGTTTGGGTCATGCGCGTCAGGTCATCGCGCAGGACATAGCCGACATATCCGTCGCGGGCCGCGTAACCGAAGGCATAGTCCACGTCCGTTTCCAGAACCATGAACGCCTGACCAAAGGCCAGTTCACGCTCTCTGGGTCCTTCGTCTGGCTGTGATAGAATCGAAGTCACCGGCGCAGCAACGCGATGTTCGGCCGCTGTGACGAAACGGTCGGCTTTGACCTTCCCCTTGAGAGAAACGTCAGCCACGCGCCCGTTTGATTTCAGAACGCGACGGTCGGTCACAGGCCCAGTGCCTCTGGCAACGCGTCCAGCACGGCCCGAGCGCCTTGTCCGACGCCCCCTTTGGGGCGCCCGGGGGCAGACGCCGGTTGCCAGCCATAGATATCGAAATGCGTATAGCGCGCGGTGTCGCCCGCGAACCGCCGCAAGAACAGCGCCGCAGTAATCGACCCTGCAAATCCGCCCTTGGGTGCATTGTCCAGATCGGCGATCCCCGGTTCGATCATTGCCTCGTAAGGTTCATAAAACGGCATCCGCCAGACGGGGTCACCCACGCGGCCCGCTGCCGCGGTGATTGCCGCAGCCACGGCGTCATCATCGGAATAAAACGGAGCAATATCCGGCCCAACAGCCACCCGTGCCGCGCCCGTCAGCGTCGCCATCGACAGCATCAGGTCCGGCTTATCCTCTGCCCCGTAGACCAATGCGTCGGCCAGAACCAAGCGACCTTCGGCGTCCGTATTATTGATCTCGACCGTTTTGCCGTCGCGGGCGGTCAGGATGTCCTGCGGGCGGAAGGCATTTCCGGAAATCGAATTTTCCACTGCCGGGATCAGAACCCGCAGCTGCACGGACAGGTCCAACGCCATGATCATCCGTGCCAGCCCCAGAACCGTAGCAGACCCTCCCATATCTTTCTTCATCAACCCCATCGACGCGCCGGGTTTAATGTTGAGCCCGCCTGTGTCGAAACACACGCCTTTGCCGACCAACGTCAGCTTGGGGCCAGTGTCGCCCCAGCGCATGTCGATCAATCGCGGCGCACGGGTCGAGGCCCGGCCAACCGCGTGGATCATGGGAAAGTTCTGGGTCAACAGGTCGTCGCCCTTGATGACGTCAAAGCTGGCGCCGAATTCAGTCGCAAGGCCGGAGGCCGCGTCCTCCAACTCATCCGGGCCCATGTCCGACGACGGCGTGTTGATCAGATCGCGGGTCAGTGCTTCGCCCGCTGCAATCGCCTCGATCCGCTTGGCATCGACGCCCTCTGGCGCGACCAATTGCGCGACCGATCCGCCCTGTTCGCGGTAGCGGTCGAAGGCATAAGCCGACAGCAGCCAACCCAGCGCTTCTTGGTCCAGCGCATCGCCGGTCAGATCACTTTGCAACCGATAGGTCCCCGCAGGAAGGGCCATGGCCGCAGCCGCCAGCGCAAACCGCCCGCGCGCCCGATGCGCAGCGGTGCCATAGCCTGCCAGCGCCAACGCAGGCGCGCCATCGGCCCCGGGCACCAGACAAGCGGCCCCAAGCGCGCCGGAAAATCCCTGCGCTTCTAGCCATTTGCGTGTGGCGTCAGCCTGATCGGCAACCCAGTCCTCGAATTGATCCGCGGCAACCAGATACAGCGGCAGTGCATCGGCGTCGGCGGGGGCGAAAGTCATCGGCATCGGAAACTCCTTACATTGCGCCGAAGCCTAGAGTTTGGCCACGTCGCTGCAAGGGGTTTCCATGCCTCAGACGCGCACGCCCTGCATATCCCAAATCTCGGTCAGGGATCGTTCGCCAATGCGCAACAGACGCGACAACGTGGCCGACAGCGCCACCGGATCCCGCGCATCGATGCAATGGGTCACGTCACAGGCCACGCGCGACAGGGTATTCATTCCGATCTGGTCCGCGATCCCGGTTAGCGACCGCGCCGCTTTGCGCATTTCATCATAGCGATCCTGCCGAAACAGGCGTTCCGTCATCGACAGGCGCACAGCCAGTTCTTCCATTGCGCGGCACACAACATCTTCGGCACCGGAATCGCCCAATTGTTCGTACAACGTCTGCAGGCGGTCAGAGTCGAGGCGGACCACCTCTTCCTGCGCCAGAACCTTTACGTCATCCACGTATCTCACCCTCATCTCGTCTTCCCACGGCGCAGGGTTATGACGGCGATCCCTTCCCAAATCCTTTCCTGCCACTCGGAATGTTGATGAAATTCGCATCAAATGCGCTTCAACCTTCGGGCAGTCGCGCTATAACACCCGGTAGCCGTGCGCACTGCGCCGGTGCTCCGCAACTCAGAGAAGGACATACAATGAAGCTTGCCAAACCTCTGCCGAACTTTCTGGTTCAACGGTTCCATGGCTGGAAAGCGACAACCTTTTCCGAAAACAAAGCGTGGTACCGACGCCTTGCAGACGAAGGTCAGCGCCCCCGCGCCATGATCATTTCCTGCTGCGATTCCCGCGTGCACGTCACGGCGATCTTTGGCGCTGATCAGGGTGAGTTCTTCATTCACCGCAACATCGCGAACCTCGTGCCGCCTTACGAACCCGATGGCGCACAGCACGGTACCTCGGCCGCGGTGGAATACGCCGTGACCGCGTTGAAGGTCGCGCATATCGTGATCGTCGGCCACTCAAGCTGTGGCGGCGTACGCGGATGCCTTGACATGTGTTCCGGCCACGCGCCCGAGTTGGAGGAAAAATCCAGCTTTGTGGGCCGCTGGATGGACCTGCTGCGCCCCGGCTACGAACGCGTCAAGGATATCGAAGACGAAACGACCCGCGTTCGCGCCTTGGAAAAAGAGGCGGTTTTGGTGTCTCTCGACAACCTGATGACCTTCCCATTTGTCGAATCCGCCGTGAAGTCGGGCGAGCTGTCTTTGCACGGCCTGTGGAACGACATCGGTGACGGCGGGCTGGAACAATACCTGCCCGACGAAGGTGTGTTCAAAGCCGTCTAAGGCTTAACGCAACTGCTGACCCTGTGGCCAACGTAGCTTGTGCGACAGGGTCACCACCTCTTCGGTCCCGGCATCCATCGTGAACCGCCATTCCAAGACGCCGCGGCGACCATCCACATTCGTGTCGATCGGCGCGGGCGTTGCGTCGTACGTCACGCTCAGGTCTTCCTGTTCTGAATAGGGCACACGGTCACGCAACCGAACATCCCACGCGCGATCCGTCAGATTGCGCAGGGTGATGTCCACGGTTTCATTCTGTTCATTCGACCGCGCAATGACACCCCGGTCACCCTCCTGCCGGTCCCGCACGATACGCTCCAGACGCAGTCCCTCGATAGGGCCAAAGGACAGCTCTGCCTCGTCCCCTTCTGCGATCAGGTCAAGGTACCGTTGGCCGACAAACGTGCCGTTCAGATAGAACCGCGCGTCCCCCGTTCCCAAGATCAGTTCACCAGAATTGTTCGTGATCTCAGCACTGACAAATGCGGTACTGTCAGACAGAGGAACCGCGCGGGCAAAGACCTCCGGTTCGAATTCGACAGACCCCAAGCCAAGGCGCACTGCGTCCGCCTCATTCGCGATGCTGACGGCGTCGGGGTAGTCGTAGGTGACCGCGATACCGTCAAAGCTCGCGCTGGGCGCGACCTCTTCCATGACAGGCTCTGCCAGCATCATGTCGGCCTCACCATCGCGGGCCTTGAGGGAACGGGTCGCCATCGGCACGGGCTGCGGCATGCTTTCGGGATCAAAGATGCGCCGCAGCCAAGGCCAGACCTCTCCCGGCTCCTGCTGCCCCGAAGGACGGACCGTCGACAGGGTCAGCTGCACGTCCGACCAGTTTTCGCCGGTCGACTGCCGAACATAAGCGCCCCGATCCATCGACAAGCTATCGGTATCGCCGGTGAATAGGCGCAGATCATAAGTCGGCTCCCACGATGCTGCGTTGGTGATGTAGGATAGGGTCAGGTCGGCAGTGGTCGCGGCGGCGGCTTGCACGTCGATCACAAGATAGGCCCGGTCCTCATCTTCCGTCTCAAGCGCGGCTAGGGCCGCTTTGGCATCACTCAGTTCTTCCTCAGCCTCCTTGACCGCGCGTTGGGCCGGACGCATCCGAATTTCGGCCTGTTGCACCGCCTGCCGCGCCTGCAAACCTTCTACACCGATCAAATCCACCAGAGCACGCAATTGATCCGGGGACGCCTGCGCCAGACCGTCCGACTGCCCGATCCCGTCCAGAAACGCGATCCGAGAGCGCGCGGCCTCGGCCTCGGCCCGGATGGCGGCCACGGCGTCCTGCGCGGCTTGCAACGCCTGTTCCTTTACCTCGACCTCTGCCTTCGCGGCGGCGATCTGTGCCTGATCCTCTTGCGTGCGCGGCGGCACGAAATCATCGCGATACCGAATAGCCCCCAGGGTCAGCCCCGGTGCGGACAATTGCAAAGTCGCCGGATCGATCATCGGCATATCGGTCAAAATGATCTGATGCCGACCTTCGGGCACGTCGACCTGCGCCACGCGGGTCAGGCTGGCTCCCTGCGGGAAAATCGTCGCCTGCGTAACGTCGCTGCTGACGCTGATGTCATCGGCCCAAAGCGGGGCGGGAAGGGCCAGCAGGGTCAGGGCAAGAGCATAAGGGCGCATGGCAAAGGTCTTTCTGTTGAAACGTCCCACACACTTTGCTGGCAGCGCGGGCGAAGGCCAAGGGACAAGCGCGCAACCGGCGGGATTTGGCCAAGTTTCCAATCCGGCCCGTCCCAGTGCCAACGGAAGTCCGCACAAACGAAAGGGGCGGCCCGAAGACCGTCCCCTTGATACGTCCAAGCCTGAATCGCTCAGCCTTTTTTCAGCACACGCTTGCCCAGCGTCTCGGCGATCTGCACCGCGTTCAGCGCA
The DNA here is from genome assembly GCF_045763785.1 of Pseudooceanicola aestuariicola. Taxonomy (NCBI): domain Bacteria; kingdom Pseudomonadati; phylum Pseudomonadota; class Alphaproteobacteria; order Rhodobacterales; family Paracoccaceae; genus Pseudooceanicola; species Pseudooceanicola aestuariicola. The sequence goes on along the minus strand of NZ_JBJGSF010000002.1, from coordinate 548,566 downwards.
GCACCCTTCCGCAGGTTGTCAGACACGACCCAGATGTTCAGGCCGTTGTCGATCGTGCTGTCCTGACGGATGCGCGAAATAAAGGTCGCGTAGTCGCCGACGCATTCGATCGGCGTGACATAGCCGCCGTCTTCGCGCTTATCGATTACCATGCAGCCCGGCGCTTCGCGCAGGATGTCGCGCGCTTCGTCTTCGTCCAGATGGTCTTCGAACTCGATGTTGACGGCTTCAGAGTGGCCAACGAACACCGGAACGCGCACGCAGGTCGCGGTGACCTTGATGCTGGAATCGATGATCTTCTTGGTCTCGGCGACCATCTTCCATTCTTCCTTGGTCGAACCGTCTTCCATGAAGACATCGATGTGCGGGATCACGTTGAACGCGATCTGCTTGGGGTACACCTTGGCCTCGTACTCGTCCGTCGGGTTGTAGATCGCCTTGGTCTGGTCCCACAGCTCGTCGATCGCCTCTTTGCCCGAACCGGAAACGGACTGGTAGGTCGACACGACAACCCGCTTGATCCGCGCGCGGTCATGCAACGGCTTCAGCGCCACGACCATCTGCGCGGTCGAGCAGTTGGGGTTGGCGATGATGTTCTTCTTGGCATAGCCATCGACGGCTTCGGGGTTACACTCGGGCACCACCAGCGGCACGTCCGGGTCGTAACGGTAAAGCGAGGAGTTATCGATCACGATGCAGCCCGCCTTGGCGGCCTTGGGCGCATATTCCTTCGTCGGGCCCGAACCCACGGCAAACAGCGCCATGTCCCAGCCGGTGAAATCGAAGGTGTCGAGGTCCTGTGTCTTCAGGGTTTTATCGCCAAAGCTGACTTCGGTGCCCAGCGACCGACGCGAGGCCAGCACGGCAATTTCGTCCACGGGGAACTGACGCTCCGCGAGGATGTTCAGCATTTCGCGGCCCACATTACCCGTGGCACCGGCGACGACGACTTTATAGCCCATCAGAAAAGCTCCTTTCACTTGGGTCGCGCGGCTATACCGCAGGCGCGACGCGGTGCAAAGCTTAATGCGCTGATACGACCTATCAAGGCCTGCGATAGACCTTTTCCCAAAGGCTCAGTCGGTCCGATCCGTCGCAAAGAGGTAAATCACCAGCCCGATGGACTGCGCGATGACGTAGAACATGAACACCGGAACGAATCCCCCACCCATGTAAAGCGGCCCGGTGATCATTTGCGCCAGACCCGCCCCACCGATCGAGAAAAGATTCATCAGCGTGACGCCCCGCCCCACCAGATGCGGCGGCAGGAAGGCGCGACCATGGGCCATGATCATCGGATAATTCGACAGCACAAACCCGGTCAGCGCGAAAAGGATCACGGCTGTCCAGACACCCGCAGGCGGCATCAGCGCCAGCGTCGTCACCAGACCGATCGACGTCACCGCCCCAAAGACGTTCAACCATTTGCGCGTCCCCAGCACCCGATCCAGCGGGCCGTAAGCAAAGGTGCCAACGATCATCGCCACAGCCATGACCAGCGTCGCGTATCCGATCAATCGCGCGTCTGCGCCGTAGTTCTCGGCAAAGAATGGTCCGGCCCAAAGGCCCCGCATTCCGGCGGCTGGCGCATAGTTCACCAGCGTCAGCGGCAGGATCAGCCACAACCCACGGATCTTCAGCACGTCCAGCAGGCTGCCCTTGGGCGCATCAACGATCGCCGGGGGATCCTGAACGGTGCGCAGCAACAAAAGGGCCACGACGACGGATGCCACGGCAAGCAGCCCCATGCTCATCCGCCAGCCGAACGCCTCGACCGCCAAGGCCAGCGGGAGGGAGCCGGCTAGGTTGCCCGCCTGCCCAAAGGCGATGATGAAGGCCGCGAAGGTGGCGAACATCGCGGCAGGATAGACCCGCGCAAGGATATAATAGGACGCCATCAGAACCGGCGAACAGCCAACCCCGATCAGCCCCATGGCCACGACGATCTGCCACGGCGCCTGCGCCAAGGCGAACAAAAGCGCCCCGCCCCCGCCGCCGACCAACAGCAACCAGCCAGAGGTCCGGCGCGGCCCCAGCTTGTCCAGCGCCCAGCCCACCGGGATCTGAAACAGCGCGAAGATCAGGAACCACATGCCCGCCGCCAGCGACAAATCCGCCGCCTTAGCGCCGATGTCTTCGTTCAGGACATTGGTCAGCACCGGCAGGAACGACCGGAAAAACTGGCTTAGCACATAGGCCAAGACCAACAGGATGATATCTATACGCATGTCAGAAGGGTCAGGTCAGATGCACCGGCCGCCGTCCACCAACATGCAGACGCCGGTCACCATCGATGCCTCGTCCGAGGCCAGATACAGCGATGCGTTTGCAATGTCCTGCGGAGTCGACATGCGCCCGATCGGAATGGTCGACAGGAACTTGGCCCGCATCTCTGGCGTGTCTTCGCCCATGAACGTCGGCAGCAAAGGCGTTTCGCCCGCCACGGGGTTCACCGCGTTCACGCGGATACCATGCGGGGCCAGTTCGACGGCCATGGTTTGCGTTGCGGTGTTCACCCATCCCTTGGACGCATTGTACCAGTTCAGGTTCGGCCGCGGGCTGACCCCCGCGGTCGACGAAATCTGAACAAAACAACCCGATTTCCGCGCTTTCATCTGAGGCACCAAAGCCCGCGCTGTCAGATAGATCGACCGGACGTTGACGTTTAGTACGCGGTCAAATTCGTCCTCTTCCACGTCTTCCAGAGGCTTGGGCATATGCGACACACCCGCGTTGTTCACCATGATATCGACATGGCCCCAGGCATCGTTCGCCTGCGCGACCATCGCGTTCACACTGTCGGTTTTCGACACGTCCACCGCACAGCCGATCCCGTCGAGCTGCTCTGCCATCGCCATGGCGGCATCGCCCTGAATATCCGCGACCATCACCCGCGCGCCCTCTTCCACGAAGCGCCGGACGATACCCTCGCCAAAGCCTTGTGCGCCGCCCGTTACGATCGCGGTCTTGCCATCCAGTCTCATGATGATCCTCCCAAATTTTGTGCGGACAGTCTGCCGATCTTTGCGAATTGGCAAGCGCCGCGATCGGCACACCCGTCCATGTTATCCATGATACGCCGCGACCGTCTTCAGCGTGGTAAAGCCGTACAGCGCCTCGAACCCCTTTTCGCGGCCGTGGCCTGATTTGCCGATCCCGCCGAAGGGCAGTTCGACGCCGCCGCCAGCCCCGTAATTGTTCAGAAACACCTGCCCCGCCCGGATCGACCGGGCCATGCGCATCTGCCGCGCACCGTCCCGCGTCCAGACCCCAGCGACCAGACCGTAATCCGTGCCGTTCGCAATCGCGACAGCCTCGGCCTCATCCTCAAAGGGGATCATCACCTGCACGGGGCCAAAAATTTCATCCTGCGCCAAGGCGTGATCTTGGGCGACCCCGGCATAAAGCGTCGGTGCCACGTAATAGCCGTCACTCGGCAAATCATTCAAAGTGGCCTGACCGGCGATCTCCAGCCCCTGCCCCTTGTCCAAGAACCCCTCGACCAGACCCTTCTGCTTCGCCGAGATCACAGGCCCAACGTCCAGATCGTCTACGGCCTTGCCGACCCGCAGCCCAGCATAGCGCGACGCCATCGCTTCGCGCACCTGCTCGTAAACCTTGCGCTGCACCAAAATGCGTGACGACGCCGAACAGGTCTGTCCGCAGTTCTGGATGCCTGCATTCACAAGGAACGGTAGCGCCGCCTCCAAATCCGCATCGTCGAACACGATCTGCGGCGACTTGCCCCCCAACTCCAGCGTCACGGGAACCACGTTTTCAGACGCAGCCCGCTGCACCATACGCCCCGTCGCGACAGAGCCCGTGAACGACAGATGATGCACGCCGGGATGCGCGGTCAGCGCCGCGCCGGCCTCTGCGCCCAGCCCCGGAACCACGTTCAGCGCACCGTCCGGCAGCCCAACCTGCCGCGCCAGATCAGCGAAGGCCAAGGCGGTCAGACAGGCATCCTCGGCCGGTTTCAGCACACAGGCATTGCCCGCAGCCAAGGCCGCGCCCACCGATCGCCCGATGATCTGCATCGGATAGTTCCACGGTACGATATGTCCGGTCACCCCATGCGGCTCACGCAGGGTGTAAACGGTATAGCCGTCCAGATAGGGGATGGTTTCGCCGTGCAGCTTGTCCGCTGCGCCACCGTAGAATTCCAGATACCGCGCCAAGGCCACCGCGTCCGCACGCGCCTGTTTCAACGGTTTGCCCACATCGGCCGCTTCGATCCGCGCCAGCACGTCGACCTTTTCCGCGACCAAGCGGCCCAAAGCCATTAGGATACGCCCCCGCTCGGCCGCCGGGGTCCGGCCCCATGCGCCTTGCCACGCCTTCGTCGCCGCGCCCACCGCAGCGTCAATGTCGGCGGCTTGACCGCGGGCGATCGCGCCGATCTCCTCTCCGGTCGACGGGTCGAACAGCGGCAGGGTTTGACCACCTGACGGGGCTATCCACTGACCGTCGATCAAGCATTGAGACGGATCGAACCATAGGTCTTTCATGTGATGTCCTTTCAAACCGTCTCCGGAAGCTCCGGTGCGGCGGCAATCAATTCGCGGGTGTAGGGATGCTGCGGATTGGCGAAGACCTGTTCGGTTAGCCCCTGCTCAACAATCTCTCCAGCTTTCATCACCAGACAGCGGTCGGTGATGACGCGCACGACGCTCAGGTCGTGGCTAATGAACAAGTAGCTCAGCCCGAACTTTGCCGAGAGGTCAGCCAGCAAGTCCAAAATCTGCGCCCGCACCTGCACGTCGAGCGCCGAGACCGCCTCGTCCAGCAGGATTAGATCAGGTTTGATGATCAGCGCACGGGCGATCGCGATCCGCTGACGCTGCCCGCCGGAAAACTCGTGGATGTACTTGTACCGGTCCGAACCTGACATCCCGACCGACACCAGCGCCTCTTCAATCGCGGCGTCACGGGCCTTGCCTGTCGGTGGTGTGTCGAGCAGGTGAAACGGTTCACAGATCAAACGGTCGACCCGGTGGCGTGGGTTGAACGACCCATAGGGGTCTTGGAACACCACCTGCATCCTGCGACGGACGTTTCGGTTGGGCTTATGGCCGGTAAAAACAGGCTCTCCGTCCAACAAAATTTCCCCGCCCTGCACCTCTTCGAGGCCCAGAATCGCCCTTGTTAGGGTCGATTTCCCGCAGCCGGACTCTCCGACCAGGCCTAGGCTTTCGCCCCGCTTTAGGTCGAATGACACACCGCGAACAGCCTCGAAACTCCCCGGGGATCCGAACAGGGTTTTGCGTGGCAGGCGATAGGCGCGCCGCACGTCTTGGACACGCAACAAAGGCTGATCTTCAGTCTGGACCGATCGGTCTGGGGTGTGGGTCGACGCTTTTAGCAAAGAGATCGAATAAGGATGCTGCAAGGCGCCGAAGATCGCAGGACAAGGGCCGCGTTCCACGACACGGCCCTTCTGCATAATGACAATTTCGTCCGCCATGTCTGCCACAACCGCAAGGTCATGAGAGATCATCAGCAGACCCATCCCATCCTCTTTCACCAGCCGTTTCAGCAGGTCGAGGATCTGGGCCTGAGTGGTCACGTCCAGCGCAGTCGTCGGCTCATCCGCGATCAGCAACTGAGGACGGAGCGCAATCGCCATTGCGATCACTACGCGCTGCCGTTGCCCGCCCGACAACTCATGCGGATAGCGGGTCAGTGGAAAGCGATCAGCCGGTAATTCGACCCTATTCAAGGCGTTTTCAGCCCGCTTCAGCGCCTCGGACCGACTGACGTTTTCGTGGATCAGGATGGTCTCCGCCACCTGATCGCCAATCGTGCGGATCGGATTCAGCGCGGTCATCGGCTCTTGGAACACCATGCCAACTTCGTTCCCGCGCAGCTTGCACAGCTCCGGCTCTGACAGGGCAAGCATATCGTGACCAGACAGTCTGACTGTCCCTGTCGCCGTCGATCCGTCTGGCAACAGCTGCATAGCGGTGAAGGCGGTCATGGACTTGCCGGACCCGGATTCTCCGATCACGCCGACGATCTGACCGGGATCGACTGAGAGTGTCACATCACGCAGGATCTGATGACGCCCGATATCCAGCGACAGGTTTTCGATCTGCAGAAGGCTCATGACCGGCCCCGCAATTTGGGATCGAACAGATCACGCAGCCCGTCGCCCATCAGGTTCAGCCCCAGAACCGTCAAAAGGATCGCAAGCCCCGGGAACAAGGCCATATGCGGTGCGAAGGAAATCATCGTCTGGCTTTCCGCCAGCATCCGCCCCCAAGACGGTGTGGGCGGCTGCGCACCAAGACCGACATAGGACAAACCGGCCTCGGCTAAGATACCCAGCGAAAACTGGATTGTTCCCTGCACAATCAACAGGTTCGTCACGTTGGGCAGAATGTGTTCAACCGAAATCCGCGTGGCCCCTTTGCCCGCGACCCGAGCCGCCAGAATGTAGTCACGCTGCCACAAAGACAGCGCACCGGACCGCGTCAGACGGGCAAAGACAGGGATGTTGAAAATGCCGATCGCGATGATCGCGTTGATGGCCGAGGGACCGAAAACAGCTGTAATCAGGATCGCGATCACCAGCGACGGGAAGGCAAAGACCAGATCGTTGGCGCGCATGATGACCTCGTCCAACAACGATCCCTTTTTCGCCGCCGCCCAAAGGCCCAAAGGCACGCCAAAGGCCATGCCGATCCCCACGGCGACCACGGCCACGGCAATCGACACCCGCGCGCCCACCATAATCATCGACAGGATATCCCGCCCGAAATGATCTGTGCCCAACAGGTTCCGGGCCGAGGGCGGCTTGATCTTGTTCGCGATGTCGATCCCGGTCACGTCGAAGGGCGTCCAAATGAACGACACCAAGGCCGCCAAGACGAACACCAAGGTCAGACAGGCCCCGATCACAAGGTTCCGCGACCGCAACGCGCGGCCCCAAAGCCGGACCGGCGCCGCAGCAGGGGGCAGTGTTTCCGTGCGCAAGTCCGTCATCGCGCGTGCCTCAACCTCGGGTCGACCAGCGCGTAGGCGAGATCGACAAGAAAGTTCACCAACACCACGGCAAACACCAACAGCATCACAACGGATTCCACGACGATCAGGTCGCGCGCCGAAATCGCCTGAAAGATCAACCGTCCAAGACCCGGCAGGTAAAACACGTTCTCAATGATGATCCCGCCCGCCAGAAGGAACGAAAATTGCAGGCCGATGATCGTCAGCACAGGGATCAGCGCATTGCGCAGCGCGTGCCGCCACAGGGCCTGCCGCTTGGACAGCCCCTTGGCCCGCGCTGTGCGCACGAAATCTTCGGACAGCGTATCAAGCAAGGAGGACCGCATAACCCGCGCCAAGATCGACGCCTGAGGCAAGGCCAAGGCGATGGCGGGCAGCGTCAGCGATTTCATCGATATCCAGAACCCTTCGTCCCAACCCGGGAAACCACCTGCCGAAAACCAGCGTAGATTGATGGCGAACACGACGACCATCAGCATCGCGAACCAGAAATTCGGAATGGCGACGCCCAGCTGGGTGATCCCCATTACGCCCACATCTACCGCAGACCCCCGGCGCGAGGCCGCCCAGATGCCCGCCGGAAAGGCGATCAAGGTCGACAACGTCAGCGCATAGATGGCCAAGGGAAGTGACACCCACAGCCGATCACCGATCATATCCGCCACCGGCGTGCGATAGGTGTAAGACGTGCCGAAATCACCGCTCAGCATACCGCCGACCCAAGATGCATATCGTGTCCAAAGCGACCCGTTCAGCCCAAGCTGATCACGCAGGGCGTTCAGCGTATCTTCTTGCGCGTTGACGCCCAGCATGAAGGCCGCGGGGTCGCCGGGCAGGATTTCGACCGCCAGAAAGATCACGACCGACGCGACGCAAAGGCTGATCGCCAAGGATAGCAATCTGGTCAGGGCATAGCGCACCATGCGTCAGGCCACCTGAAACTGTGATTTAGGGAAAGAACCACGCGCCCTTGGGCGCAGTGGGAAAGGCCCGCCGGACATCCGCGCACATTTGGCGCAGGCGATATCCGGCGGGCTGATCGTCATTCGGCCCAGTGGACCGCCGTCATATCGGCGGCTTGGGTCGGCGCATTTTCCCACAGACCTTCAACACCCGTCTTGGCGACCGTGATCAGCGGCAGCTGGAACAGGTAAGCGTTGACGTAATCTTCGGCGATGGTGGTCTGCGCTTGCTTGAACATCTCGGACCGCGCGTCGGGATCGGACTCCAGATTAATCTTTTCGATCAGCGCTTGGAATTCAGCGTTGTCGTACTGGAAGTAGTATTCGGGCCGGGCATAGATGTTGATGTCCAGCGGCTCCGTATGGCTGACGATGGTCAGGCCATAATCATACCCGCGGAAGGTCGATTCCAGCCATTGCGCCCATTCGACGTTCTCGATCTCGGCCTCGATACCCACCTGACGCAGTTGCGCGGCGATGATTTCCCCCCCACGACGGGCGTAGGACGGCGGCGGCAGCGTCATCTTGAGCTTCAGCGGCAGGGTTACGCCCGCTTCTTCCAGCAGCATCTTGGACTTTTCGGGATCAAAGTCGGACATTCCGGTCAGGTCGAGGTAATCAGGATGGTGCGGCGCAAAGTGCGTCCCGATGGGCGTTCCGTAACCAAACTGCGCACCGTCGATGATTTCCTGACGGTTGATCGCGTGCGCGATTGCCTCACGCACCTTCACGTTGTCCAGCGGCGCCTGCTTGTTGTTGATGGCAAGGATCGTCTCGCCCTCGGTCGAGCCAACCAGCACCTTAAAGCGCGGATCAGCGTCGAACTGCGGCAGGTTTTCCGGGGCCGGGAAGGCGGCGAAGACATCGACATCTTCGGCCATCATCGCGGCGAATGCGGCGGTCGGGTCGCTGATGAACTTGAAGGTCACTTCCTCAAGCATCGCAGGCTCACCCCAATACTCGGGGTTTTTCTTCAACTCGATCCGGTCGCCCTGAACCCAGTTGTCAAACATGAACGCACCGGTGCCGATAGGCGTGGTCTTGATGTTCTCGATCGACTCGGGCGCCACGATGACTGCATCGCCCCAAGCCATGTTGAACAGGAAGTTTCCGTCAGGGTTTTTCAGCGTCACGGTCACGGTCGTCGGATCCGTCGCTTCAACGCTTTCGATCCCGGCGAACAGCGCCTTTTGTGCGTTCACGCTATCTTCGGCCCGTGCACGGTCCAGCGAAAACACCACGTCCTCGGCATCCATCGTGGTGCCGTCATGGAACTTCACGCCTTCGGCCAGATGGAAGGTATAGGTCTTCCCGTCTTCGGAAATGTCCCAGCTGCGCGCCAGACCGGGGCCAACAGACCCGTCAGAGCCGAAGCGGGTCAGGCCTTCGAAAACGTTGGAATATACGACCGAGTCAATCGCCCCTGCCGCGGCGGACGTCGGATCAAGGTGCGGCGGTTCTAGCTGCTGGCCGACAGTGATGTCGGTCTGCTGCGCCAACGCCATCGTCGCGCTAAGCGCCAAGGCGGCGACACTGGTCATGGCAAAGGACGTGTAGGTCATCATATTCTCCCTGCTCCCCGGCTACGGGGTTTCAGGTGGTCCAAGAAGCGCAAGCAGGCTGAGGGCCATAACCTGCGCCGAGGCCACCATGTCATCTACACCGACATATTCATCCGGTTTGTGCGCAAGGTCCAGAATTCCGGGGCCATAAGCCACGCAATTTTTTAACTTTCCTATCCTGTCTATATGCTTCTGGTCATAAGTGCCCGGCGAAACAACGTAATCCGGGTCTTTTCCGAGTGTCTGACGAATCGCTTGGGTCACCGTCGTGACAACAGGCGCCCCCTTGTCCGTCATGGTTGGCAGGACGCGGTGCATCTCGCGGATGTCGTAGGAAAAACCGTCGCGGCCCGCCTTGACCCGCTCCAGCACGTCGTGGATTTCGGCCTGCACCTCGTAGATGTTTTCTTCGATCAGGAACCGTCGATCGATCACCATACGCGCACTATCCGGCACAACCGGACTGGGCAACCCGGTGCTGTCGCGCGGGATTTCTTCCTGACCGCCGTGCAGCGAATTGATGTTCAGCGTCGATTGGCGCGCGCCCGCAGGCACCACCGGCATATCCGTCCGCTTTTGCGCCAGTGCCGGGAACAGGGTCTGTTCCATCTCGTGCAGGACGGCTCCCATATGGCGCACAGCACAATCGCCAAGAAACGGCATCGATCCGTGCGCGATTTCCCCATGTGTTTCGATTTCAGCCCACCAGACACCCCGGTGACCCAGACAGATCCGGTCGACGTTCAGCGGTTCCGGGATGATGACATGATCGACACGTTTGAAATGCCCCTGTTCGGCCAGATAGGCGACGCCACCAAAGCCACCAGATTCCTCGTCAGCCGTACCGCTGATCTCGATCGCGCCCTGCCAATCCGGCACCACTGCCAGAAACGCCTCGGCCGCGATGATCGACGCGGCCAGCCCGCCCTTCATGTCGCACGCGCCGCGACCATATACCTTGCCGTCGATCAGTTCTCCGCCAAAAGGATCGGTGGTCCATCCCTTACCGACGTCCACCACATCGATGTGAGAATTAAAGTGCACGCATTCGCCGGGCCGCGCGCCTTCCCGTCGGGCGACGATATTCCAGCGCGGATAGGCGTCGCAGTCGCCGGGGGCCCCCTTGGCGCGGATCAGTTCCGTGTGAAAACCGGACCGCAAAAGCCGCCGATCAAGGTAATCGCAAATTTCGCGATAGTTCTCTCCGGGCGGGTTCAGCGTGGGGATTCGGATCAAATCCTGCGTCAGCGCGATCAGATCATCGCGGCGCGACTCGATCTCGGCGGCAATTGCCTGCTGAACGTCTGTCAAATCTTGGGCCATCTGCATGATGACAGATTGCCCAGACTGGACTACGGTCTCAATACCGTAGATCTACGGGGATAGCCTATGACCGACACAGACCAGATCGCCTTTGACCACGCCCCCATCGGCCTTGTCCTGACCGAGGCACGCACCATCAAGTCCTGCAATGAAACCTTCGCGCAGATGACAGGCCACAGCGTCAACAGCCTGATCGGGCAAAGCTTTCGCATGTTCTACGACAGCGACCGCGCCTTTCGGGACACTCGCGACATTGGGCTGACGGCTCTGACCTCGGGCGAAACCTACACCGACGAAAGGCTTTTGCGCCACGCCAGCGGACGCGGCATCCTTGTCCGCTTCCACGCGCGCACCCTGACACCGACCGATCCGTTGGACCGGCTGGTGATGTCTTTCAGCCTTCTGGGACAGGACACGCCGCATCACACGCTGACGCCGCGCGAACGCACTGTCATCGCCGGATTGTCAAAGGGACAGACCAGTAAGGAAATCGCCCGCGACCTTGGTCTGTCACCCAGAACCATCGAAGATGTGCGCGCCAGATTGCTGCACAGATTCAAAGCTCGTACCGCGGCCGAGCTGCTTTCAAGGCTCAACGGCCCGGCATTCTGATCACTTTTCATGTCTGGTTTATCAAACCGTGAAAAAGACATCGGCAATACATTGAAAAGCCGGGCAATTCGTGCATCTGTCATCTCTTGAGCCAGGAGCATGCCCATGAAAGCCGAAGCCCCGGCCGGTCAGATCGACAGGCTGAAGGATTTGTACGACCTGCACGTTCTGGACACCGATCCGGAAGACAAGTTTGAAGACGTCGTCAAACTTGCGTCGCAGATTTGCGGCATGCCGATTTCGCTGGTCTCGCTGGTCAGCGACGACCGCCAGTGGTTCAAGGCCAGCGTCGGCATGGAGGCGCCCGAAACGCCGATCGAACAGGCGATCTGTGCCCATGCCATTCTGGAAGACGACTTTCTGGAAATCACCGACACCCGTGTCGACAGTCGGACGCACGACAACCCGCTGGTCACCGGGCCGGACAACCTGAGGTTTTACGCGGGCGCGGTCCTGCGCACATCCCGCGGCAATCCCATCGGAACGCTGTGCGTATTGGACACCAAGCCCAATGAATTGACCGAACTGCAGCGGGAAACCCTGCGCGTTCTGGCGCGTCAGGTCATGGCCCAACTGGAATTGCGCCGCGCCCTGCGCGAGGCCGAAGTGCTGCGGCGAGAGGTCGATCACCGCGTCAAGAACTCGCTTCAGTCCGTATCGGCGATGACGCGGATGCAGGCACGGTCGGTCAAATCAGAAGAAGCCCGCGAAGCGCTGGACCTGACCCGCCGCCGGATCGAAACGGTCGCTCTTTTGCACCAACAGCTTTATTCAGCACAGGACGGCAACCACGTCGCCGTCGATGATTTCCTGCCGCGCGTCGCGCAACTGCTACAGAATTCCGTCCCCGATCGTATCAGCATTGATTGCAAAGTGGATCAGGTGACACTGACCGCCGCTCATGCGGCGGCATTAGGCGTAATCGTCAACGAATTCACCGCGAACTCTGTCAAACACGGGTTCGGCGAAGACCAGTCCGGCACGATCAGTTTTGATCTGCACCGCGAAGCGCCCGATCTCGCCATTCTGACCTGTCAGGACACGGGCACCGGGCTGTCCGACACGAAACCCGCGACGCCGGGCATGGGCCTGCGGATTATCGACGCCTCCGCCCATCAACTGGGCGGAAGCTCTCAGATCGAATCCACCGGCGAAGGACTGCGGGTCACGATCCGTATACCGCTGGACCCGGCCGCCGATGCAACAATATCAGACCAGCGTGTCGCAAGCCGTGCGAATGGCTGAGATATTGGCGCCGTAAGGTGCAGGGTCCGAAACCGACCCGCCCTTAAACACGGCAGATCCTGCCACCAACACATCGGCACCCGCCTCTTTCATCGCGGGCGCTGTGTTCGGGTCCATGCCGCCATCAATCTCGATGTGAATTGGCCGGTCCCCGATCGCAGCGCGCAGCTGGCGCACCTTACCGGTCATGTCGATGTATTTCTGCCCGCCGAACCCGGGGTTCACGGTCATCACGCAAATCAGATCGACAAGGTCGAGCACCTCGGCGACGGCGGACGCCGGCGTGCCCGGGTTCAGCGCGACACCAGCTTTCATCCCCGCCCCCCGGATCGCTTGCAGCGTCCGGTGAATATGCGGCCCGGCCTCGACGTGCGCCGTCAGAATATCGGCACCTGCATCCGCGAAAGCATCGATATACGGATCGACGGGTGCGATCATCAGATGCACGTCCATCACGGTCTTGATGTGCTTGCGGATCGCCTTCACCAGCGGCGGCCCGAACGTCAGGTTCGGCACGAAATGCCCGTCCATGACATCCACGTGGATCCAATCGGCACCCTGCGCTTCGACTGCCTCGATCTCGGCCCCGAAATTCGCAAAATCCGCCGCCAGGATAGAGGGCGCAATCTTAAGAGAACGATCAAAAGCCATCGCGAGGCTCCTCTTCATCTTTCCAAAAATACTCTCGCCGAAGGCATCGGTCGCGCCAGCGACTGACCTCAGCCGTGCAGCTCGGCGATCCGGTCGACCTCTTCCGACGATCCGAACACGAACGGGCGACGCTCATGCAATTCCTCGGCGGTCAAATCCATGATCGGCTTCACACCATCCGTCGCCTTGCCACCTGCCTGTTCGACAAGGAACGCCATGGGCGCCACTTCGTAAACCATACGCAGGCGTCCGTTTTCATATCCCTGCCGCGCGTCAGACGGATACAGGAACGTACCGCCCCGCGTCAGGATGCGATGCGTTTCAGCCACCAAGGACCCTACCCAGCGAAAGTTCATGTCTTTGCCCTTGGAGCCGTCCTTGCCGCGCTCATTCTCTTCGACATAGGCAAGCACCGGCTGCGTCCAATGCCGCCGGTTCGACGCGTTGATCGAAAACTCTTTCGCCGCCTCGGGCAGTTTCATCGCCTTTTCCACCGGAACGAACTCGCCAGTCTCGGGCTCCAGCACGAACAGCATCGTGCCACTGCCAAACGTAATCGCCATCAGTGTCTGCGGCCCGTAGGCAATGTATCCCGCACAAATCTGGTCCCGCGCAGGGCGCAGGAAGCTGGCGCTTGCATCATCCGCCGCCTCAAAAATCGAAAAGATCGTGCCGATAGTGACGTTCACGTCGATGTTCGACGACCCGTCCAATGGGTCCGTAGCCAAGGCATAGCGGCCCCCGTCATCCAGCGTCAGAACTTCTTCCTGCTCTTCCGAGGCGTAGTATTTGACGCCCGTGCCCTTCAGCGCGGCTTCAAACATCTCGTCCGCCATGACGTCCAGTGCCTTTTGCTGGTCGCCGTCGCTGTTTTCACCGACGCCCGCGCCGAGTTTGCCGGCCAGTGGCCCGCGCGCGATGATGCCGGACAAGCGGATGCTGGTCGCGCAAAGCGCATGGATCATGGGGCGCATGTCTTCGGGGATAAGGCTGGGATCGATCGCGGGCATGGGCATCTCCGTCTGTATAAAGCGCTTATGCCCGATCCGACGGCGGTGCAAAACCCGAAACAGCGGCGCAAACGGAAAGGCCCGGGGGTTTTGCACCCCCGGACCCCTGCAGGATATTTTTCTGACCAAAGAAGATCAGGAATTAAGCCAGAGACTGGCCGCCATCCGCAATGATCAACTGACCGTTCACATAGCCCGACAAAGGTGAGGCGAGCCAAAGGGCCGTCCCCGCGATTTCATCGACGGTCCCCATGCGGCGCAGCGGGTTGGCGTTATTGATCCGCTCGATCCGATCGGGGTCTTCCCAAAGCGCGCGGGCGAAATCGGTTTTGATCAGCCCCGGCCCGATCGCGTTGACGCGAATGTTTTTCGGACCCCATTCAAGCGCGAGGGCACGCGCCACGGCAGCATCCGCCGCTTTGGTGACGCCATAAGCGCCCAAGGTGGTCGAGCCTTTGATGGCCGCCACAGAAGAAATGATGACGACAGAGCCGCCACCGTTTTCGGCCATCTGCGGCAGCACCATTTTGCACATCGAGTTGATCGTGCGCACATTGGTGATCAGCATCTTGTCGAACACTGCGTCGTCGAGGTCCTGCATCGGACCATAGACCGGATTGATCGCGGCATTCGGCACCAGCACATCGATGCGACCCCACTCGCGGATCGTCGTATCGACAAGGTTTTGCAGATCGTCGGGATTGCCGATGTGGCAGGGGACGACCAACGCCTCCCCGCCCTTGGCACGGATCGCTTCGGCCACTGGTTCACAGGCTTCGCGCTTGCGCGATGAGACGACGACCTTGGCGCCAGCCTCGGCGAACATCTCGGCCATCGCGCGGCCAATCCCGCGCGATGAGCCTGTGATCAGCACGACCTTGTCCTTCAGGTTCAGAAGGTCGGTCATGGGATCAGTTCCGGTAAGGCTTCAGTTCCAGCTTAGCGACCGTTTCGCGGTGCACCTCGTCCGGGCCGTCGACCAGACGCATGGTCCGGGCGTTGGCAAAGGACGCGGCAAGGCTGAAGTCTTGGCTGACGCCGCCACCGCCGTGCACCTGCATCGCACGGTCAACAACGCGCTGCACCATGTTCGCCGCGACAACCTTGATCATCGCGATTTCCTTGCGCGCGACTTTGTTGCCGACGGTGTCCATCATGTAGGCGGCGTGCAGAACCAGCAGACGCGCCTGTTCGATTTCCATGCGGCTTTCGGCAATCCAATGCTTGGTCACGCCCATGTCGGCGATCCGCTTACCAAAGGACGTCCGGTGCATGGCGCGTTCGCACATCATCTCAAGTGCGCGTTCCGCCTGCCCGACCGAACGCATCGCGTGGTGGATGCGGCCAGGCCCAAGCCGGCCTTGGGCGATTTCGAACCCGCGGCCTTCGCCAAGCAGGATGTTCGACACCGGCACGCGCACGTCTTTGTATTCGACCTCGGCGTGGCCATGCGGCGCGTGGTCATACCCGATCACGGTCAGCGGGCGGATCACCTTCACACCGGGGGTGTCGAAAGGAACAAGAATCATCGACTGCTGCTTGTGCGTTTCGGCGTCCGGATCGGTTTTGCCCATCAGGATCGCGATCTTGCAGCGCGGGTCCATCGCACCCGAGGACCACCACTTGCGGCCGTTGATGACGTATTCGTCGCCTTCACGAACAATACGCGTCTCGATGTTGGTCGCGTCAGACGACGCCACCGCAGGTTCAGTCATCGCAAAGCACGACCGGATTTCGCCGTCCAGCAGCGGCTGCAGCCATGTCTTCTTATGCTCGTCCGTACCGTACATGAAGATCGTCTCCATGTTGCCGGTGTCGGGCGCGGAACAGTTGAAAGGCTCGGACCCGATGGAAGACCGGCCCATGATTTCACACAGCGTGCCGTATTCCAGCTGGGTCAGGCCTGCGCCTTTGTAGCCACCGGCTTCATGGGTCAGGAACATGTTCCACAAACCCGATTCCCGGCCCTTTGCCTTCAGCTCTTCCATGATTGGAACGGGCTGCCAGCGGTCGCCTTCGGCCACTTGCTCTTTGTAGATTTTCTCTGCCGGATAGACGTGATCGTCCATGAACTTCAGCAGCGTTTCGCGCATTTTCTTGGCGCGATCGGAAATCGGGAAATGATCGTACATTCGGGGTCCTCCTCCTCGTTGGCGGTAATGGACACCCCTTTGCGATCCATGTCAACATGCGGAAGAACATTCCGTAAAGCGGAATATTGACCGCATCAATCCGCCCGGTAGTATGCGCGAAATTCGGATCGCCGTCGGGAGGAGCAGATCATGACCCAGTCACAAACCATCGGTGTAGACCGTCTTACGCCCAAAACGATCGAAGGCGAAGAGCTGTTGAGCTTTGGCCCGCGCATGGTCGAAAACGCGGCCCGCATGGGCGAAAAACCCTGTGTGATCGACGAGACCCGCACGATCAGCTGGGCGGAATTCGGTGACCTGATTGCCCGCATCGCTGGCCGTTTGCAGGACATGGGGATTGGCCCCGGAACCATGGTTGCATCGCTTGCCGAGAACTCTGCCATGAACACCGCGCTATATGCGGGCGTCGTCTATGCAGGCGCTTGCATGGTCCCGCTGCCTTTCTCGGCCACCGAAGACGCACTGATCAAAGAACGCGCCGATTGCGGTGCAACCCTGCTGTTCACCACGCAAAAATACTGGGATGTGGCCAGCCGCCTTGGCGCGGACGAATTGATCGACTTGGCCAAGCTGGAAGACTGGGTCGGCGACGCGCCCGCAATCGATCCGGTACCCGTAAAAAAAGACGATCTGTTCGATATGATTTATTCCAGCGGGACGACCGGAACGCCCAAGGGAATCGTGCACGACCATCTGTTCCGCGCGCGCCAATTTTCCCGTACGGCATCGTATGGTCTGGAGGAGGATGGCGTTCTGATGCTGTCCACGCCCCTTTATTCCAACACTACACTGGTTGCCGCCATCGCCGGTCTGGTGCGCGGCGCGACACTGGTGTCGATGGCCAAGTTCAACACGATTGACTTCCTGACGCTTAGCGAAAAGCACCGCGCAACCCACGCCATGCTGGTGCCGGTGCAATACATGCGCCTGATGGACGAGCCGCGGTTCGACGAATTCGATCTCTCGTCGTACCAATGCAAAATGTCGACCTCTGCCCCTCTGCCCGGGGTTGTGATCGAAAAGGTGATGAAACGCTGGCCCGGCAACATCATGGAATTCTACGGCATGACCGAAGGCGGGCCCGCCACCGTTCTGGATTGCGCCGCCCATCCGGACAAATGGGACACCGTCGGTCAGCCCCAGCCCGGCGCTGACATGCGCGTCATCGACGAGGACGGGAACGAATTGCCCTACGGCGCATACGGCGAAGTGGTCGGCCGCTCAGGGTCGATGATGCCCGGCTATCACAACAACCCCGACAAAACGCGCGAAGCCACATGGGTGTCCCCGGACGGAGAGCATTTCGTACGGACCGGTGACATGGGCCGTTTCGACGAAGACGGTTTCCTGCACCTGCTGGATCGCAAGAAAGACATGATCATTTCCGGTGGCTTCAACATCTACGCCGCCGATCTGGAGGCCGTCCTGCGCAAACATCCCGACGTGTCGGACGTGGCCGTCATCGCCATCCCGTCGCGCGACTGGGGCGAGACCCCGTTGGCGCTTGTCGTGCCCGCCAGCAAAGACGCGGATGCAGAAGCGATCCGCACTTGGACCAACGACCAGCTGGGCAAAACGCAGCGCGTGTCCGCCGTTGAATTCCGCGACGACCTGCCCCGGTCCGAGATCGGCAAGATCCTCAAGCGGGAGCTGCGCGAACCCTACTGGGACGGTCAAGCCACCTAATCCGCATTGCGGAATCGAATTCCAATTTTGTTGATTGCGCCGGAAAGCTGTGTAATCGTTTCCGTCAGGGAGAGGACATATCGTGAGATTTGAAGGAAAAGTCGCCATCGTCACCGGTGCGGGCAGCGGCATTGGCCGTGCCACCGCACGTCGTTTCGCGAACGAAGGGGCACGCGTCTGCCTTGTTGACGTGAACGAAGCCGGGCTGACCGACAGCCTGCCAGACGGCGATCACATGACCATGGCCTGCGACGTCTCGGACGAAGCGCAGGTCGAAGCTGTCGTCAAAGCCGTCATGGACAAATGGGGCCGCATCGATGCGGTTGCCAACAATGCGGGTATCGCCTGTTCCAAAGAACCGATCACCGACAACCCGATGGACGTCTGGACCAAGGTGCTGGGCGTCAACCTCATCGGCGTGGCGCATTTCATCAAACATGCGGGCCGGGTCATGTGCGATCAAGGCTCGGGGGCTATCGTCAACACGGCCTCGGTCGCGGGCATCCGGTCCGGCGCAGGCGGCAACGCTTACTCGGCCTCCAAAGCGGGGGTCATCAACCTGACCCAGACCGCCGCCTGTGACCTTGGCGGGTTCGGCGTCCGCGTCAACGCAGTCTGCCCCGGCCTGATCGAAACGGGCATGACCAAACCGATCTTCGACATCGCCCGCGACAAGGGCAAAGAGGAAAAGCTGGGCTCTCGCTGTGAACTGCGTCGCTATGGCCGCCCGGAAGAAATCGCCGCGGCGATCTGTTTCCTCGCCTCGGACGATGCCTCCTACATCACCGGGCAGGCCCTGCCTGTGGATGGTGGCAACACCGCATCGCTGAACCTGCCGGGCATGAAGGTCTGAACCGTCCAATGACTGACCTGCACTTCAAGAACTGGCCCCCCGGACTACCGCACCACATCGATGTGCCTGCGCAAAGCGTGGCGCAAAACCTGATGGATACCGCCGCCCGCCTGCCGGACAAGGTCGCCATCCACTACTACGGCGCGCAAATCACCTATGGCGCGCTGATGGATCAGGTTGACCGCATCGCCGGCTGGCTGCAGGCCCAAGGGGTCAAGAGGGGCGACCGCGTGCTGCTCTATATGCAGAACGCGCCGCAGTGGATCATCGGCTACTACGCGATTCTGCGCGCCGATGCCGCCGTGATCCCGGTCAACCCGATGAACCGTCAGGCCGAGTTGGAGCATCTGGCCCGCGATACCGGCGCCCGCGTCGCCATCGCCGGGTCCGAGTTGGTCGACTACATCCAGTCCTTGGTCACCGACGGCCTGCTGGATCACGTCTTGGCTGCGGCCTATGCGGACATGGCCGACCCGACCAGCGACATCCGCCTGCCGGACGCGCTGGCAAGCCTATCCGACACCGACGTCGAAGGCCCCGGCGTGACCCGCTGGCGCGATGCTGAACAGCAGAACAACACGCCCCAGCCGCATCAGGCGACGGTCGAGGATCTGGCTGTCATCCCCTATTCTTCTGGCACCACGGGCAATCCCAAGGGCTGCACCCATCGCCACCGGTCCGTGCAGGCGACGATCCACGCATATGTCTATTGGTCGCCCTTCACCCAAGACGAAATCCTGCTGGCAGTCCTGCCCTATTTCCACGTCACGGGCATGCAAAACTCGATGAACGCGCCGCTTCAGGCAGGCTCGACCATCGTGCTGATGACCCGCTGGGATCGCGACACCGCCGCCCGGCTGATCGCGCGCCACAAAGTCACGATGTTCCGATCCATCACGACCATGGTCATCGACATCCTGAACGCGCCGAATTTCGACGACTATGACCTGTCATCGCTGACCTCGATGGGCGGCGGCGGCGCGGCCATGCCCGAAGCGATCGCCGCCAAGCTGAAGGACCGGATCGGCTTGGATTTCGTCGAAGGTTACGGCCTGTCGGAAACCATCGCGGCCACGCATATCAACCCCAACCACGCCCCCAAGATGCAATGCCTCGGCATCCCCCTCTTTGACGTGGACGCGCGCGTTCTGGACGTGGAAACCGGCGAAGAACTGGGCCCCAATCAGGCCGGTGAAATCGTGATGAACGGCCCACAGGTTTTTGAAGGCTACTGGCAAAACGAAGAAGCGACGAAAGCTGCCTTCATGACGCTGGATGGCAAATCATTCTTCCGCACCGGGGACATCGGATATTTTGACGAAGGCGGTTATTTCTTCATGACCGACCGCGTCAAACGCATGATCAACGCCAGCGGCTTCAAGGTCTGGCCGGCCGAGGTCGAGGCGCTGATGCACCACCATCCTGATATTGCCGAAGCCTGCGTCATCGGCGCGCCCGACCCGCGTCGCGGCGAAACGGTGAAGGCCGTGATCGTGCCGCGTCAGGGCGCGACCCTTTCAGAAGAAGACGTGATCGCTTGGTGCCACGATACGATGGCCGCCTATAAATGCCCCCGTCTGATCGAATTCACCGACGCTTTGCCCAAGTCTGGGTCAGGCAAGGTTCAATGGCGCGAACTGGCCGAAGCCGAAGCGCGTAAGACACAAGGTCAGACCGGAACGTAAAAGACCGGATTTCGCAGTTGCTTCCGCACTGCGGAAATAAATATACTTATCCGAAGCGGAGGATAACGGTGCGTAAAAGAGCGACAGACAACGCGGCGGATGCCAGCGAAAAATCCGACGGTGACCGTCAGTTCGTCACGGCGCTGCACCGTGGCCTTGAAATCCTGCGCGCCTTCCGGCCATCGGACAAAGCCGGGCTTGGCAACTCTGAACTGGCGGAACGCACGGGCCTTCCGAACTCGACCGTGTCGCGGCTGACCTTCACGCTGCTGAAATCCGGGTATCTGGTCTATGATGACGGCACCGGACGCTACCGTATGGGCGTGCCGGTCCTGTCCTTGGGCTACGCCTGCCTTGCTGGAATGCAGGTGCGCGAAACGGCACAGGTCTACATGCAGGAACTGGCCGACAAGGCCGGGGATGGTGTTCTGGTCGCACTTGGCGGGCGGGACGACATGTCGATGACCTACCTCGCTGCCGCCCGGTCCAAGGGCGTGATCTCGCTGCAGCTCTCTGTTGGCTCTCGTATCTCCCTCGCCCGCTCGGCGATCGGTCAGGCGTACATCGCCGGCACCACCGATGCCGAACGTGCCGAGATCGTCGATCGTATCCGCACCCGTTACGAACCTGACCGCGTGAACGAAGTTCTCGAAGGTCTGGATGAGGCGCGCGAACAGGTGGCCAAGAAGGGGTTCTATACCATGATCGGCGGCTGGCAGCGGGACGTGAACGCCGTCGCCGTACCTTATCGCAGCCAACAGCCCGACACGCCCATGCTGGCCTTTAACCTTGGCGGATACAGCTTCGCCCTGCCCAAGGAACGTCTGGAAAATGATCTGGGCCCGCAGCTTGTCGAACTGGTCCATATGGTGAACCGCGTCGGCTATTAAGTCCCAGCTTCATCTTTCAGAAAATACTCCCGCCGGAGGCATCCGGCGAGAGCCACACTCGTAGCGCCGGCCCTTAGGGCACCAACGCGATCTTCCCGACCGCTCCACGGTTCATCACCCGCGTCAGAACATCCGCCGCATCGGCCAAAGGATACCGCCCTTCGATCAGCGGCTTAACCTTGCCGTCGGTGTACCAGCCGAACAGTTCCTTCATGTTGGCGACGTAAGCGGCCGGATCGCGACGCGTCCAGTTGCCCCAGAAAACACCCACGACCGAATATTCCTTGACCAGCGTCAGGTTCACCGGAAGCTGCGGGATCTCCCCACTGGCAAAACCAATGACCAGCAAACGACCGTCCGGCGCCATAAAGCGCGATGCAGCCTTAAACGCATCGCCACCGACGGAATCATAGACGACATCCGCGCCCTTGCCGCCCGTCAGCGCCTTCACCTCGTCCTTGAGGTTGTCGTAGCCGATGACGTGATCCGCCCCCTGCTCTTTCGCGATCTGCTTTTTCTCGTCCGAGGAACAAACCGCGATGACATTCGCGCCCATGACCTTACCGATCTGAATGGCCGCTGTGCCGGTTGCCCCAGCCGCGCCAAAGATGACAAACGTTTCGCCCGGCTGGATATTCGCCCGTTGCTTCAGCGCGTGATGCGACGTGCCCCAGGCGATGATCATTGCGCAGGCATCTGCCGCATCCATCCCGTCGGGCAAGGCAAAACACGTGGCCTCACTCGCCAGCGCCTTCTCTGCGTATCCGCCCGAACAATAGGTGACGACCCGGTCGCCCACGTTGAACCGCGACACTCCATCGCCAACAGCAATGATCTCACCCGCGACCTCGCTGCCGGGAGTGAACGGACGCTCTGGTTTGACCTGATACAGTCCCTGCACCGTCAAACCATCGGGATAGTTCACGCCTGCGGCTTCGGTCCGGATCAGCACCTGGCCATTGCCGGGGGTGGGGTCTTCGACCTCTTTGTATTTCAGGTCCGACAGCGGACCGAATTCTTCACAAACAATTGCTTTCATCTGTTCCTCCCTTTGTCGCACTGATGTGCGGCTTTGCCCATTCGTATCAACTCCACAGCGCTAGGCCATTGAATTCAGGCATATTTCACAAAAAACTTCGTCATTTCCGCCATGCAAAACTATATATTCCGTCAGGCGGATAAACGCTGCGGAATATTTGCGGAATTTACTTCCACTGCATAGATCGGACAGCTAAGTTTTCGCAACAAAACGGGAGGAGTCGCCATGAAAGGCATGATGATGCACCAGCCACTGCTGGTGTCGGAAATTCTCGAATTCGGCGCAGGGGCATACCCGCGGTGTGAAATCGTATCGGTGCGAACCGAAGGCGACGTCCACCGCGAAACCTACGTCGAATTCCGCGACCGCACGGTTCAGCTGGCCCACGGCCTGCGCGAAAAACTGGGGATCGAACTGGGCGACCGCGTCGCCACGCTGGCTTGGAACGGCTACCGCCATATGGAGCTGTATTACGCCATCTCGGGCATCGGGGCGGTCTGCCACACGATCAACCCGCGCCTGTCGGCCGAACAGTTCATCTATATCGTCAGCCATGCCGAAGATAAGGTCCTGTTCCTTGACACGACCTTCATCCCGATCATCGACGCGGTCAAAGACCACCTGCCCAAAGACCTGAAGTTCGTCATCATGACGGATCGGGAACATATGCCCGACACCTCGTTCGACGCGATGTGCTATGAAGAGCTGCTCGAAGGTCAGTCGACCGAAATCGAATGGCCGATCTTTGACGAAAACACTGCCTGCGGCCTGTGCTACACCTCGGGCACGACAGGCAACCCGAAGGGCGCGCTGTATTCCCACCGTTCGACCGTGTTGCACGCCATGATGATGTCGGTGATGCAGACCACGACCTTCAACGAAGGCCTGTCGGTTCTGCCGGTTGTGCCACTGTTCCACGTGAACGCATGGGGCCTGCCCTATTCCGCGCTTCTGTCCGGCATGAACATGGTGATGCCCGGCGCCGCACTGGACGGACCCAGCCTGTTCAAGCTGATGGACGACGAAAAGGTCTTCTCGGCCTGGGGCGTTCCGACGATCTGGCAGGGCCTGATGGCCGAGATCAAGAAGCAGGGCCGCAAGCCCGAGGGCTTTGGCGACGTGGTCATCGGCGGCTCTGCCGCGCCGCGCTCGATGATCGAAGGTTTTGAAAAAATGGACGTCTCTGTCGGCCACGCATGGGGCATGACGGAAATGTCGCCCGTCGGCACCCATGGCATCATGCCCAAGTGGATGGACGACGAACCCTTTGAGACCCGGATAGACTATAAATCCAAACAGGGTCGCCGCTGCTTTGGCGTCGAACTGAAGATCGTCGACGAAGATGGCAATCGTATGCCGCACGACGGCAAATCGATTGGTGAGCTGTACGTGCGCGGCAACACCGTCGTCGCCGGCTACTTCAAAAACGAAGAAGCCACGGCGAAGGCACTGGACGCGGACGGATGGTTCGGCACGGGCGACGTGGCCAGCATCGACGAAAATGGCTTCATGACCATTCAGGACCGCGCCAAAGACCTGATCAAATCGGGCGGTGAATGGATTTCGTCGATCGATCTGGAAAACATGGCCATGGCGCATCCTGCCATCGCTCAGGCCGCGGCGATCGGCGTCAAACACCCCAAGTGGGACGAGCGTCCGATCCTTGTTGCCGTGCTGGAAGAAGGCGCGGACAAGCCCACGCTGGAAGAGGTCAACGAACACCTGTCGTCCGAATTCGCGAAATGGCAGCTGCCCGACGATATCGTCTGGGTCGATGCGATCCCGCTGACGGCGACGGGCAAGTTCTCCAAGTTGAACCTGCGCAAGGTGCTTGAGGATTATCAGCATCCGGAACTGCGCGAATCCGCGTGATCCCGCTGTAACCCATCAAGGGGCGTCCGAACCGGGCGCCCCTTTTTGCTGCGCGCAAGCCCGGTGCTGCGTTTGACAAATCCGCCGCTTTGACATCATCACCGCCTATGCGCGCGATATCCCCACTTCATGCTGTTCTGGTTGTTCTGGCCATGGCCTGTATCGTGCTTGGGGACACCGGCGGCAAACACCTGACGAGCCAAGGGATCAGCCCCTATTTCGCCGCTTGGGGACGGTTCGCACTGGCCGCCGTGGCACTGGCGCCTTTCGCCCGGATCACCCGCGCCGACCTGCCCGCCTTTACCGACCGCAGAGTTCTGGTGCGCACGGCCCTGATCGTCGCGGGCATCGCGTCAATCCTGACGGCGTTGAGAACGGAACCGATTGCCAATGTCTTCGGGGCCTTCTTCGTCGGGCCGGTCGTTGCCTATTTCGGATCAGCAATCTTGTTGAAGGAACGTGTCACGCCAACCCGCGCCATCCTACTTCTGATCGGGTTCTTGGGCGTTCTACTGGTGGTGAAACCCGGGTTTGGCATGTCTTCTGGCATGGGTTTCGCCCTGATGGCGGGCTGTTTTTACGGCAGCTACCTGATCGCCACTCGACTGGTGGCAGGCGTCTACCGCCCTAGATTGCTGCTGTTTTCACAACTGGCCGTGGGCGCGGTGGTCCTGACGCCCTTTGCGATCCTCAACTGGCCGCAAGAGGTGCCGCCCCTGTTCACAGCCGCCTTTGTCCTGTCGGCAGGTGGATCGGCCTTGGGCAATTACCTGCTGCTGATTGCCAGCCGCAGCCTGCCCGCAAACGTCGTGGCACCGCTGGTCTATTCGCAAATCCTTTGGGCGATGGTCATCGGCTGGGCGGTATTCGGTGACTGGCCAGACGGGCTGGCCTTTGTCGGGCTGGCGATCATTCTGGCGTCGGGACTGTTCGGACTACGGCTGGCGCTGAAGGGGCGGTAATAGGGGGCGCTGCCCCCTCTTGCGCCACGGCGCAATTCACCCCCGAGGTATTTACCAACCAGAAGAAGAAAGGGGCCCGCGCAATGGGGCCCCTTCCAAGAGTTCCGATATGAGTGAAGCCTCAGACTTCAAGCCATTCCTTACGCACGTCGTCACGCGTGGCGAATTCGGCCGGGGTGCCCCCGTAGACGATTTCGCCGTGTCCCATGACGTAGACGCGGTTGGCAATACGCAGCGCGATCGACAGCTTCTGTTCGACCAGAAGGATGGCGACACCCGTCTTGGCGATCTCGGCGATGGTATCGCCGATCTGCTGCACGATCTTGGGCGCAAGGCCTTCAGTCGGCTCATCAATGATGATCAGCTCCGGGTCACCCATCAGCGTCCGGCACATGGTCAGCATCTGCTTTTCACCACCCGATAGAACGCCTGCGGCGTTGTCGGCGCGGTTGCGCAGGTTGGGGAACATGTCGAGCATCTGGTCAATCGTGTACTTGCCCGGGTTCTTCATGTCCTTGACGCCCAGAACAAGGTTCTGGCGCACCGTCATCGTCGGGAAGATATCCCGGCTTTCCGGCACGTAGCCCAGGCCAAGACGGCTGATCTTGTGACTTTCCAGCCCCGAGATGGGCTGACCCTTGAACAGGATCTCACCCTTGGGCTCGACTTCGCCCATGATGGCCTTGGCGGTGGTGGAACGCCCCACACCGTTACGGCCAAGCAGGGCGATCACCTCACCGGGCATGATCTCCATGTTGACGCCGCGCAGAACGTGACTCTTTCCGTAGAAAGCATGAAGGTCTTTCACTTCGAGCATTGGCTGGGTCATACGGTTTCCTCCGGCAGGGCTTCGTCACCCAGATAGGCTTCGCGCACCTTGGCATCGCCACGGATTTCCGACGGCGGTGCGGATGCGATGATTTCGCCATACACCAGCACCGAGATACGGTCGGCCAGATCGAAGATCACGCCCATGTCGTGTTCCACGATGACCAGCGTCTTGCCCTCGGTCGAGCGGCGGATCAGATCCACGGCCCGGTCGGTTTCCGAATGGCTCATCCCCGCAGTGGGTTCGTCCAGCAGGATGACCTCGGCCCCACCCGCGATGGTGATCGCGATTTCCAGCGCGCGCTGATCTGCATAGGGCAGCAGGGCGGCCGGGGTGTTAGCCTTATCGACCAGCGAACAATGTTCGAGGATCTCATAGGTCCGTTCCTGCACCGCCTTGGACGCGGTGACGGATTTCCAGAAGGAATAGCCCTGCCCCATGGAGTGCAACACGCCACAGCGGACGTTTTCACGTACCGACATATTGGCAAAGATGTTGGACACCTGGAAAGACCGGGACAGCCCCATCCGGTTGATCTCGAACGGAGCAACGCCCGAGATCAAGGTTCCGTTGAGCGACACCGTCCCCGACGTAGGCGTATAAAGGCCCGAGATCAGGTTGAACAATGTCGACTTGCCTGCACCGTTCGGCCCGATGATCGCGTGGCGTTCACCTTTGGCGATGTCCAGAGACACGTCATTGATGATCTTCGCGGGACCGAAGCTTTTGCACAGGTTCTTTAGCGAAAGCGCAGGTGCAGTCATGCCAGCGTCTCCTCTTTCTCACGTGTCGCGAGGCGCATCAGGTAACCCCCGATGACCAGCGGCACGGCGATGACGATCCATGTGACAAGGTCGTTGTACATGAAGTGCAGACCGAAGGGTTCGTAGGCCTCACCCCAGCCATTGGACCAGCGGATGGCGACTTCGACCAGAACGATCAGGCCGATCAGCATCAGCAGACCACCAGCCACCTGAACCGCCCACTTGCGCAGCAGTTCGGCCGAGTTGGCACCGCGGACACCGTCCCAGAAACCAAAGACGATCCCTGCGATGCCGCGCGGGGCGTACATCACGATCAGAACGAACATCAGACCAAGGTACAGCAGCCAGGCTTCGGTAAAGTCGGACAGCATCGACGACATGTAGGTCAGAACGATGGCGCCCATGATCGGACCTGCGAAGTAGGTGATGCCACCCACATAGGCCATAATCAGAACAAAGCCCGACGGGATCAGAGACAGCGCTTCGGGGGTGAAGATTTCATAGTTCACCGCCGACATGCCGCCAGCAAGACCAGCGAACCCGCCCGAGATGGTGAATACCAGCCAGCGCACCCGCGTCGGGTTATAGCCGATGAATTCCACACGCTGCGGGTTGTCCCGCGTCGCTTCGGACAGACGACCCAGAGGCGTCCGGGTAAAGGCGTACATCGCGATTACAGACACCACGACCCAGAAGGTCATGAACCAGTAGATGTCCGACATCGGACCCATCGACAGGCCAAAAACCTCCGGACCATTCATCCGGTCACCGTTGATACCCTGTTCGCCGCCGAAAAGGCTGTCGAACATAAAGGCGCCCGAGAAGACGAGTTCGGCCACACCCAGCGAAATCATCGCGAAAGTCGTGCCCGACCGCCGGGTCGAAAACGACCCGATCACAGCCGCCGCAAGACCGCCGCCGATGAAGCCCAGGATCGGCAGGAAGAAGGTCGGGATATAGGCCCAGATGCCTGCCCCTTCCTCGATCCAGTTCATGGCGTGCATACAATAGTACCCGCCAAGGCCGAAATAGACCGCGTGGCCGAAGGAAAGCATGCCCCCCCTGCCCAGCAGCATGTTGTAGGCCAGCGCGAACACGATGTTGATCGCCATCTGGTGGATCAGCGTCAGCACGGTCCGCGACGGATCGGTCATCGGAATAGCCAGCAGAACCGCAATCGCGATCAGGAAAGGCAGGGTCCGCTGACGGAACTTGGCACCAGAGGTCGGGCCAAGATTTTCGTAGCTTTGGGTTGTGTCGCTCATAGCTCCTGCTCCCCCATCAGACCGCGTGGGCGGAAGATCAGCATCAGCACCAGAAGCAGGAAGGGCATCACGGGCGCCAGAGACGAGATCGTGATGTCACCCACTTCGGATGTCGGGCTTAGGCCGAGGAAGCCGAAGATATCCGCGAAGGACGCGTTGATACCGACTGCAAAGTTCTGGATCAGGCCGATCAGGATCGACGCAAGAAACGCGCCTTCCAACGATCCGATCCCGCCGACGACGACCACCACGAAGACGATCGGGCCCATCTGGACGGCCATTGCAGGGTCGGTCACGAAGATGTTGCCCGCGATCACACCAGCAAGGCCAGCCATCGCACAGCCGATGCCAAAGACGGTCATGAAGATCAACGGCACGTTGTGGCCCAGATGGCCCACCATGTGCGGATGGGTCAGCGCGGCCTGAATGATCAGACCAGCACGGGTCTTTTTCAGCAGGAACCAAAGGCCGACCAGCATGCTGATGGCGATGACCAGCATGAACATCCGGTACGCCGGGAAAGACGCGCCATAGATGGTGAAGGCAGGGAAATTCAGAAGGTCCGGAATACGATAGTCGACGGCGGTCTTGCCGTAGAAGATCTTGACGATCTCTTCGATCAGGTAGGCCAGGCCAAAGGTGAACAGCAGTTCGGCCACGTGCCCATTGGCGTGAACCTTGCGCAGCCCGTATCTTTCGACCACAGCTCCTACCAGTCCGACCAGAACCGGGGCGATAAAGAGCGCGATCCAGAAACTGGATGCGTCCATGATTGTGAAGGCGAAGTAAGCGCCCAGCATATAAAAGCTCGCATGCGCGAAGTTCAGCACGCCCATCATCGAAAAGATCAGGGTCAGGCCGGACGACAGCATGAACAAAAGGAGCCCGTAGATCACGCCGTTCAGCAGCGCGAATACGATCGTTTCCATGTCGACCTCGTTGAGTGTAGTTGGGGCGCCGCGCTGTACGGCACGACGCCCCGATCAATTGATTATGAAATGTCCGAGATTACGGCTTCTCGGGACGCTCCATCTCACAGGTGGTCGGCTGTTCGGCCGCAGCGGCTTCGATGGTACCGCCGTCCAGCAGTTTCCAGCCCAGCTCAATGTTGTCGACGCCGTATTTCACGTCATCGGACACGGTCGAGATGTACAGGTTCTGCTGCGCCTGGTGATCTTCGGCACGCATGGTCACGGTACCGTAAGCGTCATCATGGCTCATGCCTTCCAGCGCGAAAGCGACCGGGATCGGATCGTTGGAGCCGGCAGCTTCAGCTGCTTCTGCGAACATACGCAGCGCAACGTGAGCACGGTGGTAGTAGTAATCGTACTCGGGGAAGCGCTCTTTGTACTCTTCGATCAGGGCATACTGCTCTTCGTCGGCTTCGAGGTTGGTGATACCTTCGGTCACCTGGTACAGACGGTCGATT
Organism: Pseudooceanicola aestuariicola; assembly: GCF_045763785.1. NCBI lineage: Bacteria > Pseudomonadati > Pseudomonadota > Alphaproteobacteria > Rhodobacterales > Paracoccaceae > Pseudooceanicola > Pseudooceanicola aestuariicola. The sequence goes on along the minus strand of NZ_JBJGSF010000002.1, from coordinate 518,766 downwards.
GCGCCTTCACCCAGTGCGGACACGGCACCCAGCGACCCACCGTAGAAGGTGAAGTACGGGATGTCAGAGCCTGCTTCGGCAGCGGCTTTCATCAGCAGCTGCATGTCGGCACCCCAGTTGCCGGTGATGACGGCATCAGCACCCGAAGAAATGATCTTCTGGATGTAGGGGGTGAAGTCCTTAACCTTACCCAGCGGGTGCAGTTCGTTACCGACGATCTCGATGTCGGGACGCTTTTCGCCGATTTGGCTTTCAGCGGCAGATGCGACGGCCTGACCAAAGACGTAGTCCTGACCGATCAGGTAGATCTTTTTGATGTCATCCTGCTCTTGGATGTAGTCGGTGATAGCCGCCATTTTCATGTCGGCGTGCGCGTCAAAGCGGAAGTGCCAGAAAGAGCAAGCTTCGTTGGTGAAGGCCGGCGTCACGGCAGCGTAGTTAAAGAAGACAACTTCGTCGCCCGGGTTACGCTGGTTGTGCTTGTTGACGGCGTCGATGATGGCCGATGCAACCGAAGAGCCGTTGCCCTGGAACACATAGCGCGCGCCATCGTCGATGGCTTTCTGCAGCTGGACCAGCGATTCCTTCGGGTTGATCTTGTTGTCGTATCCGGTGACTTCGATCATCTCACCGTTCACGCCACCATTGGCATTGATTCTTTCAGCTTCTAGCAGGAAGCTGGTGTAGGCAGCCTCGCCCGAGGGACCAAACGGACCCGACAGCGGATCGATAAAGGCCATTTTGACGTCTGCCATCGCGGCAGAAACGGCGACAACGGATACTGCGGCCGCGAGTGCGGCTGTTTTGATAGACATAAATTTCCTCCCGTTAAGAAAGCCCGGTGTTGGCCCGGTACGTTTCTGAAGCCGATCAAAAGGTTTCCGACCCGCCTTGTCAAGCAATCAGTGAAATTCTATTCTGCAATGCAAAACATCACGCATCTGGGAGGAGCGGATATGTCGTCGTTTTCGAACGACCTGGACCAATTCAGGTCCGAGGTCGCAGGCTTTATTGCCGAAAAATGCCCGCAAAAACTGAAGGATATGCCCGCGAACGAGCGGACGATCTGCTGGGGCGGGAAACGCTTCACCTTCTCGTGTGATGAGCAGCGAATCTGGATGGAAAACGCGGCCGAGGTCGGTTTGACCGCCCCAAGATGGCCCACCGAATACGGTGGCGCGGGGCTGACTCGGGCTCAGGAAAAGGTGTTCCGCGAAGAAATGGCCAAGGCCAAGGCGCCGTCGCCCTTGGAAAGCTTTGGCCTTTGGATGCTTGGGCCTGCGCTGCTGGAATTCGGCACGCATGAACAGAAACTGAAGTATCTGCCCGACATCACCAACGGACGGATTCGCTGGTGTCAGGGCTATTCCGAACCCGGCGCAGGCAGTGACCTTGCGTCAGTTCAGACCCGCGCCGAAGACAAAGGCGACCACTGGGTCGTCAACGGGCAGAAAATCTGGACCTCCTACGCCGATAAGGCCGACTGGATCTTCGCCCTCGTCCGCACCGACCGCGAGGCCCCGAAACACAAGGGCATCAGCTTCATGCTGATCGATATGGAAGCCGAGGGCGTCAGCACCAAACCGATCAAGCTGATCTCGGGCTCTTCCCCTTTCTGCGAGACCTTCTTTGATGACGTCACCGTTCCCAAGACGGATGAACAGGGCAATTCCCGCATCGTCGGCGACTTGAATCGCGGCTGGGACGTGGCGAAACACCTGTTGACCCACGAACGTGAAATGATTGGCGGTGGTGGATCTGGTGCTGCCAGCGGCATTCTTGGCGGTCGATCTTTGGGGGCGTTCATCGACACGCTCGATGAACACATCATGGACGATCCGGTCATCCGCGCCGAAACGATGGAGCTTGAAGTCGACACGCTCGCCATGGGTATGACGATGGAACGCTATAAGGATATGGCGAAGCAGGGTGGCGTTGGCCATGCTTCGGCCATGTTGAAGTATTCCGGCACGGAACTGAACAAGCGGCGCTATGAACTGCTGATGTCGATCACCGGATCGGAAGGCACGGAATGGGATGGGGACCACGGCTCTCTGGCCCCGGAATGGCTGCGCACCAAGGCGAACTCGATCGAAGGCGGGACGAGCGAAGTGATGCTCGACATCCTGTCCAAACGCGTTCTCGAACTGCCGTCTTCGTAAAGGAATATCACTATGGTTGCTTCGCTTGTCCCGACCGAGGATGAAGTCATGCTGCGCGACGCCGCGCGCGGGTTTCTGCAGGAAAGCTCTCCGATCACGGCCTTCCGCGCCAATCGCAACGCGGGCCGGACCTATGATCCGGGTCTGTGGAAAGAAATGGCCCAGATGGGCTGGACCGGGGTTCTGATGCCCGAAGATGCGGGCGGGTCCGACATGGGCCACCGCGCCGCCGGTATTCTGGCGGAAGAGATGGGAGAGGTCCTTGCCGCCTCGCCCTTTATCTCGACCGCAGTGATGGCCGCGACGGCGTTAAAGTCCGCCGCCAATGATCGGCTGGCTGGGATCGCCGATGGCACCTCGATCTATGCGCTGGCGCTGGACGAAGGCCCGAAACACGCCCCCCTGCGCACCGCGATGCAGGCCCAGAAATCGGGCAACGCGTTCAAACTGTCTGGCCGTAAGGTCTTTGTCGCCGATGGCGGCGCGGCCAACCGTGTGCTGGTTCTGGCCCGCACTGGTGGCACGGCGGGTGAGGCCGAGGGTCTGACCCTGTTTGATATCGACGCCGACCGCGCGGGCCTGACCCGGACGGCCAAGCATACGGTCGATGAACGCGACCACGCACAGATGGACTTCGACAGTGTCGATGCTACCGGCGACGACGTGGTGGGCGAAGTGGACGGCGGCATGGCCGCGCTTGCCACCGCGTTGAACGCGGGCCAAGCTGCGTTGTCCGCCGAACTGCTGGGCGTCAGCGCCGGCGCCTTCGGCATGACCACCGGTTACCTGAAGGAACGCAAACAGTTTGGTCGCACCATCGGGTCGTTCCAAGCGCTGCAACACCGCGCCGCCCACCTGTTCGCCGAGATCGAGATTACAGCATCGGCCATCGCCAACGCGGGCCGGATCATGGACGAAGATCCTGAAAACGCCGACGTCGCTGTTTCCATCGCCAAGGCCCGGGCCACGCAAACCGCGAAACTGGCCGTCAGCGAAGGTGTTCAGATGCACGGCGGCATCGGCATGACCGACGAATACGACATGGGCTTTTTCATGAAGCGCGCGCGCGTCGGGGCCGAATGGCTGGGTGACTATGGCTATCACGCCGCACGGGTCGCCAAGGCCCGGGGCTTCTGATGTCGGATCTTCTGGCATCAAAGCTCTTTGACCTGACAGGCAAGACGGCACTGGTCACCGGCGGCGCCTCGGGCATCGGCCTTATGGCGGCCGAGGCGCTGATGGGCGCGGGATGCGACGTGATGATCGCGTCGCGCAAAGCTGCGTCCTGCGAAGGCGCGGCAGAGCATCTGAACGGCATGGGCCTATCCGGTAAAGCCGTGGGATTTGCCGGCGACGTCGGCAGCGAAGACGGCGTGCACGCGCTGGTGAAAGAGGTCGAAGCGCGCACCGACGCCTTGCCCATCCTGCTGAACAACGCGGGCAAAACGTGGGGCGCGCCGTCGATGGAGGAATTCCCCTACGACGCATGGTCCCGTGTGCTGGACGTCAACGTCACGGGCATGTTCTACCTCACGCAGAAATTGCTGCCCCTGCTGCGCAAGGCCGCCACCCCCGAAGACCCGGCCCGCGTTCTGAATACCGGATCGATCGTCGGCATCCAGCCGCGGGGCGGCACAGCCTATAGCTATGGCGTGTCCAAGGGCGCGGTGCACCACATGACGACGCTGATGTCGTCGGAACTGGCCCCGCAGTACATCACCGTCAACGCCATGGCCCCCGGCCCCTTCATGTCCAAGATGATGGCCTTCGCCATCGGGACCGAAGAACAGCGCGAAAAGGCGGGCAAGAATATCCCGCTGGGACGCGTCGGCACGCCCGAAGATATCGCGGGCGTGGTGCTGTACCTCTGCTCGCGCGCCGGGGCCTACATCTCGGGCCACACCATTCCGGTGGCAGGCGGGCTGAACGCTGCCGTCGCCGCCAAAGCCGCATCAGCAAAAGAGGATTGAGGATGAGCAAAACCGTCACCCGCGAAGAATTCGAAGCCATGGTGGGCCAGGAAATCGGCGTGTCCGACTGGTTCGAGATCACGCAAGAGCGGATCAACACCTTTGCCGACTGCACCGAAGACTGGCAGTACATCCACGTCGACCCGGAAAAGGCGGCGGAAACGCCCTTTGGCACCACGATCGCCCACGGTTTTCTGACCATGTCGATGCTGTCCGCCATGGTTTACCAGATGCCGTCGATGGAAGGCGTCACCATGGGCGTGAACTACGGCATGAACAAAATGCGCTTTGTGTCGCCTGTGCCGGTCGGGTCCAAGATCCGCGGCCGGTTCGTTCTGTCGAAGTTCGAAGAAATCCGGCCCGGTGAGGTTCAGACCACGACCACCGTCACGGTCGAGATCGAAGGCAAAGACAAACCCGCCCTCGTCGCCGAGTGGCTGGGGCGCAGATATTTCGGAGGAGAATAAATGAGCATTCGTTTTGACGGCCGCGTGGCCATCGTCACCGGCGCAGGCGTGGGTCTGGGCCGCAGCCACGCGATTGGCCTTGCCAAACTGGGCGCCAAGGTCGTGGTCAACGATCTGGGTGTCGCTACGGACGGCACCGGATCGTCCAGCGAACAGGCGCAGGCTGTCGTGAAAGAGATCGAGGCGATGGGCGGCGAAGCCATGGCCCACGGCGCCAACGTCACGGACGAGGCGCAGGTCAAAGACATGGTCGATCAGGCCATCGCCAAATGGGGCAAGGTCGACATCCTTGTCTGCAACGCTGGTATCCTGCGCGACAAGACCTTCACCAAGATGGAACTGGACGACTTCCGCAAGGTGGTCGACGTGCACCTGATGGGGTCCGTCGTGCCGACCAAGGCGCTGTGGGATCACTTCCGCGAAAACGAATACGGTCGCATCGTCTACACAACCTCGGCCTCGGGCCTTTACGGCAACTTCGGTCAGTCGAACTATGGCGCGGCCAAGTCCGCCATGGTCGGTCTGATGAACGTGCTGGTGCAGGAAGGTCAGAAATACAACATCAAGGCCAACATCCTGGCCCCCACAGCCGCCACCCGGATGACCGAAGGTCTACTGCCGGAACAGATTCTGGACCTGCTGCGCCCCGAAACCATCACCCCCGGCATGTTGACGCTGGTGCACGAAGACGCGCCCAACCGCATGATCCTTGGCGCGGGCGGCGGCTGCTTTGCCGAATGCCGCATCTACGAAACCGAAGGCGTAGCCTTTGGCGATGATGAGTTGGACCCCGACACCATCATGGCGCGGATGGACGACATCCGCAGCGAAGACAACCAGCAGATCATGCCCGGTGCCTTCGCCCAAACCCGCAAATACGCAGCGATGGCGGCTGAAAAGCGCGGCATCGAACTACCCAAATCGTAAAGTTCATAGGGAGGAACTATCATGCGTGACGCAGTTATCGTCTCAACAGCCCGGACCCCGATCGGCAAAGCCTTTCGCGGCGCCTTCAACAACACCCAAGCGCAGGAACTGATTGGTCATGCCGTGAAGCACGCGGTTGACCGCGCGGGCCTCGACGGGTCCGAAATCAGCGATTGCCTTGTCGGCGCAGCGCTTCAGCAGGGTTCGACCGGGGGCAACATCGGTCGTCAGGCCGTGATCCGCGCAGGTCTGCCCGTGACCATCGCCGGCATGTCGATGGACCGCCAGTGCGCGTCCGGCATGATGGCCATCGCCACTGCGGCCAAACAGGTCATCCACGATGGCATGGACATCTGCATCGGCGGCGGTGTGGAATCCATCTCGCTGGTTCAGAACCAGAACATGCGCACCGACCGTGCCCGTGATCCGTGGATCCACGAAAACAAGCCCGAGCTTTATATGACCATGCTGGAAACGGCAGAGATCGTGGCCGAACGCTATAACGTGTCGCGTGAAGATCAGGACGAATATGCCCTGCGCTCGCAACAGCGCACGGCTGCCGCCCAGCAGGCCGGCAAGTTCGACGACGAAATCGTGCCGCTGACCACCACCATGGGCGTGATGGACAAGGAAACCAAAGAGGTTTCGTTCAAAGAGGTCACGCTGGAAAAAGACGAAGGCAACCGTCCGTCCACCACGCTGGAAAACCTGCAGTCCTTGGCCCCCGTGTTCAAAGACGGCCAGCAGATCAAAGAAGGCAAATACATCACCGCCGGTAACGCATCCCAGCTGTCCGACGGCGCCTCTGCCTCTGTTATCATGGAAGCGAAAGAAGCCGAAAAGCGCGGCCTGCAGCCTCTGGGCCGCTACGTTGGCGTGATGGCCGCAGGTCTTGGGCCGGAAGAAATGGGCATCGGCCCGATCTACGCCGTGCCGAAGCTGCTCGAAGCGCATGGGCTCAAGATGGATGACATCGGCCTGTGGGAACTGAACGAAGCCTTCGCCTCGCAGGTTCTGCAATCGCAGCGCGTTCTGGGCATCCCGGACGAAATCCTGAACGTCAACGGCGGCGCGATTTCCATCGGTCACCCCTACGGCATGTCCGGCGCCCGCATGGTCGGCCACGCGCTGATCGAAGGCAAACGCCGTGGCGCAAAATACGTTGTCTGCACCATGTGTGTCGGCGGCGGCATGGGCGCCGCTGGCCTGTTCGAAGTTCTGTAAAATACCGCTGGTCCCAGAGCCTCTCCGGGGCCAGCCCACCCAAAGGTCCCCAACACCTAAATGCCCACACTCTATTTAATCCGCCACGGCCAAGCCTCTTTCGGGGCCGACGATTACGACGTGCTGTCGCCCATCGGCCATGAACAGGCCGAAGCCTTGGGCCAGTGGTTCGCCACTCAGAACATCACGCCGGATCTGGTCGCCCACGGCACCCTGCGCCGTCAGAAGGAAACGCTGGCTGGCATTCAGAAGGGGCTGGGCATCGACTTGCCGCCCGAAGAACACCCCGGGCTGGACGAATATGACTTTGGCGAATTGCTAAAGGCGAAATACGCGGCGGGTGACGCACCCGAAGGCATGATGACCGATCACAAAAGTCACTTTCGCACCCTGCGCACCACCGTCGCCGAATGGCAGCGGGATGAGATCCCGAACCCGCCCGAAACATGGGGCCAGTTCACCAACCGTGTCGACACCGCGTGCCGCGCGCTGATGCGCGACGGGGTCGAAACGGTCTTTGCCGTGTCCTCGGGTGGCGCGATTTCCCAGGCCATTTCGGCCCTGCTGGAAACCCCCGGCGTGCACCAGACCAAGATGCAGCTACAGATGAAAAACACCGCCGTGAACCGTTTCGTGTTCACGCCGCGATCCACCTATTTCCACGGGTTCAATGAAACCCCGCACATCACGGCGGCCAATGCGGACCGCCTTCTGACTTACGCTTGAGGAGGGGTAACGATGACCAAACAGGATCCAACCAAACTGGACACCGCCGCCGTGGAAAAATGGCTGACTGAAAATCTGCCGGGGTTCGAAGGCCCCATCACGGCCGAGAAATTCAATGTCGGCCAGTCGAACCCCACGTTCCGCCTGATCACGCCCAAACATAACTACGTCCTGCGTCGCAAGCCGCCGGGGGTTCTGCTGAAATCCGCACATGCCGTGGATCGCGAATTCCGCGTGCAAAAGGCGCTGTTTGACACTGATGTACCCGTCACCAAGGTGCACGTGCTGTGCGAAGACGACGATGTCATCGGCTCGATGTTCTACGTCATGGACGAAGTCGACGGCCGCCACTTCAACCTGCCGTCCCTGCCAGAGCTGCCCAAGGACGATCGGTGGGCCATCCACGATGAAATGTCCCGCGTCCTTGCCGCCATTCACGGCGTCGATCTGCAGGCCACCGGGCTGGATGATTACGGCCCCGCGGGCAACTATTACGAACGTCAGATCGGCCGCTGGACCAAGCAATACCGCGCGTCTGAAACCGACACGATCCCCGCGATGGATGAGCTGATCGAATGGCTCAATAACAACATCCCCGAAGACGACGGTCTGCGCACGCTGGCACACGGCGATTACCGCATCGACAACATGCTGTTCGAAAAGGACCGCCCCCGCGTCGCCGCCGTTCTGGATTGGGAACTGTCGACCACAGGCCACCCCTATGCCGACGTCGCCGCTGTGATCATGCAATGGTCCATGCCGGGCGATGCCAACAGCCGTGGCCTTGCCGGGATCGACCGTAAGGCCGAGGGCCTGATGACCGACGAAGAATTCCTGGAAAGTTACTGCAAACGCGCAGGCATTCCGGGCATCGACAAGTTCGGCTTCTACCTCGCCTTCACCTTCTTCCGCATGGCGGGCATCATCCAAGGCGTCTACAAACGCGCGCTGGATGGCAACGCCTCGAACCCGGAACGGGCCAAACAGATGGGCGCCGCAGTGCCCCGTTTCGCCGAAGCCGGGCTGAAAGCGGCCAAAACGGTATAATTGATGAACGACATGAGAATAGACCCCCGGCTGGTCGAAGACCCCTACCCGCTGCAATCGCACCTCGGCTTCAAGCTGACGCAATGGAGCGAAGGCTTCGCCCGTTTTGAGCTACCGCTAGAGCCGTTTCTGATGAACCGCTATGGCATCCTGCACGGCGGCATTCACAGCGTGATGGCCGATACGGTCATGGGCTATTGCGGCTGTTATACGGGCGACCCGGACAACCGCGAACTGGCGATGACGCTGAACCTGAACGTGAACTTCGTCGGCCCCATGAAAGGCGACCTGCTGATAGCCGAAGGCCGGGTCACTGGTGGTGGGGCAAAGACATTCTTTGCCGAGGCCGTGGTCAAGGACGAATTGGAAAACATCGCTGCACGCGCGACGGGCGTTTTCCGGCGGCGGGGCAAGTAATCAGACCCGCAGCCAATCCTGCGGCAGGATATCGGGATTGCTAAGCTTGGGGTTCGAAAACCACGTTTTCGGACCCACAACGATCTTATCCGGGTTGGCGTTCAACCACGCCCCCCACCAGCTGAAAGAACTGTTGGCAAGGATGTTGTGATCGCACAGCGACATCAGCCGCATGTCTTCGAAATCCGCGTCTTCCCCGTTGTGATCGATGACGACCTTCTGTCCCGGCAGGATCAGGTTGTCGCGCGCCCAGTCAGGCTCGTCCGAGAAGACGTAGATCACCGGCGCATCCGACAATTGCGGCAGCAAAGCCTGCAGCGCGCGGTCGTAATAGGCCTGATCGCAAATCCCATGCGTCGCATTGCCCACGTAGTCGCCCCGCCGCACATGCAGCGACACAGACGGTGCCTGCGCGATCTGATCGGCCAGCTCAGCATTCCGGCCCGTCGGGGCGGGCAAGGCGAAATCCTGACGGATCTGCGCCGAATGGCGTCCAAAGTATTTTTCCGACTGCCAGTAGCCGTGCAGATAGCTGTCGTCGGGCAGGTCAAAGAACCCTGCGTTAAAGCCCAACCCCTTTTCGCGAACGTAGGTCGGATTGCGTCCGAAATGCCGCCATAGGGTGTAGGCCACGGGCCGGTCGTGTTTCGACGGCGGCATCGGGGCCTCGACTGTCGGCAAATCCCAGATCCGGGTCAAAGACCTCTCACCCTTTGCGATCGCCAGACGGTCATCCAGCACCACATCGGTCCCAAGCTCCAACGCCAACGCCCGACCAGCCGCGTATTGGAACATCTGATTGCCCGTACGCCCGTGAAACCGCGTATAGATCATTTCACTTATCCTGACAGTCGCTTAACAGCCGCGCGATAACGTGCACGGTGCCAGCTTCGTTTGATTTCAGCCCAAACGGATTGATGGCTCTGGATCGTGCTAGAGCCTTTGGCGGTCGCAGCACTGGCAACCGGCGCAGGCGCTATCGTCAAGGTGTCGATACCTGTCAGCCACCGCATCTGGAGGAAACTGTCGACCGGTCGATCAATCTGCGCCGTCATGGACAACAGCCGTGCCGCTGCATCGCGACCCACGATCTGCAACCCGGTGGTCAGACCAATCACCTTTGGCCGAAACAACTGTATCGAACCGGAAGAGGCGACCAAATCCTGCACCTCTTCCTTATCGCGCAATGGAAAGCGGATCAGGCGATTTTCATCAATGTGGTCCCGCGACAGGTCCAATGACGCCTGAAATCCGTCGCCCAGAACGATGTCGTCTTCGACGATCAAGCCCGCCTTGTCACCGCTGTCCACGATCCGCTGCCACGCTTTTCTATGCGACAGAAAACAACCGATTTCACCCAACGACAGATCGAACGGATACTTCGGTTGGTACAAACTGCCTGAGTATAGTTCAGCAAGTTCACCGGCATCCAAATCACGCCCTACGACCGCATCCAATATCTGTGGGTTCGGAAGGGCCTGACACAATGCGTCCACCAAAGGCTTGCGCGCTTCGCTGGTCGCCATGTGGATGATGTAGCTGGTCAACATAGGGCGTTGGTATGGGCGTTAGGCCATAAAATCCAGCACTTTGAACTTCGTGAGTCGCATCGCAAAAAGCCCCGGCCATATGACCGGGGCTTTCTGACTAAACCCAATGCCGCACCGTCAAAACGGTATCCGCAGACCTACGCTTAGCACCGCTGCCGAATGTTTGAACTGAAACGGCGTGATCGGGGTCGACGTGCCCATCCCCGGCAACGGCGTGGACCCGCCCCGTGCTGTGCCAAAGTCGATGTATTGCAGCATGCTTTCCAGATAGATCGGCTTGGCGGCTGTTTTGCTGACATTCACCGAAACACCGACACCCGCAGTCCAGGCGAAGCTGTAGGATGTACGCCCCTCGAACGTACGAACCGGACGGACTGCGGCGGCATTCGTCCGCGTCCAGTCACCAACCGAATTCGCTGCGATACCGATACCGCCCAGCAGGAAAGGCTGGATACGCGCCTCGGGTTGGGTCGCTTCCATAGGGGCGTAAATCGCGTTCGCCATCAGCGCGGTCGATCTGACGCTGGCGCTTGTGATATCCGCGTGGGGCCCGGGCACGGTCGGGACCGTGTAGGACCATGTCCCCGTCACGCTTTGCCGTCCTGTACCCGTCAGCGCCAGTTCACCGCGCAGACCCGGCGCCATCGTGGCACCGATCGCAACTGTCCCGACAAACGGCTTTTTGCCGTTGAGGTTAAAATAGACATCAGGATCCCCCGGCCCCGGCGAATGCCACATACCCTTGGAATAGCTCGACTTACCTCCGCCGACCGACAGTCTGAGGTAAGGGTCCTTCAGGCTGAGACCCGATAAAGAGTCGGCCTGCACCTGACCGGACAAGATGACTCCGACAGCCAAAACTGCCGAAAAAATCAATTCACCCATTCGTTTCATATGCGTTGTCTCCAGCAATACATCTGCAAGATGCAAAAGGGGCTGACTCCTGTCAGCCCCGATATATTATGTTTTTAATATGTGTATTAACCGTGCCCATCCAACGCGGCCAACCGCACCGCCTCGGCAGAGGCCGCGAGCGCGTCAATCTGCGCGTCCGTCAGGTCGTGACCTAGGATGATCGACACCGCCTCGGCTGTATCGTCCGAAATCGTGACGGTCTTGTCAGATGCCAGCCCCAGATAGATCGACGCAAGCGTCCCCAGATCGTTGATCACACCGTAGGTCGACAAAGAGTTCGTGCCGCTTAGCGCTGCGTCCAGCAAGGCAAGGTTCTGCAACGGAGAATCGTAAAGGGTCAGATTGTCCCAATCGTTTCTTAGCGCGCTGATCGCGTCCTCCAGGGACAGGTTGTAGAAATCCAGCATGGCAGGCGTGAAGGTCGACAGTGCCTCTTCCAGCGCTTGGTTCAACACGTGCGCCGGTGATCGCGCAACGTTCAGGCGACCCAGTTCAACCTCCGGGATGCCCTCTTGGGCCCAATCCGGTTTCCCACCGGCGTCACCCGACGGCTGGCCATATTCCGGCCCCCGACCATCGGAATCGCCCTCATCGGAATCTCCAGCGTCGGTATCGTGGTCGTGGCCATCGCTGTGCCCCCCGCTCCCTCCGGAGCCCTGACCATTGGCCCCTCCGGCACCCTGACCACTTCCGTCGCCGTTGCCGTTTCCATTGCCATCCTGAGCGTAGGCAACCGAACCGGTGAGATCTGGGAAAACCATCGGCAGGGCGACAGTGGCCGCAGCGGCAAGAACGAGGACCGAGGCACCGCCCCGGAGTTTTGTAAGCAGCGTTTGATTTTTCATAACAGGCTCCATGTCGTTACCCGTTAATCATGCTGCTTTTTGAATGTGAATTCCTTGACGTAGGTCAGAGATATTTTCTGATAATTTTAGTAAGGTATAAGGTTTTGCCGGGACTCGCGGACCAATACGCCGCAAGCAAACAAAAAAAGCCCCCTCGACGCCGAGGGGGCTTAATTCTCTCAGAAGATCAGCAGCTTATTCAGCCGCGTCTTCTTTTGTCATCTCTTCGCCGGTCTCTTGGTCGACCATCTTCATGGCCAGACGCACCTTACCGCGATCGTCAAAGCCCAGAAGCTTCACGAAAACTTCCTGACCTTCTTTCAGAACGTCCGAAGGATGGTTCAGGCGGCGATTCTCGATCTGGGACACGTGCACCAGACCGTCGCGCTTGCCAAAGAAGTTCACGAAGGCACCAAAGTCTACGATCTTTACGACCGTACCTTTGTAGATGTGACCTTCTTCCGGCTCTGCCACGATCGAATGGATCATGTCATAAGCCTTCTGAATGGCTTCGGCATTCGGCGACGCGATCTTGATGATGCCGTCGTCGTTGATGTCGACCTTGGCTCCCGAAACCTCGACGATTTCGCGGATGACCTTACCGCCAGACCCGATGACTTCACGGATCTTGTCGGTCGGAACCTGCATCGTTTCGATCCGCGGCGCGTGGGCCGAGAATTCGCCAACGCCGGACACGGTCTTGTTCATCTCACCCAGGATGTGCATCCGGCCAGCTTTCGCTTGGGCCAGTGCCTTTTCCATGATTTCGGGCGTGATGCCTGCGACTTTGATGTCCATCTGCAGCGACGTGATACCTGCTTCGGTACCGGCCACTTTAAAGTCCATGTCGCCCAGGTGATCTTCGTCACCCAGAATGTCGGTCAGGATCGCGAACTCACCGTCGTCTTCCAGAACCAGACCCATGGCCACACCGGCAACAGCTGCCTTCAGCGGAACGCCTGCGTCCATCATGGACAGCGATCCACCACAGACCGACGCCATCGAGGACGAGCCGTTGGATTCCGTGATCTCCGACACGATACGGATCGTGTAGGGGAAGTCGGTCGCAGCCGGCAGAACCGCCTGCAGCGCGCGCCATGCCAGCTTGCCGTGACCGATTTCACGACGGCCGGGCGAACCAACGCGGCCAACTTCGCCAACCGAATACGGAGGGAAGTTGTAGTGCAGCAGGAAGTTGGATTTGAAGTTGCCGTGCAGCGCGTCGATGAACTGTTCGTCATCGCCGGTCCCCAGCGTGGTCACAACCAGACCCTGCGTTTCACCACGGGTGAACAGGGCCGAACCGTGGGTCCGCGGCAGAAGGCCGGTTTCGACCTCGATCGCACGCACCTGATCCAGGGCACGACCGTCGATCCGCTTGCCTTCTTTCACGACGGTGCTGCGCAGCACGGTCGATTCCAGCTTTTTCAGCGCGGACCCGAGGTTCGCATCTTCAAGCTGCTCTTCGCTCAGCGCTGCCTTGATCTCTTCCTTCGCGGCGGCAACAGCGGCAACGCGCTCTTGCTTGTCCGTGATGGCATACGCGGCCTTCATCTTGTCTTCGCCAGCGGCTTTGACGGCCTCGTAGAGGTCCGAGTAATCCGGCGGCGTGTAGTCGAAGGGCTCTTTCGCGGCGTCTTCGGCCAGCGAAATGATCAGGTCGATGACCGGCTGAATCTGCTCGTGCGCAAAGTTCACGGCGCCCAGCATTTCCGATTCCGTCAGCTCGTAAGCTTCGGATTCCACCATCATCACGGCGTCTTTGGTGCCCGCCACAACCAGGTCGAGCCGCTGCTCGGGGTTGTTGCGCAGGTCGTGCATGTCGTCCACGGACGGGTTCAGCACATACTCACCATCGACAAAGCCGACGCGTGCACCGGCGATCGGACCCATGAAGGGCGCGCCGGAAATCGTCAGGGCGGCAGAGGCGGCGATCATCGCCACGATGTCCGGATCGTTGACCAGATCGTGGGACAGAACGGTGCACATCACCAGAACTTCGTTTTTGAAACCCGGCACGAACAGCGGGCGGATCGGACGGTCGATCAGACGCGCGGTCAGCGTTTCTTTCTCGGTCGGACGCGCTTCGCGCTTAAAGAAGCCACCCGGCACTTTACCGGCGGCATAGTATTTCTCTTGGTAGTGAACCGTCAGCGGGAAGAAATCCTGACCCGGCTTCGGTTGTTTGGCGAAGGTCACGTTCGCCATCACGCTGGTTTCCCCCAGCGTCGCGATCACGGTACCATCTGCCTGACGGGCAACCTTGCCCGTTTCCAGAGTGAGGGTTTCATCGCCCCACTCCATCGTTTTCGTCGTTACGTTGAACATCATCGTTTCCTGTATGGGAGCACTCCCGGCCCCTGCCGGGTCTCCCGTTTGAATGGCGGCCCCATTGCCGCCGCCCCCAATCCTTTGCACGACGCCGGGGGCCGGGGCGTCACGTCTCAGATGCGGCGCGGATACAGGAAACGCGCCAAGATTGCAAAGAAGAAAGCTGTGACAGGCCGCCCGGCCCCCTTCAGGACATGTGCCGCGGCTGTTTGGTGATCCCATAGGCCTTGCGCGCCGTCACCAGCCGCAGGTCGTCCGGGTCCATCCCGATGCTCATCATCGTGCGGCGATCGAACCGGTCACGGGCGGTGGCCGGGTCGTGGGCCGTGCCGAACAGCCGGTCAATCCAGCCCATGCCAAAGGTCACGTGATAGGTGGCCTCGTGATCCTGATAATGGTGCGCCATGTGGCTGCGGGTCAGGCGCTTGCCGAACCAGCCTTTGGGCACATTCAGATGCGCCAGCGTGTGGCAATATTCATAAAACGCGAACGCACTGGCCGACCCGACGAACAGCGCCACCCAAGAAAACAGCATCGCATCGCCCAGACCGATCAGCGGCCACAGCCCCAGAACATGCAGCGTGAAAGATCCCGCCGCGACTTTCAGCGGGAACCAATGGTCGTCGCCGGTAAAGAACTTCTCATCCTGCGGGAATTCGTGATGGCCGATATGGCTACGATAAAGGCGGTTGAAGACGCCCTGATCTTTCGGCGGTTCGCGGTGATAGATAAAGCGGTGGATCAGATACTCCAGCACCCATTGCGCGACCACGCCATAGGCCAGCGCCAACAACAATGCCGGTTGGAACCATTGGATCAGCGCCAGCACCCCGGCCAGCCAGAAGGGAAACAGGCGGTGCAACCCGCCCATGTGAAGACATATGCGCAATGCTTGGATCATGATGCTCCTCCACACTCAAGGATGACGGATAAGCGTTGCGCGGGTCAATCATGACGCCACGCACGAAAACGCCCGCACCAATCGGTACGGGCGTTTCAAATTCTATCAAACTCATGCAGCGGGGACACAGACCCCGGTGAAAGAGCTTAGCGACGGATGCCGAGACGCTTGATCAGGTCAAGGTAACGAGCTTCGTCCTTGCCTTTCAGGTAGTCCAGCAGCTTACGACGCTGAGCAACCATCTTCAGCAGACCACGGCGGCCGTGGTTGTCTTTTTTGTGCTCTTTGAAGTGCTCAGTCAGAGTCGAGATGCGCGACGTCAGGATGGCAACCTGTACTTCGGGCGAACCGGTGTCGCCGTCTTTGGTTGCGTATTCCTTCATCAGGCGCGATTTTTCTTCAACAGTGATCGACATCAGGGTCTCCTTGATCAAAGGGTGGTGGGCGCAAGCCGGGATGTCGTCCAGCAAGGTCCATAACTGAATCGCCACCGGAAAACCGATGGCAATCCGGGGCGTTTAGGCCATCCCGCTTCGGAAATAAAGCCTTTTGTTGTTGTGTCGCGGCGTCCCATCACGACGCCTTTGGTCCACCACATGTCACCCTCTGGCATCACGCCCGGGTCATCAGTCCAGCGGCGGTACTTTCATGCATCAGGATGATGTCCTGTATGCTGATCGTGATCCCCGGTGGCAGCGTCGCGATAATCTTGCCGTTCAGCATCACCCGCGTTTCATCCTCGCCGACCTGAACATCGACCTCAGCATCCATCGCGTCGTCAGGCGTGACAAGGATCAACTGATCTTCGTCACCCTCAAAATCCATGATCTGCGCCGCATCATCGCCAGAGCCGATCCAATCACCTAGAACGGCCTGATCCGCCCCTGCACCCAGCGTCAGCACATCAGCCGCACCGCCAAGAATGACGTCACGCCCCGCACCACCGTTCAGATAGTCTGTTTCAGGCTCTGAATCGGGCGAATCCGCCTGCTCCAGCGTATGGGTGAACCCGCTGATCCAATCATCGCCCGACCCGCCAAATAGCGTGTCCTGACCCTGACCACCGGCAACGACGTCACCGTCCAGACCGCCATGCACCGCATCATTGCCAGAGCCGCCATGCAGGCGATCCGCCCCGGCCCCGCCATGCAGCACATCCTGACCCTGACCGCCCGACAGGTCGTCATTCCCCAGATGACCATACAGCTTATCGTTGCCCGCCCCGCCGAACAGGCTGTCGTCGCCGCTTTGCCCATGCAGGGTGTCCGCCCCGGATTGCCCGTCGATCACGTCAGCGCCGGTCATACCGTGGATGATGTCGCCACCATCGTCGCCCATGATCACGTCATCGCCCGAATAGCCACCGATCTGGTCGCCGCCATCGGTCCCGGAAAGATGTTCAGACAATTGTGATCCCGACAGGATGTCCCCATCCAGCAGGTCGAACAAAGACTGGCCCGAAACCTCCAGCTCTTCCTCGGGATCGGGGGTGTCATCGACCTCTGCAAGGTCTTCACCCGATATCCCGACGAACGCAGACGCCCCGACCAGCATCAGCCCCATTAATCCGGCAAGCATCAGCATGGCAATTTCCCCAAGTTGACCCAGCGATAGGCGCATTTGTTCCTTAAAAGCAAAGCTTTCCGGACCTTGTGGTTAAGCGAAGGAAAACAGGAAAATCACGAAGCCTTGGAAATCAACGACCTAAGATCCCAAGGTTCGGGCTTTTGTGCGTAGGCGATGTAAAGCGGATGACGCGGATGCCCCGCCTTGCTTAACCCCAGATGTTGCGCGGCACAGCCAAGATCGGCCAGCAGATGCGCCACCTCTGCCCCGCGCCCCAGATGATCACCATGCGCGCCCCAGCCTGCCACGACCTGATCCGCCCATGCGACGCCATCCCGGATCGCAGCGTCGTTCGCCACGCCCACCGGCTGCGCCGCCCGTTTCAGGTCGCGTGGATCCGTGGCGCGAAACGCAAAGATATTCGTCACGCGAAAGCCGCCAAAACCCAAGACCCGCGCGCGCCGTTCACAGCGTTCGACCGTGGGGTCGTTCTGCACCTCGGTCGCCTTGGACGGGTTCAGCATCACGAACATCACCCGCGGCAAACCCTCGTCCCAGACCCGTGTCAGGGAATAGCGGTAAAGATCGCAGGGCGAGTACTCCGCGACCGAGGCCGCGTCGCCCTTTTGGAATTGTCGGCTGACAATCAAAGCACGAAAACGCGGTTCGGATGCAATTCGCCCGCTTTGTAATGCCCAACCGCGACTGGAACACCATCATGGCTGGCCCAGCATTCTTCGCCGTATTCAACGTCATGCGCGATAACCAGACCGGGGTTGCCGTTCTTCAGCCGCGCAAGACTTTCGTCAGTCGCCTTGACCTCGGGCATGCAATCCAGCGCGATGTCCATGGGCAGCAACAACTGATCAATGTCTTCGCTGCGCGCCAGTTCTTCGATCCGGTCCATGCTCACGCCGTCTTCGACAACGAATGGCCCGGACCACGTGCGGCGCAGCTTCAGAACATGCCCGTGACAGCCCAACGCTTCACCCAGATCGCGCGCGATGGACCGGACGTACCCGCCCTTGCCACAGACCAGTTCCAGCACGACGTGATCCGCATCAGGGCGCGAAACCATTTTCAGGCTTTCGACCCACAGGGGACGCGCGGCCAGTTCGATATCTTCGCCGTCGCGCGCCAGTTTGTAGGCGCGCTGACCATCGATCTTCACGGCGGAAAACTTGGGCGGCACCTGCATGATCTGGCCAGAGAATGCCTCCAGCGCATCGATGATCTGGTCATCCGACGGACGCGCGTCACTTTCGGCGATCACCTCGCCTTCGGCATCATCAGTTTTCGTTGCCTGCCCCAGCCGCACGGTAAACTCATAGGCCTTCAGCGCGTCGGTGATATAGGGAACGGTCTTCGTCGCCTCGCCCAACGCCACGGCCAACACGCCCGTCGCCTCGGGGTCCAGCGTTCCCGCATGCCCGGCCTTCTTGGCCTGAAACGCCCATTTCACCTTGTTCACCACCGCGTTCGAGGTGATTCCGGCGGGCTTATCAATCACCAGCCACCCATGGACGTCGCGGCCCTTGCGTTTGCGTGCCATCCTCTTTCCTTTGCGAAAGCTGTCGCGCTTGTCAGTCAAAGGCGGGGGACTAGCCAATCAGGCCCCGCTGGTCAATTCCAACCGGTCAATTCCCGGCTGCATCCTTCGGACGGTCGACAACGACCCCGACAATCGGCCCCATCCGCAGCCCCAGATCGTTGCGCCCGATCGACGGCGCATAAAGCCGAGAGATATTGCCATCGAAATACAGCGCCTGCGGCAATTCCAGATAGTCCCGGAAAAACGATCCAAACTCGTGGAATGTGACCGGCAGGTCAGACATGACGAACCACGCCTTGGTGCCATCTGCATTCACGCCCACCCCGTTGCGGATATACCGCGACGTGCTGTCCGCCAGAAACCGGGGATGCAATTCACCATCGATCACCAGCATCGGGCCGGACTGCGTGGCATTGGGGCAATTGTCGCCCTCACGCTCCGCATAGGCGGTGGATTCGATCACCTCGACCCGGCCCGGTGCAAAACAGAAAACACCGTTGGGCAGCATCCCGAAGTTTCCGGGCCCCGCGCTGGTGATCACACCCTGCGTTTCTTCGCCGTCCTCGCGGTAATGGCCTACGGGGCTGCGATCATCGTGATACATGCCCGCGTTCATGGCAAAGGCCAACTGCTTGCCCTGCCCAGCCAGCCGCGCGTCCACAGCAGCAAAGGTGCCATAGGGGTTGCCGCCCGGGTCCATCAGGAACAGGCGCAGTTCTTCCGCGGTCGCGTCGACCTCGCAATAGGTATACCCAAGGTCCTTATAGCTGACCTTTTCGCAAGTCGCGGCCCCCGCGCCCTGCGACCAGAGCGCCAGCGCCGACCCCAAAACGACGCGCCACATGATCACTCGTCCACGTCGCGACGCACGTTTTCCTGTGCGAACATGCGACGGGTTTCGTCCATCCGGTCGAACGTCTCGTCCAGTCGAAAACGCAGATCGGGCGTATATTTCAGACCCAGCTTCTTGCCGATCATGCGGCGCAGCTCGTTCTTGTTACGCGCCAGCAGATCGACGGCCACATCCTGACCCGTTCCGCCCAAGGGCATCACATAGGCGGTCGCGATCTTCAGATCGGGCGACACGCGCACCTCACCGACCGTGATCGACAGGCGGTTCAGCTCGGGGTCGTGGATATCGCCCTGCATCAGGATTTCCGACAGCGCACGCCGGACGGTTTCGCCCACGCGCAGCTGACGCTGAGACGGTCCGGGACCGTCGTGATGGATGTTTCTGCTCATGCTCAGCATCTAGACCGAACCGCCCCCTTTGCCAAGCGTCGCCGCTGGCGGTAAGCAAGGCGTGAACGGATAGGAGCGTGACGTCATGGGCGATTTGCCAGGGATTGTGGTGACAGGCGCATCGGGGCGCATGGGCCGGATGCTGATCGAAACGGTGCAGGCCAGCGACAAGGCACGTCTGGTCGGCGCGCTCGAACGCGCCGGCCATGACTGGATCGGCAAAGACCTCGGGACCTGCCTTGGCGGATCAGACATGGGCGTCATCGTCTCCGACGACGCCGAGGCCGCGTTTGACGGCGCGCAGGCGGTTCTGGATTTCACCGCGCCCTCGGCCACGGTGGCTTTTGCACAGGCCGCCGCCAAAACCGGCGCCGCGCATATCATCGGCACCACGGGCTTTACCGATACCGATCTGAAGTCCATCGCCGACAGCGCGTCCAAAACAGCCATCGTGCGCGCAGGCAATATGTCCCTAGGCGTCAACCTGCTGACAATGCTGGTAAAAAAGGTGGCCGCCGCGTTGGACGACGATTTCGACATCGAAGTGGTCGAAGCGCACCACAACCGCAAGGTCGACGCGCCCTCTGGCACCGCGCTGATGCTGGGCGAAGCCGCCGCCGAAGGACGCGGGGTCAAACTGGAAGACGTCGCTGACCGGGGCCGCGACGGCATCACCGGCGCACGGAAAAAGGGCGACATCGGATTCGCCGTCATCCGCGGCGGTGGCATCGTGGGCGAACATGACGTGATCTTTGCCGGACCCGGAGAGCGCATCACCCTGCGACACGTCGCCGATGACCGCGCGCTTTTCGCCCGCGGGGCGTTAAAGGCGGCGCTGTGGGCGCAGGGCAAAGCCCCGGGCGAATATTCGATGCTGGACGTACTGGGCCTTTAAACCAAAAAAATCTCTGAGGCCTCGCGCCCCATACCTGCTTCTTCTGGTCAAAAATACCCTCGGGGATGAATGGCCCTTGGGCCAGAAGGGGCAGCGCCCCTTTAACCGCGCGTCAGAAATCGACCGCGATCCCCTTCTTCTCCCAATCGCCATAGCGCACCGGCTCTGGCCCATCACGGCCACCCAGCTCGGGCGGCAACTCCTGCGCCTGCGCCGCGCGCCGCCGCTCCTCGGCCTCGGCCAAAGCGCGTTGGGCGGCAGGGGGCAGATCGGGACGGGTAGCGTCGTCAGACATCTTGGGCTTCCTTCTTTTCCGCCCCATGATATATGCCGACCCTTACCACCCGCAAGGAGAGCGCGATGAAACCGCCCCGGACGCCCCGATCCTCTGACACAGGTACCGGCACTGGAAAGCTCAGCGCTGGCCGCGGCAAAGGCCGCGTGCAGGATGGCAAACCGCGCTATCAGGACGACAAGGGCAAAAAGGGCGGTAAGTCCGGTGGAAAACCCAGTGGAAAACCCAGCGGAAAGTTTCAGGGAAAACCGGGGGGCAAGCCGGGCTTCAAACCGCGTGGCGATAAACCCGAAGGGGTGCGACCGCCTCGCCCTCTGGATCCGCGCCGCGCCGCGCACCGCCTTGTCTGTGCGGTGCTGGAAGATCACGAAAACCTTGCTGAACTGACGGGCCGCATCGGTCCGCTCGCCCGGATGGAGCCCGCGCACCGCGCCCGTGCCCAGCGGCTAGCGACCGAAACCTTGCGTAACCTTGACGCGCTGGATGACATGCTGGCGCAGCACATCGACCGGATGCCCGCCCCGCCCGTCCAAAACGTCCTGCGCATCGCCGCCTACGAACTGGCCCAAGGCGAAGCGGCGCATGGCGTGGTCAACGGCGCTGTCACCCACGTCTCCTCCATGCCGCGCCACAACCGCGCCAAGGGGATGGCCAATGCCGTGCTGCGCAAACTGGCGGATCAGGCTACTGACGCTTGGGCAAATCGCAAACCCTCGCGCCTGCCCGACTGGCTGCGCGAACCGTTGGTCATGGCTTGGACCGACCAGACCGTCACCGCGTTCGAGGCCGCGCACCAGCGTGGCGCGCCGCTTGACCTGACACCCGCCAAACCTGAATTGGCAGAGCCCTTGTCGAAACAGCTCGACGCGCAAATCCTGCCCACCGGCAGCCTCAGAATAGACCGACCGGTCCAAGTATCGACCCTGCCCGGTTTCGACGCGGGATCTTGGTGGGTACAAGACGCCGCTGCTGCGATCCCGGCACGGATATTAGACCCTAAAGCAGGCGAAAAGGTGCTGGACCTCTGCGCCGCACCGGGGGGCAAAACGATGCAGTTGGCCGCCGCGGGGGCGCAGGTGACCGCTGTCGACATCTCGGCCGCGCGCACCGAACGCATCGCAGAAAACCTGCAGCGCACTGGCCTGCGCGCCAAGATGATCACGCAGGACGCCTTCGACATGACCGACGACGGCTGGGACGCGATCCTGCTGGACGCGCCTTGCTCTGCCACCGGTACGATCCGCCGCCACCCCGACCTGCCATACGCGCAGGATGGCAGCGGGATCAGCGACCTGATCGACCTGCAAGCGCGCATGATAGACCACGCGCTATCGCTGCTGAAACCCGGCGGACGGCTGGTTTATTGCACCTGTTCGCTGATCCCCGACGAAGGCGAGGTTCAGGTCGACGAAGCTCTGGCCCGCCATCCCGGCCTGACCACCGATCGTGACGCGCTGACCCAGCCCGGCATCGACCCCGCGTGGATCACGCAAGAAGGCGGATTGCGTCTGCGCCCGGACTACTGGGCAGATCAGGGCGGCATGGACGGGTTCTACATCGCGATGCTGCGCAAACCGGCGTGATCGCGAAAAAACTCCCCGGATTCCCCGGTGACGTTTTGCCCCTCGGACGATAAGCTATCCGTCGGTCACCGGACCAAAATCGCCCAAAGGCCAAAAGGCAGGCATAATGTCGGACAGTATTCCACGCACGGTCAGCACGCCCGGCCGCATGGACCGCCTTGTCGCGCGGATGACGTCCTTTGCCCGCCCCGCACCGGGATTCGCAATCCAGCCTGAACCGCGCTCCTTCGGCAGCTTTGCCCGTGGACGTCAGTTACTGGCCGGGAACTTCATGTTCGCAGGCGCGCTGATCGAAGACGCGGGCGGCGATATCTGGGCGCTGAACACCCCCTCTGACGCGTTCGAGGCCGAATTGCAGGGCTTCGGCTGGCTGGACGACCTTGCTGCGGTCGCTGATTCCCGCACCCGCGATCTGGCGCAGAAATGGATCACGAAATGGATTGCGCGCTATGGCAAAGGCCACGGCCCCGGCTGGACCCCGGACCTGACCGGACGCCGCTTGCTGCGCCTGATCCATCACGCTGAATTCGCGCTGTACGGTAGGGACGAGGCCGCGCGGACCGCTTACTTTCGCAGCCTCACCCATCAGGCGCGATTTCTGGCGCGCCGCTGGTCCAGCGCCTCCCCGGGTCTGGCCCGATTCGAGGCGCTTTGCGGGCTGATCTGCGCCAGTCTGACATTGGACGATCAAACCCAGATCGCCGCCAAGGCCCTGCCCGCCCTGCGCAAGGCCTGCCGCGAAGACATCGACAAATCCGGCAGCATCGACAGCCGCAACCCAGAAGAGCTTCTGGAAATCCTGACGCTGTTGAACTGGACCAGCGCCACGATGCAGGACGCCCGTCAGGACGGCGACAGCACCATCCGCGACACCATTGCCCGCATCGCCCCAACCCTGCGCACCCTGCGCCACGCCGATGGCGGGCTGGCACGTTTCCACGGCGGCGGCCGCGGGATGGAGGGGCAGCTAGATCAGGCGCTGGCGGATTCGCAGGTGAAACATCGCCATTCCGATGGGCTGGCTATGGGATACGCGCGCCTGTCTGGGGGACGCACCAGCGTTATCGTCGATGCCGCGCCTCCGTCGAAAAAGACCGGATCACAGATCGCCCATGCCTCGACCCTTGCGTTTGAACTGACCTCTGGCCGCCGCCCGGTGATCGTGAACTGCGGGTCAGGCATCAGTTTCGGCACCGAATGGCACCGCGCAGGCCGCGCGACGCCCAGCCATTCGACATTGTGCCTGCAGGGCCGGTCCAGCGCGCGCCTTGGTCCACGGGGGCGTGGGCGTTTTGAGCCGCTACTGGACGGCCCCCGCACCGTGCCCGTCCGCATGACCCGCGCCAATGATGGTCTGCGCCTGCAGGTCGGCCACGACGGTTATGCCGCCGCCACCGGCCTGACCCATGCCCGCACGCTGGAACTGACCGGCGATGGCCGGGCCATCGCGGGCGAAGACCTTTTGCTGGCGGTCGACGCCAACGCGAAGGAACGGTTCGACGACGCCATCGACGAAGATCACCCCGATGGCATCCCCTACCAAGTGCGGTTCCACCTGCACCCCGATGTGGAGGCGCAGCTGGATCTGGGCGGTATCGCGGTGTCTCTGGCGCTGAAATCCGGGGAACTTTGGGTCTTCCGCCATGACGGCAGCGGCGAATTGCGCCTTGAACCTTCCGTGTTTCTGGAGAAAAACCGCCTCAAGCCGCGTGCGACCACCCAGATCGTGCTGTCTTCACTGGCAAAGGACCCCCGCAGCCGCCTGCGCTGGTCCCTGTCAAAGGCACAGGATACCCCGGTTTCCGTCCGGGATTTGCATCGGGATGGTCTGGACGCGGCGGACTGAATTGCGACCTGCTACCTGACCTCTGCCAAGGGACACCTGCCTGACATGACCGACCTTACCCCCGTGCGCCGCGCGCTAATCTCTGTTTCCGACAAGACCGGGCTGGTCGATCTGGCCAAAGAACTGGCAGGCATGGGGATCGAACTGCTGTCGACCGGCGGCAGTGCCGGGATGCTGCGTGATCAGGGGCTGGATGTCCGCGATGTCGCCGATGTCACCGGATTTCCCGAAATGATGGATGGCCGCGTCAAGACGCTGCATCCCAAGGTCCACGGCGGCTTGCTGGCCCTGCGCGACAACGACAACCACGTTGCCGCGATGAACGACCACGGCATCGAAGGCATCGACCTGCTGATCGTGAACCTCTACCCGTTCGAAGAAACCGTCGCCAAAGGCGCGGACTACGATACCTGCATCGAAAACATCGACATCGGTGGCCCCGCGATGATCCGCGCCGCCGCCAAGAACCACGCCTTTGTCACCACCATCGTGGATGTCGAAGACTACGGTGTTCTGGTGGACGAACTGAAGGCCAACGACGGACAGACCAGCCTTGCCTTCCGCAAGCGCCACGCCCAGATCGCCTATGCCCGCACCGGCGCATACGACGCCGCTGTGTCCACTTGGATGGCCAGCGCGATTGGCGAAGAGACCCCGCGCCGTCGCGTCTTTGCAGGCACGCTGGCGCAATCCTTGCGCTATGGTGAAAACCCTCACCAGTCCGCGGCCTTCTACACCGACGGATCGGTCCGCCCGGGCGTGTCCACCGCCGAACAGCATCAGGGCAAGGAACTGTCCTACAACAACATCAACGACACCGACGCGGCGTTTGAACTGGTGTCGGAATTCCTGCCCGGCAACGGCCCGGCCTGCGCGATCATCAAGCACGCAAACCCCTGCGGCGTCGCGCGCGGTTCGTCCCTGCTGGAAGCCTACCAGCGCGCTTTCGACTGCGACCGTACCTCGGCCTTCGGCGGCATCATCGCGCTGAACCAGACGCTGAACGCTGAAACCGCCGAAGAAATCGCCCAGATCTTTACCGAGGTCGTGATCGCCCCCGGCGCCGACGACGCCGCGCGCGAAATCTTTGCCAAGAAAAAGAACCTGCGCCTGTTGACGACCGATGGCCTTGCCGATCCGAAGACCGCAATCCTGTCCTACCGTCAGGTCGCCGGGGGCCTTCTGGTGCAGGACAAGGACAACGGCCGCATCGACATGGACGATCTGAAAGTCGTGACCAAGCGCGCGCCGTCCGACAAGGAAATGGCCGACATGCTATTTGCATGGACCGTCGCCAAACACGTCAAATCCAACGCCATCGTCTACGCCAAGGACGGCGCGACCGTCGGCATCGGCGCCGGCCAGATGAGCCGCGTCGACAGCTCCACCATTGCAGCCCTCAAGGCACAGCGCATGGCGGACGAAGTGGGACTGAGCGAAACGCCAGCCAAAGGGTCGGTCGTCGCCTCTGACGCCTTCTTCCCCTTTGCCGACGGCCTGCTGGCTGCGGCCAACGCAGGCGCGACGGCGATCATCCAGCCCGGTGGGTCGATGCGTGACCAAGAGGTCATCGACGCCGCAGACGAAGCAGGTCTGGCCATGGTGCTGACCGGCATGCGCCACTTCCGGCACTAAGACCTGATGCGCCTGCTTTACACCATCGCCGTGGCTACATTCGCCATCGACCAGCTGTCGAAATGGATCGTCGTACACGCGATGAACCTGATCGAACGCGGCGTGATCGAGGTCGCGCCGCCCCTGCTGACCCTGCGCATGGCGTGGAACACGGGCATCAACTTTGGCCTCTTTTCCGACGGGGCCAACAGCAGCCGCTGGATCCTGATCGGCATCGCGCTTGTGATCTCGATCGGGGTGCTGATCTGGGCGCATCGGGAAAAGCCCCGGCGCGCTGGTTTGGTGGCAGCGGGCCTTCTGGTCGGCGGCGCGCTTGGCAACGTGATCGACCGCATCGTCTATGGCGCTGTGGCCGATTTCCTGAACATGTCCTGCTGCGGGATCAACAACCCGTTCGCCTTCAACGTGGCCGACATCGCCATCTTTATCGGCGCGGCCACGCTGGTCCTTATCCCGGCCGAGAAAGGCGCGTGACCTTCCCTGCCGGATACGTTAAAGATTTGTCCCAGACTGCCAGCGGGCCTGCACCACAATGGCCCAAACGACCTAGGGGGAAGTGATGACGGCGACAAAACGCATTGCGTTGCCGATTTTTCTGATTGCGACCATGGGCCTGACGGCCTGTGGCGGCGTCGAACGCGACATTACCCTGCGAAAGATTCGGAACACCTCGAACGGCCCGGACGAATTCACCATCGTCCCGAACAAACCGCTCGAAGCGCCGACGAACTTTGTCGAACTGCCCGAACCGAC
This sequence comes from Pseudooceanicola aestuariicola, assembly GCF_045763785.1. Taxonomy (NCBI): domain Bacteria; kingdom Pseudomonadati; phylum Pseudomonadota; class Alphaproteobacteria; order Rhodobacterales; family Paracoccaceae; genus Pseudooceanicola; species Pseudooceanicola aestuariicola. The sequence goes on along the minus strand of NZ_JBJGSF010000002.1, from coordinate 491,917 downwards.
GCCCGGTGGCACGAACCGCACCGACCAACAGCCGATGGCCGAAGCCGTAGCTGCCCTTGGCGGCAACCCCAACGCGCTAGAAGACCGCGGCGTTGGCGCATCTGACGGCGCGCTGGTCACCGCAGCATCCCGCCGCGGTGTCGATCCGACGATCCGCGCCAAGCTATCGGCAGAAGACGAAGACTTCCGTCGTGGCAAAAGCCTCTGGACCAAGTTCCGGATCTTCGGGGGCGACGAATACTACCGCGCTTACGAAAAGCAGACCTTGGACCGTCAGGAAACCAAGCGGCTGTGGCGTCGTGCGGGTGCTCAGACCCCGTCGGCCCCGCCCGAAGGCCGGTGATCGCGCGATCCTTGACGCACGCAGGCGCCACTCTGGCCACACGCCGATCAACACGGGGCATCACGCCTGCGTCAAACCACTGACATTCTTGAAGGCCCGAGTTGCACGCTCGGGCCTTTTTCCTATCTTTGATCCAAACCGTGTCAGGCCCCGCCCCGGCCGGAAGCACCGACAGGATAAAGGACCGCGCATGCGCCCGAATATGTTAGCCCGACTTGCCACCTCTCTGATTGTGTTTGCCGGCACACTGGGGGCCGCTCAGGCCTCGGACGATCTGGTGACGGATTTCGAACTGGATAACGGCATGCAGGTCGTGGTGATCGAAGACCACCGCGCCCCTGTCGTGGTGCATATGGTCTGGTACAAGGCCGGGTCGGCGGACGAGACGCCCGGTGTTTCGGGCGTGGCGCATTTTCTGGAACACCTGCTGTTCAAAGGCACCGACAAGATGGCCCCGGGTGAGTTGTCAAAAACGGTCGCTGAAAACGGCGGCACCGATAACGCCTTCACCAGTTACGACTACACCGCCTATTTCCAACGTGTCGCGGCAGACCGCCTTGGCCTTATGATGTCGATGGAAGCCGACCGGATGAAGAACGTCCGCCTGACCGAGGCTGACATTCTGACCGAACGTGAGGTCATCATTGAGGAACGCAACCAGCGGGTCGAAAACTCTCCGGCGTCGCTGTTCCGCGAACAGACCTCTGCCGCGCAATACCTCAACCACCGCTACGGTGTGCCGATCATCGGCTGGCGTCACGAGATGGAGACGCTCGGCCTTGAGGACGCGCTGGATTACTACCGCACCTATTATTCCCCGAATAACGCGATACTTGTCGTGGCCGGTGACGTCACCCCGGACGAGGTGCGCGACCTGGCCGAAGAACACTATGGCCCGATCCCCGCGAACCCCGATCTGCCGGAACGCGCGCGCCCGACCGAACCGCCGCAAACCGCAGAACGCCGCCTGACCTATACCGACCCGCGTGTCGCGCAGCCCTACGTTAACCGCAGCTACCTTGCCCCTGAACGCGACCCCGGTGATCAGAAAACCGCCGCCGCCCTGGTGATGCTGTCTGAACTTCTGGGTGGCGGGCAGACCAGCTACCTGAACGAAAAGCTCGCGTTCGAACAGAAAAAGGCGATCTATACCTCGGCCTATTACGGTGGGCTGTCGTTGGATGACACGACCTTTGGCGTCTATGTCGTGCCCGCCGAAGGTGTCAGCCTGCCAGAGGCCGAAGAAGCCATGGATGCCGCCATTGCCCAGTTTTTAGAAGACGGGGTGGATGCCGAACAGCTTGAGCGTATCAAGATGCAGATTCGCGCCAGCCAGATTTACGAACGCGACAATGTCGAGGCACTGGCCCGCCGCTATGGCTCTGCCATGACACAGGGTCTGACCATCGAAGACATTCAGGCCTGGCCCAACATCCTGCAAGAGGTGACCGAAGCCGACATCCTGATCGCCGCGCGCGAGGTGCTGAACCGCGACCGCGCCGTGACCGGATACCTAATGGCCCCCGAACCAGAGCCTACCCCTGAACCCGCGTCGGCCCCCGCCGCCGATGCCGCCCCCGCCGAGGAGGTCAGCCAATGATCCGCGCCCTATTCGCTGCAGCCCTTGCCGTGACCTTCGCCCTGCCCGCCCGGGCCGAAGTCGAGATCCAAGAGGTCACCACCCCCGGTGGCCTGACCGCCTGGCTGGTTGAAGAACACTCCATCCCCTTCACCGCGCTGGAAATCTGGTTCCGCGGCGGCACGTCTCTGGATCGCCCCGGCAAACGCGGCGCGATCAACCTGATGACCGCCACGCTGGAAGAAGGTGCAGGCGATCTGGACGCGCTGGCCTTCACCCGCGCCAAGGAATCGCTGGCCGCATCCTTCAGCTATGATGTGGGCGATGACACGCTGACCGTGTCGGCCAAGTTCCTCACCGAAAACCGCGATCAGGCCGTGGACCTGCTGCGCGACAGCCTGATCAACCCGCGCTTTGATCAGGACGCGCTGGACCGTGTCCGCGGTCAGGTCGTGTCGATCATCCGGTCGGATGCCAAGAACCCCAACGACATTGCCAGCAATGCGTTCAACAATATGGCCTTTGGCGATCACCCCTACGGCTCTGACGCGAACGGCACGGTGGAAAGCGTTACCGCCCTGACCCGTGATGACATCTTGCAGGCGCATCAGGACACCCTGACCCGCGACCGCATCTACATCGGCGCAGTGGGCGACATCACCCCGGAAGAGCTGTCCACCCTACTGGACAATCTGCTGGGTGACCTGCCCGAAACTGGCCCCGCCCTGCCCGAGGCGGTTGAACCCGCCCTGACCGGCGGCGTCACGGTTATCCCCTTTGACACCCCGCAATCCGTGGCTCTTTTCGGTCACGCCGGGGTCGAGCGGGACAGCGAAGATTTCTTCCCGGCCTACCTGCTGAACACCATTCTTGGCGGTGGCGGTTTTGAAAGCCGCCTGATGACCGAAGTGCGTGAAAAGCGCGGCCTGACCTACGGCACCTACAGCTTTATCGTCGATAAGGACCACGCAGACCTTTGGATGGGCCAGGTGCAATCCGCCAACAACCGTGTCGCCGAAGCGATCGAGGTCATTCAGGATATCTGGGCCGACGTCTCTGAAAACGGCGTGACCGAAGAAGAACTGGAAGCCGCCAAGAAATACATGACCGGCGCCTATCCGCTGCGCTTTGACGGCAACGGCCCGATCGCCAACATCATCACCGGTATGCAGATCGAAGACATGCCGCTCGACTATCCCGCAACCCGCAACGACAAGGTCAACGCGGTCACGCTGGAACAGGTGAACGACGTGGCGAAACGGTATCTGCGCCCCGAAGACCTGCGCTTTGTCGTGGTCGGTCAGCCCGAAGGCCTGACCAGCACGAACTGAGTCGATTTTGGCGGGCGGCCCTGCGTCGCCCGCCCCTTGGGCCGCGCGATCCGACCCCAATTGCGCAATGACCCCGCGCGGTAATTAACGCTGGGTCAAAAACTGCCAAAAATTCTTACGGTCAGCGCGGGTTCAAATCGAAATGCATATCAGTGGTTTACCCAAACCCACGACATCAGACGCCAAATCGCGACACTTTTCCCACATCATAGCTATTGATCTAGAAACTATCGCGATTAGTTAGCGCTCACTGGTTTCCCGTACGACAGCTTCGCTGTCTTTTCGATGTGAAGGAGCGCGCATGTTGCCGCTAAACGTTACCGATTACCGCCTGTCAAACATGACTGCAGTGGCACCCGTTTTACTGCCGACGAAGTGCGATCAAGCGCGCCGCGACACCGAATACGTGGAGTGCACTTCATGACATCCACCGATGCGATGATGGGCAGTTTCCACATGCCCGAACCGTTGATCGACACATCGACGCGCCTGCCCGAGCCCGCCAACCAAAACGGTACGGTGCACTATCCGGCAGCCTCGGTTCAGGGCACCAGCTGGATGCTGGACGCGCTGGATGATCTTGCCGCCTGTGCCAGCTATTTTCGTATGCCCGATGTCGCGCGCGAACTGCGCGATGTGCGCATCAGCCTGACCGCCCGACTTCAGGACAACTCGCCAGAACCCGAGCAAAAGCTGCCTTAAAGCAGCGCTGCCCCCGGACGCATCTCTGCCGCGCGGATCCCGCGGCAGTTCACCTGCCCCGCGTCCCGATACTGCGCCACCACCGGATGACCCGCATCCAGCACGCCCGCCCGCACCAGCAAGGCGGTGATCGCGCATTCTGCAGCCCGCGTGGTGCCATCGGCGATCTTCAACGCGATGCCCAACCCCTGTTCAGGCAGGATCGCGACATAGACCGCCTCGGCCCCGGTTTTCACCGACACACGACCCCCCATCGCCCGCATCAGATCGGTACAGGCGCGGCCCTCACCAGCCACCAGAACCGGGTGCTGCGCCATGGCCCGCGTCAAACGGGCAGCGGCACGATCCCGCGCCCCATTGCGCTGATGCGCCGTGGCAAAATACGCCATGCCTCGCGCCAGCCCTGTCAAGGACACCGCGAAATTCGGCGCAGAACAGCCATCGATGCCATAGCCGGGGCTGTCTTCGCCACAGACCTCTTCAAACGCCGACCGCACGGCTTTCTGCACCGGGTGATCCACGTCGATATATTCGGACCCCGCCCCCAGATGCTTGTTCAGCGTCAGAAACCCGGCGTGTTTGCCCGAACAATTGTTGTGGTACTGGCACGGCTCCTCGGCCCGGCGGATCAGACGGTGCATCGCCTCTTTGTCCTGCGGCATATGCGACCCACAGCGCAGGTCGCTTTCGCTTAGCCCCAGATCAGCCAGCCACGATGCCACCATATCCGTGTGCACCGACGCGCCCGAATGCGATGCGCAGGCCAAAGCGACCTGCACTTCGCTCAGCTCTGCGCCTGATTCCAGCAGGGGAAGCGCCTGAATCATCTTGCAGGACGATCGCGGGAACATCACAAGATCGGGATCGCCAAACGCCTCGATCACCTGACCGGATCCATCGCAAATCACCGCATGTCCAAGGTGCACGCTTTCCAGACGGTCCCCGCGCCAAAGCTCTGCAAATTCTACCGCTCTCGACATCTTCCCGCTTTCCTTGCAAAATCTCGCCACTCGCTCTTTCGTCATTGGCAGATTTTTGACTAATGTAGCAATGTCGAAGTACATCAAAGTGCCGTCAGCACCCTTCAGAGGCGCGACGGACAAGGTAGAGGCAAGGACGGCTTGGAGGCTGGAGTGATGATTTCCCGAAATGTGCTGGGTGTGACCGCGGCGGCCCTGATGGGTGCCATGTTGGTGTCGACCCCCGCCATAGCGCAGCAGGTCAGCGAAAATATCGTAAGCGAAGAAGGCGATTGGGCCGTCTACGAAGACGCCGATCCGAAAGAATGCTGGGCCGTCGCCGCGCCCAAAGAAACCGTGAACACGCGCGACGGTCGTGTCGTCACGGTGACCCGGTCGCAGATGCTGCTGATGACCTTCTTCCGCCCCGGCGCGGGCGTTGATGCGCAGGTCACCTTTACCGGCGGCTACCCCTTCGCCAACGGGTCGACCGTGAACCTGAACGTCGATGGCACCGAATTCGAACTGATCACTCAGGGCGAATGGGCTTGGCCGGAAAACAAATCCGAAGACGCCAAGATCGTGACCGCCATGAAACGCGGCGCAACGGCCATCGTCACGGGCCGCTCGTCTCGTGGAACGCAGACCCGCGACACCTTCTCTCTGACCGGGTTCACCGCCGCGGTGACCGAGGCCGAGAGCCGCTGCCAATAACCCCATCTTGATCGCAGCACCGGGTGGGGGGAGTTTCCAAGCCCGCCTGAATCGCGTATAGCGCGGGCTTCCTGAAGGAGCCCGCCCATGACCGATGCGCCAAATCCAGCGCCCCAAGCGCCGATCACGCAGGACGTGATGACCATCCCCCGCAAGGACGCGGGCGGAAAACCGAATATCATCGGCCTGACCCGTGACGCCCTGCGCGACGCGCTGATCGACATGGGCACCCCGGAAAAACAGGCCAAGATGCGCACGGGGCAAGTCTGGGCTTGGCTTTACCACTGGGGCGTCCGCGACTTTGCCGAGATGACGAACCTTGCCAAGGACTACCGCGCCAAGCTGGCCGATCACTTCGACATCACCCTGCCGGAAATGGTGTCGAAACAGGTCAGTGCCGATGGCACTCGCAAATACCTTGTCCGCATCGCTGGCGGGCACGAGGTCGAGGTCGTCTATATCCCCGAGGCCGATCGCGGCACGCTTTGTATCTCGTCTCAGGTCGGCTGCACGCTGACCTGTTCCTTCTGCCACACGGGCACGCAGAAACTGGTCCGCAACCTGACCGCTGGCGAAATCGTCGGTCAGATCATGCTGGCCCGCGACGATCTGGGCGAATGGCCCGAACCCGGCGCGCCCAAGGACGAAACCCGCCTGCTGTCCAACGTCGTTCTGATGGGCATGGGCGAACCGCTTTACAACTTCGACAACGTCCGCGACGCGATGAAGATCGCCATGGACGGCGAAGGCATTTCCCTGTCCCGCCGCCGCATTACGCTGTCCACGTCCGGCGTGGTCCCCGAGATTGCCAAGTGCGCCGAAGAAATCGGCTGCCTGATGGCCGTGTCCTTCCACGCCACCACGGACGAGGTGCGGGACAAACTGGTCCCGATCAATAAGCGCTGGAATATCGAAGCGTTGTTGAACGCCCTGCGCGAATACCCCCGCCTGTCGAACTCCGAACGGATCACCTTTGAATACGTGATGCTGAAGGACGTGAACGACAGCGACGAAGACGCGCGGCGACTGGTCCGGCTGATCAGCGGCATCCCGGCCAAGATCAACCTGATCCCCTTCAACGAATGGCCCGGCGCGCCCTACCAGCGTTCCGACTGGTCCCGGATCGAGGCGTTCGCCGACATCGTGCACAAGGCAGGCTATGCCTCTCCCATCCGCACACCGCGGGGCGAAGACATCATGGCCGCCTGCGGTCAGTTGAAATCCGCCACCGAACGCGCCCGCAAAAGCCGCGCCCAGATCGCGGCAGAAACCGGCCTCTAAGAAAAGGGCGCGCCACCCGGCACGCCCCTCTCTTCTTCTGGTCCCAAATACCTTGGGGGAGGCCTAAAAGGTCGGGGGCGAAGCCCCCAAAAATCACTCCGCAACGAGTGGCGTGTCATCCGTCACGGGCAGGGCCGGATCCCCATGCTCGCCCGTCTCCAGCGCCTTGCGCACACCGGCCTCGTAATCCGGGTGAACCTTCTTCAGCACCGCCAGCCAGCGTTCTTTCACACCGTCTGACACAGGCGCCATGCCGCCCGCCATGTTGCGGTGCAACCTGTCACGCTCTTCATCGTTCAGAACCTCGGAATACAGCGCGCGTGGCTGCACGAAATCCACATCGCTTTCTTCCTGCTTGAACCGCGCGGCGACTGCCTCCGGATCGATGCGCAGCGGCGGTTCGGCCACGGTTTCATCCGCCACCGGACCGTCATGCTGGTTCGGCTCGTAATAGGCGTCGGGATTGCCAAAATCGTTGGTAAAGAACCGCATCGCGCCGTCCTTGTGATAGTGATGCACCTTGGCGTTCTTCGGCGCATTGGCCGGCAGCGCCTCGTAATGGGTGCCGATCCGATAGCGGTGCGCATCCGCATAGGACATCACCCGCGCCTGCAGCATCTTGTCAGGCGAAAACCCGATGCCCGGCACGATGTTGTTGGGGTTATAGGCCGCGTTTTCGACCAGCTGGAAATAGTTCTCGGGGATGGTGTCCATCTCCAGCTCGCCCACTTCGATCAGCGGGTAATCCCCATGCGGCCAGACCTTCGTAAGGTCGAAGGGGTTGAATTCCGTCTCCAAGGCCTGCTCTTCGGTCATGACCTGAATGTACATGGTCCACTTGGGAAAGTTCCCCGCCTCGACCATATTCCACAGCTCTTCCTGATAGCTTTCGCGCGTCTGGCCGATGATCTTCATCGCCTCGTCGTCGGTCAGCGTCTCGTGCCCCTGCTGGGTCTTGAAATGGAACTTGACCCAATGCCGCTCTCCTTCGGCATTCCACATGGAAAAGGTATGCGACCCATAACCGTTCATATGCGCGGGTGATTTCGGGATCCCGCGATCCGACATCAGGATCGTCACCTGATGCACCGACTCGGGCTGGGCCGCCCAGAAATCGAACATCGCCTCGGGGCTGCGCATGTTGGTCTTGGGGTGACGTTTCTGCGTGCGGATAAAGTCGGGGAACTTAAAGGCATCGCGGACAAAAAAGATCGGCGTGTTGTTCCCGACCATGTCCCAGTTGCCGTCCTCGGTATAGAACTTCAGCGAAAAGCCCCGCACATCGCGTTCAGCATCCGCCGCCCCGCTTTCGCCCGCGACGGTGGACCAGCGCGACAGCACTTCGGTCTGCTTGCCGACCTCGGCAAACAGCTTGGCGCAGGTGTATTTGGTGATGTCGTGGGTGACGGTGAACTTGCCCTGAAGGCCCCAGCCCTTGGCGTGCACGACCCGCTCGGGAATACGCTCGCGGTTCTGATGCGCCAGCTTCTCCAGCAGGTAATGGTCCTCCATCAACAATGGCCCGCGCGGGCCCGCGGTCATCGAGGTTTCATTGGTGGGAAACGGCTTACCAGAGGTTGAGGTAAGGGTCGGGCGCTTGGTCATCGCGAACTCCTGAGGCATGGGGTTGGGCCGCGCAAATGGCGCAGCTGTCTACGGAAAGAACCCGCCGCCGCTTGGAATCGTTCCAAGGTTTTCCCGATCCTCCCCCATGGCCCACTCCGAACGCGAAAAGGGCGCGCCGCAGCACGCCCCATCCTCTTGCCAAAATATCCCGGAAAGGGTCGCAAGGCCGGGGGCAGCGCCCCCACCCCGCTTAGCTGACCTTGACCACCAGCTTGCCAAGGTTCTTGCCCTTCAGCAGCCCCTTGAATGCCTCGGGGGCGTTTTCCAGACCCTCTTCGACGTCCTCGACGTAGGCGATCTCTCCATTGGCGACCATCGGGCCGACCTCTTTCAGGAACTCGCCAAACCGCGACACGTGATCCGTCTGCAGCAGACCCTGAATGGTCAGACGTTTGACCAGCGCATGGCGCCACAGCTTCTGCAACGGCATGGACCCGGTTTCGTCCGATTCGCCGGAATACCAAGCGATCATCCCGCAAACGATCACCCGCGCGTGCAGGTTCAAAAGGGGGATCACACCGCCCAAGGTCGGGCCACCGACATTTTCGAAATAGATATCGATGCCGTCCGGGCACTCGGCCACCAAGGCTTCGCGCATGGCTTTGGCGTCTTTGCCCCGATGGTCAATACAGGCGTCAAAGCCAAAGGTCTCGACCGCCATCTTGCATTTCTCTTCGCCACCCGCGACGCCGATCACGCGCAGCCCGGCCTTTTTCGCCAGCTGACCCACCATCGACCCGACAGGCCCCGTCGCGGCCCCAACGACCAGCGTTTCGCCTTCTTTCATCTTGGAATAGGCGGTCATCCCGGCCCAAGCGGTAAAGCCCGGCATCCCCAGCACACCCAGAGACGTCTGGATCGGCGCCTGATCGGGATCGACCCTGCGCATCATCTTGGCGGGCTGCACGCCATGCGTGGCCCAACCGAACATACCGAACGCATGATCGCCGACTTTGAATTTGGGATCGTTGGACGCGATGACCTCGCCCACAGCCCCGGCCTCCATGGTGCCACCAATAGGCACGGGCGCGGCATAGCTGGGGCCGTCATCCATGCGACCACGCATGTAAGGATCCAGCGACATGTATTTCACCGCGACCAGCACCTCGCCTTCGCCGGGGGTGGGCATATCCACCTCTTCCAGACGAAAATTCTTGTCCTCGGGGAAACCACTGGGCCGTTCGGCCAGCACGATACGCTTCATTGTGTCCGACATTGTCTGTCTCCTCCCAAACATTTGCGAAAAATATATCCGGTGTGCAGAATATCGACCCGCGCGGCGATGCCAACCGAATTTCTACGGTCCTGCCGCGAGGAAACCGTGACAAACCGCATCCGGCGCATTACCTATGCCCGACCATGGCCAAGGAAAAAGAAAATCCCAACTACAAGGTGATCGCCGAAAACCGGCGGGCACGGTACGATTATGCCATCGAGGAAGATATCGAATGCGGCATCATCCTTGAAGGATCCGAGGTCAAATCCCTGCGTCAGGGCGGATCAAACATCGCCGAAAGCTATGCAACCGTCGATGACGGAGAGCTCTGGCTGGTGAACAGCTACATCGCGCCCTACGAACAGGCGAAGATGTTCAAGCACGAAGAACGCCGCCGCCGCAAACTTCTGGTCAGCAAGAAAGAGCTATCGAAGCTGTGGCAGGCCACAGCGCGCAAGGGCATGACGCTGGTGCCGCTGGTGATGTATTTCAACCATCGCGGCATCGCCAAGCTTAAGATCGGGATCGCCAAAGGTAAGAAGAACCACGACAAGCGCGATACCTCGGCCAAGCGCGACTGGAACCGTCAGAAGCAGCGGTTGCTGAAGCAGGGCTAACAAGCTGCTTTCGCCTCATCCCTGCTAGCGCCTGCATCAATCAAATGTACCGCCCGGCGGATACGCCGGGCAGCGTCCCATTGCCCGGCAGGGGATTGCGCAGCAATCGCCCGAAAGGGGGGCCGCCCCCCTGGGCGGCGCTCATGCGCCACCCGCGGACGTTCGCAGCCCTCATCGCGGACCACCACCCCACTTGATCCACCACCCCCCGCCCTGTAGGCATTTCACGGACAGTAAGGAGCGCGACATGCAGGACGATCCCAAGACTTTGGTTTCCACCGATTGGCTGGCCGCCCATTTGGACGACCCCGATCTGCGCATCCTTGACGCCAGCTGGTACCTGCCCGCGATGAACCGGGACCCCAAGGCCGAATACGACGCGGCCCATATCCCCGGCGCGCGCTTCTTCGACATCGATGAAATCAGCGACCTGCGGTCCGACCTGCCGCACATGGCCCCCCCGGTCGAAAAGTTCATGTCCCGCATGCGCGCCATGGGCGTCGGCGACGGCCATCAGGTCGTGATCTATGACGGCATGGGCGTCTTCTCGGCCCCGCGGGTCTGGTGGTTGTTCCGCCTGATGGGTCAGGAAGACGTGGCCGTGCTGGACGGGGGCCTTCCCAAATGGCAGGCCGAAGGGCACCCCACCGAAGACATGCCCCCCGTAGTCCGTGATCGCCATATGACCGTCCGTCGTCAGAACCACCTGATCAAGGACGTCACGCAGGTGTCGGCTGCATCAAAGCTGGCGGATACCGTGATCCTCGATGCGCGCTCCGCGGGCCGCTTTGAAGGGACCGACGACGAACCCCGCCCCGGCCTGCGCAAAGGCCATATCCCCGGCTCCAGCAACCTGCCCTATGGCGATCTGCAGACCGACGATGGCACGATGAAATCCCCCGAAGATATGGCAAAGGTGTTCGAGGCGCGCGGCGTCACCACCAAGACACCCGTCATCACCTCCTGCGGCTCGGGCGTGTCGGCCGCGATCATCAATCTGGGGCTAGAGATCATCGGCAACCGAAACCATGCTCTTTACGACGGGTCCTGGGCCGAATGGGGCGCCTTCCCCACCCTGCCCGTCGCCACTGGCAGCGAAAGCGACTGATCTTGCTGGAAAACCTGACTGCGCAACCCGAAGACGCCATCCTTGCCATGATGGACGCCTTCCGGGCGGACCCCCGCGCCGACAAGATCGACCTTGGCGTCGGCATCTACCGTGACGCGGCAGGCACCACGCCTGTCATGGCGGCTGTCAAACAGGCCGAACAAGCGCTCTTGGATCAGCAGGCGACCAAGGCCTACACCTCGCTAGGGGGAGACCCGGCATTCACCCGCGCCATCGCGGATCTGGTGCTGGCCGACAGCATTGATCCCGCCTTGGTCACTGGCGTGGGCACCGTGGGGGGCACTGGCGCGGTACGTCAGGGGCTTGACCTCGCGCGGCTGGCGAACAAGGGCGCGACGGTCCATATCCCCGATCCAAGCTGGCCCAACCACCGCGCGATCGTTCAGGCTGTCGGGCTAGGCTGCAAGACCTACCGCTATTTCGACGCCGAAACGGGCGGGCTGGATCACGATGGGCTGATCGCCGACCTCGCCGCCATTTCGGCGGGCGATATCGTTCTTCTGCACGGCTGCTGTCACAACCCTACCGGCGCAGACCCGGACCCCGCGCAATGGGACCAGATCATCGACACGATCAAGGCCAGCGGCGCAACCGTCATGATCGATCTCGCCTACCTAGGCTTTGGCGATGGGCTGGACCAAGACGCGCAGGCCACCCGCAAAATCGTGCAACAGATCCCCGAGGTCATTATCGCCGTCAGCTGTTCCAAGAACTTCGGCCTGTACCGTGACCGCGCGGGCGCTGTGCTGGTCACCGCCCCCACGGCTGAGGCCGCGCAGACGATCTATGGCAACCTCGCCACGCTGAACCGTCTGGCCTATTCCTTCCCCGCCGATCACGGCGCGAAGGTGACCGAGATGATCCTGAACGACGCCACCCTGCGCGGCACTTGGGCCACCGAACTGTCGGACATGCGGGTCCGGATCAACACCCTGCGCGCTGAACTGGCCACCGCCCTGCGCGACGCCACCGGATCAGACCGCTTTGCCTTTCTTGGATCGCAGCGCGGGATGTTTTCCCGGCTCGGCGCGACCCCGGAACAACTGCGGATCCTGCGTGAAGACCACGGGATTTATATCATCGGGGATGGTCGCATGAACATCGCGGGCCTGTCGTCCAAGGATATCCCGCGTCTGGCACAGGCGATCGCGACGGTCTGCGCTTAACGCCGACCTTCGCGCAGCCACCCGGCCAGGATCAGCGCCGACGCCACCAGCAGCACAAGCCACGCAGGCATCAACGGCACCTGACGCACGTCGCGCGTTTCGAACGCATCGCGTGGCGTCAGACCCAGCCAGCCACGGCCCGATGCAGGACGCCCGGGACGCACGTCACGGATGCTGGGGATGCCGTCGCTTAGGTTCCGCACACCGCCACGCGTTGCTTCTACCGTCGGCTCCAACAGCTCTCCATCCGCGATGGTTTGCTCGAACTCTCGTGGGGCGGACGGGCCGATGCCGATGACCGATTCCAGCTCGCCTTCGGCCAGACGATACAAACCGATTTCCGGCGCGGTATAGTCGGTCGTCCAGACGCCGGGCGCGGTTTCTGTCAGGGTCAGGTCTTCAATCTCTCCATCCGGGCGCATGATCGTCAGGGGACCCACGCTGTCGTCCAAGGTGCGACGGATGATGCGCATCGACTGGCCTTCGGCTTCGGCGGTCAGCGCCTCTTCCTCAAGCTCCGGTTCTTTCATCATCCAGTGCGCCAGCCGCCGCAGCAATTCTAACTGCGGGCCACCGCCTTCATATCCGCGGTTCCACAGCCACGCGTGGTCCGAGGCCAGCAGCGCCACGCGCCCTTCGCCCACACGGTCAAGGATCAACAGCGGGCGGTCATCTACGCCGGACATCACCACTTCTCCGTCGGACCCGCTGGCATCCACGTCGATATGCCGCATCCAGCGACCCCAGTCGCCAGACCATTCGGCCTCTAGGTTCGACGTCACGGGATGCCGACGGCCAAGGTCCGTGACGGTGGGGCGATAGGCTTCTTCCATGACACGGGCCGTCGACGGCTCGGCCGGGAGGATCGCGTTCAACGGGGAGCGATAGAGCGAGTCGGCCGACGCAAAGTCGGGCCCCGCAGCGACCAGAACCGCGCCACCCCGATCCACGTAATCCGCGACGTTCTGCAGATAGATCGAAGGCAGGATCCCGCGCCGCTTGTAACGGTCGAAAATGATCAGGTCGAAGTCGTCGACCTTGTCCATGAACAGCTCACGCGTGGGAAAGGCGATAAGGGACAGTTCCGACACCGGAACACCGTCCTGCTTGGCCGGGGGACGAAGAATGGTGAAATGCACCAGATCGACTGAACTGTCGGATTTCAGCAGGTTGCGCCACGTCCGCCCACCGGCATGCGGCTCCCCCGACACCAGCAGCACACGCAGCCGATCCCGCACGCCGTTCATCTGCACGATGGCCGAATTGTTGCGCGCGGTCAGCTCGCCCTCGGCCTCTGGCGTGGAAAACCGGATCACGTTGCGCCCTCCGTGCGGCAGCACCAAGGGCAGTTCCAGATCGACACCGGTGGCGACCATGAATTCCTGCGGCTCACCCCCGTCGATCGAGATATTTAGCGGCACCTGCGCCGCCTCGGGCGCGTCGCCTGCATCTTCGATCCGCAGGGTCAGCGTGACCTCTTCGTCCAGAATGGCGAAGGCCGGGGCGTTGCGGACGATCAGACGGCGGTCCCAATCCTCCGGCTCTCCGGTCAGCAGCAGGTGCAGCGGCGCGGGCAGGTCGGGGGCCTGATCCAGATCGTGCAAACGCCCGTCCGACAAAAGGATCATCCCCGCCACGCGGGCGCGCGGTTCTTCGGCCAGCGCGTCGGCTAGGGCGGTCATCAGGCGCGTGCCCTCATCCCCCGGTGCATCGGCCAGCGTAACGCGGCGCACCTCGGTATTCGGGCGGGCGGCGATGCGGGCGGCCAGCGCTTCGGCGGCTTCTTCCGTCTGTTCGGCGCGGTCCGACAACCGCTGCGATGCGGTGCGGTCTTCGACAAGGATCACGATGTCGGTCAAAGGCGTGCGATCTTCTTGCCGCCACGACGGCCCGGTCAACGCGGCGATCACCACGACGGCGGCCAGCCCCCGCAACGCCCAGCCTGCCAGCCCTCGCCAAACGGCCAGCACCACGCCAACCACGGCGATGGCGGCGAAGATCCCAACCAGAACCCACGGCAGCAAAGGAGAGAAGACGATCGTTCCGGTCATTGACCCAACCTGTCGAGAAGCGCAGGCACATGGACCTGATCGGATTTATAATTCCCTGTCAGCACATGCATGATCAGGTTCACGCCAAAGCGGTACGCGATTTCGCGTTGCCGTTCGCCCGAATAGCCCCGGCCAATCGGCACCAGCGGTCCACCGCGGTCGTCCACGGCCCAAGCCGCCGCCCAGTCGTTTCCGCCAATCACCACCGGCGTCACACCGTCATTGAGGTTGCGAAACGGCATCCCTTCGACAAATTCGGCATCCGGCGGCGCGGCTTCGACCCAGACGGATCGGCCCACATGCCGCCCCGGAAAGTCCCGCAGCAGATAGAAGGTGCGCGTCAGAACATGGTCTTCGGGCACTGGCTCCAGCGCGGGGATGTCCAGCGGCGCGGCCAGCGTCTGCAGCTTGCGCCCATTGGGCGATGACGTGCCGAACCCCGCCACATCCGCATCGCGCGTGTCGAACAGGATCATCCCGCCCGTACGCAGATAGCGGTTCAGTTTCTCATAGGCGACGTCCGACGGAACCGGCTGATCCGGCGTGATCGGCCAGTACAGCAGCGGGTAAAACCCCAGCTCATCCGTCTCAAGGTTCACCGACATCGGCTCTGCCGGCTCAACGGAGGTGCGGAAGTTCAGGACCTGCCCCAGCCCGCGCAAGCCGGCCTGCGCCACGTCGTCCACCTGCGGGTTGCCGGTGATGACATGGGCCAGCACGACCTCTGACGTCGCTTCCATCGCGCGCGACAAATCCTCGGACGCCTCCTGCGCCTTGGCACCCGGTGCCGCCACCATCAGCGCCAGCAGAACCACGGCCATGCCCGATCCGACCCGGCCACCGGACAAACGCCCGGACAAGGCCAAAGTCGCCAGAACATCGGCCGTCAGCAGCACCAGCGACAGGGCCAGCAACCAGCCACCAAGGGGTTGTTCTTCGACGCGGGTCATCCCTTCGACCCGCAGGCGGGACGGCCACTGAACCGGCATCAACTCGGCCTCGGCCCCCAGCACATTGCGCGCCAAGGTCCGGTCGCTGCTTTGATACAATCCCGGCTGCAACGCGCCGCTAAGATCGCCATCAATCAACTGCTCTCCGGCGACACCGGGCAGAGTGCCCGCGCGAACCACCCGGCCATCCGCCGTCAGGATCTGCACGGGTTGCCATGTGGTGCCTTCCAGATCAGCGGCCTCGGGGCGTGTCGCTGCCGATGACACCGACAGCCGCTCCAGCATCTGCACGAACAGGCCCGACAAGGGCAGCGTGGACCATTCCGCATTGGCGGTGACATGGAACAGCACAACCTGCCCCTGACCGATGGCCTTGCGCGTCACCAAGGGCGTACCATCCGACAGCCGCGCGATCACGCGTTGGGCCAGCGACGGGTCCGGTTGCGCCATGACCTGACTGGCCACGGTCACGTCGTCCGGCACGTCCAACCCGTTGAACGGGCTGTCCGCGTCGAAGGGGGCCAGTGTCTTGGGTTCGCCCCAGCTCATCGCGCCGCCAACATTGCGGCCACCGGCGCGCAGGCGCACGGGCATAAGCGGGTCTTCGGCGTCGCGGCTGACATCACTGGCCGCCAGTCGCGGCCCGGCAAAACGCAGCAGCAATCCGCCGTCGGACGCCCAATCGGTCAGCGCTTCTTCTTCCAGCGCGGACAGGGCGGCCACGTCGGCCAGAACGATCACATCGGGGTTGGCAGGCAGGATGTCGGTCAGCGGGCCTTCCAGCAGGTCCACCGACGGCTCTAGCGCCTTGCGCAGGTAATGCATGGGCGACAACAGGTCGAGCGTTTCGCCCTCCTGCCGGGTGCCGATCAGCGCGACTTCGCGGCGGCGGAAACTGTCGTCAGACAGGGTCGTCGCCCCGGCGGTCCGTTCACCGGCAATGGCCATATGGGTGACCCGCGCGCGCAGTTCGGCCGGTAGGGACAGGGCAGCGGTAGCCACCGTCTCTCCGTCTGCGAACATCATCGGCAGGTTGGCCAGCGTGCGCATCGTGCCAGACGGATCGCGTCCCATGGCCTGCACGGTAATCTCACGCTCCCCCAGTGCCAGCGGGCGGACGGCAGTCACGGATAGCGCGCCGTCTTCGATCACCACGGGGCGCAGGCCCAAGGCGGGGCGCGGGCTTTCGTAGATCGTGACGGTGCCGCGATCTTCTAACGCGTTCAGCAGGGCAAATCGGCCATCGCGGTCTAGCCCGTCGGAAATCCAATAGGTGTCGAAATCCGTATCGGGCAGCGCCTCGGCCACCGCGCGAATATCCTGCGCAGTCGGCGCCCATGCGCGGGCGTCAAAGCCGGGAAGACGGCTGCGCCATGTGTCGGCAGCGCGGAAGACAGGCGTTTCAGGCGTCGTCAGGCGAATGACAGAGGCGGTGCGCCCCTGACGCCCAGCCTCGGCCAGTACGCCATCGATCAGATCGCTTTGCGCATCCCAATCGCGGGCCGACGCCCACGAGCCATCAAGCACCACAAGCAGCGGACCATTGCCCGTCTCTGCCTCGTCCGAAGGGTTCAGCACCGGGCCGGCGAGCCCGATAATCACAGCCGCGACCGCCAGCATCCGCAACAACAGCAGCCACCATGGCGTCCGGTCGGTGACTTGTTCGTCATCCGTCAGCCCCAGCAGCAGCGCCACACCGGGAAACCGCCGCCGGATCGGCGCAGGTGGAATAGCGCGCAGCAGGATCCACAGGATCGGCAGCGCCGCCAAAGCGACCAGCAACCAAGGTGCGGCAAATCCGATGGGGCCCAAGGTCATGACGTCCCCCGATCCAGCGCCTGATAAATGGTCAGCAGCGCCGATTGCGCCGAATGATCCGTGTGGTGGATCATGTATTGCCAGCCCGTCGCGCGGCACAGCTGGTCCAGCCGATCTTTGCGTTCGGCCAGCCGCACAAGGTACCGGTCGCGCAGGTCGTTGGCCTTCAGCGTTTCATGTTCGACAGTGCCGCCGATCGATTGGAAAATCGTGCGGCCTTTGAAGGGAAAGGATTCCTCGGCCGGGTCCAGAACCTGCAGCAGCACACCCCGGATGCCACGGTCAGCGGCCTTGGTCAGGGCCAATTCGACCTGATCCATATCGCCCAGATAGTCCGACACGAACAACGCCCGCGCATTGGGGATCATCGCGCGGTGTTCCGGCACGCCATAATCGCCCTCCGCCGCCTGAGAGAAGAATTCGGCCAGTCGCAGGATTTGGTTTCGCGCACGCCGTGGCGGCAGCAGCGTCCCGGTCAGGCCAACACGTTCGCCACCCCGGATCAACAGGATCGCCGTGGCCAGCGCCAGCAGGCGACCGCGTTCGCATTTCTCGGGGAACCGCGCGTCGGACGAAAACCGCATCGACGCCGCCTGATCGACCCACAGCATCACCGATTGCGCGATCTGCCATTCGCGTTCGCGCACATACCGTTCGTCACTGCGCGCCGATCTGCGCCAATCGACCCAGCGGCGCGGATCGCCCGGCTGCGCGGGGCGGTACTGCCAGAAATCATCCCCCAGCCCCGACCGGCGACGCCCGTGATCGCCCAGCAGGACGGTGCCCGCCAGATGTTCAGCCCGCGCAAGCAGGGGCGGCAGGCTGGCTGCCTGCGTTTCCGCCCGTTCGCGTAATTCGCGAGGGTCCTGAACAAGGGTGGGGGTTTGGCTCACGCGGCGGCCTCGGCGCCGGTCACGGTGGCGGCGGTTTCTTCGATCAGCGCGGCAAGACTGTCACCCCGGGCGCGCGCGGCAAAGTTCAGGCCCATCCGGTGCGACAACACGGGCCGCGCCATCGCGACCACATCTTCGGTCGAGGGCGCAAGCCGCCCGTTCAGCATCGCCCGCGCCCGCACGGTCATCATCAGCGCCTGCGCGGCACGCGGACCGGGACCCCAGTTCACCGTTTCGCGCACGCGGGTCGAGGCCGAAGGATCATCCGGGCGGCACGCCCGCACCAGATCGAGGATCTGTTCCACAACCGATTCCCCAACGGGCATCCGGCGCAGCAGTTTCTGCGCGTCGATCAGTTCTTGCGCGGTGAACACCTGATGAGCCTCTTCTTCCTCGACGCCGGTGGTGGCGATCAGGATAGCCTTCTCGGTTTCCCGATCCGGATATTCGACGTCGATCTGAACAAGGAAACGGTCCAACTGCGCTTCGGGCAGCGGATAGGTGCCTTCCTGTTCGATGGGGTTCTGCGTGGCAAGCACGTGGAAGGGATGGCCCAGATCACGGTCTTCGCCCGCAACGGTCACCTGCTTTTCCTGCATCGCCTGCAACAGTGCCGACTGCGTCCGCGGCGAGGCGCGGTTGATTTCGTCCGCCATCAGCAACTGACAGAAGATCGGCCCCTGCAAGAAGCGGAACGACCGCGATCCATCCTCGGCCGTTTCCAGTACTTCGGAGCCCAGAATATCGGCAGGCATCAGGTCGGGCGTGAACTGAATGCGATTCCCGTCCAGCCCCATCACCGTCGACAGCGCATCCACCAGACGGGTTTTCCCCAGACCCGGCAGACCGATCAGCAACCCGTGGCCACCGCACAAAAGCGACGCCAAGGTCAGTTCGACCACCTTTTCCTGCCCGATGAACCGTCGTTCGATGGATTTCCGGGCTGTGGCCAGCTTGGCTTCGACCGCTTCGATCTGGGCAACTAGGTCGTCGTCTTGGATTGCGGTCATGGCAAAGGCTCCGTCGGGGACTATGTTTGGGATAAGTCTATCGCGCGAAAGAGGGATGACAAAAGGAATGAGTGCACAAAATAACGTGAAACCCTCGGCAGACGCGATTGCTGCCTCGGTAAAAGCAGCAGCCAAAGGGCGCGGGCTACCCCCGGTGGACAAATGGGACCCGCCCGACAGGGGCAAGATCGACATGAAGATCACGCGCGATGGCATCTGGTTTCACGAAGGAACGCCCATCAATCGCCCGGAATTGGTCCGCCTGTTTTCGACGATTCTGCGCCGCGACGACGACCGCTATATGCTGGTCACCCCGGTCGAGAAGGTCGAGATCGAGGTCGAGGACGCGCCCTTTCTTGCCGTGGATTTCGAGGTCGCGGGGACCGGAGAGGCGCAGGCGCTGACGTTTCACACCACGGTGGGCGATCAGGCGACGGCAGGGCCTGACAACCCGATCCGGGTGGTCCGCGATGCGGAAACGGGCGAGCCGTCGCCCTACGTCACGATCCGGCGCAGGCTTGAGGCGCTGATTGACCGCAAAAGTTTCTACCGGCTGATTGATCTGGGGGTGCATCGGGAACATGAAGGTGCCTCTTGGTTTGGCCTCTGGTCACAGGGCTCGTTTTTTCCCATCATCCCGTCAGATGAGTTAACGACCGATTAACCAAGCGGTCGCAGCCTGAAGGAGCGACCGCCCTGCCCCGTTTTTGTGCGAATATTTCGTTTTTGTGGAAGGACTTGGACCTGCCGTCACGCGTCTACGCGGCGCAGGCTGCCGGATTCGAGGCGGTGGAGATCCTGTTTCCCTATGATATCCCCGCGCCCGAATTGCGCCGGGCGTTGGACCTGTCAGGCCTGCCGCTGGCGCTGATCAATTGCCCGCCGCCGAACTACACAGGCGGCAACCGAGGCTTCGCCGCCGTCCCCGCCGACCGCGACCGATTCCGCACCGATTTCCGCCGCGCGCTGCGCTATGCGCAGACCCTCAAGGCGCAGCACCTGCACATCATGTCGGGCGTAGCAACAGGCGACGACGCGCGAGCCTGCCTGATCGACAACCTGACATGGGCCTGCGCAGAATCGCCCGACCAATCCCTGACGATCGAGCCGATCAACCCAGTCGATATGCCCGGCTATTTCCTGAACGATTTCGATCTGGCGGCTGACATTATTCGCGCCGTAAACGCCCCCAACCTCGGCCTGCAATTCGATGCCTACCACGCGCATCGGATCACTGGCGACGTCATGGGCACATGGGCCAAGCACCGCGATCTGGTGCGCCACGTGCAATTCGCCGACCACCCCGGACGGCACGAACCCGGAAGAGGAGAGATCGACCTGACCACATTTTTCGCGCAACTGGACACCGAAGGCTATGACGGCTGGGCCGGCGCGGAATATGCGCCCTCGGCCGATCCGGACGAAACTTTGTCGTGGATGCTGAAATCCTCCTGACAGAATGCTGTCAGGAGGGGTATGTCATACCCACCCCATCGAAACACTTGATGGAGACAAATCGATGACCACCGAAACCACCGTCTGGACCGAAATCCCCGTATCCGACATCGCCGCCGCCGTAGATTTTTATGGCGAGGTATTCCAGTGGACCCTGTCCATGGACGACACCGGCCCGATGCCGATGGCCAACTTTGCGTCCGACATGAAGGGCTGCCACGGCCACCTGTACCCCGGCGCCCCTGCCAAGGACGGCAGCGGCCCTACCATCCATCTGGCCGTTCCTGACAATCTTGAGGCCGCGACCGAACGTCTGCAAAAAGCTGGCGGCACGGTCGTCATGGGGCCGATCCCGATCCCGGTGGGTCGGTTCACCAAATGCACCGACCCCGATGGCAATTCCATCGGTCTGTTCGAACGGGCCGCCTGATGCGACGCGCCGACCGCCTGTTTCAGATCGTCCAGTTTCTAAGGGGCGGTCGGCTTGTCACTGCAAGGCAACTGGCTGAAAAGCTGGAAGTTTCCGAACGCACCATTTACCGCGACGTGGCCGACCTGATCGGCTCTGGCGTCCCTGTCGAAGGGGAGGCCGGGGTCGGGTATGTCATGCGCGGGGGATATGACCTGCCGCCGCTGATGTTTACCCAAGACGAAATCGTGGCGCTGGTCGCCGGCGCCCGGCTGATCCGCGCCTGGGGCGGGCTGTCCATGGCCGCCGCCGCCGAAGAGGCGCTGGTCAAGATCAACGCGGTCCTGCCCGACGATGCCAAGACGCGGCTGGAACGGGTGCAGATCCACGCCCTGACCTTTGACGGGATCGATGATGTTGTGCGCGACCGGCTGGACCGGATCGAGGCCGCGATCAACGCCCGCCACCGGATCGACATCGACTATACCAAGGACACGGCCAAAGACGGGGGCGCCACCGATCAGCGTCTGCTGCGCCCGCTTGGGCTATTTTTCTGGGGCAAGGTCTGGACGCTGGTCGCGTGGTGCGAATTACGCAATGATTTTCGAAACTTCCGCGTGGACCGTATCGACCGGATGGAGCTGGGAGAGCCGTTCAAGGACGACCGCGACAAAACCCTGATGGCCTTCTACGACCTGCAGCGACGGCGCGGCTATTCCCCGCCCTCATCCGGGCCGGTCATCTGATCCCTGACCCCTAGTGCCCGATGGCAGGGACATCCTGACAGGCGGCGTCTGCCGGTTCGATTTCGATCACCGAATGGTGGATGTGAAACCGATCCGCCAGCAGCGCCTTGGCGGCCAGCCGCACCTCATCCCCGAACCCATCTTGGCGAACCACATGCGCCTCTAGCGCGGTTTCGTGTTCCTGCATCCGCCACAGGTGAAGGTGGTGAACGTCCGTGACCCCCGGAATGGTGCGCAGCGCGTCCAGCACCTCTTGCGTCTGGGTCTTATCGGGGCTGCCCATCATCAGGATGCGGATGGCGGGCATCACCTCAGACCCGGCGTGCCACAGGATGTAGGCCGCGATGCCAAGCGTGACGATGGGGTCGATCAGCCGCCAGTCATAAAGCAGGATCAGCGTTCCCGCGACGATCACCGCAACCGACCCAAGCGCATCAGCCACGTTATGCAGAAAGGCCGCGCGGACGTTCATGCTGTCCTTGGACATGCGATAGGTCAGCAGCGCCGTAACCGCGTCGATCACTAGCGCCAGCCCGGCAACAATCACCACGATCCAGCCTTCGACCGGCTGCGGATCGATCAGGCGCATCACCCCTTCGGAGGCCAGCCAAACCGACACCATGATCAGCGTGGTGTAATTGACCAAGGCCGCGACGACCTCGATCCGGCCATAGCCGAAGGTCATCCCCGCATCCGCAGGCCGCCGGGCAATCCGCCGCGCGGCCAGCGCCAGAATTAATGAAATTGCGTCAGAAAGGTTGTGGATCGCATCCGCAATCAGCGCGAGAGAGCCGGAGATCACGCCCGCAACGATCTGCGCCAGCGTCAGGATCAGGTTGATCCCGGTGGCCAGCCACAGGTTCTTGTCACCCCCGTCAGCGGGCAAAGCGTGGTGATGGTGCGAATGATCGTGGGGCATCTTGCGGCCAGAACGTCAGATCGAGCGCCAAGTGGCAAGCCCGATCTGGGTTACGCGGCCTGACCAGCGGCCTCGATCTGGTTTTCGCTTTTCTTCCCGGCTTTGGCCGCAGCGACCAAGGCCCGGAACAGCGCACGCTGGCGACGGGCATAAAACAGATGCTCTGGGTGCCACTGAACACCTAGGGCAAAGGGATCGCTGACCCGTTCGATGGCTTGGATCATGCCGCCGCTGTCGCGCGCGGCCACCCGCAGACCTTCGCCCAGCTTGTTCACCGCCTGCGAATGCAGCGCGTTGACCTTCATCGGGTCAGCCCCGGTGTGTTCGATCAATCGCGTATCCGGCAGCACCCGCACGGTTTTGCGCGGCAGGACGGTGCGGTAATAGCGGCTATCGGAATAGGTGGCATAGGCATCCTGATCCAAAGTACCGCCGAGGGCGATGTTGATCATCTGCGACCCGCGGCAGATGCCCAGAACGGGTTTGTTCTGCTCTTGCGCCTCACCCACCAGACGCCGTTCCAGCGCGTCGCGGGCAGGGTCGAGCCGGGCAGAAGCAACAACCTCGCCGCCGTATAGGTCGGGGGAAATATCGTCGCCCCCGCCGATGATAAGACCGTCGATGCTGCTGACATCCGCAGGACGGCCTGCGCCCCAGCGGACGGCCTTACCGCCCGCCAGCCAGACGTTCAGCGCGACCAGCGGAAAGATGCGCCAGCCAGAGCGTTTCGAGGTGGTGACACCGATCAGAGGGCGGCTCATGCGAAATCCACCTCTTTGACCAGACCGGCATCAGACAGGATCTCTCCGCAGCGTTCCGCCCAAGGCGAACGGCGCAGGGTGATGGACCCGTGCTGATCCAACCATTCGGACATCAGACGATCCAGCAGATCACGGTCGGCGGCAATCGTTTCGACCAGACGCCAGCGATCCCATTCCATCGCCAGCGACCAGTTCTTTTCGTCGATCCGGCTGTCGGGCAGACGGAAATGGAACGTCGGCCGGGCCGAGGTCGGATCATCACCCAAGGCATCGCGCACGGTTTTTTCATCCAGCCACGCAAAGATCGGCAGCATATCCAGCCCATAGTTCCGGCTGGGTGCGTGTTCCAGATACAGCTCCATCGCGCGGGCAGGTTCCACGACGCCCGCGTCGCAGAAGGCTTTGACCAGATCGGTGGGATATGGATCGGTGAAGGGCAGAACACGACGGCTCAGGTCGATGGGTTCGGCCTTACGCATCCAGTCTTCGATCAGCGCGTAGGCGATCAGGGGGGCGGTAATATCTTCGGCGTTGCAGCTTGCGATGGCCGGGTTGAAGTGCACGCCAAACCCATAGGCCATACCAGATCGGGTGCCTTCGGCCCCCTCTTTGCGCAGGGCGTCGCGCAACTCATCCAGCTTGACCATCTGGTCGCGGGTTAGCGGTTCCGTCACCAGTTCCACAGGGATCACGGCCTTGCCCACGTCCAGCCCGATCTTCTTGGCGGCACTGTCGTCGGCATAACGCAGGGCAGTGTCGAGGTAGATCTCGATCTTGCCGATTTCGGACCCGGTGACTTCCCACGCGTGCTCGTCTGTATTCTCGGCCTCACCACCCAGAACGCGGGTGGCGATCTTGGCCGTGTCTTCGGCAGAAACGCCGGAATATTCGATCTCAACCCCGGTTAGACGGGGGTTCCCGTCGAAATCCGTGTCCTTCGGAAGGGGTTTGAAAGTACTGTCTGTCATGTTGCCCTCTTTTTAGGACAACCAGTTGACCCCGTTTGGGTTCCCGCCTCAGGCGAAAAGCGCCACCAACTGCTGGGCCGAGGCCAGAAGCATCCCATCCCGCGACCGGATTTCCATGTCCTGCACGGAATAGCCGTCAGCCGAGTGTTTGGATGTCGTGCGGGTGACCTGCCAGTCGTTGTCGGTGGGCATCCGCGCCACATCCAGCGCCCAAGTGATCGTGCTGACCGGAGCCCCGGCAGTGAACGTCGCCATGGCCGCGGGCGGCAGGTTGTCGGCGTTACAGATAAAGGCGATTTCCGGGTCGACGTCGTCACGGGCGGCAAGGCGGGTCCAGACGATCATCTCGGGCCGGTCAGAGCCAGAGGCCAGTTGCGCGCCGTCGGCCAACCGTGCTTCGAAATTCTTGAAGAAGCTCGGGCCAGAGGACCGGCGGATCAGCTGGGGGCTGTCGTCGGGGCCGGGCACATTCTGGTCGGCCAGATAGTCGTGGGTGTAGGCGCTTTCGCGGGGGCCGCCGAACACAAAGGTGCAGCGCGCGCCCAGCTTGTCGGCGCTGATGCAATCGACCTGAACAAAGGAAGACGACCGCCCTGCGCGGATCAACTCGACCTTAAATTCGACCTCTTCACTGATGGGCCGCAGAAAGCTGACCTGCATCGACCGCAGGGCGGGCAGCTCTGGCAGTGCCTTGCGTGTCGCAGCCAGCGCCAGCGCGGCGGTGATCCCGCCAAAGGCCGTGCGGCCCTGCATCCAGTGCGGCGATATCCGCGCGGCGATCCGGCCATCCTGACCCGAAAGGTCGCGCACCATGTCGCCCAGAGACGGAACGATTTCGTCGGTCATAAGCACCCCAAGCATAGAAAAAGGGCCGGGATTTCCCCCGGCCCTCTGATCATTGGATTAAGCAGCGAAGGCCACACGGCTAAGGTGATAATCGGTATCCCCCAGCTGCGCGTCGATCATGATGATGCGCTTAGCATAATGCGAACCGGGATATTCCCAAGTCATCGCGATACCACCGTGCAGCTGGATCGCTTCTTCGGCCACCAGACGACCGGCGCGACCGATCAGGTTCTTGGCCATCGAGCAATAGCGCGACGCGTCTTTGCCACCCAGTTCTGCAGCGGCCTTGATGACGATCGAGCGCGACTGCTCAATCTCGGTGAGCATGTCCACGGCACGGTGCTGCAACACCTGGAACGTGCCGATCGGACGACCGAACTGTTTGCGCTGACCAAGGTATTCCACGGTCATCTTGTGCAGCACGTCCATCGCGCCCACGGCTTCGGAGCACAGCGCCACGATGCCCGCGTTGATCGCGTCTTGAACCGCTTCATCCGCCTTTTCCAGCAGCAGCTTGGCAGGTGCGTTTTCCAGCACGACTTCGGCCGCGCCAGCACCGTCCATCATGGCATAGCCCGTGACCGACGCGTCAGACGCCGCCACTTCGTAGACGTTCAGGCTGTCACCTTCCTTGGCCGCGACCAAGAAGACATCAGCCGCCTGCCCGCCATAGACGATGGATTTCCGGCCCGAGACTTTGTCGCCGCTCGCCGTCGCTTGGATCGACGCCATGTCGTAAGGCGCATCCACTTCGCCCAGACCCACTGCATAACGGGTTTCACCGGAGAGCAGCGCCTCTTGATCCGCGCCTGCGGCGGTCATCAGGCGGGATGCCATCAGCGCGCCCAGAACAGGCTCGGGGCACAGAACGCGGCCCAGTTCTTCGAACACCACAGAGATGTCGAAGCCCGTGCCACCCATGCCACCGGCCTCTTCGGGTGCCAGCGCAAAGAGCGCGCCCAGTTCCGTCAACTCGCCCCACTTGGCAGGGTCATGGAACGGTTCGGCATAGGCCACCTTGTTGCGGTGGTCGATCTGGTACTTATCGCCAAGGTAACGACGCAGGCTGTCCTGCAGCATCTGGCGATCTTCGGTCAGGTCAAAATTCATCTGATTACAGTCCCAGCATAGTCTTGGTCAGGATGTTTCGCTGGATCTCGTTCGAGCCACCGAAAATCGACGTCTTACGGTTGTTGAAGTAGCGCGCGGCGTTGTTCGCCTGCCCTTCGGGTGCGACATCAAGGTTCGAGCCGGAGAGCGACCCCGGGAAGGGTGCCGCGTTGGCCCCGAGTGCACGGCGGCGCAGGTCCTTGAACTCTTGGTTGATGACGGTGCCCTTGATCTTGAGGATCGAGGTTTCCGGCCCCGGTGCGCCCTGCTTTTGTGCCGTGAACAGCATCCGCAGGTTCGTCAGCTTCATCGCTTCCAGATCAATTTCGGCCTGCGCGATGCGGGCAGCGAACAGCGGATCTTCGATCAGCGGCTTGCCGTTGCGCATGACCTTTTTCGCCAGTTCTTTGGTTTCTTCCAGCTCCAGCATGGAGAAACCGACGCCTGCGATCCCGGTACGTTCGTGGGTCAGCAGGTACTTGGCGATGGTCCAGCCTTTGTTTTCTTCGCCGACAAGGTTTTCGTACGGGACACGTACGTCGGTAAAGAAGACTTCGTTCACCTCATGGCCACCCTCGATCAGCTTGATCGGGCGCACTTCGACGCCGGGCGTGGACATGTCGACGAGGATGAAGGAAATGCCTTCCTGCTGCTTCACGTCTGGATCAGTACGACACAGGCAGAAGATCATGTTGGCGTGCTGGCCAAGCGTGGTCCACGTCTTCTGACCATTGATGACCCATTCGTCACCCTCACGCACGGCGCGGGTTTTCAGCGACGCAAGGTCCGACCCGGCACCCGGTTCGGAATAGCCCTGACACCACCAGTCGTCGCCATTCAGGATGCGCGGCAGGTAATAGTCTTTCTGCTCTTGCGTGCCGAATTTCTGCAGCACGGGGCCAAGCATGTTAAGGCCAAAGGGAACGATCCGCGGTGCATAAGCGGCGCAGCTTTCCTCTTCGAAGATGTGCCGTTCAACCGGACCCCAGCCGGGGCCGCCGTATTCCTTGGGCCAAGTCGCCGCCAGCCAGCCTTTTTCGTTCAGGATCGCGTGATAACGCTCCATGATCTCTTTGGTCAGCTCGCCGCCGTTCTTCACGGCATCGCGGATGTCATCAGGCAGGTTTTCTTTAAAAAAATCCTGGACTTCCTGGCGAAACGCCTCTTCTTCGGGGGTGAAGTTCAGATCCATATCTAACGCTCCTTACGAGTTCATATCGGCAAAGGTCGTACCGTCATCGGCCATTTTGCGCAGAAGCGCGGGCACCTGCCAGTAGTTCGGGTCTTCCTTTGCATATTCTTCGATGCGGCGCACAAGCTCTTTGGCGCCGATAGTGTCGGCATAGTGAAGCGGGCCGCCGCGATGACGCGGGAAGCCGTACCCAAAGAGGAACACCATATCCACGTCGATCGGACGCTTGGCGGTGCCGTCTTCGACCACACGGGCCGCTTCTGAGATAAAGGCAGTCATGTAGCGATCTACGATGTCCTGATCCGTAAACTCTTTTGGCGTGATGCCCTTTTCGGCGCGGACTTCGTCGATGATGTCGTCCACCTCGGGGTTGGGCACCGGCGCACCGGTTTCGTACAGATAGTAGCCCTTGCCGGTTTTTCGACCATGGCCGACGCGTTCGCTGATCCGGTCAGCGATATCGCCGCCATAGCGTTCGTCGGCAGGCAGGCCTTCTTCCTTACGGCGCTGACGGGTCATGTAGCCGATATCAAGGCCAGCAAGGTCGCCGACCTTATGCGGGCCCATGGCCATACCAAAGCCTTCCAGCGCATTGTCGACCTGTGCGGGCGACGCACCGTCCAGCACGAGGTAGGAAATCACCTTGCCGTAGTGGCCAAGGATACGGTTGCCGATAAAGCCGTCGCAGACCTGTGCGAGCACACCGACCTTTTTCAGCTTTTTCGCCAGTTCGAACCCAGTGGCCAGCGCGTCGGGCGCAGTTTTCGCACCCTGCACGATTTCCAGCAGACGCATCACATGAGCGGGGCTGAAGAAGTGCAGGCCCAGCACGTCCTGCGGACGGTTGGTCATGTCGGCAATGGCGTTGATGTCCAGATAGGACGTGTTCGACGCAAGGATCGCACCGGGTTTGCAGATGGTGTCGAGCTTGCCGAAGATGTCCTTCTTGATCTCCATCTTCTCGAACACGGCTTCGATCACCAGATCGACATCGGCCAGGTCTTCCATGTTCAATGACGGCTCTAGCTTGGCCAGTGCCGCGTCACGTTTGTCCGACGACATCTTGCCGCGCGACACCGCCCCGTCGAGGTTCTTGGTGATCGTCGCAACGCCACGGTCCAGACCTTCCTGCTGCACTTCGATCAGGCGCACCGGGATACCCGCCATCAGGCAGGAGGTCGTGATGCCCGACCCCATGGTACCGCCGCCGATCACGCCGATTTTGTTCAGCGGACGGGTGTCGCCTTTGGCTTCGGGGATGTTCGATACCGCGCGCTCGCCGAAGAACGCGTGGATCAGGCCAGCACGTTGGGGCGAATTCAGGCAGGTCATGAAATGCTCCCGCTCGGACTTCAGGCCTTCGGGCAGGGGTTTGACCGAATCCGCAATGGCGCGAACACATTCGGCCAAGTTGATCAGATGCGGGTTCTTCTTTTCGACCATGGCCAGCGTCTGTTCGATGGCCGCGTCGTCAGGTTTCACGTCAATCTCGCTGGTGCGGCGGGTTGGCAAGGTACCGTCGATGACCTCTTGCCCCATGGCCAGCGCAATCTCGCGCGGGTCGCCGGGCTCGACCACGCGGTCGATTGCACCCTTTTCCAGACCTTCTTCAACAGGCGCATGGCGGCCCGACACGGCGATATCCAGCGTGTACGCGATCGAGGCCACACGCGGCAGACGCTGCGTGCCGCCCGCGCCGGGGATGATGCCCAGCAGAACTTCGGGCAGGCCGAACTTGGCCCCTTTCATCGCGACGCGCGCATGGGTGGACAGCGCGGTTTCATAGCC
Source organism: Pseudooceanicola aestuariicola (assembly GCF_045763785.1). NCBI lineage: Bacteria > Pseudomonadati > Pseudomonadota > Alphaproteobacteria > Rhodobacterales > Paracoccaceae > Pseudooceanicola > Pseudooceanicola aestuariicola. The sequence continues at coordinate 462,338 of NZ_JBJGSF010000002.1, read as the reverse complement.
ACCGCCCAGCGTCGTGCCGTGCATGATCGAGATGACGGGGATTTCGCTGTCTTCGATGACGTTCAGCACTTCGGTCAGCGACGGCTGCTTTGGCGGCTTGCCGAATTCGCGGATGTCGGCACCGGCGATGAACGTGCGGCCCGCGCAGTACAGCGCGATGACCTTGGCTTTGCCTTCGCCGTTGATGCCTTCGATAGCCTTCACCAGACCTTCGCGCACGGCGATGCCGGTCGCGTTGACGGGCGGGTTATCGACACAGATCAGGGCGATATCGCCCTCATACCCATAAGAAACGGCTTCGCTGGTTGCTGTGGATTCGGCCATGTCACTTCCTTCGCCCTGTTAATTTCATAAGGGAAAAGGCTGCACGGCGTGAACCGACAGGTCAGACTCCTCCCTCTTGGGGTTGGAACCTAGGGTGCCGAGCCAGAGTCGTCAATCAGCGGAATTGTGTTTTGCAGTGCAGAATAGTGCTGCGACGCAGGGTTATTTGCGCACTCAGCCGGGGATGATCTCGAACTTGACCACGTCGACCATGCCCCGATCGGTGATCTTCAGCGCGGGGATCACGGGCAGGGCAAGGAAGGCCAGTTGAAGGAACGGCTCGTTCAGCGTGACCCCCAAACCCTTGGCCGCATCGCGCAACTGGATCAGGTTCTGGTGGACAACCTCGAACGGCTGGTCGGACATCAGGCCCGCGACCGGCAACGCCAGTTCAGCCAGCACCTTACCGTCCTGAACCACGACAAATCCGCCCTGCAATTCAGCCAGACGGTTCGCGGCAAAGGCCATATCGTCGTAATCCGCACCCACGACCGCGATGTTGTGGTGATCGTGACAGACGGTCGAGGCGATGGCCCCGGCCTTCAGCCCAAAGCCTTTGACGAACCCGGTGGCGCTGTTGCCGTTCACGCCGTGGCGTTCGATCACCGCAATCTTGATCAGGTCGCGGTCAAGGTCGGGCCGTTTGTCCCCATCGGTGATCTCAATCTCTTCGCTGAGGTATTCGGTGATGATCTTGCCTTCGACGATCCCGATCACGTCCGTCTTGGTCCGGTTGCCCCCGGTGCGGAAGGTGTCCGCCGTGATCGTCTGCGTCTTGACGGAGTTCTGACCGACCGGCTGCGTGATCTTTCGCGCGGCAAAGCCCGCGTCGTCCATCACCTGACCGCCAGAAAACACCATTGAGGCCCGGCAATCCGTCACGTCGTCCAGCACCACGATATCCGCCCGTTTGCCCGGCGCGATCTGGCCGCGGTCCTTCAGCCCAAAGGCCTCTGCCGCCGACAACGACGCAGCGCGATAGACGGCGAGCTCCGGGCAACCAAGGTCGATCAGCGTGCGGATCATATAGTCCAGATGCCCGTGTTCCCCGATATCCAGCGGGTTCCGGTCGTCAGTGCACAGGCACATGTAGGCGCTGGTGATGTCGGTCAGCAGCGGCTGCAGCGCGTGCAGGTCTTTGGACACCGACCCTTCGCGGATCAGCACGCGCATCCCCTTTTGCAGCTTTTCGCGCGCTTCTTCTTCGGTGGTCGCCTCATGCTCTGTCCGGATGCCCGCACTGACATAGGCGTTCAGGTCCTTGCCCAGAAGCTGAGGACAATGGCCATCAATGTGACGCCCCCGGAACGCTTCGAGTTTCGCCATGCACCCGGGGTCCTGAAAGATCACACCGGGGTAGTTCATGAATTCTGCCAGACCGATAACCTGAGGATGGTCGGCGAGCGGCAGCAGATCATCCGCCTCAATCCGCGCACCGGCGGTTTCCATGTGCGACGAGGGCACGCAGGACGACAGGTTCACCCGGATATCCATGATCGTTTCGGTCGCAGATTGCAGGAAATATTTGATCCCCGGCACGCCGATGACGTTGGCAATCTCATGCGGGTCACAGATCGCTGTGGTGACACCGCGCGGGCCGACGCAGCGGTCAAACTCATGCGGCGTGACGAGGGAGCTTTCGATGTGCAGATGCGTGTCGATAAATCCGGGGACCAGCGTCTTGCCGGTGACGTCGATGACCGTCTTGCCGTCGTAATCCGCGCCGATCCCGACGATGGTGTCACCGCAAATCGCCACGTCGCCTTTGATTTTCAGGCCGGTGACCATGTCCCAGACCTCTCCGCCGCGCAGCACCAGATCGGCGGGGGCATCGCCGCGCCCTTGAGAGATAAGATCGGACAGGGGTTGAGTCATGGATGCGGTCTCCTTCGGTTGGGGGTTTTATCGGACGGGGCGAGGATGGGGTAAAGGGGTGTGGTCTTCTTTGAGGGCTGCGCTCGTCCGCGGGTGGCGCGTTAGCGCCGCCGTCACGCCAAAGGCGTGCCGTTTATTTATTGAACAGGCGCACCTTTGGTGCGACGGGGCGGACGGCGCTGCCCGGCGTTGCCGCCGGGCGGGACGATTGTTCGACGTCGCTCCCCCCCTTTACGCCACGCCCGTCCCGTCCGATAAATCCCCCAACCAAGGAGCCACCTCATGAGCCTGTTCCAAATCCCCACCCATCCCGACGTCCCGGTCATCGGCGAAAGCCAAGGCTACCCTGTGCGCCGCATCTTCTGCGTCGGCCGCAACTACGCCGATCATGCCATCGAAATGGGCGGCGTGCCGGATCTTGAGGCGCCGTTCTACTTTACCAAATCGCCCGCCCACCTTTGCCTGACCGGCGCGACCGTGCCCTACGCCCCCGGCACCAGCGACCTGCACCACGAAATGGAACTGGTCGTCGCGCTTGGAACACCTGCGTTCCGGGTCAACAAGGATGATGCGCTTGGCATGGTCTACGGCTACGCCTGCGGGCTGGACATGACGCGTCGCGACCGTCAGCAGGACGGCAAGGACAAGCGCCGCCCGTGGAGCCTTGGCAAAGACTTCGAAGACGCCGCGGTGATTGCGCCCCTGACCAAAGCCGCGGATTTCGGGCCGGTGGAAAAACAGGCGATCACCCTGTCGGTGAACGGCGACACCCGCCAATCCGCCACGCTGGACCTGTTGCTGCATTCCATTCCGGCGGTGATCGAACACCTGTCGCAGTATTATCACCTTGGACCCGGCGACCTGATCTATACCGGCACGCCCGCAGGCGTCGGCGCCGTGCAGGAAGGCGATCACCTCCACGGAGAGATCGACGGTCTGACCCCCATCGACCTGACGATCGGAAAGGCGGAATAACTGCCTCAGGATTGATACAGGTCACGTTTCTTTGCAATTGCAGAATAATTGCCGCAAAGCAGCGAAAACCTGTATGATCGGGGCATGAGTCGCAAACCTCGCCTATCTGCCGATGACTGGCTGAATGCCGGACTGAAGGCCTTGGCGGCCTCGGGCCCCGAAGCCTTGAAGGCCGAACCTTTGGCGCGTGCTCTCGATACGACCAAGGGCTCGTTCTACTGGCATTTCGAAGATGTGCCGCGGTATCGGCAGGCGCTTTTGTCGATGTGGCGCGATATTGCGGCCAACCTGCCCAACCAGCCCCACGAAAAGGCCGAAGCGGTCGCGCAGCTTAAGGCGCTGATGTCAGACGGTTTTGGTGGCGATCAGGCGACGGAAACCGCGATGCGCAACTGGGCCAGTACCGACCCGGACGCCGCCGCCACGATTGCCGAGTTGGACGCCCAACGGCTGGACCATCTGGCCGACCTTCTGCGGCAGCTGGACGTGACCAATCGCGATATGGCCATCAGCCTTTATGCAGCCAAGGTCGGAATGGACACCGTGTCGCCCGCATCGCGCGATGACGATGCGCTGGCCTCCTTGGTCGATCTGGTGCTGGCGCTGCGCTAATTGATTCCCGCGGAAAACCGATCGACAAAACGTTGACGCGCCTCTGGCAGCGGTTTTCGGCCCAATTCCGGCGCTAATGTTTCAGCCAAGAAGAACCCCGTCACGCGGAAGCCTTCGGCAATTTCGGCGTCCGGGGCGTCACCTTCGCGGCGCAGACAGGGCGGCAGAGGCAACAGCTTGTCCGCCCAATCCCCCGCCCCTTTCCGCGTCACCGCCCGCCCGGTTCTGGGAGAGATGAACTCTAACCCCTCGGTCGCGCCCGTCACGGCGCAGACGTTGAGGTCGAGCCCAAAGCCCATTTCTTCCAGCAGTGCCAGCTCCCAATGCAGATAGGCCAGCGGCCAAAGGTCCATCTGACCCAGCAGGTCCATCAGACCTTCGGTACGGGCATAAAGCGGGCCGTGCACTTCACGCTCGGGCAGGGTGAAGCCTAGCATCGCTGTGACCGCGTTCAGGCCGGCCAAGGCCAGACGGTCATTCATCACCAGCGCGGCGCGCGATCGGATGGGTTCGATCACGAAGGCGCCCATGTGCTCTTCCAACCGGGCCTTCCATGTCACGTCGACCTGCGCACCCGGTTGCAGAACCGGGGCCATCTTGCGCGACGCCCCGCCCCGGACGACGCCCGCATGGCGACCGTGGTCGGGGGTGAACACCTCGACGATCGCGGCGCTTTCGCCGTGTGCCCGTGCGGACAGGATGATGCCGTGATCTCTCCACTCCATGCGCTCTTATCCGCGCCCTTGCGCGATCTCGCAAGTTCGCGCAATTCTGCCGGGATGAGATTATCGCCCCTCGCCCGCACTTTGGCCGCCCTGATTGCCGTGATGACCTTCGCGTCTCTCGCCGCGCAATTCGCGGCGTCGCAACTGGTGCACGCCGAGGAAAACGCGCTGCAAACCCTTTGGCGGCTGGGGCGGTTTTTTACCATCCTGACCAACGTCATGGTCGCAGTGACCTTCACGGCCCTCGCCCTCCGGGGCGTCGTCGCCTCTGCCCGGTGGCTGGGCGGGGTGACGCTGTGGATCGCGATCGTCGGGGTGGTCTATCACCTGCTGCTGGCCGCCACCGACAGCCAGGAAACCGTGATCGGGTATTGGGCGAACATTGGATTGCATACAACCGTGCCGCTGGCGGTCGTGGCATGGTGGCTGGCTTTTGGACCACGCACGGGGCTGAACGTGACGGCGGCGTTGATGTGGATGGGCTGGCCGCTGGTCTATGTCTGCTACGCCTTGGGGCGCGGTCAGTTCGACGGCACCTACCCCTATTTCTTCACCGACCCGACCAACATCGGCTGGATGGGCGTGGCGAAGTGGACGGTGATCCTAGCGCTGGCGTTCGTTGTCGGAGGACTGATCCAGATCGCCCTGGCCCGCCTGATCCGACACACGGACCCCACCTAGACCTGTCAGTCAGACAGCCCCGGTTCATCCAGCAGGTGCCGCCCGGCCTTGTCTTCAACCTCGATCACCCAGAGGTCGGGGTCATAGCCGCGCTGACGGGTCACGGCGGCATCGACCTCTGCCTCGTCCCCGTCGACCAGAACGATCCAATTCCGCGCACCCGTCATGATGTCGAAAGACCGCTGGAACGCGACCGCCTTGCCATCCAGCGTGGCCAGTTTGACCAGAACCGCGCCCCCTGTGTCGTCACCATGCGACACCACGAAGGCCGGAATGTCCTGCAACCGCAGGCGGGTCAGATAGGCGTCCACCCACATGCGCGCGGTCAGGCGCATGGATCAGTTCCCGTCCTTGAAATCCAGACCCATCTCGGAATAGCGCTCTGACTCTTCCAGCCAGTTCTGACGCACCTTCACCTGCAAAAACAGGTGCACCTTGCGGCCAAGAAACTCTTCAAGCTCTTCACGCGAGGCCTTGCCGATGGCTTTGATCTTCTCGCCCTTGTTGCCCAGAACGATGCCCTTATGGCCATCCCGCATGACATAAATCATCTGGTCGATGCGGGCCGAGCCGTCTTTGCGTTCTTCCCAATGCTCGGTCTCGACCGTCATTTGATAGGGCAATTCCTGATGCAGCCTCAGGGTCAGCTTTTCGCGGGTGATTTCTGCGGCGATCATGCGCATGGGCAGGTCCGCGATCTGATCCTCGGGATAAAGCCACGGACTTTCCGGCATCTCTCCGGCCAGCCATTCGCGCAGGTCCTGCACGCCATGCCCCTTCTCGGCCGAGATCATGAAGGTCTTTTCGAAAGTATAGGCTTCGTTCAGCTTTTCCGTCAGATCCAGCAGCACGGGCGCTTCGACCCGGTCGATCTTGTTGATGGCCAGAACAATGCGGCGGCCCTTCATGTCGTTCAGCGTGTCCAGAATGCGCTGCACGCCGCCGGTAATGCCGCGATGCGCCTCGACCAGCAGCACGGTGATATCGGCGTCGGACACACCGCCCCAGGCGGCGGCGACCATCGCACGGTCCAACCGGCGGCGCGGCTGGAACAGACCGGGCGTATCGACAAAGACGATCTGACTGTCGCCTTCGATGGCCACGCCGCGGATACGCGCGCGGGTTGTCTGAACCTTGTGAGTGACGATCGACACCTTGGCCCCGACCATGCGGTTGGTCAGGGTGGATTTGCCTGCATTAGGCTCTCCGATCAGGGCGACGAATCCGGCGCGGGTTGTCATGGGCGGGCTTTCAATTGTTGGGTCGCGGGCATTGGGCGACAGGATAACAGGTTTTGATCAGCCTCAAACCGTATCCAGACGCAAAGCGCAATGGTCCGAGACCTCGGGTGTTCTGACGACTTCGAAATCGGCGTCTTTCAGCGGACCGTTCACCAACATGTAGTCGGCGAATTTCTCGGGCTTTTCGTAAAACGACGTGCGGGTACCATCGTGCCCGCGCGACGTGACCAGATCATAGGGCGTGGTCCGCGCCAGAATGCGCAGCGTTTCGGACCCGGGCAGCACGTTGAAATCACCGCAGACGACGGTCGGGTCGCCCGGTTGATGCACCGCCTTGACCATGTCGCCAAAACGCCGCGCCTGTTCGCTGCGCAGCGGCGTATCCATCTTGCCTGCCATATCGCGCAGCCCATGCATGTGCCCGACGGTCAGGAACCCCTGATCCGGATGCCAGACGCGCGCCACATGCCCGGTACGCGACCGGGGGTGATCCCCGAAACCATCCGTGCCGAAGGTGCCATGCACGAACCCCTGCACCTGCCCGACCAAAGTCAGTCGCGGGTGGATGAAAGTCGCCAATCCCCAGTAGGTTGGCACCGCCTGATCACCGTGCCACAGGTTGCCACGCGCGGCGGGGCAAAAGGTGATCGCATGGCCGGGCAGGGCCTTCGCCACATCGTCGATCACATTGGCACGCTGCGGTAGCTGCATCCCGTCATCACGGTATTCCAGCAAATCGGCAGGGCTGTCCGGTGTCTGCACGACCTCTTGCAGGCAAAGGATATCCGGCTGCGCGTCGGCAAGATACGCCACCATGTTGTCCACCAGCCGCCCGCCCCAGGCATTCAGGCTGATCACCCGCATCAGCCTAGCAACTGGTCCATCAACGCCTTGGCCGCAGCCTGTTCAGCGTTGCGTTTCGATCCGGCGACGGCGACGGCTTTTTCGCCCGACTGCAACCGGGCCTCAATCTTGAAAACCGGGGCATGGTCCGGGCCTTCGCGCCCGACCTCGGCATAGACTGGCGGGGGAAGGCCACGGCCCTGCGCCCATTCCTGCAGCGCGGTCTTGGCGTCACGGGCGTCGGCGTCCACGGTGGTAATCCTGTCACCCCAAAGACGCAGGATCATATCGCGCGCCACGTCGAACCCGGCATCCAGATAGACGGCGGCGATCACCGCCTCCATCGCGTCACCCAGAAGCGCCTGTTTGCGACGACCGCCAGACATCTGCTCCGACCGGCCCAGTTTCAGCACTGCGCCAATGTCGATCACGCGGGCCACGTCGGCGCAGGTTTCCTTGCGGACCAAAGCGTTGAAGCGTGGGGCCAACTGCCCTTCGGACGCGCCACGATCCTTGGCCAAAAGCGCCTCGGCCATGACAAGGCCCAGCACCCGGTCGCCCAGAAATTCCAGCCGTTGGTTGTCGTCACGGGTGGGGGACGAGACAGACGAATGCGTCACCGCCCGCACCAGAAGTTCGGGCCGGGCAAACTCATGCCCGATCCTTTTGCTGAACTCCTGAAGATCCGCCGAGAGTTTGACCATGAGCCCTTAGTCGATCGCCTCAAAGAAACGGTCGCCGCGCCACGTCCAGAAGAACAGCATCGACCGCCCCGCAGAGGAGAACATGACCCGGTCAGCCCGACCGATCAGGTTTTCGTAAGGCACCATGCCCACGCCAAAGGAGGTCTGGGTCACGCGGCTGTCCAGCGAATTGTCGCGGTTGTCGCCCATGAAGAAGTAATGCCCATCCGGCACGGTAAAGACCTTGGTGTCGTCCAGATCTTCGCCATTGCGGATGTTCAGTGTCGAATAGGTCACCCCGTTGGGCAGCGTTTCGATCTGACGCTGTTTGACGCAGGTGCCAAATTCGCCAACCGGATCGTTGGAACAGCGGGGAAAGCGCTGCTCGGGGCCCTGCGGTTCCTTCATCTCAGAGAAGGTGCCGCCGTCCTGAACCTGCACCGGTTCGCCGTTCAGATGCAGCACGCCGCCCTTCAGCTGAACCGTATCGCCCGGCATGCCGATCAGACGCTTGATGTAATCCTGATGGGTCACCGGATGACGGAACACGACAACGTCGCCCTGCTCCGGCTCGCCCCCAAAAAGGCGGGAATTGTCGCGATCAAGGAACCCGCAGATATCCTTGGCGTCGATATCCACGCCAAAGCGCGCGATCTTGATGTTCGGGCAAGAGGCGTAGGAATAGCCGTAGGCCATCTTGTTCACGAACAGAAAGTCGCCGATCAGCAGCGTGTCTTTCATCGACGAAGACGGGATCCAGAAGGGCTGAAAAAACAACGTGCGGAACACGCCCGCGATCAGCAACGCCCAGAAGATCGTTTTGATCGTTTCCCAGATCGCGCCCATGAAGCCCTGTGACTCTTCACTCATGCCGTGCTGTCCTTCCGCGTTGCAGCCAAGGGGTACATGCGGGCCGGGGCGTGGCGTGTCAAGCGCCGCCCGGCGCGGTTGCGCCGGTGGGCGCGATGGGGCGCGCCTCGATCACCACAAAGGCCTGCGCCCAGGGGTGGTCATCGGTTAGCGTGACGTGGATGATGGCCTCGTGTCCCGGTGGGGTCATCTGGGCCAGACGCTCGGCCGCCCAACCGGTGACCTGCATGACGGGCTGGCCCGTACGCAGGTTGCTGACGGCCATGTCTTTCCACGAAATGCCCATGCGCAGCCCCGTGCCCAAAGCCTTGGAGCAGGCTTCTTTCGCCGCCCAACGTTTCGCGTAGGTGCCCGCCACATCGCGGCGGCGGTTGGCCTTGGCCTGTTCGACATCCGTGAAGACACGGTTGCGAAACCGGTCGCCGAAGCGATCCAGAGTGCCTTGTATCCGGTCGATATTCGCCAGATCTGTACCGATGCCTAAGATCATAAGACGCCCGCTGCCAGCCTGCCTAAAGGTCGAGGTGGTCAACCCTTAGCGGCTTGGGCGTCGGATGTCAGGCGCTAGGTTGAACCCGCGCCCGAATCGACACGTTTGATCGTGCCTTGTCACCCGCGCCGGGGGCCGGCGGCGGGACCAGCGGCAAATCCGCCAGGTCGCGCATCGTCATCCGCTGGATGTCCGGATGCGCCATTGGATCGCCCGGCGCAGGGGTCTGCACAGGGGCGAAGAGGGTTTTGAACCAATTTGTCATGGTTTTCTCCTTTCTTTCAGATAGGCTGAATATAGGGATCAATTTTCACTTAAAAACTGCACCAGAACTGTATAGGTATATAGAAAATCTAAATGACTGACCTTCGGAACGCCCCTTTGAACGGACTGCGCGCAGCCGAGGCGGTGTATCGCACCGGGTCGCTGTCCGCTGCCGGGAAAGAACTGGGCGTGTCCCCCGGCGCCGTCAGTCAGCAGGTCGCGCGGCTGGAAGACGCTCTGGACCTTGCCCTGTTCGATCGTCGCCCCACGGGCATGATCCCGGCAGAGGGCACGGCCGAGGTTTTTCGCCTGCTCAGCCAAGGCTTCGACCAGATCGCCGCTGCCATCGACCTGACGCGTCGCGACAAGCAATCGACGCTGACGATCTCGGTCGCGCCGATCTTTGCCGCGCGATGGCTGATCTGGCGGCTGCCCGATTTTTCAAAAGCGCATCCCGATATCCGCGTGCGGTTCGACAGTGACGTGACGCTGGTCGATCCGAATACGGGCGCGGCGGATTTCACCATCCGGATCGGGCGCGGCCCCTACCCGAACGTGACGGCACAACCGCTGTTCCCGCAGCGAGTGGTCCCCGTCTGCCATGCCGATCTGGCGGCAAAGCTGACCACGCCCCAAGACCTGCGGCATGTGCCGATCATCCGCGAAAGTCACGGTATGTACGATTGGCGCGCTTGGCTGACGCCTGACGATCCTGCCCCGGACGAATTGCCCGGCGGGCCGGTGTTCAACGAAGGATCGTTGTGTCTGGACGCGGCGATGACCGGGTCGGGCGTGTTTCTGGCGTTTGAAACGCTATGCTCGGACGCGCTGCGCCGGGGCCAGATCACAGCGCCTTTCCCGCGCTGGACGGAAACCGGACAGACCTATTGGCTAGTGTCTGCCCGCGACCGGTCGTTCACGATCCCGCAAAAGAAGTTCCGAAACTGGCTGATGCGCGCGATCGAGGCCGAGGGGCTGGGCACCGCCGAACTGAGCTGATCCGCGATCAGTCCTCGGCCTTGGCGTAAAGGTGTACGATCCGATCTTCCTGCACACCTCCGATGGCAAGGAACCCGTCATGATCGGCGCGGTCGAAATCCGTCAGATCAAGGTCGGGGAAGGCAAAGTACTTTGACAGCTCCACATTGGGTTTCGTCGCGGCAAAGATCACCCGTTTAATCCCTGCAAACCGCATGGCAGACAGGCACATTTCGCACGGTTGCAGGGTTGTCAGCAGGGTGCAGCCCGACAGATCAGGATCAGCCAAGGCGCGGGTTGCGCGACTCATCGCGACGATTTCGGCATGCCTTGTGGGGTCGTGGTGCAGGTGCACCTCGTTCTCGGCAATCGCCAGAAGGGTGTCGCCGCGCATGATCGCCGCTGATATCCCGGCTTTCCCACCATCCTCTGCCGCCTCTAATGCCCTGTCGATCAGGCGGTCCATGGTGGCAATTTCGGCGGCGGTGGCAGGGGGCGTATCGGTCACGGGGTATTTCCTTTGGCTGGGCCAGAAGGGTAAGGCCGCCTGCTCTCGCTTCAAGGTGGACCAACCCGATTGCCCTGCGCCCCGTCAGTACCGGCTAAGCAGCGACAGGATTTCGCCGGTCGCCTGATTTAGCTGAAAGGTCAGTTCGCGATCCGTTTGATACCCATCCTGTCCCGCGACGGACACGGGCAGATAGAACACCAGACCACGGGCGGGATCATACTCGGCCTCCAGCATGTCGAACTCTACCCCGCCAAAGCCGATGTCCTGATAGGTCAGCACCCGGCACTGTCGCCAACCGCCGTCGCCATAGGGCGGCGACAGGATCAGGATGTGATAACCGCCGACCGCTGGCTCTCCGATATCGATCAGAGCCAGACGCACGTCACCGTTTGCGAAGGTCCGGGTGTTTTCGGACCAAGGTTCGGCAATGGCATCTGCCCGCGCGCGCCAGTCACATTCCTGCACACTTTGGGCAACGGCAGCTTGGGCGATAAACAGGCTGAGTACGGTTAGGATCAGGCGCATGGGACATCCCTTCTATGGTCCGGTCTCACCAGCATAGCAGAGAAAGGCCTGACAAGCGCGCCACTTATGCCGCGCCGCGCGCCTCATCCATCAGGCGGCGCATTTCGACGATAGCAGGCTCTAACCCGCGAAAAATCGCCTCTCCGATCAGGAAGTGGCCGATGTTCAATTCCATCACCTCGGGCAGGGCGGCGATGGGTTTGACCGTGTCGTAAGTCAGCCCGTGGCCCGCGTGCACCTCAAGCCCCAGCGAATTGGCGAATGCCGCCATGTCGGTCAGACGCGTCAGTTCTTCATCACGCGCGTCGAACCGGCCTTCGGCATGGGCGTCGCAATAGGCCCCCGTGTGCAATTCGATCACCTCGGCCCCAATGCGGTGGGCGGCTTCGATCTGGCGGCGGTCCGCGGCGATAAAGATCGACACGCGACACCCGGCCTCGCGCAGCGGCGCAATGAAATGGGCTAGCCGGTTTTCTTCACGCGCAACTTCCAGCCCGCCTTCGGTCGTCCGCTCTTCGCGTTTCTCGGGGACGATGCAGACGGCATGTGGTTTGTGACGCAGGGCAATCGCCTGCATTTCGTCCGTGGCGGCCATTTCAAAGTTCAGCGGCAGGGTCAGCGCGCCCATCAGCGCCTCGATATCCGCATCCGAGATATGGCGGCGGTCTTCGCGCAAGTGCGCCGTGATGCCATCCGCACCGGCACGTTCTGCGATTTCTGCCGCGCGCAGGGGATCGGGATAGGCGCTGCCACGCGCGTTCCGCACAGTTGCCACATGGTCGATGTTCACACCCAGCCGCAATCTCGACATCTCACGCGTCCCCCTTGGTTCCATTTGCCTCGGTACTGGCGGCCTTGGCCTTGGGCGGTTTGCCAGCATCGGATTTGGCCCGGATGGCCGCCAGTTTCTTTTTCAAAACCCCGCGACGCCGCGCCTGATAGGCCCGGATCAGCGGTACGGACAAGTAATAGGCCGCCAGCCCAGAAATCACACCCGGAATGATCCCACCGATCATGTAAGGGTAGAAAATGTCGTGATAAAAAACGCCGAGGGCGGTCCAATCCGCATCCACATCAGTGAAAAGCGCGATTACGTTGTCCTTGAGGTCTTCGGCCGCGAACAGGAATTTCTGCACAAAGGTATCTTCGTCCCCGGCCGCATGAGGATGACGCCCCAGCAGGAACAACCCGATCTGCGTCGACAGCAGCGCGATCGGCACATAGGTCAGCGGATTGCCGACAAAGGTCGCCAGAAGCGCAGCAAGGATGTTGCCACGCACGATAAAGGCGATCAGGGCGGCGACGAAAAAATGCAGGCCGTAGAACGGGGTGAAAACCGTCACCACGCCCGCGAAAATCCCGCGGGCAATCTTTTCCGGCGTATCGGGCAACCGCCGCATACGGTGTTTGACGTAGGTAAAAGCCCGCCCCCAGCCACCACGGGGCCAGAAGAATTCAAACGCAATCAGCCAGAGCGGACGTCTATCCCGACGTTTGAAGACCAACGGTCTCTCCCATTCCGTCTGGCGCCGCAGGAGCGCGCGCCGCCGACAGGTTTCGATACCGCGATACTGCCGCAATGTCCGACTCTGCCTCGAGCGCCGAGGTGACATTGTGCAGATGCTCAGCATCGCGCAAATCTATGTCGATCAGAATCCTGTAAAAATCCGGTTTCTTGTCGACGAAATTCATGTCCGAGATATTAGCCTTCTGTTCCCCGATCAATGTGCAAATGCGCCCCAGCGCACCAGCATCGTTGCCGACGGTGATCGACAGTGTCACGGGGTTGACGGCGGCGTGTTTGCCGCTGTGCCAATGCAGGTCCAGCCAGCGATCCGGCTGATCCTCGTAGTCGCCCAATACCGGGCAATCGATGGCGTGCACAACGACACCGCGCCCCTTCCAGGTGATGCCGACGATCCGTTCCCCCGGCAAAGGCTGACAACAGCCCGCCCGTTCAAATTTTTGCCCCGGCGACAGGCCGATGACCGCGCGGTCCTGCCCAATGCCGACACCGTCGTCCGGCACCAATTTGGGGTAAAGGACCTGAACCACCTCGGTCGCGCTCAACTCGGCCGAACCTAGGCGCGCCAGCAGCACGTCGCGCCCGGACAGCCGCAGCTTTTCCGCGGCCTTATCCAGCGCCTTGTCGGTGGCCTTCTTGCCGATGTGTTCAAAGGCCGAGCGCGCCAGTTCAGCGCCCAGCCGCATGAAGCGTTCCTTGTCGACCATGCGCAGCGCCCGGCGGATCGCGGTCTTGGCCTTGCCGGTCGTGGCGATGTCCAGCCAAGTCGCCTGTGGTTCCTGACCTTCGGCGGTGATGATTTCGACCGACTGGCCGTTTTTCACCCGCGTCCAAAGCGGCACGCGCATCCCATCGATCTTGGCGCCCACACAGGCCGACCCGATCCGGGTGTGGATCGCATAGGCAAAGTCGATCGGCGTCGCGCCCTTGGGCAGCTTGACCACTTCGCCCTTGGGGGTGAAGCAGAAGACCTTGTCCGAATACATCTCAAGCTTGACCGCTTCGAGGAAGTCTTCGTGGTCTTCTTCGTTATCGAACTGTTCCGATAGGGATGCGATCCAGCGGGCGGGGTCCACCGCAAAGGGGTTCGCCGCAGGAACACCGTCCCGATAGGACCAATGCGCCGCAACGCCCGATTCCGCGACTTCGTTCATTTGCTGGGTGCGGATCTGCACCTCCACCCGCTTGCCGTCGCGGCCAGACACCGTCGTGTGGATCGACCGGTAACCGTTCGATTTCGGCTGAGAGATATAGTCCTTAAACCGCCCCGGGATTGACCGCCAGCGGCGGTGGATCACGCCCAGCACGCGGTAGCAGTCATCTTCGGACCCGGTGATGATACGGAACCCATAGATGTCGGACAGACGAGAGAAGCTCTGGTCCTTTTCCTCCATCTTGCGCCAGATCGAATAGGGCCGCTTCGCCCGACCAAGGACTTTGCCTTCGATCTCGGCCTTGGCCAGTTCCGCCCGCATGTCGCCGGTGATCCGCTGGATCACGTCGCCCGATTCCTGCTCCAGCGTGATATAGCGGCGCATGATCGAATTGCGGGCGTCGGGATTTATGACCTTGAAGGCCAGATCTTCCAGTTCTTCCCGCATCCACTGCATACCCATGCGCCCGGCCAAAGGCGCAAAGATGTCCATGGTTTCGCGTGCCTTCTGCATCTGCTTTTCGGCACGCATGGATTTGATCGTCCGCATGTTGTGCAGACGGTCGGCCAGCTTGACCAGCAGCACGCGCAGGTCGCGCGACATGGCCATGAACAGCTTGCGGAAGTTTTCGGCTTGTTTCGTCTCGGTCGAGTTCAGCTGAAGATTGGTCAGCTTGGTCACGCCGTTGACCAGTTCAGCGACCTGTTCGCCGAATTTGTCGGACACGATCTGATAGGACGCCTTGGTGTCTTCGATGGTGTCGTGCAGCAGCGCGGTGACGATGGTGGCGTCGTCCAGATGCTGCTGCGCTAGAATGCAGGCGACCTCAATCGGGTGCGAGAAATAGGGCTCTCCGCTTTTGCGGAACTGCCCTTCATGCATCTCGCGCCCGAAATCATAGGCGTCGCGAATCAGCTTTTCGTTGGTCCGGGGGTTATAGGCGCGGATCAGCGTGACAAGATCGTCGGCAGGCTTCAGATCCACCCGATTTTACCTTTCCCCGAGGGTATTAGCCCTGACCGCCTTGCGCCTCCATCAGCGCGCGCAGCAGTTTTTCTTCGCTCATGTCGTCTTCGACGGGTTTGTCGGCCGACTCGGCCCCCATCAGCAGCGCCATGCTGTCCTCTTCGGGTTCATCCACCTCGATCTGATTCTGGTTGGCCTCGATCAGACGTTCGCGAAGTTCTTCAGCCGACTGGGTTTCCTCTGCGATTTCGCGCAGGGACACGACCGGATTCTTGTCGTTGTCACGATCCACAGTGATGGCAGAGCCAGCCGAGATTTCGCGCGCACGATGGGCGGCGAGCATCACAAGCTCAAAGCGGTTCGGTACTTTATCAACACAGTCTTCAACGGTCACACGGGCCATAGGGCACTCCGGATTGGTCGGGATGAGGAGGTGTCATACGCCCGTGATCCCTTATTGACAAGCAGGATCCGCCAGTTTCACCACGGATTTCCGGTCATTTTCGGTCAAATCCGCGTGCATCTGCGCGATTGTCAGCCCCAGAACGGGGTGCACCCAGTCGGGACAAATCTCGTTCAGCGGCACCAGAACAAAGCTGCGGTCCTGCAATCTGGGATGCGGCAGGATCAGCCCGTCAGGCGCGGCCTGCATCTGCTGGTCGATGCTAAGGTCGGCCCAATGCCGCCACGTGCCGACATCCGGGACCACATGATCCGCGTCGGCAATGAGGTCCAGATCGACGGTCCGTGGGCCCCAGCGATCCCGTCGGACGCGCCCATGCTCGGCCTCAATCTGGTGCAGAAGGGGCAGAACGTCGGCCGCGGGCAGATCACTGTAGACGCAAAGCGCGGCATTCAGGAAATCGGGCCCCGATCCGGCGGGAAAGGCGGGGGTAGAATACCAGCTCGACAGCGCCGTGACCGGGCCGATCAGCTCACCAATCCGCGCCACGGCAGATTGCAGGTTTTCATAGGTAGTGACGCCCTCTGGCGACAGATTTCCGCCGATCGCGACCAATTTACCAAAGGTCATATAGCCAACGTCCTATACTTATGATCGGTCTGTGCTTATTGCTTGGCGAAATGTTAGCAAATAAACTTTAGACACTGCTACAGCCCTTATTTGTCTTTAAGTTTCGTATTTCAGTGCTGGGCGTGTCTTTAGAAAGGTTATGTATGTTCTACAAGGACGAACGACTGGCGTTGTTCATTGATGGTTCCAATCTGTACGCCGCCGCGAAATCGCTGAATTTCGACATCGACTACAAGCTTCTGCGACAGGAATTCATGCGCAGGGGCAAGTTGCTGCGCGCCTTCTACTACACCGCGATTCTTGAGAATGACGAATATTCTCCGATCCGTCCGCTGGTTGACTGGCTGCACTACAACGGCTTTTCGATGGTGACGAAACCCGCCAAAGAATACACCGACAGCATGGGCCGCCGTAAGGTGAAGGGAAACATGGACATCGAACTGACCGTCGATGCCATGGAACTGGCTCCCCGCGTCGATCACATCGTACTGTTTTCTGGCGATGGCGACTTCCGCCCGCTGGTGGAAAGCCTGCAGCGTCAGGGCGTGCGCGTGTCGGTGGTTTCCACGATCCGTAGCCAGCCGCCGATGATTTCCGATGAACTGCGCCGTCAGGCCGACAACTTTATCGAGTTGGACGACCTGCGCGACGTCATCGGCCGCCCCCCGCGCGAAACTCCGCAGGAGTTAGAGCGTGAGACGGCCAGCGAAGACTGATCCGCGACACAAGACACCAAAAGGGCCAGCGACATCCGCTGGCCCTTTTCGTTTGTTCAAACGGTGCTTTGGCTACAGCCTCAGGAACGCGATCCCCACCGACATCAGGCTAAAGCCAGAGGCGACGGTCCGCGCGATGTTATACACCTGCCACTTGCCCGAATATTCGGTCCAGGTCGCCTGCGCCGCGTCGACATCCGCTGGCACATCGACCAACGCCAAGGCCTCGTTCATCGGGACGTTGACCATCATGGTCAGCATCATCGCCGCAACGATATAGATCACGCCCGCCACCGCGAACAAACTGCCTGCGCCGCTATTACCAGCCTTCCACGCCAGAAACGCAGTGATCAGAAGGACTGGCCCGGTGCCGAAGAACGCCGGTGCAAAGACCGCATTTCGGACACTGCCATTCATCGCCTGCATTGCTTGAATCGCCACCCGCGGGTCCGTCGCATCCAGCCCCCACATGGTCGAACAGACCCACGCGTAAAAGAACCCAAAGATCGCCCCGGTCAGGATCAGCGACACCAAGGCCGGCGCCTTCACACCAACACCCATCGACCGTTCCATCGCGATACTCGCCATACTCTTTCTCCTAATTTCCGTAATCACAAATACGCCTTGCCTTATCCGTAATCTTAGTTACGGATATTGGTCAAGAGGTTTTTCAAGATGAAGCAAGACAAACGCGCCCGCCGCGCAGAAGAGATTGAAGCCGCGGCCTATCAGGTGCTTGAGGACAAAGGCTTTGCCGGGCTGACGATGCTGGCCGTGGCCAAGGCCGCGAGGGCGTCCAACGAAACGCTGTACCGATGGTACGGCGACAAACAGGGGCTTTTCGCGAAACTGATCGAAGGCAACACAAGCCAGGTTCAACAGGTTCTGGACGGCGTGCAGGGCAAGTCCGCGCCGGACAAACTGGCCGCCCTTGGCCCCGCGCTTTTGACCATGTTGCTAGGCCCCCGTGCCGTCGCCCTGAACCGCGCCGCGGCGGCCGACCCAAGCGGAGAGCTTGGCAAAATCCTTTCTGCCAGCGGCCGCGCGACTGTCGGGCCTTGGATCGCCCAAGTTGTCACCTCAGGTATCTCGGCGGGCGACCTGCCCAAGGCTGACCCGACCGAATTCATCGAAACCTATTTCGCGCTTCTGATTGGCGACACGCAGATCCGACGCGTCACCGGCGCGATGGCGCAACCCGACTCTGACTGGGTCCAAAGCCGCGCTGACACCGCCCTGCGCCGCACAATTGCGCTATTCACCCGGTCATGACCTAGACCTTGGAGCCTACAGGCCTTAGGTCTCGGACATAAGGAGAGCCGCGATGACCAAGCCCCCCCTGACCCTTTACCTGGCCGCCCCGCGCGGGTTCTGCGCCGGTGTGGACCGTGCCATCAAGATCGTCGAAATGGCGATCCAGAAATGGGGTGCGCCGGTCTATGTGCGCCATGAAATCGTGCACAACAAATTCGTGGTCGACGGGCTGCGCGATCAGGGCGCCGTCTTTGTCGAAGAACTGGACGAATGCCCCGACGACCGCCCTGTGATCTTTTCCGCCCACGGCGTGCCCAAGGCCGTCCCGGCCGAGGCCGCGCGCCGCGAAATGATCTATGTCGACGCCACCTGCCCGCTGGTGTCCAAGGTGCATATCGAGGCCGAGCGTCATCACGATAACGGTCTGCAGATCGTCATGATCGGCCACGCGGGCCACCCCGAAACCATCGGCACCATGGGCCAGCTCCCCGCCGGAGAAGTGCTGCTGGTCGAAACCGAAGCCGACGTCGCCACGCTGAACGTGCGCGATCCGAACCAACTGGCTTTTGTCACCCAGACGACCCTGTCGGTTGATGACACCAAAGGGATCGTTGCGGCCCTTCAGGCCCGGTTCCCCGCCATCGTCGGCCCACACAAGGAAGACATCTGTTATGCCACGACCAACCGCCAAGAAGCGGTCAAGGCCATGGCGGGCAAGATCGACGCAATGCTGGTCGTCGGCGCGCCGAACTCGTCGAACTCTCGCCGTCTGGTCGAGGTCGCAGACCGCAACGGCTGTTCCTACGCGCAGCTGGTGCAGCGCGCGGACGACATCGACTGGCGGGCGATCGAAGGCATCCGGTCCATCGGCATCACTGCCGGGGCCTCTGCCCCCGAAGTGCTGGTGAACGAAGTGATCGACGCCCTGAAAGCCCGGTTCGACGTCACGGTCGAGGTCGTTGAAACCGCGCAGGAAAAGGTCGAATTCAAAGTCCCCCGCGTGCTAAGGGTTCCGGCATGATGCGTCCGGTACTTGGCATCCCGCTGGCCCCTCTGGCGCTAGGTGTGGCGGGTCTGATCCCCTTTATCGCCGGGGCGTTGCTTCGCCTTGGCGTCATCTCGACCGTGCCCTTGATGCCTGGCGAACTGGCCACAGATGGCGCGGCGCTGATCCTGGGCTATGGCACCATCATTCTGGCCTTTATGTCCGGTATCCTCTGGGGCTTTGCCACGAAATCCGATGACCCGATGTTATATGCGCTGTCGGTCGTCCCGGCACTTTGGGGCTTTCTCAACAACGGCGAAGGCAGCGACAGCCTGATCTGGCTGATGACCGGGTTCATCCTGCTGTGGCTGCTAGAGTTCGTCTATATCCGCCGCAACCTGACCCCAGAGTGGTGGCGTCGAATGCGGTCGGGCCTGCAATTCATTGTTCTGATTTGCATCTACCTCGGCACCATGTCCCCGCCGACACCCTGACAGAGGTAAGACCATGTCCCTGCAATTCCTGCTAACCGCCCTGATTGTTGTCTTGGTCCCCGGCACCGGGGTCATCTACACGCTGGCCATGGGATTGGGCCGGGGGCGAGTGGCCGCGCTTTGGGCGGCGCTTGGGTGCACCTTCGGCATCGTACCCGCCCTGCTTGCCGCAATGCTGGGTCTGGCCGCAGCGCTACATGCATCCGCCGTTTTGTTTCAGGCCGTCAAATTCGCTGGTGTCGCCTATCTTTTGTGGCTGGCGTGGCAAGCGTTGAAATCTGGCGGCGCGTTGAACGTGCAGGAAGACTCCGGCGAAACGAACGGCTGGCGCATCGCGTGGCGCGGTGTGCTGATTAACGTCCTGAACCCAAAGCTTTCGATCTTTTTCTTGGCCCTGCTGCCACCCTTCCTGTCCGGCGACCCCGCTAGCGTCGGCACCGAAATGGCGGTGATGGGCGGCACCTTCATGGCACTGACCTTCGGCGTGTTTGTCATCTATGGCCTTTTCGCCGCGCAGGCCCGAGAGGTCATTCTGGGCAACGCCCGCCTGATGAGATGGATCAACCGCAGCTTTGCCGCGATCTTTGCCGCGCTGGCCGGACGACTGGCCCTAGACCGCGCATGAGCGCCGACGCCCGCACGATTGCCGTCTACGATGACGCGGCCGAACGCTATGGCCGCCGCAGTGGTGAGCCGTGGGAGGTTGAGGCGCTGGAGCGGTTCTTGCTGCGTCTGCCCCAAAACGCGCTGATCCTCGACCTTGGGTGCGGACCTGGCCACTTCTCGGAACAGATGGCTGCGGCGGGCTATCGTGTCGACCCGGTCGATGCCTCTGACGGGATGGTCCGCTTGGCCCGGTCTCGTGGACTGGACGCACGGGTGGCGCGGTTCGACCAGATCGACGGCACAGACCACTACGAAGGCATCTGGGCAAACTTCTCGCTGCTTCATGCGCCGCGTGTAGAAGTGCCCGATCATCTGAACCGGCTGCACACGGCGCTAAAGCCTGACGGCGTGATCCACATCGGCTTCAAGGTCGGCCCGGGCGAAGGTCGTGACAGCCTTGACCGCTTCTACACCTATTGGGAGGTAGAGGAGATGCGCGCGGCCCTGACCCAAGCCGGATTTGCGGTGGACAATCACGTCCCACGCGGCAAAAGCATCGGTTTGGACAGCAGCCCCTTTGGCTGGGCCCTGATGACAGCGACGAAAAAGGACTGACCCGTGGCAGAGTATTACGCGTTCACCGATGGGGCCTGTTCAGGCAATCCCGGACCGGGCGGCTGGGGTGTGCTGTTGCAGGCACGCGACGGCGACACCGTGGTCAAAGAACGCGACCTGAGCGGTGGGGAACCCGACACCACCAACAACCGGATGGAACTGCTGGCCGCGATCAACGCCCTAGAGGTTCTGGGCCGCGCCACCGACATCACCGTCGTCACCGACAGCGCCTATGTCAAAAACGGGGTGACCAGCTGGATCCATGGCTGGAAGCGGAACAACTGGAAAACCTCGAACAAGAAGCCGGTGAAGAACGCCGACCTCTGGCAAAGGCTGGACGAGGCGCAGGCGCGCCATCAGGTGACGTGGAAATGGGTCAAAGGTCACGCCGGTCATCCGGAAAACGAACGCGCCGATGAATTGGCGCGCGCCGGAATGGCCCCATTCAAGTAAGCGGTTTAACCGACGCCCATGCTGACCAGCCAGGCGACAAGGGCAAGGCTTAGCCCAACCTGCACATAGCCCAGCATTGTGAACAGACCGTCCCGCGCCAAAAGCCCAATCGCAAACAGCGATATCGCCCCGGCAAAGACCGAGGTGACCATCGGCAGCACCTCAAGAAACGGGATGATCAGCGTGATCCCGATGATCGTCAGTAAGGTGACGATATTGGCGGGCCGCGACACGAAATAGGTCAGCCGCTTATGCGTTCGCGCGTCGATCCAAGCACAGGGCTTGCGCAGCCAGCCAATCGCGCGATCTAGCTTGTCTGATTTGACCTCGCGCCGTTTCAGGAACTCTGGCAGCCAGACGTGACGCCGCCCGGCAAGCTTTTGTATCGTGATCAGGAAAATGAAGATCGCGCCGATTGTGGGCAGACCAAATATCCCCGACAGCGGCGATACGAGGATCAGAGCAGGCACAAGGATCGTCGGGGCAAAACTGCGCGAACCGACTTCATTAAGGATATCGCGCACGCTGACGCAATCGCCCCGTTCAGCATCCTGCAGGGCATCTAGGATATCGTTCAGGCTGCGAATTTCGCTGCTATTGGCGCTGTCGGGCGGGGTGGTTACGGCCATGGTCATACCTTGGCAACGCCCGGAACCGGCTTTGGTTCAGGACTGGGCTTCGGATTCTTCGCGAGCCAGCAAATCTGCCAGCCCCTCCCGGTAAGTGGGGTATTTCAACTCAACGCCAAGGTCTGTCTTGATTTTGTCATTCCTGACCCGTTTGCTTTCGGCATAAAAGCTGCGCGCCATAGGCGTCATGTCCGCCGTCTCGAACGGTTCTTCTGGGGGCAGCGGCAGCCCCAGCAATTCCGCTGCATGGCCGATCACGTCTTGGGGCGGCGCGGGGTCATTATCGCAAAGGTTATAAACCGCGCCCGGATCGGGCCGCGCGATCGACGCGGCCAGCACCTGCGCGATATCTTCGACATGGATGCGCGAAAAGACCTGTCCCGGCTTGATGATCCGCCGCGCGGTCCCGGCCCGCACCTTGGAAAACGGCCCGCGTCCGGGGCCGTAGATACCTGCCAACCGAAAGATATGCAGGGGCAGGTTGTCGATCGCTTGCCATTCGGCCTCGGCTGCGACGCGCCATTTGCCACGCCGGGTCGATGGGGTCAGGGCGGTATCTTCATCCACCCAATCCCCATCGTGATCGCCATAAACGCCGGTCGTCGACAGATACCCTGCCCAGTCGAGTTGCGGGGCGATCTGTTGAATGAACGGCCCGTAGGCCCGCAGCATCGGGTCGCCCTCTTCGTCCGGCCCGGCCGAGATCAGAAGGTGCGTTGCCTGCGCCCATTCCTCTGGCGCTGTCTCTGGCGACACATGCGGGATCACACCTGCATCGCGCAT
Source organism: Pseudooceanicola aestuariicola (assembly GCF_045763785.1). NCBI lineage: Bacteria > Pseudomonadati > Pseudomonadota > Alphaproteobacteria > Rhodobacterales > Paracoccaceae > Pseudooceanicola > Pseudooceanicola aestuariicola. Next base: position 439,528 of record NZ_JBJGSF010000002.1, on the reverse strand, counting down.
CTTGTCGGCCTTATCGTCAGACCGGGTCGTGCCGTGGATCACCCACCCCTGCGGGATCAAAATCTTGGCCAGTTCAGCCGCCGAATAGCCATGCCCGAGGGACAGCAGAACACCTGTCATCGCGTCTCATCCTTTCCCTGCAGCAGGGCATTCAGCGCCTGCTGCAGCGGTGTATCGTCGTCAAATTTCAGCCGCACCGGAACTGTCAGAACTTTCTGACGAAACTGAAATGGTAACCGCACCGCGTCTTTTTCCGTGGTCACCAGCTGCGCATGTAGCTTGGATGCATCGCTTTCCAACCGTGCCATCAGCGCCGGGGTTAGCGGCTGATGGTCACTTAGCGCCTCTCCGTGCAGAAGGTTTGCGCCCATGGCGCGCAGCGTGGCAAAGAACTTCTCTGGATGGCCGATACCCGCGAAGGCCAAAACCTTCGCGCCCTCCCAGTCCATACCGGTCTGCAAGGGTTCCAACCGTGCCGTCAGATGCGGCAATTCAAGCGCCGGGTTGGCCGTGACGAATCCGCTTTGTGCCGCCTCGTCCCCGATCGAGATGACCATGTCCGCCCGCGCCAGTCCGACCACCACCGGTTCCCGCAGCGGCCCGGCAGGCAGACAGCGCCCATTGCCGAACCCTTTGCGCGCATCGACGACGATCAGGCTAAGGTCCTTGGCGACCGCCGGGTTCTGAAACCCATCGTCCAAAATGATCGCTTGGGCCCCGGCCCCGACTGCCGCCTGCGCGCCCGCGGCCCGATCCTTTGCCACCCAGACGGGGCCAAAGGCCGACAGCAACAAAGGCTCATCCCCGACATCGTCTGCGCCGTGGGTTTTGGGATCGACCTGCACCGGACCGTCCAGCCGCCCACCGTATCCGCGCGACACGACATGCGCCGTGACGCCCCTGTCGGCCAACATGGATTGCAGCGCAATCACCGTCGGCGTTTTGCCCGTTCCGCCCGCGCTCAGATTGCCTACGCAGATTACAGGAACGTCCACATTCTTGGATGGGCCAGCGGCCAACCGCCGCGCCGTACCCGCCGCATAGAGCCACCCCAAGGGCGCCAACAGAGGCGCCAGCAGGCCCGGCCGATCGGGCGGATTATCCCAGAACTCAGGCGCGCGCATCGCCAGTCGCCCGGCCTTTGACCAGCGCCTCGTCCAGAATGTCTTCCAACGTTTGCAGCACCTTGTCCGTCACCTCTGCGCCTTCGGTCGCAACCTCCCACGCGGCTTGCGCCATGCTGGCCGACTGGTCCGGCGCGTTCAATCGCAACACCGCCGCCGACAGGGAAGACGCGTCCTTGACCAGCCGCGCCGCACCCGCCTTGGCGAACTTGGAATAAGACCGGATAAAGCGGCTGACGTTGGGCCCATACACAATGGCCGACCCAAGCGCCGCGGGTTCATAGGGATCGCGACCGCCATGTCCTGCGGTCAGCGACGATCCCATGAAGGTGACCGGCGACAGGCGATACCACATCCCCATTTCGCCATAGGTATCCGCCACAATGATCTGGGTCGTTTCCTCGGGAAAACCGCCTTCGGACCAGACCACATAGCGCAACCCCTGATCCTTCAGCGACGCCACCATGGCCGCCCCGTCTTCGGGACGACGCGGGACAAGGATCAGCATCATCCGGTGCGCGGCGCGCAGGGCCTGACGGTGGGCTTCGATCACAATGGGGAATTCATCGGGCTGAACCATCGCGGCCAGCCATACCGGGCGGATGGCAAGGGATTCCGACAGCTCTGCCCTGTCCGCCTCGTTGCAGCGCAACGCTGGCCCACCTTCCTGCAATGGGCCCGTGACGTCGATCACCTCGGGATCGACACCAGCACGGATCAGCATCTTGGCCACATTGGCCGTGTTGGCATAGATCGCGCGAAAGCTGTTCAGGATGGCCCGGTCGGACCGGCGCCGCCACGGCAGACGGCTTTCTTCGAAGCCTGACACATCCGCCCCGACCATCACCATCGGCACCTCTGCCGCGCGGGCCGCATTCAGCACCGCCGACCTAAGGTGCCCCGTCTGCCAGACACAGGCCTGCGGCTTCCAATGTTCGATAAACCCGCGCGCAGCGGCAGAGGATTCCTCGGGCAGCGGTTGGAAAATCACGTTGTCGGGCACGCTGTCCGGCCACCCCGCTAAGGGCGGCAGGGTCAGCAGCATATTCACGTCGGGCCGCAAGGATTGCGCCCGCTTGGCCAGTTGAAACAGTGATACAACCTGATCCGGATCGGCCGCATGGGCCCAGATCAAAGACCCCTCGGGCCGGTCAGGCCGCGGCACGTCAGCCGCAACGGCACGGCGAGAGGATGGCAAATCTTAGGACCCCAGTTCTTCGGTCGAAGAGGCCGCAGCTTCTTCGTCACGCAGGCGGTGCAGGTGCGCGATGTAGTACCGCATATGCGCGTTGTCGACCGTGCGCTGCGCGATATCCTTCCACGCGTCGTAGGCGCTGGCGTAATCGGGAAAGATGCCCACGATGTCGATGTCGTCGACGTTCTTGAACACGTTCTTTGTAGGATCGACCAGTTCTCCGCCGAAAACCAGATGCAGACGTTGCGCCATGAAAAGCTCCTTGGACAGGGCCAGATTTTACAGGGCCATATCGGGGGCGGCCCATGGCCCGCAACCTGCGGGCTCTGGCGTGAAAGGTCAAGTTTTAGGGGGCAGGGGTTAAGCTTGCGTGACGCCCAATGCCGTCAAAAGCCCGGCATGTAACCCCGGCCCTGCCGCCACCACGCCCGGCACCTGAGGATGCGGGTTGTTGAACATTAGCGCGCCGCCCCGCTTGTCCGACGTCACCGCCCCGGCTTCGCGCAGGATCAGGTCACCTGCGGCGATGTCCCATTCCCAGCTATCGCGAAAGGTCAGCATGGCGTCGAAACGCCCTTCGGCCACCAGCGACAGGCGATAGGCCAGTGACGGGCGATAGTGGCGCGACACCTGCGGGACACCGCCGGGCCAGTGCTGCATGTCATAATTCGGCTTGGCTGCCAAAACCCGCGCGCCATCCACCCTGTCGCGGCCAGACACCTTGATTGGTTTCCCATTCAGTGTTGCGCCCTGCCCTGCCGCCGCCGCATACAACCGATCCTTCATTGGCAAATAAACCACGGCCGCCACGACGCGACCGGCCTCTGCAATGGCTAGCGAATGCGCCCAGGTGTCGTTGCCTTGGATAAAGCTGCGCGTTCCATCGATGGGGTCGATGATGAAAACGCGCTCTCGGCCCAGCCGGTCACCGGTGTCGGCGCTTTCCTCGCTTAGCCAGCCATAGCTTGGGCGTTCATGGCGCAGCAGACGCCCCAGCGTGTCGTTCACCGCCAGATCGGCCTCGGTCACGGGGCCCTGATCGCCGGGTTTGTCCCATCTTTTGGCCGTCTCGCCGGAGAACCCCAGCGCGATCTTGCCCGCGTCCCGGGCCGCACGTGTCAGAAGGGCCAGATCACTGTCCGGCAATAGACATATCCTCGATCAGGATCGACGGGACGACATGGCTTAAGTGCGCACGGGCATCATTGGCCGGAATGATCCGGGCCAGCATATCGATCAGGTTGCCCGCGATCGTGCCTTCGCTGACGGGATGAGAGATCTGGCCGTTCTCAATCCAGAACCCTGACGCCCCGCGTGAATAATCGCCCGTGTTGGGGTTGATCGTCGCCCCGATCAGCGACGTCACCAGAAATCCGGTACCCATCTGCGCGATCAGGTCTTCGCGGCTGGCAGACCCCTGCGTCAGCGCAATATTCCAGTTCGACGGCGATGGAGGAGAGGTCATGCCCCGCGCCGCGTTTCCGGTCGACGTCATGCCCAGTTTCCGCGCGGTCGCCAGATCCAGCGTCCAGCCGGTCAGAACCCCGTCCTCAACGATGGCGCGGCGACGCGTAGGCAAACCTTCGCCGTCAAAGGGACGCGATCCGGTCACCCGAGGGCGATGGGGATCTTCGATCACCGACAGACCAGCGGGCAGAACCTGCTGCCCCAGCTTGTCGCGCATGAAGGACGCGCCGCGCGCAATGGCCGATCCGTTCACGGCCCCCAGCAGGTGGCCAATCAAACCACCGCTGATCCGTTGGTCGTACAGCACCGGATACCGCCCGGTTTTGGGCTGCACCGGGTTCAGGCGGGCCGCCGCACGTTCCCCGGCCTTTTGCCCGATCTCTTCAGGGCTGCGCAGGTCCGATTGATGCAGCCGCATATCGCCGTCGCTGTCCCGCTCCATCCCGGTGCCGGTCCCCGCGATGGCGGTGCAATAGGTCTGACGGTGGCTGCGCGCATACCCGCCCGCAAATCCATTGGTGGCCGCTAGGTATACGCGCGATTGGCCATAAGCCGCCCCCGCACCCTGAACCTGACTGACGCCCTGAACGGCCAGTGCCGCGGCCTCGGCCCGCAGGGCGTCGTCTTTCAGGTCATCCGGCGACGGCTCTCCTGCGTCGTCTTCCATGTCCAGCGTGGCCAAATCGCAACCAATACCGATCTGATCTGCATCTGCCAGACCGATGTAGGGGTCCTCGGGCGCCTCGCGTGCCATGGCAACGGCGCGTTCGGCCATCTGCTGCATCGCCTCGGCCCGCAGGTCAGAGGTCGAAACACAGGCCTGACGCTGCCCCAGAATGACGCGCAACCCGATCTCGACGCCCTCGGACCGCTCCGCCTCTTCCAGCTTGCCGGCCCGGACCCCGATCGATGTCGAAGACCCGTCCCGCGCCATCGCATCGGCAGCGTCTGCACCAGCGTCCTTGGCGGCTTTCAGGAATTGGGCGGTCAGATCTTCAAGGTCATGCATCATCAATAAGTCCCCGTCGCAACACCAAAGGAGGTAGACGCGAAACCGCGCTGACACAAGGTCTGCCCGGCCATTTGACCGACCAGAAGCCCCCACGGGGCCAATCTTTCAGGCGAAGTTACTGCAGCGGCAGCGGCATCCCGTTGACGCTAAGCGCACCCTGCGGCGTCACCTCGATCGTGGCGGAATATTCGTCCGCCCCCGGACCCTGCCGACCCAGCTGCTGGATCATGCCAGAGCCGATCATGACCTGCTGCATCGGGATTAGACCCATTTGCCCCAGCTTACCCAACAGTGTCGTGACACCATCCATGCGGATATCAGCCACGCCGTCGAAGGCGGGCAAGGACGGGTTCAGCGGGAACACCTTGGTGTTGTCGATATCGAAATCCGCCGTTGCTTCGACCAGCGCACCGGCGGCCCGCAGGCGCAGCTGTTCCAGCACAAGGCTGGTCAATTCTCCGGGTGCACCACCGGTACGATCCAACTGGGACATCGCCCGTTCGTTCATCAGGTCGACGAACAGCCGGGTGGTGCCGGTAAACGACGTCTCGATCGTGATCGGATCATGTGGCAGCGCATTCGTCGGATCTGCCATCATCCACAGGGGTTCCGGCACGGCCAGATCGGTGATCGTCACGCTGGCGGCAAAGGGCTGTTCTTCTGCCCCGGCGATGACGGGCAAGCTGATACCAAGCCCCAGCGCCGCGGCCGATGTATTCACCGGGAAGGGGATTTGATTGCCCGCCACCGACAGGTTCAGGTCGCGCGACATCAGATCGTAGGACAGCCCTTCATCGGACATCCCCAGATGATAAGTGCCGCCGCCGCTAGAGGTCTGAACCCGCGCCTCGGCCCGTTCATCGGCGAAATAGAACTCACCTGACCCGCCGCCGAATTCGGCATCGGCATTCACGGTATATCCGTTGCGCAGGGCCACATCGATGGCTAGCGGGTTCACCTCTGGCGGCACGACACCCATCGACGTGGTCGTCAGGTCGGTCATCTCACCGGACCACATCAGCCGATTTTCCACATCTCCGTCGATCTCAGTCAGTTCGACGTCATAGGTCAGCCGCGCCACCTGCATCGTCTGATCGACCCGAGAGGTGCCATCGGTCATCGCAATCGACGTCTGGCCCGATGCGCCCTCCATGCTGAAAGACACGGTGCCCGGCACAGGGAAATCCCCCTGCGCGGATGTCACCTCTTCCAGCGAAATGGCGATCCGGTCGGCGATGTAATCGTATGTAATGTCACCCGGCTGACCCGAGGCGATGGTGCGGTGCCCCTCCATCATCAGGTTCATCGTCGCGGTAAAGTCTTCGTCCCCGGCACCATCACCGCGCACGGTGATCGGCGACGCCACGGGCATTTCAATCGACACGGTGCCGTCACCTTGGTCGATCAGCGCCAACTCTCCCATCCCGATGACGACGGTTCCCCCAACGATCCCGCGATCAGGATCAGAGGGGATGAACATGGTCATCTCAAATTTAGGAAAGCGTATGTCGGTGCCGTCGGTTTCGGGCTCGACCTCGACGGTATAGCCGAAGGACGACAGATACCCGGCCCATTGCGCCCAGACGTCCGCAGGGGTCACATCCGCCGTCGCGGAGGAAGGAAGTGCCGTTACCAGACCCAGTGCAATCGTAGACGTAATGTGGCGAATATGATGACCCATCTGACGACGGCCTCCCGCTTCTTGGTGTTTTGGGCAGAATCAGGGGTTCATCCCCGTCAGTCAAGTCATCGTGACCTTTACGTGAGTGTATGGGGGTGTTTACCAACGATAAACGAGTCGAAAGGGCCACACATGACCGATCTGACAGGGAAAGTCGCGCTGATCACAGGCGCAAGCCGCGGCATAGGCGAAGCCGCCGCACGAGAATTCGCAGCCGCAGGGGCCAAGATGGTGCTTGTCGCCCGGTCGCGCGACCGCATCGCGGAACTGGCCGGAGAGATCGGCCACGACGCCGTTGCGGTGCCCTGCGACATCGCCCGCTATTGGGAAGTCGAAGCCGCGGTGAACGCCGCAATCGAAGCCTTTGGCCGGATCGATATCCTGATCGGCAACGCGGGCGTCCTGCAACCGATAACCCATTTGGCAGACGCTGACCCCGATGAATGGGGGCAGGTGATCGACGTCAACATCAAAGGCGTTTTCAACGGCATGCGTGCCGCGATCCCCGTGATGGCCGCGCAGGGCGGCGGGACGATCATCACCGTGTCCTCGGGCGCGGCCCATGCGCCCCTGGAAGGCTGGAGCGCGTATTGCACCTCCAAGGCCGGGGCGGCGATGCTGACCCGCGCGGCGCATCTGGAAAACGCCGACAAAGGCCTGCGCATCATGGGCCTGTCCCCCGGCACCGTCGCCACGCAGATGCAGCGCGACATCAAGGCCAGCGGCGTGAACCCCGTCAGCGAATTGGAGTGGGAAGATCACATCCCGCCCGAATGGCCTGCGAAATGCCTGCTGTGGATGTGCGGTGACCAAGCCGATACGCACCTTGGCGAAGAAATCTCGCTTCGTGACGAAGGCATCCGCCGCAGCGTCGGGCTGATCGCATGATCGAAGTCAGCAAAGACGGCGATCTCTGGACCGTCACGATCAACCGGCCCGATAAGGCAAACTCCCTTACCGGCGCGATGCTGGAAGAGCTGGCCGAGACGTTCGAGTCAGCCCAGTCGGCCCGCGCCGTGATCCTGACCGGCACGGGCAAGGTCTTCTCTGCCGGGGCCGATCTGGAAGAAGCGCGGGCCGGTCTGGCGACGTCGCCTTTGTGGGAACGTCTGTCATCTGCCGTGGCCGCGCTGCCGGGTCTGTCGATTGCCGCGCTGAACGGCACCTTGGCAGGCGGCGCGATGGGCATGGCGCTTGCTTGCGACATCCGCATCGCCACGCCGGGGGCCAAGTTCTTCTACCCGGTGATGAAATTGGGGTTCCTGCCGCAACCGTCGGATCCCGGCCGCATGTCCGCCCTGATCGGCCCTGCCCGGACCAAGCTGATCCTGATGGGCGGTCAAAAGATCACCGCAGACGACGCGCTGACCTATGGATTGATCGACCGCATCGTAGAGCCGGAGGCGCTGATCGACACCGCGCGTGACATCTGCACCGACACTCTGGCCGCCAAGCTAGAGATCGCGGCAGGCATCAAAGGCATGTGCAGCTAACGCTTGCGCCGTCGTCCGGGTGTTTTCGAATGAAACCCGGGCGGCCGCTTTGCCACCCAAGCCGCGAATTTCGCCAACCTTGGATGCGCGCGTAACTTTTCGGGCGTGTCAAAGTCACGGGCCAGCTCGGCCTCGGTCAGCGTGGCGTGGATTTCGTTGTGACAAATCTGATGCACCCGCACGGTCGGCCCGTGCTTCCCGCCCCTTAGCTTGGGCACCAGATGGTGCAGGGATGACCGCGCATCTGGCGGTATCGGGCGCAGGCACAGGGGACAGATCGGATCGTCGCTCATCCCGGTGATATAGGCGCGCCAGTTTCCACTGCCAGACATCATCGCCACCGCGCCCTCTGGTTCCCGCCCTTGTCTTTCACGCGCCACACGCGCACAACCCGATGCATGGCAACAGGTCTGGTCATAGGCGGCGGCCCGGCGGGTCTGATGGCGGCAGAGGCGATGGCCGATGCGGGCCTGAGCGTCATCGTGACCGAGGCCAAGCCAAGCCTTGGACGCAAGTTCCTGATGGCGGGCAAATCGGGCCTGAACCTGACCAAGGACGAAGCGCCCGACATTTTCCTGAACGCCTACCGCGACGCGACGCCCAATCTGACCCCTGCACTGACGGCCTTTGGCCCGGACGCTGTGAAAAGCTGGGCCACCGATCTCGGCCAAGACCTGTTCACCGGCACCACGGGCCGGGTCTTTCCCAAGGCGATGAAGGCGTCCCCGCTTCTGCGCGCGTGGCTCACCCGGCTGCGCGACAAGGATGTCGATCTGCGCACGCGCTGGCGCTGGACCGGATGGGACGACGCGAGCGTGATGTTTGACACGACCGATGGCCCGCAAAACCTTTCACCGGATGTCTCCGTTCTGGCCTGCGGCGGGGCAAGCTGGCCGCGCCTTGGATCCGACGGTGCATGGGCCACGCATTTCGACATCGCGCCCTTCCGCCCCGCCAATGTCGGCCTGCGCGTTGCTTGGTCGGATCACATGGCAAGCCAATTCGGGCAGCCGTTGAAATCCATCGCCCTGACCACCGGCGACGACACGACCCGGGGCGAAATCACCATCACGCGCCGGGGCCTAGAAGGCGCGGGCATCTACACCCTGTCGCACCTGCTGCGCGATGGCGCCCCGCTGACGATCGACCTTGTTCCGGATATCCCGCTGGACCGTTTGCGGGACAAGCTGGCCCGCCGCCGTCGCGGCGACAGCCTTGCGTCCCACTTGCGTCGGTCGATCAAACTCGACCCCGCCAAACGGGCGCTGCTGATGGAATTCGGCCGCCCCCTGCCCGACGATATCGCCCCGCTGCTCAAGGCGCTGCCCATCCGCCACCAAGGCGCGATGGACATGACGCACGCGATTTCCACCGCCGGGGGGCTAAGGTTCGACGATCTGGACGACACGCTGATGCTGCGCGACCGTCCCGGCACCTTCGCCGCCGGAGAGATGTTGGATTGGGAAGCCCCGACAGGCGGCTATCTTCTGACCGCCTGTCTGGCCACCGGCCTGCACGCAGGGCGCGCGGCGGCGGCTTATGCCTCTTGTTCGGACGCGACCGCGCGTTTGTAAGCGTCCCGGCCACGCATATCCTTGCCGTAGGCCATCAGCTTATCGCTTTCGATCGGGAACTTGGCACCAAAACCCCAGCCCAAAGTATGGGTCAGCAGGATGTCCGGCACGCTCATCTGATCGCCCATCAGGAACGGCCCTTGGAACCGTTCTTCGATGCCCTTCAGGTTCCGCGCCCATTCCCATTTCGCCGTGTCTTTGACCCCTTCGACCCGCTTGTCTTCGGGCAGAATGAACCCGTGGCGGGTGGCGGCCCAGATGATCGCCTCTAGGTCATCGAGGATTTGGAAGGTCAGCGCATCCTGCTTGGCCCGCGCGATCGTGCCCGCAGGCGCGGTCATCGCGCCGTGCTTGTCCGCCAGATAGGTCAGGATCGCCGCGCTGTCGGTAATCGCCTCACCATCGTCCAGCAGAACCGGCAACTTGCCGAGGGGCGAATGCTCTTTCACCTCGGGGGTGTGTTGCTTGGCGCGGATGCGGTCGTAGCTTTGGCCAAGCTCCTCCAACATCCAGATGACGCGAAAAGTACGGTTATTGGCCGAACCGATGACAGTATACATGGTGAATCCTCCCTTTGAGAGGGAGTGGACACGATCCCCGCAGCCGCGTCCAGCAGCGCCGCTACGTCACGCCTTGCGCTGACCCACCTGTGCGACGCCCAGAACGTCCAGCACCTTCGCTTCGATATCCGCGGCATTCAGACCGGCGGTGGCATACATATCGGCGGGCGAGGCCTGATCAATGAACGTATCGGGCAGCACCATCGACCGATAGCGAAGACCTGTGTCAAACGCGCCTTCTTCGGCCAGAAGCTGTGCGACATGGCTGCCAAAGCCGCCAATCGCGCCCTCTTCGATGGTGATCAGCGCCTCGTGATCTTCGGCCAGTTGCAAGATCAGATCACGGTCCAGCGGCTTGGCAAAGCGGGCGTCGGCGACCGTGGGGCGAATGCCCTTCGCCTCAAGCGCCTCACATGCGGTCATAACCTCGGACAAGCGCGTGCCGAACGACAAGATCGCAACGCGCGCCCCTTCGCGGATCATGCGGCCTTTACCAATCTCCAGAACATCACCCGCCTCGGGCAATTCGACGCCCACACCTTCACCGCGCGGATAACGGAAGGCAATCGGGCCGTCATCATAGGCGGCAGCGGTGGCCACCATGTGTTTCAACTCTGCCTCGTCCGCAGCGGCCATGACCACCATGCCCGGCAGATTCGACAGGAAAGCGACGTCGAAAGACCCGGCGTGGGTCGCACCATCCGCACCAACCAGCCCGGCGCGGTCGATGGCGAAGCGCACTGGCAACCGCTGGATCGCCACATCATGCACGACCTGATCGTAGCCACGCTGCAAGAAGGTCGAATACATCGCGCAGAAGGGCCGCATTCCGGCGGCTGCCAGTCCGGCGGCAAAGGTCACGCCATGCTGTTCTGCAATCCCCACGTCGAAACAGCGCGACGGATAGCGTTCCGCCATCAGGTTCAGACCTGTGCCATCGGGCATCGCCGCCGTTACGGCACAGACGCGCGGGTCCAGCGCGGCCAGACGCACCAACTCCTTGCCGAATACGGACGTGTAGGACGGGGCGTTAGACGGCGCTTTCTTCTGCTCACCCGAGATCACGTCGAACTTGGCCGTGGCATGGCCCTTGTCGTTCGCGCGTTCGGCAGGGGCGTAGCCTTTGCCCTTTTTGGTCATCACGTGGATCAGCACCGGACCATCGGCACGATCCTTCACAGTCCGCAGCACCGGCAGCAGTTGCGACATGTCATGCCCGTCCAGCGGACCGATGTAGCTGAACCCCAGTTCTTCAAAAAGCGTCCCACCGACGGTCATGCTTTTCAGCATGTCCTTGGCGCGCTTGGCCCCTTCTTGGAACGGCGGAGGAAGCAGGCTCGCCATGCCTTTGGCGGCAGCCTTCAGATCGTGGAATGGGGCCTCGCCATAAAGGCGCGACAGGTAGTTGGACAGCGCGCCCACCGGCGGGGCAATCGACATATCGTTGTCGTTCAGAATAACGATCATGCGCTTTTTCAGATGGCCCGCGTTGTTCATGGCTTCAAACGCCATGCCCGCGCTCATCGCGCCATCGCCGATCACAGCAATCGCATCGCCCAGCCCATGTTCCGGCGCGCCGCCCAGATCACGGGCGACGGCAAAGCCCAAGGCGGCAGAGATGGACGTGGACGAATGTGCGGCGCCAAAAGGATCGTAGGGCGACTCGGACCGTTTGGTGAAACCCGACAACCCGTCCTTTTGGCGGATCGTGCGGATACGGTCGCGGCGACCGGTCAGGATCTTGTGCGGATAAGACTGGTGCGACACGTCCCAGATGATCCGATCCTTCGGCGCATCCCAGATCGCGTGCAGCGCAACGGTCAGTTCAACCACACCAAGGCCTGCCCCCAGATGCCCACCGGTTTCCGACACGGCGGCAATCGTTTCGGTCCGCAGTTCATGCGCGACCTGACGCAATTCGGCATCCGAAAACTGTTTCAGATCGGCAGGCGTCTGGACCTTATCCAAAAGCGGCGTGTCGGGTTTCTGGCTCATGAGCCCTCCGGGGGCGGATTAGCTTTGGCGCGCAATAACGAAGCGGGCGGCCTCTCGCAAGGTGTCGGCCTTGTCGCCATAAGGCGCAAGCGCGTCACAGGCGGTGTCGACCAGACGCTCTGCTTCGGCCTTAGCGCCATCGAGCCCCAGCAGGGACACGAAAGTCGCCTTACCCGCGTCGCCATCCTTGCGAAGCCGCTTGCCCGTCTCGGACTCGTCACCTTCAACGTCCAAGATGTCGTCGGCGATCTGAAAGGCAAGACCAAGGGCGCGGGCATATTCGCCCATCGCGCCGGTGTCTGCGCCCGCCATCACCGGCCCCGCCTGCGCCGACCACTCGATCAAAGCGCCGGTTTTCTTGGCCTGCAGGTCTGTGATCTGGGGCAATGTCAAAGGCGTGGCGGCAGTTTCGGCGGCGATATCCATCGCCTGCCCCAGCACCATGCCCAGCCCACCAGACGCGCGGGCAAGGCTGGCCGTCAGCGTGACGACACGGTCAGCAGGCAATGCCGCGTGGGCCACCAGATCAAAGGCCAGCGATTGCAGCGCGTCGCCAACCAGAACCGCGGTCGCCTCATCCCATTTCACGTGAACGGTCGGCAAACCGCGGCGCAGATCGTCATCGTCCATGCAGGGCAGATCGTCGTGCACCAGTGAATAAGCATGCATCGCCTCAATCGCCGCAGCCGCATCCATCGCTGGCACCGGATCGACACCGTGCAAAGCCGCCCCTTCACAGACCAGAAACGCCCGCAGCCGCTTACCCCCGCCAGAGGCATGGCGCATCGCGGCGCCGATATCACCGGGATAGGGGGCCAGCGCCGCCTCTAGCCGCGCGGTGACGGCGGCGGCGACCTCGGCGATCCGAGCGTCGAACATGTGTTACAGACCTGCCGCCGGAGTCGTCCCCGTGGCGTTGCCATCGGCGTCTGCCGTGATCGCCTCGACCTTTTCTTCGGCAGCTTTCAAACGCTCTTCACAGCGCTTCTTCAGCGCCGCGCCGCGTTCGTACAGCTTGATCGAATCTTCCAACGGCACATCGCCACGCTCCAGCTGGCCGACGACCTGCTCCAGCTCTCGCATGGCGTCTTCAAAGGACATCTGGTCTACGGGTTTCGCATCGCTCATTGCGCGGCTCCTGTCGCTTGGATCGGGCGCACCATAGGCTGGGTCGCGGTCAGGTTCAATTCGCCTGAGCCGCAATCAGCGCATCAACGTGAACCGAGGCCGAGGCCGCCAAAGCAGGCAGGTTGTAGCCACCCTCCAGACAGGACACGACACGCCCGCCACAGACCCGCGCCGCAAGGGCCATCAGCTCTTGCGTGATCCAAGCGAAGTCATCGGTGCTAAGCGCCAGACCCGCCAGCGGATCGTCCCGATGCGCGTCGAACCCGGCGGAAATGAACAGCATCTGTGGATCAAACGATTCGATCAAAGGCAGGATCCGAGAGGTCATGAGATTGCGATAGACCTCGCCATCCGTGCCTTCTGACAACGGGATATTGGTGATCTGATCATGCGCCCCGCGTTCATGCTGCGCGCCGGTGCCGGGGTACAAAGGCATCTGGTGGGTCGAGATGAACTGCGTCCGCGGCTCGTCCGACAGCAGGTCCTGCGTACCATTACCGTGGTGCACGTCGAAATCGATGATGCTGACCCGCTCCAGCCCATGCTTCTCCAGCGCATGTTTCGCCGCGATCGCCACGTTCCCGAACAGGCAGAACCCCATCGGAGAGGTCTTTTCCGCGTGATGCCCCGGCGGACGCGTGGCGACGAAGGCGTTCTGAACCTCGCCCCCCAGCACCATATCCACCGCCGCGACAGCTCCGCCCACCGCACGGCGGGCAGCGCTCAACGATCCCGACGACATCCATGTGTCGGCGTCCAATTGCACCTGTCCCGTTTCCGGCGCGGCGGACTGGATCGCATCCAGATGGCTTTGCGGATGACACAGCAAAATCGAAGCGTCATCGCACAGTGGCGCATCAACCCGCTGCAGGTCTTTGCCGTCCAGCGCCTTCAGCACCTCGTGCAGGCGCGCGACCTGTTCGGGGTGGCCATCAGGCGTGACATGGCCATGGCAATCGGGATGGGTAATCAGGGCTGTGGTCATCTGCTCCTCCTAGTCGTGGACCAGCATATAGCCTTCGCCCCGGACCGTCTGTAGGTAACGCGGTTGTTTTGGATCATCCTCGATCTTCCGCCGAAGCCGGGTGATCTGAACATCGACCGCGCGCTCCTGCGCTTGGCCGTCTTTACCCGTGCCGCGCCCCAGTTCCTCGACCAGCCGCATCCGGCTGATCGGTTCCCCCGGTGAGGCCGAGAAGATGCGCATCAACTGCACCTCGGTTCCGGTCAATCGGACGGTGCCATTGGCATCGCGCATTTCGCCCCGATCGATGTCGTATCGCACGTCACCCATGGTCAGCACCTTGGGCTTCGCGATCTCGGCCTCCGGCTCTGGCATACGGCGCAGAATGGCATTGATCCGCAGCAGCAACTCTTTCGGCTCGAACGGTTTGCCAAGGTAATCGTCCGCTCCGGCCTCCAGCCCCGCGATCCGGTCCTTGGTTTCGTCCCGCGCGGTCAGCAGCAGAATCGGCGTCGACATGGTTTCGCGCAACGACCGGGTCAGCGACACCCCGTCCTCTCCGGGCATCATCACGTCCAGCACGATCATGTCGAATTCCAAACCCGCCAGCAGCCGCCGCGCATGGGCCGCATCCCGCGCGGCGGAAATTAGGAACCCGTTGCGTTTAAGGTATTTTGTCAGCAATTCGCGGATGCGCTCGTCGTCATCCACGACCAGCAGGTGGGGCATTGGTTCGGCCATGGATCAGCCCTCCCGCAGCCCGGAATACAGGCGGCGCAACTCGGGCTCCATCATAGCCTCCAGCACCTGACGGAACCCTGCGACGGCATCCGGACCCGCCTTGCGATAGGCCGCGCGCATCCACGCGCGCTGCGCCTCGGATAGACGGGTTTCCAGCGCCTGCCCGGCCTCGGTCAGGAACAGATGCCGTTCGCGTTTGTCCGCCACACCGACGCGGCTTTCCACCAACCCGTCTTCGATCAACGTGCGCAGAACCCGGTTCAACGACTGTTTGGTCACGCCCAATATCGCCAGCAGCCGGTTCACGTTCATGCCCGGCGACCGGCTGATGAAATGCAGTGCCCGGTGATGCGCCCGGCCATAGGAGATGCCTTCAAGGATCTGGTCCGGGGCCGAGGTAAACCCCCGATAGGCAAAGAACATCGCTTCGATCCCCTGCCGCAACTGTTCGTCGGTCAGGAATAGAAGGCTCTCACCTGAATGGATGTCACTCATGTTACCCCGTTCACAAAGCGCCTCGATTTTCGTCACAATAAGTCAGTCTTGTTGACATTCCAAGGACCAACTGTTAGCGAGTCGCAGATTTCGGCGCAATTTTATGTCCGCAGCGGACCAATTGCGCGCAACAAATGGAAAGGTATTGGCCATGGAAGGCGCATACGACGATCGCGACGGCAAGATCTGGATGGACGGCAAACTGGTGGAATGGCGCGACGCCAACGTCCACCTTCTGACCCATGGCCTGCACTACGCGTCTTCGGTCTTCGAAGGCGAACGTTGCTACAATGGCAAGATCTTCAAAGGCGTCGAACATTCTGAACGCCTGAAGAAGTCCGCCGAATACCTCGACTTCGAAATCCCCTACTCGGTCGAAGAAATCGAAGCGGCGAAATACGCCATGCTGGAAGCCAACGGCTGGACCGACGCCTATGTGCGCGCGGTCGCATGGCGTGGTGCCGGTGAAGACATGGGTGTCAGCGCCCGCCGCAACCCGGTGCGTCTGGCCATCGCAGGCTGGGAATGGGGCAACTACTACGGCGACGCCAAGATGAAGGGCGCCAAGCTCGACATCGCCAAATGGAAGCGCCCCAGCCCGGAAACGATCCCCGTGCACGCCAAGGCGGCTGGTCTTTACATGATCTGCACCATGTCCAAGCACGAGGCCGAGAACAAAGGCTGCTCCGACGCGTTGTTCATGGATTACCGCGGCTATGTCGCCGAAGCGACCGGCGCCAACATATTCTTCGTCAAGGATGGTGAAGTGCACACGCCCAAGCCTGATTGCTTCCTGAACGGCATCACCCGCCGCACCGTGATCGGCATGCTGGAAGAAAAGCAGATCACAGTACACGAACGTCACATCATGCCGGAAGAGCTGGAAAGCTTTGAACAATGCTGGCTGACCGGCACCGCCGCCGAAGTGACCCCCGTTGGCCAGATCGGTGACTTCAACTTCGAAGTCGGCGCCATGGCGAAGGACATGGTCGAAAGCTACGAGAAACTGGTGCGCAGCTAACCGGATGCTCCGGTCCGCCAGCATCGCCCAAGCCATCGACCGCGCCGACCTTAGGGACGGCGCGGTCATTTCGTTCCACCACCACCTGCGCAACGGCGACGACGTGATGCGGCAGGTGCTGGAAACAGTCTCTAACAAGGGACTTCGGGGGCTGACGATTGCGCCCTCGTCGCTGTTCCCCTGTCACGCGTCCCTTATCCCCTACCTTGAAAACGGCACCGTCACCGGTATCCACACGGCCTATATGACCGGCCCATTGGCCGATGCCGTCGCCGCCGGGGCGCTGGCCAATCCCGCGATCCTCACCACCCACGGCGGCCGCGCCCGTGCGATTGAATCCGGCGCGCTCAAGATCGACGCCGCCTTCATCGCCGCCCCCGCTGCCACGCCCGAGGGCGACCTGACCGGTGCGACCGGCCCCAACGCCTGCGGCCCGCTTGGTTACGCAATGGTCGATGCAGCCCACGCCCATACCATCGCCGTCACGGATCACCTGACCGACAGCCTGCCCCGCACCTGCATCCCCGCAGCTCACGTCGACCAACTGGTCGTCTTCGACAGCATCGGCGACAACGCGGGCATCGTGTCGGGCACAACTGGGCGCGCGCCTTCCCCTGACGGACTGCGGATCGCCAATATCACCGCCCAACTCATCGCCGCCTCTGGCCTGCTCAAAGACGTCTTCAGCTTTCAGACCGGCGCAGGCGCCACGTCCCTTGCCGTTGCCGACGCCTTGCGCCCGATGATGAAGGACATCCAAGGCAGCTTCGCCGCGGGGGGCATTACCGGTCCTCTGGTCGACATGCACCGCGACGGGTTGTTCCTCGAATTGCGCGATGTGCAGGCTTTTGACCTGTCGGCAGTGCAAAGCTACGCCAACGACCCGCAACATTACGGGATGAGCGCGTCTGACTACGCCAACCCCGACCGCGCCGACGCCTTTGCCCACCAGCTCGACGTGATGATCCTTGGCGCCGCACAGGTGGACACCGATTTCAACGTAAACGTCACCCGGTCCGGCGACGGTCGGATCATCGGCGGATCCGGTGGTCACGCCGACACGGCCGAAGGCGCCAAGCTGGCGATCGTCACAACGACCACGCGCGCCGGACATTTCCCAAAGGTCGTGGATCGCCTGACGACGCTGACCACACCGGGCCACACCATCGGCGCCGTCGTCACCGAAGCTGGCATCGACATCCACCCAAACCAACCCGGCCTGCGCGCGGCCGCCCAATCAGCTGGCCTGCCCCTTATCGCCCTGCAAGACATCGCAAACCAAAACGACCACACGCCCAAAACCGGACGCGTGGTCGCAATCTGCCAAGACCGGCGCGGCAATCAGATCGATCTGATCCACCAGCGCTGATCCTGCGTTCATCTTTCCAGAAATACTCCGGGGGTCCGGGGGCAGCGCCCCCGGGCGTCCGGTTTAGGCGCCCCGATTAACCCGGCGACATGCCCCGCAAACGCTCACTCCGCCGACGCAGAATTTCCAGCGTCGCCAGCAGCGCGATCGAGATACAGACAAGGATCGTCGCCACCGCCAGAATGGTCGGCGAAATCTGTTCCCGCAGGCCGATGAACATCTGCCACGGCAGCGTCTTCTGCGCCGCGGACCCAACGAACAACACCACGACCACCTCGTCAAAGGACGTGATGAAGGCGAACAGCCCGCCCGAGATCACACCGGGCAGGATCAACGGCATCTGCACCCGGAAGAACGTCGTCACAGGGTCCGCCCCCATGTTCGCCGCCGCGCGGGTCAGCGACCGGTCGAACCCGACCAGCGTTGCGGTCACGGTGATGATAACAAAGGGGATCCCCAGAACCGCGTGGGCCAGGATCACCTTAATGTAGCCGACCAGCGATTTCGACATGCCGACGGTACCTTCAAGGAAATTGCCAAGCGTCGAGTAGAAGAAGAACATCCCCGTGGCCGAAATGATCAACGGCACGATCATTGGTGAAATCAGCACTGCCATGATCGGCCGTTTGAACGGCACATGAGACTGCGACAGACCGATCGCGGCCAGCGTCCCCAAGGATACGGAAATGATCGTCGCAATCGGCGCGATAATCAAAGAGTTCTTCAGCGCCAACTGCCAGCCGTCAGACTGGAAGAAGTCGCGGTAGTGCTTCAGCGAATAGCCTTCCGGGTCCAGACGCAGCATCTCTGGCGTGAAGGTAAAGAAATCCTCGGCGTTGAACGACAGCGGCAGCACGACCAGAATCGGCGTGATCAGGAACACGAAAATCGCGCCCGCAAGGAACAGGAAGAAGTTCCACCACAGCGTCTGCGCCGGGGTGTAATAGATCGGCACGCCATCACGATATCGCCCACGTCCGATCCAATACGCAAACCAGGACAGGATCGCCCCGATGATCGCGCCGCCAACCAGCCCGCCAAGGCCGCCAAAGATCAGGCCGACGACCCCAAACAGGGCGATGACGCCCCACCGGCCCATCGCCTTATTCGACACCATCGTGTTCAGGACATAGCCCAGAACCACACCGATGATGGCACCGGCCACAAGACCCATCCAGGGATTGCCCAGTACGTTGCCCGTCAGGAACCCTAGGATCAGCCCCATGCCCCCGACCATCGGCAGCGTGAAGGTGGTCAGATTTGGTCGGCCCGTGCTTATTGTCAGATCGCTCATGTCCCTTACCCCAGCTTCACGTTGTCGATGCCGACGATCCGGTCGTACGCCCAGTAAAGGACCAGAACGACCACCAGCAGAATTGTCCCAAGCGCGGCCGCGAGGCCCCAGTTCAGAGAGGACGAGATGTGGTACGCAATCCGGTTCGAAATGAACGTACCAGTGTTACCACCCACGATTTCCGGCGTGATGTAGTAGCCAATCGCCAAGATGAAGACGAGGATCGAGCCCGCACCAATACCCGGCACCGACTGCGGGAAATAGACCCGCCAAAACGCCGTCCAGTTGGTTGCGCCCAAGGATTTCGCCGCGCGCAGATAGGTGGGCGGAATGGTCTGCATCACAGAATACATCGGCAGGATCATGAACGGCAGCAGGATGTGCGTCATCGCAACGATCGTACCGAACTGGTTGTTGATCATCGTCAATCGCGCGTCGTCCGCGACCAATCCCAGCCAGACAAGCGTGTCGTTTATCACCCCTTGTTGCTGCAACATCACCTTCCATGCGGATGTCCGCACCAGCAGCGATGTCCAGAAAGGCAACAGCACCAAGATCATCAGCAGGTTCGCCACCCGCATCGGCAGGTTCGCCAGCAGCCATGCGACCGGATAGGCCAGCAGGATACAAGACCCGGTGATGACCAGCGACATGAACAGCGTCCGTTTGAACAGAGTGCCGTAAATCTGCTGGTTCTCGGGGCGCGCTTCGATCCCGTCCGGGGTGACCTGCATATCCGCCGCATTGGCGAAGTAGCCGGGCGTCACACGGGGCGAATACAATTGGATGGTTTTCCAGACTGCGGGATCCAGCCAATCCTCATCCGCATCCTCGAACTGCGCCTGCAGATCTACGGTCTCGAACTCTCCCACCGCGCCCGCGGCAGCGGACAACAGGGGCGCATTGCCCTCGACCTCTCCGCCATGCGTCAGGTCATGATGCAGCGCCGCAAACATGAAGTCGGGAACGTCTTCTTCCAGAAGCTCGTCTTCTTCTTCGATGTTGAAGGCAACCCAGTTCTCCCACGCATTTTGCGTAAAGCGCAGCCCGTCAAAGGCGTCGTCTTCGGCCAGCGCGGCCCAAGTGGCCGGGTCTTCCCAAGCCGGGTCCAGCGCGACGAACTGGTCGGTATAAAGGTCGGTGTCAAAGCGGTCGACGCGGCGGCCCGTCTTACGGAACAGCGACGACACGCCGGTCTGTTCATAGTTCAGACGGGTGCCAAGGCGCGTGTGCTCCTTGCGTTCAGAGGCGAACCACATGTCCAGATAAAAGGCCATCCAAGTGGCATCATCCGGCAATTCCGTTTCCTCGGGGTCCCAGTCCGACAGTTCGACCACCGTGAGAGGTAGCGTATCCGCCACGATGTCGTTCTTGACCGACCGCAACAGCATGTCACCGATCGGGATCACGAAGGTCACGAGGACAAAGATCAAAAGCGGCGCGATCAGCGCCAGTGCCCGCAATTTCTGACGCCGCAATGCGCGGGCCAGCGATTTTTTCAGGGGCGTGCCGTCGGCCGCCAGCATGGGGCCGGAATTGGTGGTGTCAGCCATGTCAGACGCCCTCCACTAGGATTATGTCGCTGTCGGCCGTGCGATGTCTGATCTGCACAACCTCTTGATATTCTGGGGAATGATAGGCGCGCTTGGCGTCTTCGAATGTCGGGAATTCTATGACGACGTGGCGGTCTTTCATCGGACCTTCGGGCGCTTCCGAGGCTCCTCCGCGGACGATAAACTGTCCGCCATAGCCTTCTAGGATCGGCGTATCCCGCTCCACGTATTCTTTGTAGGCCTCAGGGTCTTTCACCGTGATATGGCCAATGATGTAGCCTTTCGGCATTTCATGTCCCCGTTGGTTCGCCGCATTTTGCGGTCATTCTGGGTGTGATCCCGGCGATAAACACCGCCGGGATCGGTGCGGCGGGGATCACCCCGCCGCTTAGGCTATTATTGAGCCAACCACGCCTGGAATTTGGCGTCGATGTCATCACGGTAGTCAGCCCAGAACTCGTAGTTGTACAGGAACGTGTTCTGCGCGTTGTTGGGATCGGTCGGCATGTGCGGAGCCATGTCGATGCCCAGCTCGGCGTGCTGACCGACCAGCGGTGCGGAGGACGCACGTGCCGGACCGTAGGAGATGTACTTCGCCTGATCTGCCAGACGCTGGGTGTCGGTCGCGAACTTCACGAAGTCCATGACACGGGCCAGACGCTCTTCGCTCAGGCCGGTCGGGATGATCCAACCGTCAAGGTCGAACACCTGCGCGTCCCACATCATTGCAACCGGCTGGTCCTGCTCTTCGATGACCGAGAACAGACGACCGTTGTAGGTCGAACCCATGAAGATTTCGCCATCAGCCAGCAGCTGCGGCGTGTCGGCACCGGCGGACCACCAGATCACGTCGTCCTTGATGGTGTCGAGCTTGGCCAGAGCCTGATCCTGACCTTCCGGGGTTGCCAGAACGTCATAGACTTCGTCTTTGGCGACGCCGTCACACAGCAGGGCCCATTCCATGTTGTTGATCGGACGCTTTTCCAGCGCGCGCTTGCCCGGATAGGTTTCCAGATCGAAGACGGAGCAGATGTCGGAGGGTGCATCGACACCTTCCGGAACCATGTCGGTGCGATAGCCGAAGGTGGTCGAATAAACGATCTGCGGGATGTAGCAGTCAGACACCAGCATGTCGCCAAAGTCGTCGGACGCGGACGAACCGTCGTCGCCATCTGCCAGCATTTCGTCAAAGTCGATTTCCATCGCCAGACCTTCGTCGCACAGACGGATGGCGTCAGCGGCCACAACGTCAACGAGGTCCCAGGTGATGTTGCCGGCTTCGTTCATGGCGCGCAGCTTGGCCACGGCTTCCGCCGAGGATTCGTCCCACACCACGTTCACGTCAGGATGCATTTCCTGGTAGGGCTCGACGTACGCTTTCTGCTGCGAGTTCTGGTAAGCACCGCCCCAGGAAACGAGCGTCATGTCGTTTGCCATGTGGCTTTCTGCGAATGCTACACCAGCTGCAACGGTCAGAGCCGTCGAAGTAAGAAGGGTCTTAGTCAGTTTCATACTGGTCTCCCTGTTTTCCCGTTTAGAATTTGTTCGCCATGCGCCACGGGTTGGACGCGGAGGCTACTAAGATCGACGCCGCACGGCGCCGAAACTGAATTTTCGGATCAGGCGTCAAGCGCGCGGCAGTCCTCGGCCAACCAGCCGATTTCGATCTGCTCGCCTTTTTGCAGACGGCGCTGATCCGGGGCATTCCGGGTCTTGATGACGAAATCATCTTTGCCCGCGACACGCAGACGCGTGCGGAAAATGTCGCCCATATAGATGAACTCGAGCACCTCTGCCTTCAGCGTATGCGCGTCGGGCGACAGGCGGTCCTTGTTCATCTCAACACGTTCAGGACGGATCGACACCAGCGTCTTATCGCCGGGCTTCGACACGTTCACGGGCTTGGCGTCGATGACAGAGCCATCGTCCAGCTTGACCGTGCAATGATCGCCTTTGATTTCCTGAACGATGCCTTCCAGCGTGTTATTTTCACCGATGAACTGCGCAACAAAGCTGTTCTGCGGACTTTCATACAGCTCATCCGGCGGCGCCAGCTGCTGAATACGGCCGTCATCGAACACAGCGACACGGTCCGACATAGTCAGCGCTTCGGTCTGGTCGTGCGTCACGTAAACCGTGGTGATGCCCAGATTGTGGGCAATGCTGGTGATTTCGAACTGCATGTGTTCGCGAAGCTGTTTGTCCAAAGCACCCAGCGGTTCGTCCATCAGAACCAACTCAGGCTCGAACACCAGCGCACGGGCCAATGCGATCCGCTGCTGCTGACCACCGGAGAGCTGGGCCGGACGACGTCCGCCAAAGCTGCCCATCTGGACCATGTCCAAGGCGCGTTTGACCTTGGCTTCACGATCCGATTTGCTCATCCGTCGCACTTCGAGAGGGAAGGCAAGGTTCTCGGCCACCGTCATATGCGGGAACAGCGCGTAGTTCTGGAACACCATCCCGATCCCACGTTTGTGCGGCGGAATGTTGTTGATCGGTTTACCGTCCAGCCGGATGTCGCCATGCGTCGCGGTTTCAAAACCGGCAAGCATCATCAGGCAGGTGGTTTTCCCTGACCCCGAGGGTCCGAGCATTGTCAGAAACTCGCCCTTGGGCAGTGACAGGTTCAAATCTTTGACGACAAGAGTTTCGCCATCATAGCTTTTCTGGACGCGGTCGAATTCAACGAACGCATCGGCAGTGTTCATGTCAGCCAAAACTGGCTCCCCGTTGTATTTCCGCGGCTTTTGCCGCTGTTGTACTGCCAGTTAAGACTCCGCAACGCCGTTCTTGCAACCGGAACGCGGCAGTTTTTTCGGCATTTGCGACGTTTTTCATCGCTCTTGAGGCTGACCTAGAGCGATCAGCCCCAAAGTCCAGTTACCCGAGGACCGACTTCACGGCCCGCGCGGTCTTGCCAGCGATCTCTTCGACTTCTGAGTCGGTCAGGCAGAAGGGCGGCGCAAAGCCCAGAATGTCGCCCTGCGGCATGGCGCGGGCGATCACCCCCTGCTCCAACAGCTTGGCCGAGACCTGCGGGCCGATCTTTTCGGACGGGTCAAAGAACTCGCGCGCCTCGACGTCGCGCTGAAATTCCACCGCCGCGATCATGCCTTCGCCACGCACCTGGGCCACATGTGCATGGTCGCCCACCGCATCGCGCAGCGCGTCGTTCAGCACCTTGCCCACGCGACCGGCATTTTCGATCAGCTTTAGATCGTCGATCAATTTCAGGTTCGCGATCCCGGCCGCTGCCCCGATCGGGTGCGCGGAATAGGTCCAGCCGTGTCCGATGGGGCCGTTTTCGTCCGTCCCCTGCTCTAGCACCTTCCACATCTTGTTGCCGACGATGGACCCGGACAATGGCGCATAGGCCGACGTCAAACCCTTGGCGATGGTGATCAGGTCAGGGCGCATCCCGTAGTGATCCGACCCGAACATACTGCCCAGACGGCCAAAGCCGGTGACGACCTCATCTACGATCAGTAGGATATCGTGCTTGTCCAGAACCTTCTGGATCGCGGGCCAATAGCCTTCGGGCGGCGGAACGATACCGCCAGTGCCCATCAACGGCTCACCGATAAACGCGGCAATCGTATCCGCGCCTTCGCGTTCGATCAGCGCCTCAAGCTCGGCCACCAGATGGTCGACATAGGCTGCCTCGCTCATCCCGGCATCGGGGCGGCGCATATAATAGGCCGCCTCTGTATGGATGACGTTTGCCAGCGGCAGGTCGAATTTCTTGTGGAACAGCTCCAACCCGGTAAGCGACCCGGTCATCAGGCCCGACCCGTGATATCCGCGCCAGCGGCTGATGATCTTCTTCTTTTCCGGGCGACCAAGGATGTTGTTGTAGTACCAGACCAGCTTGACGTTGGTTTCGTTCGCATCCGACCCGCCAAGCCCAAAGTAGACCTTGCTCATCCCCTCCGGCGCGCGATCCAGCACCATCTTTGCCAATGTGATCGACGCCTCGGTCCCGTGACCGACATAGGCGTGGTAATAGGCCAGCTCTTTCGCCTGTTCGGCGATGGCTTCGGCGATCTCGGGGCGGCCATAGCCGACGTTCACACAGTAAAGGCCGGCAAACGCATCCAGCAGGCGGGTGCCGTCCCGGTCGGTGATATGACAGCCTTCAGCCGTCTTGATCACGCGGTTCGGTGACTCGCCACGGGCGTGCTGTGCCAGATGCGTCGAGGGGTGAAAGAACGCCTCGCGGTCCCATTGATCCAATTGATCGTTGCGCAGCATAATTGCACTCCTTTTCATCAAAATTCCCCTCAGACCTCGCACCCGAGCGCAAGACTTGCAACCCGATCGCCTCTCCAGCACCATCGCCAGACCATCTGGAAAGACCTGACATGATTCACAAAAACATCCCCTTCAGCGCCGAAGAATACGACCGCCGCCTGGCCAAGACCCGCGCCGCGATGGAGGCCAAAGGCGTTGAGGTGCTTTGCGTCACCGACCCGTCCAACATCGCATGGCTGACCGGCTATGACGGGTGGAGTTTCTATGTGCACCAAGGGGTTGTCGTCTTTCTGGACCGCGATCCCTTTTGGTGGGGCCGCGCGCAGGACCGCAACGGCGCGATCCGCACCGTCTGGATGGAAGACAGCCGTTGCTATGGCTATGCCGACCACTTTGTCCAATCGACCGAACGCCACCCGATGGAAGAATTGGCCGCCCAATTGCGCGCCATGGGCGTGGCCAGTGCCCGGATCGGGGCCGAGCTGGACAATTACTACTATTCCGCCAAGGCCCACGCGGTTCTGACCCACGAACTGCCCGATGCCACCTTCATCGACGCAACCGCGCTGGTGAATTGGTGCCGCACCGTAAAATCAGAAGAAGAACTGGTGTTCATGCGTAAAGCCGCGCGGATCAGCGAAAAGATCGTCGACGGCTGGTTAGAGCGGGTCGAGCCGGGCATTCCCAAGAACCAGATCGTCGCCGAAATCCAACGTGATGCAATTTTAGGCGTTGGCGAGGATTGGGGCGATTATGCCGCCATCGTGCCCCTGCTGCCCTCGGGCACCGACGCCGCCGCCCCGCACCTGACATGGGATGGACGCCCCTTCCAAAAAGGCGAGGCGACATTCTTTGAAATTTCTGGCTGCTACCGCCGATACCACGCGCCCTTCTGCCGGACGGTGTTTCTGGGCGAACCGCCCGATCTGTTCAAACACGCCGAAGCCGCGCTGGTCGAAGGTTTGGAAGCAGGTCTTGAAGTTGCCCGCGCAGGCAACCGCGCCTGTGACGTTGCCAACGCTTTGGCCGCACCGCTGGAAGCCGCCGGGATCACCCGCGGCGCGCGCTGCGGCTACCCCATCGGCCTGTCCTACCCGCCCGACTGGGGCGAACGCACGATTTCCCTGCGGTCCGAGGATGAAACCATCCTAGAGCCGAACATGACCTTCCACTTCATGCCCGGCCTCTGGATGGCCAACTGGGGACTGGAGATCACCGAATCCATCCGCATCACCGAAGACGGCCCGGCCGAGTGCCTTTGCGACCGTCCCCGAGAAATGTTCGTCAAGAAATGACCGACCTAGCCGCCACCCGATCTCTGCTAGGCGATCTGATTGCGATCCCGACCATCTCGGCCGACAGCAATCTGGAAATGATCGCCATGCTCGCCTCCTACCTTGGGGACCAAGGGGCGGAGGTCGAGATCCAGACCGATGACTCGGGCAAAAAGGCCAACCTGCTGGCCCGGATCGGCCCGGATGAACCCGGCGGCATCCTTCTGTCCGGTCACAGCGACGTGGTGCCTGTCGAAGATCAGGCCTGGACAGGCGATCCCTTCGGAATGTGGGAAGACGACGGTAAACTGTTCGGGCGTGGCACCTGCGACATGAAAGGTTTCATCGCCGCCGCCACCGCCATGGCCCCCCGTTTCGCCGCCAACGACCTGCGCCGGCCGGTGCATTTCGCCTTCACCCACGACGAAGAGGTCGGCTGCCTCGGCGCGCGCAACCTCACCGAAATTCTGAAAGGCCGTGAAACGCTGCCGTCTATCGCGATCATCGGCGAGCCGACGGAAATGCGCATCATCGAAGGCCACAAGGGCTGCTGCGAATACACCACGCGGTTCACCGGCTTCGAAGGTCACGGCAGTCGCCCTGAACTGGGCGTGAACGCGGTGGAATATGCGGTGCGCTATGTCTCTCGGCTATTGGATTTGCGCGAACACCTGCGCCACCGCGCCCCGCCCGGGTCACTGTTCGAACCACCGTGGAGCACGATAAACATCGGTCGCCTGACCGGCGGGCACGTCCACAACGTCATCCCCGGCCGGGCCGAGGTTGATTGGGAAATGCGTCCCGTCAACGACGGCGACATGGATTTCGTGAACGACAATCTGCGCACCTTCATCGCGCGCACCCTGCTGCCGGAAATGAAGCGCGTCTTTCCCGACGCCGACATCACCACCGAAGTCATCGGAGAAGTCGTCGGGCTAGAGCCGATGGACAGCAACACCGCCCGCGATCTGGTAGCCTATCTGACCGGCGCGAACGGCACCGATCTGGTGTCCTTCAGCACCGAGGCGGGATTGTTCCAGCAACTGGGCATGTCGGCCGTCATCTGCGGGCCGGGGTCCATCGCGCAGGCACATAAACCGGACGAGTTCATCGAGTTGGACCAGCTGGATCAATGCCTGACCATGCTGCACAAACTGGCTGATCAGCTGGCCGCGTAATTTGACCGATCCGTCAGACGCGCCCAGCTGTATTCCGCCGCAAGCCACGCCCGCCGCAATGGCCCCAAGGGGAAGCGTGGCGGCGGTGTGCGGAAGGCTGCGGGCAAAACGCTCTGCGGTTCTTTGCCCTGCACCAGATCCGCCAGCCTCGCCCCCAGATAGCTGCCCATCGCGACCCCGTTGCCATGATAACCGAAGGCGGCAAAACCACCCGAAAGCCCCGGAATAGAGCCGCAATAAGGCGTCAGCGACGCGGTCAGGCACACCATCCCTGACCAACGATGTGGCGTTTCCACGTGACGCCATTCCGGGAACACCTGATCAAAGTCGCGCCGCACCCTGTGCGCGATCCGCGCTTCGTTCGCGGCACTGGTGATCAACCCGCCGCGCTGGCCAAAGACCATCCGGTTGTCGGGCGTCAGGTGGAAATAGTGCAGCAGGCGACGTTCTTCATACGACATCTGCCGCGTGGTCCAGCCTTGGGCGGCCAGTTCATCGTCGCTCATCTGTCGCGTCGCGATGACCGAGCTTTGGGCAGGAAGCGTCCGCGCGCGGATCCAATCCGGCACGTTTTCCGAGGTATAGCCGTTCGTCGCCAGCACGACCTTGTCCGCCAGAATGGTCGCGCGGTCTGTAACCACCTGCACGCCGCCCGAAACGCCTTCGATCTGCCGCACAGGGCTATGCCCAAACACCTGAACGCCCGCATCAATAGCCGCCTGCAACAGCCCCTGCAGATACTTACGCGGGTGAAGCGAAAACCCCAGCGGCACAGACACCGCCCCGTGCCAGCGCCCGCCCATGCCGCGTGCGGTCATCTGATCGGCAGGGATAACCTCGGGCTGCACGTCATAGGCTTCGGCAAATTCCTCGGCCAGCGCGGGCAGTCGGCGGGCCATGGCGGGGGAATGGGCGACGATGGCCTCTCCATGCTCTTGCCTGTCCGCGTCGATCCCCAAGCGATCCAGCAACGCGCCAACGTGGGATATCGCCGCCACCTCGGCCCGCCGCACATCTTTGGGATCGCCGAACCGGCGTAGCTGGATATCCGGCGCACGCGATCCACCCAGACAACAGAACCCGCCATTGCGCCCCGATGCGCCAAACCCCGGAAACTCTGCGTCCAGCAGCACGACTTCGACACCGTTCTCTGCCAAGTGCAGCGCCGCATTCAGCCCGGTATAGCCACCACCGATCACCACCACATTCGCCCGATTTAGGGTCGAAACTGGCGGAAATTCCAAGGCTGCGTCCGGCACCGCCCCGGCCCAGTGGTTCCCCGCGATCACGTCGCGAGAATAGGCATAGTCGCCATAGATGCGTGTCATGCGCGTTCGGCCGCTTTCTCGTCCCGGATCCGCTGAACCGCGGCGCGTTTGGAAATCAGCGACGCGGCGATGACGCCCACAGTGACGATGGCGATCATGATGGTCGACAGAGCGTTGATTTCCGGCGACACGCCCAGCCGCACGGCCGAGAAGATCTTCATCGGCAGCGTGGTCGACGACGGACCCGCCGCGAAAGACGCAATCACCAGATCGTCCAGCGACAGGGTGAACGCCAGCAACCAGCCCGAGATCACCGCAGGCGCGATGATCGGCAGGGTCACCAGCCGGAAGGTCTGGAAGGGCGTCGCGCCAAGATCCAGAGCGGCCTCTTCCAGCGATTGATCGAACGCCACCAACCGCGACGACACCACCACCGAGACATAGCACATCGCAAAGGTCGTATGCGCCAGCACGATGGTCAGCACGCCCCGGTCCAGATCGATGCCGATGAACAGTAGCAGCAGCGACAGGCCAAGGATGACGTCTGGCATCACCAGCGGGGCAAAGACCATGCCGGAAAACAGCGTCCGCCCCGGAAACCGATGGATGCGCACCAGAACATAGGCCGCACATGTCCCAAGGATCGTGGCGAGGGTCGAGGTCATCACCGCGACCTTCAGCGTCACCAGCGCCGCGTCCAGAAAGGCTTCGTTCTGCAACAGCTCTCCGTACCATTTGGTCGAAAAGCCCGCCCAGACGGTCACCAGCTTGGATTCGTTGAACGAATAGATGACCAGAATGACCATCGGCAGATACAGGAACGCGAACCCAAGGGTCAGCGATACGACGTTGAAAGACGACAGACGGTTCATGCCTCGGACTCCGCCTGCTTCTGCTGGTTGCGCTGGAACAGCACGATCGGGATCACAAGGATCAGCAGCAGGATCACTGCCACGGCCGAGGCCACAGGCCAGTCGCGGTTCGAGAAGAACTCTTCATACAATACCTTACCGATCATCAGCGTCTGCGACCCGCCCAGCAGCGACGGGATCACGAATTCCCCAATCGCGGGAATGAACACAAGGAAACACCCGGCGATGACGCCCTGCTTCGACAAGGGCACGGTGATCAGCCAGAAGGCTTTGAACCGGGAACAGCCAAGATCCTCGGCAGCTTCCAACAGCGATCCGTCCAGCTTTTCCAGCGCAGCGTATACCGGCAGGATCATGAACGGCAGGTAGGTGTAGACGATGCCGATATAGACCGCGATGTCCGTGTTCAGGATGGTCAGCGGTTCGCTGATAAGACCCGTCCACAGCAGGAACGCGTTCAGCAGCCCGTTCTGGCTAAGGATCCCCATCCACGAATAGACGCGGATCAGGAAAGACGTCCAGAACGGCAGGATCACCAGCATCATCAGCGTCGGGCGCCAATGTTCGGGCGCGCGAGCCATGCCATAGGCGATGGGGAACCCGACAAGCAGGGTCAGAAAGGTCGAGATCAGCGCGATCTGGAGCGACGACAGATAGGCCTTCCAGTATAGATCGTCGGTGGTCAGGAAGACGAAGTTTTCGAAATCCAGCTCGGCAAAGAAGTCTTTGATGCCCTGCCAGCCCATCGACCAGTCCCATTGCGGAAAATAGGGCGGACGCGCCAGCGCCACGTCGGACAGCGCGATTTTCACCACGATCACAAAAGGGATCAGGAACAGCGCCAGCAGCCAGACGTAGGGGATGGCGATCAAGATCAGGCGGCGCATGAAATCCCCTCAAGCGTTTGGTCGGAGCGCGAAGGGGTGCGCCGACCCGAGGGGGGGCGCAAATGCGCCGGCCCATGGGGGCGGGTCGGCGCAGCCCGGCGTCCCGCCGGGCGGGACACATTATTCGAGCCCTCAAAATAATCCAGCTCAGCCGTGCTTATGTTTCGCCCGAAGCTCACCGGTCCAACACCACCGCTGCGGTCTCGCTCCACGACACCCAGACCTTGTCTTCCCACGTAAATGGCCGCCGCGAAATGCGACGCGTGTTAGCCTGCTGCGCCTTGATGATATGCCCGGTGGGCAGTTTGACGTGATAGGTCGACAGGTTGCCAAGGTAGGCGATGTCGAGGATCTCTCCCTGCAAAACATTCGCCCCCGTGGGCCGCTCGGCCGAGATCGAGACCTTTTCAGGCCGGATCGCCAGATAACAGGTCGCGGCCAAGCCAAAGTTCTTGTCGGTCTTGGCGGCCAGTGACGGCTGATCCTCGGCCCAGTCCACCTGAACGCGGTCACCGACCTGATGCGCCTTGCCTTCGATGATGTTCACGTCACCGATGAAATCCGCCACATATACCGTCTCGGGCGCTTCGTAGATGCGGTCGGGCGTGGCGACCTGCATCAGCTTGCCTTCGTCCATCACGGCCACGCGGGACGCGACGGTCATCGCCTCTTCTTGGTCGTGGGTGACGATCACGAAGGTAGTGCCGGTCTTTTCCTGAATGTCCATCAGTTCGAACTGCGTCTCTTCGCGCAGTTTCTTGTCCAGCGCGCCCAAAGGTTCGTCCAGCAGCAATAGTTTCGGCGCCTTGGCCAAGGACCGCGCCAGCGCCACCCGCTGCCGCTGCCCGCCGGAAATCTGGTGCGGCTTGCGTTTGGCGAACTTGGTCAGTCGCGTCAGCTTGAGCATCTCATCAACGCGGGCAGAAATCTCGTCCTTGGGGCGCTTTTCGCGCTTCAGACCAAAGGCGATGTTTTCCCAGACGCTCAGATGCGGAAACAACGCGTAGCTTTGGAACATCATGTTCACCGCGCGCTGGTTCGGCGGCACCGGGCCGATATCCTGACCCGACAGCATGATCGTACCCTTGGTGGGCGTCTCAAACCCGGCCAGCATGCGCATCAGGGTGGTCTTACCGCAGCCCGACGGCCCCAGCAGGGCAAAGAATTCTTGCGCGTAAATGTCGAGATCGATGTTGTCGATCGCGGTGAAATCGCCAAACCGCTTTGTCACGTTCTGAAAACTGATCAGCGGCTTTTCCTGCGGGTCGTCCCACGGGGCGAAGATTTTTTGTGGCATGTGGCCTCAGGGTAAGGGGAATGGCCCGCGCAGGATAGCGCAGGCCATAATCTTGTGCGCGGGCGTTTAGGTGCCCGACTTGATCTTGGTCCACAGACGGGTCAGCGACCGCTGTTCTTTGGGACCAAACGGCGTAACCGTGTAGGTGTTTTCCAGCGTCTCTTCATTGGGATAGATCGCGGTGTCCCCAATGACGTCATCGTTCAGGAATTCCTGCGACGCCTTGTTGCCGTTGGCGTAGTAGACGTAGTTCGACGCCGCCGCCATGTTCTGCGCGTCCATGATGAAGTTCAGGAACTTATGCGCAGCCTCGGGGTTCGGCGCGTCGACCGGAATGGCCATCTGGTCGAACCACATCAGCGCGCCCTCGGACGGCACTTCGTAGGTCACTTCGACGCCATTGTCGGCCTCGGCCGCACGGTCGCGGGCCTGTAGCACGTCACCGGACCAACCCAATGCGACGCAGATGTCGCCATTGGCCAGCGCGTTGATGTATTCCGAGCTGTGAAACTTCTGGATGTAGGGGCGGACGGCCATGATGACCTCTTCGGCCTTTGCCAGGGCTTCTTCAGACTTGTCATCCGGGCCACCTTCCCAACCGGCGTAGGTCAGCGCGGCGGGGATCACCTCGGTCGGGGCGTCCAGCAGATGGATACCGCAGTCCGCCAGCTTCTCGGCCTTGGCCGGATCAAAGATCAGCGACAGCGTGTCCAGCGCGGCGTCATCGCCCAGCGCCTCTTTCACCTTGCCGACGTTCGCACCGATCCCGGTGGTGCCCCACATGTAGTTGATCGAATATTCGCCGTTCGGATCATAGACATCCGTCCGCTTCTGGATCGTGTCCCACATGTTTTCCATGTTGGGCAGCTTGGATTTATCCAGCGGCTGGAACGATCCGGCCATGATCTGGCGCTGTAGGAAGGTGCCCGTCGGCACCACGACGTCATAACCCGAGCCGCCGGCCAGCATCTTGGTTTCCAGCAGTTCGTTGCTGTCGAACACGTCGTAAACCAGTTCGATCCCGGTCTCTTCTTCGAACTTCGCCAGAAGCTCTTCGTCGATGTAGTCGGACCAGTTATAGACGTGCACTTCGTCTGCCATGGCGGCTGTGCCCAGCGTCACGGCGGCAGTCAATGCGATGAGTGACTTTGTCATTATGTAACTCCCTATGGACGTCAGTGAAGTAGCGTCCTTGGGAAGTGATCCAAGCAACAATTTCACGCCGTTGCAATATGGCGTTTTCCAGATCACGGGCGTAGCGTCGCAACAAATTCGAAATCGGGAGATTTTCATGCAGCCGATCACCAACCACCTGCCGACCGCCGAACTGCAGGCACTGGATGCCGCCCATCACATGCACCCCTTCAGCACCCAGTCCGGGTTCAAGACCAAGGGCGCGCGGGTCATCACCGGGGCCAAGGGCGTGATGTTGCGCGACAGCGAAGGCCAAGAGATTCTGGACGCCATGGCAGGCCTTTGGTGCGTCAACATCGGCTATGGCCGCGACGAACTGGCCGAGGTCGCCGCGCGCCAGATGCGCGAACTACCTTATTACAATACGTTTTTCATGACGACGCATGTGCCCGCCATCGCGCTGGCCAAACGCCTTGCCGATCTGGCACCGGGCGACCTGAACCATGTCTTCTATGCCGGATCGGGATCCGAGGCGAACGACACCAACCTGCGGATGGTGCGCACCTATTGGGCAGAGAAGGGTCACCCCAATAAACAGATCGTGATTTCGCGCTGGAATGCGTACCACGGGTCGTCAGTCGGGTCCGGATCGCTTGGCGGGATGAAGGGAATGCACCAGCAGGGCGGCATGCCGATTCCCGGCATCGCACACATCGATCAGCCCAACTGGTGGTCCGAAGGCGGCGACATGAGCCCCGAGGAGTTCGGCCTTGAACGTGCCCGCCAACTGGAAGCCAAGATTGACGAGTTGGGCGAAGACAACGTCGCAGCCTTTATCGCCGAACCCGTTCAGGGTGCAGGTGGCGTGATCGTCGCGCCTGACACCTACTGGCCCGAAATCAGCCGCATATGCCGCGAACGCAACATCCTGCTGATCGCGGACGAGGTGATCTGTGGCTTTGGACGCACCGGCGAATGGTTCGGGTCGCAAAAGCTGAACATCACGCCCGACATCATGACCATCGCCAAGGGCCTGTCCTCCGGCTACCAGCCCATCGGCGGATCGATCGTCAGTGATGAGGTGGCTGAGGTCATCGGCAACTGCGAATTCAACCACGGCTACACCTATTCCGGTCACCCGGTCGCCTCGGCCGTCGCCTTGGAAAACCTGCGCATTCTGGACGAAGAAGGCATCGTGGACCGCGTCCGCAACGACACCGGACCCTATCTGGCCGAAAAATTCCAATCCCTGACCGATCACCCCATGGTCGGCGAAGCCAAGATCGTCGGCATGATGGGATCGATCGCCCTGACCCCCGACAAATCCGCCCGCGCACCGTTCGAGGCCGAGGCAGGCACCGTGGGCTACATGACCCGCGAACGCTGTTTCGCGAACAACCTGATCATGCGCCACGTTGGCGACCGGATGATCATCTCTCCTCCGTTGGTGATCTCGAAAGACGAGATCGACACGCTGATCGACCGGGCCTGGCAATCGCTGGACGAAGGCATGGCGGCTGTCAAAGACGCGGGGCTGTGGAAGGCGGGCTAACCGGCTCGCCCCCTCCTGATGAAGATCACCCGCACCGATATCGTCTTTGCCGTGCTGGCCGCCGTGACCGGCGCCATTGCCTATGCGCAGAACGGCCTGCCAGAGGTTTTGGACGCCTTTGGCAGTGCCGCAACGCTTCTTGTGCAGATCATTCCGCAACTGGTTGCGGGCCTTTTGCTGGGCGGGCTCGTCACCCGTCTGGTCAGCCGTGAAAAGGTCGCGCAATGGCTTGGCGGCAGCTCGGGTCTGTTCGGGCTGCTGCTGGCGACCTTTGTCGGCTGCCTGACACCCGGCGGCCCGTTCACGTCCTTCCCGATTGTCTATGCCCTATGGGTTGCCGGGGCGGATGCGGGGGCGCTGATCGCCTTCATCTCGGCTTGGTCGCTGATCGGGTTCAACCGGATCATCATCTGGGAACTGCCGCTGATGGGCGTGGAATTCACGGTCATCCGCGTCATCGCCTGCCTGCCGCTACCAATCATTGCCGGGCTACTGGCGCGGTGGCTGGCCCGGTCGCATCTGTTCCGACTGGCCGATCCAGAGGGCCGTGAATGATCGGATCACTGGTTTTCGTCTGGGCGATCGTCGCCGTCCTTGCCTATTTCGTGTTCCAACGCGAAGGGACCACGGGCCTAAAGGCAGGCGCCGATTCTGCCGTGACGATGGCCAAGGGGCTGCTGATCCGTATGCCGCTGGCCCTGCTGACCGCGTCCTTCCTGATCCATATTATCCCGGTCGATCCAATGTCGAACCTGATCGGGCCCGCCTCGGGGCTGCGTGGGATCATCCTGTCGTCCGTGGCCGGAGGGTTGCTGCCCGGGGGGCCGATGACCTCTTTCCCGATTGCGATCGTCTTTCTGGAATCGGGCGCGGGCATCCCGCAGATGGTCGCGCTGATCGCGGGCTGGTCGGTCTTTGCGCTGCACCGCATTCTGGCCTACGAGGCGCCGATCATGGGGCTGCGGTTCATCGCGCTGCGCGTCGGCTCCAGCATCCTGTTGCCGGTCATTGCGGGCCTGATCGCACAGCTTATCGTCAGCGCGATAGGCGCAGCCTAGCTGTGCAGGTTCTTCGCCTGCCGTGCCTTTTCACGACGGATGCCAAGCTGACGTTCCCGTAGGATAATCGCAAGCCCCGCCAGAATGATCAGCGCCGCGCCAAACAGCATCTGGCCTGTCGGCACCTCCATAAAGATGAAGTAGCCGATCAGGATCGCGAACAGCATCGACGCATAGTCGAAGGGCGCCACCAGACTGGCATCGGCAAAACGATAGCTGGAGGTCAGGAATATCTGCCCGGTCCCGCCGATCAGACCGGAGATGACCAACGCGATCAACTGCGGGCCAGATGGCATCGCCCAACCGAACGGCAGCGTGCACAGCGCCAACACGGTCGATGTGCAGGAAAACCAGAACACGATGGCCGAGACCTCTTCGGTCTGGACCATCTTGCGGATGAAGATCTGCGCCAAAGCCCCGCAGACGGCCCCCAGCAACACGATGATCGCGCCGACTGCCTCCATCGTCTTGACCGTGTCACCGCCCAGAGAGGTCACCCGCGGCGCAAGAACGATCAGCACGCCAACAAGGCCCAGCACGACCGCGCTGATCCGGAAAACGCCGACCCTTTCGTCCAGAAACATCGCGGCAAAGACAACCACAAGCAAAGGCATCGCATAGGTCAGCGCCGTGACCTCGGGCAGCGGCAGGAACGCCAGACCCGCGAACATCGACCCCATGGCACAGGTGCCAATGAACCCGCGCCAGACATGCGCCATCGGGTTCGCCGCCTTCAGCCCCGTTTTCAGATCCCCCCGCACCGCCAGCCAGCCAATGATGATCGGCAAGGCAAAGAACGATCTAAAGAACACCGCCTCGCCTGCGGGAATGTCGGTCGACACCCATTTGACCAGCGATTGCATGACGATGAAACAAATCACCGCGATCAGTTTGTAGGCGATACCGCGAAGGGGCTGCATAGGGCTGTTCCTGTTGACCTGCCCCGATCAATCTGCGGAACCCACGGCGCCGTCAATGACGGAACCGCCCTTGCATTTCGCACAGCGGGCGGCATTTATGCCTCCACGAGGTCCGGAGGGAGACGCCGATATGTATGAATCCAACCATCTGTGCGCCCTTCTGGCCCGTCACGCCGTTCTGACCCCCGACCACATATTTGCCTACCGCCCCGGTCTGCCCAACGTCACCTATGACGACCTGTTCAGCCGGGCCGAACGGACGGCCAAGGCGCTGATCGCCCATGGGCTGCAACCCGGCGACCGGGTGGCCGTGCAGGTCGACAAATCCATCGAAACAATCGCGCTCTATATTGGAACGGTCATGGCGGGCGGTATCTTTCTGCCGCTCAACACCGCCTACACCGGGGCCGAGGTCGCGTATTTCCTTGGCGACGCCACACCCCGCATCGTCGTCTGCGACCCCGCGCGCAAAGACGAAATCGCCCCCCTGTCGCAGGCCACTTGCCTGACGCTGGCCGCCGATGGCACCGGCACGCTTATCGACGCACTGCCCGACACGCCCGGGTTCGACGCTGTCCCGCGGGACGCCGATGATCTGGCGGCGATCCTTTATACCTCTGGCACCACGGGCCGGTCCAAGGGCGCGATGCTGAGCCATGCGAACCTTGCGTCAAACTCGGAAACCCTGCGCGAATACTGGCGCTTCACCCGCGATGACGTGCTGATCCACGCGCTGCCGATCTTCCACACCCACGGGCTGTTCGTGGCAACCAATATCGCGCTTTTCGCTGGCGCCTCGACAGTCTTCCTGCCGAAGTTCGACCCGGACGCGATCATCGCTGCGATGCCTAATGCCACCGCCATGATGGGCGTGCCGACCTTTTACACCCGCCTGCTGGAAGACGACCGCCTGACGCCTGATCTGGCATCCAACATGCGTCTGTTCATCTCAGGCTCTGCCCCGATGCTGGTGGACACGCACGAAAAATGGTTGACCCGTACAGGCCACAGGGTGTTGGAGCGTTACGGCATGACGGAAACCAACATGTCGACCTCCAACCCCTATGACGGCGAACGCCGCATGGGCACCGTGGGCTTCCCCCTGCCCGGCGTCGAACTCCGCATCATGGACGACGGCCAAGAGGTCGCCACCGGAGAGATCGGCGTGATCGAAGTTCGCGGCCCCAACGTTTTCCAAGGCTATTGGCAGATGCCCGAGAAAACAGCGGAAGAGCTGAAAGAGGACGGCTGGTTCATCACCGGCGACCTCGCCACCCGCGACGCCGAAGGCTACGTCACCATCGTTGGACGGTCCAAAGACCTGATCATCACCGGCGGCTTCAACGTCTACCCCAAGGAAATCGAGGCGCTGATCGATGACATCCCCGGCGTCGTTGAAAGTGCGGTCATCGGCGTCCCGCACCCCGACTTCGGCGAAGGTGTCGTCGCGGTCATTGTCCCCGAAGGCGACCCTGATCCGGGTGCGATCCGCGATACGCTGACCCGCGATCTGGCCAAGTTCAAACAACCGAAAGAGCTGATCTTTGTCGACGCCCTGCCCCGTAACACGATGGGCAAGGTGCAAAAGAAACAGCTGCGCGAAGATTACGCGGACCTGTTCACCGAGTAATCACACGTCAAACTCAGGTCGTGGAAGGTGCCTTGGACAGCTTCTTCCACAGCCCGTGGCCCCGCCCGATCAGCTCACCCTCGGCCCAGACCTCGCCTTCCATGAAAACCAGCGATCGGGTTTCTTTAACGATCTTGGGGTGGCATTCGACGAACTGGCCTATCTTCGCCGCGCCTAGAAAGTCATAGCTGAAGTTCACCGTCGCGACCGGGTTCATCCCATGCGCCATCCGCGCAATGCGCCCCAACCCGCGATCCGCCAGCGTCATCAACATACCACCCTGCACCACACCATTGATGTTGCGGTGCTTGGCCTCTGCGCGGAAACCCACCCATTGAGGGGCATCGCCGTTTTCACGGAAATACAGCGGGCCGATATGGTCGATGAACCCCTCGTCATGCACCAATTGCCAAGTATCGTCGGGGGTTACGGGGGTGTGGGTCATCTTGCATCCGGCTGTAATTGTGCCCGGTGCTGTTACCATGGGCCGTGCCCGGACAGGAAGCCCAACCCGCCGACACGCGAAACCCCTTGCGATTCGCGAAAACCAAGCCTATATCGCCCTCAACAGCGGCGTGTCGGGCCAACGGTCAGACGCTCCACCGGAAGCATCGACGGGCCGCGCGCCCGTTTTTTTGTACCCGGAGTCCTGATGGACCTTATTGCCAAAACCGCTATCGACCGCCGTCTGGCCGAGATCGTCAAACCCGTCATCGAAGACCTTGGGTTTGAACTGGTCCGCCTGCGTCTGATGGGTGGTCAGACCAAAACGCTGCAGATCATGGCCGAACGTCCCGATGGTGGGATCGAAGTCGATGAATGCGCCGAAATTTCGAACGCCGTCAGCGCCGTGCTGGACGTCGAAGACCCGGTGACCGACGCCTACACGCTGGAAGTGTCGTCCCCCGGGATCGACCGCCCGCTGACCCGCCTGAAGGATTTCGATACCTTTG
Source organism: Pseudooceanicola aestuariicola (assembly GCF_045763785.1). NCBI lineage: Bacteria > Pseudomonadati > Pseudomonadota > Alphaproteobacteria > Rhodobacterales > Paracoccaceae > Pseudooceanicola > Pseudooceanicola aestuariicola. The sequence goes on along the minus strand of NZ_JBJGSF010000002.1, from coordinate 400,585 downwards.
AAGGCTATGAAGCCAAGATTGAAACCGCCGAACTGATCGACGGCCGCAAACGCTTTAAGGGCACGCTGGCTGGCGTTGAGGGCGACGAAGTCTTGGTCAACATCGAAGAAGGCACCGTAGGTCTGCACTTTGACTGGCTGGCAGATGCCAAGCTGGTCCTGACCGACGACCTGATCAAAGAAATGCTCCGGGCCCGCAAGGCGGCCGGGCTGGTCGAAGACGACCTAGACGAATCCCAGTTTGACGACATTGAGACAGAGACAGGTTCCGAGGAGGACTGAAAATGGCGATTACCTCTGCAAACCAGCTTGAGCTGCTGCAAACCGCCGAGGCCGTGGCCCGCGAAAAGATGATCGACCCCGGTCTGGTGGTCGAAGCGATGGAAGAATCGCTCGCGCGCGCAGCCAAATCCCGCTACGGCGCGGAAATGGATATCCGCGTGTCCATCGACCGCAAAACTGGCCGCGCGACCTTTACCCGCGTCCGCACCGTGGTCGAAGACGAGGAACTGGAAAACTACCAGGCCGAAATGACCGTCGAAACGGCCAAGCAGTACATGGCCGATCCGCAGGTGGGCGACACCTACGTCGAAGAAGTGCCCCCCGTCGACATGGGCCGGATCGCCGCCCAGTCCGCCAAGCAGGTCATTCTGCAGAAGGTCCGCGAAGCGGAACGTGACCGCCAGTACGAAGAATTCAAAGACCGCGCTGGCACTATCATCAACGGTGTCGTGAAGCGCGAAGAATACGGCAACGTCATCGTCGATGTGGGCGCTGGCGAAGGCATCCTGCGCCGCAACGAAAAGATCGGCCGCGAAAGCTATCGCCCGAACGACCGCATCCGCTGCTACGTCAAAGACGTGCGCCGCGAACAGCGTGGCCCGCAGATCTTCCTTTCCCGGACCGACCCGCAGTTCATGGCCGAGCTGTTCAAGATGGAAGTGCCGGAAATCTACGAAGGCATTATCGAGATCAAGGCCGTGGCCCGTGACCCCGGTTCGCGCGCCAAGATCGCCGTGATCTCCTATGATGGCTCGATCGACCCGGTCGGCGCCTGTGTGGGTATGCGTGGTTCGCGCGTGCAGGCCGTTGTGAACGAACTGCAGGGCGAAAAGATCGACATCATCCCGTGGAACGAAGATCAGCCCACCTTCCTTGTGAACGCGCTGCAACCGGCCGAAGTCACCAAGGTGGTTCTGGACGAAGAAGCCGAACGGATCGAAGTTGTCGTGCCCGAGGAACAGCTGTCGCTGGCCATCGGCCGTCGCGGTCAGAACGTGCGTCTGGCGTCCCAGCTGACGAACCTCGACATCGACATCATGACCGAAGAAGAAGAATCGGCCCGCCGTCAGAAGGAATTCGAAGAGCGCACGAAGCTCTTTATGGATGCCCTCGACGTTGACGAATTCTTCGCCCAGCTTCTGGTTTCCGAAGGCTTCACCAATCTGGAAGAAGTGGCTTACGTCGAACTGGACGAACTGCTGGTCATCGACGGTGTTGACGAAGACACCGCAGGCGAGCTGCAGGCTCGTGCCCGTGACGTGCTGGAAGCGCAAGCCAAGGCAGCCATCGAAAAAGCCCGCGAACTGGGGGCCGAGGACAGCCTTATTGAATTCGAAGGCCTGACCCCCCAGATGGTACAGGCACTGGCCGAAGACGGCATCAAGACGCTGGAAGACTTCGCAACCTGCGCCGACTGGGAACTGGCTGGCGGCTGGACCACCGTTGAAGGTGAACGCACCAAAGACGACGGCCTGCTGGAACCCTTCGACGTTTCGCTGGAAGAAGCACAGCACATGGTCATGACCGCACGTGTCATGCTGGGCTGGGTCGACCCCGCGGAACTGGAAGCCGAAGACGCATCTGAAGAGGTCGAGGTTCAGGCAGACGCCTGAACCCCGTAGCCCCGATGAGCAGAGGCGGCCAAACCAAAGACCGGTCCGACGGTCCTGAACGGAAATGCATCGTCACCGGCGAGGCACAGCCCAAAGATGGGCTGATCCGTTTTGTCGTCGGTCCGGACAACATGATCGTGCCCGACCTTATGGAAAAGCTTCCCGGTCGGGGTATATGGATATCTGCGGACCGCGCTGCGCTGGAACAGGCGGTGTCGAAGAAATTGTTTGCCCGCGCGGCCAAACAGCCGGTCACCCTGCCTGATGGCTTGGTCGACATGGTCGAAACCGCGATGGTGAACAGGGTGACCAGCATGCTGGCCATGGCCCGCAAGTCGGGCGATGCGGTCGCAGGCTACGAAAAAGTTAAGGACTGGCTGTCCAAGGATTATGCCGATGTGCTGATCCAGGCCAGCGACGGATCGGAACGCGGCAAGAACAAACTGTCCACGCCGCACGGTGGCCGTTTCATCGGTTGGCTGACCTCTAATGAGCTGGGGTTGGCCTTCGGACGCGAAACTGTCATACACGCCGCCTTAGGAACTGGCGGTCTGAGCAAAAGAGTTGTAGAGGAAGCCGCAAGACTCAAAGGTCTGCGCGGCTAATGCGGCGGGAGGGTCCCGCCCGGAAGGATTGAAGAACCACATGAGTGATAACGACGGCAAAAAGACTTTGGGTGTACGCGGCGGTCCCCGTTCCGGGGCAGTGAAGCAGAGCTTCAGCCATGGCCGCACCAAAAGTGTCGTGGTGGAAACCAAACGCAAACGCGTCGTGGTGCCGAAACCGGGTGCCTCTGGCAAACCGGCTGCCGGTAGCGGATCCGTCGGCGACCCCTCCAAGCGTCCCGCTGGCATCACCGATGCCGAAATGGAACGCCGCCTGAAGGCTGTTCAAGCCGCCAACGCCCGCGCCGCCGAAGAGGCAGCCGCCCGCGAAGCCGAAGAAAAGGCCCGCGAGCAAGAGCGTGAGCGTCGTCGCGAGGAAGCCGAACAAAAGGCCCGCGAAGAGAAAGAGCGCGAAGAAGCGCTGAAGGCCAAGGCCGAAGAAGAAGAGCGTCAGAAGCGCGAAGCCGAGGAAGCCGCCCGCCGGGCCGCTGCCGAAGCCGCCGCGCCTGCGCCCGCCGAAGACGGTGGCCGTGCAGCCAAGCAGCCCCCTCGTGGTGGCGGCGCGCCTGCCGACCGTCCCGGTGGCGGACGCCCCGACAACCGCAACACCGACCGCGACGATCGCGGTGGCCGTGGCAAAGGCCGCGACGATGGTCGCCGCTCGGGCAAGCTGACGCTGAACCAGGCGCTGTCTGGTGGCGAAGGTGGCCGTCAGAAATCCATGGCCGCGATGAAGCGGAAACAGGAACGTGCGCGTCAAAAAGCGATGGGCGGCCCCGTCCAGCGCGAAAAGGTCGTGCGTGACGTTCAGGTCCCCGAGGCGATCATGGTCGGCGAACTTGCCAACCGTATGGCCGAACGTGTGGGTGACGTCGTCAAATCGCTCATGCAGATGGGCATGATGGTCACGCAGAACCAGACGATCGACGCCGACACCGCGGAACTGATCATCGAAGAATTTGGTCACAACATCGTCCGCGTCTCGGACTCCGACGTCGAAGACGTCATCAAGGAAGTCGAAGACAAAGAAGAAGACCTGAAACCACGCGCCCCGGTCATCACGATCATGGGCCACGTCGACCACGGCAAAACCTCGCTTCTGGATGCGATCCGGAACGCCAAGGTTGTGGCTGGCGAAGCGGGCGGGATCACCCAGCACATCGGCGCCTATCAGGTGAAAACCGACGGCGGCCAGATGCTGACCTTCCTCGACACGCCCGGCCACGCCGCGTTCACGTCGATGCGGGCCCGTGGTGCTCAGGTCACGGACATCGTGGTTCTTGTGGTTGCTGCCGACGACTCGGTCATGCCGCAGACGATCGAAGCCATCAACCACGCCAAAGCTGCTGGCGTTCCGATGATCGTGGCGATCAACAAAATCGACAAACCTGCCGCCGACGCCAACAAGGTCCGTGCCGAACTGCTGCAACACGAAGTGATCGTGGAACAGATGTCCGGTGAGGTTCAGGACGTCGAAGTGTCGGCTCACACCGGTCAGGGTCTGGATGAACTGCTTGAAGCCATCGCGCTGCAGGCGGAACTTCTGGAACTGAAGGCAAACCCCGACCGCGCCGCCCAAGGTGCCGTCATCGAAGCACAGCTTGACGTGGGCCGTGGCCCGGTTGCGACCGTTCTGGTCCAGTCCGGTACGCTGCGTCAGGGCGATGTCTTCGTCGTGGGTGAACAGTACGGTAAGGTCCGTGCGCTGGTGAACGACAAGGGCGACCGCGTCAAAGAAGCCGGCCCCTCGGTCCCGGTCGAGGTGCTTGGCCTCAACGGCACGCCCGAAGCTGGCGACGTTCTGAACGTGACCAGCACCGAAGCGCAGGCCCGCGAAATCGCCGAATACCGCGAAAAAGCGGCCAAGGACAAACGCGCCGCCGCCGGTGCCGCGACCACGCTTGAACAGCTGATGCAGAAGGCGAAAGAAGACGAAAACGTCGCCGAGATGCCTGTGCTGGTCAAAGCGGACGTTCAAGGCTCTGCCGAAGCGATCGTTCAGGCGATGGAAAAGATCGGCAACGACGAAGTCCGCGTTCGCGTGCTGCACGCAGGCGTGGGTGCCATTACCGAATCCGACATCGGCCTTGCCGAAGCTTCGGGCGCACCGGTCTTTGGCTTCAACGTCCGGGCCAACGCGCCTGCACGGAACGCCGCGAACCAGAAGGGCGTGGAAATCCGCTACTACTCGGTCATCTATGACCTTGTGGACGACGTGAAAGCCGCCGCCTCGGGTCTGCTGTCCGCAGAGATCCGCGAAAAGTTCATCGGCTACGCCAGCATCAAAGAAGTCTTCAAAGTTACCGGAGTGGGCCGCGTTGCGGGCTGTCTGGTCACCGAAGGTGTCGCCCGCCGCTCTGCCGGTGTGCGTCTGCTGCGCGACGACGTGGTGATCCACGAAGGCACGCTTAAGACCCTGAAGCGCTTCAAGGACGAAGTGGCCGAGGTTATCTCGGGTCAGGAATGCGGCATGGCCTTCGAGAACTACGAAGACATCCGCGAAGGCGACGTGATCGAAATCTTCGAACGCGAAGAGATCGAGCGTACGCTCTGATCCACATCGGATAAGCAACCAAAAACGCGCCGCCTGAATAGCGGCGCGTTTTTCTTTGGCCATGTTTCAACAGCACAAACAAAAAGACCGCGACACGGAAGGTCGCGGTCTTTTTGATACCTACGATTGTTTAATCAGCGCTTAGGCAGCAGCCTCGTTGCTGACGGGCAGGCCACGGAAAATCTGGTTGCCGACGCGCACTTCGATGCGGCCGTCTTCCATGGTGCGGACATACGTACCCTGCACAGACACGCAGGATCCAACTGTAATGGTCTTCAGCATTTCACACTCTCTCCCCACGAAAGGTTATGAGGGTAATACATCAATCCCGGTCGTCACGCTACTGCGCGTTGCACAAATATCCGTCAAGTACCTCCAAAAACCCGTTCAAATCTTGGGCATTCTGACAAGATGCGCATCCAAGACCTAGGATCACAGCCAATCGCGAAGGATCGGAATCAGCGGGATATCCGCAGGCGGCATGGGGTAATTCCGCAGTTCGTTCGGACGCGCCCAGGCAAGGGTCTGACCTTCTTTCGGTTGCGGCACGCCTTCCCACTTGCGGCAGGCGAACAACGGCATCAGCAGGTGGAAATCGTCATAGGCGTGCGACGCGAAGGTCAGCGGCGCCAGACAGGAATTCCACGTCTCGATCCCCAGCTCTTCGTGCAACTCGCGGACCAGCGCAGATTCAGGGCTTTCCCCGGCTTCGACCTTGCCGCCGGGAAACTCCCATAGCCCCGCCATGGACTTCCCCTCTGGCCGCTGCGCCAGAAGAACGCGGCCGTCGCGATCAATCAACGCGACGGCAGACACTAGGATGATCTTACTCACGACCGGTAATCAGCGTTAATCGAGATGTAGCCATGGGTCAGGTCACAGGTCCACACGGTCGCCGTGCCACCGCCCAGGCCCAGATCGACACGGATGTCGATGTTTTCGCCCTTCATATGGGCGGCGCCTTGCTCTTCCTTATAGCCCTCTGCGCGCCAGCCCTTGTCGGCCACCAGCACGTCGCCAAACCAGATCGACAGCAGATCACGATCCGCTGCTGCGCCGGATTTACCCACGGCCATGACAACACGACCCCAGTTCGGGTCTTCGCCCGCGATGGCCGTCTTGATCAGCGGCGAATTGGCGATCGACATCGCGTGCACCTTGGCATCTTCGTCCGACTGCGCGCCGGTCACATGGATCTGCACGAACTTGGTCGCGCCTTCGCCGTCCCGCACCACTTGATGCGCCAGATCCAGCATCACGCCATGCAGCGCGTCGATGAACCCGGTGTGCTGCGCCGTGACCTCAACGCCAGAGGCGCCCGTCGCCGCGCACAGCAACGTGTCAGAAGTCGAGGTATCGCTATCCACGGTGATGCAGTTAAAGGTCAGGTCCGCATTGGCGCTGACCATCGCCTGCAGCGCGCTGCGCTCGATCTTGGCATCGGTGAAGATATAGACCAGCATCGTCGCCATATCAGGCGCGATCATGCCCGAACCCTTGGCGATCCCGGCAATCTTGACGGTCTGCCCGTCGATCTGAACCTCGGCGCTGGCGCCTTTGGGATAGGTGTCGGTGGTCATGATCGCCTTGGCCGCAGAGGCGATGCCCCCGGCATCCAGCTTGCCAGACAGTTCGTCCAATTTGGCTGTGATCCGGTCGTGCGGCAGCGGCTCTCCAATCACCCCGGTGGAAGAAGAGAACACCCGGCTCTCCTCAATCCCCAGTGCCTTGGCCGTGGCGGCGGTAATCCGGCTGACCGACTCGCGCCCGTTCTTGCCGGTAAACGCGTTGGAGTTGCCAGAGTTCACGATGATCGCCGCCGCGCCATCGCCATGTCCACCGATCTTGTCCTGACAATCCAGAACCGGGGCAGACCGGGTGGCAGACCGGGTGAACACCCCGGCCACCGACGTGCCCGGCGCAAGGCGCGCCAGCATCACGTCGGTTCGGTTTTGGTACTTCACCCCGGCCTCGGCCGTGGCGAACTCTACCCCGCCGATTTCAGGAAGGTTGGGAAAGGCCGCGGGGGCCAGTGGCGAAAGCGGCGGGGTACCACCCATATGTTCACTCCAAGAGGTCGGTGTTGCTCAGCAGTGCGGGATCAACACCTTCGACCCCGCTCTTGTCGACATTCGCGTTTTCCACCAGCGCGTCAATATGTGCTTTGACGGCCTCTTGTTCGACCTGACCGCGCAGCTCTTCGCGGACCTCGTCCAGCGACGGCGCTTCTTTCATGCGGGTTTCGTCCAGTTTGATCACGTGCCAGCCGAACTGAGTCTGCACCGGGGCGGAAATCGCGCCCACTTCCATGTCTACGACCGCTTCTTCGAACGGGGCGACCATCATGCCTTTGCCGAACCAGCCCAGCTCACCCCCGTTGGGACCGGACGGGCCGGTGGACTTTTCCTTGGCGACGGCTGCGAAATCTGCACCGCCTTCAAGCTCTTCGACGATGGCCTGCGCTTCTTCCTCGGTTTCGACCAGAATGTGCGCGGCCTTGTACTCCATATCCGGCTCTGCATTGCCGTAGGTGTCTTGGTAGGCCTGCTCGATCGCCTCGTCGGTCACGGCGCTGGCCAGAACCTCACCAACGGCTTCGGCAGCCATCAGCGACCGGGTTTCGTTTTCGATCGCCATCTCGACCCGGCGCGGCGTACCTTCGACGCTGTCCTGCAGGGCGGTCTGCTGGATCAGCTGCTCCAGAATGCCTTCGAACAAAACTTCGTTCGGCAGCTGAGAGTACTGCTGCGGCAGCGACTGACGAACAAGGATCATATGACCCAGCGTAATCTCGGTCCCGTTGACGGTGGCGACGACGGTGTCTGCACCCATATCCGCGTGGTTTTCCGCCAGAACGGGCGTTGCGATGGCCATGCTCAGGGCAATGGCGGCGGCTTTTGCAAATCGTTGCGTCATCTTAGTACCTTTGATCTTCCGTGACGGTGCACGGCGTTGACAGTGTAGGGGGCGCCCCTTACATCGCCATATGGCTTAGCGGGCCCCCGCTTGGCACCTGTTCTATGGATGGATGCTGGGGGGTACAACCACACCCGCCAACACATCGACGTCAACAATCGGAACGGATTAATCATGCTGGGAATGGGCACACTTACCAAAAAGGTGTTCGGAACGCCGAACGACCGCAAGGTAAAGGCAACCCGCAAGATCATTCAGCAGATCAACGATCTCGAACCAGAATTCGAAAAGCTGACCGACGAAGGCCTGAAAGAAAAGACCGAGGCATTGGCCGCCCGTGCGATGGGCGGCGAAAGCCTTGACGACCTTCTGCCCGAAGCCTTTGCCAACTGCCGTGAGGCCGCAAAACGCGCCCTTGGCCTGCGCGCCTTCGACGTGCAGCTGATGGGCGGGGTCTTCCTGCATCAGGGCAATATCTCGGAAATGAAGACGGGCGAAGGCAAGACGCTGGTCGCCACCTTCCCCGCCTACCTGAACGCGCTGACCGGCAAGGGCGTGCATGTCGTCACCGTGAACGACTATCTGGCCAAGCGGGACGCTGAATGGATGTCCAAGGTCTTTGGCGCGCTTGGTCTGACGACCGGCGTGATCTACCCGCAGCAGCCTGCGGACGAAAAGAAACAGGCCTACAACTGCGACGTCACCTACGCGACGAACAACGAACTGGGCTTTGATTACCTGCGCGACAACATGAAATCGGACCTGTCCGAGATGTTCCAGCGCGGCCACAACTTCGCCATCGTGGACGAGGTCGACTCGATCCTCATCGACGAAGCGCGGACGCCCCTGATTATCTCGGGCCCTGCGCAGGACCGCAGCGATCTGTATGTCGCCATCGACAAGCTGATCCCCGATCTGACCGATGCGCATTACACCATCGAAGAAAAACAGAAACAGGTGACCTTTACCGACGAAGGTAACGAGTTTCTGGAAGAACAGCTTCTGGCACGCGGCCTGCTGCCCGAGGGTCAGTCGCTCTATGATCCGGAATCGACGACCATCGTTCACCACGTGAACCAAGCGCTGCGCGCCCACAAGATGTTCCAGAAGGACAAGGACTACATCGTCCGCGATGGTGACGTTGTCCTGATCGACGAATTCACCGGCCGCATGATGGCAGGCCGCCGCCTGTCTGAAGGTCTGCATCAGGCGATTGAGGCCAAGGAAGGCGTCGATATTCAGCCTGAAAACGTGACGCTGGCGCAGGTCACCTTCCAGAACTACTTCCGTCTTTATGACAAGCTGTCAGGCATGACCGGCACCGCGACGACCGAGGCCGAAGAATTCATGGAAATCTATGGCCTTGGCGTGGTCGAAGTGCCGACCAACCGCCCCATCGCACGGCAGGACGACGACGACGCCGTCTACCGCACCGCGCAGGAAAAATACGCCGCCATCGTGGAGACGATCAAGGAAGCTCAGGCCAAGGGTCAGCCGACCCTTGTGGGCACCACGTCCATCGAAAAGTCCGAATTCCTGTCCGAACTGCTGAAAAAGGCTGGCATCCCGCACAACGTCCTGAACGCCCGCCAGCACGAGCAAGAAGCGCAGATCGTCGCCGACGCCGGCAAGCTGGGCGCCGTCACCATCGCCACCAACATGGCGGGCCGCGGCACCGACATCAAACTGGGCGGCAACGTCGAGTTTAAGATCATGGAGGCCATCGCCGCCGATCCTGATGCCGACCCCGAGGTCATCCGCGAACGCATCGAACGCGAACACGAAACTGACGAACAGGCGGTCAAGGACGCGGGCGGCCTGTTCGTTCTGGCCACAGAACGTCACGAATCCCGCCGGATCGACAACCAGCTGCGTGGCCGTTCTGGCCGTCAGGGTGATCCGGGCCGCTCGTCCTTCTTCCTGTCGCTCGAAGACGACTTGATGCGCATCTTCGGATCCGAGCGTCTGGACAAGGTGCTGTCGTCGCTTGGCATGAAAGAAGGCGAGGCGATCGTGCACCCTTGGGTGAACAAGTCGCTCGAACGCGCTCAGGCCAAGGTCGAAGGTCGCAACTTCGACATGCGGAAGAACGTGCTGAAGTTCGACGACGTGATGAACGACCAGCGGAAGATCATCTTCAAACAGCGCATGGAGATCATGGAGTCGAAAGACCTGTCCGAGATCGCCGCCGACATGCGTAGCCAGGTGATCGACGATCTGGTCGACACCTATATTCCGCCGAAAACCTATGCGGATCAGTGGGATGGCGAAGGGCTGTATGCTGCCGTCATCGAACAGTTGAACCTTGATCTGCCGATCATCGACTGGGTCGCCGAAGAAGGCGTGGATGACGAAGTCATCGCAGAACGCATCGAAGACGCCGCCGACAAGGCAATGGCAGCCAAGGCCACGGCGTTTGGTCCGGAAAACATGCGCTCGATCGAAAAGCAGGTTCTTTTGCAGACCATCGACAGCAAGTGGCGGGAACATCTGCTGACGCTGGAACATCTGCGCTCCGTCGTGGGTTTCCGTGGCTACGCGCAGCGTGACCCGCTGAACGAATACAAGTCCGAAGCCTTCCAACTGTTCCAATCCATGCTGGACGGTCTGCGCGAAGAGGTCACCAAGACCCTGTCCCGCGTCCGCCCGCTGACCGAAGAAGAACAGCGCGAACAGATGGCCATGATCCAGGCGCAGCTACAGGGGCAGGCCGCGGCAGATGCCGACCAATCCCCCGCCCCCGATCAGCAGGCCGACGGGTCCAGCGCAGCGGCAGACTTTGACGAAAACGATCCCAGCAGCTGGGGCAACCCGGGCCGTAACAGCCCCTGCCCCTGCGGTTCGGGCAAGAAATTCAAACATTGCCACGGCGCGCTGGTCTGATCTGACCGTCTGATCTGCGCGTTGCGAAAATTAGGTAAATTTTAACGCCCGGGACCTCAAATCCCGGGCATTTGCCACAAACTTGCCCCTTTTTCCGGTCATCCTGACGCAAAGGCCAAACTATATGGCCAGGCTTGAGGATCGTCGGAGATTAACCATGATCAACATCAAATCGCTCGGCATTGCAGGCGGCACGATGGTGCTGGCAGCTTCGGCCGGGGTCTATATGCAGATGGGGTCGCAGCCTCAGGACACGATGCAGATGGCCGCAGCGCCGACGCTTAGCACGTCTGTGATCGACGCCTCCTTCGAAGACGTCACCGAATCTGACTCGGCCGATGCCACCGCAGACGCCACCACCGATATGACCGTCGACCTGACCGCCGAGGTCGCCGAGGATACCCCCGTTTCTTTCGATATGGCCGGCCTCCCGGACGAGGCAGAGACGCCCGCCCCCATGGCCGAACCCACCGTTGAAGTGGCCGCCCTGTCGATAACGGCGACCGATATGCCGCCGATAGCCGAAACGACGGCCACGATGACGGACCTGCCCAAAGCCTCCGACATGGACACCGTCCCCCTGCTGGTCGCTGCCAAGGATGACGACATCGACAACCCCGCATCTGCTGACCTGACCGAACCCATGGCCAGCGACGACTGCATCGTCGATCTGATCGGTGAAACCCGAGCCGCGGCGATGATCTCTCTTAACCTGTCGGCGCCGTGCCATTCCAATGCGCGTGTCTCGGTCCAGCATGGCAACCTGACCTTCACGATCGCCACGGATGACGCTGGCCTTGCCCAATTCGAAATGCCCGCCCTGTCTGAAAAATCGCTCGTCATCGCCACGATGGACGACGGCAACGCCGCCGCGGTCGAGGTTGAGGTCGACACCCTGTCCTTCTACGACCGCGCGGTTGTGCAGTGGCAGGGCGACGCTGGCATCGAACTGCACGCCCGTGAATTCGGCGCGGACTACGACAGCGACGGCCACGTCTGGTCTGGCGCGCCGCGCGACGCCTCTGTCGCCGCCCGTGGCATCGGTGGATTTGTCACCACGCTTGGCGATCCAGCGGTCGATAACGCGTCCCTGGCCGAGGTTTATACCTTCCCCACCGGCACCGCGACGGCACAGGGCGATATCGAACTGACGGTCGAAGTGGCCGTGACCGAAGGCAACTGTGGCCGCCCCGTCACCGCCCAGGTCATCGAAGTCTCGGAAGGGATTGTCGAGAAACTGTCGGAACTCGACGTCACCCTGCCCGATTGTGACGCGGTTGGTGATTTTCTTCTGTTGAAAAACCTTGTCGAAGACCTGAAAATCGCCGCCAAGTAATTGACGGCACCCGAGGTCTTACATGACTTTCCTACGTGCGGCGTTCTGCGCCGCACTTATGCTTTTCACTGGCCTCGCCCCGGCGCTGTCACAGGATGTCACGCTTACGTCGAATGACGGCAGCGTCACGATCCGTGGCATGCTGCTGGGCTTTGATGGCGAATTCTACCGTGTCGAAACCGACTTTGGGGAACTGACGCTCGACGGCTCTGGCGTGACCTGCGACGGCCCCGCCTGCCCCAACCTTTCTGCCTTCGTGGCCGAGATGTCGATTTCCGGCGCCGCCACCACCGGCACCGTCCTTCTGCCCGCGCTGATCGAAGCCTTTGCCATGCGATCCGGCCACAGCGTCGACCGCGAAGACATCGGCGGCAACAACGTCGTCTACACCCTGACCGACAAAACCACCGGCTCGGTGGCGGGGCGCTTCACCATCCGTTCTACGAACACCGACGAAGGTTTTGCCGACCTGCTAGCGAATGAGGCCGACCTTGTCATGGCCCTGCGCGAAATCCGTCCGCCAGAACTGCGCCGCGCGATCGAGGCCGGGATGGGCAATCTGCGCGCGGCTGGCCGCAACCGTGTGCTGGCCCTGGACGCGCTGGTGCCCATCGTTGCGCCCGGCAATACGGTCAGCGCGCTGACCCTGCCGCAGCTGGCGGCGATCTATTCCGGCGACATCGACAACTGGAACCAGTTGGGCGGCCCCGACGCACCGATCACGCCCCATCTGCGCGACACCTCTTCGGGCATGGGTCAGGCGGTCGAAGATCGTCTGATGGCCCCCGCCGGCGCAAAGCTTGCCGATACGGCGATCCGCCACGACACCGACCCCGAAATCGTCAGCGCGATCCTGCGCGATCCCTTTGCCATCGGCCTGACCACCGCGTCGGAAACCGGCGATGCCCAGCAGGTCGAACTTAGCGGCGCCTGCGGTTTCACCCTTGGGGCCACGCGCATCAACGCCAAGACCGAAGATTACCCGCTGACCACGCCAGTCTTTCTGTACATGCCCGCGCGTCGGATGCCCAAACTGGTCCGCGAATTCCTTGCCTACACCCGCCAGCCCGCGGCCCAGCTGGTGATCCGCCGTGCCGGTTTCGTCGACCAGATGCCAGAAGAAATCCCGATTTCCGACCAAGGCGCACGCTTTGCCAACGCGATCTCTCAGGCCGGGCCAGAGGTGACGCTGAAAGACCTGCAGGACATGGTCGGCACCCTGACGCCCTTCCGCCGTCTAACGATTTCCTTCCGGTTCGAAGCGGGCTCTACCCTGCTGGACGCGCAGTCCCGGTCGAACGTCGAACAACTGGCCACCGCGCTGGAAAGCGGCATCTATGACGGGAACGAATTGATGTTCGTGGGCTTTTCCGACAGTTCGGGCAATGCCGCGCTGAACCGTGGCCTTGCCCGCGACCGCGCCCGCGCCGTGCGCCGCGCCGTGGAACTGGCCGCCCGCGACGCCCGTAAGGACCGCATCACCCTGACGACCGAAGCTTTTGGTGAAGCCATGCCCATGGCCTGCGACGACAGCGCCTGGGGCCGTCAGGTTAACCGCCGGGTCGAAGTCTGGATCCGCTAACTGGATCCGCTAAGGGGCCAGAATCCACGGCCTAGAACATATCCCGCCCGGACAAATCCCACGACACCTGCTGCACCAGCTTGATGCAACGGTCCACCTTGTCCTCGGTCATGCGGATCGACAGGCCCGACACCGACACCGCCGCGATGGCGTCGCCCCCGGGTCCATGCACCACCGCCGCCACGCAGCGCAGGCCCGGCACGAACTCTTCGTCGTCCATGGCGTAACCCTGCGCCCGGATCGTCGCGATTTCGGCATGTGCCGCCGCGCGGGATGTCAGGCTGTGGCTGGTCGCCGCGTGGAACCCGTATTCATCAATCAGCCGGTCGATATATTCGTCGGGCCATGTCGAAATGATCGCCTTGCCCATGCCGGAACAAAAGATCGGCGCGCTGCCGCCCGGCGGGGAAATGGCGCGCATGATTTCCCGGCTTTCGGCCTGCGCGATGGTGATAACCCGCCCGTTTTCGATGATCCCAAGGTTCGCCGTTTCCCGTGTTGCATCCCGCAACCGCCGCAAGAAGGGCGTCGCAGGCGCCAGCAGGGTCCGCGTCTTGCCCCATGTCGCACCGACAGAATGCGCAGCGCGCCCCACGTGCCACCGCCCGGTCGAGGCATCGACCTGTGCGAATCCCCGCTGTTCCAGCGCAGTCAACAACCGATGCGTCGTAGACGCCGCCAGCCCCGCCGTGCGCGCCAGATCCGACAGGCGGCTGCCCTCGGGGTCCTTGGAAATAAGCTCTAACAGCGTTAGCGCGCGGTCGACGGATTGCACGGCGGTGGTCATGGCCAAGACCTAGCACTTTTCCACGATACGGAAAAGTAATGCGTACGCACGCAACACCCCCCAAACCGGGTGTATGTTAGGGCCAACGAAAGGAATCACCTATGACCGAATACGTTGACCGCGCCGGCCTTCAGGTCGCCGCCTCTATCGCCGACTTGGTAGACGGCCAGATCCTGCCCGATCTTGGCATCTCTGCCGATGACCTCTGGGGCGGCTTCGCCTCTATGCTGGCTGACCTCGCGCCTGAAAACTTGCGCCTGCTAGAGGTCCGCGAGACCCTGCAAAAGCAAATCGACGACTGGCACATAGCCCGCAAAGGCCAGCCCATCGATGGCGCCGAATACCGCGCCTTTCTGGAAGAGATCGGATACCTCGTCCCCGAAGGCCCCGACTTCAAAATCGAAACCGAAAACGTCGATCCCGAGATTGCGACCATCGCAGGCCCGCAGCTTGTGGTTCCGGTGATGAACGCCCGGTTTGCCCTGAACGCTGCCAACGCGCGGTGGGGCTCCCTGTACGATGCGCTCTATGGCACCGACGCGCTGCCCGGCGCACCCGAAGGTAACGGCTATGACCCCAAGCGCGGGGCGCAGGCGGTGGCATGGTCGGCGAATTTCCTTGACCGTTCTGTCCCGCTGGACGGCGCGTCCCACGCGGACGTCACAGCCTATGTCCGCGACGGCGCGACCCTGACGGCCAAAGTCGGCGACGCGACCCACGCCTTTGCCGATCCCAACGCCTTTGTCGGCTATACTGAAGACGGCGATAAGGCGTCTTACATGCTGCGCCACAACGGGCTGCACATCGAACTGGTGATCGACCCCAGCCATCCCGTCGGCAAAGACAGCGCCTCTGGCCTGCGCGACGTGGTGCTGGAATCCGCCATGACCGCCATTCAGGACTGCGAAGACAGCGTCGCCGCCGTCGATGCCGCCGACAAGACCGAGGTCTACGGCAACTGGTTCGGCCTGATGACCGGCAAGCTGACCGAAACTTTCGACAAGGGCGGCAAGCAGATGACCCGCGCCCTGAACCCCGACAAGGTGCTGACCGCCCCTGATGGTGGTGAGCTGACCCTGCCCGGTCGCGCGCTTTTGCTGGTCCGCAACGTTGGCCACCTGATGACCACCGATGCCGTGCTGTTCGAAGGTGAAGAAACCCCCGAAGGGATGCTGGACGCGCTGATCACCGTCGCCGCCGCGATGCACGACCTCAAGAAAACCGACGGCCCCCGCAATTCCCGCGCGGGCAGCGTTTACGTCGTGAAACCCAAGATGCACGGCCCCGAAGAGGTCGCCTTTGCCAACCGCATCTTCACCGCGGTCGAAGGCATCCTAGGCCTGCCCCTGAACACCGTGAAAATCGGTGTGATGGACGAAGAGCGCCGCACCTCTGCCAACCTGCGCGAATGTATGCGCGCGGTGAAGGATCGTCTGGTGTTCATCAACACCGGCTTCCTTGATCGCACGGGTGATGAAATCCACACCTCCATGCAGATGGGTCCGTTCATTCCCAAGGGCGAAATGGCCGGATCGGTCTGGCTGTCGGCTTACGAAAATGGGAACGTCGATGCGGGTCTGGCTTTGGGCCTGCGCGGGCGCGGTCAGATCGGCAAAGGCATGTGGGCCAAGCCCGACAAGATGGCCGAGATGCTGGACGCCAAGACCAACCATCCGATGGCGGGCGCCAACACCGCTTGGGTGCCGTCCCCCACCGCCGCGACCCTGCACGCCACGCATTATCATCAGATCAGCGTGTCCGACCGTCAGGATGAATTGGAGGGGCGCGAGCGTGCATCGCTGGATGACCTGCTGACTCAACCGGTGCTGTCGGGCCGCAACCTGACCGAAGAAGAGGTGCGCCGCGATCTGGACAACAACTGCCAGGGCATCCTTGGCTACGTGGTCCGGTGGGTCGATCAGGGGGTTGGCTGTTCCAAGGTACCCGACATCAACGACGTCGGCCTGATGGAAGACCGCGCCACCCTGCGGATTTCGTCGCAGTACCTTGCCAACTGGCTGCTGCACGGGCTGATCACCGAGGATGAGGTCAACGATGCCCTGATGCGCATGGCCGCCAAGGTGGACGCGCAAAACGCGGGCGATCCAGAGTACCGCTCGCTGGTCGACAACCCCCATGGTCCGGCCTTCCAAACCGCCAAGGATTTGATTTTCAAAGGCGTCGCGCAGCCATCGGGCTATACCGAGCCGTTGCTTCACGCATGGCGCCGCAAAGCGAAAGAGGTGCAGGCATGATTTCGGTACAACGGCTCGACCTGAACGACGCGCGTCTGATGATCGACGCGGCCAAGGCCAAAGCGACAGAGATCGGCGTGCCGATGTGCATCGCCATCACCGACGACGCGGGCAACCTTGTGGCGTTCGAACGGATGGACGGCGGCAAGGTCACGTCCACCACCATCGCCATCGACAAAAGCTACACCGCCAGCGGGGCCAAAAAGGCCACGCATGAATACGGGGACGCCAGCCAGCCGGGGAAACCCGCCTATGGTATCTCGTCGGCCATTGGCGGTCGGCTGATGGTCGTTGGCGGAGGTCTTCCCGTGATGATCGATGGTCAGTGCGTCGGTGGGATCGGCGTCAGTTCTGGCACACCCGCGCAGGACATGGAGGTCGCGCAGGCTGGGCTTGATGCGGTTCTGGCGACTATAGGGTGAAAATGTCGCCTCGCTTGTGGTGCTTGCGAAGGGCAGCGCCGTCCCGAGGGGTGGCGCAAATGCGCCGCCCCATGGGGGCGGGACGGCGCAGCCCGGCATCCCGCCGGGCGGGACATTGATCTGAGGATGTTGGAAACGCACATGCTTACCCTAGACCACATCGTCATCGCCGCCCCCTCTCTTGCCGAAGGGGTCGCCTATGTCCGTGACCTCACAGGGATCGACATGCCCAAAGGGGGCGAACATCCCCAGATGGGCACGCACAATCATCTGGTCCGTCTGGGTGAGGATGAATTCCTAGAAGTGATCGCGGTGAACCCCGACGCGCCAGCCCCCGACCGGCCCCGCTGGTTCGGGCTGGACCACCCGGTCCAGTCACCGCGGCTGGCACATTGGGTGACCCGCTGCACCGACATGGCCACCACGCGCCCCCTGCTGCCCGACTATCACGGTCCAGCCATGCACCTGACCCGTGGCACCCTGTCGTGGTTGCTGACCGTCCCGGACGATGGAACCCTGCCCATGGACGGCGCGGCTCCCAGCCTATTGGAGTGGAAGGCCGATCCCCTGCCCCCCACGCAAATGCCCGGCGCGGATGCCACGCTGACCGCGCTGACCATCACGCATCCGAAGGCCCAACAGATCGCAGACACCCTCGGCCAACACCTGAAAGACCCGCGTATCAGCTTTGAAACCGGCCCCTTGAACCTTACGACGCAGTTAAAAGTCGGCAACCGTAACATCACGCTAAGCTAGACAGGCTGCCCGACCCACCGCATCCTGCCCCAAAGCGGGAGGATACGGATGAGCGAAAAGGAAATTGCAGGCCACCTGCGGTTCGAGGTCGAGTTAATCTCAAACGAAGAAGCGCGCGGCACCATGCCTGTGCAAAGCGGCATCCTGAACCCATTCGGCACCGTCCACGCAGGTGCGCTGATCTGGTTTGGCGACGTCACCGCGACGCGGCTGGCCCTGCAAGGCGTTCAGGTCGCAACAGGTGGGTCCGGCTTTCCCTTGGCGATCAACGTCACAGCGCAATTGCTGTCCAACGTGACCAGCGGCACGCTGACCGCGCGGTCGCGCTTCGTGAAACGGGGGCGCACCATTCAGGTGGTCCGGACCGAGGTGACCTCGGATCAGGGGAAAGTCCTGCTGGACCTGACGACAAGCCATATCACGTCGAAATAGACACTAAAGCAGGGGAATACTGGCATCTGAAGAAGCCATAACCCTGCGCCTGCGGCTGACGAGACAGGGCGGTGCCCGCCTGTGCCGAAGGTCGGACCCTACGCGCGATCAAACCGCCGTATAGCCCGATAGATCCGCCCCCACCCCAAAACAAAAGGGGCGCGACAATCGCCGCGCCCCAGTTGGATTCGAGGGAAAATCTTGGGTTTCTCGTTCAACCCGCCGTTGGCTTAGGCGGTTTCCTTGGCCTCCAGCGCCTTGCCTTCCACCGTCTGACCACCGGCTTTGGTGATCTCGATCCGGCGGGGCTTCAGCGCCTCGGGAACTTCACGCACAAGGTCGATGTGCAGCAGGCCGTCTGCGTGGGTCGCGCCCGTCACCTTGACGTGGTCGGCAAGGTGGAAGCGGCGTTCAAACGCGCGGGTGGCAATCCCGCGATGCAGGTAGCTGCGCTTGTCTTCCTCGGCTTTCTTGGCGGTCACGATCAGCGCGTGTTCCTTGACTTCGATGCCAAGGTCTTCGTCGGTGAACCCGGCAACGGCGATCGTGATGCGATAGCTGTCTTGGTCCAGCTTTTCGATATTGTAGGGCGGGTACGTCGGCTGGGCGACGTCGTTGCTTAGAACGCGGTCCATCATGCTGGCAAGCTGGTCAAAACCAACGGTGGAACGGTACAGCGGTGCAAGATCAAAGTTTCGCATGGTCATCCTCTTAAAGCGATAACGTTGTAAAGCCTTCCCATAGGGACAGGCCGTTCACCGGGGCCCGAAGTGGCGCCCCGATGCCCCAGATCTGGGGATCGCAAAACCGCATTTCAAGAGGGGGTCAAAGCGGGCGACAACACCCGCCGATCATTCACCCAGACGGATGAATTTCGCGCCCGTGCCACTGCGTTCCGACAGAGCGTTGGTCGATTTGCCGATGGTGATCCGATTGGCCCGCGGCGGGCCGGGTTGATCGAACCCACGTCCCCGCGCCAGATCGTCTTTCAACGCAGCGATCAGTTCCAGATCAGTCCCAAGCGACACATCGTTTCCTTCGACTTCGGCCATGGCTGACACGACAGACACGATCTGAGGTTCACCATTCGCGAAACTAAACACCGGCGCGCCAGAGCTGCCGTAATCCACATCGCACGACATGATCAGCACACCCTGCTGACGCGTGATGACGTTGCATAATTCCTGCAGCGAAGGCGCCTCGGCCCGGTTGTGGGCATAGGAAACGACGGCGATCTGATCCCCGCCACGCGGACGCTGTGCGGTGACGAAAGGCACGACGGTGGTGTTCCGGATCGGCTGATACAGTTCCAACAACGCGATGTCGTCGCGGACCCGTTCAGGAGTCGCGGCGGCGTCAAAGGTATAGCTGTCGGGCGTCACGATCCGCCGCACCTGCCGATAGGCCGAGGCACGGCCGTTCCGCCAGCCTGCCAGAAACTCGATCTGGCTGGGGGCAAAGCGTTCGCCACTTTGCTTGTCATAGACACAATGCGCAGCGGTCAGGACCAGATCTTCGGCAATCAGCGCCCCGGTACAAAACCCACGCCCGTCCAGATCAAGCCGCCCGACCGCTTCCCACCCTCGCGAGTCGTCGCCGGTGTTCAGCATCTTCAACCCGGTGTCCTGCGCATGCAAATGGCTGATCAGCGACATGAAAATCGTCAAAGCCATCGCCGCGGCGGGGATCAGTCGGGTGGGGAGGATTCGGTCATACATGGCGCGGCCCATCGGTTGGTTTCAAAAACCTTACCGATGAGGTCGGGCGGGAATGCGGCGCAGATCGTGGCTTAGTTAGGTAACAATGCGGCAGGTTTCGGCCCGCCGGTCGCCCAGTCCATCAGTTCGACCGTGTGAACGACAGGCACGCCAATGCCCGATCCGATCTGCATCATGCAGCCGATATTGCCCGCGGCGATAATGTCGGGCTGGATCGCCTGCAGCGTCTTAATCTTACGGTCCTTCAACTTGCCCGAGATCTCGGGCTGCATCAGGTTGTAGGTCCCGGCTGACCCGCAGCACAGGTGCGGATCGGCGGGGGTGGCGACTTCGAACCCGGCGCGGGTCAGCAAATTCTTAGGCAGGTCCTTGATCTTCTGACCGTGTTGCAGTGAACAGGCGGAATGATAGCCGATGCGCAGGGGTTCGGGGGCTTTGGCCTCCAACTCCAGATCGCCCAGCACCTCGGTGATGTCCTTGGCGATGGCCGACACGCGCGCGGCATCTGCGGCCAGCGGATCGTTGCGGAACATGTGGCCGTAGTCCTTCACCGTCGTGCCGCAGCCAGAGGTGTTGATGACGATGGCATCCAGCCCCTCACCATCCATCTCCGTGGCCCAGGCGCGGATGTTCTTGGCAGCCGAGGAATGGGCCAAGTCTTCCTTGCCCATGTGATGCGTCAGCGATCCACAGCAGCCTTCGCCCTTGGGGATCACGACCTCGACCCCCGCGCGGGTTAGCAGGCGGATGGTGGCATCGTTGATGTCGGTATTCAGCGCCTTTTGCGCACAGCCCGTCATCAGCGCGACACGCTTGATCCGCTGGCCTTGTGCGACGTGGGTCTGGGGCGAGTCGTTTAATGACGGGGTGGGCAGGCGACGGGGCGCCATGCCGATCATGGCCCGCAGGCGTTTGTCGGGCATCAGACGCGCGAAGGGACGAGCCAGTCCAGCGGCGAACAGGGCCAGCCGGAACCGCGTGGGATAAGGAATGATCCGCGCTAGGATCCAACGCAGCGCCCGGTCGTCCCAACGGCGTTTGTAGTGTTCGTTGATATAGGCCCGCGCGTGATCGACCAGATGCATATAGTGCACGCCCGAGGGGCATGTGGTCATGCAAGCCAGACAGGACAGACAGCGGTCGATGTGCTGAACGGTCTTGTCGTCCGGCACCCGTTCGTTTTCCAGCATGTCCTTGATCAAGTAGATGCGGCCCCGGGGGCTATCCAATTCGTCACCCAGAACCTGGTAGGTCGGACAGGTCGCGGTGCAGAACCCGCAATGCACACAGGCGCGCAGGATTTCATTGGCGCGCGCGGTGCCCGGGTCTTCTAGCTGTTGAGGCGTAAATTCCGTCCGCATCAGACCACCATCCGCGCGATGAAAAAGCCCAAAAGCGGCGCCAAGGTGCCAATGCCGCCCGCCACCACAGGCCAGGGATGCGCACCGGCCATGCGGCTGTTCAGCATCTGCGCGATCAGCGCCATCAGCCCGACCCAGCCGATCCACAGCATCATCAGCGCCACGATCACCCGCGTCGGATTTTCCGACGCATCGACAGGCAGCAAACGCAGCATCCCGATCCCGGCAAGACCCAGCAAAACCACCCCGGCTCCCAACAGGGGAAAGAACGACCGATTGGGCATCCGCCGCACCAGCGACACGTAAACCCCGACGCCGACGACCCCGAAAAGAATCGCGAAAATGGTGACGATCATGCCAAGGCTCCCATCATGCCCGTATTGAGGATCCCCTTGGGATCGAATTTTGCCCGCAGCCCGCGCGAAATCGTCTGTAACGCAGGCGATTGCGGGTGGAAAACAGGAACCTGTGCCCGCACATCGGCATTGGCCCGGACCAGCGTCGCATGGCCACCAAGACGCGAAACCGTGTCGCGGATCACGCTGGCCCCCGCATCGCCCGCCATCGGTGTGCGCATCCAGATCAAACCGCCGGACCAGTCGCAGATCATGGCGTGGGTCAACCGCCCCTCTGCCAGCGCCTCATGGATCGCGGGCGCGGAACTGGGCGCGACAGAGATCCGCCAGATCGCATTGTCGGTGCTGGCGTCACGATCGGGACGATTGGGCGCAAAATCCCGAACGTCGCGGATGCGGGTCCAAAGCTCGCGGCTGGCCTCATCCTCAAGAATATCATCGGCACCCAGAAGCGATTTCAACTGCTCGGCCCGATAGGCCACGCTGCCCGCCATCCCTTCGACGCGGATCAGGCGCAGGGACGTGTCTTCGACAACCTCCATCCCCACATAGGCCGCGCCGCTGACGTCAAAGGGCGTGCCCATGGCGCGGCTAAGGTCGGCAATCGCATCGGCCATCTTCTGACCGCGCAGGACCAGCGTCGCCTCGGCCTGTGGGATGGCCTGAACCTTCAGGCTGATTTCCGTCAGAACGCCCAGCGTGCCATAGCTGCCCGCCATCAGTTTCACGAGGTCATAGCCAGTGACGTTCTTCATCACCCGGCCCCCGTTCTTGATCACCTCGCCCGTGCCCGACACGAACCGCACGCCCAGCATGTGATCCCGCGCCGCGCCCACCTGCAACCGACGCGGGCCGCTGACGTTGGCCGCCGCGACTCCGCCGATGGTCGGCTCACCTTCGGTGCCCATCAGGGTGCGGTGGTCCATCGGCTCAAACGCTAGCCTTTGGCCTTTTTCGCCCAGAATAGTGTCGATTTCCCGCAAGGGCGTGCCCGCGCCCACGACAATCGTCAACGCGCCGGGTTCATACAATTTGATACCGTGCAGCCCGGTGGTGTCCAGCGGTTCACCATCCACTGCAAACCCTCGCGTCCCACCACCGTGGATCGACAAGGGCGCATTGGCGGCGCGGATGATCTGGGCCAGTTCGGCCTCATTCGCGGGTCGTGCCATGCGTCAGCCCCGCCGCGCTTCGCTGTTGGCCAGCGGAAAGACCTTGGCCGGGTTCAGCAGCCATTTCGGGTCAAAGACATCCTTTACGGCCATCTGCGCCTCTAGATCCGCGGGATCGTACTGATGGGTCATCAGGTCACGCTTTTCGACGCCGACACCATGTTCGCCCGACAGACAGCCGCCCACGTCGACACAGAGCTTGAGGATCTCGGCCCCCATCGCTTCGCAGGTTTCCAGATCACCGTCCTTGTTCGCATCGAACAGGATCAGAGGGTGCAGGTTGCCGTCGCCCGCATGGAACACGTTGGCGACCTTCAGCCCGTATTCATCCGATATCGCGTTCATCCGGCCCAACACGGTCGGCAATTCGCTGACCGGGATCGTGCCGTCCAGACAGATGTAATCGTTGATCTGCCCCATCGCGCCAAAGGCCGATTTCCGGCCCAGCCAGATGCGCGCGCTTTCATCCGCAGACCGGCTCTCCCGGATCTCGACCGGGTTGTGTTTGGCGGCAATCGCGGTGATCACGCCCAACTGTTCGGCGATTTCGTCGTCGGATCCTTCGACCTCCACGATCAGCAGCGCCTCGCAATCGGGATAGCCCGCGCCTGCGAACGCTTCGGTCGCCTCGATACAGGGGCGGTCCATGAATTCGATGGCGACGGGCAGAACGCCCGCTTCGATAATGTCGCGCACGCAGGCGCCCGCCACTTCGTTCGCATTGAACCCCATCAGCACAGGCCGCGCGCCTTCGGGTTTCGGCAGGATGCGCAGGGTGGCTTCGGTCACGACGCCCAGCTGCCCTTCGGACCCGCAGATCAGGCCCAGCAGGTCCAGCCCGCCGCTATCCAGATAAGGCCCGCCCACCTCGACCACCTCACCATCCATCATCACCATGGTAACGCCCAGCAGGTTGTTGGTGGTCACGCCGTATTTCAGGCAATGCGCCCCGCCCGAGTTCATCGCGATGTTCCCCGCAATCGCACAGGCCAACTGCGACGACGGGTCGGGGGCGTAAAAGAAACCGTCCGCTTCGACCGCGCCGGTGACAGACAGGTTGGTCATGCCGGTCTGCACCCGGATGTAGCGGTCGGGGTAATTCGTTTCCAACACGGCGTTCATGCGGGCCACGCCAAGGATCACGCTGTCTTCGGTTGGCAGCGCGCCCCCGGCAAGCGACGTGCCCGATCCGCGCGGCACCACCGGCACACCGAACTGATGACACAGGCGCAGCACGTCCGACACCTCGGCCGTGGTCGCGGGCAATACCGCCATCATCGGCGGGCAGCGATAGGCCGTCAGCGCGTCACATTCATAGGCGCGGGTTTCCATCGGATCGGTAATCACCGCGTCCGAGGGCAACACCTTGCGCAAAGCAGCCGCAAGCGCGTCTTTCTGCGACAGGATCCGGGCATCGGGAACAGGCATCTGCATGGGCGGCCTCGCCATATTGGGAAGTGCAGAACATCTAGCCCCCTATCACGCCAATTGGCAAGGCAATGCCCCTGCGCTAACACGGGGTTATGACTTGGATGGACCGCCTTCAGCATTTCACGCCCCTCGACCTGGCTGCGGTCGGGCTGATCTATGCGGCGTGGCTGTTCATCGGATGGCGGATCGAAAACCCGCAATCGGAAAAACCGTCCGTTTCGGTCCTGATGAAGGAATACCGCTACGAATGGATGCGCCAGTTGGTGACCCGGTCGCCGCGCATCTTCGACAGCCAGACCCTGTCGACCCTGCGCGAAGGCACGTCCTTTTTCGCTTCGGCCACGATGATCGCCATCGGCGGCGGGCTGGCGGCGATCGGCAATGCAGAACGGCTGATGGGGCTTGCAAACCAGATCACGCTGGAATCCGATCCGGCCTTCGTATGGGAGGTCAAGATTATCGTCATCCTGTTCTTCCTGATGAATGCTTTCCTAAAATTCGTCTGGTCGCATCGGTTGTTCGGCTATTGCGCCGTAATGATGGCCGCCGTGCCCAATGACCCCGCCGACCCGAACGCGCACCCCCGCGCCGAAAAGGCCGCGTCGCTGAACATCACCGCCGCGCGCAGTTTCAACCGCGGGCTGCGGTCGGTCTATTTCGCGATGGGCGCGACCGCTTGGCTGCTGGGGGCGGGCGCCCTGATCGTGGCGACAGGGATTACCTATTTCGTTCTGTGGCGGCGTGAATTCGCGTCGCAATCCCGGTCGGCGCTTTTGGCCGATACCGACAACATGCCGAGATGAGAGGCGGTCAGGCGCACGGCCGCGTGAAGCACGTCAGTGTGATGCGGCTGGGCCTTCTCAACCCCGCGGTCGCAGGTGTAGGGAAAGATATGCGACATGTTCTTCTTATCCTTGCCCTGCTGCTGCCAGCCGCCGTATTGGCAGACGCCCCCCGGATCACTGGGGCCGAGGCCGCGAAATCCGGCATGGGTTGGAAGATCAGCGTGACGCTGCAACACCCCGACGAAGGTTGGGACCATTACGCCGACGCATGGGAGGTCCGCGACATGGCGGGCAACGTGCTGGGCACGCGGGAACTGATGCACCCGCATGGGCATAATGAGCCGTTCACCCGGTCGCTGTCCTCGGTCATGATCCCGGACGGCACGCGCAAGGTAATGATCTACGCCCGGTGCAAGACGCACGGCTGGGGCGAAGATGGCGTTAAGCTGAAGCTACGCCCCTGATCGGCGCGACCAAGGGTGGAAACTGCCCGCCCGAACGCCTAGATCGCTGAGGATCCTGAAGGAGCCTTTCGCCAGATGCGCCAGACCGTCGCCAATTTCCTAGACCGCCCCTCGACCCGCTATGCGATCATGGGGGTGATCCTGTTCAACGCGGTCATCCTTGGGCTGGAAACATCGGCCAGCGTCATGGCCGTGGCGGGCGATCTGATCATCCTGCTCGACACCGCCTGTCTGGTGATCTTCGTCGCGGAACTGGTCGCCAAACTCTACGCCCGCGGTCTTAGGTTTTTCCTGAACGCATGGAATGTCTTTGACTTCGTCGTCGTGGGCATCGCGCTGGTCCCTGCAACGGGCGGCCTGTCGGTCCTGCGGGCGTTGCGCATCCTGCGTCTGCTGCGCGTGGTGTCGGTTGCACCCACCCTGCGGCGCGTGGTCGAAGGCTTCATCTCGGCCCTGCCGGGCATGGCGTCGGTATTTCTGCTAATGGGCGTGATCTTCTACATCGCCGCCGTCATCGCGACCAAGCTGTTCGCCGCGACCTTCCCGCAGTGGTTCGGCACGCTTGGCGCGTCACTTTATTCGCTGTTCCAGATCATGACGTTGGAATCGTGGTCCATGGGCATCGTCCGCCCGGTGATGGAGGTCCACCCCGAGGCATGGATATTCTTTGTGCCCTTCATCCTAGTCACCACCTTCGCCGTGGTGAACCTTGTGGTCGGTCTGATCGTGAATTCGATGCAGGACGCGCATGCGGAGGAGTCGAACGCGGCGACCGATTCCTACCGGGACGAGGTTCTGCAAAAGCTGATCGCCATCGAGAAGCGATTGGACGAGCGCGGGTAGTGCTTCGCACCCAGCGCGGAATCAAGGCCGCAGGCCGCCGCGCATCGCAGGGCCTCCCCCCGGCCCGGCGATATGTTGATGTTTGCGACACGTCCGAACGTCGCGCTACCACGACACGATAAATCGCACCGGCAAACTGTAGGGGTCGCCAGTCCGCGGCCCGTCGATCCTCTGCTCAGCACAATACCCCAACGAAAAAGGCCCCCAAGGATCACTCCCGGCGGCCTTCTCAAAATCTCACCGTCAGATCAGTTGATCAGACCGGCGTGGCGCAGACCGTGGCGGATACGCTCTTTGGTCGGGTCGGTCAGCGTCATCAGCGGCAGACGAACCTCGTCCGAGCACAGGCCCAGTTCCGACATCGCGAACTTGGCGCCGCACAGCCCCGGCTCAATAAAGATGGCTTCGTGCAGGGGCATCAGACGGTCCTGATACTCCAGCGCCAGCTTGTAATCACCATTGGCGCAGGCGGCCTGCATTTCGGCACACAGCTTCGGCGCGGCGTTGGCCGTGACGGAAATACACCCGGTGCCACCCATCGCGTTGAACCCAACGGCGGTCGCATCTTCGCCAGACAACTGGATGAAATCCGCACCGCAGGTCATGCGCTGCGACGCGACGCGATCCAGCTTGGCGGTTGCATCCTTCACACCGACGATGCGGGGCAGCTTGGCCAATTCGCCCATCGTGTCGGGCGTCATGTCGATGACCGACCGCGGCGGGATGTTGTAGATGATGATCGGCAGATTGCAGGCGTCGTGCATCGCGGTGAAATGCGCGATCAGGCCGCGCTGCGTCGGCTTGTTGTAATAGGGCGTCACAACCAGCGCGGCGTCGGCGCCGACCTCTTCGGCGTGCTTGATCAGACGCACGCCTTCCTTGGTGTTGTTCGCACCGGCACCGGCGATCACGGGGATACGGCCAGCGGCGTATTTCACGACCTCTTCCACGACGATTTCATGTTCGCGCAGCGACAGCGTCGGCGACTCACCCGTGGTGCCCACCGGGACCAGCCCGTTCGAGCCCTGATCGACATGCCAGTCGACCAGTTTCTTCAGCGTATCCAGATCCAACTCGCCGTCCTTGAACGGCGTGACCAGGGCAGGGATCGACCCGTGAAACATGACACGCTCCTTTCGTTTGGCGGGTGGCGGAATGCCGTCCCGAGTGCGGTTTTCTGCCCATTAACCTTCGAATCCTTGAGGGTACGGGCCAGAGGTCTACATTTGTGGCGTGTCTATCCGGGTTAAGCCAACGAAATGCAAGTGATACCGTACCGTGCCCTTGTCGCGGGCGTGCTGGCCATCGGAGTGATGTGCTGGACGCCCCTTGGCCCCGCCGCGGCCCAAAGCAATCCCGACAACATGGAAGAGCTGCAGCCGCCTCGTGCGCTGGCCTCGGCCCTGAACGCGGCGCGGGATGGCGATTGGGATCTGGCGCATACACTGGCGGGCCGTGACGGCGCGGTCGCACAGGATTACATAGAATGGACGCGCCTCCGCTCTGGCCGCGGATCGGTCGACGAGGTGCTGACCTTTCTGGATCGCAACGCCCATTGGCCCGGCCTTGATTACCTGCGCAAACAGAATGAAGCCGCGTTCGAGGACGCCACCGATGCCGAGGTCCGCGCGCTTTTTGCAGATGCCCGCCCGGGGACCGGCACCGGCGCGCTGCGACTGGCACGCGCGCTGGAAACAGCGGGTGAAGTCGGAGAGGCCGAAGCCACCATCGTTCTGGCCTGGCGCACGCTTGATCTGACCGCCGAAGAACACGCCGCTTTCATGGATCGCTACGGCGAGTTGCTGAAAGACCACCACGCCGCCCGCCTGTCCGAAGCGATCTGGCAGGACCGCGACAGCGACACGCAGCGGATGCTGGGCGTCGTTTCTGACGACGA
This sequence comes from Pseudooceanicola aestuariicola, assembly GCF_045763785.1. Taxonomy (NCBI): domain Bacteria; kingdom Pseudomonadati; phylum Pseudomonadota; class Alphaproteobacteria; order Rhodobacterales; family Paracoccaceae; genus Pseudooceanicola; species Pseudooceanicola aestuariicola. Next base: position 372,136 of record NZ_JBJGSF010000002.1, on the reverse strand, counting down.
CGCGAAACTGGCGCGCGCCCGGCTGGCACTACAGGCCCGCGCGGGCAATGTGGACGCGCTGATCGACGATCTGTCCGCCGATCAGTTGAAAGACCCCGGGCTGGCCTATGACCGATTCTTCTGGCGCTACCGCAAAGGTCTGAACGACGGCGCGAAAGAACTGATGCGCAGCCAAAGCGCCATTCCCGGCGGCTTGGGCTACCCCGAGAAATGGGCCAACCTCCGCCGGTCTTATGCCCGAGGAGAGATGCGCAGCGGCGATCCGCAGATCGCCTATGAACTTGCGGCCAACCACCAGCTGACCACCGGCAGCAGCTTTGCCGATCTGGAATGGCTGGCGGGCTACATTGCGCTGACATACCTTGACGATGCCGAACGCGCCCTGATGCATTTTGAGCAATTCGAAGACGGCATCTACACCCCGATTTCGTTGGGCCGCGCAGGCTATTGGCGGGGTCGCGCGCTTGAGGCGTTGGAGCGGCCAGAAGACGCTGAAGCCGCCTATCGTGACGGCGCGGCGCAACAGACGTCTTTCTACGGCCTGCTGGCAGCTGAAAAGATCAACATGCCCTTCGGCGCGTCGCTGGCCGGGATGGAAACCGTGCCTGACTGGTCCGAAACCGCACTGGCCGACAGCGACCTGCGTCAGGCGGTGATCCTGCTTCGTTCGGCCGGGTATGATTACGATGCGGAACGGTTCCTGAAACACATGGCCGAAACGGCCACCGAAACCGAATTGAACGCCCTAGGCCAGATGGTCGAAGAGGCGGGCGATCCCCACCTGCAGGTCATGCTGGGCAAGGCCGCCGCGCAACGCACCATCGTGATCCCGCGCCACTACTACGCCCTGCACCCGATGACCCAGATGGAGCTGCCCGTCAGCATGGAAATGGCGCTGGCCATCGCCCGGAGGGAAAGCGAGTTTGACCCCGGCGTCACCAGCCCCGTCGGCGCGCGTGGTCTGATGCAATTGATGCCCGCCACCGCCCGCGAAATGGCGCGCAAGATCGGCGATGCCGACGATGTCGCCGGGCGTCTGGGCGATTGGGACTATAACGCCAAGCTCGGCTCGGCCTATCTGGCGCAGCTGGTCGACCAATTCTCGGGCAACGTGCTGATGATCTCGGCCGGGTACAACGCAGGCCCGTCGCGGCCGGAACGGTGGGCGCAGCAATTCGGCGACCCGCGTGACGCAGAAACCGACGTGGTCGACTGGATCGAACACATCCCGTTCCGCGAAACCCGCAACTATGTGCAGCGCGTTGCGGAAAGCCTGCCGATCTATCGCGCGCGACTGGGCCAGACGCCCCTGCCCGTGCCCTTCACGACCGAAATCAAGGGCTCAACTGTTGCGGCGTTCCCGCCACAGGGTGAATAGGCCCGCGCTGACGATGATCCCCGCCCCGATCGCGACGTTCAGGCGGATCACCTCGCTAAAGACGATCAGCCCGATGATTGCGGCGAACATCAGCTGGAAATAGGCAAAGGGCTGAACTGCGCTGGCCTCGGCCACCTCATAGCTGCGGATCAGCAGGTAATGCCCCAAGGCCCCGGTCAGGCACAGCGTCCCCATCCAAATCCAAGCGTCAGGCGCCATGGGCGTCCATGTCCAGATCCCAACGACAGTCATCACGATGGCCCCCGTCACGCCCGTCCAGAAAAACGACGTGGCCGAGGTATCTTTGCGCGCCACATAGCGCGTCAGCAGGCCATAAAGCGCGAACATCAACGCAGCGAGCAGCGGCACCAGCGCCTCGATGGCGAAGACGCCAAAGCCCGGTTGCAGCACGATCAGCACGCCGATGAACCCCACCCCGATCGCCGCCCACCGACGCCAGCCGACCTGCTCCCCAAGGATCGGCCCCGACAGCGCGGCGATCAGCAGGGGATAGCAGACGAACACCGCGTGGCTTTCGACCAGCCCCAGCAGATCGAAGGCGGTGACCATCACGCAGATCTCGGCCGCCAGCAGGACGCCACGGAAGATCTGAACGATCGGCTGTTCCGTCCGGGCCGCATTCTTGATCCCGCCCGCCTTGCGCGACGCCAGCACCATGACGAACAGACCGAAAAACCAATAACGGATCATCACCACCATCAGCACCGGGTAATCCGCCACCAGATGTCGCGAAATCGCGTCCTGCGCGGCGAACACGAAGGTCGTCGCAATCATCAGCCAGATGCCCAGCTTGGTGTTCTGTTCAGCCATCTTTGCGCGCCTGTGTCATATGTCGTTTGCGGCCATAACCGGGGATGCGAGTGACAGTAAAGCCTGCAGCTTCCAGCCCCCGCCGCACGTGTCCCGCCGCCGTATAGGTCGCCGCCGTGCCGCCCGGCGCGGTGTGGTCATAGACGGCCTGCATCAGGTCTTCGCCCCAAAGCTCTGGGTTCTTAGCGGGCGAAAAACCGTCCAGAAACCAAGCATCCGCCGCACCGTCCCACACGGGCAAAGTCTGCCGCGCGTCGCCCACGATCATGCGGAACTCAAGGTCCGGCAGCGTTATCTGATCACCGCCCCAATGCGGCGCCAGTTCAGAGACTAAATCAGCCATTTCCGGGAAAACCTGCTGCGCACGGATCATATCGTCAGCGGCCATCGGATAGGCCTCGAACGTGGTGAACCGCAGTGGGCCCGCGACACCCGCCGCGCGCCAAGCCCTCAGCGCGGCCAGCAGGTTCAGCCCGGTCCCGAACCCCAGTTCAGCAATCTGAAACCCCGGCCCGAACCGCGCAGGCAGGTCGTTGCCGGTTAAAAAGACGTGGCAGGTTTCGGCCAGACCGTTTTCAAGGCTGAAATACGGGTCATCGAACTGGGTGGACACGGGCGTCACGCCCTCGCGCCACGTCAGCTCGGGTCTGTCAGGGGCGGTATGGCCGCTCATGCCGGGATCCTTTAGAAGCCGCCCCAGAGACTGTCGTGGGCGGATGCCGCACCATGGATCGGAGGCCATCGGATGACAAGGATCGACGTAACCATTCGCGGGGCCGGAGCCTTTGGTCTGGCCTGTGCGTGGTCCTGCGCCCGGCGCGGTGCGAAAGTGCGGGTCGTGGACCCCTTTGGCGTCGGTGCCGGATCGTCCGGCGGCATCGTCGGCGCGCTTGCCCCGCATGTCCCCGAGAACTGGAATGCCAAGAAGGCGTTCCAGTTGGACAGCCTGTTGATGGCAGCGGACTATTGGCAGGAAATCGAGACTAAATCAGGGCTTTTAAGCGGTTATGCCCGTCTGGGCCGGGTTCAGCCCTTGGCCGACGACCACGCCGTTTCGCTGGCCAAAGGCCGAGAGGTCACCGCCAAAGAGCTATGGCAGGACAATGCCACATGGGCCGTCACCGACACGCCCGGCACCTTCGCCCCCGATAGCCCGACGGGCCTGTTCATCTTCGACACCCTGACCGCCCGCATCCATCCGCGCAAAGCCTGTCTTGCGCTGGTCGAAGCCATTCGCGCGGCGGGCGGTGAAATCGTTGAGGACGCCCCTGACCAAGGCCCCGTCATCCACGCCACAGGCGTCGCGGGGCTGGAGGAGATGTCGGCGCAGGCGGGGCGCATGATCGGCGTCGGCGTCAAAGGTCAGGCGGCTTTGCTGCAGTTCGACGCCCGCGACATGCCGCAGGTCTTTGCCAACACCGTCCACATCGTGCCGCATGCCGACGGCACGGTCGCCATCGGATCGACCAGTGAACGAGAGTACGACGACCCAAGCAGCACCGACGCCGCGCTGGACGACGTGATCGCCGCCGCCATCCAGGCCGTCCCCGCGCTGGCAGATGCGCCCGTGATCGAGCGTTGGGCCGGGGTCCGGCCAAGGTCGCGATCCCGCGCACCTATGCTGGGCGCATGGCCGGGGCGCGGAGGGCACTTCATCGCCAACGGAGGGTTCAAGATCGGCTTTGGCATGGCCCCGAAGGTAGGCGAGGTCATGGCCGATCTGGTGCTGGACGGGCGGGATGAGGTGCCGGAGGATTTTCTGGCAGCAGCGCTGTGGCCTTCTTCTAGCTAGGCGCTACACCGAACAGATGTCCCGCCCGGCGGTTACGCCGGGCAGCGCCGACCCGCCCCATGGGCGGCGCTTTCGCGCCACCCCGGGTCGGTCGCTGCCCTTAGCGCGAAGCACAAATGCTGGGAAGAGTGAAATTTCGCCTAATTAGTCTCTACTTTAGCCAGCCGAACGCCTGCCGCAGAAACTCCCTCGGGTGTTCAGTCACTGGCGTTCCATGCGCCATCACCACCCTTTGCGCAGGCCAGTCCAAAACCTTCTCGACCTGAGCCTTCACCACCGATTTCGGCTTCATCGCCATCCAGAACTTGCGCGGCACCTGTGGCACATCCCCGGTCATCAGGTCGATCCGGGCCACCAACCGACGCCAGCCCTTGAACCACCCTTGTGGCAGGTTCTGCAGAAGGTCCGTAAAGATCACGGTGCCGCTGAGGCGGTGGAAAAACACCACCTCGTCCGCGATGGTGTTGGGGATCACCACCTGATCAACCTCGCCCGCCCAGGCCAGATGCGCAGCGTCGCCCAAATCGGATGCAAACCGCACCTCGGGCCGTTTGGCCGAAAGACCGGGCACGCCATGAACCAGCGCTTGCGGATAAGCGGCGTGCCACTCGGGCAGCGACATGTGGTGCATGATGTTCGGCGCGATCACATGGCGCACCGGGCCCATCGCATCGACCGCCTGACGAAGCCCCTCGGTCAACGCGGTCGGGGACCAAATCAGCAGATCACCGCGGTCCAGCCGGATCACCGCCATTCGGGTGGGGTAATGGAACCCGGCGAACCCATCGACGACGGGGCCTTCGTGGGTCCAGATCTCGGGGCCAAACGCGTGCAGCATGGGTCACCTCTTGTTGCACGTAGTGAACCCCAAAAGAAAAATGCGCGCCACCGGGGACGCGCATTTCCTTAAAGCAATAGCCCAGAAAATCAGGCCGGGTTCTTGGCGAACCGCAGGTAAGGCAGCTTCTTGTCGATCGCGCCGTACTTTTCTTCGGCTGCCGCATCGTCCAGCGACAGCGCGACGATCACGTCCTGACCGGTTTCCCAGTTGGCCGGCGTCGCCAGCGGCTGTTCATAGGTGCGCTGCAGACCGTCCAATGCGCGCAACACCTCGGCAAAGTTACGGCCCACGGACATCGGGTAGGTCATCATCAACTGCACCTTCTTGTTCGGCGCGATGATGAACACGGACCGCACGGTCGCGCTGTCGGCAGGGGTGCGGCCATCGGGCAGGTAGGCATCGGCGGGCAGCATGTCGAGCGCCTTGGCGACCTCAAGACCTTCGTCCGCGATGATCGGGAAGCCAGCGGGCGCGCCAGCGGTCGCCTCGATATCGCCTTTCCATTTCTTGTGCTCTTCCACACCATCAACGGAAATGCCCATCACCTTGGTGCCGCGCTTTTCCCATTCGTCAGCCAACTGTGCCACGGCGCCAAATTCGGTCGTGCAGACAGGGGTAAAGTCCTTGGGGTGCGAGAACAGGATCGCCCAGCTATCGCCCTGCCACTCGTGCAGCGAAAAGGTGCCCTGATCGGTTTCGACGGTCAGGTCGGGAAGGGTGTCGTTGATACGAAGCGCCATGATGTCCTCCATCAAGTGTCGGCATTTGAGAATTACGTTTCCCCACCCTATCTATGAGCCGCACCGCCGCTTTGCACCCCTCGGCTTGCAGTCTTCGGGGGGGAGTGACAGAGTGGCGCAGATTTTGCGGGAAGACAGTCCGCAATGCGGAATAGTCCGCTTGAAACGGGAGAGAGCGATGCTTGAGAAACGCCAATTTTACATCAACGGGGAATGGGTCGATCCGGCGACCCCGAACGATCACAACGTCATTGATCCGTCCACCGAAGAGCCCTGTGCCGTGATCTCTCTGGGGTCCGAAGCCGACGTCGACAAAGCCGTCGCAGCCGCCAAGGCCGCCTTCCCCGCATGGATGGCGCGTGACCCGCAGGAACGGATCGCAATCGTCGAGAAGTTCCTAGAGATCTACGCCAGCCGTCAGGAAGACATGGGCAAAGCCATCTCAATGGAGATGGGCGCGCCGATCGACATGGCGAAATCCCAGCAGTGGGGCGCGGGTTTTGCGCATACCAAGAATTTCATCAAGGCCGCCAAGAACTTCCAGTTCATCCGCCCGCTTGGCGATCACGCCCCGAACGACCGCATCGTCTACGAAGGCTACGGCGTCTGCGCGATGATCACGCCTTGGAACTGGCCGATGAACCAGGTCACGCTGAAGGTGATCGCAGGCCTGATCGCAGGCTGCACCATGATCCTGAAGCCGTCCGAGGAATCCCCGCTGAACGCGATCCTCTTTGCCGAGATGATGCATGAAGCAGGCGTGCCCGCCGGTGTCTTCAACATGATCAACGGCGACGGCATGGGTGTCGGCACCGCGCTGACCGGCCACAAGGACGTCGACATGGTGTCCTTCACCGGGTCCACCCGCGCAGGCATCGCCATCAGCCAGAACGCAGCCGCGACCCTGAAAAAGGTCCACCTCGAACTGGGCGGCAAAGGCGCGAACGTGATCTTCGCCGATGCGGACGACAAGGCGGTCAAACGCGGCGTCATGCATATGATGAACAATTCTGGCCAGTCCTGTAACGCGCCGTCGCGTATGCTGGTGCAGCGCGAGCGTTATGATCAGGCGGTCGAAGAAGCGGCGGCAGCAGCGAATGCCGTCAGCGTCGGGTCGGCCCACGAAGAAGGCCGTCACATCGGCCCCGTCGTGAACGAAACGCAGTACAACAAGATCCAAGACCTGATCCAGAAGGGCATCGACGAAGGTGCCAAGCTGATCGCTGGCGGCACGGGTCGCCCGGATGGCCTGAACCGCGGCTTCTTTGTCAAACCGACGGTCTTTGCCGACGCCAACAACCAGATGACCATCGCGCGCGAGGAAATCTTTGGCCCGGTCCTGACCATGATCCCCTTCGACACCGAAGAGGAAGCGATCGAGATCGCCAACGACACGCCCTATGGCCTGACCAACTACGTCCAGACGCAGGATGCAGACCGTGCCAACCGCATGGCCCTGTCGCTGCGGTCTGGCATGGTGGAAATGAACGGCCAGCCGCGTGGCGCGGGTGCGCCTTTTGGCGGCATGAAAATGTCCGGCACTGGTCGCGAAGGCGGCATCTGGGGTCTGGAAGACTTCATGGAAGTCAAAGCCGTTTCTGGCTGGGACGCCAAAACCGCTTGATCTCAGGCCTTACTGAACCACGAATGGCGCGGGCTGGTTCCGCGCCATTTTTTGTGGGCAGATCAGATCACGCCGCGTCGAACCCCCCGGAGTCGCTGCCCGACACCCAATTAAGGTGAACCACATTTATTTTGGCAGTGACCCAGCGTCATTTCTTTTTGCAAAGCTGCGTTTGCAATATATGAAATTCCCATCGATGTTCGAATCCCCGGGCACCCCTTGGACTGAACCTTATGATCCACTCACCCTCTGGGCTTATCGGCGTCCTTGTGACGATAGCAGTGCTATTGTTCTGCGGACTCAGCCTGTTTCTGGGCTGGGGTGCCGGTGTGGACGCTTTGGTTCGGATGGGGCCCTATGGCAACGCGATTGTCCCGGCGACCAGCCTGTGCCTGATGTTGCTGGGCCTTGCGACCCTGCCCGTGCCAGCCCTTAGCCGCGTGCAAAAGCTGTCGATTGCCGTAGGTCTGGTGGCCATCGCGATTTTTGCCTTTGTTCGGGATGGCAGGATCATCGGGCTGTTCGTCTATACGCCAGGCCCTGAGGATGGCCTGTCTCATGCGACGATCATCGGGTTACTCCTTCTGGCTGTCAGCCCCGCGATCCGTCTGGGCTTCCTGCCTCTGGACAGGGAATGGACATTCCACGTCCCCCTGTTCGGGCTGCTGTTCAGCGTCGTCGCGATCTTCGGCATTAGCTTTGACGCCTATTACTTTGACCAGATCGAGCCTTTCGTGAACCTGTCGCATTATACCGCGCTGGCCATGATCTGCCTGTTTGCGGCGCAATTGATGACCTATGAACCCGCCCCTGACGACCATCACATGTCCGACTGGGTCAGCTGATGGCCGTTTTTCGCCCAGCGAAATAATACCAGTTGCCGCAACGTAGGCTTTTGCCGTCTATGGCCCCGTCTTTCGGAATTTTCGGATGGGTTCCATGTACCGATTCCTGCGCGCTGCCGCGCTTATGTTGCTATGCCTGACGCTCACCGCCTGCGCCGCCACAACGCCCGAGCCTGCGGTGTCGAAAGGCCCCCCGCTGTACCCCGGTGAAACCGCCGAGGTGCGCGCGCTGGTGAACAAATACGCCGCCCATTACGATGTGCCCGCCAGCCTGATCCACCGCGTCATCCAGCGCGAAAGCGATTACCGGGCACATGCCCGCAATGGCCCATATTACGGAATGATGCAGATCCTGCCCGCCACCGCGCGGGGCATCGGGTTTCAGGGACAGGCCAGCGATCTTCTGGACGCCGACACCAACCTGCGGTGGGCGGTGAAATACCTGCGCGGCGCGTGGCTGTTGTCGGACGGCGATGAACCCACGGCCGTGAAATGGTACGCTCGCGGATATTATTACGAAGCACGCGACCGCTGCATGTTGGTGGAAACCGGGCTGTTGGATCGCGAAATCCGCCGCAACTGCGCCTGAAGCAGCGGTCTAAAAGGGCGCCTTGGCTTTGAAGGTCATGCCCTTGCCGCCATCGGGATGCAGCAGGCGCAATTCTTCCGAATGCAGCATCAGCCGCGGATAATCCCGCGCCGCCCCGGTGGCATAGAACGGATCGCCCAAGATCGGATGCCCAAGCGCCAGCATGTGCACCCGTAACTGGTGTGACCGCCCCGTGCGCGGCATCAGGCGCACCCGCGTCTCATCATCCTTGTAACGTTGCACGCGCCAGTCCGTCTGCGCGGGCTTGCCGTTCTCATGGTCCACCATCTGAAGCGGCCGGTTGGGCCAATCGACGATTAACGGCAGGTCCACGGTTCCGGTCTTCGGCTCCAGCTTGCCAGCCACGCGGGCGACATAGGTCTTTTTCGTCCGGCGATGTTCGAACTGTAGCCCCAGATGGCGCTGCGCATGGGGTGTCAGCGCAAAGACCATGATGCCCGACGTATCCCGATCCAGCCGATGCACCAGCAGCGCGGTCGGGAACACCTCTTGCACGCGGGTCAGCAGGCAGTCTGCCAGATGTTCGCCCTTTCCCGGCACGGACAACAGGCCAGAGGGCTTGTCGACCAGCAAAAGCTCGTGATCCTCGTGGATCACCTCCAGCGGTGTATCGGGTGGGGCATAGGTGTCAGTCACGGTGTCTGCGGCAATCCGTCGGCGATGTCATAATAATCGCCCTTATCATCCGTGAAGATGTGTTTTTCCAGCCGAAGTCCTGTCGGCCCATCCAACGCCCCCAAGGCAAAGCTGATCGCGTCCTCTGCGTGGGCGGTCCAGAACAGATAGGACCCGCAGGTCGGACAAAACCCGCGCTTCGCGGTTGGGCTGGCCTCGTGCCATGCGACAGGGCCATCCATAGTCAGTTGGTCTTTTGGCACGTAGGCCGAACTCCAGACATGCCCGGACATCTTGCGGCATTGGCTGCAATGACAGACCGATGCCCCCTGCGCCGTCCCGTTGACCACAAAGGTACAGGCGCCGCACAGGCAGCTTCCGGTCAGGGCCGCGTCGCTCATGTCAGGTCCCCGCTTGCGAAGACCGACGCCAGCATCGCTGCCATCTGGTCCGCGTCCTCTTGGGTAAAGGCGTCCGGCTGATCGCTGTCGATGTCAAAGACCGCGATCACCTCTCCTGCCTTGTCGAACACGGGCAGCACCAGCTCGGACCGGGTCGAGGACGCACAGGCGATATGGCCGGGGAATGCGTCGACATCCGGAACAAGCTGCACCTCTTTTGTCCGCGCCGCCGCGCCACAGACGCCACGGTCGAACGGGATCACAAGGCAGCCGTGCCCGCCTTGGTACGGCCCGATCTTCAAAAGCCCCGGCTCGGTCACGCGGTAGAACCCTGTCCAATCGAACCGATCGTCCGAATGATGCACTTCACAAGCGACCGTCGCCATAAGCGACACGGCGTCGGTCTCGCCCTCAGTCAGGGACGCAATAACAGACCCTGATTCAGCGTAATTCACACTCATTTGGCAAACTGCCCCTTCAGCCATACCGCTGTCTTGGCAATCGCCTCACGCCCTTGCGGGATCACCTTGGTCAGCGACATGAAGGCGTGAACCTGCCCTTCATAGGTCACAAGCTGAACATCAACGCCCGCATCGCTCAGCGCCTGCGCATAGGCCAGCCCGTCGTCCCACAGCGGATCATGCCCTCCAGCGATGATGAACGCCGGGGGCTGTCCCGCCAGATGATCGCTTAGCAAAGGAGAGAACCTTGGGTCCTCACGGTCCTGACCCTCGGGCAGGTAGTGATCCAGAAACCAGTCGATCCGGATCTTGGGCAACAACGGCTGCCGCGCCAATGCCGCTAAGGAGGCCGAGTTCATCCGCCCGTCTACCGCCGGATAGATCAGCATCTGACCCTTCGGCAGCGGCAGCCCACGACTGACCAGATCATGCATCAGCCCGGCGGTCAGATTGCCCCCCGCGCTGTCGCCACCAACGATCAACGATTCCGCCACAACGTTCAGCCCCCCGGCCCCGTCCAGCAGCGCCTGATAGACCGTCAGGACGTCGTCGGGCGCGGCCGGAAACTTGTGTTCTGGCGCCAGCACGTAGTCATAGGAAATCACCCGGATGCCCGCCTGCTTGGCCAGCTTCCCGCACATCGAATGATGGCTGGTCAGGCTGCCCTGCACCCAGCCACCACCATGGAAGAACAGCAGCGTCGGCTGCGCAGCCATGACATCCCCGCCCGCAGGCACATAGACCCTCGCCGCACGATCCCCGGTCAGACCGGGCAGAGTGATGTCGCGGGTGACGACATCATCGGGGCACGGCAGATCGAACTTGACCGCCATCGTGTCCAGCTGTCGGCGGCTTTCCTCCAGCGCGGGCATTGCGTCGATGTCGCGCAGCTGCATCACCAGATCGCCCACCGCCTTGGCCTTTGGGTCGATGACCCGACCGTCCACGACGTCCAGCTTGCCGGAATAAGCCGCCTTGGCCAAAGCCTCTGGCCCCAGCACTTTGGCCAGCCCCCAGATCAACGATAATTTGCCCATGCGGCCCCCGATATAGTCTCTAATTCAGGCGAAAACGCCTTACACCCGCTCGATCGCGATGGCCGTTCCTTCGCCGCCACCGATACAGATCGCGGCGACACCACGCTTCAACCCACGCTTTTCCAGCGCGTTCAGCAGCGTCACCATGATCCGCGCACCGGATGCGCCGATGGGATGGCCCAAGGCGCACGCCCCGCCGTTCACGTTCACCACGTCGCGCGACAGGCCCATTTCCTGCATGAAGGCCATGGGCACGACGGCGAAGGCCTCGTTCACTTCCCACAGATCGACATCATCCTTGGACCAGCCGATGCGATCCAGCAGCTTCTGCGCCGCCGGAACAGGCGCGGTCGGGAACAGCGCCGGGGCCTGAGCATGACTGGCGTGCCCCAGAATGCGGGCGCGCAGGTTCAGACCCTTGGCCGCCTCACCACTCGTCAGGATCAGCGCCGCCGCCCCATCCGAAATCGACGACGAATTCGCCGCCGTCACCGTGCCATCCTTGCGGAACGCGGGCTTGAGCTGCGGAATCTTGTCCGGCCGCGCATTGCCCGGCTGTTCATCCTGATCCACGGTCACATCGCCCTTGCGGGTCGACAGGTTCACCCCGGTGATCTCGCCCTCGAACGCGCCGGACGATTGCGCATCCAAAGCGTTCTGCAACGACTTGAGCGCATATTCATCCTGCGCTTCCCGCGTAAATTGAAACGCCTCGGCACAATCTTCGGCGAAGGTGCCCATCAGACGGCCCTTGTCATAGGCATCCTCCAGCCCATCAAGGAACATATGGTCCTGCACCTGCTGATGCCCGATCCGCGCCCCGCCGCGCATCTTGGGCAGCAGGTACGGCGCATTCGACATTGATTCCATCCCGCCCGCAGCGATCACATCCGCATGGCCCAGTGCCAGCCGGTCAAACGCCATCATCGCGGCTTTCATGCCCGATCCGCACATCTTGTTCAGCGTGGTGGCCGGAACCTCTTCGTCCAGCCCGGCGGCAAAGCCCGCCTGCCGCGCCGGGGCCTGCCCCTGACCGGCGGGCAGCACGCAGCCCATCAGAACTTCGTCCACGGTCGAGGCACCGGCCCCATCCAGCGCCGCCTTGATCGCCGCGCCCCCAAGTGTCGACGCCTCGACCCCGTCGAATGCCCCTTGGAACCCGCCCATGGCGGTGCGCGATGCGCCTGCGATGTACACGTCTTGCATGAAATCCTCCTCTGGTTGGGGAATGCATACCGGATGGTAAGGATTGGCGTCTAGCGTTGCCATCACAACAGCATGCAAACGCCGGGGCAAACCATGGACCTGACTTCTGAAACCACGGGCGACGTGACCATCATCCACGTGCCGGATTCCCGCATCGACGCCGCCGCCGCCATCCGGTTCAAGGATTCCATGCGCGAACATTGTACGCGTGCGGCGGACCGCGTGATCCTGAACCTTGCCCAAGTGGATTTCATCGATTCCAGCGGTCTTGGCGCGATCGTCGCGTCGATGAAACAGCTGCGCGATGGGCAGGCGCTGGAACTGGCCGCACTGAACCCCAATGTCGCCAAGGTGTTTCGCCTGACCCGAATGGATACCGTCTTTACCATCCATGCCTCTGCCGATGCCCCGGGGCAGGCCAATGTCGGTTGAAACAGGCCGCAACCTGTCCCCCACCCCGACCGCGCGGGCCACAGGCCCCGGCGCAGTGATCGACCTGACCGCAGACCCGATGGCCGTGCGCCATGCGCTGGCCCGGCTGATCGGTCAGCTCGACCCCCTCGGGCTGGAGGATGAGGAACTGGGATCCATCGAACTCGTCACGGCAGAGGCGCTGAATAACATCGTCGAACACGCCTACCGCCACGACCCTGACGGCCCCATCAGCCTTAGCTGGAGTTTTGGGGCCACCGGCCTGTTAATCAAGATTGAGGATTCCGGTCAGCCAATCCCCCCGGACAAGCCGCCCCTCGCACCCACCCCATGCGCCCGCGAACACGCAACGCTGGTGCCCGAAGGCGGTTTTGGCTGGTTCCTGATCCAAGGCCTTGCGCGCAACATCGTCTATAGACGGGAACAGGGGCGCAATATCCTGACCTATCGAATGGCGGTGGGGTTGGATCGCTGACGATCACGGTGACGACAGGCTAGCGCGGCTGGCTTAAACGGTTTTCCCAACGCGCGACCGCAACTTTGGCCAAAGCGGCGGGGGGACAGGCTGAACCACAATGGTTTAGCCTATCGCGCAAAGACCGCGATCCCCAGACCGATTCCGATGCGAAAGCCCAAGACCTCAACGGAAAGAGCCCGCGCCAAAGGAAAATTTCCAAGGCACACCGGCCCTCTGTTCGCCGCCTCACACGCACAGCCCCCTTCCAATCGGCGTTAGCCTTAAGAAACGTTAGGGTTAACGCCCAAACCGCATAAAGGTTAACCACATCAATTGTGGCACCGGTCCGGCGGCACTTCGCGGAATGGTCCCGAAATTGTCCCGATTGTTCCCCACACGCGCCTGAAACCAAAGCGATACAGTAAGGGTAGCTGCATGGCTTCCCTCGGCGTCGCGTCAATTCAGCCCCCACCCAGTACGCGGCGCCGAGGTCTACTTCCCCCCAAGCCAAATCTACACCATGATGCCCGGACTTAGTTAACCGGAGGCATCAGACCATGCGCGATTTCCACCTTCCCGGCCGTTCCCCCGTTTGGGCCGAAAACGGCATCTGCGCGACCTCGTCCCCGCTGGCCGCCCAAGTCGCAGTGCAAATGCTGCGCGACGGCGGCAATGCGCTGGACGCAGCGATGGCAGGGGCTTTCGTGCTGGGCATCACCGAACCGCCTATGTGTGGCATTGGCGGCGATTGCTTTGCGCTGGTCTCTCCTGCCGGGTCCGAAAACATCCACGCCTTCAACGGGTCTGGCCGCGCGGTGGCAGGTGCCGACCCGCAAACCCTGCGCGATCGCGGCGAAACCACCGTGCCGCTAACCGACCCGCTGGCCGTGACGGTGCCCGGCGCGGTGGACGGATTTTTCCGGATGAACGCGCTGTGGGGCAAAAAGGGCATGGACGCGATCCTTGCCCCCGCCATCCACTATTTCGAAACCGGCGTGCCCATGACCGCCCGCGTCACCAGCGATTACCGTGGCCTTGCCCCGCGTATGACCGAGACGGGCAAAAAACATTTCCTGCCGTGGGGTGAACCGCCCAAACCCGGCGCGCGTCTGACCCTGCCCGGACAGGCCGAAGTGCTGCGCCGCATGGCCAATGACGGCGCGCAGGCCTTCTATACCGGCGAAGTGGCCGAAGACATCATCGACACGCTTCAGGCCTTGGGCGGCCCGCACGCCTTGGACGATCTCGCCGCCGTCGAAGGCCACGAAACAGACCCTATTTCAGGCGAATATCGCGGAATGGAGCTGTGGGAGCATCCGCCGAACGGCCAAGGCGCGACCGCGATCCTGCTGGCCAACATCCTTGCGCAATTCGACATCGCTTCGATGGATCCGTTCGGCGCACAGCGGATGCATATCGAAGCCGAGGCCACCCGCCTTGCCTATGACGCGCGCAACCGCTTTGTCGCTGACATGGACCACATGACCCGGCTGGACCACATGCTGGACCCATCGACAGGCGCGAAACTGGCCGCGCTGATCGATTCCAAACGCGCCACCGCCCAGATCGGCACCACGGCCGAAGCGGTGCACAAGGACACCGTCTATATCACCGTGGTCGACGGCGACCGCATGGCCGTGTCGCTGATCTATTCGGTCTTTCACGGGTTCGGGTCCAACATCTGCACCGACAAATTCGGCATCATGCTGCAGAACCGCGGCGCAGGCTTCAGCCTGACGCCGGGCCACGAAAACGAAATGGCCCCGGGCAAGCGCCCCCTGCACACGATCATCCCCGGGATGCTTAAGGAAAACGGCAAGGTCATCATGCCCTTTGGCGTGATGGGCGGCGCCTATCAGGCCTGTGGCCACGCGCATTTCATGTCGAACATCCGCGATTTCGGTATGGACCCGCAGGCCGCCATCGATGCCCCGCGCGCCTTCCCGGAAGGGGAAATCCTGACCATCGAAAATGGCTTCAAACCCGAGGTCGTGCAGGAACTGGCTGACATGGGGCACACGATCAAACCGCCGCTGACCGCCATCGGCGGCGCGCAGGCGATCCGTATTCACGACAACGGCTTCCTTGAGGCGGGGTCGGACCCCCGCAAGGACGGTTGCGCGATCGGGTATTAATTCAGCTGGAAATGCAGCGGGTAGGTGCCATCCTGGAACGGCCCGAACAGGTCGGGAATATCAGGGTGGTCCACCGGCACGCCGGAATAATCGGCGACGAGGTTCTGTTCCGACACATATGCCACGTAGTAGCTTTGGTCGTTTTCCGCCAAAAGATGGTAAAACGGCTGTTCGCGTTCGGGGCGGCTGTCCTCGGGAATGGCGTCGTACCATTCCTCGGTGTTGTTGAACTCGGGGTCGACATCAAAGATCACGCCGCGGAACGGATGCTTTTTGTGCCGGACCACCTGTCCCAAATGATATTTGGCGCGAGTCTTTAACATTTCTTGCAGCCCCCTTAAGCCACACCTACCGTGTTCATCCGGTTCCTGTCCAACAAAGTAACCCGAAATTAAGGAAACACTCTGTGAACCTCGCACTTACAGTCCTTGAAATCGTAGCGCCAGTCTTTCTCTTGGCCGCTATCGGCTTTGCCTGGGTGAAGGCCGGATTTGAATATAGGGTAGAGTTCGTAACGCGTCTGGCAATGACCCTGTCGGTCCCCTGCCTGATCTTCGTCGCGCTGATGCGCGCGGATATCGACCCTTCCGCGCTGACGGCGCTTTCTCTCGCGTCGGTTGTATCTTATGGGCTGTTGACGGTTGTCGTCGCCGTGGCGCTTTGGGCATTGAAATACAGCCAGCGCACCTATCAGGCGCCGCTGATCTTCGGCAACACGGGCAACCTTGGCCTGCCCTTGGCCCTGTTCGCCTTCGGGGAAACCGGCCTGTCCTATGCCGTCGTAGTCTTTGCTGTTATGGCGATCTGGTCCTTTACCTACGGCATCTGGATCGTTTCGGGCGGCGGATCGATGACCAAGGCACTAAAGGAACCGCTGGTCTGGGGCACCGTGCTTGGCGGGCTGTTCCTGTGGCAGGGCTGGGAAACACCGACCTTCCTGACAAACACGCTAGAGTTGATCGGCCAGATGGCGATCCCCCTGATGCTGATCACGCTTGGCGTCGCGGTGGCGCGGCTGTCGCCCGGCAATCTTGTTGCGGCGGTCGGGATGTCGATCGTCAAACTGATCCTCTGCATCGGCATCGCATGGGGCGTTGGCCGGGCCTTCAACCTCGACGATGTGGCCTTTGCCGTTCTGGTGCTGCAGATCGCGACGCCGGTTGCCGTGACGTCTTACCTGCTTGCGGAAAAATACGGCGCCGATGCGCAATCCGTCGCCGGTCTGGTCGTCGTGTCCACCCTGTTTTCGGTCGCCGCAATTCCCTTGATTCTAGCTGTTTTGCTGTGACTTTCGCGAATTAGTGAGTTCACGGCGTCAGCGGAATTTGCTAAAATGATCGTCAAAGTGCGTTAGACACGAACAGAGGCGAGAAGGCAGATGAAAAGAACGGTTGGCGCCGTCCTGATCCTATTGATGTTGGCTGCATGTGGCGGCCCCAAGGGATCCCCCCGAAACCTGGATAATGCCTGCATGTTGCTGCAGGAACGCAAACCCTATGCCCGGGCCTTCCGTAAGGTCGAACGCAAGTGGGGTGTGCCGACGCACGTCATGATGGCGATGATCCATCAGGAATCCAAATTCGACGGCAACGCCCGCACGCCGCATCGCTTTGCCCTTGGCGTGATCCCGATGGGCCGCCAGTCCTCGGCCTACGGCTACTCTCAGGCGCTGGACGGCACGTGGGACGAATATCGGGATGAAACCGGCAACCGCCGTGCCCGTCGCAACGATATCAACGACGCGACCGACTTCATGGGCTGGTACATGACCAAGACCCGCGATCGCCTTGGCATCCCGCTGGACGACACCTACAACCAGTACCTCGCCTACCATGATGGGCACACGGGCTACAAACGTGGGACGTGGAAAAGCAAGGGCTGGCTGATCACCGTGGCGGGCAAAGTCTCTGCCCGCGCCGAGGTGTATCGCAGCCAGCTGGCCCGTTGCCGCTACCGCTGATCAGCGGTCGGCAACGTAGCCGTCGTTAAAGTTGAACAGCGACTGGCTTAACTGCATGCCCGAACGCATTTCGCCCAGCACGACGGTCGTGGCCGATCCGCTGTCGTCGTGCACGACCCACTGGCGCAGCTGCGTCGGGTTGGCGGTGAACACCAGCTCGATAAAGCCATATTCAGGGTTCTTCGGGTCCTGCGCCCTGACAATGGTGGACGGCCCGTCTTCGCGGTGTCCGGTGACCATATTGGCCTGACCAAGGTTCACGTTGGGCGCAAGAATAATGTTCAGCGGTGTGCGTTTCAGCGGATATTGTTCAACCGACTGATCGCCTTTTTCGTCGAAAATGCCGACCGCACCGTGATCCGCGATCACGTAGGATTTGTTCGGCGGATCATATTCAAACCGCATCTTGCCCGGCCGCTTCAGGTACAGCGTGCCCGTGGATACGGACCCGTCCCCGGCGATCTGGGTGAACTTGGCCTGCGCCGTCTTGATGCTGTTCAAGTACGACGACAGCTGGTTCAGCGGAATTTTGTCAGCCCATGCGGCAGGCGCGGCAAGGGCAAGGGTCAGGGCCGAAGCGGCCATCAAGCGAAGCGTTTTCATGAGGATAAAATTAGGCCCTGGCGTAGTAACGTACCAGAGCCTAACGCTCACATTGCGCTGAGTGTTCCGTAACACACCGTCAGAACCGGCGACTTGGCGCCTGTTCCGCGGCTGCGTTTACTGTTCCGGAACCAGAATTTCGCGCTTACCCACGTGGTTCGCTGGCGACACAAGGCCCGAGTCTTCCATCTGCTCAACCAGACGCGCGGCTTTGTTGTAGCCGATGCCCAGTTTCCGCTGGATGTAGCTGGTCGAACACTTGCGATCCTTGGCCACGATGGCCACCGCCTGATCGTACAACGCGTCTTCGCCATCGGTGTTGCCGCCCGTGTTCAGACCCAGCACCGCATCGATATCATCCGCCTTCTCGTCATCCGGCCCTTCAACCACACCACCTACGTAGGACGGCGGACCAAAGGCCTTAAGGTGGTTGACGATTTCTTCGACCTCTTCATCCGACACGAAGGGGCCGTGGCAGCGCATGATCTTGGACCCGCCCGCCATATAAAGCATGTCACCCATGCCCAACAGCTGTTCGGCGCCCATCTCACCCAGAATGGTGCGGCTATCGATCTTCGACGTCACCTGGAAAGAAATCCGGGTGGGGAAGTTCGCCTTGATCGTCCCGGTGATCACATCGACCGAAGGACGCTGCGTCGCCATCACAAGGTGAATACCGGACGCCCGCGCCATCTGTGCCAGACGCTGAATGCAGGCTTCGATCTCTTTGCCGGCGACCATCATCAGGTCGGCCATCTCGTCCACGATGACGACGATATAGGGCATCTTCTTGGGCGCGAATTCTTCCGTTTCGAACACCGGATCGCCCGTGTCGTCGTCGAACCCGGTCTGCACTGTGCGAGAGAACATCTCGCCCTTGTCCAGCGCATCCTTCACGCGGGAATTATAGCCGTCGATGTTCCGCACGCCCATTTTGGACATCTTGCGATAACGCTCTTCCATCTCGCCCACGACCCATTTCAGGGCCACAACCGCCTTTTTAGGGTCTGTTACGACCGGCGACAGCAGGTGTGGGATGCCATCATAGACGCTCAGTTCCAGCATCTTGGGATCGATCATCACCAGACGCAGATCATCCGGCGTCAGCTTGTACAGCAGCGACAGGATCATCGTGTTGATCGCCACGGACTTACCCGAGCCCGTCGTCCCCGCGATCAGCAGGTGGGGCATCTTGGCAAGGTTAGCGACAACCGGATCGCCGCCGATGTCCTTACCCAAGGCCAGCGGTAGTTTCTGATTGCCGTCACCATATTCGCGTGTCGACAGGATCTCGCGGAACGACACCATTTCGCGGTTTTCGTTCGGCAGTTCGATCCCGATCACCGACCGGCCCGGAACGGTGGATACACGCGCGGACAGCGCCGACATCGACCGGGCGATATCGTCCGCCAAACCGATCACGCGGGATGCTTTGAGGCCCGGCGCGGGTTCAAGTTCGTACATCGTAACCACAGGGCCGGGGCGCACGCTGACGATTTCGCCTTTGACCCCATAATCGTCCAAGACGTTTTCCAGCATCTTGGCGTTTTCTTCCAAGGCCTCATCGCTCAGCACATGGCGTTCGACGTTGCGCGGATCGGCCAGCAAGGCCAGCGGCGGCAGTTCGTAATCGACCTGCGGCTCTTCGAACTGCAGACTTGGCTGCGCTTCCAGCTTGGCACGGGTCGAGGGCACGATGGCCTTGCGCGGCTGGTGCTGCACGACACTGGCGCGCTGTTCCGGCACGGGGCGCGGGATCGGCTGCGCGGCAGGCTGGGCGACCTGAGGCGCGACATGCGCCTGTGGCTCTGGCGCGGCGTAGGTCTGCGGCTGCGGATCGTACTCCTCGGCCGGGTAATATTGCGCCTCGTCATAACCGGCGTTTTCGAAACCGGGGTCCTCAGATGTCTGGGCTTCGAACATCTGTGCCTCGGCCTCGCTGTCGTCAAAGACGTCTTCGACCAGCGGGGCGGGCTCTGCCACGGGGCGGGCGGCGGTCAGCGGCGGCTCCATCGGCATACGCGGGGCGGTCGCGGTCAGGGGCGGCTCATGACGCGGCGCGGCTTCCATGACCAGTGGGCGCGGACCATGGCCACGGCCACGGGTCAGCGGTTTGTCTTCGGGAACCGGCGGCTCCATCTGCACGGGCGGTGCGGTGCGCGACCGGACGATCTCTGCGATGCGGGCCTTGATCCGCTCATCCCCCGGCGCAGGACGATCGTCGGCCACCATCACGGGTTCGATCAGCTCGGGCTCCGGCATCGGATCGGGCTCGGGCCGACGCACCAGCGACGGGATCCGCCCCATCAACCCGGCACGCGGCTGGGCGGTCAGCGTCGGTTCCGGCGCGGCCCAATCGTCTTCTTCGCCAAAGCTTTCGGGCTGCACCTGCGTGGGATGGGCCCGGGCGTACGCCTCGGCCTCGGCCCGCGCGACGCGGCGGCGTTCACTGCGGTTTTTCTGATAGGCCTGCAACTGCGTGGCCCCTTGCAACGCGCCCACGGCCCCCTTGCCCAGCACACGCATGGCAAAGGCATAGACCATGATGACACCCACCAGCAGATAGGCCCCGATCCGGCGCAATTCGATCGCGTTGAACCCGGTGACAAACAGGCCCAGACCGATCACGGGCGCCATCAGCAACAGCGACACCATCTTCAGCGCAAAGCTGGGACCAACAGGCGCAATCCCAAGCGTCGCGCCCAGCACGGTGTCACCGAACAAGCCGCCCATGCCAAAGCGATGCGACCAATCCTGATCGGGCACGAGGGTCGAGGCATAGACAGCCAGCAAAGCAATCCAGATCGGCGCAAAGATCAGACGCCCAATCGCGCGTTCTTCGCCCCGGTGCAGGGCCAGACGCAGACCCCATGCCAGAATAACGACGGCCACGCCCCAGCTGCCGGAGCCGATGACCATATACATCGGCGCCGCGATGGACGCGCCAAAGCGACCCAGCCAGTTCTGCACCGGCGCATCATGCGCGGACAGCCACGACGGATCGTCAGGCGTGTAGGAATAGATCAGCATCGACGCCAGAACGCCCACAAGGATCAGAACCAGCCCTGCCAGTTCCTTGCCGCGTCGTTCAATCGACGCCTGCATTTCACTGTCAAACAAGGGATCGCCACCGCGCGTCTGGAAAGCCATAGCCTATGTCCTCACTGATACAGATGGTTTCGCAAGATCGTCAGCGCCTGCGCCATCTTGTCTTTTGGGGTCACCATGGCGACCCGAATATATTGCTTGCCGGGGTTCGTGCCCTGCACGTCGCGGCTTAGGTATGCGCCGGGCAGAACCCGGACGCCCGTGGCGGTCCACAGATCCAGCGCCGCCGCTTCGCCATCTTCGACCGGCAGCCACAGGAAGAACCCGCCTTCAGGCCCTTGATAGCCCGGAACTTCGGCGAAAATTTGATCCGCGATCGCGAACTTTTTCTGATACAGCCTGCGGTTCTCGATGACGTGCTCTTCGTCCGCCCAGGCGCGTTCGGCGACCTTCTGCAACGGCAGCGGAAGCGGCGCACCCGAATAGGCGCGGTGCTGGCGCAGGCGCTTGATTGCCTCGGGCCCCGCCGCGGTAAAACCAGACCGCAAGCCCGGCAGGTTCGACCGTTTCGACAGCGATTGGAAGATCACCACACGCTCTGGGTTCACGCCCATATCGCGCGCCACCTCCAACACCCCAACGGGCGGGGTGGAGCGGTAGATCTCCGAATAGCATTCGTCACTAAACACCAGAAAATCGTGCTTTTCGGCCAGCCCCAACAGCACTTCCCAATAGGCGCGGTCGGCGACGGATCCCTGCGGGTTGGCGGGCGAACAGATATAGGCGGCGGTGGTCCGGTCCAGCACATCCTTGGGCAAGGACGCGTAATCGGGAAGGAAGCCGTTATCGGCGGTTGCGGGCACGAAAACAGGCTCTGCCGCGACCGAAAGCGCGCCGATCATGTAGACCTGGTAGAAGGGGTTCGGGATCAGGATACAGGGCTTTTTGCCTGATTTAGTCTCTGGCAACAGCGCCATCGCGGCATTGTAAAGCCCTTCGCGCGACCCGTTCAGCGCCATGATCCGATCCGGCGCCACATCGACGGAATACCGCCGCGCGATCCAGTCGGAAATGTTCTGCAACAGCTCTGGCGTGCCGTCGTTGGGGGGATAGCTGGCAAAGCCCGCCACATTGGCGGCCAGCACTTCGGGAACCCACTCCGGAAACGGATGTTTGGGTTCGCCAATCGTCATGTTGACGACTTCTCCACCGGGCGCATGACTATCCAATAGCGCACGAAGGCGCGGGAACGCATAAGCCGGAAGGTTCGAAAACCGCTCGGGAAACATCTAGCACTGCCTCAAGGTCGGGGTCATTAACGCCCCGTTTCCAATGAGTTTAGCTAAATGTGGGTGTCCCGTCCAGCCCGATCACCATCCGCAGGGGCGTTGTGGCTTTTCCGTCAACCCAGCTTTAAAGCCGCCTCAACCGCCGCCCCGATACGCAGCAATGCCTCTTCGCCCATAGGTTTACCCAGCAGCATGATACCGCAAGCAGGCGCGCCCGTCGGAAGGGTCAGCGCAGACAGCCCCAGCACGTTGCCAACCCGCGTATTGCGCAGCGCCAGCAGGTTTTCGGTGACGTAATAATCGTGATCCGACAACATCCGTTCGCGATCCGGCGGCAGGATCGGCGCGGTCGGCGCGATGACTGTGTCAAACCCGGCGACCCGTGCGTTCCACGCCTTGCGCGACGTGTGCAGAACCTCCCACGCCGCGACGAAATCCGGCGCGCTCATGTCAGCGCCAGACCGGAAACGGCCAAGGATTTCGGCGAACATCTTATCGGGCGCGGCTTCGATCACGTCTTTCCAGATGCCATAGGCTTCGGGCGCATAGACCCCGGATTGCGCCAGCGCATCGATAACCTCTGGCGCCTCCACGGGTTCGACCACCGCGCCTGCGGCGACCAGCCGATCAATCGCCGCCTCATAGGCCGCGCGGGGTTCGTCCCGGATGTCGTCCAGCACCGCACTTTGCAGCGCCCCGATCCGCAGGCATTTGACGGAAACCTCAGCCAGATCAACAGGTTTCGACCCTTCCAGCACGCTTAGCAACAGCGCCGCATCCTCAACCGTGCGGCACAACGGCCCGACCGTATCGAAGGACGGGCACAGCGGCACCGCCCCGTCCAGCGACAGCCGACCCGAGGTCGTTTTGAGCCCCACCAGATCATTCCACGCCGCCGGGATCCGCACCGATCCGCCGGTGTCCGACCCAATCGCCGCCGCCGCCAGACCAAAGGCCACCGAGGCCGCAGCCCCCGAGGATGATCCCCCCGGCACCCAGTCCGGGTTATGCACGTTGGGCGGGGTTTCGGTCACCGGGTTCAGCCCGATCCCGGAAAACGCCAGTTCCGACAGATGCGTCTTGCCCAGACAGACCAAGCCAAAGGCGCTGGCGGTGGCCAACACCTCGGCGTCCCGGTCGGGCACGCGGCCTTTTAACAGGGCCGATCCCGCTTCGGTCGCAACGCCAGCGGTGTCGAACAGGTCCTTCCACGACACCGGCACGCCATCCAACGCCGATTTCCGCGTCCCCGCCTTGGCCCGCTCCGATGCGGCGGCCGCTTCGGCGCGCGCGCGGTCAGGCGTCAGGCGGGCATAGATGCGGTCGCGGTATTCATGGGTGTCGATGGCGGCCAGAAACACCTCGGTCAGATCAACCGGATCAATCTCGCCCGCGCCGATCTTGCGGCCCAAATCCGCCGCGCTCATCCACCGCCAGTCATCCATGATCCACCCTCCGGAAATTCTGACGCGACGGTAGCGGCAGTGCAGCGCATGGACAATCCCGCTCGCAACGCCATATTCGGCCACATGAAACACGACAGCGATATCCTGATCGTCGGCGGCGGTCTGAACGGCCCAGCAACCGCGCTGGCCCTAGCGAACGCAGGCCTTAGCGTCACCGTCATCGACACCCTGCCCGCCGCCACGCGGCAGGATCAGGATTTCGACGGGCGGTCCTACGCCTTGGCGCTGGCCTCTGTCCGCCTGCTGCGCCGCATCGGCGTCTGGGACAAAGTCGCTGACCAAAGCCAGCCCATGTTGGAAATCAAGGTGACGGATGGCCGGGCGGGCGAAGCGCCGTCGCCTTTCCTGATGCACTTTGACCATGCCGAGATCGAAGAAGGCCCCATGGGCCACATGATCGAAGACCGCTACCTGCGCCGCGCGCTGATGGACACGGTCGAGGCGCACGAAAAAATCACCCTGCTGAATGGCGAAACCGTCACCGCGCAGCAGGCCGATCATCTGGGCATCACCGTCACTCTGGCCTCGGGCAAGACATTGAGCGGACGCCTGCTGATCGGTTGCGACGGTCGCCGCTCGGGCACCGCGGAACGCGCCGGGATCAAGCGCACCGGATGGGATTATGGCCAGACCGCACTGGTCTGCGCGATCCAGCATGAGCTGCCGCACAACGGCGTCGCGCATCAGTTCTTTTTGCCCCCCGGCCCGCTGGCGATCCTGCCCCTTCCCGGCAACCGCAGTTCCATTGTCTGGAGCGAGACCGCCGACCAAGCCGCCGCCTTTCAGGCGCTTAGCGACGAAAACTACCTTCAGGTCCTGCGCCCCCGCTTCGGCGACTTCTTGGGCGAGATTTCCCTTGCAGGCAAACGCTTTACCTACCCTCTTGGCCTCACCATCGCGAACAGCTTTATCGCGGATCGCATGGCTCTGGTCGGGGATGCGGCCCACGGGATGCACCCCATCGCGGGCCAAGGCCTGAACGCCGGTCTGCGCGATATCGGAGCCCTTGCACAGGTCGTGACAGAGGCACACCAGCGCGGCGAAGACATCGCCTCGACCCTCGTGCTGCGGCGGTATCAGGAATGGCGGCGCTTCGACACCGCATCGCTTGCTATGGCGACGGACCTGTCGAACAAGCTCTTTTCGACCGACAACCCGCTGCTGCGCGCCGCGCGCGACATCGGTATGGGCGCGATCAACGCCATGCCCCGCTTGCGCCGCACCTTTATTCGCGAAGCCGCAGGCCTGACAGGCGATCTGCCCGATCTGATGAAATGATTAGTCCAGCTTCCGCGCTTCATCCTGAAGCATGATCGGAATGCCGTTGCGGATCGGAAACGCCAGCCCAGCCCTTTTGCTGACCAATTCCTGACGCTCGGCATCATAGGACAGGGTCGTCTGGGTCAACGGGCAGATCAGCGCCTCTAACATCCGGCGGTCGAACAGCGGGGCCTGCGGTTCGGCACTTTCTTCACTCATTGCAACATCCCGTTTTCATCCCCGCCACGCAGGGCATATTCCAGCAGCGTGATCAGGGTTTCGCGTCGGGTGGCCAGCGATGGCGCCTCTAGCAGCGCCTGTTTGTCCTCTGGCTCGAACGCCAGCATCATCGACAGCGAATTGATCAGCAATTCATCCTCTGCCTTTTCAAGCGACTCCCACTCCGTGTCCAGCGATTTGGCGCGGAAATATTGGCCCAGCAGGGACAGGAACCGGCCGCGATCGAAATCGCTGTCGCATTCTTCTTCTCGGGTCAGGTCACGATCGAACCCCGACCAATCCACCGCGGCGCGGCGGTAGGGTACAAAGCCCGTCACCTCCTCGCGCACGCGGAACCGCGACACGCCAGCCAAGGTGATCATGTACCGGCCATCTTCGGTTTCGGAAAATTGCGTCACCCGCCCCGCGCAGCCGATCTTTTGCAGCGGTGGACCATCCCCCGCCGACTTGGCCGAGGGGTTGGGGTCGGGCTGCACCATGCCGATCAACCGATGGGGTGTTTTCAACGCGTCTTCCAGCATCGCCAGATAGCGCGGTTCGAACAGGTGAAGGGGCAATCTGGCCCGCGGCAAAAGCAGCGCACCCGAAAGCGGAAAGACGGGAATGACGTCAGGAAGTTCGGACCGTTTGAGCATACGTCCCAATTAGTCCGCCGCCCCCATCAGGCAAATATCATCGAGCTTAATTTACGACGACCCGCCAATGCGATCGGATCCTTGGCGTCCAGCGCCTCGAAAATCGTGAAAAGCTGGGCCTTTGCGGCACCGTCATTCCATTCGCGATCGCGGCGGAACAGATCCAAAAGCTGGGTCACAGCACCTTCGGTATCGCCCGATGCCTGCAGCGCCATCGCCAGATCGAACCGTGCCTGATGATTGGTCTCATCCGCGTCGACGGCGGCCTGCAACTCGGCCACCGGACCGGCATTCTCCGCCTGACGCGCCAGCTGGATTTGCGCATGCGCCGCTTCCAGCTCGGGCGTCTTGGAAATCTCGACCGGGGCGCCGTTCAACGTTGCTTCGGCCTGATCGGTCTGACCCATCGCCAGATAGGATCGGACCAGCCCGCCATAGGCGCCCGCATGATGCGGATCTTCCTGCAGGATGGCCGCAAACGTCTCGGCCGCATCCTCTGCTGCACCGGCGTCCAGCATCTCTTCTGCCGCCGCGACAGCATCGTCCAAGCCGTTCGACGTGTCGCCGCCCCCGGCCTCGATCGCCTTCTTGATAAAGGCGTCAATCTCGGACGGCGGCACAGCACCTTGGAACATATCGACCGGGCGGCCCTGAACAAAGGCCACGACCGTCGGAATGGACTGCAACGGCAGACCCTGCTGGGCCAGCGCCTGCGCCAGCCGCTGGTTCTGGTCCACGTCGATCTTGGCCATCTTCACCGCGCCTTTAGCTGCGGTCACGGCCTTTTCCAACTGCGGGCCCAGCGTCTTGCACGGCCCACACCAGGTTGCCCAGAAATCAACGATCACCGGCACCTGCATGGACGCGTCGATGACGTCCTGCATAAAGTTCTCTTCGGTGACGTCCTTGATCAGATCGCCTGCGGGGGCTGCGTCTTGCTGTCCGCCTAGTTCAATCATCTTGGGTTCCTCGGTCATATCAATGTGCGTATATCGCGTCGCTGGCATATATGGACCTTATCACCCAGTATTCCAAGGCGGTGCCTTAGATGAGACTTGTGAAAACGATGGAGCGGATGATGGGCCTGACCGACCAGACCTGGGACCGTCACGCCAACCCGCTTAGCGTCTATTCCCGATATTCCGTCCTGCCTCTGTTTATTCTGGCGGTCTGGAGCCGCGTCTGGATCGGTTGGTGGTCTCTGCTACCACTGGGGCTGGTGGTGATCTGGGCGCGGATCAATCCGCATCTGTTCCCACCGCCCGCGACAACGCGGAGCTGAGCGGCGCGGGCGGTGCTGGGGGAACGGGTGTGGCTGAACCGGAAATCAGTCTCTATTCCAGCGGAAGATGCCCGTTGGGCCGCGGGCCTATCAGTGCTTAACGGACTGGGTCTGATCCCTTTGGCTTACGGGCTTTGGGTGCTGGACGCGGGCTGGACCATGGCGGGTACGGCGATGATCATGATCGGAAAGTCATGGTTTCTGGACCGGATGACCCGTCTATACGACCGGATGGCAGAGCACCCGGAATACGCGGGATGGCGGCGGTGAAGCCTAAAACCTAGACCACCGCTTCGCGCGCCGCCCCAAGCTTCATCTTTCCAAAAATACTCAATCCCGACCCAGTCACAAATCAAACGTCGCCAAGACAGGCGCATGATCCGACGGCTGCTCATACCCGCGCACATGCCTCAGGATCCGTGACCCATGCGCGGCGTTCGAGATATCAGGCGTCGCCCAGATATGATCCAGCCGCCGCCCCTTGTCCGCCGCATCCCAGTCGGGCGAACGATAGGACCACCATGAATAAAGGTTCCCGTCGGGAATATCCTGCCGGGTGATATCGACCCAAGCGCCCGCATCCTGCGTCTGTGCCAGATGCTCGACTTCAACCGGAGTATGGCTGACCACCTTCAACAGCTTCTTGTGATCCCAGACGTCATCTTCACGCGGGGCGATGTTCAGATCGCCGACCAGAATGGCCTTCTCGGGCTTATCGCCGTGAAACCAATCCCGCATTTCGGTCAGGTAATCCAGCTTCTGGCCGAACTTCTCGTTGATCTCACGATCCGGCTTGTCGCCGCCCGCAGGCACATAGAAATTGTGGATCGTCACACCGTTTTCCAGCCGCCCCGCGATATGCCGCGCATGGCCCAGTGACGCGAAATCCTGATCGCCCGCATCCTCGATCGGCAGCTTCGACAGGATCGCCACACCATTATAGCCCTTCTGCCCCCGCGCCACCATGTGGGTATAGCCCAGCTCTGCGAACTGCTCGCGCGGGATCTTGTCGACGGGCGATTTGCACTCCTGCAGGCACAGGACATCCGGCCCCTCTTCCTGCAGGAACCGCACGACCAGAGGCTCTCTCAGCCGAACCGAATTGATGTTCCACGTGGCAAGGGTAAAGGGCATGGCAACCTCCGGGATAAACTGGGCTCAGGCCTATCACGCGGTGCCCCGGGTGACACCCGGAAATCAGAAAATCCGCGGCGATTAACGGGCCAGCAAGAACCCTGTCGTAAGGAGAGGGTATGACGGACCCGCGACTCCCCCTTGCATGGTGTTGTGCCATTGGCCTTGCGCTGATGGGACCCCTGTTGCCGTTGCTGACGATGCCACCGGCGGATGGGGATCTGGTGCTGGTCCTGTCGCCGCCCTGGGCCGATGCGATGTCGATCATCGATCAGGCGGGCGGGCGGCCAGTAGGGCCGGAAACCTCATGGATCGGGGCCTTTGCCCAGGTTGATCAGATGACTCAGGTGGCAGGCTTTGCCGACCGGTTGAAACAGGCGGGCGCTTGGGCCGCTTTTGACGGCACGGCCATCGCGGCCCTGTGTGGATGGGAAAGTAGTTAAACAGATGACGCAGCTTAAGAATTTCGAACAGGTCCAGCAGCTTGCCGCTTCGCGCATCGCCACAGCGACCCTTCTGGCCACTCCGATCGCGCCGCTTGCGGCCTGGATGGCGGGCAATGCGCCCCTGCCCATCCTGATCTTTGCCGCACTGGCGGCAGGTATGGGGTATTTCGGGGCGCAATCCGGCGGCGGATCCGGCCGCATCCTGACCGCACTTGGCCTTCTGGGGCAGGCGATGGCGCTGACGGCGGCCTTTTCCGGCCACCCCTGGCAGGTCGACACCCATATGCTGTTCTTCGCCCTGCTGGCGGTGACCATGGTCATGGCGGATGCGGGCGTGATCCTGATCGGCGCGGGCGTTATCGCGCTGCACCACGGGGTTCTGTCGCTTTTGATGCCGGGCATGATCTACCCGTCGACCGACCTGATGGCGAACCTTGAACGCACCGCCCTGCACGGGTTGATCGTGGTGATCGAAGCTGTGGTTCTTTACGTCGCCATCCAGCAGCGTATCGCGATGGATGCCGATGTAGCCCAGGCCCACGACGCCGCCCGTCAGGCAGAAGAGGCCGACCGCGAAAACCGCGCCGCCACGCTGGCCGCACAGCGCGCCATCGTCGACACCCTCCGCAATGCTATCGCACAGCTGGCGGATCGTGACCTGACCACACAGATCACGGCTGACCTTGGCGCCGATAACGACCAGCTGCGACAGGATTTCAACACCGCCGTGCAGGAACTGCGCCGCACCGTCGAAATCGTTGTCACCAATGCCGAACTGGTCTCCACCGATGCGGGCGCCATCTCTGCCGCGGCGAACGATCTCGCCTCTCGGACCGAACGACAGGCCGCCGGACTGGAAGAAGCGGTCGCTGCCATTCAGGAAATCTCTGCCTCTGTCCGGTCTTCTGCCGATGCGGCCCGACTGGCCAACCGCGTCGTCGACAGCGCCCGCAATCAGGCCAAGGATTCGGGTGAGGTCGTGAAGCGCGCCACCGATGCCATGTCGGCCATCGAAACCTCGTCCCACGCGATTTCCCGGATCACCGAGGTGATCGATGAAATCGCCTTCCAGACCAACCTGCTGGCCCTGAACGCCGGGGTCGAAGCCGCGCGCGCCGGTGAAAATGGCCGCGGTTTCTCTGTCGTGGCGACCGAGGTGCGCGCACTGGCGGCCCGCTCCTCCAACTCTGCTCGCGAAATCAAGGAACTGATCGCGCAATCCAACGAACAGGTCGAAACCGGCGTCAAACTGGTTCGCGCGGCGGGCGACGCCCTGTCACGCATCACCGGCTCCGTGTCCGAGGTGTCGAATCACGTCGCCTCTATCGCGGGCTCTGCCGAAGAACAGGCCGGCACGATTTCGGCCATCGAAGGCACGATGCAGGAATTGGACAGCGTCACCCAGCAAAACGCCGCAATGTTCGAAGAAACCTCAGCCGCCAGCGTCGCCCTCACTCAAGAGGCGCAATCGCTCAACGACGCGGTATCGCGGTTCAAGCTTGGAAATGACCGGCCCCGCAGCGTGGCGGCACATGCGCCGATGCTGCAGGTCGTGAACGGGCCCGCCCGACAGGCGGCCCCGGACGAATGGCGCGAATTCTGACACGCCGCAGCGAATGGCGCGCGGTTATTCAGCCGCGCGCTTTGGCAGAACCCAATCTGGTCGCGGGAAATGGCACGTGTAGCCATTTGGCACCCGCTCCAGATAATCTTGATGCTCCGGTTCCGCGTCCCAGAAGTCGCCCACCGGCTCCAACTCCGTGACGACGCGACCCGGCCAGATACCACTGGCGTTGACGTCCGCAATGGTGTCCTCGGCCACCGCCTTCTGCGCCTCATCGACGTAGTAGATCGCCGACCGATACGACAGGCCGATGTCATTCCCCTGCCGGTTCAGCGTGGTCGGATCATGGATCTGAAAGAAGAACTCTAGGATCTGCCGATAGGACACCCGCTCCGGATCAAAGAAAATCTCGATCCCCTCCGCATGGGTCCCGTGGTTGCGATAGGTGGCATTGGGCACATCGCCGCCGGTATACCCGACACGCGTGCGCAGAACCCCCGGCATCCGCCGGATCAGATCCTGCATCCCCCAGAAACAGCCCCCTGCCAGAACAGCGCGTTCTTCAGCCATTACACATCCTCCACTTGATCCAGATATTTGCCGTAGCCTTCGGCCTCCATCTCGTCCTTCGGTACGAACCGAAGCGAGGCCGAGTTGATGCAATACCGCAGCCCGCCCCGATCCATGGGCCCATCCGGAAACACATGCCCCAGATGGCTATCCCCATGCTTTGACCGCACCTCTGTCCGGATCATCCCCAAAGAGGTGTCGCGCAACTCTTCCACATGCGCAGGCTCGATCGGCTTGGTAAAGCTCGGCCAGCCACAGCCCGACTCGTATTTGTCGGCCGAGGCGAACAGCGGCTCTCCGGACACGATGTCCACAAAGATGCCTGCACGCTTCTCATTCAGCAGTTCTCCGGTGCCCGGACGTTCGGTCCCATTCTCCTGCGTGACGCGGTATTGCTCGGGTGTCAGCCGCGCGATCGCGTCCGGATCGCGGTGGTATTCAGCCATAAATCTCTCCGTCATTGCTTAGGACAGAATATGTGCACGATTGCACAACCTTCAAATCATCTTTGTTTTATTGACCGTTTCGACCGTTCACGCCCCGCTCAAATCCAGTTTACCGCTGAAACCATAGCACACTGAAAAACCGTAATTAATTCATTCACCAAGGCCGCAGCGAGCGGTCTTGGAAATCGAAACCGAAAGGATACACAAATGACTACCTTTAAGAAAATCACCGCCACCGCAGCTGCTCTTGCAACCGTCGCCACCTCGGCTCTCGCGGTTGAAACGCAGGAAACCTCGATCCCTGACTCGCTGCAGTCCAGTGAACTGGTCGAATCCTATGGCGTAAATTCCGTGACCACCTTCACCGAACACACCGAAGCGCCGAACAGCCTGCGCAACCGCGTCGTGGAGCAACTGGAAGACGGTCAAGTGACCGAGGTCAACTCGGACTTTGAAGAAAACGTACCGGCATCGCTGCGCGGCAGCCGCCTGTACCAGCGCTGATCCGAATAAACTTCGGACCTTCCGTGCCCCGTGACGGGCACCTTTCGCGGGGCTTAGGCCCCGCGACAAATTTTTTGCAGATCAATTTCCGCGAACAGATACCTGTAGAAAGGATCCCGCGCACATACGTTTGAAAACGCATTTGGATCCCTTTTTTAAAAATTTTTTTCTACAGGAACCAACTCCTTACTGGACGGTTGATGACCCAGACAGCCCGCAACGAACCAATCTACAGCGGGCAGAGATAAGGAGCTATATATTATGCGTACGACTAACAAAGCACTTGGCCTTGCAGCAATCCTCGCTACGGTTTCCACCGGCGCCGTGATGGCACAGGACGCCGTGAAAAAAGACGTCCCGGCATCGCTGGAAGATTCCCGTCTGATCGAAAGCACGGACAATAACACCGTGACGACCTTCACCGAGTCGACCACTGTCGCCGAATCCGCCGAAGACACCCAGCGTGTTGAAGCAGGCGCCGACATGTCCACCGAAGTCGCCACCACCATGGGCACGCCCGCATCGCTCGAAGATTCCCGTCTGGCAGAAGCCAACGACATCACCGAGATGAACGCTGACGGTACCATGTACATCTGGAACATGTCCGAAGTCGAAGGCGCATCCATGTGGGCCGACGACGACGCAGTGATGATGCGTCAGGCGATCCTCGACAATGCTGCTGTCAAAGCCCAGCTGGAAGCTGAAGGCTACACCGAAGCAGACGTCGTGTCCGCTTACACCAACGCAGAAGGTGGTCTGACCATCCTCGTTGACGGCTAATCTTAGTTCATAAGTCAGCCCACCCCGGGTCGCCTCGCGCGGCCCGGGGTTTTTCGTGTCTAAATCGGGGCTTTTAGCCGCAGAACAGCCCATTGCGCCGCATCACGCACAACCGGATCGTCATCTTTGCAAAGCGTCTGCGCATGCTCCAGCAACCGCTGATCTGCACTGTTCCCAATCGCATAAAGCACATTGCGGACGAACCGCCCCCGCCCGATCCGCTTGACCGGAGAGCCAGAGAACATCGCCCGAAATTCCGCGTCATCCAACGCGACGAGCGTCCCGAGATCAGGCCCCACCAAATCCGTCCGCGCGTGATACTTCGCCTCCGCCGCGCGGCTGGCGAACTTGTTCCACGGACAGACCGCCAGACAATCGTCACAGCCGTAGATCCGGTTCCCCAAGGCTGGGCGCAACGCCTCATCCACCGGCCCCGCATGTTCGATCGTCAGATAGGAAATGCACCGCCGCGCATCCAACTGGTAGGGCGCCGGAAAGGCATCCGTCGGGCAGATGTCCAGACATTTGCGGCACGAACCGCAATGATCCACCTCCGCCCCATCCGGCTCTAACTCTAACGTCGTGAAAATCGCGCCCAGAAAAAACCAGCTTCCCAGATCGCGGCTGACCAGATTGGTGTGCTTGCCCTGCCAACCCAACCCCGCCGCCTGCCCCAAGGGCTTCTCCATCACCGGTGCGGTATCGACGAAAACCTTGACCTCGCCCTCGCCCGCCTCGGCCAGCAGCCAGCGCGCCAACCGCTTCAGCCGCTTCTTCACGACGTCATGGTAATCGCGGTGCTGCGCATAAACGGAAATCGCGGCCCGATCAGGATGCTCCAGCACCTCCAGCGGATCATGATCCGGACCGTAATTCTCGGCCAGCATGATGACCGACCG
The DNA here is from genome assembly GCF_045763785.1 of Pseudooceanicola aestuariicola. Classification (NCBI taxonomy): domain Bacteria; kingdom Pseudomonadati; phylum Pseudomonadota; class Alphaproteobacteria; order Rhodobacterales; family Paracoccaceae; genus Pseudooceanicola; species Pseudooceanicola aestuariicola. The sequence goes on along the minus strand of NZ_JBJGSF010000002.1, from coordinate 338,605 downwards.
CGCCTCGGGCCACAGCGCCTGTGGATTGCCGCGCCACGCCTCCCGATCTGCCAACCAGCCCATGTCGCCATGATACCCGGCATCCAGAAACGCGCGCAGCCGCTCTGCTGCGAACGGAATATCGCCCGGACGACACACCCGGCAGGCCGAAAACCCAACCTCCAAAGCCTCAGAAACCAGCGCCTCTTTCAAAGCCCGCCCCTCCTTTCAGCTTGATGGAAATATCCCGGGGGTGTGGGGGCAGCGCCCCCACGTAGCCCGATCAGAAATCCAGATCGGCATAATGTGCAGGCGGCGGAAAGCCCGGCACCACATCCGCAAGGATCGACCGGAAGGCCGGACGCGATTTGATCTTCGCATACCAATCCTTCACGTTTTCAGACCGGTTCCAATCCACGTCCGAGATATAGTCCAATGACGACAAATGCGCCGCGGCGGCGAAATCGGCCAGCGTCATGGAATTGCCCGCCAGCCACCGCCGATGGTCCAGCAACCACGCCATGTAATCCAGATGAAATTTGATCTTCTGGGCCCCGGCCTTGATGTGCTTGCTTTCGGGATAGCCCGATTTCATCAGCTTCTTGTTCACCCGCTCGTACAGCAGGTTCGCCGTGACCTCGGAATGAAACTTGTCGTCGAACCACTGTACCAGCCGCCGCACCTCGGCGCGTTCGTCGGGCGTGTCGGGCATCAGCGACGGTTCGGGATAGACCTCTTCGATCCATTCGCAGATGGCAGAGCTTTCCGCCATCAGCTTGCCATCGATCTTCAGAACCGGAACTTTGCCCGCAGGGTTGCGACGCAGGAATTCCGGCTCCTTCTCCCAGTACCGTACCTCGACCAGCTCACATTCAATCCGCTTTTCAGCCAAGGACAGACGAACTTTGCGACAGAACGGAGACAGGGGTACGTGATACAGTGTGGCCATGATGATCGAATGTTATTGCGTCACGCCTCTCTGCCTTGTCGTAAGGGGAAATTCAATCCTCGAAGCAGGCGGCGCGCCCGTCTGCACGGATTGTCGCCGCACCGTCCATAATCGACGCGGCCCGCTTGCGCAGGTAATCGGTGGGCCGGCTGGCCGAACGCTGCTTGGGCGACGGCAGCACCGCCGCCAATAGCGCGGCCTGCCGCGCGCTTAACTCGTCAGGTCCGATGCCGAAATAATGATGCGCCGCCGCGTCCACGCCAAAGACGCCCTCGTCGAATTCCACCATGTTCAGATAGATCTCGATAATCCGCCGTTTCGACCAGACCGTTTCGACCACGGGCGTCAGGATGGCTTCCAGCGCTTTGCGGGTCCAGTTGCGCCCATGCCAAAGATAGACGTTCTTGACCACCTGCTGCGAAATGGTCGACGCGCCGCGATTGCCGCCCGCGTCGATTGCGCTGCGGATGGCGGCGATGTCGAACCCCCAGTGTTCGCAGAAATTCGCATCCTCTGCCGCCACGACTGACCGTGCCATCACCGGCGCGATCCCTTCCAGATCGACCCATTCGTGATCGATGGTGCCCAGCCGAAGCTCTTCTGACTTCATGTAGATGCCGGTGGGCGGGTCCAGAATGGCATAGGTCCCGGTGGCCAGACCGATGATCCCCACGGCCAACAGCACAAAGCGCATGACCCAGCGGCGCAACACCCGACCAAGGCCAAGGCTGCGTGTCTGCTTTGTCTTTCTGCTCTGCTTGCGCGGTTTTCTGCGCTGCGCTGCCTGCTTTGCCATGTGCGGTTTTTACGCCAGTTGCGGGCCTGAGGGAATTACGAACTCACCCTCGGCGCACTTAGGGCGAACAGGACGACACGCGCACCTGACAGTTGCGCCCGTGCGGCACGCAATACGCAATGGCAGAGCTTTCTGCATCCGACCTGGTCGGCGCATGGGCCCAGCCCCAGCCGCCATTGTCGGCCACCGCGATGGCTCCGCAGGTGTTGTAGAATGTCCTGACCACACTGCAGTTCCAGCCACAGCCATTCTGCGCCACGTTCACCGCCTCGGTTTCGGAAAACTGTCCGTAGGAATAACCCCATGCGCCATTCGGTCCGAAACCGACCGCGCCCCAGCAATAGTCATAGCCGCAGTCTCCGGCATAAACCGCTGGCGCTGTCACCATGGCCGCGGCCAGCACTGCGCATCGCAACAATCGCTTCATAAGATATCCCCCCGGTAAAACTGAATATATCCTAACAGCAGACACCGCCCCGCCAAAGGTCCATTTCCGTGACAGCAGGATCCTCGCGCAGGTCCAAGCCGCCCAGCCCCCTTTGTGCCAAAAGAAAAGGCCCCGCTCTCACGGGGCCTTTTGTCACCGGGTCCGGTCAGATCACTCTGCCGGAACGGCCTGTTCTTCGACCGACAGCGGATGCGGGATATGGACCAGCATCTCTTTCGGGCAGACCTGAAGGAAGTTGTCCTTCTCCAAATCCCAGTTCTGCAACAGGTCGGTGGCTTTCCGGCTGCCCGTCTCGGCCGCATGGCGTTCGATCAGGCCTTTCAGCTGATCCTGCCAATGCTCGACCGTGACCGGGCAGGTCACCAGCGTTTCCATGTTCATCAGATCCGCCGCCTGACCTTCGGGATCGTACAGATACGCCATCCCGCCGGTCATACCCGCGCCAAAGTTCGGCCCGATGGACCCAAGGATCACCGCGACGCCGCCGGTCATGTATTCACACCCGTTCGAGCCACAGCCCTCGATCACCACCTTCGCGCCCGAGTTCCGAACCGCGAAACGCTCGCCCGCGCGGCCCGCCGCAAACAGGTAACCGTCGGTCGCACCATACAGCACCGTATTGCCGATGATGGTGTTGTCCGCAGCGACCAGCGGCGATTCCATCGGCGGACGCACGACAATCGTGCCGCCCGACAGACCCTTACCGACATAGTCGTTGGCCTCGCCCATCACCTCGATCTTGAGGCCCGGAGCAGAGAAGGCCCCCAGCGACTGACCGGCCGATCCCGACAGCTTGACCGTCAGGTGATCCGGCTGCAGCGCGTTACGCATGCCAAAGTTCTGAACGATGTGCGACGAGGTGCGCGTGCCGACAGACCGGTGGGTGTTTTCCACCGCGTAGGACAGCTGCATCTTTTCGCCGTCTTTCAGGAACCGCGCGGCGTCGCGCACGATTTCCACGTCCAGCGTATCCGGCACGGCGTTGCGGGCCTTGTCACGGTTGTAGACGATGTTCTTCGACCCATCGACCGTGATCAGCAGCGGGTTCAGGTCCAGATCGTCCAGATGATCCGCACCACGCGACACCTGGCTCAGCAGGTCCGCACGCCCGATCACCTCGTCCAGCGACCGCGCGCCGATGGAGGCAAGGATTTCCCGCACTTCCTGCGCGTAGAAGGTGATGAGGTTCACGACCTTGTCCGCCGTCCCGGTGAACTTGGCACGCAGGCTTTCGTCCTGCGTACACACGCCAACCGGGCAGGTGTTCGACTGGCACTGGCGCACCATGATACAGCCCATCGCGATCAGCGCGGCGGTACCGATGCCGTACTCCTCGGCCCCCATCATCGCGGCCATGACGATGTCACGACCCGTGCGCAGACCACCGTCGGTCCGCAGCGTGACGCGGGACCGAAGGTTGTTCATCGCCAGCACCTGATGCGCTTCGGTCAGGCCCATTTCCCACGGCAGACCCGCGAACTTGATGGACGTACCCGGGGACGCCCCGGTGCCACCGTTGTGACCCGAAATCAGGATGATATCCGCCTTGGCCTTGGCCACACCGGCAGCAATCGTGCCGACGCCCGAAGACGCCACCAGTTTCACCGTGACCTTCACCGTCGGGTTGATCTGCTTCAGGTCATAGATCAGCTGCGCAAGGTCTTCGATCGAGTAGATGTCGTGGTGCGGCGGAGGAGAGATCAGCGTCACGCCCTTGGTCGAGTGGCGCAGACGGGCGATCAGGTCGGTGACCTTCATGCCGGGCAGCTGACCCCCTTCGCCGGGCTTGGCACCCTGCGCGACTTTGATCTCAAGCTCTTCACACTGGTTCAGGTATTCGGCGGTCACACCGAAACGACCCGAGGCCACCTGCTTGATCTTCGCAGACGGGTTGTCGCCGTTGGGTTCCGGGACGAAGTGCGCCGGATCTTCACCGCCCTCGCCCGAGTCCGACTTGGCCCCGATGCGGTTCATCGCAACGTTCAGCAGCTTGTGCGCTTCGGGCGACAGGGCACCCAGCGACATGCCCGGCGTCACGAACCGCTTGCGGATCGAGGTGATCGACTCGACCTCTTCCAGCGGGATCGCGTTGCCCAAAGGCTTGATCGCCAGCAGGTCGCGCAGATGGATCGGCGGGTTCGCCTGCATCCGGGCGCTGTACTGCTTCCAGATCTCATAAGACGCGCGGTTACAGGCCGTCTGCATCATATGCATGGTCTGCGCTTCCCACGCGTGGGTTTCACCCGATTTCCGCGACTTGTAGAAGCCGCCGATCGGCAGAACGTCGAGGCCCGAGAGCCAGCCCTTGGCATGAACGCCTTCGATCTTTTTCTGGATACCGGACACACCGATACCGGAGATCCGCGAGGTCATGCCCGGGAAGAATTCGGCACACATCGCGCGGGACAGGCCCACCGCTTCGAAATTCAGACCGCCGCGATAGGACGACACGACCGAAATGCCCATCTTGGACATGATCTTTAGCAGACCTTGATCGATGGCTTCGCGGTAGGCCGCGGTCGCTTCGGTCAGGGACATGTCCAGCAGGCCGCGGTTGATGCGGTCGGCCAGCGTGTCTTCGGCCAGATAGGCGTTCACAATGGTCGCACCACAGCCGATCAGCACCGCAAAGTAATGCGGGTCCAGACATTCGGCAGACCGGACACCCAGCGAACAGAAGGTCCGCAGACCTTTCTGCGTCAGCCAGCTATGCACGGCGGACGTGGCAAGGATCATCGGCATCGGCACCTTGTCGGGGTTCTGATGCTGGTCGGTCAGGATGATGTGACCCCCGCCCGAGCGGACGGCCTCTTCGGCCTCGGCGCGGATACGGTTCAGCGCCTGACGCAGGCCATCGGCCCCGCCACCCGCCGGGAAGGTACAGTCGATTTCCGACAGGCCCGCATTGAAATGCGTGGTCAGCTCATCAAACTGAGAGTTCGCGACAAACGGGCTGTCGAGAACAAAGATTTCCGTCTGGGCCGAGCTTTCGTCCAGCACGTTCTTCAGGTTCCCAAACCGCGTCTTCAGCGACATCACCCGGAATTCCCGAAGCGAGTCGATCGGCGGGTTGGTGACCTGAGAGAAGTTCTGCCGGAAATAATGGCTAAGGTTGCGATACTGGTTCGACAGAACGGCGGACGGCGTGTCGTCGCCCATCGACGCCAGCGGTTCTTTCGCATCTTCGGCCATGGGGATGAGGATCTGTTCGATATCCTCAATCGTCATGCCCGACGCGATCTGACGCTTGCGCAGTTCTTCGCCCGTATAGATCGGCTTTTCTTCGATCTTGGACAGCGTGTCTTCCAGATCGGTGATCTTGCCGACCCATTCGCCAAAGGGCTGCGATGCGGCCAGACGGTCCTTGATTTCGACGTCGTGGTACAACTTGCCCTCTTGCATATCGACGGCAATCATCTGACCCGGACCCAGCGCGCCTTTTTCGCGCACAGTGCCTTCGTGGGTGGGGACCATGCCCGCCTCGGACCCGGCGATCAGCAGGCCGTCGCCGGTCACGACATACCGCATCGGGCGCAGACCGTTGCGGTCCAGACCACCACAGACCCAGCGACCGTCGGTCATGGCCAAGGCTGCGGGGCCGTCCCACGGCTCCATCACGCCGTTGCAGTAGGAATACATGTCACGCCACGCCTGCGGCAGTTCCAGCGCCTGCTTGGACCAGGATTCCGGCACCAGCAGCGTTTTCGCCATAGGCGCAGAGCGGCCCGAGCGAACCAGCACTTCGAACACCGCGTCCAGCGCGGCCGAGTCGGACGAGCCCGACGGAATGATCGGTTTGATGTCTTCCGCCAGATCGCCGAACGTGCCCGACGCCATACGGATTTCGTGGGACTTCATCCAGTTGATGTTGCCCTTGATGGTGTTGATCTCACCGTTGTGGGCCAACATGCGGAAGGGCTGCGCCAGCCACCACTGCGGGAAGGTGTTGGTGGAATAGCGCTGGTGATAGACGGCGAAGGCCGACTCAAACCGTTCGTCCTGCAGGTCGGGGTAGAAGACGGCGACCTGTTCGGCCAGCATCATACCCTTGTAGATGATCGACCGGCACGACAGCGACGCGATGTACAGGCCGTCGACATGCGCGGCAGCAGCCGCTTTTTCGATGCGGCGGCGGATGACGTACAGCTCACGCTCGAAGGTTTCTTCGTCCACACCTTTGGAGTTCGAGATCAGGATCTGTTCAATCTCGGGGCGGGTCGCGTTGGCCTTTTCGCCAAGGCATTCGATGTCCACCGGAACGTGGCGCCAGCCGTAGATGTAATAGCCCATGCGCAGCACTTCGGCTTCGACGATGGTCCGGCAGGTTTCCTGCGCGCCGAAATCGGTGCGGGGCAGGAAGACCTGACCAACGGCCATCAGTTCGTCCAGACGCGGTTCGTGGCCGGTGCGCTTGATCTGGTCATAGAAGAAGGGGGCCGGGATCTGCACGTGGATGCCCGCGCCATCGCCCGTTTTGCCGTCTGCGTCCACAGCACCACGGTGCCAGATCGCCTTCAGCGCCTTGATCCCGGCTTCGACCACCTTGCGGCTTTTCTTACCGTCGATGGACACAACCAGACCCACCCCGCAGGAGGAGTGCTCTTCGGCTTCGGAATACAGGCCGTTTTCGGCCATCCACTTGCGCTTGGCTTCCTCGGCCCGGGCCCAATCGGCGTCATACTTGGTCATGGTCTTGGTCCTCCATCTGGGCGAACGCAGCGCATTCGCGTGGAACAGGGTCTAATTTCATCAGATCGCGGCGGGTCATCCGGCAACCTGTTTTGCAAAAGGGTCAGGGTCCGACCGGCGGTAGGCTTCCATATCGGACAGCGACAACCGGAAGGCGCGCGGGCGATTCTGGAACGCAAATTCCACTACTTCGCCCAGCTTGCCCGCGGCCCGCAATTTCTGCGGCACGTTGTGAACCGTGCGCGGCAGGATCAGGTGGACGATGTTCGTCGCCTCGGGCATCCGATCCCGCAGATGTTTTTCCCGCGTATGGCGGCCATGCAGCACGTAGTAGGTCGTGTCCGGCACGATGGTTTCCGACAGATCGCGGATGGTAAATGCCGTGATCCGGTCACGGTATTCGGCCCAACGGGTTTCTTCGGGCACCACATCGGGATGCACCGAGGCCTGCGGCGACAGCCCGACAGCAACCTTCACCGGCGTATATTTCGGCATGGCCAGCGCAGCGAACCCGCCCATCGAATGGCCCAGCGTCATCACCACCTTGGCCCCGGTTTCAACCCGGGCCGCGTCGATCCACTGGCGGATATCGTCGATGATGCCCGGCGCGTTCAGCCAGCTGCGCGTTTTGTCCGCGATAAACAGCGCCGAGTCGCGCCCGCCGTGCGTTGCCGTATTGGCAAATTCATAGCCCAGATCTGCGCCGTCCAAGCCGATGCCCGTAAAGGACACGACCAGCCGATCGCTTTGGCCTTTGTACAGCCAGACGCGCAGGACGTCGCCGTCCTGTACCATGGGAATGGAGAGCTGCGCGCTCACAGTTGGACCCCGAACTTGGCCATCACTTCGGCCTTGGTCAGCCGTTCGTGATCGCCAGCCAGATCGTAGCTGTCGGGCTTCTGGTCGATGAAAATCTCGCGATTGAGCGTAAAACCGTTGGGATCGTCAAAGACCCCGAGCGGGATTTCCACCTTGGCCGACATCGGGCCATCCACCGTCACGTGATAATACAGCGACGTGCCGCACCGCTGGCACCACGCGCGTTCGGCCCAGTCGCTGGATTGCAGCGTCTTAATATGCGCCTCGCCTTCCCAGGTGAGATCGGACTGAGCGACCGATACGCCGAACAGGGCAGATCCGGTCCAGCGACGGCACATGTCGCAATGGCAGACGCCGAACGTGTCGGGGACGTTCGTTGCGGTGAAACGCACCGCGCCGCACATGCATTGTCCTGTCTTCGTCTGTGCCATTGATCCGGGCCTTCTTGATTTGATCCGGGTATACCATGGGTTCGGAGGGTGTTGCGGACATCGCAAATCACCGAACGGTCGAAATCGGGGGGTTGTGCCCTGAAATCAGGGCACAAATTCTTTTCAAATTATTCCGCGGCAACCGCAGCGTTGGTGTTCAGATCGTCCAGAAGGGCGGCAACACAGTCGCGCCCATCCCGAATCGCCCAGACCACCAAGGACGCGCCGCGCACGATGTCGCCAATGGCATAAACACCGTCGAGGCTGGTCTTGCCGGTCGCGAATTCCGCGCGGATCGTGCCCCAGCGGGTCACGGCCAGTTCCGGCTGATCCCAGAGCGTCGGCAGATCTTCGGGCTCAAAACCCAGCGCCTTGATGACCAGATCGGCGTCTTCGGCATAATCCGAACCTTCGATCAGTTCCGGCGACTGACGCCCCGAGGTATCGGGCGCGCCCAGACGCATTTTCTGGATGGTCAGGCCGGTGACAGTGTCACCTTTGAAATCCAGCGGGTTCGACAGCCAGACAAACTCGACACCTTCTTCTTCGGCGTTCTGCACTTCGCGCTGCGATCCCGGCATGTTGGCACGGTCGCGACGGTACAGACATTTGACGCTGGTTGCGCCCTGACGGATCGCGGTGCGAACGCAGTCCATCGCAGTGTCACCACCGCCGACCACGACGACCTTCTTACCCTTGGCGTTCAGCTCACCCGATTCAAACTCGGGGACGGTGTCGCCAAAGTTCGACGCCTTGTTCGACGCGGTCAGATAATCGATCGCGCGGACGATACCCTTGGCGTTGCAGCCGGGCTGGGTCAGTTCGCGGGTCTTGTAGACGCCGGTGGCGATGATCACGCGGTCATGCTGTTCGCGGATCTCGGCGAACGAGATGTCTTCGCCGACGTTGCAGTTCAGCTTGAAGGTCACGCCGGATTGCTCCAGCTGGTCCATCCGGCGCATGACGACGTCTTTTTCCAGCTTGAAGCCGGGGATGCCGTAGGTCAGCAGCCCGCCGCCACGGTCGTAACGGTCATAGACGGTCACCTGCACGCCAGCGCGGCGCAGCATGTCAGCGGCGGCCAGACCACCGGGGCCCGCGCCGATGATGCCGACGGATTCCTTACGCTCGACCGCCGGGGTCACAGGCTTGACCCAGCCGTTTTCCCACGCCGTGTCGGTGATGTATTTTTCGACCGCGCCGATGGTGACGGTGCCGTGGCCCGATTGTTCGATGACGCAGTTGCCTTCGCACAGACGGTCCTGCGGGCAGATACGGCCACAGATTTCCGGGAAGGTATTGGTGGCCTGAGACACCTGATATGCTTCTTCCAGCCGGTTGGTCGCGGTCAGACGCAGCCAATCGGGGATGTTGTTGTGCAGCGGGCAGTGCGACTGACAATACGGCACACCACACTGAGAACAGCGCGACGCCTGCTCTTCTGCTTTGGCGGCGGCGTATTCGGCATAGATTTCGTCGAAATCCTTGTTCCGAATATCAGCTTCGCGTTTGCTGGGCATGTCACGCTCGACGGTGACAAATTTGAGCATCGGTTGCTTGGCCACGCGGAATCCTCTTGGTCAAACTGGCGTAAGTGCTGGTTCCGGCGGTTCTTACGGTATCCGATCAGAAAAGAAAAGTCATTATTGCTGACCTAATACTGGTCGCGAAGGAAGATTTTACACCCACGGCACAATATCTGACCGAATTAATGGTCCGATGCGGACCTACATGCGGTCTTCCCTTCGCGCAGCAAAGGCGTAAACCACCGAAAACGGAGACTTAACGATGCCCCTGTTCCAACTGATTCTGCTGGCCGTCATTCAGGGCATCACCGAATTCCTGCCGATATCGTCGTCCGGACACCTGATTCTATTGCCCCAGCTTACCTCAATGGCGGATCAGGGGCAGACAATCGATGTGGCCGTGCACGTCGGAACGCTGGGCGCGGTGATCGTCTATTTCTGGTCGGACGTGAAACAGGCGCTGCTGGGAGTGCCAAGGTTGCTGACAGGCCGGTTGGACACGCCGGGCGCGCGGCTGGCGTTCCTGCTGATCGTCGCGACGATCCCCGCCATTCTGGTGGGGCTGGTGCTGAAGGTCACAGGGCTGGCCGATGCAATGCGGTCAGCGCTGCTGATCGGGATCACCATGCTGGGGTTCGGCATCGTGTTGTGGTGGGCGGACCAGAAATCCCCGGCCGAGCGTGAGGCGAGAGAGTGGAACCTGCGCGAAGCCTGGGTACTGGGTCTATGGCAGGCGGTGGCGCTGATCCCCGGCACGTCGCGGTCGGGCATCACCATCACTGGCGCGCGCTTCATGGGATATGCGCGGCCGGACGCGGCCAAGATTTCAATGTTGATGTCGGTGCCGGTCATCATTGCCAGCGGGTTGCTGCTGGGCGCGGACGTGGTGATGTCGGGCGATGCGATCGTGGCCAAGGACGCGGCGATCGGCGCGGGGTTCGCGTTCGTATCGGCCATGCTGGCGCTGGTGCTGATGATGCGGCTGCTGCGGACCGTCAGCTTTATGCCTTACGTTATTTACCGGGTCGTGCTGGGCGCCGGGTTGATCATCTGGTCGCTGAACTGAGCCGGGCGTCGCGGGGCCGCGGACTGGCGATCCCTTTCGATTGAACCGAGCGATTTATCTACCCGTGGAAGCGCGCTGAATGCACGTGCGGCCTACGACGCCAAATCGCCGGGCCCGGGGGCGGCCCGTCGATGCGCGGCGGCCTGCGGCCTTGATGCCGCGCGGGGTAAGCCGCCCAGACAATTCGAAGAGAGAGCTCCATCAAGGCCGGAATCGAGGCACTCAGTGCCGCCGACCTTTTCCTCTCAGGCCCGCAGGTTTTTCGCGGAATCCTTGATCGCGTCGTACTGACCCGACGGGCGGAAGCGCCACAGGTAGTCGGGCAGAACCGCTTCGGTCGCGACGGGCGTGATACCCACGTCAGCAAAGCCCTTGTGATTCCCGGACACGACATTGTCGATCTGCAGGTTCACGATCTGGTCGCGGGTCAGCGTATCGTTGTGGATCAGACCCAGCGACACGTACTGAACAATCGTCAGACCAAAGGCCATCAGCTTGGCAACCCAAGCGGGCAGGTTCAGCAGGATGCGGCGGCGGTGGATCACGCCCAGCATTTCCTTCATCAACTCGCGGAAGGTCGCGACATCAGGACCGCCCAGTTCGTAAACGCCACCCTCGGCCGTGCCCAGCGCGCCCATTTCCGCCACAGCGGCCACGTCATCGACATAGACCGGCTGGAACTTGGTCGACCCACCAACCATCGGCAGCACCGGACCAAAGCGGGTCATTGATGCGAACCGGTTAAAGAACTCATCCTCGGGTCCGAACATGATCGACGGGCGCAGGATCATCGCCCCCGGCATATGCTCTAGCACGGCGGCTTCGCCTTCGGCCTTGGTGCGGGAGTAATCGCTTTCGGCGTCCTTATCCGCGCCGATGGCCGAAATCTGCACCATCCGCTTAACCCCATCCGCCGCAGCAAGCCGCGCGATCCGGGCTGCGCCTTCGGTCTGCACCGCGTCAAAGCCGTTCTTGCCCTTTTCGGTCAGAATACCGACGCAGTTCACCACGGCCTCGGCCCCGTGCAGGGCCTGCCGGACCGAGTCGTCATCGCGGATATTGCAGAAAATAGGTTCGACCTGGCCGACGGTCCCATAGGTCCGCACGAACATGGAATCATTCGGATGCCGGGTCGCGACGCGCACGCGCCAACCCTGTTTCGCCATCCGCCGCGCTACATAGCGCCCCAGAAACCCCGATCCGCCAAAGATGGTCACCAGTCCCGACATGCGAGAAACCCCTGCAATCTAGCCTTTATCCCCCTTTTCCTAGCCCTCGCACCCCCCCGGGGCAAGGCGAATTGGGAGATATGATGAAAATGGCGCAAATCGCCGTTGACACCGTGCCCGACCACGTCTAAATCGCGGCCTCACGCAGTTTCGTGCCCAGATGGCGGAATTGGTAGACGCGCTGGCTTCAGGTGCCAGTGGCCGCAAGGCCGTGGAGGTTCGAGTCCTCTTCTGGGCACCAACTGTGGTATCACCCCGTACCGCACAGAACCGTAGAGCCTTGATAACAGGGCCGTCTGGTTCCATTCTTTACCGCACAGTTCCGCAGGAGCCCGCAGCGTGTGGGGGAAAAGTGGGGGAAATTTGCGAGTGAGGGGGGAAATCCATGTCGAAAACCGGAGAGCGGAGCCGGAGCGGCCTTACCCAGAAGTTTGTCGATAGAGCCGAGGTTGGGCGGCACAATGACGGCGGCGGCCTGTACCTGAACGTGAAAAGCGAAGGACAGGGTAGCTGGGAGTGGCGCGGCCAACGCAACGGTAAGCGTCGGGAAATCGGCCTAGGGTCCGCAAAGACGGTGAAGCTGGCCGTGGCACGTGACCTGGCTGCCAAAATTCGGACTGCCATCCTGGAACAGCGTGACCCCTTGGAGGCGATTGGCCGCGTGAAGGGTGCAGGAGCGAAGGACTGGACGCTCAACGCTGTGGTGGAGCGTACTTTCGAAAGCCTAAAACCCAGCCTTAAAGGTGAAGGCAATGCAGGACGATGGATGTCTCCTTTGCAGCACCACGTTCTACCAAAGATGGGAAAGATGTCGGTCGAGGAAATAACGTCCGAGGACATTCGGGCAACCCTCTCGCCCATTTGGACGACAAAGCAATCAACTGCCAAGAAAGCGTTCAACAGGTTGAAGATGTCCTTGGACTATGCTGCGGACGAGGGGGCGAGGGTTGATGAGGCCGCCGCGCCAAGGGCGAAAAGGTTGCTTGGACAGGTGCCAAACAACACCAAGCATATCCCCCACACACCTTATGAAGATATTCCGCAGCTGTACGAGCGGATCTGCGAACTTGACCAGACGCCGGCGACACTTGCTTTGCGCCTAGCGCTGCTGACAGTGCATCGCGGCAGTCCCGTTCGGGAAGCGATGGTAGAGCAGTTCGATATAGAAAATCGTGTATGGACAATTCCGGCCCAAGCTTTGAAAGGTCGGCTTGGAACTGTCTCAGACGTTCGCTGTCCACTTTCGCCTGAAGCCGCCAAGGTTGTTGAGTTGGCCATGCGGCACGCCAGAGGCGGCAAGCTTTTCCCAGCCCAATACGGTCCTAACGAAGTACCGCAAAAAAGCGTGTTGGAGGTATTAAACAACCTCGGAGAAAAAGGACGTATTCATGGCTTCCGGTCGTCTTTCTCTGATTGGGCGACCGCCACCGGTATTCCGCCAGATATGAGCGAAAGGTGCATTCAGCACAAAGTCGGCAACAAAGTATCTCAGGCATATCAGCGGGACGACCATCTGCCCTTGCGCCGCAAGATTATGAACGATTGGTCATCCTACGTCACGTCCGCCAAGGAAGGGACGCAACGCGCTGGGCTGCGGGTGGTGGAATGAAAGGCCTGATGTCCCTCACACCAGAACCACCTAAGGGATTTTGTTATCCTAGCCAGTTCGTGGCCATTCTTCGGGAGAGAGGAATAACCGAAGAGCCGGCGGCCAGTTGGTTACCGACGGCCCTTAGCGCCCAGTATTCAGCAGAATTGCGGAGAGGCCGAGATGAAGGTTGGTCCGAACGGTTTTGGGCGTTTTATCTTGAAGTTCAACTCGCAGAAATGTGCCACCGCGGTTTGTTCGCGTGGCGACCGGGAAGCGAACCGGTCCAGCTGCAAACTTTCACCTTCATAACAGACATATACGATGAAAACGGGTACCAAGGAACATACCCTGACACATTGTATTTCAGTGCTGAATTTAATCTCATCAAAGCCAACAGAAATTGTAATGTCTGGAATTTCGCTAAGACGACATCTAACAGATACGGCGGCAGAGAAGACCAAAACCTGCTGGAAAGTATTTTCTCAGGAATAGACCTGTACCAAGGCCATTACGCGCTGTTTCGAAACGACGAAATCGAAGAACAGTTAGCCTGTACCTACGGGGTTCAGAATACAGCAGCGAGAGTTCGGCCTGGGCGACCAGTCAAATTTGAGGCCGAAAAATATATCAGGCTCTTGTCTGAAGCCCTAGAGTGCGGTGAAAGACCGACACCCTTTAGTGCTGTTGCGATATGGGAAAAAAGCGGTGTGCCCATCCCCGGCAAAACGACAACCGAAAAATTTGTCCGAGAATATCGGGAACGATACCTCAAATAATTGGCGAGCGAGGACCCACCTCAGGAGAAGCTACGCAAGCTTCTGTTTTCACGATGAATTTTAGCTCAAAAACTACAGCCGTCATTTACCGAGGTTAATGGGCGTTGAGAGCGAGCGGCGTTGTGCACCATTCTGCGAGCGTTCCAGCAACCAGACGGGAGTAAACGATGTCTAAAGAACAGCCTACATATATTAATGTTAAGGAGGTTTGTGAAATGACCGGTCTCGGTGAGACCTTCGTTCGCATCTCCATTGCCACCGGCGACCTGCCCGCATTCAAAGTCGGCAAGAACGTTCGCCTGCGCCGCTCCGATGTCCGTGAGTGGATGGAGCGCAAGAGCGCGGCCTAGTAGCGCCAAACACGGCACTTCCAGCCAAAAATGAAACCGGGTGCTTCTCCACAAAGCCCCGGTTTCCAATTTCCCAAAATTATGGAGTTCCCATGTCAGATGACATCAAAACCCCTCGGGGTGCACAGTACCGCTGTGCCTTCACCAATGCAAAGACCATCCTGTCCGAAACGGACCTCAAGCCTGACACGGCACCCGCGACTTTCATGGTCACCAACGGCTCGGAGACGTCCACCATCACCGTCGCTGGATTGAACCGGCAAGTTCTGGAAACCCTGATGGAAGCCCCGCTGGTTTGCGCCAGCACCGTCCGCCTTGCTGCGAACGTCCATTGCCTTGCCGGGAAAGGGGTCATGTTCGACACCATCCACAACGCGGTCCAGTTGCCGGGGAAGCATCGCCGCAGCGCCATCTACGTTCTCAAAAGCGACGTGCGCCGCGTCGAAGAGGGGGGCGAATAATGCACGTCGCACCTGCATCTCAGCGGGTTTCGACCCCTCTCAAGCGCCGCTCCGCCGCTGTCGTATCTCGTACGTCCCGGAACCCCGCCAACGCCAAAGCCCACAGCAAAAAGGCCAATCGGCGGACCGGCCCTACTATTAGTATGGCGAAAAAGAATACCCGTAAGGCAGGGAAAGCAAAAAACGCTCGCCAGAAGACTTCGCCGCGCAAGTTGGCGGAACGGGTGAAAGCTGCGGAGACTGTCGCTATAGCGGCATGGCAGGCCGGGTATCCATTGTCCTTCATGGTCACGGTCACCTGGCACAATCTGCGTCACCTGGGCAAAGGCCATAAGCACAATGTCCTGGGCCTTCCTGAGCCGAAGCGGCGCGACACCCTCTTCCAGCGGCTCCGCCGCGTGCTGAGAGAGGTTCTGGGTTTCCCGGCCTATTGGGTCTGGGCAAAGGCCGAAGGCTCTCAGGTTGGCGTACATCTTCACGTCTACCTGTTCTGGCCCGAGGACCACACCCACCACCTCATCCGCGTCTTAGAGAAGGTCACCGGCGACCCAGCGCACCCGCAATGGGCGGACGATGCAGAGGATGTCGTATCAGAAGCGCACAGCCACGGGTGGCAGGTGAAGCGGAACCTTTACGGCTATCACGGCAGTCTGAGAGGCGCAGATTACGTGGCGCGTCAGGAGGAACACCACGGGCGGGCTTTGCCGGGAAAGTGCTTCGGGACGACGATGCCCAAGGCGGCGTAACGCTCGACAAGTACTAAATCCGGGGGGCGTCAAATTTGCGCCCCCCTATTTGATGGGGGTGCACTAGGCCACGTACTTCCCGTCTTCGACCCGCTCCGCATCGCCCCACGCAGCCTGCAAGCAGCAAGTTTTCAAATGCGACTATTCGTTAACTAGTTCTGTTTCATTTAGAAAATCTGGTGCGGTTCTGGGTTGAAGGTAGAACACATACTTGATGATTTTCTCGTCGAACGCGACGGAAAGTGCCGACCTTAGGTCTTCAATCGTGCTCAGCTTCTCTTTTCTAGCCACCCTTCGCCATGAAATTTTCTGCCCACTTGGACGCACCCAATCGAGAAGCCGAACCAAAGTTCTATGACCAAACTCTGTAACTTCGGTAGGTGCTGTGTATCGAAGCCAAATGTGGTCTTCATCGTGATCTTGGCGTTCTTCTAAATCCCATACGGTTAATAGCGACTGCGTTTCAGACGAAAGCTCGTCGACTACTTCTCCATCACGGTTGGTAAATTCGACTTTGTCGATATGCATCTTCCAATGCTCTGATGTGTGACTATCCAGTTTTTCGGCGGAGAGAAGCTCATCTTTTTTTGCGCGCAGATGCACACCAGAGCCGGGGCCAATTTCATATGCTACATCCCCGGCCAATACCGTCAGCAGGTTTTCCGCCATAGCGTCATGGAATGAGATGTTGAAATTCTTCACAGCCAACTTGAGGTGGCGAGCCTCGAACAGTGTCCAGAATGAGTGATACTTCCAGGCGATCAGGAGCGGCATTCCCATGAGCGTCGAGTAGTTTTGAAGTCGTTCGAGATATTCAGGCTTGAAAGAAAGTGTATTTTCATTGCCCGTTTTAACCTCGATCAAGAGCGGTCTGTTGTTTTTCTGTGTATCGAAACGAGCCAAAAGGTCAGGGACTTGGAAACTCTCTTTTGACATTTTGGGCACCTGGTGTTGGTCCAATTTGTGAAGAAGCTCCACTCGACCCAACCAAGCGCAAATCACTGAGAACTCGTCCTCCGCGGGCAGGCCTATGTCCAGTCGCCTAACCCTTTCAGCCACACTGGCTGCGTTCGAATCCCACCCTAGTTCTTCAAGGGCTTCGTGTATCAGTCGGGGAAGGTCATCGGGTGATCCGCTCATCTCAGCACCCTTTCAGATATTGTCGAAGTGTTAATCCAAATAAATCCGAACAAAACGCTCTCGATGGCTTCGCCCAAACTAAAAGCTAAATTCGCCGGAAACTCTCCAAGTCTGCACAAGCCGAAGTGGGCCGCAAAACGTGGCTATTATGACTTCTACGCCGCGTACTTCCCGTCTTCGACCCGCTCGGCATCGCCCAGCGCGGCGAGGCTTTCCAATAGGGGCAGCACGGCCTTGGTCCGGGCGCGGTGGAAGCGGCGGGCGATTTCTTCGGGGGTGGCAACGCCCATGTCTTCCAAGACCTCCCGGACGGCGGTGATTTGTTCGGGCAGAGACTTGGGCCACGCGGCCTTGTCCACCGTGGCGACGATGCCCAACTCCATCTCGGCCGTCTTGCCTTTGGCGGCGGCTTTGCCTTCGGGGTTCTGATACTCGGGACGGAGCCAACGGATATGCCCCCGCGCCTCCTCTTCCGCCCGTTCCTTGTTCAGCGCGACGAGGCGGAACAGGATGTCTTCGTCCGACAGGTCAGCGGGCCAGCCGTAGGCTTCGGCCACGGCGGCGTCGATACGGTCGTGAATGTCGCGCAGGATGCCGACAAGGCCCTGGTCATAGATGTCACGGTCTTTGCCTTCGATGGTTTCCCCGGCCCGGAGTTTTTCCAGGACGTTATACATCTGGGTGAGGGTGAGTTTGGGGTGCGCGGCTTGTTGTGCTTTGCGGTGCGCATCGAGTTCTTCGCCCAAGTTGCAGAGGTGGGTGCGCTGATCCTCGGTGAGGTCTGGGAATGGGAACGGGTCGAAACAAAGGCTATTGTTGTATCGTGGATCATTTCCGACGCCCATCCAACCGCAAGTAGCCAATGAGAAAACTGTATGATGGCGAGAAGATAACACGGACAAAATAGCGTCATCGCTTGCGCCAACTACGACCACTTCGCTCTCGGGCAGAAAATCTGTGGGTTGTTTTTGAAAAATTCTGTGCTTGGCCGTTCGAGAAGTGACAATCATCTCACTTAAGCCGTTGGTAGCAGACCGATAGCTGCGACTCGGGTCTCCAAAAACCCACCAGTTCTCTCGTCGCCAATCCATGTCGTTTTCATCTCGAACAGGCTTCACCGTGTCCAAAATATGTTGGAAAGCAGAAGGGTATCGGGTCATGGCTTCTTTGGCAGATAGCCCCCAGAAATCGATAACCCATCGACGCCTATGTTTTTGCGTCAGGTCGTAGCCTCCCAGGAAGGGCCTGATAACCAACGTCTTCAATGCGTCGGTGTCTTTTGCGAGCTCGAATGCCTCTTCCTTGGTTCTAAGAAACCCTTTACCGATTAAGAATGCGCCCCTCGCGGACATCTTTTGGTTAGACTTGAGTGGGCCAGCTTCCAAAACATCCGCGCCAAGCCTAAGGTTGCTGAAAATTCGACCTGTCTCCACAGCATAGTCAACTCTTCTGCCGAGTGACTCAGAGTGGTCCTTAGTTTCTTCGACAACTGTCTCAAGCGAACCGCTTCGCCTTCCTTTGGCACCAACGGTCATCGAAATCCGAACCGCAGCTCCAAAAAGTGCGTCCACCCAAGGGTGATCAGGTATGGCGTACAAAATTGACAGCGTATCCTTAGGATCTCGCAGGTAGGGTTCAACGATAGCGCGGTTTCTTAGCTGTCGGAGACTATTGGTTGAGATGAAGCCAAATCTGCGAGCTCCGGTTCTCGATTTTGAGTTCCATTTTTTCGCACACTCAGCTGCCTTGGCCCACCAGTACATAACAAAATCAACGCTGTCAGGGATGTTTGGGTATGCTTTTCGCAGCGCGTCAACATAGCCGATGCCCAGGTCACTCTTTTGTTTACTTCCCCCAATAAACGGCGGGTTGCCGACAATGAAATCCGCCTGCGGCCACTGGGTCGGCTTGGGCTTGGCATAATCAAAGACCTGCACCCGGAACTCTGGGTCTGGCACTTCCTCTCCGGTCACCGGATGCCGCATCGTGGTAACCCCGTCCCAGCGGGTCACGGGGTTGCCATCGGCATCAATACGCGGCGTCCGCTCTGACCATTCCAACACCGCGTCGCCTTGGCGGATGTTTTTGAAATCCCGCAACACAGGTTCTGACGGGGCCGCCGTGCCGTAGGTGCGGAAATGCCATTGCAGAAAACCAATCCACAGCACCAGTTCGGCCACGTTGGCGGCCCAGGGGTTCAACTCAATTCCTAGGAACTGATGCGGGTCCACGGTAATAAGCGGGCGGGAGTCGTCCAGGTCGGACATCAGCGCCGTCACCTCACCCTCTAGCCGCTTCATCATCTCTAGCGCGACGTAAAGGAAGTTGCCCGACCCGCAGGCCGGGTCCAGCACAGTCGTGGCGCATAGCTTGCCGTGAAACTCCCGGACAAGCGCCCTGGCATCGTCAAGCTTCCCGTCCTCTGTCAGGCGCTGCACGCCCGCCTGGACGGCCTTCCAATCCTCTCGCAGGGGTTCGATGACTGTGGGGGTCACAAGGCGCTGCACATAGGCCCTGGGCGTGTAATGCGCCCCCAGCTTGTGCCGCTGGCGTTTGTCCAGGGCACGTTCCAGAAGCGTGCCAAAGATGGCCGGTTCGACCTGTTTCCAATCGGCCTCTGCCGCTTTGATAAGCAGACCCAGTTGAAGGGCGTTCAGGGGCAGCGCCTCCGCCTCTTTGAACAGCCCACCATTGAAGCGTTTTAGGTCGGTCGTGAGAACAGGAGAGAAGCCGCCGGTGTTCATGGTTTCCCACAGGCTTTTCAGCGTGGGGGCAGCGTGTTCGGGGTGGCCCCGCAATTCGATAAGCTTTTCGGTGAAGCTGCCGCGCGGGATCAGGTCCACGTCTTCGGCAAACATCGAAAATAGGCACCGCATGAGGAACTTTGCCACAGTTTCGCTGTCGTGCCCTTGGCCTTCAAAGCTTTTGCCAAGTTCCGCCAGCTGCGCGGCGATGTCTCGGGTCACCTCGGCCGATTTTAGCGAGGGGTCCAGGCTGTAGGGGTCGTTCCAAATGGTGCGAAGAAGGTCGCGGACTTCTTCCTTGCGGAGGTCGTCCATCGTGATGCGATAGCGGTTGCCGTCCTGGAACTGGTTGTACCCCTGCCCTTGCCGCGAAAAGTCGGCATAGAGTTCGATGACATAGCCCACGTCCACGATAAGCAGGAAAGGTGGCCAGCCGTCCTCTTTCGACACCGCGCGTGCGTAGTTGTCCGCCTGGTTCCGCGCCTTGAGCATCGTGTCATCGAATGAGGATGTCCCGCGCTTGCCGTGCCCGGTCTGTTTGGGCGCACTGTCGTCGGTCAGCAGCGACAGTTGGTCTTTGTGTTCGCGTGCAGGCTTGTGACTGCCTTGCTTGGCCTCCAACACGAAGCAGCCGCGCCGATACAGGTCGATGCGCCCCCGGCGCTCACGGCCCGTATGTGTGAAGGTCACGGGACGCTCAAAACGGTAGTCGTTGTTCTGACCTTCCGCGTCAGCGACCTTGACGGGTTCTACCCCAAGGATTTGCACCAATTCACCAGCGAAACTCTGAAAGTTCGCCATTTCATTCCCGCCGGACGCTTTCCAGCGTTCAATGAATGCGTCCAATTCCATCGTGTCTTCAACTTTCAGCAACCAACTCGGGAACGATAGAGTTCACTTTGAACGCCGACAACCGCCTAGCGACGGGTCTTGAGGTGGGCTGACGTCGAAGGCGCGGCCAAGGGTCGATTTTCAGAAATGCAGCGCAACATGTGCAGGGTCCAGGCCGGAGTGAGGACCAAACGGCCCCAAGATGCGACGGGGCGGGGGGTAGGAGGGCCGTTAAGGGGCATAAGGCGGACATCCCCACCCGAGCACCGCCGAAGCCGCCTAGCGGCGTCCTATGCGACTTGATGGTTTGCCTGTCCCACTCCAGGTATCGAATGGCACTCTTTATTCCGCCAAAACACCCAATGTCGGAACGCGTTCCAGCTTCATTTTGAAAACCGAGCAAAGAGCGGAGCGTCAGCCGGTGGGAACGATGCCCCAATGCGAAGTATGGAAAAAAACTTAGTGGGGGAATTTTGGGGGAAACCGACAATCCGAAAAAACAAAAATTAATATTTTCAGATTCTTGCAATAACCAGAAGGTGCCTCTTCTGGGCACCAACTGTGGATCAAAAGCCCCGGTGGTTTCGACCATCGGGGCTTTTTGTTTTTATCTCGAATGTGCGGCTAACAACTGCGCCTAGTGGCCAGAGCCGCCACCGTCGTGGTTGTTGGTCTGATCCGCTGCGGCGGCCGCCTCTCGGTTCAACTGGCGATCTTGAAACAGGGGATCCCCCAGTACGTTGACCACCGTTGCCTCGCAGGTGCCTTCGCACTTGTGCCATTCGCCTTGGATCTGAACGTAAGGACCCGTCTTTTCCTCTTTGAAGCCGTCGTACTGCATGCCGACGGGATAGGTCTTATTCTCGACCGTGACGACGCGCCCATCGGCTTCGATCGTCGTGCAGGCAGCCAGTGACAGGCCGACGGCCCCAAGGATCAGGGATCTGGCGGAATTGGTGATGAGAGGCATATCGGGCCCTCCGTCTTTGGTGGTAGATGCCCGCAACTTCTTTGGTCGGCGAAGAGTCCGCGATGACCTAAATCAAAGGTTTCCTGAATATCCGCAATGACTTAAATGCATAGCAAAAATACTATATGTCTAGCGCGTTTGCCTTTTCCCAAGCCGAGAAATGCGCCATGTAGCTGTCCCATTCCTTCGACTTCAGCGCGACATAGGCGGTGGAAAACGCGTCCCCTAGCATCGCCTTGAAGGCCTTGTCCTTGTCGAAGGCGCGGATGGCATCCAGCAGGTTCAGCGGCAGGCGCACGGCCCCGCGGACCTTGTGCCCTTCGGCGTACATGTCGATATCCAGCCGTTTGCCCGGATCGGCCTTGGCCGCGATCCCCGACAGGCCCGCGGCGATGATCGACGCCTGCAGCAGGTAGGGGTTCGCGGCACCATCGGGCAGGCGCAGTTCGAACCGGCCCGGGCCCGGCACGCGGACCATGTGGGTGCGGTTGTTGCCCGTCCATGTGACCGTGTTGGGTGCCCATGTCGCGCCCGAAGACGTCGCGGGCGCGTTGATGCGCTTGTAGCTGTTCACCACGGGGTTGGTCAGCGCGGTCATGGCCTGCGCGTGTTTCATGATGCCGCCAAGGAAATTCATGCCTTGCGGCGACAGGTCCGCATCGGCGTCGGCAAAGACGTTCACCTTGCCCGCCTTGTCCCAGACCGAGACGTGGCAGTGACAGCCGTTCCCCGTCAGGTTCGCCAGCGGTTTCGGCATAAAGGTCGCGCGGAAGCCGTGGTTTTCGGCGACGGATTTGACCATGAACTTGAAGAAGGAATGGCGGTCGGCGGTCACCAGAGCGTCGGCGAAATCCCAGTTCATCTCGAACTGGCCATTCGCGTCTTCGTGATCGTTTTGATACGGCCCCCAGCCAAGCGCCAGCATGTAATCACAGATCTCCGCGATCACGTCATAGCGGCGCATGACCGCCTGCTGGTCGTAACAGGGCTTTTCGGCGGTATCGAAGGGGTCAGAGATTGCCTCGCCCTCAGGCGTGAGCAGGAAAAATTCAGCCTCCACCCCGGTTTTGACGTGCAGGCCCTGATCGGCAGCCTTGGCGACCAGCGATTTGAGCACGTTGCGCGGGGCCTGCGCGACCTCCTCGCCCTCCATCACGCAATCGGCGGCGACCCAGGCGACCTCTGGCTTCCATGGCAATTGGATGACGCTGTCGGGGTCTGGCACGGCCAGCATGTCCGGGTGCGCCGGGGTCATGTCGAGCCATGTGGCAAAGCCCGCAAACCCGGCCCCGTCTTCCTGCATGTCGGCGATGGCCTGCGCGGGCACCAGCTTGGCCCGTTGGCCGCCGAAGAGGTCGGTGAAAGAGATCATGAAGTATTTCACGCCGTTCTGTTTGGCGAATTTGGCTAGGTCCATGATCGTCTCTCCTGTCTGATGTGGTGCGGGCGGATGCGTTGGGTTGGGATATTTATTTGACCAAAGAAGCCCTGATTTAGTGTCTTAAAACCCCGGTTTTCCGGGATACCAATCGGTGCCCGCAAGGGGGACCTGCGCCATGGCGGCGGCCTCCATCGTGAGGGCGCAGAGGTCTTCGGGTTCAAGGTTATGGACGTGGGATTTGCCGCAGGCGCGGGCGAGCGTCTGGCATTCCAGCGTCATCACGTTGAGGTAGTTGTGCAGGCGGCGACCTGCGGCGACAGGGTCGAGACGTTGGGCGAGGTCCGGGTCCTGCGTGGTGATGCCCGCCGGATCGCGGCCTTCGTGCCAGTCGTCATAGGCGCCGTGGGTGGTGCCAAGCGCCTGATAGTCGTCTTCCCAGCGGGGGTCGTTGTCGCCCAACGCGATCAGCGCGGCGGTTCCGATGCTGACGGCGTCCGCGCCAAGGGCCAGCGCCTTGGCCACGTCCGCGCCGTTGCGGATACCACCGGAAACGACCAGTTGAACCTCTCTGTGCATGCCGAGATCCTGCAGCGCTTTGACGGCGGGGCGGATACAGGCGAGCGTCGGCTGGCCGACGTGTTCGATGAACACATCCTGAGTCGCCGCCGTGCCGCCCTGCATGCCGTCCAGCACAATCACATCCGCCCCGGCTTTGACCGCGAGCGCCGTGTCGTAATAGGGCCGCGCGCCGCCGACTTTGATGTAAATGGGTTTTTCCCAGCCGGTGATTTCACGCAGCTCTAGGATCTTGATTTCCAGATCGTCCGGGCCCGTCCAATCCGGGTGACGACAGGCCGATCGCTGGTCGATCCCCTGTGGCAGGTCGCGCATCCCCGCGACCCGTTCGGTGATTTTCTGACCCAAGAGCATGCCGCCGCCACCGGGTTTCGCGCCTTGGCCCACGACAATCTCAATCGCGTCGGCGCGGCGCAGGTCATCGGGATTCATGCCGTAGCGGGACGGCAGGTATTGATAGACGAGCTGTTCGGAATGCCCACGCTCTTCGGGCGTCATGCCGCCGTCGCCTGTGGTGGTCGAGGTCCCGGCAAGGGTGGCACCGCGACCCAACGCCTCTTTGGCCTGAGCGGAGAGGGAGCCAAAGGACATGCCCGCGATGGTAATGGGGATCTTCAGCTCGATCGGTTTCTTGGCAAAACGGGTACCGAGGGTGACGGCGGTTTCACACTTCTCGCGGTACCCCTCTAACGGATAGCGGCTGACCGACGCGCCGAGAAACAGCAGGTCGTCGAAATGCGGCACGCGGCGTTTCGCGCCACCGCCACGGATGTCGTAGATGCCCGTCGCCGCGGCCCTACGGATTTCCGAGTTCACCTCGCGCGAGAAGGTCCAGGATTGGCGCGGCTCTGTTCTGGGTGTCTTATCCATCAATAGGCATCCGCATGATCAATGTTAAAGTTATAAAGCTTGCGGGCCGAGCCATAGCGCCGGAACTGGTCAGGCGTCGCATTCGCGCCCGTCCGGGTCAGGATGTCGGCAAGAAAGCTTAGATGTTCATCACGCATCTCTTTCTCGATGCAGTCGGTGCCCAGCGATTTGACGGATCCGCGCACGAACAGCCGCGCCTCGTAAATCGAATCGCCCAGCGCATCGCCCGCGTCGCCCAGCACCACGAGGTTGCCCTTTTGCGCCATAAAGGCGGACATGTGGCCGATGTTGCCATGCACCACGATGTCGATCCCCTTCATCGAGATGCCGCAGCGGGATGAGGCGTTGCCCTTGATGTTCAGCA
Source organism: Pseudooceanicola aestuariicola (assembly GCF_045763785.1). Taxonomy (NCBI): domain Bacteria; kingdom Pseudomonadati; phylum Pseudomonadota; class Alphaproteobacteria; order Rhodobacterales; family Paracoccaceae; genus Pseudooceanicola; species Pseudooceanicola aestuariicola. The sequence goes on along the minus strand of NZ_JBJGSF010000002.1, from coordinate 313,873 downwards.
ATCCGCCGCGACCGGTCGCGCCCGCGTACTGGCTGGCGTCGCCATCCACGGTGATCTCACCCGACATCATGTTTTCGCCGACGCCCGGACCCACCGATCCGGTGACATGCACGCTGGCCTGTTGGTTCATGCCCGCGCAGTAGTAGCCCGTCGATCCGTTGACCGTGACGCTGATCGGGGCGTTCAAACCAACGGCCACCGCATGAGAGCCACGCGGGTTGTCGATCTGCCATTCGTCCTGCCCTTTGGCGGCCTGCAGCGTGGCGTTCACCTGCCGCAGTTCAACCTGCGACATGTCCAGTATTTCAGTCATCAGCGTTCCCAGAAATAGACAGTGGCGGGTTCGGGTTCCCAGATGCGGGCGGTGTCGATACCGGGAAGGTCGGCGAAGGCGCGGTATTCGCTGCCGAAGGCGACGTAATCGTCGGTTTCCGCCATCACCGCCGGTTTGCAGGCGATGGGGTCACGCACCACGCCGAACCCGTCGCGGGTGCCGGTGACGAAGGTGAAGAACCCGTCGAGGTCTTGCAGCGTGCCCTCCAGCGCGTCGCCCAGCGATGCGCCGTCGGCGATGCGGGATGAGATATAGGCCGCGCCGACCTCGGTATCGTTTTCGGTCTTGGTCATCACACCCTTGCGGGCCAGTTTGCGGCGCATCTGGTTGTGGTTCGACAGCGACCCGTTGTGCACAAGGCACTGGTCGTCAGCGGTCGAAAACGGATGCGCGCCCAGCGTCGTCACGGCGCTTTCGGTAGCCATGCGGGTGTGGCCGATGCCATGGGTGCCGGACATTTCGCGCAGACCAAAGCGGGCGGCGACGTCACGCGGCAGGCCGGTTTCCTTGTAGATTTCCATCGCCTCGCCCACGCCCATGATGCGCAGGCCCTTGGCCTCCAGATGCGCGATCAGGGCGGCGCGGGCGTCAGCCGGGCAGGTCAGGATGGCGTGGGTGTCGACGATGCGGACGCCGATTTCAGAGCCGGTCGCTTCGCTCAGATCAGTCTCTAATCCGGCGAAATCCACGTCTGGCGTGTCGGACTGGATGGTGATCTTCACGCCCTCACCACCCGTGCCATAGATGGCGATCCCGGCGCTGTCGGGGCCGCGGTCGGTCATGGTGATCAGCATATCCGTCAGCATCGCGCCGAGCTGCGTCTGCAAGCTGTCGTTCTTTAGAAATAGGCCAACGATCCCGCACATGGGCGCCTCCTGTCGATTGCCCGATATGCGTAGCAAGAAAATAAGTTTCTTGAAAGGAAACCAAAGCGCCTTGAGGCGCGGCGCGGCAGGCCGCCCAAAAATCAGGCAGATTGCGGGTAGGTGATGATCGAGAGGTAACGGATCGGGAGGGTGTTCAACTCCTCTGGCCCATGTGGCGCGTCAGAGTCGAACAGAAGCGAGTCACCGGGTTCCAGCAGATAGGTCTGATCCGCGTGGCGGTAGAGCATCGTGCCGTCGAGCACATAGAGCATCTCGATCCCCTCATGCTGGAAGGTGGGGAAGCGGTCACTTTCGCTGTCGAGGGTGATCAAATAGGGCTCTACCACTACACCAGAGGCATTCGACCCAATGTGGCCCAGCAGGTTGTACTGATGACCGGCGCGGGTTCCAGCGCGGTCGATCTCTACCCCCTCGCCCGCTTTGACATGCATGCAGCCGCGCGGTTCCTCATAGGCCTGGAACAGCTGCACCACCGGCACCTTCAGCGCATTGGCCAGCACCGTCAGCGTGTTGAGCGAAGGCGAGATCACGCCGTTTTCGATCTTGGACAGCATCCCCACCGATAGCCCCGTCTGCGCCGCCAGTTCGGCCCCGGTCATCCGCTGGCGGTGGCGCAGCGACCGGACCTCGCGCCCGATGGCGGCCTCCAGTGTCTTGTCGCGGGGTTCACGCAGGGCGTGGGGGTCTTGGGACAGGGGGATGGGCTTGGGGTCTGACATGGATGCTCCGGCTACGGGGCGATTGTCCGTGCCGCACCGCGCGTGGTCAATGGCTTGTCGCGGCGCGAACCCCGGCGCTAGGGTGTCGGACAGGGAGAGAGCCATGGCCAACACATACGAGATCTACGCGATCCGCCACGCGGTGAACGAGGGCCGGACCCGGTCGCAGAACTTCATACACGACCCCGACCCGATGGCGCCGCTGACCATGGATTTCTACTGCTGGGCGCTGAAAGGCCCGGATGGCTGGATCATCGTCGACACCGGCATGGACCCGGTCAAAGGCGCGGCGCATCAGGTGGTGATGAACCCTGTAGACGGCTGGCGTGCCTTGGGGATCGAGCCTGAGGCGGTGACAACCGTGATCCTGACCCACGCGCATTACGATCACATGGGGTTTGTCGATGCGCTGCCTTTTGCCACCTTCCTGATGCAGGCCGAGGAGATGGCCTATGTCACCGGACCGCTGATGGAACATGCGGTGTTCCGCTACGCCTATCACGCGGATGAAATCGCCGGGCTGGTGACGCTGCTGCACGAGGGACGACTGCACCTGCATGGGCGGGAACATGAGGTCGCGGACGGGCTGACCCTGCATTGGGTCGGAGGCCACACAGCCGGGCAAGAGGTGCTGCGGGTGCGGACGGAACGGGGGTGGTGCGTGCTGGCGTCCGACGCGCTGCACTACTACGAAGAGCTTGAGAAGGGCATTCCCTTTGCCGTGGTTCACAGCCTGCCCGACATGATCAATGCGCATCAGACGATCCGCGATCTGGCGGACAGTGACGACCATATCCTGCCCGCGCATGATCCGTTGATCCGGGCGCTTTATCCCAGTGTTAGTGACACATTGGAGGGCAAGATCCTGCGGCTGGACGTGGCCCCCACCAAATGAAAATGGCGCCGCAAGCGCGACGCCATTTCCTAGTGTATCCAGATGTGATCAGACCTCGAAACGGTCCGCGTCCATCACCTTGGTCCAAGCGGCGACAAAGTCTTTGACGAACTTGGTGCCGTTGTCGGACTGGGCGTAAACCTCGGCCAGTGCCCGCAGTTGCGAGTTCGAGCCGAACGCCAGATCGACGCGGCTGCCCGTCCACTTCAGATCGCCCGAGGTACGGTCACGGCCTTCAAAGACCTTTTCGTCATCCGTGGGCGTCCAGACGGTTTCCATGTCCAGCACGTTGGTGAAGAAATCCGGGGTCAGCTGACCCGGACGGTCCGTCAGGATGCCGTGCTTGGCACCGTCGTAGTTGGCGTCCAGCGCACGCATGCCGCCGACCAGAACGGTCATCTCCGGCGCGGTCAGGCCCAGCAGGTTGGCACGGTCGACCAGCATCTTTTCCGCTGGAATGGTGTATTCTGGGCGAACATAGTTGCGGAAGCCATCGGCCAGCGGTTCCAGCGGGGCAAAGCTGTCGGCGTCGGTCATTTCGTCCGTCGCGTCAGTCCGGCCCGGCGTGAAGGGTACAGTGACGTCGTGACCCGCAGCCTTGGCGGCCGCTTCGACGGCGGCACAGCCACCCAGAACGATCAGGTCCGCGATGGACACCTTCTTGTCGCCCTTCTGGTCGAACTTGCCCTTGATCGCTTCGATCGCCTGCAGGGTCGTGGCCAGCTTGGTGGGTTCGTTGACTTCCCAATCCTTCTGAGGGGCCAGACGGATGCGGGCGCCATTGGCACCGCCGCGACGGTCAGAGCCGCGGAAAGACCCGGCTGACGACCATGCGGTATAAACCAGATCGCGCTGCGGCACGGCGGACAGAAGTTCGGCCTTCAGATCGGCGATGTCGGCGTCGTCCACCAGCGGGTGATCGACTTCCGGAACCGGATCCATCCAGATCAGGGTTTCTTCGGGGACTTCCTTGCCCAGGTAACGGACCTTCGGACCCATGTCGCGGTGGGTCAGCTTGAACCACGCGCGGGCAAAGGCGTCGGCGAACTGATCCGGGTTCTCGTAGAACCGGCGCGAGATCTTCTCGTACTCCGGGTCCATGCGCAGGGCGAGGTCGGTGGTCAGCATGTTGGGCGTGCGCTTTTTGCCCGCGACATGCGGATCGTCCACGGTGCCTTCGGCCTCGGCATTCTTGGGCGTCCACTGGTGGGCACCTGCGGGCGACTTGGTCAGTTCCCATTCGTATTCGAACAGGTGCTTAAAGTAGTCGTGGCCCCACTGCGTTGGCGTCGTGGTCCAGATGACTTCAAGGCCAGAAGTAAAGGCATGTTCCCCACCCTTGCCGTCGCCAGAGGTCCAGCCAAAGCCCATTTCGTGGATGTCCGCAGCTTCGGGTTCACGACCCACGGTGGCGGCGTCGCCGTTACCGTGCGTCTTACCAAAGGTGTGACCCCCCGCGATCAGCGCGACGGTTTCTTCGTCGTTCATCGCCATGCGGCCGAACGTGTCACGGATGTCGAAGGCTGCGGCCAGCGGATCGGGATTGCCGTCCGGACCTTCGGGGTTCACGTAGATCAGGCCCATCTGCACGGCAGCTAGCGGATTTTCCATCGCGCGGCCTTCGGAATAGCGGGTGTTCGGGTTGTCCGACGGCGCCAGCCATTCTTCTTCGGTGCCCCAGTAGACGTCTTCGCCCGGTTCCCACGTGTCTTCGCGACCGCCACCGAAGCCAAAGGTTTTAAAGCCCATGGATTCCAGCGCAACGTTACCCGCAAGGATCATCAGGTCGGCCCAGGACAGGGCATTGCCGTACTTGGCCTTGACCGGCCACAACAGGCGGCGCGCTTTATCCAAGTTGGCGTTATCCGGCCAGGAGTTCAGCGGCGCAAAACGCTGACCACCGGTGGAGGAACCACCGCGGCCGTCGCCGATCCGGTAGGTGCCCGCGCTGTGCCACGCCATACGGATCATGAAGGGACCATAGTGACCCCAGTCCGCCGGCCACCAGTCCTTGCTGTCTTTCAGAACGGTGTCGATATCGGCCTTGACCGCGTCGAGGTCCAGCGCCTTGAACGCTTCGCCATAGTCGAAGTCCGGGTCCATCGGGTTCGACACTTTGGTGTGCTGAGCAAGGATGCGCAGGTTCAGCTGGTTCGGCCACCAATCTTTGTTCTGGCGTCCGTCAAAGCTGGTGTGAATGACCGGGCATCCGCCCGTGAGGGGTGCGTCGTTTCCGTCCATATTGGCTCTCCCTTGGATGGTTGGCTGGCTGAGAGACTCAGCCGTCGCGCGGAGAGTAACAGCGCAGATGCATCAGAATAACCCGCAATATGGTGATTATTGCGATAGGATTTGCTTATGAATTTGTGCAGCAAGCCATCAGTCACCACGCCGGCATTTGCAAGTGCGCCCAACTGCGGCTAGATCAAGCCAGACACCGCGAGGGAGAGCCGCGTGACCAACCATCTGTACAAAAACGATCTTCCAGACGGGCTGGACCTTGGCCCCATCGTTGCGATCGACTGTGAAACTATGGGTCTGAACCCACACCGTGACCGTCTGTGCGTGGTGCAGATGTCCGGCGGCGACGGCAATTCGCATATTGTGCAGATCGAAAAAGGTCAGACCGAGGCGCCGAACCTCTGCGCCATGCTGACCAATCCGGACGTGCTGAAGCTGTTTCATTTTGGCCGTTTTGACATCGCCGCACTGTTCAACACCTTTGGCGCGCTGACGGCCCCCGTCTACTGCACCAAGATCGCCAGCCGTCTGGTGCGCACCTATACCGACCGTCACGGGCTGAAGAACCTGACACAGGAATTGATCGGCGTGGACCTGTCGAAACAGCAACAATCAAGCGACTGGGGCGCCGCAGAACTGACAAACGCGCAGCTGGAGTATGCCGCGTCAGACGTTTTGTACCTGCACCGCCTGCGGGACGAGCTGAACAAACGTCTGGCCCGCGAAGGCCGCATGGACGTGGCGCAGGCCTGCTTTGACTTCTTGCCCATGCGCGCGCAGCTGGACCTGATGGGCTGGCCCGACACCGATATCTTTGCTCATTCATGATCCGCTTTTGCCACCTCTTGGGGGCCGCGTGACATGGCCCGCGCCGACGACGGATACACCCGCCTTGTCGGCTGGCTAAAGATTCTGCTGCCGCTGGCCGCGCTTGGGCTGCTGTCCACGGTCTTTCTATTCTCTGAATCCAACGAAGCGACGCTAGAGATCCCCTATTCCGCGATCGAGCTGGATCAGGACGGTCTAGTGGAACGGATCGTCGAACCCAGCTTTGCAGGCGCAACCGATGACGGCGATCTGGTGTCGTTCGTCGCCGCCTCTGCCCGGCCCGAGGGCGAAGGTCTGGGCCGCATCGCCGCATCCGAATTCCGCGGCAAACTGGACCTGCGCGCAGGCAGCACCATCACCTTCGACGCCGACACCGCCATCGTCGATCAACCAGACGGTACCGCACGGTTGCAGGGCAACGTGGTGATCGTCTCGTCACAGGGATACCGCGCCGAAACCAGCGCGCTGACCGCCGATCTGCGTGAAACCATGCTGGAAAGCGATGATACGATCACCGGCCAGACACCCTTTGGTGACTTTACCGCAGGGCGCATGGTGATTACCGGGGATGCGCAGGGTGACCACCTGCAACTTGTGTTCACCGATGGCGTAAATCTGGTATACCAGCCGAAATCCGACTAAAGGGCTTTTTATGATGAACCTCAGACTGATCGCTGCCCTTTGGATAGCCCTGATGCCTGTCGCGGGTTTTTCCCAGCAGACGGCCTTTGGGTCCGCCACCGTCGATCCCGACACCCCCGTCGAAGTCGAAAGCGATGAGTTGCGGGTAAATCAGGACGACGGCACCGCAGAATTCATCGGCAACGTCGTGATCGTTCAGGGCCCCATGCGGCTGGCCGCGCCCCGCGTTCTGGTCATCTACGACGAAGAAGGCGAAGAGGTCCGCGAGATGGAAGCCACAGGCGGCGTCACCATGGTCAGCGGCGAAGACGCGGCCGAGGCGCAGTCGGCATTCTACAACATCGAAAACGGCAAGGTCCGCCTGACGGGCGACGTGCTGCTGGTGCAGGGAGAGTCGACCCTTGCGTCGCAGGACATGACCATCGACCTGACCACCGGCAGCGCGCAGGCCAGCGGCCGGGTGAAAACCCTTCTGAACGCGAAAGACTGACGTGACCAAACCGGACCTGACCCTGCACGACGGCGATCACGGGCTGCGCATCGAACACCTGCGCAAGTCCTACAAGCGGCGCGTCGTCATCCGCGACGTCACGATGAGCGTTGACCGGGGCGAGGTCGCCGCCCTGCTGGGGCCGAACGGGTCCGGCAAGACCACCACCTTTTACGCCGTCGCCGGTCTGGTCGTCCCCGAAGGCGGGCGCGTGACCATCGACGGGCGTGATGCGACCAACATGCCGATGTATCGCCGCGCCAAACTGGGCATCGGCTACCTGCCGCAAGAGATGTCGATTTTCCGCGGTCTGAACGTCGAAGAGAACATCAGCGCCATCCTCGACATCACCCATTCCGACCGCCACAAGCGCCGCGAACGGCTGGAAGAACTGCTGTCGGAATTTTCCATCGAACACCTGCGCCGCGCGCCCGCGCTGGCCCTGTCGGGCGGCGAACGTCGCCGGGTGGAAATCGCCCGCTGTCTGGCCGCCGATCCGAAATATCTGCTGCTGGACGAACCCTTTGCGGGCGTCGACCCAATCTCGGTTTCGGACATCCGGCACCTTGTGGCCGACCTGAAGAAACGCGGCATCGGCGTGCTGATCACTGACCATAACGTACGGGAAACGTTGGAAATTGTGGACCGCGCCTACATTCTGCACGACGGCAAGGTTCTGATGTCCGGCACGCCCGCCGAGGTGGTGGAAAACGAAAACGTGCGCCGCGTTTATCTGGGCGACAGCTTCCGCATCTCGTAACCCTGGCTCAAGCGAAGTTCATGCCTTGAACACCATTGTTGCGTGTTTCCATTGACAGGTCGGGTCCGGCTCCCTTCATATAAAGGTATGACAGTCGTCCTTCGGCTTAGATTTCAATCTGGCAAGCACTTGCACAATTTGCGCAAGGTCAAGGAAACTCGACTGTCTTTCACCAACATTCGACCGTGACGAACCCCGGGCCCCCGGGGGGTCCTTGCACGTGCTCGAAGACAAAGAAAAGGAGACGAAATGCGTTACGAGATCACAGGTAAGCATATCGACATCGGTGAGGCCCTTCAGTCCCACGTGAAAACCGAATTGGGAAGCATGCTGGAAAAATACGGCCAGCGGCCAACCGACTCGACCGTCATCTTTTCCAAATCCGGTCACGAGCATGTCTGCGAAGCGACCGTCCACCTGTCGTCCGGTCTGAACGCAGCGGCCAAGGGCCATGCCACTGAAATCTATGCAGCTTTTGAAGAAGCCTGCGAGAAAATGGACAAGCAGCTGCGCCGCTACAAACGCCGGCTCAAAGACCACCACAAGGCCCGCCCCGAACCGGTTGAACTTTTTGGTGCTGCCTCGTATATCCTCGCCGCTGAGCAGGAAGACGAGGAATCGGAAGCCGAGACGCTCCAACCTATCATCGTCGCCGAGATGGAGACAAAGATACCTTCTTTGTCCGTTGGTGAAGCGGTGATGCAGATGGAGCTGGCAGGTGCACCCGTTCTTGTTTTCCGAAACGAGGGTAAGGAAGGGGTCAATGTCGTGTACCGTCGCGAAGACGGCAACATCGGCTGGATCGACCCCCGAAATTGAGGCGACGGGTTACCGTCGCGAGCGTTGGTACACATGAATCTTGCCGAGATCCTCAAACCCGAGGCGATCAAAGTTGTCGCCTCGGCAACGTCGAAGAAACGGCTACTGCATGATCTGGGCGATCTCGCTCAGGCTGCTTACGGGTACGAGTCGGGCGCCCTTGTCACCGCCCTGATGGAGCGTGAAAACCTTGGCCCCACCGGTGTGGGCCATGGTGTCGCCCTGCCCCATGCCCGCATGGAGCAGGTCACCGATATGTCGGCTGCTTTCATCCTGCTGGAACGCCCCGTCGATTTCGACGCGGTCGACCGTCAGCCAGTGGACGTGGTCATGGCGCTGTTCGCCCCCGAAGAGGCAGGCGTTGAACACCTCAAAGCACTGGCACTGGTGTCGCGCACCCTGCGCAACGAAGCGCTGTGCAAAAAGCTGCGCGCCAACCGCGATGCATCGACGTTGTACGCGCTGCTGACCTCGGATCAGGCGACCCAGGCCGCCTAAGGCTTATGGCGTCGCCAGGCGCCATATCCGAACATCAGATAATCCCGCTGATAGACCTCCTGCGCCTTTGACTCGATCTCGTCATCGTAGATCGCGTCCAGCGTAAAGGGTTCGTCTTGCGGGATCGCTCCGGGTTCCGGCGGTCCGGCGTGGCCGACCTGTTGGGCCAAGGCGGGCAGATAGACGCCCAGATCCTCTTCGCGCACGATCATGTCAGGCAGGGCAAAACCGCCCATGCCTTCGACCACTGCTGATTGCGTGGCCCACGTCTGATCGATGCGGATCGTCGTCTGGCCCGACAGGTTCGCCCTGAGGAAATCCAGAAACATGACAAACGCCGTCCGGTGCATGTCGAGCGTATAGTCACCCTCTTCATGCTTACCAAGGATCGGCAGACCGTGCCTGTTCTTCAGGATGCGCCGGATTTCGCCAAAGCTGCCTTTGCCCCGGTTCACGATGCGGTGGCAAAACACCGAATGCGCCCGCGCAAGGGGATGGCGCACGACCGCAAAGGTGCGGTGCCCGACGCGGCGGCGTTTCCACTGGCGCAGGCTTTTCTGCGTGAACTGCGTCTTCAGATCGTCGACGCCTACGTCGTCCAAGGCCGCCAGCCACGTCAGGATCGGATCATCAATCTCTCCGCGTACTGGCAGGTACAAAAGGTTCGTTTTAGCCGCCGCGACATAGGACGGCACGTTCGGCCCGCGCCGCGGTTCGAAATTCGGCGTGCGCGTCAGGTTGAACTGGTCCAGCCGGGCCAGCGCCTTTTCCATGTCGTTAAAATTCTCGACCTTCTCGGACAGGGGCGCGGGGTTCTGCGGCTTTAGCTTTCCGTCCAGTTCATCCAGCTGATCGGTCTGACCCAACCAGCGGGCAAGGCCGTTCATCACCTCAACGTCCTTGAGGTCTTCGTAGGCCACGTAAAACGGCGTCTGGCCCGTGGTCTGCATCGCGTTCAGCAGGAACACCTGAAACGCCTGCAGATCGGCGATATGCTTGCGGAATTCTTCGGCATCAAAGACGGCCTTGGCGTCCTTGCGCTTGCGCACGTCTGTCAGTTTCCACTGCCCGGTTTCCTGCGCGATCTTCCAGCTGACATAGCTGTCGACCGGGTTGCGGGTCAGAATGATCTTGGCGCAGCGCGGGTCTGGCAGAACCTCGTCCAGAATGCGGTGATCGTGGTCGTGGAAGAACCGGAACCCGGACAACGCATCAGGCGTGTCACGAACCGCGTTGATCAGCACCATCGGATCGGCATCCCGCGTGGGCAGGTCGATGCCAAGGCAATCGTCCTTGTTGGGATAACCGACAAAATGCGGATTAAACGCCTCACCCAGACAGGACAGTCCGGGAAACGCATTCAAGTTGGCCTCTAGCAGGTTGGACCCGGTCCGCATCTCGGCAAAGACCACGAAATACTCAAAATCCGCCATCTACTTGGTCACCACATAGGGTTTGCGTTTAGCCCCGCGCGACGCAGCCTGCGGCGCGGGGTCGGCGGGGAAATCGCCCATCAGATAGGGGTGCATCCCCTGGTTCTTCAGCGTCTGCAGAAATTCCCCAAAGCCCGTCAGATCGACCATACGAGGCAGTTCGGACAGCCGCCGCATATTGCTGGCGGCCAGACCGTCGACGATGGCCTGCAGCGGTTCAACCGGAGATTCCACGAAATCGGCCATGGTCCAGATATCCACGCGCGCCTTGGTCGCTGGATCGCGCAGCAGATCGATGAAGGTGCTTTCGATCCGTTGCAGGCGCGCGGCCTCGGCCCGTTTTGTGGCGAAATCCGCGTTGGTTCTGAACAGCCGGATCGCCCAGGCCCCCGAAATGACCGAGATATTGGCATTGGCGTCCTTGACCAGCACCTCGGTGATGTCCTGCACGTCCATGGGCCCGAACTGAAAACACTGCTTTTCACCACGCGCGTTCCAGATCAGGTTCGTCAAAAAGGCCTGAGGGCGATAATCCCTGATGGCCGCGCTGGCAGGCAGCGCCCCGTTCACCACCTTTTGGCGGCCGGAAAACACCGCGCCGTCAGGGGCGTAGATATGGCCGTGCACCTTGGCCCCGGTCATCCGGTGCAGCCACGGTTCAAAATCATCGAACAGCTCGGCAAAGCCTTGGAACACCGAATAGGGCGCGCCGGTCAGCCCGTTATCCCATTTCGCATTGGGAAAGCGGCTGTGCATGTAAAGCCCGGGCCGCCCCCGCGTGCGGCGGTCGGTGGCGCGGGAAAAGATCCGGTCGATCTTGGCCGGGTTCGGCTCGGCCCGCTTCATGGCGTGTTCGGCGTCGGTCAAGAACGCCTTGTACAGCCGATCCGCGTGGTGCCAGATCTTGCGTGCCACAAAGCAATCAGACCGCCGCAAAAGCTGCAGGTGATCGTCGTAGAAGATATGCGGTTTGCCCTGAAAATCGAACTTGGACAGGGTCAGGGATCGGCTTTGGATATCCTGCGAATATAGCCGGGATAGGGTCTGAAAATAGCTCTCGTCCGGGATCCAGACACGTTTGAAGAATTGGTCGTAATCCGGGCGATCCGGGCTTTCCAGAATGTCCTTCAGCGTTTTGCGCGTCAGGCACCACCATTGCGATCCCATGTGCGGCACGATCCCGTGCGGCATCTTGCGTTTCATGCCTAGCCGACGTTGCAGCCGGACATAGCCGTCGAACAGCCGTCGCTGCCGTTTCCATGCGAAAGGAAAACGCAGGGTGAACCGTTCCGCATCCAGACCGCCCACCGTCCAGGGCACATCCGCGGTCGTCGCGCTTTCGATGAAATCTGTGGTGGGGCGATCCTCAAGGTACTGGATCAGTTCCGACACCGGACGCAGCGGCAGGCACGAGCCCGAGGCAAGGTAGACATGCCGCACATCTGGAAATTCCCGCAACATTTGTTCCGAGGCCGAGATCGTCGCCGCCACGATCCCCCACGTCCCCCATTCACAGCGATGCCGTTTCGAAAACTGGATCAAAGGCTGATCCTTCACTGAGGCGACGAACCGGTTGTACGCCTTAGGAGAGACGTTGGTATCGGCATGGATCACCACCGGACAGCCCGCCGCCGCCCAGTGCCGCGCCACCTGTTCCGCGCGGTTCAGCGCGGTATGGATCAGCATGACGACGCCCAGACTCATGCCCAGTTCCCCTTGGACAAAAGACCCAGGATCTCGAGCTGGCGCCAGTTGATGTACTTCTCGCTCCACTTGCACCAAAGCTCTGGATCGTTGTCCAACATATCGGCGTAGGACCGATATTCGACAGACGCGTTATAGTGCTGTTTCCGCTCCAGCTCTTCCTGCGCCTTGGCGTCGAAGGTGTTCAGGAACTTGGTGTGCAAAAGCAGCCCGCTGGCTTTCTCTCCGCCCCATTCGTCGTAGACAAGATTCAGCCCGCGCGGCAGCAGCATATGGGTCGAGGACACGTAGGCGTTTTTACGTTCCCATTTGACCAGCGGTATCTTGTTCAGCGCCGGGGCCAGTTCGGGTTTGTCCGCAAAGAACACACGCTGACGCACGCCGCCTTGGATCCACAGGTTGCCATAGCGTTTGTTCTTTTGGATCGCGTAATTGCCGCTGTCGAACCAATGGGCGATCTCGATCGGGTCCTGCCCTTCCTGATAGGTCTGCTGACTGATCCGCCCCTTGGGATACATGTCCAAAAGCATGGCCGAGAACGACTTGATCGACGAGGCATCCAGCCAATCGGTCAGGGCCTGCAGGGGCCGCGTGTCGCAGAAGGGAAAGATGAAGAATTCGTCTGGATCGACCGTCAGACACCAATGGCCGGTGCCGTATTTGAACAGCAGCCAGTTGATCCAATCCATGCCGTACCGCGCACGTTTATAGCCCGCCTTGGTGGTCCAGACCGAACAATCCTCTTGTTCGGCCAGATACTCTCGGCTCCCATCGGTGCTGTCGTTGTCGACGAACAGAAAGTGTTTCACCCCAAGGTCGCGGTAGTATTTCAGGAAATACGGCAGCCGGACCTTTTCGTTGCGCAGGGTGCAGAACACTAGAATATCGGGTTTCTTGATCTGGCGGGTACGGCGGACAACAACCTTCAGCTCGCGCCGTTTGCGCACGGCACGGATCAGCCAGCGGCGACGCTGGAGCCTTAGGCGATATTGCGAAACGATGCTCAACGCTCGCCCTTCTTGACCGCGGTGCGGACCCATTAAGGGCGGTAGCCTATCAGGTCGCCTTTAACACGACCTTGAAATGCATATCCCATGTCGGGGGAAAAAACCCCGAACTTGCCCCGGACCCTGACCGTCCAACCTCTATTCGGCTCTTTATGGCCTTTTTCCAAGAATAGCTGTCCGTTGCGTCCACGTAAACTGGCAAATCCCCCAGCGTTTCCTTGACCGCGTCCAAGGGCGCGCTGATCACCGGCGTGCCTAGCGTTGCGGCCTCGACCGGGGGCAGGCCATAGCCTTCGGCGAAACTGGGAAACAGCAGCGCGTTGGATTTCGCCAACAAGGTCGCGACGACCTTGTCCGACAGGTCGGGCCATTCAAAGATATCGATGCCCCGCATGGGCGTGCGGTCCAGACGGCGGAACGTTTCTTGGTTCATCCAACCGCGCGCGCCGCAGATGCCCAGCACCGGGCGGGGGCCGTCCTCTTCCTCGTCCCACTCTTCCCAGACATCCAGCAGGATCGCATGGTTCTTACGCGGCTCAATCGTGCCGACACACAGGAACAGGGGCCGATCCTCGGGCAGTTCTGGCGGCAGAACGGTGCTGTCAGCGCGGGAGATGTCGACGCCCAGAGGCGCGACGATGCAATGCGGCGGCGTGACCCGGTCGGCTTCGTCCATTTCTTCGTTCAGGGCGGCCATGTGGCGAACCACGTCCTGACGGGTCTTGTCGCTGTTACAGATCACCAGATCGGCGTGATAAAGCACCCGTCGCAGGATGCCGCGAAACCGATCCACGCTTTCGGGGCGGCAGTATTCGGGGAAATCCAGCGGGATCGTATCATGGATCATCACGCTGATCTTGACCCCCGGCTTGGCATCCAGCGCGGACAGCGTCGCTTCGGTCAGGCCGGAGTGGCCAATGTTCAGGTAGGTGAATTCCCCGGTCAGCGATTGCAGCAGTTTGGGCAGGTTCTTCCCGTAGACGCGCACGCGGGCCAACCGCCACAAATCGCTGTGCACGCGTTTCTGCAAGGGCGTCAGGCGCCCGAAAAAGTTCAGCCAGAACCGTGTCTTGCCCCAAGGCGTCTTGCCCTGAACCCGGTGCAAGAACGACGTCATACCGGACCGGTCCAGCAGCACATAGCCCAGCGCAACCCGCACCAAGGCATAGCAATCGGTATCCCGCTCCAGCAGCTCGCGCAGGTAGGCAAGCTCGACCCGGTCGACGCCCGTGGGTTTGCGCCCCATCCGGCTGGCCATGCGGGTCAGGTCCAGAACGCGAACCGTCGGCTGTTTATTTGTCGTAGTGTCCAGTCTGATGCCACCGCCAGGCATCGGCAATCATCTGGTCCAAGGTGGACCGCGTCGGTGTCCAGCCCAGCTCGGCCTCGGCCCGGGTAGAGCCTGACACCAGTTTCGTACAATCGCCGGGCCTGCGCGGACCCTCCGTATAAGGCACAGCCTTGTTGGTGACTGCGCGGGAATGTTCAATAACCTCACGAACCGAGAAACCAGAACCTGTGCCCAAGTTAAACACACGGCTTTCCCGCCCGTCTATGAGCCATTTCAATCCAAGAACATGTGCGTCGACGAGATCACATACATGTACATAATCCCGGATGCAGGTGCCATCGGGCGTATCGTAATCGGTACCAAAGATCGTCAACGCATCGCGTTTCCCGTCGATCGCGTCCAGCATCAGGGGGATCAGATGCGTTTCGGGCCGATGGAATTCGCCAATTTCACCGTCAGGGTCACCGCCCGCCACGTTGAAATAGCGAAAGATCACGTGGCGTAGACCATAGGCCGCCCCAAAGTCGCGCAACATATCCTCGATCGCGCGTTTGGACGCGCCATAGGCGTTGATCGGCAGTTGGACCGAGTCTTCGTCCAGCACCACCCCATCCTGATCGCCATAAGTCGCGCAGGTCGACGAAAACACGAAGTTGCGGCAGCCCGCATCCACCGCGGCCTCGATCAGATTGCGTGACCCTTCGACGTTGTTCTGCCAGTAAAGCCCCGGCTTCTGCATGGACTCGCCAACCTGCGACAAGGCCGCGAAATGCATCACGGCGACCGGCGCATGGGTGGCAAAGACCTGATCCAGCCGCGCACGGTCCAGCAGGTCACCGCGTTCGAACGGTCCGAATTGGACCGCATCTTCCCAGCCGGTGATCAGATTGTCGTAGGTGACGGGCTCAAACCCCGCCGCGCGCAATGCCTTGCAGGCGTGGGATCCGATGTATCCCGCGCCGCCGGTGACCAGTACCTTATCCAAGAAACACCCGTATTATTGCGCCGCTTGGTCCATGTTTACCACGGTCTGCAGAAATTCCATCAAGTCATCGCGCAATTCCGGCCGCGACAGGGCAAAAGACACAGTGGCCTGCAAATACCCCGATTTAGAGCCGCAATCGAACCGCTGCCCGTTGAACCGGAAGCCAAAGACATCGCGCCCTTCGGTGATTTCATGCGCGATGGCGTCGGTCAGCTGAATCTCTCCGCCCGCGCCGGTTTCCTTGGCCTCCAGGTTTTCAAGAATTTGCGGCGTCAGCAGATACCGCCCAATCACGGCAAGGTTCGATGGCTGCGTTCCGGGCTTGGGCTTTTCGACCATCCCCTTGACCGACACCAGCGATCCCATGTCCTCTTTCACGTCCAAGATGCCATAGGCGTGGGCGCGATCCGCGGGCACTTCCATCGCGGCGACCATGTTGCCGGGATTTTCTTCGAACGCCTCGACCATTTGCTGCAGGCAGGGCTTTTCGGCGGCGATGATGTCATCAGGCAGGATCACGGCAAAAGGCTCGTCACCGATCAGACGGCGCGCGCACCAGACCGCGTGGCCCAGACCCAGCGGCTTTTGCTGGCGGATATAGGCGATGCGCCCGCTGTCCATGACCGTTTTCTTCAGCTCTTCCAGAAGGTCGTCTTTGCCCTTCTTTTTCAGCTCGGCCTCCAGATGCGGGGCGTGGTCGAAGTAATCTTCCAAGGCGGATTTGCCACGAGAGGTGACAAAGATGAATTCCTTGATGCCCGCCGCGCGGGCTTCATCGATCGCGTATTGGATCAGGGGGCGGTCGACCAGCGACATGATCTCTTTCGGGATCGATTTGGTGGCCGGCAAAAAGCGCGTGCCCAGCCCCGCGACGGGGAAAATGGCCTTGGTGATCTTGTTTTGCATATGTGTCTGCGCCTTTGCGCCTAGTCCTTCGTTACCCATCATTATGTCAGAGCTTCCTATAGTAATCACCCCGAACGCCCCGAAAAGTTCCCCATACTGAACCGAAGGGTTACGAAACAGGCAGATTACCGGGCCTTCCGAGGGATCCCTCTGACAGCCGCAACCCGCGCGATTTCACGCCGGACGCGGCCCTTGAAACGGCCCGGACGGATCATCCACCCCGATCGCAGGCTTTTACCCCAGATACCGCCGCGCTGTTCCCAGACCCCCGCACGCGTCATGCGGACGCGGTGGTACAGCGTCGTCGGCGAAAACAGAAACAGGCTGACGGATTCCCCGCGATCTGCCCGCTCTTCTGCTTCGGCCCTTAATGCGCGTCGGCGCAGGCTGCGACCCGAAAGAACGACGCCCGGGGTCTTGATCCGGGTTTCAAACGCCAAGAACGGCTCCGTCGAATGGGGCAGGCTGGGCAGCGCGTGCAGATCCCGCGTTTGCCCCGCCTTGATCCCGTCGCGCAGACGCCTGCGCAAGCGGCGCACATCACGCGGCTCTAGCCGTCCGGCGATCATGTGGTCGATCAGGGCTTTGTCGCGGGCTTTGCGGAAGTGGCGCACAATGCTGTCGCGCTGATCTTCGGGACAGTGACGGCGCAGATAGACCATCAGGCTTGCCCCGATTTCGAACAGATCGCGGGGTGCACGCGACGCATCCCGCCGGACCGATGGGGCAAAAGCGTGATGCACCTGCGCCAGTGGCACGATCGCTGTGGGCTTGCGCGCCTTGGCCAGCCGCATGTTCAAATCGGCCTCGTCCAGATAGAACCGATAGGCCGGGTCGAACCCTCCGATCCGCGCCAGATCAGAGCGGCGGAACGCCATGTTGGTACCTTCCGTCTTGATCGCCGACCCGGGCGGCGGCGTCAGCACCGTCGGCTGCATCCCGTCCAGATTCAAAGCGCTATCGGTCGCGGTATAGTCGATGCTGCGCGCAGTCCATTGGAAGGAAATCCCATTCCGGCCAATCACATAGCCACCCGCAGCCGCCACAGACATATCCGCAAAAGGCGCGGTCAGATGGTTCAGCCACGTGGGTTCCGGCACAGCGTCATCATCGATAAAGGCCACCAACTCTCCGGCTGCGATGGCGATACCGACGTTCCGCGCAAGCGAGATGTTGGGATCAGCAAAGGCCACTGTCTTGACCTGATCTTCCATCCGCAGGCGGCGCACGGTTTCCAGACCTTCGGCATCGGCGACCACGATGATTTCATAGCTGTCGTACAGCAGCCGCGCCAATCCGGTCAGCGTCAGGGCAAGGCTGTCGCCCCGGCCCTTACTGACCACAATGACACTGACCGCAGGGTTCGACATCGGCGTTATGCAGGCTTTAGATCGACCGTCGGCGATGCGACGATAAAGAACGGGTTGGCAAAGTCTTCCTTGCCGTAAGTCAGCGGCTCATGCGTATCAAAGCGCACGACCTTGCCGCCCGCGCCGTTGACGACCGCATGGCCCGCGGCTGTGTCCCATTCCATGGTGCGTCCGATGCGGGGATAAATGTCGGCCTCTCCGGTCGCGACCAGACAGAATTTCAGCGACGATCCCGCGCTTTTGGTGTCTGCAGCTGTGTATTTCGCCAGATAATCATCGGTCGCCTGATCGCGGTGCGATTTCGACGCGACGATCCGCAGGGCGCTGTTGTCGGCCTGTGCGACGCGAATGTCATGCACCTCTCCGACCGTGTCCTTGTCGAACGGCCCAAACTCCTCGACCGAGGATCCGTCGGCCCGGGTGTAGAACATCCGGTCCCGCGCCGGGGCATACACCACGCCGCGCACCGGAACGCCATCTTCGACCCAGCCGATGTTGACCGTGAAGTCGCCGCGCCGATTCACGAATTCCTTGGTTCCGTCCAGCGGATCGACGATCAGAAAGCTCATCGCGCTTTCGCTGTGGGTCGCGGCCTGTTCTTCGGTCACCAGCGCCACATCAGGGAACGCGTCGCGCAACCCGGCCGAGATCAGGGCATCCGCCGCCTCGTCCGCTTCGGTCACGGGGCTGCTGTCGGACTTGGTCTTCACCTCGAAATCGTCGGAGTTGTAGATCTCCATGATCTTGTCACCGGCTTCCAATGCCAGCTTCCGCATCACGATTTCTAGTTTTTGATAGTCCAAACTGCTGCTCCTTGACCCAAGTGCGCCTGCAGGCGTGAATTGCCTTAACGCTTGGTCAGAGTTATGATGCCCCCTAAAGGGATCAGCAAGACTTCCCTGCACAGAATAGGCGCAGCCCTACAGGACACCATCATGTTCGAGACGAGAGTCAATCGGTCCAAATTCGCGTCAGCGCTCGCGATCCTCGAACTGATCTACCATTCTGCCGTCCATTCGATCCGCATCACGCACCGTCACGCGATCTGGTCGATCTTCATCAACATGCTGCAGGCGATCATCTTCGTTCTGTCGTTCTACGCGATGTTCGAAATCCTCGGCATGCGCCGAACGGCGATCCGGGGCGATTTCCTGCTGTACCTGATGTCCGGCATCTTTCTGTTCATGACCCACGTGAAAACCGTGGGCGCGATTGCGGGCGCGGGCACCTCGACCAGTGCGATGATGAAACACGCGCCGATGAACACGGCGGTGGCGATCGGGGCGGCGGCGCTGTCGACGCTCTATATCCAGATCCTGTCGCTGTTCATGATCCTGTTCATCTATCACGTGGCTTTCACACCGATCACGATCGAACAGCCGGTCTATGCGCTGGGGACGCTGCTTCTGTCTTGGTACACCGGGATCGGTGTGGGCCTTGTGCTGCTGTCGATGCGGCCATGGGCACCGCAATTCGTCAGCGTGTTCAGCCAAGTTTATCAGCGGGCGAACATGATCGCCTCGGGCAAGATGTTCGCGGCCAATTCACTGCCGGGCTACATGATCGCCATGTTCGACTGGAACCCGCTGTTCCATGCGATCGACCAATGCCGCGGCTTCGTGTTCCTGAACTACACCCCGCACAATTCATCGCTGGCCTATCCCATCTGGGTCGGCACGGCACTGTGCATGATCGGTCTGATGGGTGAATTCTACACGCGCAAACACGTGTCTCTGTCGTGGGATGCGAAACGCTAATCCACAACGCGTAGCGTCAGGTTGATCCGCCCGCCCTTGGGCAACACGCGGGACGACCCGAACCGGATGCGATCCACCCCGTGATAGGTCAGCCGCGCAGGCCCGCCCATCACCACGACATCCCCGGATTCCAGCCAGATCGACTCGGTCTTGCCGCCCTTTTCCTCGTTCCCGATGCGGAACAAACCGTCGTCGCCCAAGGATACCGACAGCACCGGATAGGTAAAATCCGCCTCGTCGCGGTCTTGGTGCATCCCCATCCGCGCGCTTTCGCCGTAATAGTTGATCAGGCAGCAGTCCGGCTGCCGGTCCAACCCCGTCACGTCGCGCCAGATGTCCAGTATTTGGTCCGGGATCGGCGGCCACTCCATCCCCTTTGGGTGCGTGCGTTCGTACCGATAGCCGCGCGCATCCGAATACCAGCCGTACTTGCCCGCGCTGGTCATTCTTACCGACATCTTGTTGCCAAAGCGGGTCGTGGGTGAAAACAGCGGCGCAGCCTTCAGCACATCGCGCAGCCCGGCGATCAGGTCGCGCTGCGCCTGTTCATCCAGATAGCCTTTATAGATATCAAAACCGCGAATTGAGACCTTGTTCACCCGATTTCGCGCCCTTTTCGCGTCCAAAAGCCCAAATATCTCAAATTTGCCGATTCCTGTTCTTTGCCCGCCTTGCAGCACGAAACACTGGTCCTTATATACGCCGAGAAGCGCGGCGGACAGCATATCGACCGCCGCCCTGTCAGGCGGAGGTGGATGCCGTTTACGGGTCCGTCTCCGGTACTATCGCCTTAAGTAGAAGGGATTGAAAATATGTCCAAAGTGATCGGTATTGACCTTGGCACCACGAACTCCTGCGTTGCTATCATGGATGGCTCGCAGCCGAAGGTCATCGAAAACGCAGAAGGTGCACGCACGACCCCGTCGATCGTTGCCTTCACCGACGAGGAACGCCTTGTCGGCCAGTCTGCCAAGCGTCAGGCTGTAACGAACTCCACCAACACCATCTTCGGCGTCAAGCGTCTGATCGGCCGTCGTGCGGACGATGCGGATCTGGCCAAGGACAAGAAGAACCTGCCGTTCAACGTCATCGACGGCGGCAATGGTGACGCATGGGTGGAAGCCAAGGGTGAGAAGTACTCTCCCTCCCAGATTTCTGCCTTCATCCTTGGTAAGATGAAGGAAACCGCCGAATCCTACCTCGGCGAAGAAGTCAGCCAGGCCGTCATCACGGTGCCTGCTTACTTCAACGACGCACAGCGTCAGGCGACGAAAGACGCCGGTAAGATCGCCGGCCTCGAAGTGCTGCGCATCATCAACGAACCGACTGCCGCCGCGCTGGCCTATGGTCTGGACAAAGAAGACACCCAGACGATCGCCGTCTACGACCTTGGCGGTGGTACCTTCGACGTAACCATTCTGGAAATCGACGACGGCCTGTTCGAAGTGAAATCCACCAACGGTGACACGTTCCTTGGTGGTGAAGACTTTGACATGCGCATCGTCAACTACCTCGCCGAAGAGTTCAAAAAAGAAAACAACGTCGACCTGACGCAGGACAAGATGGCCCTGCAGCGTCTGAAAGAAGCCGCTGAAAAAGCCAAGATTGAACTGTCGTCGTCGCAGTCGACCGAAATCAACCAGCCGTTCATCTCGATGGGCTCGAACGGTCAGCCGCTGCACATGGTCATGAAACTGACCCGCTCCAAGCTGGAGCAACTGGTGGGCGACCTGATCAAAGCTTCGATGAAGCCTTGCCAGGCTGCGCTGAAAGACGCGGGTCTGACCACGTCTGACATCGACGAAGTCGTTCTGGTCGGCGGTATGACCCGTATGCCGAAAGTCATCGAAGAGGTGACCAAGTTCTTCGGCAAGGAACCCCACAAGGGTGTGAACCCTGACGAAGTGGTGGCCCTTGGTGCAGCCATTCAGGCCGGCGTTCTGCAGGGTGACGTGAAAGACGTTGTTCTTCTGGACGTGACCCCGCTGTCGCTGGGTATCGAAACGCTGGGTGGCGTGTTCACCCGCCTGATCGACCGTAACACCACGATCCCGACCAAAAAGTCTCAGGTCTTCTCGACCGCCGAAGACAACCAGAACGCCGTGACGATCCGCGTGTTCCAAGGTGAACGGGAAATGGCCGCTGACAACAAGATGCTGGGTCAGTTCAATCTGGAAAACATCCCGCCCGCACCGCGCGGCATGCCCCAGATCGAGGTGACGTTTGACATCGACGCCAACGGTATCGTGTCTGTTTCTGCCAAAGACAAAGGCACCAACAAGGAACAGAAGATCACGATCCAAGCATCGGGTGGTCTGTCGGACGAAGACATCGAAAAGATGGTCAAGGACGCCGAAGAAAACGCCGAGGCGGACAAGGAACGCCGCGAGCTGATCGAGGCGAAGAACCAAGCCGAAAGCCTCATCCACTCGACCGAAAAGTCGATGGAAGAGCATGGCGACAAGGTCGACCCGTCCACGATCGAAGCGATCGAACTGGCGATTGCCGCGCTTAAGGATGAACTTGAGAACGACAACGCCGAGAAGATCAAATCCGGCATCCAGAACGTGACCGAAGCGGCCATGAAACTGGGTGAAGCGATCTACAAAGCAAGCCAGGACGAGGGCAGCGATGACGAACCCGCCCCCGCCGATGGCCCGTCGGATGACGACGATATCGTAGACGCGGATTTCGAAGATCTGGATGACAACAAGCGTGCGTAATTGCGCATGCTGGAACCTTTGGGGCCGGCTCACCTTCGGGCGGGCCGGCCCTATCCGTTCCTAGGGGGAGACCACCCATATGGCAAAACGTGACTATTACGAGGTGCTGGGCATCGCCAAAGGTGCCAGCGCCGACGAGATCAAAAAAGCCTATCGCAAGAAGGCCAAGGAACTGCACCCCGACCGCAATTCGGACAACCCGAAGGCCGAGGAACAGTTCAAGGAAGCCAACGAAGCCTACGACTGCCTGAAAGATCCTGATCGCAAGGCGGCCTACGACCGTTTCGGGCATGCAGCATTCGAAGGCGGCATGGGCGGCGGCGGCGGACCGCGCGGCGGTCAGCAGGGCGATTTCGCCAGCGCCTTCAGCGACGTCTTCGACGACCTCTTTGGCGACTTCATGGGCCAGCGCGGCGGCGCGGGCGGCGGGCGTCAACGCGCGACCCGTGGCTCTGACCTGCGCTATAACCTGCGGATTTCGTTGGAAGATGCCTTTAGCGGGCTGCAGAAAACCATTCAGGTCCCGACCTCGGTTCAGTGCGACACCTGTAACGGGTCTGGCGCCGAAGGCGGGTCCGAACCCGCGACCTGTCCGACCTGTTCCGGCATGGGCAAGGTTCGTGCACAGCAGGGATTCTTCACGGTCGAACGCACCTGCCCCACCTGTTCGGGTGCGGGTCAGATCATTAAGAACCCGTGCAAATCCTGCGGTGGCATGGGCCGTGTCGAACGGGATCGGTCGCTGTCGGTCAACATCCCCGCCGGTGTCGAAACAGGCACCCGCATCCGCCTTGGCGGAGAGGGTGAGGCCGGGATGCGCGGCGGCCCTGCGGGCGACCTCTATATCTTTATCGAGGTTGAACCACATAAGATCTTTGATCGCGAAGGTCCGAACCTTTTCTGCCGCGTGCCCGTGTCCATGACGACCGCAGCACTTGGCGGTGATATCGAGGTGCCAACCATCGACGGTGGCCGTAGCCGTGTGAAGATCCCCGAAGGCTCGCAATCCGGTCGCCAGATGCGTCTGCGCGGCAAAGGGATGCCAGCGCTGCGGGGCGGCGGTTCGGGCGATATGATGATCGAACTGGCGGTGGAAACGCCGGTGAACCTGACATCGCGCCAGAAAGAACTGTTGAAGGAATTCAACGAGCTGTCCGAAGAAAACAGCCCCGAGAACAAGGACTTCCTAAAGTCTGTTCGCGGGTTCTGGGACTCGATGAAAGGCGCTTAAGAACAATACCGAAAGGCCCGCCTAACCCGCGGGCCTTTCTTTTTCCTAATCCCCACTCCAGCGCTTTCCTTTTCCTATTTACGCACCGCCAGTTTCATGGCTGGCTGACGAAATTAGGTAAAAGGATTTCTCATGGATATTCACATCTGGCTGGCCTTCGTCGCCGCCTCTATCGCACTGTTGTTGATCCCGGGCCCCACTGTTCTGCTGGTGCTCAGCTATGCGATCAGCCAAGGCAAACGGGTGGCCCTTGCCACGGTTGCGGGCGTTGCCCTTGGCGATCTGATCGCGATGTCGGCCTCTCTTGCCGGGCTTGGCGCGCTGCTACTGGCTTCGGCCACATTGTTCATGGTGCTCAAGTGGGTCGGCGCGGCTTATCTGATCTACCTTGGCATCAAACTCTATCGCAGCGCCTCTTCGGCCTCACTTGGCCAGTTGGAGACGGCTGACCAATCCTCGGCGTCGGGCGTTTTCGGTCACGCGGCTGCGGTGACGGCGCTTAACCCCAAGTCGATCATCTTCTTCATCGCCTTCGTACCGCAATTCGTCGCCACGGACAGCCCAGTGTTGCCGCAGTTCGCGATCCTGACCGCCACTTTCGTTGGCCTCGCTGCCATCAACGCACTGGCCTATGCCCTGCTGGCCGACAAGCTTCGGTCCAGGATCGCCCGCCCTTCGGTCCTTGCATGGTTTTCCCGCATCGGCGGCGGCGCGTTGATCGCCATGGGCATCGCCACGGCTGCGGTCAAACGCGCGTAACGGTACAGCCAGCGGGCGGTCGTTTCTATGACCATCGCCCGCTGCGTTAACCCGGCTTTAACCATGAGCGGCGCATCTTCGCGCTCATGACACACCGCGCCCATTCTCTCTCTGAACCGCCTCTGCCGCTTTTCGCCTCCTCGCGTCAGGCATCGGTGCCACAATCCACCGGCGACAAGCTTCCCTCCTACATCGCCGATCACCGCGCCCGCCTGCGCGATCGGTTCCTGAACGGCGGCGCGGATGCCATGCCCGACTACGAACTGCTGGAAATGGTCCTGTTCCGCGCCAATGCCCGAACGGATATGAAACCGCTGGCCCGAGCGCTGCTGGACCGGTTTGGCAGCTTCAACAATGTCATCACCGCACCAGAGCCTGAGCTGCTTAAAATCCCCAAGATCGGCCGCGCCATCGTGGCCGAGTTGAAACTGATCGAAGCCGCCGCCCAGCGCCTGATGCGATCAAAGGTCATCAATCGTCCGGTCCTTAGCTCTTGGCAGGCGCTGCTGGACTATTGCCAAACGGCCATGGCCCACCGCGACACCGAACAATTCCGCATCCTGTTTCTGGATCGCAAGAATTCCCTGATCGCGGATGAGGCGCAGGCCAAAGGCACCGTGGATCACGTCCCCGTCTACCCGCGCGAGGTCGTGAAACGCGCGCTGGAACTCAACGCCAGCGCCATGATCTTGGTGCACAACCACCCCAGCGGCGATCCGACGCCCAGCCAGCCCGACATCGACATGACGGCCCAGATCGTCACCGCCGCAGACGCGCTAGGCTTGACGGTGCATGACCACCTGATTATCGGAAAATCTTGCGAATATTCGTTCCGGGCGAACGACCTAATTTAGTCTCTAAATCAGGTTATTTCGGCCCATACGTCTGCCACAGCCAGATCAGCAACAGCGCCCCAAGCACCGCACCGATCAGCCCGGCAAACATCCCCATCACCGACAAAAGCGCCCGCAGGATCAGCCCGCCGATCACGGCGCCCCCCATGCCAATCGCTATCGTCGCGGGGACCGAGGCCTCGACCTTCATCATCCGCGTCGCCAGAAACCCTGCCGCCGCGCCCACGATCAACAACCAGATCACACCCATAATCGCCCCCTACTTGCGCCGATAATGCGTCGGCACGATCACCAACGCGCCAAGCGACGCCAGAATAGCATCAATCCCCGGCGAAAACAGCCGCAGCCCGAACATCAGCGCAACGAAATAGAACAGAAAGGCGCCGCCGACGCTAATGATGATCGACGGCACATATCCATTGCGCACGAACCCGGACCGTTCGGCCGCATAACCGACGATCCCCGCAATCACCACCGTACCGATCAGCGTCGGAAACATCGCAAACCTCCTACAGCACCGCACCCTTGGGCACGGCGCGCCCGCGCAGAAACTCTGTCGCATCCTGCGCGCCCTTGCCCGCCCGTTGCAAGCGCGTCAGTTGCACCGCGCCCGTCCCGCAGGCCACACTTAGCGCGTCATCTAACACCTCACCCGGCGCGCCGGAGCCGTCAGCCAGTCTGGATCCCAGCAGCTTCAACCGCTCGCCCTCAACTTCGACCCAAGCGCCAGGAAAGGGCGACAGACCCCGGATCAGCCGATCGACCTCTTCTGCAGGTTTCGACCAATCCACCCGCGCCTCGGCCTTGTCGATCTTGTGGGCATAGGTCACGCCCTCTTCGGGTTGGACCTCAGGCGTCAGATCATCCAGCTGCGCCAAGGCCTCCACGATCAGCCGTGCCCCCATGACCGACAGCCGATCGTGCAGCTCTGCCGTGGTCTCCTCTGCCCCGATCTCCAATGCCTCGCGCAGCAACACCGGCCCTGTATCCAGCCCCGCCTCCATCTGCATGATGCACACGCCGGTCTCTCCGTCCCCCGCAATGATCGCGCGATGGATCGGCGCGGCCCCGCGCCAACGCGGCAGCAAGGACGCGTGGATGTTCAGACAGCCCCGATCAGGCGCATCCAAAATCGCCTGCGGCAGGATCAGCCCATAGGCCACGACCACGGCAACCTCGGCGTTCAACGCGGCGAACTCTGCCTGTTCCTCGGCACCCTTCAGGGACACCGGATGCCGCACCTCCAGCCCCAGTTCGATCGCGCGGGCATGAACAGGCGTCGGCCGATCCTTTTTGCCCCGACCCGCAGGGCGCGGGGGCTGACAATAGACGCAGGCGATCTCGTGCCCGGCCTCCACCAGCGCATCCAGCACAGGCACCGAAAACTCTGGCGTTCCCATGAATACAAGGCGCATCGCTCACCCCTTCTTCTGGTTAAAAATACCCTCGGTGAGCGCGAGGGGCAGCGCCCCTCGTTTCCTCACCCGACCTTCTTCGCCTTCCGCAGCAGCATGTCGCGCTTGGTCTTGGACAGGCGATCAAAATACATCTTGCCCGCCAGATGATCGATCTGGTGCTGCACAGACGTCGCCCAAAGGCCAACGAAATCCCGCTCCTCAACCTCGCCAGCTTCGTTCAGAAACCGTACCGTCACGGCCCGAGGGCGCGTGATCTTGGCCGAAACGCCAGGCAAACAGGGCGATGCTTCTTCGTGATCGCGCGGCTCAATGCTGGAATGCAGCACCTCGGGGTTGGCCATCCGCACGGCTTGGCCACGTTCGCCGCTTGCATCCACAACCGCCAGCCGCCGCATCACACCGATCTGCACGGCGGCCAGACCGACCCCCGGCATCGCCTCCATCGTGTCGATCATGTCGTCCCAGATACCGCGCACCTCATCGGTGACGGCATCGACATCGACCGCACGGGTCCGCAGCCGTTTGTCCGGCCAGCGCAGGATCGGGCGAACCGTCACGCGCGGGCCCGTTCGCGTTTCATTTTCTGGGATTTGCGCGTCATCATCTGCCGCTTGATCGGGCTCAGGTAATCGATGAACAGCTTGCCGTTCAGATGGTCGATTTCATGCTGAACGCAGGTCGCCCACAGCCCGTCGAAGGTTTCCGACTGGGCGTTTCCGTCCCGGTCCATCCATTCCACGGTCACCTCTGCCGGGCGCTCGACCTCGGCATATTGTTCGGGGATCGACAGGCAGCCTTCCTCGTACACCGATTTTTCATCCGAAGACGCGATAACCACCGGATTGAACATGATCAAAGGGCGCGGCGTGGCGCCTTCTTCTTTCACGCAATCCATCACGATCAGGCGGCTCATCAGCCCGATCTGCGGACCGGCCAGACCGATGCCCGGCGCGTCATACATGGTTTCCAGCATGTCGTCGGCCGTGGCCCGCAGCTCATCTGTCAGGTCAGCAACAGGATCGACCACCTTTTTCAGGCGCGGATCGGGATGGATCAGGATCGGACGTATCATGCGCCTGATGTAAGCGATGCCGCGCGCCCGCGCAATCTGGTCGCGCATCCCATTCAAACCATTGTCCATCCACGCACAGCAGCCCCCCTTGCCAAGCCTGCCGCGATAGCTAGCTTTGGCCCGACGCATAAAGGAATACCTATGACCACATCCCATCCCAACTTTGACGAAGTCATCGAACGTCGCGGCACCCATTCGGCCAAGTGGGACAAGATGGAGGCGTTTTGCGGGGTCTCTCCGACTGACGGGATTCCGATGTGGGTCGCCGATATGGATTTCCGTCCGCCGCAAGTCGTGACCCAGGCGGTGCATGATTACGCAGCCCACGGGGTGTTCGGCTATTTCGGTGACGACGATGCCTATCTGAACGCCATCACGTGGTGGATGAAGAACCGCCATGGCTGGGACGTGGACGCGGGGCACATCTTTTCCACCCACGGTCTGGTCAACGGCACCGGCATGTGTGTTGAGGCGTTCACCCAGCCCGGCGATGGCGTGGTGATGTTCACCCCCATCTATCACGCGTTTTTCCGCGTGATCCGCGCGGCGGGCCGTCAGGTGGTGGAATGCCCGATGATGTTGAACGATGGCCGCTACACGCTGGATTTCAACCGCTATGACGGCATGATGACCGGCACCGAAAAGATGCTGGTGTTCTGTTCGCCCCACAACCCCGGCGGCCGCGTCTGGACCGAAGCAGAACTGCAGGGCGTGCTGGAATTTGCCAAGCGCCATGACCTGATCATCGTGTCCGATGAAATCCACCATGATCTGATCATGCCCGGCCAAAAGCACATCCCGATGGCGAACATCCCCGGCGCGTCCGATCGGCTGGTGATGATGAGCGCGGCCACCAAGACGTTCAATCTGGCCGGGATGCACACGGGTAACGTCATCATTTCCGACCCTGACCTGCGGCGCGATTTTGAAATGAAGATGAGCGCGCTTGGCATGTCCCCCAACGCCTTTGCCAAACACATGATCCCCGCCGCCTATTCGCCCGAGGGCGCGCAATGGGTCGATGCGCTGATGGAGTATATCGACGGCAACCGTAAGGTGTTCGATGACGGTATGCGCCAGATCCCCGGTGTGAAATCAATGGATCTAGAGGGTACCTACCTCGCCTGGGTCGATTTCGCTGATACCGGGATGGAGGCGACAGAGGTGCAGCGCCGTATCCTCAAGGACGCCAAGATCGCCGTGAACCATGGCGACAGCTTTGGTGCGGGTGGCGCGACGTTCCAGCGGTTCAACCTTGCCACGCCGCGCGCCCGCGTGGTCGAGGCGGTCGAACGGATGCAAAAGGCCTTCGCCGATCTGCAATAACGCTGTCGGCGATCACCCAAGGATCACGACGACAACGCCGATCACACAGACGACAGACCCGATCATCCCCCGCGGCCCAAGGCTTCGGTCGCGGTGGATCAACCAATTCAGACCGATGGTGATCAGCGGATAGGTCGCGATCAGCGGGGCAACCTGCGCGACCTCTCCTTTCCCTAGGGCCAGATACATCAGCACCAACGCCGTGCCATTCGCCAAACCGATGGCCATGAACCACGCGATGCCCGCGCCCGCGTTGGGGGGCAGCTTTTGCCCCGACGCCCACCGCGCGCCCCAGACCACGAAGGATGACATCAGATAGGCGATCAGCGCGGCGGCAAACGCCGAGGGCCAGAAGATCATCCCAAGTTTGACCACTGGCTGAACTGCGCCGCGAAAGAACGCCCCGATCAACGGCAAAGCCAGCACCGCCAACTTGGCCGTCGGATCGCGGCGGGACCGGTCAATCGCCAGCAGCAGCATCCCGCCGCAGACGGCCAGCACGCCGATCCACTGGGGGATACTCGGCACCTCTCCTAACAGCAGGATCGCCAAACCGATGGCAAAGATCGGAGACAGGTTGCCCAAGCCCCCCGTCAGATTCGGCCCGATCGCCCGGTTCGACACGAAGTTCAGCAGCGACACCACCGCAGGGTAAAATACCCCCGCCGCAGCGAAGATCCCCACCGCGCGCCAGTCCAACGCCGCGAAATCAATGGTGACAGGGGCCAGCACCGCGAACATCACAAACGACGTCGGCACGCTGAACGTCGCGCCCACCAAGGGCGACAGCGTTCGCAGACCAAAGGTGGTCAGCACCAGCCCGAGGGCCAGAAAAACAGCCGCCGACAGCGACAGGGCATAGATGATCAGATCCAAACGCGCGTCCCGAAACCCTTATGATACAAAGGTGTTTCACGAAGTTGGACAAAAAGAAACCCGGGCACGAGGGCCCGGGCAAGTCCAACAGGGAGGTACATATCAAACCCGGATATGCGCGGGTCGGTTCCGTTAAAAACCTAATTACATGTTACCATCATTCATCTTAGAAGAATAAGCTTGGTTATCCTTACGGCAATTCTTCTTCAGGTTGTGACTTTTACGCCACCAACCGGTAACCGCCACTTTCCGTGACCAGCAACCGCGCATTCGACGGATCGGGTTCGATCTTTTGACGCAGACGGTAAATGTGGGTTTCCAGCGTGTGGGTCGTGACCCCGGCGTTGTAGCCCCAGACCTCGTGCAGCAGCACATCACGCGCCACCACCCCGTCGTTCGAGCGATAGAGGAACTTGAGAATGTTCGTCTCTTTCTCGGTCAGGCGGATTTTCTTTTCTTCTTCGGTGATCAGCATCTTCATGCTGGGGCGAAAGGTATACGGCCCAAGCTGAAAGACAGCGTCCTCGCTTTGCTCATGCTGGCGCAGCTGGGCACGAATACGCGCCAGAAGCACCGGAAACTTGAACGGCTTGGTGATGTAATCATTCGCACCCGCGTCCAGACCCAGAATGGTATCCGCGTCGCTGTCATGTCCGGTCAGCATGATGACGGGCGCCTTGACGCCCTGCTTGCGCATCAGTTTGCACAGTTCGCGGCCGTCGGTGTCGGGCAGACCCACGTCAAGGATCAGCAGGTCGAACAGGGATTCCTTGACCTTCTGCATCGCGCAGGCGCCGTTGTTTGCCTCAAGAACGTCGAAGTCCTCGGTCATGACCAACTGCTCGCTCAGCGCTTCGCGCAGGTCATCGTCGTCATCGACCAGAAGAATGCGTTTCAATTGTGCCATGTGTGGCCCTCCTTCTTGCGGCCAGTCGTGGCCGGTTCCGATCACATGTGCGTGCATCCCCCTCCCGACAAGAATTGCTACCATCCTTTCACGCGGACGTGTCTGTCGGGGCGTTATTGTTTCAACTTTGACATTTTTGGTCTTAGATAAGGCCCGGTCTGCAAAGGCTTTCTGCAATAGGTTCCCGATGTCCCTGATCCCCGACACCACCGAAATACTGGCCCGCGCGCGCGCTGATCTGCGCATGGGGCTGCCTGTCGTTCTGCGGGATGGCGACCGATTGCTGCTGGTCGCGGCGGTCGAAACCCTGTCGGACGACAGGCTGGCGGCGCTGCGTGCTATGACATCCGTTCACTTGGCGATCACCGCGCGACGGGCCGAAACGCTGAAAGCGCGGCCCTACGATGGCGATCTGGCGCGGTTGGTGCTGCCCGATGATGCGGGCCTGTCTTGGCTGAACGCCGTAGCGGACCCGGCGGATGATTTGCGGTCTCCGATGAAAGGACCGTTCGTTGCGCTGCGCGATGGGCCTGCCGATCTGGACCGTCTGGCCCTGCGCATTCTGAAATCCGCCCGCCTTCTTCCCGCAGCGCTGTGCGCCCTGATTGATGCCGCGCCCGACGGTCTGACCATCCTTAACGCGCAGCCGACCCGAGAGGTGATGGACCAAAGCGCGCCGCTACATGAAATCATCTTTGCCCGCGTCCCGATCACCGTCGCGGAAAACACCCGTCTGCACGTCTTTCGCCCCGATGACGGAGGAGAGGAACATTACGCCATCGAAATCGGCCGCCCGCCCCGCGATAAACCCGTGCTGGCGCGGCTTCATTCGGCCTGTTTTACGGGCGATCTGCTGGGATCGTTGAAATGTGATTGCGGGCCGCAGCTGCATGGCGCACTGGCGCAGATGGGGTCCGAAGGGGCGGGCGTCTTGCTGTACCTGAACCAAGAAGGCCGCGGGATCGGCTTGGCCAACAAGATGCGCGCTTATTCCCTGCAGGATCAGGGCTTCGACACGGTCGAGGCGAACCACCGTTTGGGTTTCGAGGATGATGAGAGAGATTTCCGGCTGGGCGCGGCGTTGCTGAAAGACATGGGCTTTAGCTCGGCCCGGTTGCTGACGAACAACCCCAACAAGATCGCGATGATGGAGCGTGCGGGCATCGCTGTCACGGAACGCGTCCCACTGAAAGTTGGGGAAAACCCGCATAACACCGCCTATCTGGCCACTAAGGCCAAGAAATCCGGTCACCTGCTGTGATTCGTCTGACGCCCCAAGGCCTGCGCGTTGGCCAGATCACCCTGCCCTGCACCATGGGGCGCGGCGGTCTGAGCGACGCGAAACGCGAAGGCGACGGGGCCACCCCGCGCGGGGTTCTGCATATTGTCGGCTGTCTCTATCGCCCTGATCGCACCACCGCCCCGGCACCTTGGGCCAGACCCATCCTGCCGGGAATGCTATGGTCCGATGCTGCGGACGATCCGCAGTACAACCATCTGGTACACGCGCCCTACGCCCCCAGTCACGAAACCCTACGTCGTGCTGATTCGCTATATGACATCGTTCTGATCACCGATTGGAACTGGCCCGACGCGACCCCCGGCGCTGGATCTGCGATCTTTTTTCACCAATGGCGCCGGCCCGGATACCCGACCGAAGGCTGTCTGGCCTTTTCCCGGTCGGATATTCGCTGGCTGGCCAGCGTGACGCCACCTGGCACGCCGGTCCTGATCTAAGGCTTAGGCCGTCAGAATGCGCCCGGTCTGAGGGCGGATCGGCATGGGCGTTCCGCGTTCTGCCAGATAGGCGGGGCGGGGCGATTTGGCGGCGTAGGGTTCTGTCACCGCATTCGACAGCGCGTTGTAGACGAAGAACGCGTTAGACCGGGGGTCCGGGGTGATGTTGCCGTTCGATCCGTGCAGCGTGTTGCAGTCGAAAAAGATCACGGTGCCCGCAGGCCCCTTGGCATGGTCGATCCCGGATTCGGCGGCCAGACGTTCCAGTGTTTCCGGCGACGGAACACCGACCTCTTGGCGCTTGAGGCTGGATTTGTGGTTCTCGTCGGGCGTCTCACCCTGCGTGCAGACGAACACGTTCTGCGATCCGGGGATCAACATCAACGGCCCGTTCAACGACGAATTATCGGTCAGCAGCAAAGACGCAGACACCGCCCGCATCCGCGGCATCCCGTCTTCGGCGTGCCAGGTTTCGAAATCCGAATGCCAGTAGAACTCTTTCCCGGTAAAGCCGGGCTTATAGTTCAGACGGCTTTGATGCAGGTAGACATCGTCGCCCAATAGGAAGGACGCGACACCCGCCATCCTCTCATCCCGCGCGACGCGGTCGAACAGGCTGCTGTGATCGTCCAGACGGAAAATGGTGCGCACGGCGTCGGACTCGGGTTCGGTGACAAGGTCCTCGGCGCGGATTTTCCGCCCCTCTTGGCGCAGTCTGTTGCTGGCGGCGATCATCGCCTGCACTTCATCCGCGTCGAAAATATCCCGGCGGATCATGTAGCCTTTGGTTTTGTAATGCTCTGCATCTTCGCGCGAAATTGGTGCGTTCTCGGACCAGTCGGACCACAGAACGGGGTCCTGACGGTCTATGATGGATTCTCCGTCGGTCAGGCGGGTGGGGTAACAATCCTTATCCGCAATGATCGAGTTTGGGCTTTGAACGTTCATTACGTCCTCCTCATTCACTGTTTGATATCGGGTCCGGACAATCGGACCGCCCAACCAACACAAGGGGGATGCATCACGTTCCTGCGATGAGAATGACAGCGCTAACATCGCCGGGAAAATTGGCGATAAGTTTCACGAGTTCACCGAAAGGTGGGGATCAAGTGGCCTGAGTGTCGCGTTCGCCAAAGATCGCAGAGCCGACGCGCACATGGGTCGCCCCAAGCGCAATCGCCTGTTCGAAATCACCCGACATGCCCATCGACAGCCCATCCAATCCATTTCGTTTCGCCAGCTTTGCCAACAATGCGAAATGCAGTGACGGTGCTTCTTCTACTGGGGGGATGCACATCAGGCCTTTGAGCGGCAGACCCAGATCGCGCACCTCTTTGACAAAGGAATCCGTGTCCTCGGGCAGGATGCCGGCCTTCTGCGGCTCTTCCCCGGTGTTCACCTGAACGAATAGATCCGGGCAGGATCCGATCTCATCCGCCAGCCGCGCGATTGTTTTGGCCAGCTTGGGGCGATCCAACGAATGAATCGCCTGCGCCAGCTCCATCGCTTGCCGGGTTTTGTTGGATTGCAGCGGGCCGATGATATGCAGATCGATCTGACCGAATTCTTCACGAAACCCCGGCCATTTGCCCGCGGCTTCCTGCACCCGGTTTTCGCCATAGACGCGATGCCCCTGCTCCAACACGGCCCGGACGTTTTCGTCTGGCTGCATCTTGGACACGGCAATCAAAGTCACGTCGCTCGGGTCACGCCCGGCGTCGGTTGCGGCTTTGGAAATGCGGGTGGTGATCTCGGTCAGGGACATAAGCAAAGAAATGTCACGAAGCAGAACCGAGGTCCAGAAACGAAATGAGCAGGCCCGAAGGCCTGCTCATCGTAATTCACTCTAAGAGAGGGAATTAGAAGGAGAACGCAACACCCATGGTGCCGGTCTTGGTGGTGCCGTTGGCACGTTCGCCGTACTGAGCGAAGACCGATGCGCCGCCGCCCAGGCCGTAGGTACCGAACACGGTGTAGCCGTTGGAGTTGGCGTTTTTGGAGTTCAGGTAGTTCGCGCCAACGGTCAGGCCGTTTGCGGAGTACTGAGCGGAGATGTTGTAGGTGCCGTTGAAGACGGTTTTGTTCTTCGAGTCAGCGTAGCCTGCTGCGACGGAGAATGCGCCGAAGTCAGCTTTTGCGGACAGACCCCAGTAGTCGTCACCGGTCTGCGATTCATAGGCTGCGCCCATGGTCACTTTTGCGGAACCCAGGTCTGCACCGTAGTTCACACCGATGCCGGTGGATTTGTCGAAGCCAGCGTAGGACACTGCAACAGCAAAATCACCAATCGCGTAGTCGATGCGGGAGATGTTGTTGTTGTCGTTGTTGTCGATGAAGGACGCGCCGCCCCACAGCTCGAAGGCGATACCGGGGATACGGTGAACTTCGACCATCGCTTTGTCGAATGCGCCGTCGGTGTTACCGTAGGAGAAGGTCAGGCCGCCAGCGGATGCCGAGAACACGGTCGACGCCATGACGTCGGTGAGTTTGGTCGCTGCGGTGGACGCGGTACCCAGGCCTTCCATTTCGAACGTAGCCGACAGGGACACGCCGCCGTCGGTTTCGGTCGTACCGGTGAAGTACAGGTCGAAGTTGTTCAGAACGACGGAGGTTTTGGTAACGCCGTTGTAGTTCAGACCAAATGCAGCGCGACCGGAAACGGTGACATCTGCAGCAGCGACGGTTGCGGTGGCAATCAGTGCCGTCGTCGCGAAGAGAATCTTTTTCATAGGTTTTCCCTCGATTTCATAAGTCAGCCCAGCCCGGTCGTCCCGTCTGGGTATGAAAGGTCTTTCGCTCTTTTCGCCCTCTCTTTGCAAGTGATGCACGAAAGGCCGAAAAACTCGGCTTAAAAATGGTGCAGCATTGCCACAGTGTCGTCTTGGGCCTGCCTTGGCGCTGCCGCATCAATTCGCAGTGCTTTTCGCGATATGAATCCAAGCACCATTACAACTTGCCCCGCCCCCGGCTTGCCATTAGGAGTAGTCGGGACCTTAATTGTGGGGCCAGATTATGAACCTGAAAACCGTTGTCATTATGATGTCCATCCTGGCGGTTGCCGGATGTGGACGGTTCGGTGGCTTTACTGGTGGCGCGCCCGGGTCGGCCCGCGACGTGACCGAACAGCGCGAGATTGAGCGCTATGGTCAGCGCCAAACCACGATCTGGGAAGCCCTTCGCAATCAGCGCGACGAAGGTGACCGGGTTGCGGTGAACCGCTACCTCTGGAACGCATCGCTTGAGGTTCTCGACTTTCTGCCCGTGCAATCGGTTGATCCGTTCAGCGGTGTGATCGTCACTGGCTATGGCACCCCTCCGGGTGGTGGCCGTGCCTATCGCGCCACGATCTACATTAAGGATCCCGCGCTGGACGCACGGTCGCTGAACGTGGCACTGGCAACGCGCGGTGGCCCTGTGGCCGCAGGCACGCAGCGGGCCGTCGAAGATGCGATCCTGACTCGCGCGCGTCAGCTGCGCACCGCAGACCGCAACTTCTAAACCGTCATTTCGGCCAACTCGTCGAACCATTCCAACTGCTTGGGCAGGCAATGCCGACGCAGGTCATAGGTCTGCACGATATGTTTGCGTGCCGCAGCACCAAGCCGCGCGCGCGCATCTGCGTCCTCCAGCAGGCTGACGGCCTGATCCACCAGCGCGTCGCCATCGAAGAAATCCACCAGTCGCGCAGTCTTGTCATGCTCTAGCGCCTCAAGCACCGGCGGGGTGGACGACGCAACGATCGCCGCTTCGCAGGACATCGATTCGAACAGCGACCACGACAAAACAAACGGATAGGTCAGATACAGATGTACCCGTCCGACCTGCAGCAGCGATACGAACCGGTCATAAGGTATGCGCCCAAGGAAATGGACGCGCGCCCAGTCCGCATCACTGATCTGTCCCCGCACCTCATCTATATAGATCTGCTTCCACGTTTTACCGGCTGGCGGACGCGACCCGTACGACACGCCGTCCCCGCCGACGATCACGACCTGAGCTTTGGGCCGTTCCTTCAGCAATCGCGGCAGCGCACGCATGAACACGTGATAACCGCGATAGGGCTCTAGATTGCGGTTGACGAAAGTGATGACCTCATCATCGCGCGTCAGCACCTGCCCGGTATCCAGCGTCAGCCTTGCATCGTCTTTGCGCACTAGCGCGTCGGTGTTGATACCGTCATGCACAACGGTGATCTTGCTACGGAACGGCTGTGGAAAAGTGTTCGCCTGGAACTGAGTCGGACTGATCCCCGCCTGTGCCTGATCGAAATGCAGATGGTTGTTGATGTTTTTCAACCGGATGCGAATCTCTCCGTCCAACTCATCATTGATGGGAAATTCGGGATCGAACCCGGCGTGGGGATAATCGGTTAGGTGATACAGCTCACAATACAGACCCATCCGCGCCTTGGGCCAGACATCCCGCAGGAACATCGCCTCGCCCCAGCCATGGTGCGCGATGATGACATCCGGGGCATAGCCCTGATCGCGCAAGGCCCGCGCCGCGCGATAACAGGATTCGGCCCGTGTCACCTTGCTGTCGAGGTCCAGAACCCATGGGTGCGTTTTCTGATCCGACCGCTTCAGGATAGAATAGGGCAGGATATCGACACCGTTCCAGCTGGTGCGTTCCTTGACCCGCAGGGTCAGCGCCTTCACCTGGTGCCCCCGACGCGCCAGATCGGATGCCAAGTGTTTGAATTGTCCGGGAAAATTCTGATGGATAAAAAGGATATTCACGAAAAGGCCTGCATCTGTTTTTGACAGTCTAAACAGGCGCACCCCACCCCGCCAAGCCATCAGACCCCTATAAACTCTGGACCCTTTGGCGCGTGCCGCATATCACCCGACGAAACCGTAACGCAGGAAGGGACGGCATGTCGCGCTATTCCGCATCCGATATCGAACCGAAATGGCAAAAATCCTGGGAAGACGCCGGGGTGTTCCAAGCAGAACGCACCGCCGACAAGCCCAAGTATTACGTGCTGGAGATGTTCCCCTACCCCTCGGGCCGGATCCACATCGGCCACGTGCGCAACTACACGATGGGCGACGTGGTGGCGCGGTACAAACGCGCGACGGGGCACAACGTGCTGCACCCGATGGGGTTTGACGCCTTCGGGATGCCTGCGGAAAACGCGGCGATGGCCAACGGCGGTCACCCCAAGGACTGGACCTATTCCAACATCGACACGATGGTCGGCCAGATGAAGCCTTTGGGCTTTTCGCTCGACTGGACGCGGATGTTCGCGACCTGCGATCCGGAATACTACGGCCAGCAGCAGGCGCTGTTCCTTGATTTCCTTGAAAAGGGTCTGGTCTATCGCAAGAACGCGGTGGTGAACTGGGACCCGGTCGACATGACCGTTCTGGCCAATGAACAGGTCGAGGACGGGCGCGGCTGGCGATCCGGTGCGCTGGTCGAACGGCGGGAACTGACGCAGTGGTTCTTCAAGATCTCCGACTATTCGGATGAATTGCTGTCCGCATTGGACACGCTCGACAACTGGCCCGCCAAGGTGAAGACGATGCAGGCCAACTGGATCGGCAAATCGCGCGGTCTTCAGTTCGCCTTTGGCCTGATCGACGCGCCGCACGGCTTCGACCGGGTCGAAGTTTACACCACCCGCCCCGACACGCTGATGGGCGCGTCCTTCGTTGGCATTTCGCCCGACCACCCGCTGGCCAAAGCGCTTGAGAAGGATAACCCCGACGTCGCGGCCTTCTGTGAAAAGGCCCGCCAAGGTGGCACCACCGAAGAGGCGATCGAAAAGGCCGAAAAGCTGGGCTTTGACACTGGCCTCAAGGTCCGTCATCCCTTTGATACCGCTTGGGAATTGCCCGTCTATATCGCCAACTTCATCCTGATGGACTACGGCACCGGCGCGATCTTTGGCTGCCCGGCGCATGACGAACGCGACCACGAATTCGCAACGAAATACGACCTGCCGATCATCGACACCTTCCTTCCCGTCGAAGGCGACCACGACATCCAGAAGGCCCCCTTCGTTCCGGCCAAGACCGAAAAGGTCCGCTACACCCGTCTGGTTGCTGGCGAAGAAATCCAGACCGGAGAAGAGGCAATCAATGCCACGGTCGATTTCTGTGAACAGAACGGCGTCGGCCATGGCGTGACCAAGTTCCGTCTGCGCGATTGGGGCCTGTCCCGCCAGCGCTACTGGGGCTGCCCGATTCCCGTCGTCCACTGCGACACCTGCGGCGTCGTGCCCGAGAAGAAAGAAAACCTGCCGATCCAGTTGCCTTATGACGAGGGCGACAAGCCGATCGACTTTTCCATCCCCGGCAACCCGCTGGACCGTCACCCGACGTGGCGCGATTGCGCCTGCCCGGCCTGTGGCAAGCCCGCGAAACGCGAAACCGACACGATGGACACCTTCGTCGATTCGTCGTGGTACTTTGCCCGCTTCACCGCGCCGCGCGCCGACACGCCCACCGATATGGCCGAGGCCGAGTATTGGATGAACGTCGATCAGTACATCGGCGGCATCGAACACGCGATCCTTCACCTGCTGTATTCCCGGTTCTTCGCCCGCGCGATGAACATCTGTGGCCACCTGCCCGAGAAGTCGAAGGAACCTTTCGACGCGCTGTTCACGCAGGGCATGGTGACCCACGCGATCTATCAGACCAAAGGTGCCGATGGCCGTCCGGTCTATCACTACCCCGAGGATGTGGAGCTGCGGGATGGCAAAGGCTTCCTGAAAGACGGAACAGAGGTGACGATCATCCCCTCGGCCAAGATGTCGAAATCCAAGAACAACGTCGTCGACCCGGTTCAGATCATCGACCAATACGGCGCGGACACCGCCCGCTGGTTCGTCCTGTCCGACAGCCCGCCGGAACGGGACGTCGAATGGACCGCCGCCGGGGCCGAGGCCGCGTCGAAGCACCTTGGACGTGTCTACCGTCTGGCTGCTGAACTGGACGATTCGCCCGAGAATGAAGAGGCCGACAACGCCCTGCTGCGCGAAATGCACAAGACCGTGCAGGACGTCACCAACGGCATCGACAGCTTTGGCTTCAACGCCTCGATCGCCAAGCTTTACGGCTTCACCAACACCATCGCCAAATCCAAGGCCGGTGCCGTGGCGA
Organism: Pseudooceanicola aestuariicola; assembly: GCF_045763785.1. Classification (NCBI taxonomy): domain Bacteria; kingdom Pseudomonadati; phylum Pseudomonadota; class Alphaproteobacteria; order Rhodobacterales; family Paracoccaceae; genus Pseudooceanicola; species Pseudooceanicola aestuariicola. The sequence goes on along the minus strand of NZ_JBJGSF010000002.1, from coordinate 274,292 downwards.
AGCGTATGGCGATCAAGACGCTGGCGCAGCTAATGTCGCCGATGACCCCGCACCTGGCCGAAGAAATCTGGGAACTCCTGGGTGGCGAAGGCCTTATCTCTCAGGCGCCTTGGCCCGTCGCGGACGAAGCGATGCTGGTCGAAGACAGCGTCACCATGCCGATCCAGATCAACGGCAAACGCCGTGGTGAAATCGACGTGCCCAAGGATATGGACAAGGCAGAGGTTGAAAAACTCGCCCTTGCCACCGAAGCTGTCCAAAGGGCTTTGGACGGGGCCCAGCCGAAAAAGGTTATCGTCGTCCCGGGACGGATCGTGAATGTGGTTGTCTGATTGGCGTTTGAAACTTGCAGGTCCAATGGCGGCGCTGGCAGTGATCCTGTCGGCCTGTGGCTTTACGCCCGCCTATGGGCCTGACGGCAACGCCAACACGCTGACCCGGAACATTAAGTTGACCGAACCTGACACGCGGCAGGATTACCTTCTGGCGCAACAGGTCGAACGCCGCTTGGGTCGCGCCGAAAACGCCGACTACACGCTGAACGTCGACACCGTAACGACTCAGGACCGGATCGCCGTGACGGGCACCAACGTGACCCGTCGTTTCGAAATCATCGGCAGCGCAAATTACACGCTGACCGGCCCTGACGGCGCGCTTGTCACCAGCGGGATGGTCAGCAGCTTTACCGGCTATTCCGCGACCGGCAGCACCGTGGCGACCACCGCCGCGCGTCGCGATGCGCAGGAACGGCTGATGGTGATTCTGGCCGATCAGATCGTCACCCGGATGATCGCCGCCGCGCCTGCGGGCTGATCCATGAAACTGTCCCCCCGCGACGCTGCCGGTTATTTCACCAAGCCCGATCCGAACAAGACCGGCCTGCTGATCTATGGCGCCGACGGGATGCGCATCGCCCTGAAACGGCAAGAGGTCGTCGCCGCCCTTGTCGGTCCGCAAGGCGAAGAAGAAATGCGCCTAAGCCGGATGAACGCCGCCGACGTGCGCCGCGATCCGGCCATGCTGACCGACGCGATCAAGGCCGTCGGGTTTTTCCCCGGTCCGCGCGTCGTCTTTGTCGAAGACGCGTCAGAAACCCACGCGCCCGCGCTGATCCCCGCACTTGAAGACTGGCAACCGGGTGACGCACAGGTTGTGATCACCGCCGGGAACCTGAAACCGACGTCCAAACTGCGCAAATTCTTTGAGGCCCACAAAAACGCCTATGCCGCCGCGATCTATGACAATCCGCCCACCCGGGCCGAGATCGAATCCGAACTGGCCCGCGCCGGTCTGAAAGACCTGAAACAAGAGGCGCTGCGCGATCTGACCGCGCTGGCCAACGCCCTCGATCCCGGTGATTTCCGTCAGACGCTGGAAAAACTGGTGATCTACAAGCACGGCGACGCCAGCCCCGTAGTGCCCGACGACATTGCCGCTGTCGCCCCCGCCTCAACCGAGGCCGGGATCGACGATCTGATGGACATCGTGGCCGAGGCACGCTCGGACCAGATCGGCCCGCTGATGCAGCGGTTGCGCGCGCAGGGCACGCAGCCGGTGTCCCTGTGTATCGGATTGATGCGCCATTTCCGGACACTTTATGCCGTGGCCGCCCATCCCGGTGGGTCCAACGAAGGCATCAACAAGGTCCGCCCGCCGGTCTATGGCCTGCGCCGCGACAAGGTTTTGCGGCAGGCCCAAGGCTGGGGCGTTGAAAAGCTGCAAAGAGCCCTGACAGAGATTACGGAGACAGACCTTGCCCTGCGATCCGCCGCGCAAACCGCGCCCGCGATGGCGCTGGTCGAACGGTCGCTGATCCGTCTGGCAATGCTGGGCCGGCGTTAAGACCCTTCACGCACCTTCCGCGCGACCTCTCGATCCGCGTGGGCCTTGGCCTTATGCGCGGCCATCTCTGCTTCGGAGCGCGTGGCGGGGTTGGAATAATCCAGCTTCCACGCCGGATCATCGGACCATCGTTGGGGCGACTGAACCGTGGTGCGCGCGGCGGGGGCGCTGTCCAACACCTTCAAAGCCAAGGCCAAAGTTTCCGCCTGTGACTGCGGTTCATGCGGCTTGCCCGCTGAATTGCCCAAGGGGAAATCCGAAAACAGAAACCGTGGCGCGCCGACATGTTCAACGACGTCCTTGGCACAACCCATGATGATCGTGGGGATGCCGTTCGCCTCTAGGTGCCGGGCGATTAGGGTGACGGACTGATGGCATACCGGGCAGTTCGGCACCAAAAGCGCGGCCTCGGCCCCGTCTTGCTGACAGCGCTTTAGGATCTCGGGCGCATCAACCTCCATCGTGTGCCGGACGGATCGGTTCGTGGGCAGCCCATGGAAACGGTCGGTCAAAGACCCAAACAACTCCCCTTCGACCGCCCGCAAAGCCGCCAAGGGGAACCAGCTGTTCGGGTCTTCCATCGACGTATGGTCCCGATCGATCGCGACATGAGAGATCCTTAAGTCGTGATCCTGACGCACGTCACCGGAATAGACGTCATAAAACTTGGCCGCCGCGTTATACGCCGCCCCCGGCCCCTGATCGCCCTTGTCCGGCTGGTAGGACGCGGCGGTCGTAATCAGCGCCAGTTTCGTGTCTGACACAGGCTTTTTCAGCGGCGTAAACGGCACGTCGATGTAATGCGCCCAGACGTATGGGTTGTCGAAACCCAGCGCCAAGTACCAATCCCGCGTGCGCTGCATATACGGCACCGGGACATCATGCAGCGGGGCCTGAACGCTCACGTCACGCCCTTGGCGATGGCGTTCATGGCGCGCACCAGCTCGGCCGAGATCTCGGGCTCGGACAGCGCGTGACCTGCATGATCCACGATCCGCAGCTTGCCATTGGGCCAGCGCTTCGCCAGCTCATACGCCATACGTGGCGGGCAGATCATGTCGTAACGGCCCTGCACGATAACACCGGGGATATGGGCGATGCGGTCCATGTCACGCAGGATCTGACCGTCTTCGTCCAGCCAACCGAGATGAGTGAAATAATGGTTCTCAAGCCGGGCAAAGGCGCGGGCGTAATCGCCGGGCGCTTCGCCGCCCATGCCACCCGTCCGCATCGAGGCCAGCGAATTTTCCCATGACGACCAGACCCGCCCGTATTTCGTCTGAACCGAGATGTCGTCGGAAAACAGCCGCCGATGATAGGCCGCGATCAGATCGTCGCGTTCATCTTCGGGGATCGGATCGACAAAGCGCGCCCAGGCTTCGGGCCAGAACCTCCCTGCGCCGCCCTGATAGAACCAGTCCAGTTCATCGCGGGTCATCAGGAACACGCCCCGCAGGATCAGGTTCATCACACGCTCTGGATGCGTCTGGGCGTAGATCAGCGACAACGTCGCCCCCCAGCTGCCGCCAAAGACGATCCATTTATCGATGCCCAGCGTTTCACGGATCAATTCGATGTCGCTGACCAGATGCCATGTCGTGTTGGCCGTGACGCTGGCATGGGGCCGCGACCGACCGCAGCCGCGCTGATCGAACAGGATCACGCGATAGACCGATGGGTCGAAATACCGCCGCATCGCAGGGCTGCACCCGCCGCCCGGCCCGCCGTGAAACACCACAACAGGCACCCCTTCAGGGTTGCCCGCCTGTTCCATATATACCGTGTGGCCGTCACCCACATCGATCATGCGCTGATCGAACGGATCGATGGGCGCGTAAAGGTACGAAGATGCGCTCTTTTGGCCCGAGGACTTATCCATATCCTGCCCTATATAGATTGCAGGCAGAATGACCCCAAGGATCAGGAAATGCAAACAGCCACCACCATTGACCCAGCCGAAGTTGCAAAGTTCGAAGCCATGGCCGCGGATTGGTGGAATCCGGACGGCAAGTTCAAGCCGCTGCATATGCTGAACCCCTGCCGCTTGGACTATATCACCAGCCAGATCGCCGCCGAATACGGTCGGGATCTGGGGGCTGAGTCGCCGTTCAAAGGCCTCCGCATCCTTGATATCGGCTGCGGCGGCGGGCTGCTGTGCGAACCCATGGCGCGCCTTGGGGCCACTGTAGTCGGCGCAGATGCGGCCGAACGCAATATCCCCGTCGCACAGATCCATGCCGAACAATCCGGGCTAGAGATCGACTATCGCCACACCACGGCCGAGGCGCTGGCCGAAGCGGGCGAACAATTCGACGTGGTCCTGAATATGGAAGTCGTCGAACATGTCTCCGACCCGCTAGCCTATCTGACAGCCTGCCACAACCTGCTGAAACCCAAGGGTCTGCACATCTGTTCGACCATCAACCGCAATCCCAAAAGCTTTGCGATGGCGATTGTCGGGGCCGAGTTCGTGATGCGCTGGCTGCCCAAGGGCACGCATGACTGGAAAAAGTTCATCACCCCGGATGAGCTGTTCGACCTGATGCGTAAGGCCGGTCTGAACCCCGTGGATCGCAAGGGTTTCGTGTTCAACCCGATCTCGTGGCAATGGCGCCTGTCTGACCGCGATCTTAGCGTAAATTACGTCACCGCATCGCTGCGCCCGGAATAAGGGAACCGAAGGTGGACTAAGGCGTTGGGTCTGCATGATTTCTGCGCTTCCGCTGCCCGCCATCTTTGCCCTATTCGCCGTTAGCGCAGGTATCATCTGTATCTGCGGTATCGCCATGACGGGCCGCGCCGACACGTTGGCCGACCGTACCGGTCTGGGCGAGGCGCTGGTCGGCGCTGTCATCCTTGGCGCTGCAACATCGCTGTCGGGCGTGACCGTGTCTGTCACTGCCGCCTTGGACGGGCGGGCATCACTGGCCTTTTCGAACTCGGTCGGCGGGATCGCGGCGCAGACCGCGTTTCTTGCCGTGGCCGACATGGCGTTTCGCAAAGCCAACCTAGAACACGCCGCCGCCGAGGCGACCAACCTGATCCAAGGTGTTCTACTAGTTTTCCTGCTGTCCCTGCCATTCGCCGCCATGGCCGCGCCAGAGGTGACGATCTGGGCCATCCACCCCGTGTCGATCGCGATCCCTGTAATCTACCTGCTTGGCATGGTCGTCAGCCGTCAGGTCCGGGAAGAGCCGATGTGGAAACCCGTCAACACCAAGGAAACGCGCCACGACACCTGCGAAGATGAGGACGACGAAAACACCGGCAAATCCACCGGCCGTCTGGCCGCTGAGTTTACCGTTCTGATGATCGCCATGGGGCTGGCGGGCTGGATGATTTCCCGCACCGGGTCGGCCCTGATCGACCAGATCGGCCTGTCCGCGTCACTGGTGGGGGCGCTAATGACGGCTGTTGCCACGTCGCTGCCCGAACTGGTGACGACCGTCGCCGCCGTCAGACGCGGTGCGTTGCAACTGGCCGTGGGCGGCATCATCGGCGGCAACATGTTCGACACGCTGTTCCTGTCTGCGGCGGACGTCGCCTATCGGGACGGATCGCTGTACCACGCCGCAAACACGCAGGATTATTTCTGGATCTCGACGTCCATCCTGATGACCACCGCGCTGCTGGCCGGCCTGATCGTGCGCGAACGGCAGGGGCCCGCACGGATCGGCATCGATTCCCTATCGCTGCTGGGCCTTTACGGCGCCGCCATCGCGATTCAGATGGTCATGTAAAAAGTTATTCTAGTTTACCGCGTAATTCGCGCAGGATCGGCAGCACCGCCCGCACCTTTTCGGCCCCAAGCTCATTGATCAGATCTTCGACCATCGGAGAGATGCCTTCCAGCGCCGTATCCCGCGCCAGCCGCCCGGCCCGCGAAATCCCCACCATCTTGCGTCGCGCATCTTCCCAGTCCGGGCGGATGTTCACATAGCCCTGCATCTCTAGCCGACCCAAGGTGTTCGTCATCGCCCCGCGCGTCACGTGGAACGTCTGCGCCAACTGCGCGGGCGTGCGTTCCTTTTCGATATGCGCCAGGTGGTTCAGCACCGAGAAGTGAGAGATCTCCATTCCCTTGGGCATCACCTTGGACAGGCGGTTCCGCACCAGCTGATCTGCGGTCAGGATTTCGCTGAACAGCGCAATCGCAAGGGCGTTCTGCGGATCACTCATTGGGCCAAGGTGAACTCTCGGTCATGGGACAGGGACGGCACGCGGCGGCGCGCGTCATCGACGGCGGACAGGTCCAGATCGACCATATAGACACCCGGTTCGGTGCCAGCGTCCAGCAAGACCTCTCCCCACGGGGCGACGACCATGGAATGGCCGTGGGTCGACCGTTCCTTACCCTTCGATGCGCTGTGCGTGCCGCATTGCGCAGGGGCCATGACAAAGCATCCGGTTTCAATCGCGCGGGTCCGCAGGATGGGGTCCCAATGCGCCTTGCCGGTTACAGGCGAAAAGGCCGCCGGGATCGTCAGGATCTGCGCACCTGCATGGGCCAGCACCAGGTACAATTTGGCGAACCGCAGGTCATAACAGATGGTCATGCCGATCTTGGCAAAGCCCGCATCGGCCACCACCGCGCGATCCCCGGGACGATACCCTGCGGATTCGCGATAGCTTTCCTCGGCCGACACATCGACGTCGAACATGTGGATCTTGTCGTACCACCCGGCGATCTGGCCATCAGGCGAAATCAGGAAAGACCGGTTGGCAAAGCGCCCGTCCGCATCCTCTGTCTTCACGCCGATCGACCCCAGCAGCAGCCAGATGCCCTGCGCCTTTGCCTCCACAATCATCCCGGCAAGGAAGGCGTTGCCGTCTTCCGGCTCCAGCACCTCTTTCTGGTGACTGCGGCTGGTGGACACGCAGTTGGATACCTCGGGCGTCAGAACGAACTCTGCGCCCTGCGCCGCCGCGTCGCGCACCATGCCCCGCAGCATGACGAGGTTTTCGACCGGATCGTCCGATGACGTGATCTGAAGCAGCGCAGCCTTCATCAGGCGGCCAGCATGGGATCAAGCTTGCCCGCGCGTTCCAGCGCATACAGATCGTCACAGCCGCCCACGTGCTGATCGTCGATAAAGATCTGCGGCACGGTGTGGCGACCGGCGCGGTTCATCATCTCTTGCTTCTTCTCGGCATCGCGCATCACGTCGATTTCGTCATAGGCCACGCCCTTCTGGTCCAGCAAACGCTTGGCCGCCGCGCAAAATCCGCAGATCGGGGTCGTGTAGATGGTCACAGGTTTCATATCACCCTCCGGGTTGTTTCCCGGAACCTAAGCGTCTTTGACCGCCCGCGCCAGTGTCAGCACCCGCACATCTGCCGCGCCTGCTCTCATAAGGGCCTGACACGCCGCAGAAAGCGTCGCGCCAGAGGTCATGACATCATCGACGACCAGCACCGGACGCCCCACCGCCAGCCCTGCGCGGTTCGGGTTGATCCGGATCGCCTGCGCCATATCGGCAAAGCGTTGGGCGGGCGATTTGCCGTCCAGAACCGGGGTCGACTGCGGACGGATCAGCAAATCTGGAACGCACGGCAATAAGTGACAGCGCGCCACGCCATGCGCCAGCATCGCGCTTTGGTTATACCGCCGTTTGATCCGCCGCCGCCAATGCAACGGGATCGCGGTGACGATCATTCCCGGCAAGATCAGATCGCGCCCCGCCTCGGCCATCCAATCGGCAACAGCATCGACGTAATCCAGCCGGTCCCCATGCTTCAGCCCCAGCACGATCCGCCGCCCGTTCCCGCCATAGACCATTGCCGTCCGTCCAGCGACCCAAGGGCGCGGCGCCCGCAGGCAATCATCGCAATGCTCGCCCTCCTCCGCGTGATCCGAAGGCATCGGCGCGCCGCACGCCGCGCACACAGGGGCACTGACAAAAGGCGTTTCGCGCCAGCAGGCGCCGCACAGCCCGCCCATCTCGGCCACGGGCGCATCGCAGGTCATGCAGGTCGGCGGGTAAACCAGCCTGATCGCCGTTTGAAAGAGCTGTCGGACAAGCATATCTATGCCCCCATGACCGGATCCACGCCCCCCCGCCTGACCGACCGCACCGCCCTGACGCGCAACCGCGCGCGGGCGAAGGACGATGCGCTGTTCCTGCACGATATGGCCCAAGAGGACCTTCAGGATCGCATCAGCATGGTTAACAGATCGTTCACGGCCCCAGCGATCGTGACCGGCCACCCGAGCAAATGGGCCACGTTCCTGCCAGACGCCAAGATCGTCACCGACACTGACGTGCTGGACCTGACCGAGGGAGCGCATGATCTGGTAATCCACGCCATGGCGCTGCATTGGGCCGACGACCCCATCGGCCAGATCATCCAATGCGCCCGGGCGCTGAAACCCGATGGTCTGTTCCTCGCCACTTTCCCCGGCGGTCAGACGCTGCATGAACTCCGGGCCGCACTCGCCCAAGCGGAATCGCGCGTGACCGGCGGCCTGTCGCCCCGCGTCGCGCCCATGGCCGAAATCCGCGACCTTGGCGCCCTGCTACAGCGCGCAGGATTGGCCCTGCCCGTGGCCGACGGGGATGAGCTGACGGTGACCTATGCCTCCCCCCTCCACCTGATGCGGGAATTGCGGGACATGGGCGAAGCCAACGCCCTGCACCAGCGCCTGCGCCACCTCACCCGGCGCGAGGTCCTGACCCAAGCCGCGCAGATCTACATCGATACCTTCGGCAAGGACGATCGCATCCCCGCCACCTTCGAAATGATCACCCTGACCGGATGGGCCCCGGACGCCAGCCAGCAGCAGCCGCTGCGACCCGGCAGTGCGAAAACCCGGCTGGCCGATGCGTTGAATGCGCGCGAATTGCCGCTGAAGGATTGACCTTTAGCCCGAACTCGCTAGGTCCGACTAAAATACAAGCAAGGGACTGAATATGAGCGAATGCCCGGCACACGCCCCAGCTGATCACCCGAAGGTACCCCGCGAAAAAGTCGGCGTGCTGATCGCGAACCTCGGCACCCCCGACGACACCAGCTATTGGTCCATGCGCCGGTACCTAAGCGAGTTTCTGTCGGACAAGCGCGTCATCGATTATCCCAAATGGCAATGGCAGCCGATCCTTCAGGGCATCGTCCTGTCGATCCGCCCGTTCAAATCCGGGGCCGCCTACGATTCCATCTGGAACAAAGAGGCCGACGAATCGCCGCTGATGACCATCACCAAGCAGCAGGTCGCCAAGCTGACGACAGGGCTGCATGCCAAATATGGCGACGATGTCATGGTCGATTTCTGTATGCGCTACGGCAACCCTTCGACACCGTCCGTGGTGAAGAAAATGGTCGAGGCGGGCTGCACCAAGATCCTGTTTTGCCCGCTGTATCCGCAATACGCCGGCGCCACGACGGCCACCGCCAACGACCAGTTTTTCCGCGCCCTGATGGCCGAGAAATGGCAACCCGCGTCGCGTACCTTGCCGCCCTATTTCGCGGATGACGCCTACATCGACGCGCTGGCGGCATCGGTGGAACGCGCCTATGCCGCCGCCGATCAGGAACCCGACATCCTGATCTGTTCCTACCACGGCCTGCCCTTCCGCTATTTGAAAGAGGGCGACCCGTACCACTGCCAGTGTCAGAAAACGACGCGCCTTCTGAAGGAACGGCTGGGCTGGGCGGACGACCGGATCATGACGACGTTCCAGTCGAAATTCGGCCCCGAAGAATGGCTACAGCCTTACACCGTCGAAGAGGTCGCGCGTCAGGCCGAGAAGGGCAACAAAAAGATCGCCGTGATTGCGCCCGCGTTCTCAGCCGACTGCATCGAAACGCTGGAAGAGATCAACGAAGAGATCAAGGAAAGCTTTGAACACGCGGGCGGTGAACATTTCACCTATATCCCCTGCCTGAACGATGACGACGCGCATATCGCGGCGCTGATGGGCAAGATCACCGAAAACCTGAAAGGCTGGCTGGACTAAGTGGTCCGGCCCCTTTCGGCCCATCTAATTTCAAAGCCGGAAACGAAAAAAGGCGGTGCAACAGCACCGCCTTTTTCCTGAACTAAGTTCGCTGATCTTACTGGGAAGCAGCGACTGCAACAACAGCCAGCAGCAGCAGCGGGATCAGGATGCCAGCGGACGAAGAAGTGGTTTCTTCGACGATGACGGGTGCTTCAACAACCGGCTCAGCGTAGGAGCCTGCGGTTGCGGTCGAAGCGGCGGCTGCCAGAGCGGCGGCGAGAACGAGTTTTTTCATATCGTATCCTCCAGATATTCGCCGGAACAGAAAACATACCTGTCCGGCACCCAAGACTTACCTCGTACCACGTTCTAAGCAGCAAATTCTGTTGATTGCAAATGCTTGTTAAGCATCTGCTATGCTGCACCGCCGCAATGTCGTCAAATAAGCAACACTTGTGTGCCGACCTTGGTCATGTCGAACAGCTGGGTGATGTGTTCGTTGTACAAGCCAATGCAACCGTTGGACGATTTCCGCCCGATCTTGCGTGTGTCGTGGGTGCCGTGAATACGGTAATACGTCCAGCCAAGGTACAGTGCCAGCGGCCCCAGCGGGTTGTCCGGCGCACCACCTTCGACCACGGCCGGCCACTCTGGGTTGCGCTTGCGCATGTTGGGGGTCGGGCGCCACGTCGGCTTGACCACTTTTTGCACAACAGAGGTCCGGCCCCGGCGCGTCAGCTCTTCGGTGACGGGGACAGAGGTCGGGTAAAGACGATAGATCGACTGATCCTCGGACCAGAAATGCAGGGCGCGGCTGTCGATATCGACAAGAATCGCACCGTTGTTGGTATTCGAGAAGTAGGGACGCCAATCCAGCGTCCGGAAGCTGGAGATATTGCGGCGAACCGCAGGCTCATCCAGATCACGTTCTACAACGGTCGAGTTCTCAAAGGGCGACGCATAGTCCGGATCACGGCTTTGTTGCGCCAGGGCGGGTGCCGCAAGTGTCGCGACAGAGCCGGCCAGAAAGGCACGGCGGGACTGGAATGTTCGGCTCATATCACACCTGGAAACTTTTGAATTTGGATTATGCTCTTACTATAGCCTGTTTGACGGTAAAACCAATCAAACCAGTGTTAGTTGCGGCTTCACGCCGATGTGGGTTTGAAAGATGTCCCGCCTTTGGGTAAGCCATTAACCGAAACAGAATTCTAGGACCTTTTCAAATGCGCCTTCCGCTGATCGTCGCCGCAACCATGATTGCCCTGCAGGCCTGCGCCCCGGTCCCCACGTCTGAACCGCGCCAACTGGCCGCCGACGGCAAGCCGCTGCCCAAGCTTTATCGCATCCCCGCAAGCGGTAAGGCCAAGATTCCCTACGAAGTGCTGGACGCCGTGAACAGCCTGCGTGCCGCATCCGGCGCATCGCCTGTTCAACTCGACAGCCGCCTGACCGCCGCCGCCGCGACACACTCTCAGGACATGGCACGACAGAATCGCCCGTGGCACTTCGGGTCGGACGGGTCGTCCCCGATCGACCGTGTCCGCCGCGTGGGCTATTCCGGTATGCTGATCGGTGAAAACATCTCGGAAACCTACGAATCCGAGCTTGAGACCCTGTCGGCGTGGATGGATCAGGATGACACCCGCCGGGTGATTCTGGATCGCCGCGCCACCGACATGGGCTTTGCCTGGCATCAGGAAGGCAACGGCAAGATCTGGTGGACGATGATCACCGGTGCCGGAATGACCTCTCAGCCCGGCACCTGATCTGGTCGGCCATTATGGGTAGACGGTGATAATCGTCCCGTCGCGCACCATCGCATAGATATCTTCGATCTCGTGGTTCTTGACCGCGATGCACCCGGCTGTCCAATCGGGAACCGGCGCTTTCTTGAACCGCTCCGGATAGCCATGGATGAAGATATCGCCGCCCGCGCTTTTCCCCTGAGATGAGGCAAAGGCCACATCATCGGTATTGGGGTATGACATGCCGACGGACAGGTGGAATTCGCTGTTCGGGTTGCGACGGTCGATCCGATAGGTGCCCTCAGGCGTCTTGCCGTCGCCTTCGAACTGCTTGTGACCGACGGGCGCGAACCCCAGCCCGATGTTATAGCTTTTCAGCACTTCCTGATGATGCATCAGGTACATCTTGCGGTCGCCCTTGTAGACGAGGATCTGAGTCACCTCTGGCCCGCGGTAGGTCTTGAACTTGGACGAACAGGCCGACAGCCCAAAGGCCACGACCAGCATCATCATGATGGAAAACACGCGCATAACTGCTGCCCCTTTTTTGCAGCCTTATACCGCCAAAGGTGCATTGCGCATAGGGCTCACTGGCCCCTCACGCTCATGTGAGGCGGAAGCCCGCGACCAGTTCAACATGCGCCGACCAGCGGAACTGGTCCACCACCAGCACCGGCCCCATCTGATACCCCGCCGCGATCAGCCGTGTCGCATCACGGGCAAAGGTCACGGGGCTGCAGGACACATGCGCAATCACGGGCACCTGCGCGCGGGCCAATTCGCCAATCTGCGCCTCCGCTCCGGCGCGGGGCGGGTCGATTACGGCGGCCTCGATGCCTCTGAATTCGTCACTAAGGAGCGGGTTTCGGAACAAATCCCGTGCAACTCCAGTGATCTTCTTCAGACCCTGAGCCTCTCTCCAGCCGCGGTCCAGCGCGGCGATCATCGCCTTGTCGCCTTCAACCGCCAAAACCTCGGCGTTTTTGGCCAGCGGCAGGGCAAAGGTGCCCGCACCCGCGAACAAGTCCACGACCTGAGAGACATCGCCGACGATCTTTTGCACCGCGGCCAGCAACGCCGCCTCACCGTGCTGCGTGGCTTGCAGGAACGATCCCGGCGGCGGCACGACGCGCGCAGGCCCAAAGGTCTGGCCCGGCGCGCGGCGCATGGCGATCACTTCGTCACCCCACGTCAGGCGGGCCAGATCCAGCCGCTCTGCCTCTTGCGCCAGCAACACTTCCAGATCGCGGTCCAGATCTTTTCCGTCGCGCACCGCAACGTCCAGACCCGCATCAGACAGCGTGACCGATACCGACAGCTCTGCCTTACGCGATCCACCAGCCACGGCCAAAGCTTCGGCCACGGGGATGGCGCCCATCAAATCGAGGTGCAGCAGCTGACAGTCCGGTATTTCGACGATGGTGCCCGACGCACGGCCATGAAACCCGGCAATTGCGCCCTTCTTGGTCCGCCGCACCGACAGCGTCGCCCGTCGCCGCGACCGCGGCGGAGACGTCGTGACCCCCGCAATCTCGGCATCAATCCCCTGGGCGCGCAGCGCCTCGGCCACGATCCCGGCTTTCCATGTTTCGACAAAATCGTCAGACGCATGTTGCACCTGACAGCCGCCGCAGGATTTGAAATGCCGACAGGGCGCCGCCACCCGATCCGGCGAAGGGGTGACGATTTTCACACCCTCAAGCCGCTGGCCGTCGGGCGTGCCTGTCACCAGCTCTCCGGGCAGGGTCATGGGGGCGAAAAGGGGCCCGCGCGCGATGCCGTCGCCCTGATGCCCCAAGCGTTCGATACGATATTCTGTCATGCCGCCGGGGTTATCCTGGCGACCGCCAAGCCGTCCAGCCTATTCAGCCGCATCCCGCGCGCCGATGAACCCACCCGACTGCCGATTCCAATACCGCGCATAAAGCCCGCCCTTGGCCAGCAATTCGTCATGCGATCCCAGTTCGGCAATCCGGCCACCGTCCAGCACCGCAATCCGATCCATATGGGAAATCGTCGACAGCCGGTGCGCGACGGCAAGAACCGTCTTGCCCTCCATCACCGTTTCCAGCGCCGACTGGATCGAAGCTTCGACCTCGGAATCAAGGGCCGAGGTCGCTTCGTCCAACACAAGGATCGGCGCGTCCTTCAGGATCGCGCGGGCCAGCGCGATCCGCTGGCGCTGACCACCAGACAGCTTGACCCCCCGTTCGCCCAGCCGCGCCTTGTAACCCTGATTGCCCAGATGATCGGCCAGCGTGCGGATGAACTCATCCGCCTCGGCTTTGCGGGCGGCATCGTAAACCTCAGCCTCGGTCGCGTCGGGACGACCGTAAAGGATGTTGTCAAAGGCCGAACGATTGAACATCGCCGTATCCTGCGTGACCATCCCGATCTGCCGCCGCAGACTGTCCTGCGTCACCTGCGAAATATCCTGACCATCAATCAGAATTCGACCCTGTTCCGCATCATAGAGCCTAAGAAGAAGCGCCACCAAGGTCGATTTCCCGGCACCAGAGGCGCCCACGATCCCAAGCTTTTCGCCCGGCTGGATCGTCAGTTGGATCCCCTCAACACCGCCGACATCCCGGCCATAAGCAAAGCTCAGGTCGTCAAAGGCGATCTCACCGTGGCTCACGTTCAGCACCTTGGCATCTGGCGCATCGTACAGCCGTTGCGCGGGGGCAAGCGTGCGCATCCCGTCCTCCAACTCGCCAATATTCGCGTAGATCCCCATCAGCGTGAAGGACACCCAGCCGGTCATCTGCGCCAGTCGGATCGCCACCGTGCCCGCCGCCACGACAGCCCCGATCGTGGTCGCGCCAGACGACCACAGCCACAGCGCACCCCCGACCAGAACCACCGGCAACACACCCGCCAGCGTCATCAGCAGCACCCGGAAACTGACCGAGACTTTGGCGAAATCCACAGCGCGTTGACGGAAATCAGCGATGGCCCGCAGGGCGACGCTGTCTTCGTGATCGGCATGGGCGAACAGTTTGACCGTCTTGATGTTGGTGATCGTGTCGACCACCTGCCCGGACACCGCCGCGCGCGACGCCGCCCGCGCCTTGGACCGTGCGCGGACCTTCGGGATGAAATATCGGATCAGCGCGACATAGCCGACGAACCAAAGGGCGAACGCCAGCACCAACAGCGGGTGAATCGTGAACAACAGCGCCGCGGCCCCAATGATGGACGCGCTGGCAAAAACCACCGTGTTGATCGATTCCATCGTCACGTCGGTGATCGCGCTGGCGCTTTGCATCTGCTTTTGCGCGATGCGCCCCGCGAAATCATTATCGAAAAACGTGACCCCCTGCCCCAGCGTCCAGCGATGCAGACGGCTAAGCGACAGGGCCGAGACATTGGGCATGATGAACAACGTATTCGCCGCCGACGACAGACCCATCAGGATGGGACGCGCGACGATAAAGAACACCAGCGCCAGCACGATCATCGCAAGACTTTCACCGGAAAACGCGGCCTCTGGCCCCGACTCGGTCGCGCTGTCGATCACTGCGCCCAGCACCCAAGCCGCGCCCACCTCGACGGTGCCTGCGATTGCGGCCAGCACGCTGGCGATCAGCACCATCGGCCACGCACCATGCAGCAACCACCGGGCATAAGCGCCCAGCGTCAGCGGCGGCGCGCCCTTGGCGCGTTGGAAAGGGTCGATCAAACGGCGGGTGTCAAAACGCATCGGGGGGTCCTTCTGTGCACTTTTAAGCTAGCGCAAAGGTTCAGCGTTCAACCATCCCCATCAGCGCACAACTGCTCACGCGTGAGTGTGAAGCCAGAGGAAATCCAGCGGTCCTCAAGCTCTTTCAACCGCGCGCCCAGCGCGGGGCCTTCGAAATCGGGGATCAGATCGACGGCCTGCACAGGAAACTTCGCGCGCGCGCCTGTCTCCAGCCACTGCATGTTATGCGCAGTGATCGGCTGTTCGAACATGGCCGCACGCAGCAGCATGACGTCCAAACCGGTCTGCATCCCGTGACGATATCCCAGTTCAGCGGGACGCGTCATTTGGCCCATCTCGTCCCGCAACAGATCCAGCCGCCGGGCGTCCGCCTTGCTAAGCCGCAGCGCACTGGCGACGTTCTGGCCGCCAAGGCTTGCCAATCGCCGGATCGGATCGGGGGCAACCTCCCCTTCCAGATGCACCAGAAGCGCCAGCATCTTGTCGTCCGCACCGGGCAAGATGTGCCCCAGCACCCCGGTCTGCCGCATCGCCGCCACCGAAGGCGCAGGATCGGGTGCGCTTAGCAGTTTCAGCACCTCGGTTCCCACCCGTTCGTGGGACAGTTGCGTCAGGCCCTCCGCCCCGTCGGCGATCGCGGCCAGCGCGTCAGGGTCCATGCCCTGATCAGGATCGCCGTACCATGCGTGAAACCGGAAATAGCGCAGGATGCGCAGGTAGTCCTCGGCAATGCGCTGTGCCGGATCACCGACAAACCGCAGCCGCCGAGCCTGCAAGTCAGGCAACCCGCCCAAGGGGTCCACAACCTCTCCGTCCGGCTTGGCATATAGCGCGTTCATCGTAAAATCTCGCCGCGCGGCATCATCGGCGATATCGTCGGAGAACTGCACGACCGCGTGACGACCATCAGTCTCTATATCGCTGCGTAGGGTCGTTATTTCATGTGCCAGCCCGTGGCTGACCAACGTAACGGTGCCGTGGTCGAACCCTGTCGGGATGGCCTTGATACCCGCGTTCTTCGCAATCTCAAGCACCTGCTGCGGGTGTGCGTCGGTGGCGATATCGATGTCCCCGATCCGTCGATCCAACAGCGCGTCGCGCACACATCCCCCGACGAAAAAGGCCTGATGCCCAGCGCCTGTCAGCACATCCATCACGGCGCGCGTTCCCGGATGATCCAGCCAAGCGCCCGTGACCCGCATCACGCCATCCTGTCTGCCAGCACCCGGCAGATCCGCGCGGTCGCGCCCCAGATGTAATAGGGGCCATAAGGGGCCACGAAGTATTCCCGCCGCTGCCCGCGCCAGCGCCGTCCCTGAACGCGGTAATTGTCCGGGTTCAGCAGATGGGCCAAAGGCACCTCGAAAATCTCTTCGACCTCGCCCGGTTCGGCAACCTGCGGAAAATCATTGGTGATCCGCGCCACCACGGGAGTCATGGAAAATACGCTGACCGTTTCGTGGCGTGGCAGGTACCCCAGCACCTCGACCAGCTCGGTCGGCAACCCGATCTCTTCCCGCGCCTCGCGCAGGGCGGCGGCGGTGACATCGGCATCGGTGGGTTCGACCTTACCGCCGGGAAAGGCGATCTGTCCGGGGTGATGTTTCAGGTGCGACGACCGTTTCGTCAGGATCACGTTGATCTGACCCTGACGTTCGATCAATGGCACCAGCACGCCCGCAGGACGCAGCTGATCCGGGGCAACCAACCCCATCCGCCCGTTCAGATCGAAATCCGAGGAGCCCTCGCCGGGTTTGGCAAGGGCGTCTCGGATTTGATCGTAAACGGAAGGGTCAGCTTTCACCCTTATCCTCCGCCTCGAACCCGACAGACTTTGGGTCCAGCTCGTAATGCGCGCCGCAGAACTGGCAATCGGCCGTCACCAGACCATCATCCGTGGTCATCTTTTCGATGTCCTTGGCGGAATAGATCGACAACGACTGGCGCACGCGGTCTTCGGAACAGGTGCAGCCAAAGCGGACGGGCTGGGCGTCAAAGACGCGCGGCTGTTCCTCGTGAAACAGGCGGACCAGCAGGTCGGTCGGCGTCACGTTCGGCCCGATCAATTCCAGATCCTCAACCGTGTCGAGGTGGAGGTTCACGCGATTCCAATCCTCTTCCTTGTCGCCTTCGACCAAGTCAGAGGCGACCAGCACACCGCCTTCGCCCGATCCACCGTCTTGGGCAACATGTACCCCGGCCACAGGCATGACCTGCACCATCACACCGCCCGCGCGCCAATGTTCAGCGCCGCCCGCTTCGGTCGACTTGCCAAAGGACAGCGAAAACCGCGTGGGCAATTGTTCGGACTGCGCGAAATAGCTTTCGGCACAGGCTTTGAGCGACCCACCAGCCAGCGGCGTGATCCCCTTGTAGGGCTGCATCCCCTGCCCCTGATCCAGAAGCACGGCAAAATATCCGGTTTCCAGCTGATCAAAGGCCGACCCGGGGCGCAGCTTGGTTTCATCAAAGCTGGCGTAAGCGCGGATCAGGGCGGGATCGCCCTCTTTCTCGGGGCCATAGTAATCGGTGGCGATCATGCGCACGGCGCCCTTGGACTGCACCTGAAGCGACAGTTTCCAGCGCAGTTTGATCGTCTGACCGATCAGCGCGGTCAGCAGGGCCATTTCGGCCACCAGCGCCTCGATCTGCGGGGGGTAATCATGTTGGCTCAGGATACCTCCCAGCACGCCATCCAGCCGCGCAACGCGGCCGCGCACATCAGAGGCATCAAGCTGAAAGGGCAGGACCGTATCGTCCCAGGCCAGTTTCGATCCAATCGTCATGGGGTTTCCTTCTGCGCCTGTCACAGGCATATCTTGGCCTGCACCTAGGGGCAATGATGCCCGGTTACAAGGCAGGCCCCCATGCGTCGTTACGGAGAACCCCCAGAACCCGGCCGTCAGTACACGTTTCGCCCCGGCGTCTACGCGATCCTGCCGCGCGGGTCTGACCTGCTGCTGACCCACCAGTTAGAGCCGACGCCGGAATTTCAACTGCCCGGCGGAGGCATCGATCCGGGTGAGTCGCCCCTGCAGGCCCTGCACCGCGAGGTGTTCGAGGAAACCGGCTGGGCCATCGCCGATCCACGGCGCGTCGGCACCTTCCGACGGTTCACCTACATGCCAGAATACGACAAGTGGGCGGAAAAGATGTGCACCATCTACATCGCCCGCCCCGTCCGACCCCATGGCAATCCGACAGAGCCCGGCCATACCGCCATCTGGACCCCCGCCGCGCTGGCGTTGGATATCATCGCTGACGACGGTAGCGCCGATACCCTTGCCACTTTGCTGGCTTAGGCTGGGGTATAGTCCAGCGTTATGGCCGACACGTCGTCTTCGAACCGGCCATCCTCGCGCCGGTCAGACAGTGACCAGACCAGCGCCTCTAGCATGGCGATACCGGACAGGCTGGATAGAGACTGAAGCAGGGCGATCAGACCCTCTTCTTCCAGCATCTGGCCGTGTTCATCGGTACATTCCGTCGCCCCGTCCGACATCAGGACCAACCGGTCGCCCGGCATCAGGCGGTCGGTGACGATGTCGAACTCTGCCTCATCGACCAAACCTATGGGAAAGCCGCCCTGACCCAAGACATCAATCCGGCCATCCGCCCGTTGGATCATCGGATGCGGATGCCCCGCCTGCACCATGCGCAGCGCGCCAGTGGTCAGATCAACCTCGGCCAAAGCCAAGGTAAAGTAATGGCCGTTGTCCATTTCCTGCAACGCGATGCGGTTCAGCCGTGCGGCGATCCGGTCCGGCGCCACCGGCACCGGCCCCTGCGCCCCGCGCATGTCCACGCCGATATTCTGCTGTGGCATCGCGGGCGACAGCACCCCCGCCAGTCGCGCCGTCATCAACGCCGAACTGACACCATGCCCCGACACATCCAGCGCGTAGACCACGACGCGATTGGGCCCGACAGGGTAATAGCCCACCAGATCCCCCCCAACACGCCCAGCCGTGCGCAAGATCTGCGCGATCCGGGCGGGTCCAACCCTGACCTCGCGTTCCCGGACAAGGGATTGCTGCAGCTTCTTCGCCTCGATCAAGTCGTTGTCGATGGAATCATACAGCTGCTGCAACTCGTGCAACGTCTCTTCGATCACCCGGTTCTTGCGCGTCAGGTCCCAATGCATCCTGTGCACCCGGTCCCCCGCGATCAACCGCGCGCGCAATTCACCGGAATTCACTGGTTTGGTCAGGAAATCATCCGCGCCACTGGTCAGCCCTTCGGCGACGTCCAGCTTGTCAGCCTTGGAAGTCAGCAGGATGAAATACCCGTAATTATCGCGCGGCATCGCCCGAAAGGCTTGGCAAAATTCGGGCCCCGTCAGGCCCGGCATCATCCAATCGGAAATCACGATATCCGGCGGCGCCTTGGCGCACAGTTCGATCGCTTCTTCGCCGGTTCCCGCCTCCAGCACCTCGTATCCCCAGCGCGCAAGTGAGACACTGAGGATCCGGCGCTGCATCTTGCTATCGTCCACGACAAGAACCCGGCGTGCCTGCCCTGCCGCCGGAATCTGATCCCTGCCCCGTCGTACCTGTTCCGCCTGATCCATTACCTGCGCCTACCTTTGGCCCATGGATAGCGCCCTGCCCTCTAATGCGGTGTTAAGCCTAAAATTTTCCGTATCGATTGAGATTTCAGTAAGGTCACGCGGCTAGCGTACAGGCATGAGCGACCAGCCAACCCTTATCGACTGGACCAAGGTTCAGGATCTTTGCGAAGACGTCGGTCGCGACGGCTTTGACGAAGTGGTTGAGTTGTTCTTGGAAGAGGTCGAAACCGCCCTGCAAACCATCGGTATGGCCGAGGATTTGGAAGCCGCGTTGCATTTCGTCAAAGGCTGCGCCCTGAACATCGGCTTTGATCATTTCACCGATCTCGCGGCCCAAGGCGAACGTCTGGCCGCGCGCGGTCTGCCGGATCAGGTCGATCTGGTCGCGCTGGACCACGCGTATCGTATCACCAGGGACCTGTTCCTGTCGGAAGTCCGCGACAGGATCGCCGCTTAGATCAGGAATTCGGACAGGGTCGTATCCTGCGTGATGTCGCGATAGGTGAACCCGCCGTCTTCCAGCCGCTGAAACAACCCATCGAAATCGCTGGCCTGCTTGACCTCGATCCCGATCAGCACGGACCCGAAGTTGCGCGCCGATTTCTTCAGATATTCGAACCGGGTGATATCGTCCCCCGGCCCCAGCAGGTTCAGGAAATCCTTTAACGCGCCGGGCCGCTGCGGCAGGCGCAGGATCAGGTACTTTTTGATCCCGGAATACCGCTGCCCACGTTCCTTCACATCCGGCAGGCGTTCGAAATCGAAATTCCCGCCCGAGGTGACGCAGATCACGCGTTTTCCCTTTATTTCGTCCCTGATATCGTCCAGCACATCCACCGACAAGGCACCCGCAGGTTCCAGCACAATGCCTTCGATATTCAGCATCTCAAGCATGGTGATGCAGATGCGATCCTCTGGCGCGGCCAGAACGTCGGACCGCTGAATTCCCTTCAACCGATCCCAAGGGCGCGCCCCGATCCGTGCAACCGCAGCGCCATCGACGAAACTATCAACCTTGTTCAACGTGACAGGCCCGCCGTTTTCGACCGCCGCGGCCAAGGACATGCCGCCCGAGGGCTCCACATATTTGATCGCCTGATCGGGACCGAAATAGCTGCGCATTCCCGCCGACAGACCACCACCCCCAACGGGCAGCACGATCAGATCGGCCCCATCGGGCAGTTCCGCCTCAATCTCGGCCGCGATTGTCGCCTGTCCTTCGATCACGTCGTCATCGTCGAAGGGGGCAAGGAAATGCGCGCCCTCTTCGGCACAAAAGGCCTGCGCCTCGGCCAGCGTGTCATCGAAGTAATCGCCGGTCAGCCGGATCTCGACCATGTCGCCACCAAAGATGCGGGTCTTGTCGATCTTTTGCTGCGGCGTCGTCACCGGCATAAAGATCACGCCGCCCACCCCAAAGTGACGGCACATGAACGCAACGCCCTGCGCGTGATTGCCCGCACTGGCACAGACGAACAGCGTCGCCCCCCGCGCCCGCCGCATCGCATTGAACGCGCCCCGCAGCTTGTAGGATCGCACAGGCGACAGGTCTTCGCGCTTCAGCCAGATGTCCGCATCATATTTGTCGGACAGGTGATCGTTCCGCATCAGCGGCGTCGCCGGAAACACGGACCGCATCGCCACCATCGCGGCGCGCGCCTTGTCACGGAATTCTTCTGTGTTGGGCAGGTTGGTATCGCTCATCAGATATCCCTGCCCCGCCGCTTGGCATTGCGCAAGCTTCTCAATCTAAACTGCGTCTCTGCACCGCAACGCCATAGGTCACGGTCATCACGCTGGTCACAAGCGTGAACACCAAGGTCCAGGCCATCCCCCACAGGGCAAACTGCACCATGTAAGATGAGCCGACAAAGATATTGGTTACGATCGAGACCGCTTCGGAAATCGCATAAATTACGACTGTCGCGACCCCCAAAGACCCAGCCAGCGGCGCGGTCAAATCCCACGCCCGCACCAGCCCGACAGGTCTACCCAAAGCAGCCCCCACGATCGCCGGCGACAGGCGCAAAAACAGGGCCCAGAACATGATTGCCCCGATCACAAGCCGCACGATGTAGGACATTGAGGACGGCAAGGTGCCGACGACGCCCATCATCACACGTCCGATGAACAAACCGATCATCAACCCCGCCACCAACATACCGACCCAAAACCCGACAAACCGCAGCAGCGCGGGCAAAGGCACCGATGGCAACCAACCGACCACACCGTCCAGCAACACAAACCGATGCCACGCCGCAGCCGCCCAAAAGATGCAAACAATCACGATCAGTCCCGGCGCGACGAAAACCAAGACATCGCCGTTGCCCACCGCACGCGGCGACCAGACCCAAAGACCCACAAGGATCAGCGCCAATACGCCCGGAACCACCACCACTTTCGCCAGCCCCAAAGGGGACGCCCACAACAGGCGCAGCGCTTTCATCAATATCTTCATCAAAGACCTTCTGCTTAAGGCGTTAAATCCGCCGCCTTGCGTGTCCCAAAATGACCCTCAGCTTGCTCTTGTCGAGGAAAACCGCTACGTCGCCGCAGAACTTATCCGAGGGAAATTACATGTCCGCGCCGAAAAAAGTCGTCCTGGCCTATTCCGGGGGTCTCGACACCTCGATCATCCTGAAGTGGCTGCAAACCGAATACGGCTGCGAAGTCGTCACCTTCACCGCTGACCTCGGTCAGGGGGAAGAGCTCGACCCCGCCCGCAAGAAGGCCGAACTGCTGGGGATCAAACCCGAAAACATCTTTATCGAAGACATCCGCGAAGAGTTCGTGCGCGACTTTGTTTTCCCGATGTTCCGCGCCAACGCTCTGTACGAAGGTCTGTACCTGCTGGGCACTTCGATCGCGCGCCCGCTGATTTCGAAACGTCTGGTGGAAATCGCCGCACAAACCGGTGCCGACGCCGTGTCCCACGGCGCGACCGGCAAGGGCAACGATCAGGTTCGCTTTGAACTATCCGCATACGCCCTGAACCCCGACATCAAGGTCATCGCGCCCTGGCGTGAATGGGACCTGTCCTCGCGCACCAAGCTTCTAGAATTCGCCGAACAGCACCAGATCCCGATCGCCAAGGACAAACGTGGCGAAGCCCCCTTCTCGGTCGATGCGAACCTTCTGCACACCTCGTCCGAAGGCAAAGTGCTGGAAGACCCGGCCCAGAACGCGCCCGATTACGTTCTGCAGCGGATCACCCGCCCAGAAGACGCGCCCGACACCCCAGAAGAGGTAGAGATCACCTTCGAAAAGGGTGACGCGGTCGCCATCAACGGCGAAGCCATGTCCCCCGCAACCATTCTGACCAAGCTGAACGAACTGGGCGGAAAACACGGCATCGGCATCCTCGATCTGGTCGAAAACCGTTTTGTGGGCATGAAATCCCGTGGTGTTTATGAAACCCCCGGCGGCACCATCCTGCTCGAAGCACACCGCGGGATCGAACAGATCACGCTCGATAGCGGCGCGGGCCACCTGAAGGATTCGATCATGCCCCGCTATGCGGAACTGATCTACAACGGCTTCTGGTTCTCGCCTGAACGCGAAATGCTGCAGGCCCTGATCGACAAGAGCCAAGAGCACGTCACCGGTACGGTTCGCCTGAAACTCTACAAAGGCTCGGCCCGAACCATCGCCCGCTGGTCCGATCACTCGCTCTATTCCGAGGCGCACGTGACCTTCGAAGAAGACGCCGGTGCCTACGATCAGAAAGACGCCCAAGGCTTCATTCAGCTGAACGCCCTGCGCCTGAAACTTCTGGCCGCACGGAACCGCCGCCTCAAAGGCTGATTGGGTCCAATCCCAAAAGCAAAAACCGCCGGCACCCCCGGCGGTTTTTTCATGTCTTCATCTTTCCCAAAATACTCCGGGGGAGCGCGAGGGGGCAGCGCCCTCTCGTTCCCGCACTCTCAATCCCGCGCCTCCGCCACGTCACGCTTGCGAAATCTTCACGTCCCGTCGTTAACCTGCTGCGAAACTCACCAAAGGTCGCCTGAATGACGCTCTCTGAAATCGCCGCAGCGCTACAAAACGCGTTGAACCGCAAGCCGCTCGACAATTCGATCAAATTCGACTGCGGGGACGACGGGGCCATCACCCTTGACGGCAGCACCGCTTATCTGGACGACCGCGCCGCCGATTGTACCATCCGCATCAGCGAACCCAACCTCGCCAAGCTGATCCAAGGCAAGCTGAACCCTATGACCGCCTTTGCCATGGGCAAGATCAAGGTCTCGGGTGATATGTCGGTGGCGCTGAAGCTCAGCCAGCTGTTGTGAATGCGAAAAGGGCCGCAACTGGGATGCGGCCCTTAACGTCAGTGCCAGAATACCCAGCCTGACACCCGGCCCCTAGCCTAGGGTTGGGGCCGGAAGACAAAACCGATTACTCGGCGGTGATCGTGGTCATCACCAGTTCACCGTCCGGCTTGACCGGACCGTCTTCTTTCGCGCCCAGCGTGTATTCAAAGATACCCGTCTTTTCGCCACCGGCTTCGGAGTGAACCATCAGCATCAGCATGTCGCCCGATGCGACTTCTTCGGTCAGGATGGCGGACACGTCCATGTTTTCGCCCATCTTGATCGGCGCGTGGCCAACCACGACGCCCGGCTTCATGTCTTCACCGGTGCGGTGCACGACCAGCCAGCCGTTTTCAGAGGCGACGATTTTGGATGCGGTGACAGTGCCGCCGGATACGTCCTGATCGGACCCTTCGATCATCGGTGCCATGGCGTGGCCAGCAGCAAAAGCGGTGCCAGCGGTAAGAATTGCGGCGGTCGTTGCGATAAAGCGTTTCATAAAACAGCTCCCTGTGTTTGGTCGTTCAATACCGGCCCTCATTGGCCGTCACCCCAAACTACGAAGCTTCGAGAGGCAGAGTTTCAGCTCTCGTGAAAAAAGTTCGAAATTTCTTCTGTGGTCGGAATCACATCCGCCGTGCCCAGCCGCGTCACCATCACCGCACCCGCGCGCTGCGCCTGTTGGATGGCGTGTTCCATCGTCAGGCCCTGATCCAGACCGGCCAGAAGATATCCGGTAAACGTATCGCCCGCGCCCGTCGTATCGATAGGCGTAACCTTGGGCGCCGCGAAATCCGTCGCCTTACCGTCACGGATCCACCGACACCCCTGCGCGCCCAGCGTCACGACGATATCGGCCACCGGCAGGGCGGTGATATCAACGCCCAGCGCGGCCTCTAGCTGCGCGGCCTCGACGGCGTTCAGGATCAGCAGATCGATCATCGGCAGCACGTCCTGCACCGCAGTCACCGAAAACGGCGCTGCGGCGTAACACACGCGCATACCCCGCGCGCGCGCTGCCGCAGCAAAGGCGGCCTGCGCATTGGTTTCGTTCTGAAAGACGGCAATATCGCCGGACGCAGCCTTCGCCAGAACAGTCTCTAATCCAGCAGGAGCGATACTTATGTTGGCCGCCGGAAAGATGATGATCTGGTTTTCGCCCGCCGTGTCCAAGGCCACGATCGCATGGCCCGACACGTCACCGATCACCTTCAGATGATCGACGTTCACGCCGTATTCGGCCAACTGATCCCGCATCCATAGACCGTCTTGGCCGATGGCCCCGATATGATGAACCCGCGCCCCAGCGCGCACCC
Source organism: Pseudooceanicola aestuariicola (assembly GCF_045763785.1). NCBI lineage: Bacteria > Pseudomonadati > Pseudomonadota > Alphaproteobacteria > Rhodobacterales > Paracoccaceae > Pseudooceanicola > Pseudooceanicola aestuariicola. The sequence continues at coordinate 248,863 of NZ_JBJGSF010000002.1, read as the reverse complement.
CGGCCACGGACATATTGGCACCCTTGCCGCCCAGCCCCCGCTGATGATCCGTCGCCGCCAGCGTTTCCCCCGGTCCGGGCAGATGCGGCAGGCGATAAACCATGTCCGCATTGACCGATCCGAGGTTCCAGATTGTCATCAGCGCGCCTTGCTGGCCGCCAGAAGCGCCATGTTCAGAATGTCGTTCACGGTCGAGCCGGTCGAACAAATCTGGATGGGTTTGTCGACGCCCGACAGGATCGGACCGATCACCGTCGCATCGGCCAGTTCCTGCATCATCTTCACGCTGATACTGGCCGAATGCCGCGCAGGTACGACCAGAATATTCGCGTTGTCGGTCAGCCGGGCAAAGGGATAGGCGTCCCGCGCCTTAGTGTTCAGGGCCACGTCGACGGTCATTTCGCCTTCGAATTCGAAGTCCACACCGCGCTTTGCCAGCACCTTGGGCGCCAGATGCATTTTCTCGGCCCGTTCCGACACCGGATACCCGAAGGTCGAGAAGGACACGAAAGCCACCCGCGGCTCCAACCCGAAATCGCGCGCAACTTCGGCGCAGCGTTCGGCGATATTTGCCAGGTCTTCTTCGTCTGGCCATTCGTGCACCAGCGTGTCCGACACCAGAACGATCCGACCCTTGTGGATCAGCGCGGTGACACCCGCCGCCCCATGCGCCGCATCCGCGTCAAACACGTGGTTGATCAGTTCCAGCACATGCGCCGATTTCCGCGTCGCGCCAGTCACCAGACCATCCCCGTGCCCATGCGCCAGCATCAGCGCAGAAAACACATGCCGATCTCGCGCCGCCAGACGGTGGATATCATGCTGGTCCATCCCTTTGCGCTGCAGGCGGTTATACAGGAACGCCTTATATTCCTCGAGGTGCTCGGTATTGGCGGCGTTCACCACCTTCAGCTCTCCAACCGCGTCGGACAGACCGGCGGCTTCCAGCTTTTGCTTCACGTCAGCCTCACGACCGACCACCAGCGCCTCACCCAGACCCGAGCGTTGATACATCACCGCAGCACGCAGAACGCGCGGATCGTCACCTTCTGCAAAGATCATCCGCGCCTGAGCATTCCGGGCCCGCGTATTGATCGACCGCAGGATATTCGCCGTCGGATCCATCCGCGATTTCAGCGACAGCTCGTATGCGTCCATATCCACGATCGGCCGCCGCGCCGCGCCCGTGTCCATCCCGGCCTTCGCCACGGCGGGCGGGATGCGGTGGATCAGACGCGGATCGAACGGCGTCGGAATGATGTAGTCGCGCCCGAAAGTCAGCGCCTTGCCATAGGCCATCGCGACCTCGTCCGGGACGTCTTCGCGCGCCAGATCGGCCAGCGCCTCGGCACAGGCGATTTTCATTTCGTCGTTGATCGCGCGGGCGTGGATGTCCAACGCGCCGCGGAACAGGTAAGGAAAGCCCAGAACGTTGTTCACCTGGTTCGGGTAATCCGACCGGCCTGTGGCCACGATCACATCTTCACGAACCTCGTGCACCTCTTCCGGCGTCACCTCGGGATCCGGGTTCGCCATGGCAAAGATCACTGCGTCCTTGGCCATGCTTTTCACCATCTCCTGCGTCACGGCCCCTTTGACCGACACGCCAAGGAACACGTCGGCACCGTCCATAGCTTCTTCCAGCGTGCGCAGATCGGTGGTGATCGCATGGGCCGACTTCCACTGGTTCATCCCCTCGGTCCGGCCTTGGTAGATGACGCCCTTAGTATCGCAGACGATGCAATTTTCGTGTTTTGCGCCCATCCGCTTCAACAGCTCAATGCACGCAATGCCCGCAGCCCCCGCGCCGTTCAGCACGATCTTGCAGTCCTCGATCTTCTTGCCAGAGATTTTCAGCGCGTTCAGCAGACCCGCCGCACAGATCACCGCCGTGCCGTGCTGATCATCGTGGAAGACGGGAATATCCATCTCGTCCTTCAGGCGCTGTTCGATGATGAAACACTCGGGCGCCTTAATGTCCTCAAGGTTGATGCCACCGAACGACGGACCCATCAGTTTCACCGCATTGATGAAGGCCTCGGTATCCTCGGTGTCCAGCTCCAGATCGATCGAGTTCACATCGGCAAACCGTTTGAACAGGACCGACTTGCCCTCCATCACCGGTTTCGACGCCAGCGCGCCAAGGTTGCCCAACCCCAGCACCGCCGTCCCGTTCGAAATCACGGCCACAAGGTTACCCTTGTTGGTATAGTCATAAGCCGTTTCCGGGTTCTCGTGGATTGCCTCGCAGGGCACGGCCACGCCCGGCGAATAGGCCAGCGACAAATCCCGCTGTGTCGTCATGGGAACGGTGGCCTGCACCTCCCATTTGCCCGGCGAGGGTTCGAGGTGGAACGCCAGCGCGTCTTCGGGCGTAATCCGGGATTTCGACTTGGTCATGCGGCCTTCTCCTCCATGGGCTTGCGCCTCTTACACGAAGGCACCCGCCACACTCAACCATTTCGACTTTCACCCCCTTTTCCCGCTTTGTATGGTCGCGGGAAAGCCACGGGGGGTCGCAGTGTCCAAGGAAACCGTCACGCCAATGATGGCGCAGTATCTTGAGATCAAATCAGGGTACCCAGACGCGTTGCTGTTCTACCGGATGGGCGATTTTTACGAACTTTTCTTCGACGACGCGGTCGCGGCGTCCGAGGCGCTAGATATTGCCCTGACAAAACGCGGCAAACATCTGGGCGAAGACATCCCCATGTGCGGCGTGCCCGTCCATTCGGCGGAAAACTACCTGCTGACTCTGATCCGCAAAGGGTTTCGCGTCGCCGTGGGCGAACAGATGGAAACCCCGGAAGAGGCGAAGAAGCGCGGCTCCAAATCCGTGGTCGCCCGCGACGTGGTGCGGCTGGTGACGCCCGGCACGTTGACCGAGGAATCCCTGCTCGACGCCCGCCGCCACAACTTCCTGGCGGCCTTCACCGTGGTGCGCGATGACGCGGCATTGGCTTGGGTCGACATTTCGACCGGCGCGTTTCACGTAATGCCATTGCCCACCGTGCGCCTTGGCCCGGAACTCGCGCGGCTGGCCCCATCCGAACTGCTAATCCCGGACGAGATAGAGACTGATTACCGTGAAACAGTCTCTGATTTCGGGATTTCCCTGACCCCGCTGTCACGCGGATCATTCGATAGTACCGGCGCGACCGACCGCATCTGCGCACTCTTCAAAATCGCATCGCTCGACGCCTTCGGCACATTCACCCGGGCCGAGGTTTCGGCCATGGGTGCCATCGTCGATTACCTAGACATCACGCAAAAGGGCAAACTCCCCCTGCTGCGCAAACCGGTTCGCGAAGCCTCTGACCGGTCCGTTCAGATCGACGCCGCCACGCGCCGCAATCTGGAACTGACCCACGCCCTGTCCGGCGGTCGCGCCGGGTCACTTTTGTCCGCCATCGATCGCACCGTCACCCCCGGCGGCGCGCGGCTGTTGGAACGTCGTCTCTCCAGCCCGTCCCGTGATATCGACACGATCAACGCCCGCCTGATGGCCGTCGACGCCATGGTTGAAGATCGCAAAACGGCCAAAGACCTGCGCGATGCGCTGCGGTCAGTCCCTGACATCGACCGCGCCCTGTCCCGTCTGGCCATCGACCGCGCCGGGCCCCGCGATCTGGCCTCGATCCGCAACGGGCTGACCCAGGCCGAACAGATCACACAGATCCTCGACACCGATCTGCCGCCCCTGTTGGCCGACGCGACCAGGGCGCTCACCGGCCACGACGATTTGCTGGAACTGCTCGACGCCGCGCTGGTTGCGGAACCCCCGCTGCTGACACGCGACGGCGGTTTCATTGCCCCCGGCTACGACGCCGATCTGGATGACGCCCGCAAACTTCGTGATGAAGGCCGCGGTGTGATTGCCGCGATGCAAACGGAATACGCCGAGCTGACCGGCATTCCGTCGATCAAGATCAAGCATAACAACGTCCTCGGCTACTTCATCGAAGTCACCGCCACCCACGCCGATAAAATGCTGTCGGAACCGCTGAACGAAAAGTTCAAACACCGCCAGACGACCGCCAACCAGCTCCGCTTTACCACGCCCGAACTCAGCGAGATGGAAACCAAGATCATCAACGCCGGTGGTCGCGCGCTGGATATCGAAAAGCGTCTCTACGACGCACTTAAGGGTCGAATTCTGGACGCATCCTCCGACCTGACAGACACCGCGCGGGCACTGTCCGAACTCGACCTCGCCACGGCATTGGCCGACCTGTCGATCGCTGAAAACTGGTGCCGTCCCAAGATCACCGACGATCGCACCCTGCGCATCATTGGCGGCCGCCACCCGGTCGTCGAACAATCCCTGCGCCGCGACGGATCGCCCTTCATCGCCAACGACACCGACCTGTCGGGCGACCCGTCTTCGATCTGGCTGCTGACCGGTCCGAACATGGCCGGTAAATCGACCTTCCTGCGCCAGACAGCGCTGATCACCCTCCTTGCCCAAATGGGCAGCCACGTCCCGGCGACCGAGGCTGATATCGGCGTGATCTCGCAACTCTTCAGCCGCGTCGGTGCTTCCGACGATCTGGCCCGTGGCCGCTCCACCTTCATGGTCGAAATGGTCGAAACCGCCGCGATCCTGAACCAAGCCGACGACCGCGCGCTGGTTATCCTTGACGAAATCGGTCGTGGCACGGCGACCTACGACGGCCTGTCCATCGCATGGGCAACGCTTGAACACCTGCACGAGGTCAACCAAAGCCGCGCCCTTTTCGCCACGCATTACCACGAAATGACCCAACTGGCTGGCAAACTCCCCGCCGTTGAAAACGCCACGGTCGCGGTGCGCGAACACGACGGCGACGTCGTCTTCCTGCACGAGGTCATCCGCGGCGCCGCCGACCGGTCTTACGGCGTTCAGGTCGCCCGCCTCGCCGGCCTACCCGACAGTGTCGTCGCCCGTGCGCGCGAAGTCCTGAACGCGTTGGAAGAAGGCGACCGCAACAGCGGCCAAAAACCCAAGGCCATCATCGACGACCTGCCCCTGTTCGCCGCCGCCGCCCCCGCGCCAACGGCAAAACCTGACCCGGTCCCACCGCATTACGCCGACGTCGCCAAACTCCTAGACGACACGCACCCGGACGAACTCACCCCGCGCGAAGCGCTCGACCTGCTCTACAAATTGAAAGAGGCGTCCCGCACATAGCGAAACGCCCCTCTTCATCTTTCCAAAAATACCTCCCGCCGGAGGCAAATCACGCAGGTGTCGACGACACGCCAACCTGCGCCGGACGCAGCAACCGATCCGACAACCAGAACCCTTCGGCGGACACCTGAATGATGTCGCCTGCCTTGGTTCCGGGCACAGGCGCTTCGAACATGGCTTCGTGCACATTGGGGTCGAACTTGTCGCCAACTTCGGGCGCAATCGGTTCAATCCCGTGCTTTTTGAAGGTGTTCAGCAGCTCACGCATCGTCAGCTCAATCCCTTCGATGAGCGCAGCGTTTTCTTCGGTGGTCTCGCCCGCCGCTTCCAACGCCCGCTTCATGTTGTCGTAAACGGGCAGCAGATCACGGGCCAGCTTGGACCCGCCGTACATCTCGGCTTCGCGCCGCTGCTTATCGGCCCGTTTGCGCGCGTTTTCGATTTCCGCCAGCGCGCGCATCCATTTGTCTTTCAGGTCGTCACGTTCCGCCCGCAGCGCATCGATCTCGATGGTTTCATCGTCCATCTCGTCGATGTCGTCGGAATATACGTCCGCTTCGGCCGAATCGATGTCGTCCAGAAAGTCGTCGTCTTCAGGTCCAGCCATGTCTCTACCTCTAGCTCCGGTCGGTGATCATCCGTCCAACCAACTGCGCGGTGTAATCCACGATGGGCACGATCCGCCCATAATTCAGCCGCGTCGGTCCAATGACCCCAACCGCACCAATGATCTTACGGTCCGCGTTCATATAAGGAGAGACCACCAGAGAGGAACCCGAAAGTGAAAAAAGTTTGTTTTCCGAGCCGATAAAAATGCGCACACCCTCGCCATCTTCGGCCAGTTCAAGAAATTCGGCGATGTCCCGCTTGCGCTCAAGGTCATCAAACAGGCTACGGATACGCTCCAAATCCTCTTCGGCGGCGTCGGTGCCCAACAGGTTAGACCGTCCGCGCACGATCAACCGCTCATAGCTCGACCCCTGATCGTCCCATTCGGCCCAGCCCGAATCGATCAGATCGCGCGCCAGCGCATCGATTTCCTGCCGACGGCGGGTGATTTCATCTTTCACCACCTGCGACAGTTCGGTCAGCGTGCGCCCCTCGGCCAGCGAATTCACGAAATTCGCCGCTTCGCGCATCGAACTGGGGGTCTGCCCCGGCGGCGGCGTAAACACACGGTTTTCCACGTGCCCGTCCGCAAAGACCAGCACGACCAACGCACGGTCATGCCCAAGCCCGACAAATTCGATATGTTTGATCGGCGCTTCATGCTTTGGCGCCAGCACCAGCGATGCGCCTTGCGTCGCCCCGGACAGGGCCGACCCGATCCGATCCAGCAAACCGCCCACGTCGCCGCCACCATTCCCGATCGTCGCGTCGATCTTTTCGCGGTCGGTGTTGTCCAGATCGCCGACCTCTAGCAGCCCATCCACGAACATCCGCAGCCCCTGCTGCGTCGGAACGCGTCCGGCGGACACATGCGGGCTGTCCAGCAGACCAAGATATTCCAGATCCTGCATGACGTTGCGGATCGTCGCCGCGCTGACCTTTTCGTCCATCGACCGGGTCAGCGTCCGCGACCCCACCGGTTCCCCGTTCAGCAGATAGCCCTCGACCACCCGGCGAAACACTTCTCGGGATCGGTCGTTCAGCTCTTCCAGGATTTTCGAAGTATTACTCATCTAGACGTCGGTTATTGCCACGTGGAACACAAAACATAGTCCGGGCTTGCCTTCCGTACCATGCCAAGACTATCCCAACCGCAACAGATAACCCATCTTTGAAAGGGAAACCCGATGCGGCCATCAGGACGAGAGTTAAGCGAAATGCGCGCGGTTTCAATCGAAACCAACGTCACGAAACACGCCGAAGGATCGTGCCTGATCAAAGTGGGCGACACCCACGTGATCTGCACCGCCACGATCGAAGACCGCGTACCCCCTTTTATCAAAGGCTCGGGCCTTGGTTGGGTCACCGCTGAATACGGCATGCTGCCCCGGTCGACCTCTTCCCGGATGCGTCGGGAAGCATCCGCAGGGAAGCAGGGCGGACGAACTGTTGAAATTCAACGTCTTATCGGTCGCTCGCTGCGCGCAGGCGTGGATCGCGTGGCCCTTGGCGAACGTCAGATCAGCATCGACTGTGACGTGATCCAGGCCGATGGCGGGACGCGCTGCGCCTCGATCACCGGCGGTTGGGTTGCGCTGCGTCTGGCCGTGAACAAGCTGATGAAAGCAGGCGACGTGGTCAGCGATCCGCTGGTCGATCCCGTGGCTGCGGTATCCTGCGGTATCTATGCCGGTCAGCCCGTGCTGGATCTGGACTATCCCGAAGACAGCGATGCGGGCGTCGACGGTAACTTTATCATGACCGGATCGAAGCGACTGATCGAAGTGCAGATGAGCGCAGAGGGCGCGACCTTCTCTCGGGATCAGATGGACCAACTGATGGACCTTGCCGACAAAGGCGTTGGCGAATTGGTCGAAATCCAGAAAGCGGCCTGCGCATAAATGCGAAAGTTCGAAGGAAATCAACTGGTTATAGCCAGCCACAACACAGGAAAGCTGCGGGAAATCGCGGCTTTGCTGGAACCCTTTGGGATTACCTGCACCAATGCAGGCGATCACGGCTTGGAAGAACCGGAAGAAACCGAGGATACATTCGTCGGCAACGCCCGGATCAAGGCTCATTTTGCCGCCAAAGGCACCGGCCTGCCCGCCCTGTCGGATGACAGCGGCATCACGGTCGACGCCCTAGACGGCGCGCCGGGTGTTTACACGGCCGATTGGGCCGAAACGCCTAACGGTCGCGACTTTCCCATGGCAATGACCAAAGTCTGGGATCTGCTGGAACAGAAGAACGCCCCGACCCCACGGACGGCGGCGTTCAATTGTACGCTGGTGCTCGCGTGGCCCGATGGGCACGACGAAGTCTTCGAAGGCATCGTCCACGGTCAGGTCGTCTGGCCCATGCGCGGCGAACTAGGGTTCGGCTTTGACCCCGTGTTCTTGCCGGATGGTGAAACCGAAACCTTCGGCGAAATGGACCCGGCCAAAAAACACGCCATGTCCCACCGCGCGGACGCCTTCCGCAAACTTGTCGCGGGTTGCTTTGACTGAAGATTGGGAAGCCGGCGGGTTCGGCATCTATATCCATTGGCCGTTCTGTCAGGCCAAATGCCCCTATTGCGACTTCAACTCTCATGTCGCGAAAGTGGTCGATCATACCCGCTGGCGCGACGCCTACCTGAGTGAGCTTGACCGTCACGCCGCCGAAACCCCCGGCCGCGTCGTTCGGTCGGTATTTTTCGGCGGCGGCACGCCCAGCCTGATGGACCCGGATACTGTTGATGCGATCCTGAGCCGGATCAGGCAATTGTGGCCGCAGGCCAATGATCCCGAAATCACACTAGAGGCTAACCCCGGATCAGTCGAATCCGCCCGGTTTAGAGCCTTTTTTGACGCTGGCGTGTCGCGCGTTTCCATGGGGATTCAGGCCCTGAATGACCGCGATCTTCAGCGTCTTGGACGTATTCACACCGCCAAAGAGGCGATGCAGGCCTTCGACATAGCCAGATCCACGTTTGATCGGGTTAGTTTTGACCTGATCTACGCACGGCAGGACCAAACGCCAGAGGCATGGCGGACAGAGCTAAAACAGGCACTAAACATGGCAATTGACCATCTTTCCCTGTATCAGCTGACAATCGAAGATGGCACCGCCTTTGGGGATCGCTACCGGATCGGCAAGCTGCGCGGACTGCCCGATGATGATGCTGCGGCGGACATGTACGACATCACGCAAGACGAAACGGCCAAGGCCGGGTTCAACACCTACGAGGTCAGCAATCACGCGCGCCCGGGGGCCGAGTCCCGGCACAACATTCTTTATTGGCGATACGGTGATTACGTAGGCATCGGCCCCGGCGCTCATGGTCGCCTGACATTAAACGGCATCCGCACCGCGACCGAGGCGATCCGTATGCCCAACGCCTGGCTTGATGCGGCCGAGGCCGGCAGCGGTGATAAACTGCGCACGTCCCTGTCGCGCGATGATCAGGCAACCGAATTTCTGCTCATGGGTCTTCGTCTAACGGATGGGATCGATATGGACAGGTTTGCCAATCTGGCGGGCCATCCTATTTCAAACCAACCCCTGCAGGAGCTGATCGATTTAGGGATGGTTCAGACCAATGGGGTAAACCTGCGGGCGACGGATCAAGGGCGATTGGTGCTAAACGCGGTGATTGCCCGACTTTTGGAGTAACTGATGCGCTATCTTTGGGCCGGATTGGGTTGCCTATCGCTCCTGTGTGGGTTCATCGGCGTGTTCCTCCCCCTGATCCCAACCGTCCCCTTCATCCTTCTTGCCGCATTTCTGTTCGCCAGATCATCAGAGCGTATGCACAACTGGCTGATGTCGCACCCCACCTTCGGACCGTCGATCGTGGATTGGCAGACCCATGGCGCGGTATCTCGGCGGGCAAAAAAATCGGCGACGCTTGCCTGCGCCGCCGTTCTCTTACTCTCGGTTTTCATGGGCCTTCGCTGGCAATTGATCGCCATTCAGGCCGTCACGCTAAGCTGCGTGATGATCTTTCTCTGGACCAGACCTAACGGCCCGAGCTGAGCGTCTGGCACAGCTGATCCAGCTGGTCCAAATCCTTGTATCGGATACTGACCGTCCCGCCGTCGCCCGCACCGGAATGGTTGATCACGACAGACATGCCCATCGCGGCGCTCAGATCGCTTTCCAGCATCCGTGTATCCGCGTCCTTTTCAGGTACAGACGGCTTTTTCGCCTGTTTAGTCTCTGATTTGCCTTCAGCGGCCAGCTTTTCGGTTTCCCGAACGGACAGCCCACCAGAGACCACTCGCGCCGCCAGAACCGACGGATTTTCCGCAGTAATCAGCGCCCGCGCATGACCCGCGGACAGCTTTCCTGCCTTCAACATATCCTGCACATCTTCTGGCAAGTTCAGCAGGCGCATCAGGTTGGCAATATAGCTGCGGCTTTTACCCAGAGCTTCGGCGAGCTTTTCCTGCGTATGACCAAATCGATCCATCAACTGGCGATAACCAGCCGCTTCTTCGACCGGGTTCAGATCAGCCCGCTGGATGTTCTCAATGATCGCAACTTCAAGAACTTCGGTATCGTCATAGTCGCGCAGCAAAACCGGCACTTCGTGCAGTTTCGCCATCTGAGCCGCACGCCAACGACGCTCTCCCGCGACGATTTCGTATTGATCGCCCTTCTGACGCACGATCAGCGGCTGGATGATCCCCTTTTCGGAAATCGACTTGGCCAGTTCTTCCAACTGGTCCTGCGTGAAGCTACGTCGCGGCTGATCCGGATTGGGAACCACGTTTTCAACCGGAACCATCAAGTCCGGGCGTCGGGGAGCTTCGGCCGGCGCAGCGGCGGGCTGATCTGCGTTCACGTCCGCCATCAAAGCCGACAAACCACGGCCCAAGCCCCTGTTTTTCTGGTTCTTACTCATGCCCGCTCCTCCTTGGCCTCTGCCGGTTCATTGTTTGTTAGAAATTCTTGCGCCAGCGCGCGATAGGCCTGAGCGCCCTTGGATGTGGTGTCGAACTCCAGCACCGGCATGGCGTAGGACGGCGCCTCACTGACCCGCACGTTGCGCGGGATCTTGGTCCGATAGACGATATCGCCAAGGTTATCGCGCGCATCTGCTTCGACCTGTTGCGACAGGTTGTTCCGAGCGTCGTACATGGTTAACACCACCCCCTCCATCCGGAGGTTCGGGTTAGCCGATTGACGGACATCCCGGATCGTCAGCATCAATTGCGACAGGCCTTCCAGCGCAAAGAATTCACTTTGCAGCGGGACAAGGACCGAATGCGCCGCAACCATCGCATTCACCGTCAAAAGGTTCAGGGACGGAGGGCAATCAATCAGGATAAAATCGAAATTGTATTGTTCCATCGCTGGCTGACGAAGAGCGTCGTGCAAAAGAAAACTGCGCTTTTCGTTGGCAATCAGCTCGATATCAGCAGAGGACAGATCGACCGTCGACGGAACAATGCTCAGACCATCCACATTCGTCGGCAGGATTACATCCTTCAGCTCAGCATCATCCAATAGCAATTCATACGTCGTATTTTCCCGCGCCTCGATATCGATCCCAAGCCCGGTCGAAGCGTTCCCCTGCGGGTCCAGATCAATGATCAGAACGTTGCTGCCGAACTCGGCCAAAGCAGCGGCCATGTTGATCGTCGTGGTCGTTTTTCCAACGCCACCCTTTTGGTTCGCGATCGCGACGATTTTAGCGCCGGACAGCGTTAATAGATCAGACATGCTCTACTTCCTTGATCTTCAAAATGACTGCCTCGGGATCAGTTTTACTGGGGATCACTTCGTGTTGAAAGCGCCATTCTTTCCGGGCCTCTTCAACTTCGTCTTTCCACGACCTGCCCTTCTGAAAAAGCATCACCGTGTCGGGTGTGCGATGTTTTTCCGCCAAGTTTAGGAGCGCCCCAAGAGGCGCCAGGGCGCGAGCGGAAATGATTGTGGCGGCAGCTGGGTTCAGATCATCCAGCCGGGACGCCATGACCTTGACCTGCACGCCAACTTCGCGGGCGGTATTGCGAAGAAAAGCGCACTTCCGTTGATCAGAATCGACGAGTTGAAACATCAGGTCTGGCTTTGTGTCATGGGCCATAATCGCGCAGACAAGCCCGGGGAACCCACCGCCACTGCCCATATCCAGCCAAAGCCCCTCGGCGACCTCACCCAGATTGAAAACTTGGATCGAATCTTCGATGTGTCGGGTCCATGCGTCGTCTATCGTCGACTTGGCGACCAGATTGATCTTCGGATTCCATTTTTTTAGCAGCGCTTCGTATGTCTTCAGCCGCTCTTTTGTTTCACGTGAAACATTCATAGCTAGGCCGACTTCTCTCTTTTGTCGCGCCGCAAACGCGCCAGCAGCAAGGTCAAGGCTGCTGGAGTCATGCCCTCGACCCGAGCCGCCTGCGCCAAATTTGCCGGTTTATGCAAGGAAAGCTTGCCCCGCAACTCTGCGGAAAGACCGTCCATCGCGGTAAAGTCAAAGTTTTCAGGAATGATTTGAGCTTCGTCCCTCTTCACCGCTTCAACGTCTTTATGCTGTCGCGCAATATAATTTTCGTACAAAGCGTCCTTTGCAAGCTGCTCTCGCGTCTCGTCATCCAGCTTACCTACCTCTGAATCAACAGCGATAAGTTGATCGAAGGACACGTCCTGGAATGACAAAAACTGATAAAGCGTGCGGCGAGCACCATCATTGCTGACCTTAATTCCGGCATGAGCAACCTCCTGAGGGGAGTATTCTTTGGCGGAAAGGGCTGCCCTACCGGCCGCCAAGGCATCCATCTTTGTCGAAAACACATCCCGACGCTTAGGCCCGACGCAGCCAACATCTACACCTAGAGGCGTCAACCGTTGATCGGCATTGTCCGCCCTCAGGGACAACCGAAATTCCGCCCGCGAGGTAAACATGCGGTACGGCTCTGACACACCCCGGGTTGTCAGATCGTCAATCATCACGCCAATGTAGCTATCCGTTCGGCTAAACCGCACCGGGTCCATGTCCAATGCCGACCCGGCCGCGTTCAAACCGGCGACCAGTCCCTGCGCGGCGGCTTCTTCATAGCCAGTAGTCCCATTGATCTGCCCAGCCAAAAAGAGCCCGGGTACAGATTTCAGCTCTAACCGAAGATCAAGCGCGCGCGGGTCCACGTAATCGTATTCGATCGCATAGCCCGGCTGAAAAATCTTTGCGTTTTCTAAACCTTTAATCGAATGCACATAAGCTTCTTGAACATCCGCCGGCAGAGAGGTCGAAATACCATTTGGGTACACCGTCGGATCATCAGCCCCTTCAGGCTCCAAAAAGATCTGATGGGATGATTTATCGGCGAACCGAACCACCTTGTCTTCAATCGACGGGCAATACCGCGGGCCGACCCCGTCAATATGCCCCCCATACATTGCTGACCTATTCAAGTTTTCCTGAATGATCGCATGGGTTTGTTCATTCGTGTGGGTAATACCGCACGACACCTGGGGCGCCGAAACCGCCTTCGACAGGAAAGAGAACAACACCGGCTCTTCATCACCCGGCTGCTTTTCCAACTCGTCCCAATTGATCGTACGGCCATCCAAACGCGGCGGCGTGCCCGTCTTAAGTCGCCCCAGGGGCAATCCGAAACCGTCAATTCGCTCTGCCAGCTTCACGGATGGCTTATCGCCAATCCGTCCACCCGGGCGTGACTGGTCCCCAATATGAATAACACCCCGTAAAAATGTACCGGTTGTCAGGATGACCGCCTTGGCGCTTATCTCACTGCCGTCCGCTAAGGTAACGCCACAAACGCGACCACCGTCCATCCTCAGGTCGGTGACCTCTCCCTCCAATATCTCAAGCGACGGGATATTCTGCAGTTCTCGTAGCATTTGGGTCCGGTAAATTTTTCGATCCGCCTGTGCACGCGGCCCCTGCACCGCAGGACCTTTTCGGCGGTTCAGCAAACGGAACTGGATCCCTGCCAAATCAGCAATGCGGCCCATCACGCCATCCATCGCATCAATTTCGCGAACCAAATGACCTTTGCCCAACCCGCCAATAGCAGGGTTGCAGGACATAACACCAATGCCAGCGATTTTCAGCGAAATAAGGGCGGTCCGCGCGCCACGGCGCGCGGACGCGGCGGCGGCTTCACTACCTGCGTGCCCACCACCAATTACAATAACGTCGAAGTCTGGATGTTTCACGTGAAACAACTCCTACTTGCCGATGCAAAAACTCGAGAAGATGTCGTCCAATAACATCTCCACATCCACTCGGCCAACCAAAGAATCCAGCGCGCGAACTCCTGCGCGCAAGTCTTCCGCTGCCATCTCAGACATCTCCATACCCACCGCGAGCTTGTCTTTTGCCGCTCTCAAATCCAGCAATCCACGGCGCATCGCATGGGCGTGTCTTTCCCGCGTCGCAACGCCGCTACGACCGCTCAGTTCCGCCAATCGATCAGCGATACGTTCCACCAAAGCCGACAGCCCGTAGCCAGTTACGCCAGAAACCGCGCCCGGCGACTCACCCACCTGATCCGCTTTCCCTACCACAACCACATCACCAGCAACGGTTTCAAACACCGGAGCTCCATCCGCACCCGTCAGAAACACCCGCATATCAGCGTGCTCTGCCCGCTCTTTCGCGCGTTGCACACCGATCGCCTCAACCGTGTCGTCGGTATCTCGGACACCAGCCGTATCCAGAACTGTCACTGGCAGCCCGCCCAAGTCCATGCGCACTTCGATAACGTCCCGGGTCGTCCCAGCCACTTCGGAGGTGATCGCCGCATCCCGACCCGCGAGCGCATTCAACAAGGTCGACTTTCCAACATTCGGAGCTCCAACAATCGCCACTTCGAACCCAGTCCGAACACGCTCTGCGATGCCCACGCCGGCGATCTCTTGTTCCAGCGCCGACTCGACCCCTGCCAGCAATTCAAATACCTCCGGGCTCACGTCGACCGGAACTTCCTCGTCTGCAAAATCAATCGTCGCTTCGATCAGCGCTGCGGCCCGGATCAAATCTCGCCGCCAGCTGTCCGCCTTGCGCCCCAGCTCTCCTGCCAAAACGCGCTGCGCCTGTTGACGCTGCGCTTCGGTTTCGGCGTCGATCAAATCCGCCAGCCCTTCGACCTGGGCCAGATCGAGACATCCGTTTTCCAAAGCACGCCGAGTAAACTCTCCGGGCTCTGCCATGCGCAGCCCATCACGGCGACCCAGATCTTGCAACACGGCATTCACCACCGCCGTCGACCCATGCAAATGGAACTCTGCCACCCGTTCCCCGGTAAAGCTTGCGCCTTTCTCAAAGACCAGCACCAAGGCTTCGTCCAGAACGCCACTTTCCCCGCGTAAAGTCCGAACGCCGGACATCCGCGCTGCCGGCACGCTGCCGCACATCTCTTGTACCACCTGCCAGGCCAATGGCCCCGACAAACGCACAATCGCAACGCCCGCCTTACCGGGCGCCGTGGCCAAAGCAAAAATCGTGTCCATCTTCGCCCCTCCCGAGGCGCGGGGTTACCCGTTCATCGACTCGAAGAATTCGCTGTTCGTCTTGGTCTGTTTCAATTTCGAAATCAGGAATTCGATCGCATCCGTTGTCCCCATCGGGTTCAGGATACGGCGCAGCACAAAGGTCTTTTGCAGATCGATCTTGTCGGTCAGCAGGTCTTCTTTCCGCGTGCCGGACTTCAGAATATCCATCGCCGGATACACGCGCTTGTCCGCAACTTTCCGATCCAGAACGATTTCCGAGTTACCGGTCCCCTTGAATTCTTCAAAGATCACTTCGTCCATACGGCTGCCGGTATCGATCAGGGCCGTCGCGATGATCGTCAGCGATCCACCCTCTTCGATATTCCGCGCAGCGCCAAAGAACCGCTTGGGTCGCTGCAACGCGTTCGCATCCACACCACCGGTCAAAACCTTACCGGACGACGGCACAACAGTGTTGAACGCTCTACCAAGTCTTGTGATCGAGTCGAGCAAGATAACAACATCTCGCTTATGCTCCACCAGACGCTTGGCCTTTTCAATCACCATCTCAGACACAGCCACGTGCCGCGTCGCAGGCTCGTCAAAGGTCGAAGAGATCACCTCGCCCTTCACGGTCCGCTGCATGTCCGTCACTTCTTCTGGTCGTTCATCGATCAGCAGAACGATCAGATAGCACTCAGGATGGTTGGTTTCGATCGACTTGGCGATGTTCTGCAGCAGAACCGTCTTACCGGTCCGAGGAGGCGCCGTAATCAGCGACCGCTGGCCTTTCCCGATCGGGGCCACCAGATCGATAATCCGGGCCGAGCGATCCTTGATCGTCGGGTCCTCGATTTCCATCTTCAGACGCTCGTCCGGGTACAGCGGCGTCAGGTTGTCAAAGGACACCTTGTGCTTGGCCTTCTCGGGGTCTTCAAAGTTGATCTTCGTGACCGAGGTCAGCGCAAAATACCGCTCATTATCGTCAGGCTGTTTCATCAGCCCTTCGACCGTATCCCCGGTCCGCAGCGAATACTGGCGGATCATGTCGGGCGAGACGTAGATGTCATCCGGGCCCGGCAGATAGTTCGCCTCGGGCGAGCGGAGGAACCCGAACCCGTCCTGCAGCACTTCCAGCACGCCGTCGCCACCGATTTCCCAATCCTCATCCGCACGCTCGCGCAGGATTTGGAACATCATCTCGCCCTTCCGCATGGTCGAGGCGTTCTCGATCTCCAGCTCCTCCGCCATCGACAGCAGGTCTTTGGGGCTTTGGGCTTTCAGATCGGACAGGTTCAGACGGTTCGTGGTCATACAAAAACTCCGGCATACGGCCCGGATGGGCGCGCGGATAGGGCAACAGGGGGAATCGATACGCCCGGACGGACGATTTGATCGCTGGAAATAGGGATCCAACCCTCACAAGTCAACGACGATCCCGTCAGCCGTCAGAACTTCACCACCACCGACAGCACGATCACCACCATCAAAAGCGTCGGCACTTCGTTCATCATCCGGTATTGGCGGCCCGTCACGGTGTTGGTCCCAGCCGCCAAGTCCTTGCGCCGTTTCGCCAGCCAATGATGAAACCAGGTCATCGCGATCACGCTTGCCGCCTTCAACCACGGCCAGACCATGCTCCAATCGACGATCCCGGGCGTGAAGACCAAAAGCAATCCGAACAGCCAAGTCGAGATGCTGGCAGGGTTCATGATCACCTTGAGAAGTTTTTTCTCCATCATCTGGAACGTTTCGTCCATCTCCGCGTTAGACGATTGTTCGACGTGATGTACGAAGAGCCTTGGAAGATAGAAAATCCCTGCCATCCACGCGATCACAGACATGATGTGAAGCGATTTGGTCCAGGGATAGAGGGTGGCAAGCAAGTCAGACATTCGTCTCTCTTATTCTTAAATATAAAAAAGAAAAAGATTGATGAATATAGATGGCTCGCCAGATCCTGTGGATTACTGACTTTGCCTTAGTCTTGCCAACATTTCGCCACATCCTGTGGATGCTTATGTGTAGGTTTTCTGGACCCCTGAGGACGGGATCAGAATTTCCTTAGATATTTCAGATAGCTATAGGCTTACGAACGAAATATCAGCCACGGGATAGTTTTTTGGAGAAAAGCTGAGCATCCCGATCTGTCCACCGCCCAGCACTTATCCATGCCAACAGCGGGAGAGCCGTGGGGATCGCGCGGGACAACGGGGATAGTTACCCATCCCTTGCCTCTTGGCTGTGGATTCTACAGAACCAGTCCTTAACAAATCCCTAAGGTTTTCCCGGATTCCATCCACATGTCCCAGATCATCCTCGCCTCTGGCTCTGCCATCCGGGCCGAGCTTTTGACCAAGGCCCAGGTCCCCTTTGAGGTCAAAACCGCCCCCGTCGATGAAGAGACGATCAAAGCATCTCTGCTGGCCGAAAACACCCGCCCGCGCGACATCTCTGACGCGTTGGCCGAAGCGAAAGCGCAGCGCGTCGCGATGAAGACCCCCGACGATTTCGTCATCGGATGCGATCAGGTGCTAGAACTTGATGGCACGCTGTTCTCCAAAGCGTCTGATCGCGATCAGGCGGCGGAACATCTGACCCAGCTGTCCGGCAAAACCCATCGCCTCTATTCCGCCGCCGTCATCTTTCACGAAGCGCGCCCTATCTGGCGGTTCATCGGCGAAGCCCGGCTGACCATGAGAAACCTATCCACGGCCTATATAGACGACTACCTGGACCGGAACTGGCCCGACGTGTCCTATTGCGTTGGCTGCTACCAGATCGAAGGCGAAGGCAGCCGTCTGTTCTCTCGTATCGACGGGGATCACTTTTCGATCCTTGGCCTTCCACTTCTGCCTTTGTTGACCTTCCTGAACGATCGCGGCCTTATCACCACATGACGCATCCACCCCGCATCCCCCTAGCTGCCGTGATCGGCGCCCCGGTCGCCCATTCGAAATCCCCCACCCTGTTCCGGCATTGGTTCGACGCTTATGGGATCGCCGGCCACTACGTACCGATTCACGTGGAACAAAAGGACCTGGACGAGGTTCTGAAGACCCTGCCAAGGCTGGGTTTTGTCGGCTGCAACGTAACCATTCCGCATAAGGAACAGGTTTTGGAACTGGCCGATACGGTTACCGACCGCGCCAGTCAGATCGGGGCCGCGAACACCCTGACCTTCCATGATGGCGGGTTCGAGGCTGACAATACCGACGGCATCGGCTTTATCGAAAACCTGCGCCAGAACGCCCCCACATGGGATCCGACCTCTGGCCCTGCCGTCGTCCTTGGCGCGGGCGGCGCGGCGCGCGGCATTCTGTCTGCGCTGTTAGAGGCCGGCGTGCCGGACATCCTGATCGCGAACAGAACCCGCGAACGGGCGGAACAACTTTCCGACGTCTTTGGCGCGCAGGTGAAAGTGGTCGACTGGACCGATGCGCCAGACGCTTTGGGTCAGGGGCGCGTGGTGATCAACACGACCTCTTTGGGGATGATAGGTAAAGCGCCTTTGGAGTTGCCGTTGGATACGCTCCATGACGGGCAATTGGTGACCGATATCGTTTATACGCCTTTGGAAACCGACCTGCTGAAAACGGCAAAAGCCAAAGGATGTCAAACGGTTGACGGCCTTGGGATGCTTCTTCACCAAGCCGTTCCCGGGTTTACCCGATGGTTCGGAACACGCCCCGAGGTCACAGAAGACACAAGAAAGGCGGTGCTGGGATGACATATCTTGTTGGCCTGACCGGATCGATCGGCATGGGCAAATCCACCACCGCGCTGATGTTCGTCGAAGAAGGTTGCGCGCTATGGGATGCCGACGCGGCGGTGCATCGGTTGTACGCCAAGGGCGGCGCAGCCGTGGCACCGATGGCAGAGGTCTTTCCGCAGGCGATCCAAGACGGTGCCGTATCGCGCGACGCGCTGAAATCCGCCATCGCTGCCGATCCCACGGCCCTGCGCAAGATCGAACAGATCGTGCACCCTTTGGTCGCCGAAGATCGCCAAGCGTTCATCGCCGGTACTGATGCCGACATCACCGTGCTGGATATCCCCCTGCTGTTTGAAGGCAGTGGGCACAAACTGGTCCAGACCACCGTTTGCGTGTCGGTCGATGAGGCCACGCAGCGCGACCGCGTTCTTGCCCGCGGCACGATGAGCGAAGAGCAGTTCCAGATGATCAAATCCAAGCAGATGCCGGATGCGGAAAAACGCGCTCTGGCAGATTATGTGGTGATCACCGATACTCTGGACCACGCGCGCGAACAGGTGCGGGCGATTGTTACCGAAATCAGGGATAAGCTGAAAAATGCGTGAGATTGTTCTGGATACGGAAACGACAGGCTTCGACCCGGAGCAAGGCGACCGGATCGTGGAAATCGGCGCGGTCGAGCTGTGGAACCACGTCCCCACCGGCGAAACCTATCACGTCTACATCAACCCCGAACGCTCCATGCCGCAAGAAGCGTTCGAGGTGCACGGGCTGGGCGATGATTTCCTGCGCGACAAGCCTGTGTTCAAGGACATCGCGCAAGGCTTTCTAGACTTCGTGAAGACCGACAAACTGGTCATTCACAACGCCAGTTTCGATATGAAATTCCTGAACGCCGAACTGGGCTGGCTGAACCTTCGCAAACTGCCGTGGGAACAGGCGGTCGATACGCTGGCCATCGCGCGCCAACGCTTTCCCGGTTCGCCCGCGTCTTTGGATGCCTTGTGCCGCCGCTTTGGGATCGACAATTCGTCCCGGACGCTGCACGGCGCGCTTCTTGACTCGGAAATTCTGGCCGAAGTGTATCTGGAACTGATCGGGGGTCGTCAGCCTGACTTCGCTCTGGCCAGCCATACTGGCGGGTCGGGCGGATCGGCGGGTGACGATTGGCGTCCGAAACCGCGTCCGACACCCCTGCCCTCGCGGATCTCAGACGAAGAAGCCGCCGCCCATGCCGAATTTACGGCAAAGTTGGGCGACGGCGCAGTCTGGAAGATTTACCAGAATTAAGGGCCGAAGCCCTTTATCTATGCCTTGGTCTTAGGCCTGTGCGGGCTGGGCTGCGGCGCGACGCTGCAGTTCGTTCCGGTACAGGCTGACGAAATCGATGTTTTCCAGATTCAGCGGCGGGAAGCCACCGTCGCGGGTCACGTCGGACACGATGCGGCGCACGAAGGGGAACAGCATCCGCGGGCATTCGATCAGCAGGAAGGGGTGCAGCTGGTCTTCGGGCACGCCTTCGATCTGGAACAGACCGGCGTATTCGATTTCCAGGATAAACAGCGCGTCTTCGGTGCCCTGAGCGACAGATTTCACCGTCAGCTTCATCGAGACTTCGAACTGATGCTCGGCCTCACGCTTTTTTGCATCCAGCGCGACCTGCACCTTTACGTCCGGCTGCACCTGCCCCGAAGAGGGTTTCTGCGCCAGAATGTTTTCAAAGGACATGTCGCGGATGTATTGCGACAGCACGTTCATTTTAACTTGCGGCGGCTGCGCGGCAGCACCGTTTTCGACTTCGGCCATGAGTTACTCCGTCAGGATAAGAATATCGCCACGGGGCTTAACAGGTTCGTGGCCCCGTCTCAATGCTGCGCTCACTTGGGCTTAGTGGCGGGTCCAGCCCGAACCGTTGTGCGTGGGCTGTTTGGGCGGATCGACCTCGTGATAGCTGGCGTCGATGACGTCCTCATGATCGGGCGTATGGCGGCGTCGCGGTTGTGGACCCGTTGAAAACGCACGCATTTTCACGTTACGGCGCAGCCAGTTATAGGCGATCCGGCGAAACGCAGGGGTCAGCAGCGCAAAGCCGACGGCGTCGGTGAAGAACCCCGGCGTCAGCAACAGCGCACCGGCGACCAAGATCATCGCGGCGTCGGCCAGTGGTTCGGTCGGGTCGCGCAGTTCGGAAAAACTGGATCGTAGATTGTTCAGCGCCAGCGCCCCCTGCGCCCGGACCAGCCAGGTGCCAAGGATCGCGGTTGCCAGCACGATCAGCAGGGTCCAGCCCAGTCCGATCGCCCCGCCCACCTGAATGAACAGCGCGATTTCGATCATTGGAATGGCGATGAACGCCAACAGCAGCCACATGGCACCCTCCTGAAACGTAGCGGTGAGGTAGACTTACCCCAACCCAGCACCTACATAGGAACGCAACCGGGCCTTTTCCATGGCCCTAAGGTCTAAGCCCAAGGGGAATTGATGAACTCGCCACTTCTTCAGCTTTTGGTTCTGGCCGGGATCGCCGTCTTTCTGATCCTGCGCCTGCGTAGTGTTCTGGGCACCCGAGAGGGTTTTGAAAAACCTCGTTCGGTCGATACCGCGCCCGCGAAATCCGATCGCGCGAACAAATTTGAGGTGATTGAGGGCGGCCCCGATCACGACATCATCGACCATGTGCCCGAAAACAGCCCTGCCGCTGGTGCACTGGCGCGGATGAAACAGCTGGAACCCAGCTTTTCCGTCGGCGAATTTCTGGGCGGTGCGCGTGGTGCTTATGAAATGATCCTGATGGGGTTTGAGCGCGGCGAAATGGCCGAAATCAAACCCTTCCTGTCCAACGAAGTCTACGAAAGCTTTGCCTACGTCGTGAACGAACGCGAAGCCAAAGGCCTGACGGTCGAGGCGGACTTTGTCGGCGTCAAGGAACTGCAGCTAGTCGATGCAGAGCTGGACGAAGACACCCGCGAAGCGGAACTGACCGTTCGTTTCGTGGGCCAACTGACCTTTGCGGTACGCGACCGCGCCGGGGAAGTGATCGAAGGCGATCCCAAGGCGGTGAAGACGCAGCGCGACGTCTGGACCTTTGCCCGCCACATGGGCACCGACGATCCCAACTGGCAGCTTGTCGCCACGGGCGAATGACTCTGGCGCGGCTGGCTGCCCTGCTGGCCGCCCTGACCCTTCCGGGGTCGGGCGCAATTGCCGATACCACCATGAAAATACTGGACTTTTCCGACCTTAGCGGGTGGGAAGAGGATGATCATGATGCGGCGCTGACGACTTTTCTGAACACCTGCGACGATCTGAAAGCGCCCGATTGGGAAACGCTGTGCGCTGTCGCCTCGGTCCAGACCAACGCGCGCACGTTCTTCGAATTGTTTTTCACGCCTGTGATGATCGAAGACGGTCAGGACGCGCTGTTCACCGGGTATTTCGAACCCGAGTTGAACGGATCGCGCACCCGCACGGCCCGCTATCGCTATCCCCTGTACCGCCTCCCGCCTGAGGCGCGGAACCGCCAGTACCTGTCGCGCCGGGATATCGAAACGACGGGCGCGCTAGAGGGCCGTGGTCTGGAAATCGCTTGGGTCGATGACCCGGTGGAGCTGTTTTTTCTGCAAATCCAAGGCTCTGGACGCGTCCGCCTGCCGAACGGTGATATGATCCGCGTCGGCTATGGCGGTAAGAACGGTCACGAATACCGATCCGTCGGGCAGGAACTGGTGCGGCGTGGCGTCTATTCCCCGCATCAGGTGTCGGCGCAGGTCATCCAGAATTGGGTACGTCGCAATCCGGTCGAAGGCATGGACCTGCTGCACCACAACCCATCTTACGTTTTCTTCCGCGAAATCAGTGACATCCCCGCATCCGCTGGTCCCAAAGGCGCGATGAACCGATCGATCACCGCTGGGCGGTCGATCGCCGTTGATCCGGCGTACACCCCGCTGGGCGCGCCGGTCTGGATCGAAAAAGGTGGGGCCAAACCGTTGAACCGCCTGATGATCGCGCAGGATACCGGATCGGCCATCAAGGGCGCACAACGGGCGGATGTGTTCATCGGCACGGGCGACAAGGCTGGGCGCGAAGCGGGTCGGATGAAGGACCCGGGCCGCATGGTTGTTCTGCTGCCGATCCAGCGCGCCTACGCTATGCTGCCCGAGGACAACCTATGAGCCGCAAGCTGCGTCAGGACGAATTGGACCTGTGGCGCAAGGTGGCGGGGACGGCGGATCGGATGCACCGCCCCAAGCTGGCCCAGAATAACAAGCTGGAGGCCAAGCCCAAACCAAAGCCCGCCCGTCCTGATCCAAAGCCCGCGATCCCCGCCTTTCGGGTGGGGGACGCCGCGACGGGGCGGTCGAAGGGCCATGATCTGATGTCTTCCGTCGCGGATCGGATGGATGCCGCGCCCCTGAACATGGATCGCAAGACCCATACAAGGATGAAGCGTGGCAAGCTAAAGCCCGAGGCGCGGATCGACCTTCACGGCATGACCATGGACCGCGCCCACCCTGCCCTGACCGGGTTTATCATGCGCGCCGCATCCGAAGGGCGGCGGCTGGTACTGGTGATTACCGGGAAAGGTAAAGATCGGGACGAAGATGGCCCGATCCCAGTGCGCCGCGGCGTCTTGCGCCACAACGTGCCCCATTGGCTAAGCGTGCCGCCCCTGTCGCAACTGGTGCTGCAAGTCACCCCCGCGCATGTCAGTCACGGCGGGGGTGGCGCCTATTACGTTTACCTGAAACGGCTGCGTTAAAGCACGTAGCGGCTTAGATCGGCCGAGGCGGCGAGCTTGCCAATGTTGTTTTCGACGAACTCTGCATCGACCGAAACCGTGTCCCCGGATTTGTCGGGCGCATGGAACGACAATTCTTCGAAAACCCGCTCCATGATCGTATAAAGCCGCCGCGCGCCGATGTTTTCCACCGATTGGTTCACCTCGGCCGCGGTACGGGCGAGCGCGGCGATGCCGTCTTCGGTGAACTCTACCGTGACGCCTTCGGTTTCCATCAGCGCGGTGTACTGGCGCGTCAGGGCGTTGTCGGTTTCGGTCAGGATCGCCACAAAATCGGCTTCGGTCAGCGATTGCAATTCGACCCGGATGGGCAGACGACCCTGCAATTCGGGCAATAGATCAGACGGTTTTGCCACGTGGAACGCGCCGGACGCGATGAACAGGATGTGGTCCGTTTTGACCGGGCCATACTTGGTGCTGACGGTGGTGCCTTCGATCAGCGGCAGCAGATCCCGCTGTACGCCTTCACGGCTGACATCCCCGCCGCGCGCGTCGGACCGGGCGCAGACTTTGTCGATTTCATCAAGGAACACGATGCCGTTTTCTTCGACCGCAGACAGGGCAGCGCGGTTGACGGTTTCATCGTCCAGAAGCTTGTCCGCTTCTTCCCCGATCAACAGCTCATAGCTTTCAGCCACCTTCATCTTGCGTTTGACGGTACGCCCGCCGAAGGCTTTGCCGAAGATATCGCCAAGGTTCATCATCCCCATCTGGCTACCCGGCTGACCCGGAATATCCATCATACCCATAGGGTTGGAGTTATCGGCGAGTTCCAGTTCAATCTCGGTCTCGTCCAGCTCACCATTGCGCAGTTTCTTGCGGAACATTTCGCGCGTCGCATCGCGCGCATCCGTCCCGGCAATCGCTTCGATCACCCGATCTTCGGCCATCTGATGGGCCGAGGCTTTGACGTCCTCGCGCATATGGTCGCGGGTCATGGCGATCGCGCTGTCCACCAGATCACGCACGATCTGTTCCACGTCACGGCCGACATAGCCGACCTCGGTGAACTTGGTGGCCTCGACCTTGATGAAGGGCGCGCGGGCCAGTTTGGCCAGACGGCGGCTGATCTCGGTCTTGCCGACGCCGGTGGGGCCGATCATCAGGATGTTCTTGGGAAACACCTCGTCACGCAGATCATCCTTCAACTGCCGACGCCGCCAGCGCGACCGCAGCGCCACGGCGACGGCACGTTTGGCGTCTTTCTGGCCGATGATAAAGCGGTCCAGTTCCGATACGATTTCACGGGGGGTCAGGTCAGTCATTAATTATTCTTTTCCATCAAGTGTTTCGACGGTCAGGTTGCCGTTCGTGTAAACGCAGATGTCAGCCGCAATACTCATGGCCTTGCGCGCAATCTCCTCGGCGTTTTGGTCGCTGTCGATCATCGCACGGGCCGCGGCCAGCGCGTAGTTCCCGCCCGATCCGATGGCCGCAATATCATGTTCCGGCTCTAGCACATCGCCCGCGCCGGTGATGACGTACAGCTCTGACCCGTCGGTGACGATCAGCATAGCTTCCAGCTTTTGCAGGTATTTGTCGGTGCGCCAGTCTTTGGCCAGCTCAACGCTGGCGCGCTGCAACTGACCGGGGGTGGCTTCCAGCTTGGCCTCAAGCCGTTCCAACAGGGTGAAAGCGTCTGCGGTCGAGCCTGCAAATCCACACACCACATCGTAGCCGCCCGGCGACAGGCGTCGCACTTTGCGCGCGCTGCCCTTGATGACCGTCTGGCCCAAAGATACCTGCCCGTCGCCTGCGACGACGACCTGCCCACCTTTGCGGACGCCGATGATCGTGGTGCCGTGCCAGCCGGGAAACTCTGATTGTGCCATTGCGATTGCTCCTTGCGTTCGTGACTATATGCGACCGCGTCCGTCCGGCGACAACCCCGGGTCCCCGGATCGCCTTGTGGGGCAGGGGGCTTACGGCTAGCGTCGCGCCATGTCGCAGCACGTCGCCCTGTATCTGGATCCCGCCCTTCGCCAAAGCGCCGAGGCCGGAGAGCATAATTTCATCGCGCATCTTATGGCGGTGCTGGACGACCACGGGTTCAGTCTGGAAATCCGGCCCGAAGGCGAAATGGGCAAGGGTGGACGCGTTCGGGCGATCACTCACATGCGGCCACCGCCCGCTGGCGGTCTATGTTTCCGCCGCGCCTATCACTACCCTTTCTGGGGGTTGGAGCCGACGGCAGAGCGTTGGCGCTGGCACGTGGCGAAAACGGCTTATTCGCCTGAATTAGTGACTGATCCGGATGCGACTGGTTTTTACCAACGCTGGCAGAAACGGCTGTTCGATGACCTGCCCGGCACGGCGGATCGGCAGGGGTTCGTCTATGTCCCGCTGCAGGGCCGTATCCGCGAAAAGCGCAGTTTTCAAAGCTGCACGCCGATCGAGATGATCCGCCATGTTCTGGCAGCCGACCCCAAACGCCCCGTCATCGCCGCGCTGCATCCGAAAGAGGTTTATTCAGAAGCCGACGGCATCTCGCTAGAGGCGCTGGAGCGCGCGCATCCCCGGCTGAAAATCGTACTGGGGCAGATGGAGCCGCTGCTGAAGGACTGCGACTACGTGGTGACGATGAACTCGGCGGCTGCGTTCAATGGATATTTCTTCGGCAAGCCTGCGATCCTGTTCGGAGAGGTCGATTTCCACCATATCGCTTTGCGCGCCGGGCCCGACGATCTGTCGGCGTTTGAACGGGTGATGGGTCACCAGCCTGACTACGCGCGGTACGTCTATTGGTTCTGGCAGATGAATTGCATCAACGCGGGGCATCCAAGCGTTCGGGACAGGATCAGTGCGGCGTTGAAACGCGCGGGTTGGGTCGACTAGCCGCGTATCGACGGGCCGCGGTCCGGCGGGGTGTGTCCTCATTTCAGCAGCGATTTATTGAAGCCGTGATAGCGCGTCATCAGAGTGATGCGCTTGCGTCTACAGATCGCCGGGCCCGGGGGCGGCCCGTCGATGCGCGGCGGGGCTTCGCCCCTCGACTCCGCGCAGTGCAGACCTCCAACGAAAAAGGGCACCCATCCGGATGCCCCTCATTAACTCAGCATATCGCTAATCTCAGATCGACTCTTCGATCCAGGACTTCAGCGATGCTTTGGGCGCTGCGCCCGCGCGGTTCGACACCACTTCGCCGTCCTTAAAGATGAACAGCGCCGGAATGCCGCGCACGCCCATCTGCATCGGGGTGTTGGGGTTCGAATCAACGTCGACTTTGGCGATTTTTACTTTGCCGCCAAACTCTTCCGACAGTTCTTCCAGTGCCGGGCCGATCTGCTTGCACGGGCCGCACCATTCGGCCCAGAAGTCCACCACGACGGGGACATCGGAATTTTTCACTTCGGTTTCAAAGGTATCGTCGGTTACGGCAACTGTGGACATCGTCTGTCTCCTGATCGGGTGCGCTTGCGGCCACAAGGTAAGGACGGTTCCGGGGAAGATCAAGAAGGTGTGGTGTCGCGCAACGCCGCAATCACAAGATCCTGAGGCAACACCATCAACTGCGCGGTCCGGGTCCATAGCAATGCGGTGTCCACCGTCCGGCCGGGATAGATCTGCGCCAGCGCACTGGCATAGGCCCCCATTTGACGCAGCAAACCGTCGGGCACCTGCGCCGGGGTGTCCGGCACAATCGCATTGGTTTTAAAGTCCACGGCCAGCACATGGGTATCGCTGACGATCAACCGGTCGATGGTCCCGTGAATGCGCGCGCCGTCCAATTCTGACAGGTTCGCGGTGATCGACACTTCTTCTAGTGCCGCACCGTCGAAAATGTGCGCCAGATGCGGGGCGCGAAGTATCTTGTGCGCCTCAGCACTCAGATATTCTAACTCTGCGCCCTCGGCCCGGTCGGCTCCGCCGCCCAGCAGAAATGCCGCGCGATCAGTGAACTCATCGTCGGCGACATTCACCAGATGCTCCAACAACCGGTGCACCTGACGTCCTCGCCGTTTCGCGGCCTCTTCGTCCAGTCCCGCCTCTCCAGGCAGAGCTTTGGCCCCGCCAAGATCAGACGGGCTGAGCGTTATGATTGGGGCAATCACTGGCGGGGCGCGGCGCGTGGCCCAGTCGGGCAGGGCAGGGATCACAGGCGCGTCGCGCGATACGTCTTCGACCTGCAAGCCGTTCCAATCGCCCGACTCCAGCCGTAATCCTTCGCCCCCCGGCGCGTCCAAAGCCGCCGCGCCAAGCGCCATCATGCCACCGCGAATACGGTCGAACCACGTGTCGCCGTTTTTGCCCAGATCGCCGGCGGCCGCGACGATCAGCCATTTCTCGGCCCGGGTCATGGCGACGTAAAGCAGGCGGTCGACCTCTTCCAACTGCTTGCGCAGCTTGATCTCGCGCACCTCTGTCAGGGCATCGGGGGCCTGATCCTGCGCGACGTTCCACCATGCGATGGGACCGTCGGACACGATTTCCCCCTTTAGTTCATTCCGCCGCGCTTGGGTTTCCGGCAGGAAGACCACCGGCGCCTCCAGACCCTTGGAGCCGTGCACCGTCATCACCCGGATGCGCGACCCGGCGCTTTCCATCTGGCGTTTCACCTCCGGGTCGTCGCCCTGCAGCCAGACGAGGAACCCGGTCAGGCTGGGCACCTCTGTCCGCTCGTAAGCCAAGGCCTGATCCAGCAGCGCGTCGATGCCATCCTGCGCCTCGACCCCCAGCCGCGCCATCAGTTTGCGCCGCCCGTCATGGCGCACCAGCACCCGTTCCAGCAATTCGTAGGGCCGCAGGAAATCCGCATTGTCGCGCATGTCCCGCAGCACGGCGCGGGTGTCCGCGTGATCGTCCCGCATATCCAGCGCGTCCCACAGGTAGGTGGTCTTGCGCCGATGGGCGAGGTCGAAAAGCGCCTGTTCGTCCCAGCCAAAGATCGGGGATTTCAGCAGGGCGGCAAGGCTCAGATCATCTTCGGGCGTGGCAAGGAACGACAGCAGGGCGGTCAGATCCTTAACTGCCATTTCCGCCCCGATCCGCAGACGGTCGGCCCCGGCGATTTCCAACCCCTGCTGTTTGCAGGCGCGGATGATTTCGTGGAACAGCCGCGCGCGGCGACGCACAAGGATCAGGATATCGCCTTCGTGCAGGGGCCGGGCGCGTCCACCGCCAAGGGGCAGGGGTGTGACCGCGTCGATCATCTGCCGGATTTGCCGCGCGATCCGGTCGGCCAGCACCACGTTGTGATCCTGTTCGCCCTGCAGATCGACGGGCTTGTCCCAATCCTCGTTTTCCTCCTGATCCGTCTTTTCCAGATGCGGCCACAGATCGACGCGCCCCGGCAGGTCGGAATGAAAGGCGATGTGTGTTTCGTCCTGCGAAAACCCGGCGGCTTCGCGTCCTTCGAACACCTTGTCGACCAGCCCAAGGATCGCGGGGGACGAGCGGAAGGAATGCGCCAGCGCCATCCGCTGCAAGGGCGTGCCAAGCGCGGTGAGGCGTTCGTCAAAATCCTCTCTCATCCGGTCAAAGCCTGACGGGTCCGCGCCTTGGAACGAATAGATCGACTGCTTTTTGTCGCCGACCACAAAGATCGTTCGCACCTTGTCGTCCTGTGCGCCTTCGCCGCTGGTGAATTCGCGTGCGAGCGCCTGAATGACCTGCCATTGCGCGGGCGAGGTATCCTGCGCCTCGTCCACCAGAATGTGGTCGATCCCACCGTCCAGCCGGAACAACACCCAAGCCGACACATCGCGGTTCGTCAGCAGGTCCCGCGTTCGCAGGATCAGATCGTCAAAGTCCATCGCCCCGCGCAACAGCTTGGTATGCGCGTAGTCCTTCAGGAACACGCGGGCGAGGTCATATAGCGCGACGGTCTTTTCCAGCAGGGACAGCGCAAGCCGTTGATTGCGTGCGGATTCCACGCGGGCCATCAGCGGCTCTACCCGGTCCATCAGGTCTGGGTTGGCCGTGCGCACGCCCTTGGTCGGGACGCTGCCGATCTTGGCGGTGAACGGTTCTTTCGCCGATCCGCCCGTCAGGAAGCAACCTTCCAGCACCTCCAGGGCGGCAAGGTTCGGCGCGGTGATCGTCGCCAGTTTCTCTGCCAGCTTCTGATCCGATGGTCCGCTTGCCGCCGTCACATCCCGCAGCGCGGCCAGATCATCTATCTCTCCGCCCAGAAACACGCCGCTTAGCATCTGCGCCGCATCAAACCCCGCAGGCAGGCCCAGCTTATCCGCCAAGGCATCACGCCCCGGATGCACCGCCAACTGGTCCGCATGTCCGGTGATCGCAGCCGTCAGGCTTTCCATCGTCTGACCGGAATAGAAAAACGCCACACGTTCCAGCAGATGCGCGTCCGGGCCACGGGCGATGCGGTCGATCACCTCGGCGCGCAGCAGGGCGGCCTGACGGTCTTCCATCTCCATGAACTGGGGGCTGACCCCGGCCTCTAATGGAAAGCGGCGGAGGAGGGAGGCGCAGAAGGAGTGGATCGTCTGGATTTTCAGCCCACCCGGCGTTTCGATCGCGCGGGCGAACAGGGTCCGGGCCCGCGCCAGCGTTGCCGCATCCACGCCGTGATCGACGCCCAAAGCGGCCAGCTCATCCCGCAGGGCACCATCCGGCAGCATTGCCCAGGCGCCCAGCCGTTTGAACAGGCGGTTCTGCATCTCCGTCGCGGCGGCCTTGGTGTAGGTCAGACACAGGATGTTCTGCGGCGACTCTCCGTTCAGTAGCAGCCGCGCCACCCGGTCGGTCAGCACCCGCGTCTTGCCCGACCCCGCGTTCGCCGCCAGCCAGGTCGAGGCATCGGGACGCGCCGCATCCACCTGCCGTTGTGTCGCGTCGTCCCGGATCATCGTAGCACGTCCTTCCGCGCCCGGTCCGACACGTCCCATTCGCCAAAGCGGGCCAGATGGTCGTAGTCGCTGATCGAGTCCGATTTGAACATCGCCCGCCGCGCGGTGAAGGGCTGATCGGCGTCTAGGTATTCGCGGATCAGCGTGGCAAAGCGGGCCCAGACCTCATCGGCGGACAGCTTGTCCAAGGGCGCATCGACCTCTTTCGCGTTCGACCCAAGCCCGACAAAAGCGGCGCGGATCACATGTATTGGCGTCACGTTTTCAAACCCGCCGCGTTCGGCCATCGCGGCCTCTAGCAACAGTTGCAGATCAAACCGCATCTGTTGCGGCGGCGACGACATCGCCCCGGTCTTGTAGTCATAGATCAGCGCATGACCCCGCGGGTCCAGATCGATGCGGTCGGCGATGGCGGTCAGGTCAAAGCCCAAGTCGGGCAGGGTCGACCGCCCGCGCACCTCGTAAGCGGCGGGTTGTCCGGCGTCCAACCGCGCGGCTTCCCCAGCAACCAGCGGTTCGGCGATCCGCGCCATCCGCGCCAGCCAGAGGATCCGCGCTTCGGCCCATGGTACCTCTTCCGCCAGCACAGTAGCGGTGGTGGTCAACAACTCCGCAGGTGTCAGCTTGTCCGGGTTGGCCACGGCATCGCGGACGAAGACCTCCATCACCTTGTGCAGCGCGTTGCCCCGTTCCAGCGCGTCGGGTTCCTTCATCAGCGGATCCAGCGCGCGCAGACGCAACACCTCGCGGGCGTAGATTGCGTAGGGATCGCGGATCAGTGTTTTGATCTGTGTGACCGACAATTTGCGCGGGCGGGCCGCGACGGGCGGCGCGGGTGACGGGCGCGGCGCTGGGTCGACCTGTTCCACCGCGTCCAAGGCGGCGACCAGCCCCAGCCATTCCTGTCCTCGGGCGCGGGCCTGTTTCAAAACGTCCTGCCCCGTGTCACCCAACCCGGTCAGCAGGTTGGTGATCCGGTTCAGCCAACGCGAGGCAACGGTTTCCGCCTCTGACCCGCGCAGGGCACGCGTAATCCAAACCTCGGGCGCGGCGACGGCCTGTTGGAAGTCATGCGCCGACAGCCCGATGTTCCGGTCGGGCAGCAGCAAACCAGCCTCGGCTCGCATGGCGCGGTTCAGCCACGGGTCGGGCGACGGCATCTCCGGCCAAGTGCCTTCGTTCAGCCCGCCAAGGATGACCAGATCGGCGCCCTGAACCCGCGCCTCAAGCGTCCCCCAGATCAGGATATCGGGATGAGGGATCGTGCTGTCGCGCATTTCCGCCCCGCGCAGGATCGAGGTCAGCATATTCGTGAAATCTTGTGCCCCGACCTCTCCGGTCACGGGGGCAGCGTCGGTCAGCTCATTGACCTGCGCCAGAACGGCATCGCCTGCTGTCCCGTCCCACAAATGGCCAGTGCCTTCGGTGCTGCAGCCGCGGCTTAGCGCCTCGGCCCGGTCGCGCAGTAGGTCCAGCCGGTCGCTTAGCGTCAGGGTTTGATCGACGGCGGGCAAAGCATAGGCGGCGATCCATTCTGCCCAGTCGCTGGCCAAATCTTCGGGCTGTTTGGCGGCGAAATCACGGATCGTGTCCGCATCAGGAAAGGGCGGTCCATGACGCCGCAGGCGCAATTCCAGCGCGCGGGTCAGGGTCAGATGCGGGCCACGATCCTTGCCGGAATGACACAAGGGATGCTTCAGCAACGCCAGCAAATCGGCGGCGGTCCCATCACTGTGCCACAGCGCCGCGACCTGCCGCAGGAAACGACCCGGTGGCGTCAGGTGCAGCGGTTCACCGGCCGAGTCATCGGGCTGGATATCCCACCGCCCCAAGGCCGCCGTCACCTGCCGCGACAGCAAACGATCCGGCGTGATCAGCGCGGCCTTCTGCCCGTCTTCGGCGGCCTTGCGCAAACGCAGCGCGATGGCCTGCGCTTCGTCCCGGCCCGAAGGCGCCTCTAGCAGCGTGACGTTTCTCAAGGCACCGGGCAGATCGTCCAGCTTCGGCCCCTCGGCCAGCCATTGGTCGGTCACGGGCGCAGGCCGCAGCGCCAGAGAGACCAGCCGATTGCGGGCGTCATTTTGCGACGACGGCGTCCAGCGGGCCACATCGCGCGACCCGAGCCCCAACCGTGACATCAGGGTGCGGAAGCGGAATTGCGGATGGTCTTCGCTGTGCAGCGGATCTTTCAGATGCTCGGACCAGACGCGGTCCGGCATGTGGAAATCGAAACCCGGCAGAACCACCGCCCCCTGCGGCAACCGCGCAACCGCCTGCATCAAGACGTTCGTCGCCCCCCGCGACCCGGTAGAGCCTGCGATGATTACCGGATCGGTCAGCGGGTTTGCCTCCCATTCAACCGCCAGCCGTTCGGCAACCATACGCAACCGTGCGGACGGATCGGGCGCGGGGTCGTCGCCTTCGACCGTGTCGACGATGGTCAGGAACTTCAACGCCCGCGACCAGTGGTCGGAGTGGTGCGATACGTCGAGCCCGCGGATCGTATCAAAGCTGACGCCTTCGCCCCGCATTTCGTCGAACACTGCGGCCAGCGAGTCCGCCAGATCGTACAGCGCCGCGCGGGGGGCGATGTCCGGTTCCTGCTCCATCAGCGCACGGACCAGCGGGATCAGCTCAAGCCGCCGTTGCAAGGGGGAGACCGGCGCGGCGATATCGGCCAGCGCAGCACTGTCGGCCAGATCGGTGACCAGCCGGATGCGGGGGACAAGCGCTGCCGGACCCGCGTCGAACAGGTCGCGGACGCGGCGGGCCATGCGGCGGGTGTTCACGATCAGGGTGGTACGGCCCAGCACCTCTGGCGGCAGGTCGCGGGTGCGGGCGATTAGGCCGTCGACTAGATGTTTGGGAAAATCCGCGCCGGGCGGTAGGCCAAACAGGCGCGGAGCATCCGAGGGTTCAAACATGGTGTTATCAGGCATGACGGGCCAACATCGCCTCGGCCTGCGCGATCCCTTCAGGGCGACCCACGTCACACCATTCGCCATCGTATGGAAGGATGCCAAGCGTCCCACGGTCCAGCATCTGGTTCCACAGCACGTTCAGGGAAAAGGACGCGTCGGGGATGTCCTGCAAACCCTCGGTCCGGATGATCTGCGCGCCGGTATAGATCAGCCCCGGCCCGCGTGAGACCGGAGGGCCGGGCAGGAAATCACCCTGACCCGCATGACCCACCGCGCGGGCGGGATCGATACACAACAAAAGCGCCTCAAGATCGTCACGCCAGTGATCGCGCAACATCGTCAAAGGGTTCGCCCCGGCCCAGACAGCGTCCGAGTTCATCGTGAAGACCGGCCCGTCCCCCAGCAGCGGTAGCGCGTTACGCAGCCCGCCCCCGGTTTCCAGAATCTCTGGCCCTTCGCGCAGGGTTTGCACGCGGGTATCCGCCAGATGCGCCTCTAACACCTCGGGCAGGTAATGCAGGTTGGCCACGATCGGACCGCTGACGACCCTTTGGGCATGGCGCAGCGCGTGGTCGATCAGCGGCTGGCCCGCGACCTCGATCATCGGTTTGGGCCGATCCTTGGTCAGGTCCTTCATGCGCGTGCCGAACCCGGCCGCGAATAGCATCAGCGCGTCGGGGATCATCGGCGCAACCGGTCCAGAACGGCTGGGTCGGGCGCTGGCAGATCACGATGAATCAGCGCGGCCAAATCGGCCAAGGCGGGATGGGCGAGGTTCACCATCAGGTGGTCCCAGACGCGCGGCACCAGATCGATGTAATGCTTTTTCCCATCGCGTCGCGACAGCCGTCCGAACACGCCGAGGATCCGCAGGTTCCGCTGTGCGCCGACCACGTGATAGCGCGTCTCGAAACCCTCACGGTCCAGACCCATCTGGTCGCAGTAATAGCCGATCATCCGGTCGGCCAACGCCCGCGTTACATCGCGGCGCGCATCCATCAGCAAAGACACCAGATCGTAGGTGGGATCACCGATCATGGCGTCCTGAAAATCCAGCATCCCGACCCGTGCGGGGCCATCCCGCTCTGGCAGCCACAGCAGGTTTTCGGCGTGATAATCGCGCAGGATCGTCACGGTGCATTTGCTGTGCTGGACCAAGGCGTCGTGCATGGCAGTGGAAAAGTCTGCCTTCGCGCCGTCATTCGGGCCAATGCTTTCGCCAAGATACCAATCATAGGCCAGCGCAGCCAAAGGCGTGGTCGTGTCGGGATCGTATCTGCCCAATCCCCGCATCGGTTCGGCGCGGTGCAGGGCGATCAGGCAATCGACGGCGACGCGGTAGATGTCTTCTTCGATCTCGGGCTGGGCGATGGCAATGCGGGCGTACAGATCATTGCCAAGGTCTTCGAGGATCAAGAATCCGTGGTCCAAATCCCGTGCCAAGATACGCGGGGCCGACAATCCGGCGTCCAACAGATACTCCGCCACGGCGATAAAAGGCCGGACATCTTCGCCCTTGTCCACCGGCGCATCCATCAAGATCGCGGTCTTACCGTTCAGCGTCAGCCGGTCGTATTTCCGGTTAGAGGCATCCCCGGCGACCATCGTGGCAGAAGCCCCGGCCCAGTCGGTCGAAGCGATAAAAGCCGATTTCAACGCGGCGCGGTCGGTGTCAGTCAAGGGCGGTTCCTTTCGGCAGGTCGGCCCAACGGTCGGGTCCGGCGGCGTCGATCTGGCGGCTGTTTTCATCGGCCACGGTAAAGCTTAGATGCAGGGCCCCCGGCGGGACCAGATCGCCCAGACGGTCGGGCCATTCAACCAGACAGATGGCATCTTCGAAGGCTTCGGTCAGACCCAGTTCGATGACCTCGTCCGGGGCGGTCAGGCGGTACAGGTCGGCGTGCCAGACCTCTCCGCTGCGGGTGTCATAGGTCTGGACCAAAGTGAAGGTGGGGGAGGGGACGTCTTCGACGACGTGCAGCAGGGATTGGATCAGCGACCGGGCGAAATGCGTTTTCCCCGCGCCGACGGGGCCATCCAGCAAAAGCGTATCGCCGGGGTTTAGGAGGGTACCGATGCGCTGCGCAAGGTCCCCGGTATCTTCGGCAGAGGTCATGAGGTAACGGCGCGCGACGGTCATGGCCCGACATTACCGTCACCATGTTTCGCCGCAAGCCAGAAGCGCGCCTAGTGAGACTGGATTTCCCGCAGCGCGCCGATTGCCGCGACCCGGAAGGACGCCAGTGTTGCGCCGCCCTGTAGCGGCTTGAACCGACAGTCCAGCGTCCGCCCGTCGCGCATCCGAACGCGGGAATCCCATTCGCAACGATCGCCGAACCCAACCACGAAATCCCGGAAATCCCCCCAGGTCGGATCGGGGCCGCACAGCACCTGCCAAAGGCGCGACACCTCGGCCACCTTCTGATCCAGCTGTATCGCGCCGGTCGTGTCGCTGCCGTCTGTCCACAGCTCTCGGTACGCTTCGTTGGTGTAGCTCAGCACCCCCTGAGGCGAAAACACGGCCAGCGCGTCATCCAGCGAATCCATCACCGCCTGACTAAGGTCCAGCTGTTCGCGGAACCGGCGGGTCAGCGTCACCTCGGCGCTGACGTCGTCGAACAGAAAGGCCACCGCCCCGTTGGGATGTGGGCGCCCGGTAACGCGGTAGGTTTTGCCTTCGGGAAGCGTCCAGGTTTCCTGATACTGCGCGTTTTCGGCCCGGGTGATGACCTCCATGATCTGATCGCGCCAGGATCCGTAATTTCGCGGCTCTGGCATGATCTTTTCGTCGCGCAGCTTGTCGAAAAACGTCAGATGGCTGGGCCGGGCTGAAAGGAATTCTGCGTGGATGCCCGTCAGGTCGATCAAGGCGGGATTGAACAGCGCCAGATGCCGGTTCCGGTCGAATATCGCCAGACCGGTGGACAGTTGGGCGAAGGTCTTGGTCAGCGTCTGCACAAAGGCGCGCTGGGCGTTTTCGGCTTTGACCACGGCGGTCACGTCATTCGCCTGAAACAGGATACGCCCCTGATTTTGCGAACAGCGAATGTCGAACCACATGTCTGGCCCGCCGTCCTTTGGCGTCAGCTTTTCGCGGCTTTGCTGGCGATCCACGTAAGAGGTTTCGTCAGACCCGTTGTAAAAGATATGCTGACAGTCCGGAGCGTCATTGCCGATCAGTTTTTCCAGCTGGTGGTAGGCAGTGTTCGCCCATCTGACGCGCCCCGATTGATCAGTGATCCATGTCGGTTGCGGTGCTTCGGCCACGATCCACTGACCCATCTGCCGGGCGTGATCGCGGTAAAGGTCCACATGATGCGCCATCGCATCCTCGGCCGCCGGGTCGCGCAGCACGATAGAGATGACATGCGCCTTGTTCACGACGGTGAGTTCGGCGCGGTCCCCGGGTGCGCCGGCTGTGAATACTGCTGAACCGTCAGCCTCGAGGCTGGGAAAGTCGTCGGGCAGGTCATCGAACCGGAAGGCAAAGAAGGGGCGCAGATCGGACAGATCGCCATGCCAGCCTTCCCGTTCCAGTCGTGTCATCAGCGCGGGGTCACATTCGACGATCCGGCCATTGACCAGACGCAAAACCCCTGACGTCTTATCCCGAGGCTTAGGCCCACCGCGTGCGATCCCAAGCTGGAATGCGATTTTCAGCGCGAGGAGGGCCGTTAAAACGCAGACGAAACAGATGAAAACAAAATCAATAATTCCAAGCGACATACCCTTACCCAGGTTTTTTATAACTAGGCTAACTGTGGCTTGGGGATGGTAAACAAACCCTTAACGCAGCGCGCCTTTTGGCGCGGACCAGCGTCAATATTCAACTATGGCGGGAGGGCGATCACTCGATAATCTGGTTTTCCCCGATCGGCACGGGCGTCTCGCCCTTGCGCGCATCGATCTTGGTGCGCGGCCAGACGACTTCGACCACCGCGCCAGAGCGTTCGGAGTTATGCCCAAAGCGGCCATAACGGTCGACGCCATTGGCAAAGCTTAGCTCAGCCCCAGTCCGTTCCAGCAAAGTCTTGGCGATGAACAGCCCCAAGCCCATCCCTTCGTACCCCGGACGCTGGCCCGCATCCGGTGCTGACCGTCGGCGGCGCACGAAGGGATCGCCGATCCGCCCGATGACCTGAGGCGCATAGCCCCGACCGTCGTCCATGATCCGGACCGAAATGACCTTGTCGGTCCATTGCGCTTCGACCCAGACGTTGCCGGCGGCGAAATCAACGGCGTTCTGGATCAGGTTGCGAATGCCGTGGATCAATTCAGGCCGGCGCAGGATAGCAGGCGGCAGGTCTTCGCCGCCCTCATCCGGTCCGAATTCGAAATGCAGACGCTTCCCACGGTTCAAATGCGGTTCGGCTGCTTCTTCGATGACCGTGGTCAGCGGGGCTTGCCGCAGGTGCAGATCGTCTTTGCCCGCGCGCCCCATGGATCGCAGGATATCGCGGCAGCGGTCTGCCTGTTCACGGATCAGCCGTGCGTCTTCGGCCAGATCGGGACGGTCTTCCAATTCCTCGGCCAGCTCGGACGAGGTGAGTTTGATCGTGGCCAAGGGCGTGCCCAGCTCATGCGCGGCGGCGGCAACGACACCGCCCAGATCGGTGAGTTTTTGTTCGCGGGCCAAGGCCATCTGCGTCGCCTGCAACGCGTCGGACATCGAATGCAGTTCGGTGGCGATCCAGCGGGAATAGATGCCCAGAAAGATGACCGAAATCACGATGGCCAGCCATTGGCCGAACAGGAAGACATCGGCGATCTGCAGCACGAACCCCTGTGCGGTGCGCAGCGGCAGATGCACCTCGGTCAAAACGGTGACGATGGCGATGGCGATCGACCCGATAAAGATCGTGGATTTCCCCGACAAAGCCATGGCCGACACGGTCACAGGCCCGATCACGAGGATGGAAAACGGATTATGCAGCCCGCCCGTCAGATACAGCAGCAGCCCAAGCTGAAGCAGATCGAACAGAACGATCAGCAGGTTTTCAGCTTCGGACAGGCGTTTGTTTTCAGGAAAGACGAAACTGGCAACAAGGTTCCCGATGACAGAGATGCCGACCACAAGGAAACACAGCCCGTATTCCAGCGACAACCCATAGACCTGACGCGCTACGACTAGGGCCGCAAATTGCCCGCTGATCGCGCCCCACCGCAGCAGCGTGATCGTGCGCAAACGGATCCAATTGCCCCGTTCGTGCCCTTTAAGAACTTCGAATGCCTGATCTGTCATGGCCGCTGTGCGCAAATGTCCCGATTGAAACCCGTGGGGCTATTGTTATGTCTGACCGCAATCACACGCAATCACGCCAGAGGGTTGGCCCATGACACGAATTACCGCAATCATCGCAGCCGTTGTGGTTCTGGCCCTGACCGCGGGTGTCTATGTCTTTACGATGGGACGTGGCAGCGATGACAAATATGCCCAGTGCCGGGCCGGTGCGGTTGCCGGCGGCAGCGGCCAGATCGGCGGACCTTTCACGCTGGTTGATGAAACGGGTGCAACGGTGACTGATGCCGACGTGATCACCGAACCGACGCTGATCTACTTCGGCTACACCTACTGCCCCGACATCTGCCCCTATGACGCCGCCCGCAACGCCGAGGCCGTCACGATTTTGGACGACCGTGGGATTTCGGTGAAGCCTGTTTTTATTTCGATCGACCCTGAGCGCGACACGCCCGAACAGCTTGCCGATTTCACCGACTACCTTCATCCTCGCATGTTGGGTCTGACCGGGTCGCCGGAACAGGTCGCTGCCGCATCCAAGGCGTATCGCACCTATTACAAGAAGCAGCCAAGCAGTGATGGCGATGACGATTATTACCTTGTCGATCATTCGACCTTTTCCTACCTGACGATGCCCGAAGACGGCTTTGTCGAGTACTTCCGGCGCGACGTGACGGCCGAGGATATGGCCAATCGCATCGCCTGTTTTGCCGAGGCCAGATAGTATTCCCTGAATGTTTGACGCTGATCCGGTCGCGGGGTAGAACCGTACAACCTCGAAAGGCGTAAATTCAGGAGATCTATTCTATGGCCGAAGACCTGGATCTGGGCGAGGACAAGACGCTCCTGCTGCTGGACGATGATGAACCGTTTCTGAAACGACTCGCCAAGGCGATGGAGAAGCGCGGTTTCGACGTCGAAACCGCCGAGTCCGTGGCCGCCGGTAAGGCGATCGTCACCAACCGCCCGCCCGCTTACGCGGTCTGCGATCTGCGGCTGGGTGATGGCAACGGTTTGGACGTGGTCGAGGTATTGCGGGAAAAACGCCCCGATAGCCGGATCGTGGTGTTGACGGGCTATGGCGCGATTGCGACTGCCGTGGCTGCGGTCAAGATCGGCGCGACGGATTATCTGGCGAAACCGGCAGATGCGACGGATATCACCAACGCCCTTCTGGCGCGTGGTGATGAACTGCCCCCACCCCCTGAAAACCCGATGAGCGCGGACCGCGTGCGTTGGGAACATATTCAGCGGGTGTACGAGCTGTGCGATCGCAACGTCAGCGAAACCGCGCGCCGTCTCAACATGCACCGCCGCACGTTGCAGCGCATTCTGGCGAAACGCAGCCCGCGTTAATAGTCGTAGCGTTTTAGCACCTTATCGACGATCTGTCCGTTGCCCATGCGGTAGCCTTCGATACGGCCGTAGTCTTCGAACCCGCGAGATTGATAATACGCCAACCCGCCGGTGTTATCGGCGCGGATGTTGGCATTGATCCAAGCGTAACCTTCCGCGCGCGAGGCGTCTTTCGTCGCCTCGAACAAGGCTGATCCGATCCCCAGACCGCTGCGCCCCGCCCGCGCGAAGGTGGCGATTTCGGCGACGAATTCATCAGTGCCTTTCATTGGGGACACCCACTGAAAGCCCAGCAGTTCGCCAGCGTCATCTTCGGCCAGATGCCAGATGGCATGATCCTCGGCCATGCGCCCGATAAGGTATGGCGCGTCGATTGGATCGACATAGGCGGTGGTACCGCCAATCGCGATAACCTCGTTCAGCAGCTCGGCCATGGCGCGGGCGTCCATGTCCCCGGCGCGGCGGATATGCATTAGCCGATCTCCTTCAACAGGGCATTATGGCGGGCAGTAAAATCACTGCGGACCTCGACCGGCGGGCGCAGCTGGATCGACAGGCCGTCGATCACACCATGGTCGGGGCGGCCAAAGAACTTGTCGGCCTCGGCCTCGGAGAACCCTGCGATCTGCGTCGCTTCCATCCAAGCACTGATTTTGTCGGCCTGTTTGATCTTTTTCTTCAGCTTCGGTGGCGTCACGGCGGGCAGCCCGAACCGGATATGGATCGCCGCGGTCAGCCTGTCGTCCAGCGCGCCATACCCCGGCCCCACCGCCGCCTTAACCGGAGAGATCATGTCCCCGATCACGTATTCAGGCGCGTCGTGCAAAAGCGCGGTCAGCTTTTCTGCGGCTGTCGCTTTGGGGTCGATCCGGGCAAACAGCGCTTCGACCAGCAGCGAGTGTTCGGCAACGGAATAGGCGTAATCGCCATAGGTCTGACCGTTCCAGCGCGCAACGAAGGCCAGCCCATGGGCGATGTCTTCAATCTCGATATCCACCGGGGTAGGGTCCAGTAGGTCAAGCCGCCGTCCCGACAGCATCCGCTGCCATGCCCGTGCCTGTTTCGCCATGGAACTCTCCTTTTTCCCGGATGGATAAAAGCTGAATGTGACGATGTCACTGCAAGTCTTGGGCTTGCGCCTTACTGCGCGACAAAGATCGAATTATTCTCGATCGCGCCCATCAGCTTGTATTCGCCCGTCAGGTAATGATCGTTCAGCAGGTTCAGGATGGCGCGCGTCTTCCACGCCTTTTCCCCTTCGGTCACGACCATGGGCCGATATTCGGAAATGATCCGGCGCGCGCCTGTCACCGCGGCGGGTTCGAAACCTTCGACATCCAGATGGATCAGACTGACGGGCCGACCCTCTGGCACCAGCATGTCGAGCGTTTGGATATCAATCTCCAGAACGCGGTCGCCATCCGCTTCGAGCGTTTCGACCACCCGCTCTCCGGCGGAGATCGCCTTACCGCTGGGCCGTTTGACCAACAGCGGCATCTTGGACACGTCTTCGCCAACCCCGACCGGATGGATGGTCACGCCTGTCAGTTTGTTCAGCGCGATTGTTTTTTGTGCCGCCTGAAAAGACGTCGGAACAGGTTCAAACGTGTGAAGCATGGTGTTGGGCGCCATCGCCCGCCGCAGGGCGGGCAGGAAATCCCCGATAAAGGCACCGCCCGAAACAACATCCCCGTGGCCCAGATGGCGCGACAGGAAATTCAGCGTCGCGGGTTCATAAACCCCGCCAGAGGCAAGAATATCAGTGATATCGCGGCCAAGGTAATGATCGGGCATACAGTAAAAACCGTGCTCATTCGCGACGACCGAATAGTCAAAGTCCATCTGTGCCGGTTACCTTATGCAACTTGGGATTGATCTTTGGTGTGCACTCTATCCAGATCGCAAGGAAATGGAAAAGGGTCGTGCAGTAAAGACGCAGGGCAATTCATCTGGCTTGCCGCATGAGTTTCAGGGTGCTAGGCCACCCGCAACCGTTTTTAGGAGCAATCTCGTGTCTGATTATATCGTCAAAGACATCTCTCTGGCCGCGTTCGGCCGCAAGGAACTGGATATCGCGGAAACTGAAATGCCGGGCCTGATGGCCCTGCGTGAAGAATACGGGTCCAAAAAGCCGCTGGCTGGTGCGCGTATCGTGGGGTCGCTGCACATGACGATCCAGACCGCTGTACTGATCGAAACGCTCGTCGCGCTGGGTGCCGATGTCCGCTGGGCGTCCTGCAACATCTTCTCGACCCAGGACCACGCGGCGGCAGCGATTGCCGAGGCGGGCATCCCCGTCTTCGCGATCAAGGGTCAGACGCTGGAAGAGCATTGGGATTACTTGGACAAATCCTTCATGTTCGACGACGGCCCGAACATGATCCTCGACGATGGCGGCGATGCGACGCTGTATGTTCTGCTGGGCGCACGCGCCGAAGCGGGCGAAGACATCATCCCGGTCCCCTCGTCCGAAGAAGAAGAGGTGATCAAAAAGCAGATCGCCAAGCGTATGAAGCAATCCCCGGGCTGGTTCACCAAGACCCGCGATCAGATTCAGGGCGTATCCGAAGAAACGACCACCGGTGTGAACCGCCTGTACCAACTGGTCCGCGACGGTCAGCTGCCCTTCCCGGCGATCAACGTGAACGACTCTGTCACCAAGTCG
Organism: Pseudooceanicola aestuariicola; assembly: GCF_045763785.1. Classification (NCBI taxonomy): domain Bacteria; kingdom Pseudomonadati; phylum Pseudomonadota; class Alphaproteobacteria; order Rhodobacterales; family Paracoccaceae; genus Pseudooceanicola; species Pseudooceanicola aestuariicola. The sequence goes on along the minus strand of NZ_JBJGSF010000002.1, from coordinate 206,128 downwards.
AAGTTCGACAACAAGTACGGCTGTAAGGAATCGCTGGTCGACGGTATCCGCCGTGCCACCGACACCATGATGGCCGGTAAGGTCGCAGTGGTTTGCGGCTACGGCGATGTGGGCAAAGGCTCTGCCGCGTCGCTGAAAGGCGCGGGCGCTCGTGTGATCGTGACCGAAATCGACCCGATCTGCGCACTGCAGGCGGCGATGGACGGCTTCCAGGTCACCACGCTGGAAGACGTGGTTAGCACCGCCGACATCTTCGTCACCACCACCGGCAACAAAGACGTCATCCGGATCGAGCATATGCGCGAGATGAAGGACATGGCGATCGTCGGCAACATCGGCCACTTCGACAACGAAATTCAGGTCGCTTCGCTGAAGAACCACAAGTGGACGAACATCAAAGAACAGGTGGACATGATCGAGATGCCGAATGGCCATCGCATCATTCTGCTGTCCGAAGGTCGTCTGCTGAACCTTGGCAACGCCACCGGCCACCCGTCCTTCGTGATGTCCGCGTCCTTCACCAACCAGGTGCTGGCGCAGATCGAATTGTTCACCAAGGGCGACCAGTACGAAAACAAGGTCTACATCCTGCCCAAGCATCTGGACGAAAAAGTCGCCCGTCTGCATCTGGACCGTATCGGCGTGAAACTGTCGACGCTGGACAAGTCGCAGGCCGACTATATCGGTGTGAAGCCGGAAGGCCCGTTCAAGCCTGAGCATTACCGCTACTGATCCGCTTGTCATCAGACACGAAAAGGGCCGCCAGATCACCTCTGGCGGCCCTTTCAATTTGCCTGCGCCTTAGTTTTTGAAGCGCTTGATCTCACCCGACTTCAACCGCGCGACGTAGCTGTTCAGCTCTCGTTTCACGATGGGCATCAGCAGGTACAGCGCAATGATGTTGACGATCGCCATCGAGAATAGCATCGCGTCCGAGAAGTCGATCACCGGACCAAGGTTGGCCGCCGCACCGATGACGATGAACAGGCAGAAGATCACCTTGAACACGTTCTCGATCATCGCGCCTTCGCCAAAAAGATACGTCCAGGCTTTCAGACCGTAATAGCTCCACGAGATCATGGTCGAGAAGGCAAAGAGCACAACAGCGACCGCCAACAGGATCGGGAACCACGAGAACGACTTGGCATAGGCCGCCGAGGTCAGCGCCACACCGGCCACGTCCCCTTCGGTTGCGATCCGGCCAGCCGCTTCGTTCCAGACGTAAAGCCCGGTGTCGGGATCGACGTTCAGAACACCGGTGATCACGATCACCAACGCCGTCATGGTGCAGATCACGACCGTATCGATGAACGGTTCAAGCAACGCGACGTACCCTTCGGTCACCGGCTCTTTGGTTTTTACGGCAGAGTGCGCGATAGCGGCAGACCCGATGCCCGCCTCGTTCGAAAACGCGGCGCGTCGGAAACCTTGGATCAGCGCGCCGGTAAAGCCGCCGACGACACCCAGACCGGTGAAGGCCCCCATGAAGATCTGACCAAATGCCCAGCCGATCATGTCCCAGTTCATCAACAGGATGATTAGCGACACGATGACGTAAAAGATGCCCATGAAAGGAACGACCTTTTCCGTGACCGAGGCGATGGATTTGATACCACCCACGATGACTGCAAAGGTCACGACCGCAAGGATCAGACCGGTGATCCAACCGGGATAATCCCCAACGACGCCAGCAAGCTGTGCATGCGCCTGATTGGCTTGGAACATGTTGCCACCGCCAAGCGCACCCAGAATGGTGAAGATACAGAATAGTACCGCCAGCACCTTACCGCCGGGCAGTCCGCGTTCGCCGAAACCCTTGGTGATGTAGTACATCGGACCACCCGAGACGCGTCCGTCGGGGTATTCGTTGCGGTATTTCACACCAAGGGTACATTCGGTGAACTTCGTCGCCATGCCGAAAAGGCCCGCGATGATCATCCAGAAGGTGGCCCCCGGTCCGCCAATGCCGACAGCCACCGCGACCCCTGCGATGTTCCCTAACCCCACGGTCCCGGAAAGCGCCGTGGCAAGGGCTTGAAAGTGACTGACCTCGCCCGCGTCATCGGGGTCGGAATAGTCGCCTTTGACTAGTTGAATGGAATGCCAGAACCCTTTGAGCTGAATGGCCCCGAAATAGACCGTAAAGACCAGTGCACCGACCACCAGCCAAAGGGCGATCCACGAAAACGTCGTCCCCGGAAGGGGGGCGAAGATGAACGACACGTACCATCCTGTGTAGTCCGCGAAGATATTGTTGATGGTTTCGTCGATGCCCTGCGCGAAGGCCGGGGCAGGGGCCAGCGCGGTCAGCGCGGCAAGAGTTGATTTGAGTTTCATGGTTCTGCTCCTGCGCTCAGGGGACAATGACGGTGGGGACGGGGGCGACCTGCGCCAGACCGATTGGCACCGACCCGAACACCCGAGAGGCCATCGACGACGACCCGGCGCGACCGACGAAAATCATCGCAGCGCCTTCCTTCTGGGCGATCTCGCAGACCAGTTCTACGACCGAGCCGTAGCGAAGCTGGCATTCCACCTCGACCCCGGCGGCGCGGACCTTTTCCATGGCCGGATCAAGCACCGCAGACTTGGCGCGATCCATCTCTTCGATGCGCCGCGCTTTGCGTTCTTCCAGCTCTTGTGGTGTCAGAAACGAATAGGGTGACCATTCAAGGATATGCACCAGCACAAGACTGGTCCCATCCTTCTTGGCCCTATCAATCGCATAGTCGAGAAGAGTCGTATCACCGGCACTTCCTTCATATGCGACAACGAATTTTTCCGTAGTCATGATGTTCCCCCGTTGATTTTAAATGTTTTTCGAACCCGGCGATCGGCAGACATCGGTCGTGGGATATATGAAGCCTGCGGCATTCAACGGGAGGTTGTCACGAAAAAAGCGAAATCTGAGGCGCACCAAAAGCGAATTGGCAACAAAATGAGAAAAATTTTCCAGTTTTACCGGACAGGCGCTATGAATGATTTGTGGAAATCGAAATGCTGCGTGCAGCCAGTGAATTGGCGGTACCAAAACAGGGGATTATGACATGGGCAAACGTGACGATCTGATCGCGAAATACGCTGAAGACTTGAAAGACAAATGCGGGATGACCCCCGACATGGACCTGCTGACCAAGGTCACTATCGGCTGCGGCCCGGCGATCTACAACGACGATGCGTCGACCGTGGCCGGGTCTCAGCCAAGCGAGCTTGAGACGATCAAGACCAACTTCCTGATGAAGAAACTGGGTCTGCCGGATGGTCCGAACCTGATGGAAGCCATCGACAGCGTGCTAGAGACCTACGGCAAGTCCAACCGCAACAAATACCGCGCGGTCGTCTACTACATGCTGACCAAGCATTTCGGCAAAGAGTCGGTCTACGGCTAAGCCGACCCAGAGATCAAAGAAAGGCCCGTGCGTTTCGCCGGGCCTTTTTTTCATGTCTTCAGAACAGGCCCAGCACCAGCCCGATGATCCCCGGACCAAGCACGGAATAGCCCCCATCGATGATGGTCAGGCGACGGGGACGCATCGCATAGGCATAGTTCATCGCAACCCACGGTGTGATGAAAAACAGGCCAACGCCCAGCCCGGCCACCAGTCCGGCAAAGGGCCCGTCGATACCGCTGGTCGCGAACATGTGCCGCATCATGCCCGACACAAGGATCATCGCGACGCCAGAGATGACGAAAGGCATGGCTGATCCGTTGCCCTGCGGTTTGCCGTTTTCGTCCAGCGGAATCCCCGCGGCAGACATCCATGGCCGGGCCAGCGTCGTGTACCAAACGGCCCCCATGACAAAGCCCGCCAACGCGGCAACTAGTACTGCAATCACGCCCATCTCACCCTCCTGATCGCGCAAATGACTGCGATCAGCTTAGGCAGAGCCGCGGCATTCTGACCAGCTTTTTACAGGCCGCCCATTTTGCACAGCAGGTCCCATTCGTCCTGCGTGACCGGCTGCACGGATAGTCGAGAGTTCTTGACCAGAACCATATCGGCCAGTTCCGGCGTCGATTTGATCGTGTCCAGACTGACCGGCTTGGGCACGGGCTTTACCGCTTTGATGTCGACGCATTCCCAACGGTCGTCGTCGGTGGTGCTGTCGGGATGGGCTTCGGCGCAGATCTCGACGATGCCAACGATCTCTCGGGTCTTCTGGCTGTGGTAAAAGAACCCCTGATCGCCGACCGCCATTTCCCTCATGAAGTTGCGGGCCTGATAGTTGCGCACGCCGTCCCATTCTTCGCCCGCGTCGCCCTTGGCCACCTGATCGTCCCAGGACCACGTGTCAGGTTCGGATTTAAACAGCCAGTAGCGCATTAGCCGATGACCTTTTTCCATGCAGTCAGCTGGACCGACTGGAACAGCCCGGCCTTGGCATAGGGGTCGTTGTCCGCCCATGTCTGCGCGGCGTCCATATCGGCCACGTCGAGAATGACCAGCGAACCACACATCTCTCCGGCGTTGTCGAGAAGGGGTCCCGCCTGCGCCACGACGCCGGTGTCGTTGATATAGGCCAGATGCGCGTCGCGGTTGGCTTTACGCACGTCCAGCGCGCCGGGTTTGTCTTGGGCCATCAGGGCAACCAGCATTGTCATTCCTCCTTCAGTGGACGTGACAATAGCTGCGACATGGCGCGGCTGACGTCCAGTGTTTGATCGATCAACCCGACGACGACGTCGGTGATCGGCATCTCGATCCCCATCTCGGCAGCCCGTGCCTGCAACGCCCGCGCGGTTGCCGCGCCTTCGACCGTCACGCTGGTGTCAAAGCCAGACGCTTGCCCGATGGACAGCCCATAGCGGAAGTTGCGCGACAGCTCTGATGTACAGGTCAGCGCCAGATCCCCGAAGCCAGACAGCCCTGCCAGAGTGTCGGCCTGCGCCCCGAGTTCCAGTGCCATGCGCTGCATCTCGGCGTAGCCGCGGGTCATCAGGGCCGCTCGGGCCGAGTCGCCAAGCCCTGCGCCGATCGCCGCGCCGCAGGCAATGGCCATGACGTTCTTGACGGCCCCACCAATCTCGGCCCCCGGCACGTCGGTGGTACGATAGACCCGGATGTTCGGCGTCGTCAGGCGGGCCTGCAGGTCTTTGCCTAAACCCTCATCCGCACAGGCCAGCGTCAGCGCGGTCGGCAGGCCGCGTGCAATATCCTGCGCAAAGGATGGGCCGGTCAGGATAGCTGCGGGTGCTTGCGGACGCAGTTCGCTGATGACCTGCGTCGGGCTTTTTCCGGTCGACAGCTCAATCCCTTTGCAGCAGGCCACCAAAGGGCGGTCGCCAAAGTCCGGCAGGCTGTTCAGCGCATCGCGCAACTTTTGCATTGGCACGGCCAGAAGAATGGGACCGTCCGGCAGAGCGTTCAGCGAACTTGCGACGCTCAGGTCTTCGGGGAAAGGCATTCCCGGCAGGCGGGCCGAATTCATCCGCTCGTGTGACATTGCGCGGGTCTGTGCCGCGTCGCGTGCCCAAAGTGTCACGTGACCAGCGCGGGCCAGTGAAATGGCCAGCGCCGTGCCGAATGCGCCTGCGCCTAGAACGGAGGTCATGCTTTGGGCCCCTTTTTCCCACCGCCAAGCATCCCGGCGGCATCTTGGTCCAAGGGCCAGCGTGGACGGGCGGCTAGGGTCATATCGTCCTGACCCCCGCGCGCGAACCGTTCCAGCCCCGCGTAGGCGATCATGGCACCATTATCCGTACAAAGCGAGAGCGGCGGCGCCGTAAACGCCACCCCAAGATCTGCGCACAGACCTTGCAGCCCCTCGCGGATGGCCGCATTGGCCGCAACACCGCCCGCGACCGCAAGAACCGGGGTGGCGGGTGCGTCTTGCAGATAGATCGCCAGCGCCCGACGGGTCTTTTCCACCAGAACGTCGACAACAGCCGCCTGAAAACCTGCGCACAGATCGCTGCGATCCTGCGCCTTCAGGTGGTTGTCCTGCATCACCTCGTCTCGCGTGCGCAAAAGCGCGGTCTTCAGGCCGGAAAAGGACATATCGCACCCCGGCCGATCCAGCAGGGGCCGGGGAAAGCGGAACCGCTTGGCATCGCCCTTGGTCGCCTGGGACTCGACCGACGGGCCGCCGGGTTGGGGCAGCGCCAGCAATCGCGCGGTTTTGTCAAAGGCCTCACCCGGCGCATCGTCGATCGTACCGCCGAGCCGAGAGAAGTCTTCGGGCCCTCGCACCAGCAGAAACTGGCAATGGCCACCCGACACCAAAAGCATCAGGTAGGGAAATTCCGTGCCATCTGTCAGCCGGGGCGTCAGCGCGTGACCTGCCAGATGGTTCACCCCGATCAGCGGCAAACCGGCCCCGATCGCGATCCCCTTGGCGCACATGACTCCGGACATCACGCCGCCGATCAGACCGGGTCCGGCGGTCACCGCAACGCCATCCAGATCGGACAGGTTGACGCCTGCTGTGTCCAGCGCGTGGCGCACCACGACATCCATCCGTTCGGTATGGGCGCGGGCCGCGATTTCCGGCACCACGCCACCAAAAGCTTCGTGCAGGGAATTCTGCCCTTCGACGACCGAGGTCAGCACCTGCGCATCCCCCGGCAGGCCGCGCACAACGGCCGCGCCCGTATCATCGCAAGAGCTTTCCAGCCCGAGTAGAGTAAGAGGTCGCGCCATCAGACCGCCGATTGCAAGAAAGGTGCCCCGCAGGTAACACCGCCAAGACACTGAAACAATAATCTGTTCGAAGGGACCTGCCCCCGGATGACCCCGGTGATCGTGATGACACGCCCCGCGCCCGACGGCGCCACAACGGCCGATGCGCTGATGCAGGCGCTGGGCGTACGGGTAATCCTGTCACCGTTGCTAGAGATCCGGATGGCAGCCAAGTTGCCGCAGATCGACCCGCGGGCAAGGCTGATCTTCACCTCTCGGAATGGCGTTCGGGCCTATGCGGCGCTGGGTGGTCCCGCGCAACCGGCGATCTGCGTGGGCGATGCGACCGCCGCGCTGGCGCAGGAAAACGGGCTGGACGCGCAGTCTGCCGGCGGTGATGCCGATGCTTTGGTCGATTTCATCCTGTCGCAACCGGGCGATGACCCATTGGTCCACCTGCGGGGCCAGAATGCACGGGGCGACGTCGCCAAACGCCTGCGCGACGCCGGGCGGGATGTGTCCGATGCGGTGATTTATGAACAGGCGCTGACAGACCTTTCGGCTCAGGCGATTGCCGCGCTGAAGGGCGATGATCCGGTGATCGTTCCGCTTTATTCTCCGCGCACTGCCACGCAGTTCGCCGCGCGCTGTCCAGACGGTGCAGAACCCCATATCATCGCGATTAGCGAGGCTGCAGCCCTTGCCGCCGCGCCGTTGCGTGCCAAATCCCTAAGCATATCAGATACGCCTGACGCGGCGGCCATGGTCCGGGCTATAGCTGCGACCCTTCAACAGCTTGAGGGGCAGGACACCCCGGACTAAGGTGCCAGTGCTGCAAATGCAAAGCAGGGATTCGAAAGGACGGTTTCGTGGCTAGAAAGAAAGCTCCAGCAAAGACCGAGGTCGACAGCGAAACGCCCAAGACGGACGACACCCTGCCTGCAACCGACGCCGACGCAACGGCCACAGTCGCCGACGCCAGCGATACTTTGCCAGCCGAAACCGAAGACACGACCCCGCCCGCGGCCGAAGGTGATGATACCCCCCCGGTTGCCGATTCGACCGACACTTTGCCCGGTGAGTCTGACGATACCGTATCGAGCGACACATCCGGCGATACGGGCGGCGATACGACCGACAGCATCGACCTGCCTGAACCCTCGCAGGATGATGAACCCGACACGTCGACCACCGTAGCCTATGGCGATGATCCGCTGGACATCGACGGTCAGGCAGAGCGTGAAGACACACCCGCCGACATCACTCCGAACGATTACGACGCGGAAAAGCCGGTCACTGCTGGCACCGAACCGTCGCCGGAAAATGCCGCCACCCCGGCGCCTGTTGTGACGGAAAAGCGCGGCGGGTTTTTCCCGATGGTTCTGGGCGGCATCATCGCTGCTGCCATCGGGTTTGCCGCGGCGCTAGGCCTCGGCGGTCAGATCCCCGGCCTTGGCGGATCGTCCGAACTGACCGATCAGGTTGCTGCGCAGGACCAGACCATTGCCGATCTGCAAGAGGCCGTCGGCTCTATCGACCTGTCTGAAATTCAGACCATGGCCGAAGACAACAGCGCCGCCTTGTCGGAGCTATCTGATCAGCTATCCAGCCTGACCGCGCGCGTCGAACAGCTGGAAGAAACCGCGATCACGCAAAGCGTGTCGGAAGAAGCCCGCGCCGCCTACGAAGAGGAACTGGCCCGCCTGCAAGAGGCGATGCGCCAGCAGCGCGAAGAGGTACAGAACATGGTGACCGAGGCCGAAAGCCTGCGCAACACCGCTGCGGCCCGGTCGTCCGAAACGCAGGCCCGCGCGGCTGTCACCAATATCCTTGCGGCATTGAATAACGGCGACAGCTACGCCGAACCGCTGGAACAGCTGACCGATACTGGCACGCAGATCCCGCAGGTTCTGTCGGACAACGTCGATGGCGTGCCGACACTTGCCGACCTGCGCGACAGCTTTCCCGACGCCGCCCGCGATGCGCTGGCGGTGACTCGCGGGGCTGGCAACGGTTCGGTCACCGATTTCTTCAAAACGCAGCTGGGCGTCCGGTCCCTGTCGCCGAAGGATGGCAATGATCCCGATGCCGTCCTGTCGCGTGCCGAAGCCGCCGTTGCCGCAGGGGATATCCCCACCGCGCTGACCGAAATCCAAGCCCTTCCGCAAGAAGCTCAGGCTGAGCTGGCGGATTGGCGCACGGCTGCCGAAACCCGGCTGGCCACTGTCGAGGCCGCCAATGGCCTGATGACGGAACTAAATACGAACTAAGGAACGCCACCGATGCTTTGGTCACTTGTAAAAATCGTCGTTTTCGTCGCGCTGGTGGCGGCGGCTACCCTTGGGGCCAGCTATTTGCTGGACATGCAGGGCGGTGTGCGCATCGCCATGGCGGGGATCGAAATTAACCTGTCGCCGATCAAGGCGGTGATCGCGGTGCTGCTGCTGATCTTTGCGGTCTGGCTGTTCCTCAAACTATTCGGCCTGCTGATTGCGCTGCTGCGGTTCATCAACGGCGATGAAACCGCCTTGTCGCGCTATTTCGACCGCAACCGCGAACGCAAAGGTTACGAGGCGCTTAGCGAAGGCATGATGGCGCTGGCCTCCGGTGAAGGCCGCCGCGCGATTTCCAAGGCGTCCAAGGCTGAAAAATATCTGGACCGTCCCGAACTGACGACGCTTTTGACCGCACAGGCGGCTGAAATGGTTGGCGACAAGCGCAAGGCGGAAGAGGCCTACAAAAAGCTGTTGTCCGACGACCGCACCCGTTTCGTCGGCGTGCGCGGCATCATGAAACAGAAGCTGGCCGAAGGTGACACGACCACCGCGCTGGCGCTGGCTGAAAAGGCCTTTGCGATCAAACCGGGCCATGAAGAGGTGCAGGACACGCTACTAAAGCTTCAGGCCCAGCAAAGCGACTGGAAAGGTGCCCGCGCGACGCTGAAGGCCAAGCTGCGTCACGGCAACCTGCCGCGCGACGTCCACCGCCGCCGCGACGCCGTTCTGGCCCTGTCCGAGGCCAAGGGCGTGTTCCAAGAAGACGCCACCATCGAATCCCGTGAAGCCGCGATTGAGGCGAACAAGCTGTCGCCCGACCTGATCCCCGCAGCCGTCATGGCCGCAGAAGGTATGATCAAGAACGGCAACAAGCGTCACGCGGCCCGCGTGCTGAAAAAGGCATGGGAAGCGTCCCCGCATCCCGATCTTGCCGGCGCCTTCGCCGAGATTGAGCCGGACGAGACGCCCGACGCCCGCCTGAAGCGGTTCAAAAAGCTGGTCGCGACGACGCCGAACCACCGTGAATCTCGCCTTCTGATGGCCGAGTTGAACATTGCCGCCGAAGATTTCCCCGAAGCGCGCCGGTCGCTGGGTAATCTGGCCACGGAATCGCCCGATGCCCGCGTGCTGACGATCATGGCCGCCATTGAACGCGGTGAAGGGTCCTCGGACGCTATCGTGAAAGGCTGGCTGGCCCGCGCCGTCACCGCGCCGCGTGGCCCGCAGTGGACCTGTGAAAACTGCCATAACATCCACAGCCAGTGGACGCCGATCTGTGAAAACTGCGGCGCTTTCGACACGTTGATGTGGAAGGACACGCCGGCCAGCGAAGTGCAGACCCGTATGGGCACCGCAATGCTGCCGCTGATCGTCGGCCAGATCGAAGACAAGGCCGCCGACCCGGTAGAAGAACCCCCGGTTGAGGATGCGGTTGTCGAAGACCCGGTGATCGAAGCCGAAGAGGCCGAGATTCTGGCCGACGAGGTCGCGGAAAGCCGTGACGAGGATGCGCCGGAAAAGACGAAAGAATAAGTCTTTCCCTATGAGGAACGGGGTGCTATAGCCCCGCGGCACGGGGCCGCTGTAGCTCAGCTGGTAGAGCACGTCATTCGTAATGATGGGGTCGGGGGTTCGAGTCCCTTCAGCGGCACCACTTTCCCGTGAAAAATTTAATAGAATAAAAGACTTGGCGGTATAACGCTTGGTCTTAACCACCTTTTTATCCACCAGTTAAAAGTGCGCAGGCGCTTTCGCGATTATGAGGTTGCGTTGCGCACCGGGTGCGCGGCCTCTGATCGTGCTTCAAGGAATCGCCCTTTGGTCGTGTAGAGCTATTCACACTAAGTCATGGGTAATGAGAAAAGTGGTGGGGGCTCTACATCATGACAATGGCTCTGCCGGTTGGCGGGTCAGTATGTGTACAAGGTGTAAGAGTTTGCAGATTTTTTCGCGGACTCAACCGCAGCTTACTTATTAATTCAACGACGAATGGTTTGGCTTAGCCCGATAGGCTGGTCGGATTTATTGAACCTGAAGTACGATTGTCACAAAATCACGCTTACACTCTCGGCCCCACAATGCGCGCGGGTAAATCCCTGCTTAATGCTTGTCCTCGCTTATGCGCTCGAACTCTTACAACTTTACCGTTGGCGTAACGTCTTTCATGTTCGGCCACCCAATGCTCAGTAGGCGCAGCTCGGCTTGCGGCCTGTGCTTGCTCAAAGCGAATCCTGGCCTTTTGTTCAGCCAAGTGTCGCTCGCCAGCGGGTCCAATTCGAATAGTGACATGAGACTTAAGAACTTCAGTCATCCAAACCTTACCAAACTTCCGCGCTGTCTTGGCCTGTGATGTTGATAGGCTTGCGACTTCTTGCGATATTAAGTCGTCCTCACGCGCAGCGAGTGCAGCGAAGAGCATAAAGCCGATTACCATCTCGTATGTGAGGTGACCTTTGTGTTCCTCGAAGTAAGTCCTCATGGAAGCTTCGTCGGTCAACAGTCCTGCCCTCATAAATCCCGCTAGTACTGTTCGCTGAGGTTTCCAAAGGGTTTCATTAAAGTCGGGCCGACCATCTCTTGATTTTGAGATCTCCAGAACAAATGGTGCATCCAAGAAGGCCGTGTCAGTTACTGCCGAATAGAGGCGCACGAGCAGTTTGTCCGGGGAACGATTATCAAAGAGGAACCCTCGCTGGTGCCGGTTGCGTAGTTCTTCTTTGTCCAAGGTCGTTATTCTTCTAGTACAACGGTCTTCCCACAGTTTGCGGTCGACATATTCTATCCAAAAGAGGTCACGTGGAAGTTCGATATCACGCACATAGTCTTGTATATCGGACTCAGGGCGATCCTCCCATGGCATGCCTTGGACATCCATTCTCAAAGTGTCTAGATAATTCGCAGCGTTGTGGTCGAGCAGATAGATACTCGCCGAGGAGAGATTGCTGAGAACTTGTTGCCAATGCTGACGAGTTTCCTCGGACGAGACCCGGTGACCATCTGGACCGTGCATATCCATAGGCATTTCGTTTTCCAGGTGGTGTCCAAGCTTAAGAGCGATGGTTTTGTAAAGGATCATTGATTTCACTCAAACATTACGTGCGGGTATCTCGGGCGGATCGAATGCTCGTTGAGTCCTAGTTAAGCACATTGAAGCGATACGCCGGCGTGCGTTCTCTGCTAGCCTCGCTGCACTTTGGGATTAGCTCAACGGAAAAATCAGAGAGGCGGAGGCTCAAAGACTAGTTGATAATGCCTTCCGACGGTTGGCGATGTGCACATTTTGAGACGCCCGCTTTATTAAGGCCTCTTTGTAGCAACTCTGGTCTTGACGCACTCAGATCCGTTACCGTTGGAGAACAGCAGCTGTGAGGTTTCCGGCTCCTCTACCCAATGATCGGAATTGATTTGCTTACTTTCTCTTAACCGATACCCTCAATGCTCGACCTATGCGTGTGTGGAAACTCGAAGCTAGCCCGACCGAAGAAAGGTATCTCTCGAAATGGGGCTATGCCTTATCTTCTAACGCCGAGGAAGCTCTTAAGCTCTGTGAAAAAAACCAGTGGGCTTCCGAATAACTGGGTCCATGCCAAGGACCCCAATATGCTCTGGCCTGGACCGCCGGATGAACAAGTGATTTGGTCCTAAAATTGACCGGATGCGCGATCGGTGGGAAGAGAGCAAGCCCTTCAGCTGCTTTCGATTTAAAGGTGTTTCGTTCCTATTCCCAAATCGAACGCTGATATCGCAAGTGTTCAAGTGAGAGGAGGTGTTTCCGCACTAGACGCAGTGGATTTCCGGTGTTGGAAACCCGAAGATCGTCCCCTGTAGATAGGGCTCCGCGGTCCAGCAAAATATGGTGGTTTGGGCATAGGCAAAGAAGGTTTGCTAATTCATCGGGACCGTTGTGAGGTGCCCCCAAAGGGCGTATGTGCGCAGCTTCAGCGTAGGCGCCTCCTGCGCAATCCAAACGGAAACCACATACTTGACAGGTGTAGTCGTGGAGTTCCTTCACCTTGCGTCCGAGTGCTGTGTCCCTGACTATCCTTTGTACGGTTGTCGGAACCCGTCGCGTTGTGCCATCCGCGACAGGACCTGAGCTATCTATTTCTTTTAATTCCAGGGAACGGTTCTGCAGCATAACTAACCGGAATCTACAGACTTTGAAGCCATCTAAACCTGTTGACCGCCAATATTCATCAACACGAAATAATCCGTCGAAGCGATACCCCGTTTGTGGTGAGTGCTCGCTCTCGTGGCCTGCTTCACGGATTACTCTTACCGGCAGGCCTTCAAGACAGCTTTGTACCAGAGACTGGTTTTTTCCAGTAAACTCCTGGTCGGCTACTTGTCTCGTCGCGTTGGGAGCGCGCCCGCCGTCGCCTGTGTAGACAATGTATGAACCGTGATCTTCATCATCTTTGTAGCCGCCTGAAAGAACGATACTTTCAGCACCGACTGACGCGCGTCCAACAATGCCAGCCTGCAGCGCGCGATGTACGCCCGCGTCGTAGAGCTCCCGGCGACTGTCAAAATGTTCTCCAACTTTTGCACCCTCAACTTCCCCGATTGCCATGCGCTGGCCTCCACTGATTATTCCACGACCAACGTCTTCCCTGTTTGTGGCAGGGAGGAACTTTAGATTTTGATATTCTGGGTACTTGATCGCTGCAAGGTTCGTAGGCGCAATGCTCTAATCTGACTACATTCCGAAGGTTCCCACTTGAAAAGACGGCTAGGCTGAGAAGCGTCGCACTGGAGACTCTTTCGATACACTTAAGAATTTTAGCATTGAGAAACTTAGGGACAGCCATGCCAACGGGCAAAAACCACATCAAAACCGAAGCCGATGCACTGACGGAAATAGTGTCCTGGTCAAAACATCGACCGATCTGGCAGCGGAATGCGCAGTACATGTCGAGCGAGGTCTTCTGAAAACTTCCTTCGCCCAAGCCAAGACGGCTACCCCAAACCAAATGTCTATGACCGCTGCAATCAGGCGGAATATACATTGGGGTAGGATTGACGCGCAATTGACCTCAGAGTTACTTCGCCAGCTTTCAACCGATGCCGAGGCCCTATAGAAGCTCGCTAAGCTCTCGTTGTTTTGCCCTAGGTTCCTGTTTCTTGGCTTTCTCTTCAGCCCTCTGCTTGAAGATAAAATATTTTTCACCGAGCTTCCCGCTAAGCACGTTTAGAAGAAGCTTTGCATCAGCGGGTGATTTAGGAAGGAAAGGCTGGCCAATAAGTTCTATCCAGCGTTCAAAAACTACTTGATCAATGCTCTTCTTGAGTGGCTTCTGCGAACAATTCAGTTCATGCAGACTGACGACTGAAGTGTCCAATCCATCTAGGCTCATTTTCATCCGCCAGTCTTTTATTCTCTCAGGTTCTTTAACATCGGAAGAATTGTGGACTAGCCAGTTGGGTACCGCATCTTGGATCAAACTATCTAGAGCTTTGTTGGCATCCTTGCCCGGCTTCATCTTCTTTCTGATTAAATCAACAAATGAATTTGGTACGAATACTGTCTGTGCTTTCGTGGCATTTCTTGTGAAGTCGTGGGCTTCGCCCTGAAGAGTTCTAGTAAGTTTCCCTTTCATGGAGAATTTTCGCCCTGCAAACTCTTCATTTGCTTCGTGAATAAAGAGGGACTTTCTAGGGAGGACATCAACTATCTTTTTTGTAGTGTTCCAGTCGTCAGTTCCGCCATAGCGCGCAAGGGCAAACTGAGGATCATAGGCCTGCAAGAACCTTGGAGCGTTGAGAACCATTCCGTCCGAGCAGTGCAACCACCTAAAGTTGGAGCGCTCCCAAGGTCGCAGTTTGTAGAAACCGTCATAGCTGGGGAACCTGCTTTGTTCTTTGAGGGCCAAAAACCAGAGACAGGAGAACAGCAATTCATCGGTGGCCTCCGTTGCCAGTTCAGTCTGAAACGGCATTTCGCTTCCTGCGTAGGTGTTCCTCTGTAGGTTAAGCGGAAAGGAGCCAGATTTATCCCCGATTGAAAGCGCAGGGGTGCGAAATATATATGATCGCAATACTATGCCAGCGTTGTTGTTTTCGCCTGATCGCATCCGGTCGACCCGAGTACCCGAAACCCGAATTTGATTGACTGAAAGAGCGGGCTTGCCACTCTCGTAAGACCAATTCACTTCAAAATCGTCGGTTTCAAAGTAGTTCCAACCGCCCTCAAAAGAGTTGGCCTTCGTTGGTAGAAAACACTGCTCGTCCCAAGGAATATTCTTGTTATCAATGGTGTAGTTTAAGCTTGGTTCCCTACCAAAATATTGGCTAATCCCGCTGTGAAGGTCAACTTCACGTCGTCGATTATAGCCTAAGATTTCACCGACTTTTTTCTGAAGGTGCTTGGGCACCTTGATGGTGATTTTCGTTCCGACGGCACAGGCAACCTTCTCTACATTTATTGAGGTTGTCTCTACACCTGCTGAAAATCGAAGCCCATTTTTTTCTGGCTCTGAGTAGTGTCGAGTTTCTACTTCTATCTTTTCACCAATCAAGAAGGCGGCGAGCGCTCCGACACCGAAGCGCCCACTTCTTTGCACCCGAATTGATCCGTCGGCTTTTTCAAAGTGCTCCTTCCACGTGTCTGAACTTCTAAAGGAAGCCCCTGCTTTCAAGAAGTAGTTCTTAATGACGTCCGCAGTCATTCCAACGCCTCTGTCAGTGATCGCTACTTCAACAATCTTGGGATAGGGACCATCATCATCTGCATCGCTGACAAAATCTACTTGGACGTCAGCAGAGATGTCATTTCGACCTTCGGTCTGTTCAATCGAACCTTCAGAGACGAGGCTATCTAGTTCTTTGACCGCATCGGTCGCATTTTGGACCAGTTCGCGAAGACCAACAGAAATGTCGTTCGCGTAGAGTGGTCCTATAAGTAGCTTCAAAAGCTCGCTTCCAGCCGTGGTGAACGCGATTTGCTCAGGTAGGTAAGTTACGGATTGTGAGAAGCCCTCAGCATCATCAATGTTTGACCTTAGCCTGCGAATTTTAAGACCAAGCTTGTTTAGACCGCTGTGGGATTGAAGGCCGTAGACTTCGCCGAGCACGGCCCAAGACATGTCGAGTTCGCGTTGAAAGTCACCTATCCAGTACTTCAACCGCAAGAAAGTGTCGATGTCTTGAGGATAGGCAGTAATGTCAATTGCCTCGGGATCGGAGATGTTGGTTATGTCTGTAACGCACTGATGAACAGACCATTCCCGCGACGAGACCGGGCTCTTGAATTTTGAAACGTCAGTTCTTGCAGATGGTGCTCTAGCACTTTGAATTTGAAGATAATCGGCGACCCGGAGTAGAGCCATGAGAAAGACAGGATGTGCAGAACGCGTCTCTATCTTGTTGTTGTAGTGCTTTTCTAGGTACGAGAAGGTATCTCGAAGCGCCATGCCGTGGCTTCGAGCAATTAGTCCACTGATGTCATTGAGAAACCTATCTTGGTCAGAAGTGTCGGCGCAGAATTGAATGAGTGTGCCGTCTTTAGAGGGCATTCCGTACAATGCAATTTCATGCGCTAAGCGAGGGTGGTGCCTGCGAAGGAACTCACCAACTAGCAATATGTCAAATTCATTCCACGGTTCGCTGAAAGAAGGGAATTTGGTAATTGGCTCGTAGTTTCGCCCAAATAGGGCCTCCAGTTTCTTAGCGTCAAAACGCTTGGCTTCGGACAGAAAAGACACCCAAAGTTCATGCCAGGGAAGGTCGCCAAACCCTTCGATGGGAGGCATTGGGTTTTGGGGGCTAACAAGCGTCTCAAACCCATCTTTAGTCAGGTGCATGCCTAGATCATGAAGCATAACCGATGTAGTTAATGCAGCAAAGTCAATGCCAGTCATTAATTCCAGAGACTTGTCGGTCGCGAGGTCGACCGCAGTTTCTAGAACTGCTTCAAAGTGGGTGACATCATGATCGGTATACTCTGGAAAGAACACCATCTTGTTCGAAGAAATGTGGTCGGAAATCCGAGCAACGGAACCTTTGACATAAGCGTCCAGCGCATGGTCGTCTCTTATTCGTTCAAGAATTACTTCGCTAATTTTCATTTTTGCATAGCATCCGTACAACTGTTCTCCGAACCCTAACCACATTACCGAAGATTGCTAGTTGGAAGACCATCTGTGAAGCCAATCCTGTTGGAGGTTGACGGCCTCCAATTTTTTGGCGGTTAAGTCTCATATATACACAAAAGTTATTAAAAACAATAATTTATGTCGGCCTTCGTCTCCGCCATTCTGGCAACTATTGGCCGCGGTTTCTATCAGACCGCAGCCCTCAACAGGTGGCTGGTCGTCGATTTCAGTCGTTGGTGAAAACGCGGCGAATGCGCGCTTTGTCCGCGTCCTGGCCATTGCCAGCATTGGAATTGCTGCGCAGTCGATAAATGTCTGCTTCGGGGAAGCCGCGCTGCGGCGTAGGACGATGCGATGGATGTCGGCTTTGGGCCGACAACTGACTTGGCCGAATGGGCGGGAACCGGACCTTCGCTGCAAATGCAAGCAATTAGGTCGCGCTCTCCGAAAACCGACATTCAAAGATACTCATGCAGCGCCCGTGGGGCGCCGCATACCTTTGTGACGACAGAGACGTTTCTGGCGACGTTCGATCTGCCGAGCTTGCGGGACTTGCCGGAGTTGTCGATAATGACGGCCAATGGTGTGGCTGAGGCGAGCCAATGAGTGATCCAGTCGCGCGAAATGATGGTTCCCTTCCAGTTCGGAAAAAATCCAACGCCGTAGGACGCAAGGGCATATCGTTCGTACGAGATGCGGTTGAAGAGGCAAACTGTGTCTTCAAGGAAATCGATCGTGCTAGTGACTATGGTCACGATGCCTTCGTTTTGCTTGTCGACGGCGAGGAGCAACACCTATAACTCTCTGGTCTCAGGTTTCACCTGTTTGCTGCCGCCGTGATCCAAAATGAAGTCGATCTCCTCATCAATTCCTTCAACGGTGCGGAACCTTTCGATGACGTCCTGCGATCCGGATATATAGTAGCCAAACAGAGGGTCCACTTCCAGAACACCTTCGCGGCCAAGCTTCTCTTTAGTGACGTGCTGTTCCTCTTCGTCCTTGATCAGCTGAATGATCCCACTCCATTCTTCCGCGGTCATGCGCTTATGTGTGGTTTTTACTAACTCGACGACAACCTCGGAATGGCGCGTCGCAAGTTCCACAAACCGACTGAAACCACGGCTTTTGCTGCGAACAAGGAGAGGCCGCAAATAACTGGCATAGGCCCTGATGTGCTTATTCATTGCGCAAAGCGTGCGGCCAGCCTCGTAGAGCATGTCCAAGTAGGTACGCTCCGAACAACCGTACAGCAGGATATCCCTTTGAATGTCGTCGAGGAGTTGCTCAGCCACCGGCAGCTCACCCCTTTGTCTGAACAGGCGCGCCAGTAGCACTCGGTATCCCAAAGCCTCATGCTGAAACCCGTCTGCGCTTGCCCTGAATACGGCCGCCATGGTCTCCGACATGGCTTGTGAACTGGTTTTTTCGGTGTTGGCCAAGGCGCGGATTCGGTTGTGGATGAAGTCGGGGTCCCAGCGTCTGGGGTCTTGCTCCGTCACAAGGATTTCTGAGCTTAGCTCGATCGCCTCCGCGAACTTGCCCTCGAGGCACATAATATGAAGGTTCCGAGCACGAACCCTCTTCTGCAACGCGCTTCTCCCCTCCATCGTTGGCTCGTTGAGGTGCTTTCGAATTGTCCTCTCGACGGACCGGATGGTCTTTTTGGCGGTCTTGAGATCGTTGCGTTCCGTCAGCACTAGTGTCCTGTTGAGCTTTTCCTCAAGCGCTGATTTTGAGTCTTTTGCATGTTCATTCTCCAACGACTTGAAAAGCTTGTTAGCCCTTTCCAATTCGCCGAGATCAAGCAAGGCAAAGGCGCACTCGCGAAGATAGGAGACACGATACTTCGGATTGAGATTGGGGTGCGGTTTGCCAAGTTTTCTATTTTCGCCCATCAACTGCAGGAGTTCCGCTGCGTATTCAAACGCGCCGTGGCGCTTGGCTAGGGACCGGCCCTGCTGCGGTAAGTCAGCGACCTTGCCAAAGGCTTTGTTTCCGTTGATCTCTCGCTGAAAAATCCTTGAGTAGCAGAAGTTGATCACTTCTGAGGGGTCACATCCCAGCAAAGAGGGATCAGGCGCCTCCGGAAAAACGTCGTCTGACCCGCGTACAGTAAGGTCTGACGCCTCGCTGACCCCATCAACGCAGCACACTAGGTGCCGGATACACTCGCCAAGCAGGAAAATGCGTGACCTACCCCAGTGCGGCAAATAGGGGAATTCTTGCGCAAGGAGCTCTTTGCTGTCCTGGTTTTTCCATAGGTTTCTAGCCACGCGCCAATGGGCGACCGAGCGCTCGAATGGATCGACCCGGCGCCATTCATCCTGCACGATGGATCGAATTCCTAGGCTTAAGGTGAAAATCTTCTTTGCGTCTTCGTCGTCTCTCGGAAGCGTGGGGTCTTGGAGCGGGTCCGTTATGGGGCAAAGCCGATCTTTGACCTTATTTTCGAAGGCCTCTCTTGTGAGTTCTGATACCCTATTGCCCTCGGTGCCCTTCGGAGCGAAGGACTGACGCAAACTTTCCAATGCGGGCTCCGTCAGCCAATGCTTAGCTGTACTGCAAAAACGCAGCGCCCGCAGTTCGGGGCTTTGCTTCCCGGCAGACGCGCGAAGAATGTATGCGACCAGATCGTCATGAAAGAGCTCGATGCTTTTGGGAAGCGGCTCATCTCTGCCGCACAGCGCGTCGAACCCCATTGTTGGGTCGAAATACGCGTAGTTTCCGAAGTTTGAGGCGAAGTAGGCGCGTAGCCGGATCATACCTGGCCAGACGCTCCGCTCATCACTACGCCTTACCGCCTCGTAATGCCATTTGCCCCTCTTCAAGCGAGAACCGCCCTCTTCTGCACGGGATTCATCCCGGTGCGCTTTGTAGTGCTCGAAAAGCTCTCGATAGAACTCGAAACCTGTCTGTGACTTGAGTACTTTGTCCAACTGATAAGATCTGTTGTGGGACGCAACTAGAGCAGTGACTGCAGGAGACCGGCCGACCGTGATCACCGAGGCGCAGGTTCCTTTCGAGTGGACGTCCGCGGCACACCTTAAAACCTGATAGATCAGCAATTCTTTCTCATACGACTCTTTTTGAAACGGGATAAAGCAAACGTCAGACACAACCAAAAGGATGCGCTCTCTACGGAGTGCGCCTACGAGAGCCATAGGCGTGCTAGCCCTGTCCTCCCTGATACCTAACTCAGCGGCAAGCCGCTTAAGCTGGGCGTCAAATGGCGTTCCAAGGTCGGATGGCCTGATTGTGCAGATTTTGCTGAACGACTTCATAATCTCGTCGTGTTCTCGCAATAGATAAACGATGTAGCTCGCGCCCGACCACGGCTCGGCATCCCAGTGGACCACGCCGACATCCGACCGTAGCGCAAGCCGCGCGAGCATTCGCCACGCTCCGCGTTCTCCGCCAGAGAGTACCGGTTCCTGCTTGCTGTCCGAGCCCAAGCTGTGCATTTCGTAGTTTTGCTTGTGACTTGATTTGAAGAGGCTACTTCGCCGATTCAGGGTCAGCCCTAAGTCAAGTGCCGCCTCTTCCCTTAGCATTTTGTTTTCAACCAGCGTATCGACTTCGCTAGTGGTCTTGCATGCAAACAGGCCGTGAAGATCAAAGCTGTTTTCGATACGATCTCGTACCCTGTGGTCTTCGAGCGCTTTCATCACCCTTTCAGGTCTCGCTTTGCCGTTCAGAATTTTTGAAGCGTAGCCACGGGAGATGTAATAAGGCTCGTCCTTGTCCTTGTCGGACAGCGAAAACCCCATGTCGCTAAAAAGATCGTCGTGTTGATAGGTGCGGACTTGCTTTTGGAAACGTTTGTGGTTGCACCAGACGTAAGAAAGTATCTCTAGATGGTCCATTCTGCGAACTCGCCTTCCAAACGACTTAAACTGGTCGTTTCTTTAGTCGCTGAACAGCAGAGAGGAAACTTTCCTGTGTAAGACAACGATGCTCGAGGAAAGTCAAAAGTTTCCAAAGGAAAGTCAAGAAGTTTCCAACAGGCGCGGTCAGAAACTCAAGGAATCTTGCGGGACTCTTACGGAAATTGAAAAAAATTCCAGGACAAAGGTCTGGAAACAAACGTACATTCCAGAATCTTCCGTGCGTTTACCCTGATCTCTACTTGCTGCCTGTAGAGCGGCGAAATTGCCAAGCCGCTGCTCACTAGAACCAGCTAAAGGGAGAAGCAAGTGCAAGACTTAACAAAATTTTCCGCGGTGGGAGGTTGCTCCTGCAAGCTACCGGCTGACCAGCTTGACGATATGCTTAACGGGACGGGCGCCTTGGCGTTGTTAGCTGACAATGGGTCTGCCGACGACGCGGCGTTCTCTGAGCTCGCGAATGGTGACGTGCTTGTCACTTCGGTCGACTTCCAGAACCCAGTTTTGGATGACCCATACCATGCGGGTTTGATCGGTGGCTTGAACGCTTTAAGCGATATCTTTGCGTGTGGGGTTCAGCCGGAATGGGCGGAGGTAATCCTCGCGTTGCCGCAGATCGACAAGAAGACCAAAATTGCAGTCGGCCGCGAGATGATGCGTGGCCTTATGGACTCCTGTTCGAGAGTCGGCTGCCAAATAGTTGGTGGGCACACTATCGAGCAGTCCGCACCACTCATTGGTCTCGCGGTCCGCGGCACGGCGCAACCTGCGCAAATCAAGCGCAAGTCCGGTGCGCGACCGGGCGATGTGGTTCTGGTAACAAAACCCATCGGAAATGGGATTGCGGTTGCCGCCCGCCAGGTCGGTTTCCTGATCGATGCTGATTGGAAAGTGGCTCAGGAGACGCTCCTGACGGCGAATTCCGTTGGCAAGGACTTCGGTGCGATTTCAGCTGTCTCAAGCCTTACGGATATCACCGGCTTTGGCCTTATCGGCCATAGCTTGGAGGTTGCGATCGCAAGCAACGTGACGATCGAGATCAACGTCGACGACATTCCTGCCTTGCCTGGAACGAAACGCGCGGCGGAAACGGGGTTCGTTCCGCAGCTTGCTGCTTCGACCTGGGAGTTCTCGGAAGCACAAGTCGCCGGCAAAGAGAAGTTGAGCGATGGCGAGAAGATGCTTCTTGCTGATCCGCAAACCAATGGCGGGCTGCTCGCCACAGTCGCGAGGGGTGCGGTCCAGCAAGTCATCGAGGTTGCCCACCGCAATGGCGTCGAGGCTGTGGCGATCGGCGAGGTTCGTAAGCGCGCCACGCATTACTGCAAGGTAAAAAAGGGCAAGTCATGACAAAAACATCAATCTACTTGGACGCACAAGCGACCGAAATGCCGCGCCCAGAGGCGCTGGCAACAATCACGCACCACCTAACGCAAGGGTTCGGAAACCCCAGCGCCACAGCTCATGATCGCGGCCGTTCCGCACTGGCGCGACTCGAACGCGCCCGCGGCACGATGGCAAGCCACCTTGGTGCGTCTACCGACGGAGTAATCTTCTGTAGTGGCGCGAGCGAGGCGAACAACCTGTTCCTAAAGTCACTAGTTCGCCCCGGTGGTTTATTCGTGGCTAGCGCAATCGAGCACAAATCCGTTCTCCAACCCGGTGAAGCCTTCAGTCAAATCGGCACGCGTTTTCTGACTTGCGATGTCGATACTGACGGACGCGTGGATCCGAATGATCTGCGCGGAAAGCTGACTAGTTCAAATTCGGTTGTATCGGTTATGCACGCAAATAACGAAACCGGTGTCATTCAACCAATACGAGACATTGCCGAGGTCTGCCGTGAGAAGGGGGCTATTCTTCATGTTGATGCGGCACAGACTGTCGGCAAGATTCCTGTGAGTCTTGAGAAACTGGGAGCGGATGCGTTGACGGTGTCCGGCCATAAATTCGGTGGTCCTGTCGGGTCCGGCGCTCTCATCGTCAAGCCCGACCTGATTTCAAGCCTTGTACCTCAAATAATCGGCGGTGGGCAGGAGGCTGGCATTCGTGCTGGGACGACCCCAATTGCCCTAATAGCGGGTATGACTTCCGCTTTGGACGCGGCAATCGCGGAAATGAACAGTTCCGCCGAACGCATGCGTCGCTACCGCGATACCCTGATGACGGGAGTGCAAGACTTACCAGGCTTCTTCGTGAACGGGACTATGCACGGAAGACTTGCCAGTAACTTCAATGGTGGATTCGAAGGCGTGGATGCTAACCTGCTCATGCGTCAGGTCCCGACTCTACAAATCTCTGCAGGCTCCGCTTGTACGACCGGTCGGGCGTCTTCCCACGTACTTGAGGCCATGGGCGTTTCTGTCGCGCGACGGCGCGCCAGTCTGCGCGTGAGTTTAAGTTGGTCGACATCAAAGGCCGACATCGCAGAAGCGATCCAGTTGCTCAGGACTGTTGTGCCACGCCTGAGTGAACAGGCGTCGTCCGCATGACGGTCTTGATCACCAGCGGGTCGGCATACAGCGACATCGATGCCTTCGCCTGCGCGACCGCGCTGGCGGAGGCTCTTAGGCATAAAGGGCAAAATGCGGTTGCGTGGTTGCCGGGCCCGCCAAACCTCACGATCCCGGCTGAATTTCATCATCACCCGGCATTTAGACTGCCATGCCCTAAAGGTAACTCCGATGTAATCTTGGTTGATCTTTCAGATCCAGCGCATATTCCCAAGGCGCTAGCCATAGAACAGGTCGTCGCTGTCTTTGATCATCACTTTGGTCACGAGGAGTTTTGGGCCTCATCTGATGCGAAAGCCTCCATCGAACCTGTGGGCGCGGCCGCGACGCTCATCTGGGAAGAGGTTCTTTCTCTAAAAGCCGCCCAACACCTCTCCGCTGGTGTGCTTAAGGCACTTTGTTGTGCCATCGTCTCCAACACTGTATGCTTTAAGCTTCCTCTGACAACGCAACGCGACCGGGACGCCCTCGAGATGATTGAAGGGATGCTCGCCTTCGAGATTGATTGGCGAGAGCGGTTTCTTCAGGAGGTGGACTATGGGATCTTCAAGAATCTGAAGCGAGCAATTGCCACCGATACGAAGGAAATCGAATTGACGGCAACACAGAGCTTTCGCGTGGGTCAAATTGAGGTTCATGATGGTGCTCGAGCTATTGAAAGTCTTGGGTCGCTTGTCGCAGCAGGAGAAGAACTGCCTGATCTTGTGGTTGTCGCAGCAAGGAGCGCCGAGCGAACATCGCTCGTAACGACCCAGATCAGAATTGCTGAAAAACTAGCAGAATACTATGGCGTTGACCTGGCTCAAAAAAGCGCGCTGTTCGAGTGTCGCCTGCCCAATTTTCGACTGAGGAAGATGATGCTGCGAGACTTCTCACGCGTTATGCTGGATTAATAGAGTGCGACTACGTTCTCCGTCAGGCAGCAAAAAGACCTCTGGTCTGCGGTAGAAACACGTTCGACTATCAGTGTTAGCAATTTCCCCAAGAGTTCCAAAAAACCGCCCTCTTTGCCGGTAACGATAATTCTCGGTTATCGTTACCGTAAACCGATGGGACCTGGATTTGGTCCTGGACGTCCGCTTTGGGGAAGCTGCATCGCAGCATTTGGTTTCAACGTGAGCGGCAGCTCCGGGCCGGAATTGGTCGCGCGCTTTACTCAGCGCTAGGGTCGAGAAGCATTGAGGCTCATGCGCCAACTGCGTAGCTATTCTTTCCGCTGTGCCGCTTCACGAGTAATACATTTGACATAAAAAAAGTCGATCTAATCCTGGTCTGCTTCTCAACCGAACTTAGCAGCCGTTGAGTGTATACTTCGGCGCTAGGTCGCGCCATGTGCGAACTATTCAGTATCTTCGGTCTTTCGGTCTAATTGTCTCACCGATGCTGGTGTTTTGCACGAGCTCAATAGGTGGAGCAAACGCTGTTGAACAGCGCCTTCCTGCGAGGTCACAACGGCGAAAGAAACAATAATTTCATTGCAAAGGCGAAAATAGGTTGTGGTGCGCATATACATGGGACGTGGCGGTATGAGCGGGCCCGCACCGGGTGCGCAGCCGAGTTTTGCTCGCAGGTTATTCAGGCGCGCGTGGGCCGCGGCGCACATGCCTTGCTGCGTTCGATAAGGTAAGCCGCAGCTATTTCGGCACATTGTTTGCCCATCCTTAAAATACAGTACTCGACACCGGTGTCGGCATGGGCCGTGCGGTGCGGTGTGTCCGCAAACGATGTGGCTTCGGGTACCACCTTTGCTGCAGGCGACGTGCTCAAGTGTGTGAGACGATTTGGTACATCGACGCTTTTGTTGGTGCGGTCCGGCAAAATAGCTGAAGTGGATCGCGCTTGCCGTTTTCTTTATCGCGACGGTTCCGCCAAACGACAGCCGGTGCACGACATAATTCAGCTCGCGGGAGCCGTGAGTCCGTACAAACCGATCAATGTCAAACGTCGGCAAGTCGTTTAAACTAAGCGGAAGAATCCCGCTGTGCCGCCCTGAGCCGTAGCCACCCATCCGGATTTTCCTCTAAATCGTTTGGCCATTTTGCGGTCAGCTTGCGTCCGCATCGAGCGCCCGCTTTGCGAAAATGCGTATCTTGCGCATCTTTTTATCATGAAACCGCAAGCGACCGGTCCAGGCTCCAAAAGCGTAGACGAGCGACCGATGCTTTTTGTCCGTCTCTAAAACGATGTTCGAAATCTCTTCTTCACAAATCGCAGCACGCAACTCTTGATAGCAGTTGGCGCGGATTAGCCGTGCTCTCTCAGTGTTATCACGTGACATTGTAACCATGAGACGGGTTCCATTCGGTTCGAGATGATACCCCAAAAACTCAAATGGGTCCCATGGCGCCAAAAGCGTTTCGACTTTGTGTTCCCCAAGCGGCCCAGCGGGGTGCTGTTGGAGCGCGTCGCGCAGGCTGTGAGCAGCGTTTCGGAGCATTGCTCTGTCCCTTGTTTGCACCATGAAGTTGTCGGCAAAGCTCGTCACCTTGATGTCTCCAACATCCACCAAGGCGATGTGAACCAGTGACAACATCACATCCGCAATCAAAGGCGAAACCTTGCTCCCTGTGCTCAATCCGCGCCGAGCCTTTTCCAAGTACTCCTCGCTGAGACGAGGGTTCATGGAGTTAAAGGGAACACGATCCTCCCTAATAGTAGAGGAATGTTCGATAGCGAAGTTCTGTCCCGTGAGGACATTGTTCGCCACCTCTTCAGGCAGAGAAAGCTCTTGCGCGACTTTCTCTACATTGAAGCTCGAGAAGCATTCTACGACATCCAAGTGGCACGCGAATTTGTACCCTTCTTCGTAGTTTGCTTTGATCTGTTCTATGGCGGCTTTAGTACCACCGTTGAAAAGTTTTTGATCCCATGGCCGTTCGCCGAATTGAACAGAAATGAGGTTCCTAACTAGGATTTGCTGCGCACGACGTTCAACGCCGAAGTTCAAGGTAGGCCGGAAGTGACCGTCAGGCTTCGGCTTCAACGTGAGTTGCACTGGTTCATCGCATGGTGCGAAGGCGTCCATCCGCCGGGCAAGCTCAGCCGGAGAGTATTCGATCTCGCGCGGGTCAAAATCTTTGATGGCTTCACGTGCGGCGAGGAGGCGGGCTGAATAGCTTCGTAGTATGGCTTCGTTGGCTTCAAATAGCGCCACACCGGCGACGAACTTTTCAGAAAGCGAGCTCGGGGCTTCATGCAGCGCGCGTGCGGTTCGCGCATGTCTGTTAAGCTTTCTCACTTGTCGTTCAGCGCGCGCAAACGTCAGCCGCTGTAGTCGCTTGGGGCGCTTGGGTTGAACTGACGGGGCTCCATTCTCCGCCGAAACAGGCTTAGGAGTCTTCATCGATGAATTTCGTGAACGCCGAGGTTTGTCGCGGGCATCCTGCCTACGGTTTTTCTCTGTCATTAGCCTACCCTCGTCTTCCGCACCGGGTGCGGAGTGGGGTTCGTGCCAACCTCAGGGCGCTCAGCTTTCATTTTATCGAGACAATTGGCAAGCTCGGATTGCGCCCAGCGGGTGATGCCACCGAAGCGCACGGGCTCGGGCAAAGAGCCATTTGCTACATGCCGCCAAACCGTCGAAACGGAAACGCCGAGTAGCTTGGCGACTTCACCTACTTTGAGCAGTCTTTCAAAATTATCATCATCCACTTTGGCATCTCCAGGCACGTATTTGCATGGGGCGAACCTGCGGGAGATAGGACGAGATAACTAGGTAATGAAATGTGCGATTTTTTACCCATGCAATCAAAAACGCGGAATACCAATTTTTTCCAAGGTATTAGGGCGAACAAATTCCAAATCCCATCCGAGGTAGTCCAGCTGGCGCGGTTTCAATTTACCCGCTCTGAGTACGTGGCCGATTTCACTTATCGCCACATAGTATGCAGCGCGTATCGTTTCATGAGATCCAGCGGCCCAGGTGTCCTTCAAAAGAAACGACGCAATTTCGAAAGCGACGTCTTGCGTCATTTTGTCAGGGTTCAGGTCGATATTTTCAGATTTTGCGGCATTTTCCTGGGCCTCGGTGAAGCGCATTCTAGTCAGCCGGTTGGTGTGCTCCGATACGGGATCAACGGCGCCGCACCAGCGATAGACACGGTGAGCCGTTCTTGCGCGTTGACTAATTTTCAGTTTTTGGAGTTCTTGTTTGTGATTGCCCTGAATCGATTTTGCCGTGTCCTTCGTTGCCAGCGATCCGAGCATGTTCGTGGTCCAAACTACCAACCATTCAGGCTGCATCCGACCGTTTTCATGACAGATGTCTATCGCGTCCAGAACACCTGTTAGTCGGCCCAAACCGGCTCTTTTGCGGGCCCTCCAAAGTTCATTGTCGATGTTGTTCACACTTTGAAGACACGCGGCGGGCGGCATGTCGTTGTTTTCATAGATTGTTTCTATTTCAAGGCCATCAAGGTCTTCGGGAATCTGATCGCGTGGGTGACGATCTCGCCACATGTCTACGATTTCCCCCGGTGTGGGGTCCGCGCCGAGCAGGCGTTCAAGGTATCTTTCCTCTTGCGCCTTTGTCGGCCTATCAATCGGCAAACGCTGCCTCCCAGTCATTTAGATACTTCGTCGAGCCTGGCGTGTATCGGCAAGACCGTGACGCTGTCTTGCTTCGTAACAAACCGTCCCCATCGTTCCATCAGTATGCGGCGTTTCTCCAGAAAATCTGAGCGCCGGTAAGCGCGTTCGACAGCATTCCCGACGGTATGCGCCAGCGCGGTTTCGGCGATGTCGCGCGGTGTGTCAGTGGCCTCGGCGCACCATGTCCTGAAGCTTGAGCGAAAGCCATGCGGCCGGGCTGCCATGCCCAGTCTTTCCATGTATCGCGACATGGTCGCATCACTGATGACACCTTTGCGCACGCTAGGGAACAAGTAGCCGTCGCGAGCATGCGGCCGTGCTGCTTCGATTACGGCGAGTGCTTCGGTCGAAAGGGGAACGCGGAAATCGGCTTCCCTACCTTTCTGCGACTTCATAATCGCTGCAGGCACAATCCACGTATCCCCGACGATCTGTTCATGTCGACAAAACCGAATTGGTTTCGATCGCAAAGCGGTCAGTATTAGCATTCGTAACGCCAAATGCGTGACGGTTGGAGCCTTCAATCCTTCATAAAAATCCGGGACCTCCTGCCAAGGCACTGCTGCAATATGCGTGGCGTTGTGCCGGGACTTGCCTAGGAGGGCTTTGGCCTTATCTGTCGCCTGAATGTCTACGTCGAGACCTAAGGCTGCGCCGTGCTTCATCACTATGCCCAGTCGATTGAGTGCCTTTCGAGCCGTCTCGGCCTTAGTGTGCCAGAGCGGCGAAAGCGCGTCGCGGATATCACGCTGATCAATCTCTTCGATCGGAACCTGGCCCAGTTTGGGCAGAACATGGAGTTCGAGGGGCGAGAACCATAGACCTGCTCTCCCGTCTTCCTTGAGTTCGGCCTGACGCGCGGCAAACGCTGCCTCCGCGATTTGCTTTAGTGTGTTGCCTTCCCTTGTCGCTTCGCGTGCCAGTCGCTGCCGCTCTTTGATAGGGTCAGTGCCTGCTTTCGCGACGGTGCGCTATTTCTGGGCCTCTAGCCGCGCCTGTTTGAGCGATACGGCGATCTCAGAACCCAGACCCATCTCGCGCCGCCGACCGTGGATCTGTACGCGTAGGAACCACTGGCCGCCGCCATCGCTCCGCCTGTGAAACCAGAGACCTCCACCATCGTTGTACTTGCCAGGTTTTGTGTTGCGTACTTCTAGGGAAGTTAACTTATGAAGCGCGGGCATGATTATCCACCTTTTCATCCACCCATATACGTAGCACAGAATGGGATGAACTGCGACAGACTGAGAACAGAAAACTTTTGAAATCAAATTGCTGGCAACCTATCGCAATAGCATGGCACGACATGTATCAGGTATGCAGTGCCCTTCAGCGGCACCACGCACTTTCCACCGGAAAGTGCCTTCCCGGTCAGATTTCTCTAGAATTTCAGCACGCATGTTTGGGTAAACCACTTAACCCAAACAAAAATCCTGTATTTCCTGTATCTCGTGTTAACCTTTCGCGCGGGCGCGGTGATCTGGCTGAACCCCCCTGAACAGGGGGGGAGCAATTAGGCAAAGTCAGTTTAGGTTAACGCCAGCCCCAGAATTTTATCTGGTACTAGCGAAAGCACATTGAATTGAGACGACTCCACATTGCCCCGCTGATCGGTCTTGGATTGGCGGCTGCCTTTTCCACCATCCTTGTCCTGTCCGTTGCTTTGACCCGCCCTTGGGTTGGGTTGACGCTGGTCGCCGCTGATGACGCCGTGATCGTCACCGATTGGGCTGCAGCACGGGATGATGCCCTGCAAGGCGGCGATCAGGTGCTTGCTCTGCAGCAGGGCGACCTGTCCATTCCAATTACCCCGGCGGACCGTATCGAAGAGCCCGATGGCTTGCCGACGACCACCGATATGAAGGCGCTTTTCGCGCGGTCTGGCCAGATGGACCAGATGCTGCAAAGCGGAGAGGCAGACCTGCTGATTCAGCGTGGTGCCGCGCAGGTGGCGATCCCGGCGACGCTGGCGCAGAATCGGCCCGTGGCAGACCTGCCGCTGGTTTTCTGGGTTCAGATCTTCGTGGGCGTCACCAGCATGCTGGTCGGCGGGTGGGTCATGGCTTTGCGCCCGAACGAAGTCGCCTCGCGCTGGTTGGCATTGGCGGGGGTGGGCCTGATGGCGGCCTCTCACGCGGCGGCGATGTATTCCACCCGCGAACTGGCCCTGCCCGAAGGCGTCTTTGCCTGGGGGTCTGCGCTGAATTCTGCAGGCGCGCTGTCGTTTGGCTTGGGCATGATGTGTCTGTTCCTGACCTACCCGGTCCGGTACCTGCCAAAATGGCTGATCTGGGGCATATCGCTATTCTTCGGGGCTTGGATCGTCCTGTCGTTCTTCCGCTTCAGTGACGCGCCCGCGATGCTGATCCATATCCCCACCTTGGTGCTGATGATCGGTATCCTCTTGGGCGCAGCGGGTCAGGTCTGGGCGACGCGCGGCAACCCTTCGGCCCGCGCCGCGATGCGGTGGTTCGGCCTGTCGGTGACCATCGGGGCGGGCAGTTTTGTCGCGCTGATCGCTTTGCCGCAGGCGATGGGCTTTTCGCCTCAGATCAGTCAGGGCTATGCCTTCGCGCTGTTCCTGATCGTTTATGCCGGGCTGGCCGCGGGTGTCGCGCGCTATAAACTGTTCGAACTGGAATTCTGGGCCTTCCGCGCCTTGTTTTATGCAGGCGGCGTCGCGCTGTTGCTGATCCTTGATGCGCTGTTGATCTACACCGTCGCGATCGACCGCATCCCCGCGTTTTCGATCGCTTTGCTGGTGGTGGCCTTCGTCTATCTGCCCGCCCGGGATTACCTGTCGCAGCTGTTCACGGGCCGCAAAAGCATCACCACGACCGAACTGTTTGATCTGGTGTCCAATGCCGCGCTGGCCCCCGGGGCCGCCGCGCAGGAGCAGGCCATGCGCCGCCTGCTGGACCAGTTGTTTCACCCGCTGTCGATCGAAAGCGCGCCGGAGCCCGTCAGCCATGCAACCCTTCTGAAAAATGGTGAAGCGATGGACGTGCCCGGGATCGAAGGGTCGCCTGACCTGCGGATGTACTGGGCGCATCGGGGAAGGCGGCTGTTTTCGACCCGCGATCTTCACACCGTGCAGGCGGTGATCCAGATGTCGGCACAGGTCGTCGAACGCCGCCGCGCATACGCGGCCGGGGCAGAAGAGGAACGCCATCGCATCAACCGCGACATGCACGACCATATCGGGGCGCAGCTGCTGGGCGCGCTGCATTCAGGGTCGGACGACAGAAAGAACGCGCTGATCCGGCAAACGCTGACCGACCTGCGTGAAATCGTGTCGAACCCCGGCGGGGATCCCTTCCCGCTGCACACCTTGCTGGGTGATCTGCGGGCAGAGCTGTCAGAGCATCTGAGTTCGGTCGATGTTGCGCTGAACTGGACCGAAGGCGATCTGCCGGATGTGGACGCCGCGCCCATCGTGGTGTCGTCGATCCGGGCGATCCTGCGCGAAGGAACGTCAAACATTCTACGCCATTCCGGTGCCACGACCGCTTGGGTCGACGTGACAACCGACCGCACCGGCGGGCAGGAGTGGTTGAACATCACCATAGGCGACGATGGCCGCGGGCTGGCTACCCAGACGGCTATGGTCGACCCGCATTCTGGCAATGGGTTGCGCAACCTGACCACCCGGCTGAATGCCCGTGGCGGTCGGTTCAGCGCCGAAACCGGGCCAGAGGGCAAAGGCACCGTCCTGACCGCCCGCCTGCCGCTGCTGGTGGCCACGCCCAAGGTGATGGCGCTGAAAGAAGCAGGGGAATAACAGATGCGCGTCCTGATCCTTGAAGACATCAGCGAAACGAGGGACTGGCTGAAATCTTTGACGGAACGGGCCTTTCCGGGGGACACGATTGTCGAAACCGCCTCGATGATCCGGGAGGCACGGCAGATGATGCCGCGCGGCTACGACATCGCTCTGCTGGATCTGGGGTTGCCTGATGGGTCCGGCCTGACCTTGTTACGAGAGATCAAGGCCGACGCACCTGATACCACCTGCATCATCACCACCGTGATGGGGGACGATGCGACGGTGGTGTCTGCCCTGTCCGCGGGGGCTGATGGGTATTTGTTAAAGGAAAGTCCCGGCGCGGTGCTGATCCGTCAGTTGCAGCAGATCACCGATGGGGTTCCCGCGCTGTCACCGTCGATTGCGCGGCGGATCATGCAGCATTTCCGCTATACCGGACCGTCC
Source organism: Pseudooceanicola aestuariicola (assembly GCF_045763785.1). Lineage (NCBI taxonomy): Bacteria > Pseudomonadati > Pseudomonadota > Alphaproteobacteria > Rhodobacterales > Paracoccaceae > Pseudooceanicola > Pseudooceanicola aestuariicola. The sequence continues at coordinate 173,942 of NZ_JBJGSF010000002.1, read as the reverse complement.
GAGAATTCAGACCTGAACCTGACCGATCGCGAATCCGAGGTGCTGGCGCTGATCGGGCGAGGGTTAAGAAATGCCGAGGTGGCGCGCACGCTTGGCATCACCGAAAACACCGTCGCGGGCTATATCAAGGACGTCTATCGCAAGCTGGGGATTTCCAGCCGGGCAGAGGCCGCATGGCACGCCGCCCGGCTTGGTCTGGCCCCGCGTTAGGCTTTGACCGCTTTCTGCGCGACACTCAGGCACAGGTCTGTCGCAACCGCCATGTCCTGTACCGACACCCATTCCAAAGGCCCATGGATGTTCTGCATCCCCGTAAACAGGTTAGGCGTGGGGATCCCCATTTCCGTCAGGCGTGACCCGTCCGTGCCGCCGCGGATCGGGACCGAAACAGGCTCTAACCCTAGGGATTTGGCCGCATCACGAGCCAGATCGACGGGGGTCATATCCTTTTCCAGCCAATAGCGCATGTTGCGATATTGCGGTGTGATGGTGCAGCTGATCTGCGCGCGCGGCTCGGTTGCTTGGACCGCGTCGCAGACCTTGCGCACGATCTCGCCCTTCTGCTCCAGCCCGTCCATTTCGAAATCGCGCAGGATCAGTTTGATCCGCATCTCGGTCGAACCGCCCTCCATATCCGTCGCGTGGATAAACCCTTCGCGGCCAGAGGTAAGCTCCGGCACCATCGTCTGCTGCGGCAGCATATCGATGATCTTGGACGCCAGATGGATCGCGTTCACCAGCTTGCCGGTCGCATAACCGGGGTGGATCGAGACGCCTTTAACGATGATCTCGGCCCCGTCGGCGCTGAAGCTTTCGTATTCAATCTCGCCCACTTTGCCGCCGTCGAAGGTATAGGCGAAATCGGCGGCAAAATCGCGGGTCAGCTCTGGCCCGACGCCGCGCCCGATTTCTTCGTCCGGGGTGAAGGCCACGCGAATGGGGCCGTGCGGAATGTCGGGGTTTTTCAACAGATGATGCATGGCGGTCATGATGATCGCGACACCCGCCTTATCGTCCGCCCCCAGCAAGGTCAGACCAGATGCGGTGACGATGTCATGCCCCTGTTTCGACCCTAAATAAGGGAAATTGTCAGGTGACAATACCAGATCCGGGTTGTCCGGATAGGTGATGTCGCCGCCGTTGTACCCCTTGATCACGCGCGGCTTGACGCCCGTCGCGTTGAACTGCGGCGCGGTATCCACATGCGCGGCAAAGCCGATGGTCGGGCCCTCGGCCGTGCCGGGGATGGTCGCCAGAACCACACCGTAATCGGTCAGCGTGACGTCCTGCGCGCCCATCTCCTCCAGCTCGGCCTTCAGCATCCGGGACAGGTTCAGCTGAATATCGGTGGATGGCGCGGTGGGGCTGTCGGCGTCGGACTGGGTGTCGACGGCGCAATAGCGGACCAGCCGGTCCTCAAGCTCTTGATCAAAACTCATGGGCTGTCCTCAGATGTCAAAGACCACGCCCTGCGCCAGCGGCAGGTCGGTGGAATAGTTGATGGTGTTGGTCGCCCGGCGCATATAGGCGCGCCACGCGTCCGACCCGGATTCGCGCCCGCCGCCGGTTTCCTTTTCACCGCCAAACGCCCCGCCGATTTCCGCGCCCGAGGTGCCGATGTTCACATTGGCGATCCCGCAGTCCGATCCGCGCGCCGACAGGAACGTCTCCATTTCCCGCAGGTCGGTGGTGAAGATCGACGACGACAGACCACCGCCCACTGCGTTGTGATCTTCCAGCACCGCGTCAAAGTCGTCGTATTTCATGACATACAGGATCGGAGCGAAGGTTTCGCGCAGCACCGGACCGCCGTGTTCGGGCATCTCCACGATTGCCGGACGCACATAATAGGCCGCATCGCTTTCCACGTCCTGCCGACCGCCGCCATGGACCTTACCGCCCAATGCCTTGGCTTCTTCCAACGCTTTGCCCATGCCGTCGAATGCCGCCTTGTCGATCAGCGGACCGACCAGCGCGTCGGTGGTCAGGGGGTTGCCGATGGTGACGGACTCATAAGCTTTGATCAGGGCCGGAACGATCTGGTCGTAGACCGAGGAATGCACGAAGAGCCGCCGCATCGTCGTGCACCGCTGCCCCGCCGTGCCCATCGCGCCAAAGGCAATCGCCCGCAGCGCCATGTCCATATCGGCCGAGGGGCAGACGATGCCCGCGTTGTTCCCGCCCAGTTCCAGAATGCATTTGCCAAAGCGTTCGGCGACCTTCGGCCCCACAATCCGCCCCATGCGCGTCGACCCGGTGGCCGAAATCAGCGCGACTTTTTCGCTGGTTACCAGTGCTTCGCCGACGTCCGGTCCGCCGACCAAGACCTGAGACAACCCATCGGGCGCATCGCCAAACCGCTCTAACGCGCGGTCCAGCACTGCCTGACAGGCGAGTGCGGTCAGCGGCGTCTTTTCGGACGGTTTCCAGATCACCGGATCACCGCAGACCAGCGCGAGGGCCGAGTTCCAGCACCACGGCGCGCAGGGGAAGTTGAACGCGGTGATGATGCCTACGACGCCCAATGGGTGCCACGTCTCCATCATCCGGTGGCCGGGGCGTTCGGTGGCGATGGTCAGGCCATAAAGCTGACGCGACAGACCCACGGCGAAATCGCAGATGTCGATCATCTCCTGCACTTCGCCCAGACCCTCGGACGGGGATTTGCCCGCCTCGATGCTGACCATGCGGCCAAGGTCTTCTTTGGATTTGCGCAGCTCTTCGGCGAACAGGCGCACCAGCTCTCCGCGGCGCGGGGCAGGGACCATGCGCCAAACCTTGAAGGCCGCGCGGGCCTTGTCGATGGCAGCGTCGGTCGCGGCCGCGTCATCAGTGGCAAGGGTCGCCACGACCTCTCCGGTCACGGGGGACACGATCTCCATCCCGCCCGACACGTTAAGATCAGTGGTATCCCCACAGGCTTTCATGGTGTCGCGGGTGGTCTCTGCTAGCGTCATGGTCAACGGTCCTTTCGAATACGTGTTGGCGGCACCCTATCGCTGGCGTGAGGCAAAGATCTAGGGCAGCCGTTACCCTGCGCGAACTGCCCCAAGGGCATGTGCCGCCAATGCGCCCGTTTCGTAATACAAGCCGCGCAATCGGGGCAGGGGATCGCGGTAGCTGTCGATCGGCGCGATGGGCAGATCGCCCTCATCACCTGACAGAACCGCGCGCGCCATTGCCTTGCCAAACACCGTGCCCGTGCCGATTCCGCGACCCGAATAGCCGAAGGCCGACAGGCCACGTGGCCCCAGCCGCAGCACCTTTGGCAAGTGATCGGCCGTATTGGCGATCACGCCGCTCCACGCGGTGGTCAGGGGTAGCCCGGCCAGCTGAGGGAAAAGCGACGCCATTTTGTGCGCGGCCCACCGTCGATGCACCCCGGACGCCGCGTGACCCATGCCCCCGATCGCGCCGACGATCATTCGCCCTGCCTTATCCAGACGGAAAGACGTCATGACGGTCGCCGTGTCCCAGCAGCCTTCCTTGCCAGGCAGGATCCCGTCCAGCAAGGCATCGGGCAAAGGTTCGGTGGCCATCTGGAAAAAGTTCAGCGGGGCAAAGCGGCCGGGGGTGGTGCCATTGGCGTTTGTCCCTTCGATCAGCGCATCAGCCGTGATCTGGGTCCCGTTCACATCAACCTGCCAGACCCGGCCATCATGGCGATACCGACGCACCGGCGACCCTTCGACAATCATCGCCCCCGCGTTGCGCGCCGCACGGGCCAGCCCCCGAGCATACCCCAGCGGCTGGATTGTCCCTGCCCGCGGATCGAAAAGCGCGCCTTGAATCGCGCGGCTGCCCACACGTTTCTGCGCGGCATCTGTATCCAGCAAAACGATCGGTGCGCCGGTTGCGACCAGTTGGTCATGCCGCGCAATCAGGTTGCGCATTCCGGCTGACGAATGGGCGCAGTGCAACGTGCCATTGCGCACGACCTCACACTCTATCTGGAAGTGTTCGATCAGCTCAAACACCAGCGCCGGACCTTGTGCCAGCGCCTGTGTCAGACGGCGGGCGGGGGCCTCCCCCATTTTGCGGGCGACCTCTCCGGGCGGCAACCAAAGGCCCGCATTCACCAGCCCCACGTTCCGCCCTGACCCACCGAAGCCAATGGTCTTGGCCTCGGCCACCAAAACCCGCGCGCCGTCTTGCGCGGCGTGTAGGGCCGTCGACAAACCGGTGAATCCTCCGCCGACCACAATGAGGTCGACGTGCGACGGCAAGGCGTCAGGCGGCGTCGCCTCCACCGAAGGTGCCGTTTGCGTCCAGAGGTTTGAGCTTGCCTGCGTCACGTATCACCCGAGCTGATCTTGAAAGAGCCTAGCGATCTTCTGACGGCAAAGGAAAGGGGGGAAGGCAAGGCGATCGGACCGAGAGGTTTGGGCCATGTGCCAGATTTTGAATTGTCGCCAGCGGCGCAAAACTAGCGACCGCACATTCCGCCGTCTGGAAGAAATCGGTGGTGCATGTTGCGGCGATCGTCATAACGCGCCGCGCTACCGCACAGATGAATTTCCAGCACGCCCATTTCGCCGTGCTTGGTGCGACCGTCGTCTTGGCCGCCGAAACCCGCAAGGCGTGGATCGTCGCAGACCCCGAGATGATGGAAGGGCTGGAAGAAGGTCAGGAGGTCGCCTTTACCGCCGACCGCGTGAAGGGCAAGCTGACCGTGACCGAGATCATGCCCGAGTGACCGACCGAAGGGCCGCGGTCTTGCGGCCCTTCATTCTGCTGCGTGCGTCCGCTGGCGTTGCACCTCTTGCGCCCGCTCGGGCCACGTCGAACGGATGAAGGCGAGGATATCCAGAACCTCGTCCTCGCTCAGCGTCTCTTCAAATGCGGGCATCCCGCTTTTGAACCCGGTGACGCCGCGCGCCTCCAGCGCGGCCTGTCCGCCCTTTAGGGTGTATTCCAACAACAGCGGTGTATCGTGGTGCCAGGTGTGGCCTGTCACGTCGTGCGGCGGCGCGGGCATGACGCCATCGGGACCGGGCGAACGCCAGTTCGGTTGCCCCTCAAGGTTCGCGCCGTGACAGGACGCGCAGGCCTCTGCGTATAGCTGCGCGCCTGCAGCCAGATCCCGACCCGAAAGCCGATGATCGGCCTGTGCAGTCGTAGCAGCACAGGCGATCAGAAGGACACCAAGTCTCATTTCGCACGGAAATCCGCGTGGCAGGCCCCGCAGGATTTACCCAGTTGCCCCATGGCCGGGCCAAGGTCAGCCTCGGCCTGGATCGTGCCAGCCAATCCACCCGCCAGCTCTTCCAGCTCAGTCGCGTGGGCGGTGAAGCTGTCCCAGTTGTCCCAGATTGCGGGCAGCGCCTCGGATTTGGGATCGGTTGCCTTATTCTCAAACAGCGAGGGGATGTAGGACGCCTCTTCCGAGATTTTGGCAAGCGCTGCGTTGGCCGCATCGGCGTCAAAGGCTGCCTCGCCTTTGGCCATGGTGCCAATAACCTTCATCTGTTTGGCCAGTTCCGACATGCCCATCATGCGGTTCATCACATCAGGGTTCTTCACACCGCTGTGGGCGAAGGCCGCGGTGCCAGAGGCGATGAGGGCGATCGCAATATATTTCTTCATATTCAATCCTTCCTGAGGGGGGAATTAAGTTACGTTGATCCAAGTGGTCATGCCCGAGGCCGCATGGCCCAGCATATGGCAGTGGAACAGCCACTTGCCGGGGTTTTCGGCGACAAAGGCGATCTCAAGCGGTTCGTCCGGATAGCTGAGGATCGTGTCGCGCATCGGGCCAAGGGTGCCATCCTCGGCCACCTGCCGGAAATGCATCCCGTGCAGGTGCATGGCGTGGGCAAAGGCTGTGTCGTTGGTAATCTTCAGCCGAAGGGTTTCGCCCCGGTCAAGGTCTGCAAATGGCGTGTCGGTCATGCCGACCTGTCCGGCCAGCGCCCAGAACTGTCCCTGCTGCGCCATCTGCCGGAACCCCATGCGATTGCCGTTCATCATGGCGCCGGACATGCGCCCCATGGCGCCGCCTTCCATCGCCATGTCCAAGCGGCGTGCGTCTTTCAGGCCGGGGATCTCCATGCCGGGGTTTGGCGGCAAGGGCGACGGGGCCGCGCGTTTGGCTTTTGTTGCGGTGCCCGCAACGGGCATGCGCACCTGTGGCCGCCACTGGTCGTCGTCGTCAAACCGCAGCAGGGCGGCGATGTCGCCATCTGCCGCCGTCACGTCGACGATCAGGTCAACGCGCTGCGCCGGGGCAAGGATGATCTCGCTCTCTACCGGCGCTGGCGCGTCCAAAGGCATACCGTCCAGCGCGACGGTCCAGCCGTCCAGCCCGGTCAGGTTAAGCACGAAAATCCGCGCGTTCGAGGCATTGATCAGCCGAAGCCGCATCCGTTCGCCGGATTTGACCGGCAGGGACATGTCGAACTGACCGTTGGTGCCAAGCAGATTGCCCAGACGGCCACCGTGGCTGAGGCTCATCATATGGCCGAAGGGTTGGGCGAATTGACCGTCTTCGGGGTTCAGCAACCAATCGTCCAGCATCAGGACCTCATCCCGATCCACATCCGGCGGGTCGATCTCGTCAACGATCAGTGGGCCAGAGAGGCCACGCGCAACTTGTTCGAACGAATTCTTGTGGGCGTGATACCAATAGGTTCCGGCGTCCGGCACGGCGAAGTCATAGTCGAAACTTTCGCCCGGCGCGGCAGGGGCCTGCGTCAGGTCCGCCACCCCGTCCATCGCGTTGTCGATGCGGATGCCGTGCCAATGGACCGAGGTCGGCACAGGCAGGTCGTTCTGTAGCCGCCGCACGATCCGGTCACCCTGCCGTGCCCGGATCAGCGGACCCGGTATGCCGCCGTCATAGCTCCAGACCTCGGTCGGGGCGTAACCGGGTGGGGCAAGCTGCGCCGACGAGACACGAGCGGTCAGTGTGGTCGCCTCGGCCGCGCGCAGGGGCATTGCAGCCAGCCCCGCTGCGCTGGCCAAGCCGCACAGTACGGTCCGTCGGGAAATCAAAGACATCTCAGTCGATCCCGTTCGCGCGCTGAAGTTCGCGGACATATGTGATGATGCCGGCGACATCCGCCTGTGTCAGACCGGATTGCGCGGGCATGTCGCCAAACTGCCAGTGATGCGCCCGGACCCCGTTCTGAACGGCCAGCACAAAAGACATGTCAGCGTGATGGCTGGGTTCGTAAATCTTGTGAACCAGCGGCGGTCCAAAGCCCATTTTCCCCGCAGCGTTTGCGCCATGGCAATCCGCACACACCGCGTCAAAGGCGCGGTGTCCGACCATGGCTTCCTGTGACAAGGTGGCGGGTAGCGTGACATCCACCATCGCCTCACCCTCGGCCGGGGCTTCAACCGGGGGCAACGTTTGCGGTTGGGTCAGGTAAAAGCCCGCGCCTATGATGGCTGCACCAGCCACAGCGACCAACAGTGTTTTCTTCATTTTCAACGTCCCGAATTGCGCGGCAGAACCGCGCGATTGCCTTTCCTGCGGTCCATGCCACAGCGCTTGTTTGCCAGATATTCAGATACGAGGAGGGGGCAGATCATGTCCCAAAGCGATGGATCGCAACATGGCGAAATCGTCCGGGTTCAAATTTGGCTGGGCCTCTGGTGCTGCAATGCGGAAGCTGGCAGATGACAGGCTCATTGGGATCGCCGTGGCACAACCGGCACCATGATGACAATCATGCGCGGCACGTTGGTGAGAGGTCTGATCCAAAACCGGACAATCCGGGCAGTTTGGCTGCCGATCGGCCATCGCCATCGCATCATGCGGCATGTCGTGCGCCTGCGCAGCACCGGGCAGAATAACCCACGCTGTGATGAGCAGGATGAAGATCGCAAAGACGTGTCGCACGGTAGTTTCCTTTGATCCCGACTATGCCTTGCGAAGCGAACCGGGGTCAATCGACCCGGCCAGAGAGTTCAGGATTGCACAGTCCGGGGCGTCATCGCCGTGGCACTGGCCGATCAAGGACTTCAACTCGTCTTCCAAAGCGCGCAGCTGGTCTATCTTTGCCCGCACGGCCTCCAGATTACGGCTGGCCAATTCGCGGACGTCCCGGCTGGCTCGGTCAGGGTCGGCGTTCAGATCAAGCAACTGGCGACATTCCTCAAGTCCGAACCCAAGATGCCGCGCCTGCGCGAGCATCCGCAATTGCGTGATCTGCCGGTCGCCAAAATCGCGATACCCGTTTTCGGCCCGATCCGCATCGACCAGACCGATGTCTTCGTAATAGCGGATGGTTTTAACCGACAATCCGGTCTCTTTCGCGGCGCGTCCGATGTTCATAAGGCGATTCCTTTGCCGCATAGGTTAAAGTCTCCACCGGCTGGAGGGTCAAGCCGAACACTGTCACGCCTTGGTGACGGGGCCGCGGCACGGCGGCCCCGTGAGCAATCACAGTTTCTTCGCCCGCAGACGCAGGGCGTTCCCGATGACCGACACCGACGACAGGCTCATTGCCGCAGCGGCAAAGATTGGCGACAGAAGCACGCCGAGGAAGGGGTAAAGGATACCCGCCGCAATCGGCACGCCTGCGCTGTTGTAGACGAAGGCAAAGAACAGGTTCTGCCGAATGTTCTTCATCGTCGCCTCGGCCAGCCGCCGCGCCCGGACGATGCCGCCCAGATCGCCTTTGACCAGTGTGATGCCCGCGCTTTCCACCGCCACGTCGGCGCCGGTGCCCATGGCGATACCGACATCCGCCTCGGCCAGCGCTGGCGCGTCGTTGACGCCATCCCCGGCCATAGCAACGGACAGACCTTCGCCCTTCAGCTTCTTCACCAGCGCGTTCTTGTCCTCGGGGCTGACCTCGGCGTGTACCTCGTCGATCCCCAACTCTTTGGCGACGGCCTGTGCCGTGGCTTCGGCGTCGCCCGTGGCCATGACGATGCGAAGACCCAGATCGTGCAGCGCGCGAATGGCCTCCGGCGTCGTTTCCTTGATCCGGTCGGCAACCGCCACCAGACCCGCCGCCTTGCCATTGACCGCGACGAACATCGCGGTCTTCCCCTCGGCCTGAAGCGCCTTGGCCCGGTCTGCCAGATCACCCACCTCGACCGAGAGGTCTTTCATCAAGGCGCTGTTGCCAAGCGCGACGCTTTGCCCGTCCACCTTGCCGGTGACGCCTTTGCCGGTGACGGCCTCGAAATCGGTGCTGTCCTTGCGCGTCGCGCCCCGGTCTTCGGCCCCGGCAACCAGCGCCTCGGCCAGCGGATGTTCTGACCCGCGTTCCAGCGCGGCGACCAGCGTCAGCAGCTCCGCCTCTTCCATGCCTTGCGGTTCAACGTCCGTCAGGGTCGGCTTGCCTTCGGTCAGCGTGCCCGTCTTGTCGACGATCAGCGCATCGACCTTGGCGAACCGCTCCAGCGCCTCTGCATCGCGGATCAGGACGCCTGCGTTCGCGCCACGGCCCGAGGCGACCATGATCGACATCGGCGTCGCCAGACCAAGCGCGCAGGGGCAGGCGATGATCAGCACGGATACGGCGGCGACAAAGGCATAAGACAGCGCGGGCGACGGACCAAAGGCCCACCAAACGACAAAGGCCAGAAGCGCACAGGCAACGACCGCAGGCACAAAGTACCCCGCGACCTTGTCGGCCACCGCCTGAATCGGCGCACGAGACCGTTGGGCGCTGGCGACCATCTGCACGATCCGGTTCAGCGTCGTTTCCTCGCCGACGTTCTGCGCTTCCATCAGGAAGCTGCCGGATTTGTTCAGCGTGCCGCCGGTGACCGGCTCTCCTTCGACCTTTTCGACAGGGACGGGTTCGCCCGTGATCATGCTTTCATCGACGGACGATCGCCCCTCGGTCACCACACCATCGACGGGCACAGAGTCACCGGGACGGACGCGCAGGATATCGCCGGACTTCAACTCATCCAGCGGCACGTCTTTTTCGTCATCGCCGTTCACCCGGCGTGCGGTTTTGGGCGCAAGGTCCATCAGGGCACGGATCGCATCACCCGTCCGTTCGCGTGCGGCCAGTTCCATCACCTGCCCGATCAGAACAAGTACAAGGATGACCGCCGTCGCCTCGAAATACACCGGCGTCATGCCCATGCCGTCCGACATCTGGTCGGGCAACAGCCCAGGCGCCAGCATCGACACGATGGAAAACAGGTAGGCCGCCGCCGTGCCCAGCCCGATCAGGGTCCACATGTTGGGGCTTCGGTTCTTGATCGAATTCCACCCGCGTTTAAAGAACATGCGTGTGAACCAGACCACCGCCGTGGCCAGCACAAACTGAATTGCGACAAAGACGTTGTGGCCGAGCCATTCCGCAAACGGGATGCCGACGTGGCTGCCCATTTCCAGCAGGAAAACCCCCGCCGCCATTGGGGCGGTGATCCAAAGACGCCGTTTGAAATCGACGTATTCCGGGTGTGGACCGCTATCGAGCGACGGCGTCATCGGCTCCAAAGCCATACCGCAGATCGGGCAGTCGCCGGGGTGATCCTGCACGATCTCCGGGTCCATGGGGCAGGTGTACATCGTGCCTTCCGGCATCGGCTCCGGCTCTGGCCGGTCGCCAAGGTACTTCTCTGGCTCGCCCTCGAATTTGGTCTGGCAGCCGGAGGAGCAGAAGTAGAACCGCTCGCCCTCGTGTTTGGTCATATGCGCCGCTGTCGCCCGTTCGACCGTCATGCCACAGACCGGATCTTCCGAGGTGCGATAGGCCTCGGGATCGCCTTCGAACTTCTTGCGGCACCCGTCCGAGCAGAAGTGATACGTGTGATCGTGATACTCGACCGTCGGCTTGCCCGCGTTGGGATCGACCGTCATCCCGCAGACAGGATCGCGGATGATGTCGTTGGTGTCAGAGTGCTGGGTTTTCGCGGCGGGCATGACGGGTCCTTTCCTTCACTGAAAGATATGGACCACTGATCTGGGGTCTCCAGTCGCTGGAGGGTCAAGGGGGTTTTTGTGATCTTGTTTCGGCGACCGGTAAGATCAGGTGTCTAACAGCGTATCTCGACCACGCGAAAAATCAGGCCGCGCGGTGGAAGTCGATCTAATCATTGGGAAAGTCCGGCAGCGGAGGAGGGACTTGGCGGCAGACCCCACTTTCTGACTATTTGTAAAATCAGAGTTCGTAAGAGAGATCGATGAGGTTCGAGGCAGACATGGTCAGAAATCTTGGCTCACGCAGTGGAATCCGTCAGTTCGCGGCGCTCGGAGCCAAAGTCTAATCCGGGCGGAGAGGGGAAGTTCACTGCGGCCGCGAAGGCACCCCTGCCGCACCGCCGAAGCGGAGATTCAGGCGAGGGTAAGGCCGAAGCCCGTACCCCGCTTCCGCGGTTGGATGGCGGGCTAGGACAACCCGCCCGTTCGCGGGACCTGTTGGCAAGATCGCTGTATGCGATGCGCGTGTGAATCGGCCCAAGATCAGTCTAATCCAAACAGTGCGACCAAAAGCGCAAAGACCGGGATGTTCGCCAGCATACAAAGCAACCCATAGGTCAGGTTCCAACGCCATGTCAGGACTGTCGTCCCGATATTGCCGACCCGGTTGATCATGATCACCACCGTGGACAGCGGCGACAATAGCATCGACACGGACCAACCCATGGATATCGAAAGCGCAATCAGGGTGGGATCTGCAGGCAGAACCGCAAGCCCCCCAAAGAAACTGCCGAAGAATACGGCGGTCATGATCGGAGAGAGCCCGAACAGGCTCATCGTGGCGATGGCGGGCGGAATTGCGGATAGCAGCAGGAAATCGGGAACGCCCTGAAGCCCAAGTCCGTCCGCCACCGCCTGTGCGGGTATTAGTCCTGACGCGGCCCGACCGATAAAACCGGCGCATCCAAGTGTGACCGCCATACGTGCCGAATTTGGCAGGTTCCCGAACGCTATGCCATTCAGGCGCTGGCCCAAGGCCGACCAACGGATCTGGGCACCCTTGCCGTTCTGGACAGCAAGCCACCCGACCAGCATGACCGGACAGGCCGCCATAAGGCCAAGGATGATCGTTTCGTCGAAGATCGTGCTGACCGTGATCGCCAGCGCGAAAAGCCATCCACACGACAGCGCAAACATCGCAACGGCGTGACCGGGAAAGGATGGGCTGTGCTGACCGGGGCGCGGTTTGTAGGCGCGGAAACGGATACGGTCCTCGATCGCGCCGAAGACCATGTAGGCTAGGAATATGCACATTCCCATGATGATCCAGAGCTGTCGGTCAATGTCGGGTATCAGCTCCATCAGGGCCAAGGGGGCGACGGCCGTTGGCGACCAGATCACCGCCCAGGCAAAACCGCGCAACAGGGCCGACACCTGACGTCTTTCGCGCACCGGGTTCAACGGATCGTCCGGGGCCGTCGCCTGAATTCCGCGCTGGATCAGCGGCACAAGGAAACTGACCACCCCGAGGTTGAACAGGATCGACATAAGTCCCGTCCCACCGAACAGAGCATAAAAGCGCCGACCAGCCGGCTGCCGGGAGAGAAACTGACCCAACGCTGTGATCGAAGGAGAGGTACCCGCAGCTTCGTGCAGCAGCCCCAGAAGCATTACGAAGGCCATCAGAAAACTGGCCTGCGACAGGGCGGGGCCCAGTTCAGCGACGGGATCATCGAACCGGATCACCAGCATGACGGACAGCGCCACGCAAAGGCTAAGCATATACGCTTCGCGAAAGCGGAAACGGGGTATCGCCATCACCACGGTGATGCCCATCACACCCCATGCAGCGATCTGAAGACCCACTGCATCTGTCATGCGTGCCAGCAGTTCGCAACCCATCAAAGCCAGGATCATGCCACCCAGGATTCGATCCGCTGGAACCCGTGGCCTAGGCCCGACGTCGGTTGTTTGCGTCGTCATCATGTTCTCTTGTACCGAACGCGGAGGCGCGCGGGGCAACGCGATACGGCTTTCGTCATGATCACCGTTTTCACTTGTTGGCCTAGTTTCGCACAATAGGGGAGCATGCGGCGGGCCGGAATGCAAAGGTTGGACACCGACCAAACTTGGCCTGCGCTGCCAGAGGGCAACATCCGGGCCCGTTCGGCCCGTTTCTGCGACATGGCTCGCCCTAGGCCGACTTCATCGAAAGGTCGATGATATTGACGGGCTGCGTGACGTGGTCCGGGTTATGTGACTTGGGAATCGCGTTCAGAAGCTTGCGGGTATAGGGCGCTTGCGGTTTGGCAAACAGCTTCTCTGTCTCTCCGCTTTCGACGACCTGACCGTCTTTCATCACATAGACATGATGCGCGATCTGGCGCACCACGGCCAGGTCATGAGAGATGAACAGATACGACAGGTCCAGCTTCTTCTGCAGATCGGCCAGTAGGTCTAGCACCTGCTTTTGCACGATCACATCCAGCGCGGATACAGCTTCGTCCAGCACGACCAGGTCCGGCTCAAGCACGAGGGCACGGGCGATGGCAACGCGCTGACGTTGCCCGCCGGACAATTCCGAGGGAAGGCGGTGGATCAGTTCACGCGACAGGGCGACGGAATCCAACGCCGCCTCGACCTGTTTGCGTCGCGACGCATCCGAGCCGATGCCGTGCAGGCGCAATGGTTCGGCGATCGAGGCACCGATCGTCCATCGCTGATCCAGTGATCCGTATGGGTTCTGAAAAACAGGCTGAACCCGGCGTCGAAAATCCCTGAGGAAGCTTTTCTTCAGGTTCGTGACCTTCAGACCGTCAAACAGGATTTCACCGTCCGTCGGATCTTCGATACGCAGCAGCATCTTGGCAGTTGTCGATTTGCCGGACCCGCTTTCGCCCACAATGGCAACAGTCTGGCCGCGTGGGATCCGCAGATTCATATCATGGACCGCGACAAAGGGTTTGGCCTTGCCGAACAGTTTTGCGGCGCCGGGGTATTCCTTTCGCAGACCGACAAGTTCGACCAGAGGCTTTTTGGCAGTGCCGACTTGTTCCTGTGTTGCCGAACCGACAAGCCGCTGCGAGGCAAGGGTAGGCGCGGCTGCGATCAGGCGCCGGGTGTAGTCGGATTTGGGCGCGCGCATCACGTCTGCCGCCGTGCCACGTTCCATCATCTCACCGCGGAACAGCACCAGCGCTTCGTCGCAGCGTTCCGAGGCTAGGGCCAGATCGTGTGTGATCAGAATGACGGCAGTGCCCATTTCGGCGGTCAGTGTCTGTAGTTCATCCAGGATGACCTTCTGGACGGTCACGTCCAGCGCCGAGGTTGGTTCGTCCGCGATCAGCAGTTTGGGTCGCGAAACCAGACCCATAGCGATCAGGACACGTTGGCGCATGCCGCCCGACAGTTCGTGCGGATACTGGCGTGCGCGACGTGCGGGTTCGGGTATACCGACACGGTCCAGCATCTCGATCGCGCGGGCCATGGCGTCGGCGCGGCTGGCACCTTCGTGTACGCGCAGCACTTCGGCAATCTGCGGGCCGACGCGTTGAATAGGATTCAGGTTGGACATTGGGTCCTGTGGCACCAAACCGATGCCGCGACCGCGAATGCGGCGCATCGTGGCTTCATCTGCGCGGGCCAGATCGGTGCCGTCGAACAGGATCGTCCCCTTCGCGACGCGTCCGTTTCCAGCCAGCAGACCGTTCACTGCGGCGGCCATGGTCGATTTTCCCGATCCACTTTCACCGACAACCGCAACGGTCTGGCCGGCCCTGAGGTCAAGATCGACCCCGCGTACCGCCGATACCGGCCCTTTGGGCGTGTCAAATTCGATGTGCAGGTCGCGGATGGAAAGCAGTGGGGCGTCAGGGGAAGAGGTCACGGGGAATCTCCGGTCTGTGCGGGCGCGATGCCCTGTATCTTTCAGGGACCGGCGGGACGTTGCGTCCCGCCGGTCTGGGTCTTATTCGGCGGCTTCGGCCTGGGGCATCCAGGCTTCGGCCACATCAGTCGTCTTGATGACCTCGCCAAACGACCAGCCCATGCCGATCAGCGCGTACTTGTTGCGCTCTGGCGTAAACTCGGCCACCGCGTCCTCAACCACGAACGTGCCGTAGTCGCGCTGTCCCGCATCCCGCACCGTGGTTTCCACGCAGATGTTGGTGGTCACACCACAAACAACCAGGTTGCGGATTCCCATGGAGGTGAGAAGAGGCTCAAGTCGGGTGCCGTAGAAGGACGACGGACGTGACTTGTCGATGACCAGGTCATCCGGCCGCGGATCGAGTTCGTCGATGACTTCGATTTCCTCGGTCCCGAAGGCCAGTGTTTCGGCCTTCAAGCGGTCTTCGCCGCGTGCCCCCTTGTGCAGGCCGAAATCGACCATGCCAGGGTGATAGACGTACCGGGTAAAGATCACCGGCACACCCGCGGCGCGGGCCATGTTCACCAGCTTGATGCATCCAGGAATGGCATCCTGCAGGGGCGTGACGTCCATGCCGATCTGACCAAAGCTGTACTGGTTGTCCAGAAAAGCTTTTTGCATGTCGACAACGATTAGCGCTGTATTTTCAACAGGTACTGTCATGTGTCAGACCTCACCGGAAAACCATCATGCCATCGGGGCGCGACGACCATTCGATGTCTTTGGACACGCCGTAGATATAGCTGTCGATGAACAGCGGCGCGTAGATCGTCCGCTCGTAGTTGATCTTCGAAATCTCGGCCAGGTCTGCGGCACGGGCTTCGGGATCACCTTCGCCAACCTGTTTCGCCATCAGCTCATCGATGCGGTCGTCATAGATGTAACCTTCCTGATCTTTCGCCAGCAGCATGTAGAACGGCAGGTGTGCGTCCATCACTGACGGCGCAAAGGCAAAGATGAACAGGCCTTCAAACTTGTTGCCGAACCAGTTGCCGTAGAAGGTGTTCTGTTCCTGCGGGTCCAGTTCGGTCTGGATGCCGACCTCGTTCAGGAAGAAACCGACCGCCTGTGCCAGCTGGTCAACCTGCGGCAGACCCGTGGTGGGGTAAGAGATCTTGATCGGCGTGCCGTCATACCCGACTTCTTCCAGCAGGGCTTTGGCGCGATCCACATCCTGTTCGGTCGCTGGCAGCGAGGGGTCGAAGCCGAAAGTCACCGGTGCGATGAGCTGTGCGGTCGGGGTGGCCGCACCGTTCAGCAGACGTTCGGAAATCAGCGTACGGTCAATGGCCAGATCGACTGCCTTGCGCATGCTGGGTTCGGACAGGAAGGGCACGGTGCCGTTGAAACCAACATAGACAACGCGGTTGGCATCCTGTTCCTGAATATTGACCGAGCCCTGAGCTTCGACCGCTTCGACCTGTGCCGGTCCCAGCAGGGCGACATCCACATCACCCGACTGAACAGCCGAGGCGCGGGTGGTTTCGTCCGGGATAGGCTTGAACGTCACCTTTTCGTATTTGGCGGGTTCGCCCCAGTAGCCGTCGTAGCTTTCCAGTACGATGGCGTCACCGGCGATCCAGTCAGTGACCTGGTAAGGACCCGAGCCAACGGGCGACCGCGCGAAGGCGTCCTGGCCCATTTCCTCGTACGCTTCCTGGCACACGATCGGGATCAGCGAGACCTGGCGGTCGAACGGTGCAAAAGCCTGCTTCAGGTTGATGACGACCTCGGTGGGTGTGGTCGCCTCGACCGAGTCGACAAGACCAAGGTAACCACCGAGGCGCGATGCGCTGTCGCCGGTGGCGGTGTCGAAGGTGAACTTGACGTCGGCGCTGTCCATCGGGTTGCCATCCTGGCAGGTCATCCCTTCGTTCAGAGTGAAGGTCCAGACGTCAGCGGTTTCGTTCGCGCTCCAGCCGGAGGCAAGGTTGGGCACGACATCGCCATTGCCGTCGATCGTCGCCAGACGGTCGAAGACGTTGTAATAGACGTTCAGCGCCGGAAGGTTGGTTTCGAAAATCGGGTTCAGTGCGTCCGGCTCGCCGTATAGCGCGGCGGTGACTTCGGTCGCCTGCGCATGGGCCGCCACCGGCAGCGCGGAAAGCAGCGCCATCGCCGAAAGGGTGGATTTTAAGGATCTGTTGGTCATGTCTGTCTCTTCTTTTTTGCAGTGAGGAGTTTTGGTTTTCAGTTGCGGGACGGCTTTGCGGCCGCCAACCCCTGCCCGGCAAACTGAATGCCGCCGATCAGGCAGAAGATTACGAAGGCTGGCAGGATGGTCAGATGCGGATCGGTCTGCAGATACCGCTGACCTTCCGAAATCATCATGCCCAGCGAAGGGGTGGGAGGCTGGATGCCCAGGCCGATAAAGGACAGCGAGCTTTCGATCGCGATCACCACGCCGGTGTCGAAAGCCGCAAGGATCAGCACCTTGGGGGCAACGTTCGGCAAAAGATGGCGGGTCAGGATCCAGCTATCCGAAGCGCCAGCTGTCTGCGCGGCGATCACGAATTCCTGCTCGCGCAGACCCAAAACCATGGACCGGGTCAGGCGGCCATAGTTCACCCAGTTTGTGAGCCCCAGCAAAAGCACCAGCAACCAGGTCGAGGCGCCAAGCGCGGCGACAAGGACGATCAGCAGCAGAACCACCGGGATGGCCAACTGAACATTGCCCAGACCCATCAGAAGGGTATCGGCCCAGCCACGGTACCAGCCTGCGATCATCCCCAGAAACAAACCACAGCACGCGCTGATCGCGACCGCAGCAGAGGCAATCAGGATTGAAACCTGCGTGGCCTTTGCCAGCCGCGACAGCACATCCCTGCCCAGGGCGTCGGTGCCAAAGGGATGCGCCATGTCTTCAAAGGCCGGGGCCATAGACCCGAAAAGATCCTGTCGTAGCGGGTCGTAGCCTGACCACAGTGGGGTCAGCGCTGCGATTGCGACCGCTAAGCTCAGCATCGCGATGGCCATCATGGTTGAAATGGTCGGCAGACGGCGACGGGGACGGAAAGTGGCGGTATCGGTCATGAAAGCCTCACACGCGGATCAAGCGCCGCATAGATGAAATCGACACACAGGTTGATGATGACAAAGGCGGTCGCGATCATCAGCACGCCCGCTTGGACGACGGGAAAGTCGCGCTGGCTGACGCTATCGATGATAAGGCGGCCAAGACCCGGCCAGTTGAATACCGTCTCAAGCACCACCAGACCGCCGATCAGGACACCCAGATTGACGCCGGCGACGGTGATCACGGGCAACAGCGCATTGGGCAACATGTGGCCCAGCACTAGGCGCGAGCGGGAAATTCCCTTGGCGCGGGCGGTCCGCACCCAGTCTGCCGTGCGCATTTCGTCAAAGGCCGACCCGATCAACCGTAGGTACAGCGCAATTTCGAATGTCGCGATCGTGGCGACGGGAATGACATAGCTGGCCCAGCTGTTTCGTCCGATCGCCGGCAAAAGGTTCATCTGCACCGACAGCAACAGTACCAGAAGGATACCGAACAGGAATGGCGGGATAGACTGACGCGCCGTGGCGATCCAAAGCACAACAGTGCGAAACCGGGCAGAACCCGACACCTCGCTTGTGGTGGCCAAGGCAACGGCGGCGATGAAGCCGACCCCGAAGGAAAGCAATGCCAGTTCCAGCGTCGCGGGCATGCGTTCCCACACAACCTCTATCGCGGGCCGACCCTGACGGATCGAGTCGCCAAGTGATCCGGTCAGCGCATTGGCAACAAAGTCCAGGTACTGAGCGATCAGACTGCGGTCGAGGCCCAGGGCCTGGCGCATTCTTTCCACGTCTTCGGCAGTCGCCTGGTCAGGCAGCATCAGCCGCACAGGATCGCCTGAAAATCTGACAAGCAGAAAGACGAAGGTCAGCACCGCCAAGAGGGTTGCTGCGGCCGCGAGGACCCGGGACAAGAGGAAACGCGCCATCGTATTCTCCGGACTTCTAACATTTTCGCCTGAAAACAGGTGTCTGAAGCTTTTCGCAGCCAAAGGAACACCCGTCAGGTGATGCCTCAATGCTGCGCTTGCAACATTGGCTCTGTCAACCAAACAAATTCATTATTTGGACATTTCTAAAAAATAGTTTGATTATAGAAATTAGTGTGTCAATATTTGAACAAAGTGATTAGTTGATGGTCACGTGCCTTGAGTCGCTGCTTCGCATCATTCTCTATGGGGCGTCCGACGATCCCGTACACAAAGGATCGTTGGGCGTGCAGCGACAGGAGGTAACGAACGCAATGCAAGAAAATGCCGAACGAAAGGGCAAAGGCGCGCAGGATGAAAGTCAGCCCGCAAAGAAAAAAGCCCCACAGGGAAGTCAGACGGTCGATAAGGCTATGGGTTTGCTCAAAATCATCGCGGCATCCTCGGCGGATGGGTTGCGCCTGATGGATTTGGCAGAGCAAAGCGGCTTGGATCGCGCGACCACCTACCGCCTGGTGACCAGCCTGGCGAACCACAACTTCGTGGATCAGGATACCCTGTCCAAGCGCTATACGCTCGGTTTGGAATTCTTCGCGCTCGCCTCTGCCGCCTCGAATCGTCACGACCTGTCTGATCGAGCGCGCGAATCACTGGAACATCTTGCCGATGCGACCGGGGACACAGCGATGTATTGTCTGCGGTCCGGTCTAGACGTGATCTGCATGGACGTGCAGATGGGCAACTTTCCGGTTCGTACAATGCCGATGGACATCGGGTCCCGTAAACCGGTTGGCGCGGGCGCCACAGGCATCGCAATGCTGGCCCCCCTGCCAGATCCCGAAGTCGATGAGATCATTGCGCGGTCCGCGTCCCGGCTGGCGCGTCTGCCGGGATCGGACCCTGAAACCATCAAACGTGAAGTGCAGCTCTGTCGCGATCGGGGCTGGGCCCTGGCTGCTGACGATACGCACGGGCGGATCATGGGGCTTTCGCTTTGTCTGACGTCCCGCAATGGCCGCCCGCTTGGCACCCTGACCCTGACCGGCATTCCCGAACGATTTGCCGATGATCGCGTGGCCGGTCTGGCCGCATTGCTGCGCGAAGAGGCGCGCGCGCTTGATGAGCAACTAAACCGACTGCCGGATACAGAGCGTCACAGGACGCGTTGGTCCGGCGGGCGGGGACAACAAACCTAATTCCCGCCCTGTCACTGCGGTGAGCCACGGGGCATTCTACAGAAAGGAAGTTTTCAGAATGACTACGACGGAATTTCTTGGGGGACGCCTGCGTCTGCCTGTTATCTGTTCGCCCCTGTTCATCATCTCGGGGCCCGAGCTGGTGCTGGCCCAATGCAAGGCGGGCATCGTCGGGTCATTTCCCGCCCTGAACGCACGTCCGCCCGAACTGCTGGACGATTGGTTGGCGCAGATCACCGAAGAGCTTGCGACTTACAATGCCCGCCACCCCGAGGCCCCGGCGGCCCCATTTGCCGTCAATCAGGTCGTCAATAAGATGAGCAAGCGTCTCGATCAGGACATGGCGATCTGCGAGAAGCACAAGGTCCCGATGCTGATCACGTCGCTCGGCGCGAGAGAGGACATCAATGAGGCCGCGCATGGCTGGGGTGGAAAGGTTTTCCACGACGTCACAACGAATTTCTTTGCCCACAAGGCAATCGACAAGGGCGCCGACGGTCTGATCGCGGTTGCTGCAGGCGCCGGCGGACATGCGTCCGATGTATCGCCATTTGCCCTGATGCAGGAAATCCGCGCCTGGTGGGATGGCCCGCTTGCTTTGGCGGGGTGCATTTCGACCGGCCGGTCAATTCTGGCAGCCGAGGCCATGGGCGCCGATTTCGCCTATATCGGTTCGCCCTTCATCGCAGCGGCCGAAGCCGATGCTGCCGAGGCTTACAAACAGATGGTCGTCGACAGCGAAGCCAAGGACATCATGATGACCGATCTCTTCACCGGCCACCCCGGCAACTATCTGCGCCCTTCGATTGAACGCGCTGGGCTGGACCCCGCAAAGCTGCATCTAGAGACGAAGGAAACACTGGAATGGACGCTGAACCACAAGAAGGTAAAGCGCTGGAAGGACGTCTGGGGTGCCGGTCAGGGCATCGGGGCAGTAGATGCCGTTCGTCCCGTGTCCGAGATGGTGGATCGTTGGGTCGAAGATTACGATCAGGCCAAGTCTGGCCTTATGGGAACAAGCCCGCAGATGCGCTCGGTCGCGTAATCGACTCAAAGCATGAAAAAAGGCGCGTAGGTAACCCTGCGCGCCTTTATTTTATTGGTGTGCGTTAGGCTAATAAAAGCGCGTCCAGCACTGCGGGTTCCGTTTTGCGGCCCAGGAAGATGGCGGTCGCATGCGCCTGCAACATTTCAAGATCCGGCACTTCGGGCAGGGGACGCTGATGCGCCGCGTCGCGTTGGAACCAGGGATCATAGCTTAGCCCGTCGCGGGCCCGCCACCAGGCCGCCATCAGATGTGCTCCGCTCCAGTCGCTGTCGATATGCTGGATATAGGCTGCCCGCAGCGCCGCAAGATCTTCGCCCACGGGCAGCGGATCGTGGATCTGGTCAATCGTGAAACGGTCGCGCGGCAGGCAATCAGCAACGCGTGCGCCGGTGAACCAGGCGGTAACGGTCGCCTTTCCGGGGACCACATCGGACACGATGGCGGCCATCCTTTCGGCGAGCGGCACGGGGTCGTCGCCAAGGGCCGCTGATTGGCCCGATCCGGGAAGATCCGGAACCCAGACCAGACCCGCCAGCGTTGCGGCATGCCGCATCAGCATCTGCCCCGATCCGGGATGGCTGTGTAACAGAAGCTGCGCAGGTCCGTCGTTGGACCCGATCCGCCGCATCATCATGCCTTCGCCCGTGAAAAACATCCTGCTGCTTTGTGGCGCAAGCGCGGGCGAACGGCCCGGATGATCCAGCAGTTCACCGATGGCAGCGCCCCATGGCGCGGGGTCCGGCGGCAGGCCGATGGTCTGGGCCTGTGGGGCTACTTCGGTGACGCGGGCCAGATGAGGGAACAACAAGTCATCCTCGCGACAGATATATTTTACGTCCAGGTTCTGGGTTGCTGCGATTTTCGCTGCTGCATGGGCGTCGTAGCGGAACGCAGCCCCGTAACCCGTGGCATAGTTTGGGGTATCCGCGACACCAGCCGCCAATAGATCGGCGATGACCTGATCGTGGAATTCGATCGGTGGCGGATCAAAGCGCAGGCGGTTGGCCTCGCCATGGGCGTACCAGGGATAGAACATCAGCTGATCCCGGACGCGCGCCCAGAGGGCCGCCATGTGTTCTCCGGACCAGACCGTGTCGAACCGCGGCAGGTAAAACCGCAATTGTTCTTCTTTTTCCTGCCGGGTGAATAGCGGCAACCCGTCAACGACCACGCGCGTGCACAGTGCCGGGTGCCGAACGGCAAGTTCCAGTGCGATCTCGGCGCCGGTATGGGTGCCGTACAGGGTAGGCGCGTCAAGGTTCAGCGCAGCTATCAATGCAGCAGTCGCATCCGCCAGATCGGCGATCTCGGGTCGGGCCAGGGCGAGTGGTTCTGACTGGCCATAGCCCGGCGTGTCCGGGCAGATTACCGTGAATCTGTCGGCCAGCATCTGCGCAAGCGGCAGAACCTGCACCGAGGATCGCGGTGACAGATGTAGCAGGACGACAGCCGGGCCTTGGCCCAGAATGCGAATGTGATGCACGCGACCGGCGACGTCGACGGTGCGGCGGATGACAGGATGAATCATGAATCGGGGTCCAGTAGAGAGCGTCCGGGTGAAATCGCATCGATATCGGCGCCCCGGTCGCGACCGATAATCAAATATTGAGCACCGCTAGGATTCGCTTCGATCTAAGTGACTGCAAACGAATTCCCCCAAAACCTGCCCATTTCTAGACATTCCGCGCAGGTTAAAGATGAATTTTTCACCAACAATTTCAAATAGTGAACTAATTATGTACAAACTAGGCATTATTCGAAATCGTTATTGACGCTGGGTATGCTGCGGCGCAACATTTCCCTAAAGCGGTGCAGTGGCGCAGCGACGCGTGCCGCAAGACCCGACGCCATGCAGGTATCCACTATGTCTTTAGACTCAGAAACAGTCCCGTCCTCTGCGCAAGATGGAATGGACGATCCTGGCCTTGAAATGATCCGCGACCAGGTCAGGGCCTTTTTTCAGAACGATTTCGATGAACCTGCGATACGGGCGGCTGACCGTGCGCGCAAGATCCCGGCCGAGATACTTCAAGCCATCAAACGCTTGGGTTGGACCGGTCTGACCATCGATCAGGATTATGGTGGCTCGGGGGCGGATGTGACACACGGCGTCGTGCTGGTGGAAGAGGTTTCGCGCCGCTTCCCGTCGCTGGCGACGAACCTTGTCGGCTTCTTCATGAGCGCCCGCGCCGTAGCGGAACACGGTACCGATGATCAGAAAGCCGAGTGGCTGCCCAAAATGGCCACCGGTGAATTCACCTTCGCCTTCGGTATCTCGGAACCCGACGGCGGCACCGACGCCCTGCGCGGGCGCACCCGCGCAGAACAGATGGAAGACGGCCGATGGAAGGTTAACGGCCGCAAGCTCTATACATCTTTCGCGGCCGAGGCAGATGCCGTGCTGGTTATGGCGCGCACCTCTCCTGCGCCCGAGGACAAGCTGGCGCGCGGACTTTCCCTGATCATGACGCCCACGGATCAGCCCGGCCTGGAAGCGCGCCGTATGGAACTGATGGCGCACAGGGCCGCCTGTACCTGCGAAACATATTATGATGACGCTATTGCCCCCGCCGATGCCCTTCTGGGCCAAGAGGGGCGCGGCTTCTATCACCTGATCAAAACCTTGGACGAAGAACGTATCCTGGCCGCGGCGATGTATATCGGCATCATCCAAGGCGTTCTGGATCAGGCGCTTCAATATGCCAAGGATCGGCCCGCTTTTGGTCGCCCGATCGGGGCCTTCCAGGCCATCCAGCACCCGCTGGCAGATATTGCCACCGATCTGCACCACGCGCGCCATTTCACGATGTCCGCTGCCGCTAAAATTTCGCGCGGACAGGAATGTTCGATGGAGGCCGCCATGGCCAAGCTTTTCGCATCCGAAGCCGCGCAGCGCGCGACCGACCGCGCCATGCGCGTTCTGGGTGGGTATGGCCTGGTCGAAGAAAGCCCGATGGAGCGCCTGTTCCGCGACGCACGACTGGGTCTCTTCTCCCCGGTCTCGAACGAGATGAGCAGAAACTATATCGGCGAACGGCTGGGCCTGCCCCGATCCTACTGAAGATTTCCGACTGACTGTCGTAACGCAAGGACCAAAACAATGAACGCGATCACCGTAATCGAACCCGACAGCTATCCGTGGCTCGACTATAAAAAATATGCCTTTGCGCTTGGCAAGAAGACACCTGCAGGCCTGTTCCTGTCGGGCAAGACCGGATCGGCATATGCCGATGGTGCCGTGTCCACCAAAGGCACGATGACGGATCAGGCCAAGCTGGCCTGGGACAAGATCGAACGTGTGCTTGCGGCGGAAGGTTTCGACCTGTCGGCCATCACGCGGGTCGTCGAATACGTGCCGATCGGATCGCTGGAAGCCTATGAAGAAGCCGTCGCAGTGCGCCAAAATGTGCTTGGCGATCGCGAGGTCTGTGTCAACACGGTGCCGGTGAAGGCCCTTCTGCGTCCCGACAGCCTGATCGAGATCGAAGTGACCACCGATATCGCGGCCGAGGGTCTTTCAAAAGGCATCGTCCACCTGCCGACGATCCAGCCGCTGAAGGACGGAGAAATTGCCTATCCCGGCGACGTGGTCGGTCAGACGGCGCGTATCTTTGAAATCGCTGACGACATGCTGACCAAGATGGGTCTGGGTCTGGACCACGTGGTGCAGACGATCGACTATCTGGTCCCTGAGGTGCGCCGTGACTATCGCGCATCGGGCAAGCCACGTTTTGATGCGCTTGGACCGGTTTATCCCGGTGCGGCGGGCATCATGATGCCTGGGCTGCTGCATCCAGATGCGGTCGTGCAGTACGACATCACCGCCAGCCGCGACACCCCCGAACGCATCCGCGTGCCCGGTTGGGATCGCTACGACAACCTGTCCTATTCCGCCGGTGTAAAGGCAGGCAAGTTCATCTTCGGGTCAGGTTTCGGGCCACTGAACCCAGCGACGGACGAATGCTTCCACGATTATGACGTCGTGGCGCAGGCCGACATGATCTATGCATCGATCCAGACGATGCTGGCGGTGGCGGGGGCCAAGATGGCCGATGTCGTTCACACGCTGGAATTCGTAGAAGCGCAGACGTTGGACGAATACAAGGCTGTCGCGGACGTGCGGCGCAAGTACTTTGGCAAGACGCTGCCGGCTGCGACTGGCGTTGTCTGCGAAGGCATCTTGAAGCGTAGCTTCGTCATTGAAATCGTCCCAATCGCCCTGATCTCGGAATGAGCGGGCTGCTGACAGATCAGATCCGCGCCATGATTGGCGCGGAGCGAACCTATCCCGCGAAGGAAGAGATCGGCGGCATGGCGATCCGCTATTTCGCGATTGCCGTCGGCGACACCGACCCGCTGTACTACGACGATGAGTATGCACGTGCGCAGGGTTATCCGTCGCGCATTGCGCCGCCCACCTTCATCACGGAAAGCGGCCAGTACGCAGGTAATACACCCAATGCCCATGGATACCTTCCCCATGAATGGGATTGGCCTGCTGGTTTTCGCACCATTCGCGGTGGACAGGATTACACCTTCGCGCGGCCCGTTTTGCCCACGGACCGCATTTCCGTACGGTACCGTTTGGAAAGCATCGAGGAAAAATCCTCTCGTGACGGGCGCGGGCAACTTCTGGCAATTTCTCTGGCCGAGTTCATCGACGCCGATGGCGCAGTTGTCGCGACAAACCGCGAATTGTTCTTCCTGCAACCTTTGGCGACCAAGGGCGCGGCATGACCCTACAGACCGACATACACCTGCCGGGCGCAGATCTACCGGTCATTGAGAAAACACTGACCGCAGTGGACCTGATGGCATATGGCGCGGCGACCTGGGATTGGTATGCCTGCCATTTCAACGATGCCGCTGCGCAGGCGCTTGGTGTTGACGCCCCGTTTGTAGACGGCCAGATGTGGGGCGCCTGGTTTGGCCGCCAGCTGCGCGCCCATTGCGGACCCCAGGCCTTTGTCCAGTCGATGAAGCTGCGCTATCACGCCATGTGTTTCGCCGGCGACACCGTTATCTGTCGCGGTCGTGTCGAAAGCGGCGCGCCAATTTCCGCAGGCCATGTGCTGACTATCCGCCAGAGTATCGAAAAGGATGGCAAACCGGTCGCCTCGGCCGTGTCGATGGTCCTTTTGCCCGCTGAAAATCCGTCTTCCTCACCTGCTACAGAAGGCTCTGATTCGTGAACGTAGGTCATCATCTTACTCAGGCCGCTGCGCGCTGGCCGGACAAAACCGCGATCATCTTCGAAGGCAAGCGCTACAGCTATGCCGAGTTCAATCGTTTGTCGAACCGGGCCGCGAATGCCTTTGCTGCGCAAGGGATCCGGCCCGGTGACCGTGTTGCATTCATCACCTGGAACCTGCCCGAGCAGATCGCCTGCTTCTATGGCCTGATGAAGATGGGCGCCGTGCCCGTGCCCATCAACTATCGCCTTGCGCCGAACGAGCTGAAATTCATCATTCAGAACGCCGGCGCCCGTATGGTCGTTTTTGATGACGAACTGGTAGGCCAGATTGCGCCCATTGTGCCGGATCTCGATGTACTGGGATTTGTGAATATCGGTACAGCGCGGCCGGGTTTCGCGGCCGAGTTCTATGATTTCATCGGTCCCGCTGCGGATACCGAACCGACGCTTGGCGCGGGTTGGGACGACACTGCGTTTATCATGTACACGTCGGGCACTACCGGCCTGCCGAAGGGGGTGCTTCGGTCCCACCGGGCCGAAACCATCGGCGCTATGATGATCGCGCAGGAGGTGGGCTTCCGCCACACCGACACCTGCATCCACAACAAGCCGCTATTCCACATCGCCCAGCTTCAGTTGCAGGTTCTGCCCTTCATCATGATCGGCGGAACCGCGATTATCACCCGCGGTTTCGACGTGGAAGAAACGATGAACTACGTCGTGTCGGATCGCATTACGGTGCTCCACGGTGTTCCAACGCAGCTGGTCATGATGATGCAGCAGGATTTGTCCAAATATGATCTCAGCTCTTTGCGGACTGGGTTCTTCGGCGGGCAGAACCTGAACGACGAAACCACGCGGGCGGCCATGTCGATTTTCAAAGACCGGTTCCTGAACCTATTTGGCATGACCGAAGCTCTGACCTGTACCGGTATCGATTATTTCCAGCGTCCTGATCGCATCGGATCGGTTGGCCATACACTGCCGTCTGTTCAGATGCGGATCATCAAACCGGATGCCACCGATCCGAACGACGTGGTTGCGCCCGGCGAACTGGGCCAAGTGATCATGAAGACACCAGCAGTCATGGATGGCTATCTTGGCCTGCCTGAAAAGACTGCGGCTGTTCTGAAAGACGGATGGTATTTCACGGGTGATGGCGGCAATCTGGACGACGAAGGTGGGCTATATGTGCACGGGCGGATGGATTTCACCATCAAGTCCGGCGGCGAAAACATCCACCCGTCCGAGGTCGAAAACGTCCTGTTCCGTCACCCCGCCATTTCCGACGCAGCCGTCATCGGCATGCCGGACGCCAAGTGGGGCGACATGGTGACAGCGGCTGTTGTCCGAACCGATCCAGACCTCAGCGCCGACGCGCTTGACCGCTGGTGCCGGGAAAGCCCCGACCTGGCCGATTTCAAGCGTCCGCGCAAATACTTCTTCGTGGATGAGATCCCTTCGAATTCGACCGGCAAGGTCGAACGGATCAAACTGAAGAACCACCTGATGTCGCTGCTTGAACCGCAAGCTACGTGACCGGAGACACCCAATGAATACGATCGCAACGCCCACCTTGCTAGATTATCCCTTTCCCGAACCGCCCGCGCCAGGCGCTGCCGTAACGCTTGCGCCCGGCCTGCTGTGGATGCGATTGGCCCTGCCATTGGCGCTGGATCATGTGAATATCTATGCAATCGAAGACGGTGACGGGTGGTTCATATGGGATGCAGGCATGGGGGATTCACCCAGCCTTGAGGCTTGGGAAACCCTGCTGAACGGACCTTTGGCGGGTCGCCCTGTGACGCGCCTGCTGGTCACACACCATCACCCGGACCACGTCGGCGCGGCCGGCTGGTTGTGCGGCCGCACCGGCGCAGAACTGCTGATGGTAAAATCCGAATTCCTGCTGAGCCGGGTACGTATCGGCGGGCTGTTCAAGGACACCGACACTGCTGACCGCCAGTTTTATCGCGAGCGCGGTTTGTATGACGAAGCCGCCGACGGTATTCTGGGCCGCGGTCCGATCTATATCGACACGGTTGGCACCCTTCCGGCCGCCTACAGGTCGATCAAGGCGGGCGATGTTTTGACAATTGGGGGGCGCGACTGGCACGTGCGTACCGGCGGAGGCCATTCTGACGAAATGGCCATGCTCTGGCAGCCGGATCAGCGCGTCTTTCTGGCCGCCGATCAGGTGATGGAAAAGATCACCCCGAACATTGGCGTCTGGCCTCACGAACCCGATGCACGTCCACTGGACGATTTCCTCACCTCGCTGGCCGCCATCCGGGACGAGATTCCGGACGACACGCTGATCCTGCCGGGTCACAAACTGCCATTCCGCGGCCTGCACCAGCGCATCGCCGAACTTGAGGCGCACCATGCCAAAATCTGCGCCAAGATCATGAAGGCCTGCGACGCGGGTCCGGCCAGCATCGGCGATTTGATCCCCAAGCTTTTCAATCGTGAACTGCCGCCACATCACGCGGGCCTCGCCTTTGCGGAAACGTTGGCCCATGTGAATTCGCTGATCGAGCAAGGCGACCTGATCCATGACACCGAAGCCGATGGCATGATGCGACTGCACCGTACCGATGCCTGATGTTCTCGTCACTGTCCGGGACGGCGTCGCAGTCCTGACCCTGAACCGGCCCGACCGTATGAATGCCTGGACGCCCGGTATGGAAGAGGCCCTGAAACAGGCGTTCACACAGGTCGAAGCCGACCCGGAAGCGCGCGTTCTGGTCCTGACCGGGGCCGGTCGCGCCTTCTGCGCAGGCGCCGATATGGACAGCGCCGAAGCGGATGCCGCGACGGCCATGAAGTCACCGCCCCCCCGCGAAGGCGATTTCAACCAGCGATATTCCTACCTGATGGGCGGGTCCAAGCCGTTGATTGCCGCAATCAATGGCGGGGCGGCCGGCGTCGGATTGGTGCTGAGCCTTTTCGCAGATATCCGCCTCGCCCGCGCCGGGGCCAAGATGACGACCTCTTTTGCGCGGCGGGGCTTTATCGCGGAACATGGTTCCGCTTGGCTATTGCCCCGTCTGATTGGGCCGATGAACGCGGCCGATCTGCTGCTGTCGGGGCGGGTCTTTACCGGCGCCGAAGGGGCCACGCTTGGCTTATGCCGCGCGCTTCCAGATGACGGTTTTCTGGACGCCGCGTTGGCCTATGCCGCCGACATGGCAGCCCAGTGTTCCCCAAGGTCCATGTCGGTTATCAAGCAGCAGCTTCGCGCCAGCTATTCACAGACGCTGACCGACGCGACCCGGCTGGCCGAACAAGAACTTGAGGTCTGCGCGACCGCACCCGACATGGCCGAAGGCGTCCAAAGTTTTCTGGAAAAACGCGCGCCCGCTTTTCCACCGCTTTAAAGTCCGTAGAACTGGCGGGCCGCCCCGCCCATCAGCGCATCACGCGCCGCATCCGGCAGGGCCATCCGGTCGATCTGGGCCAGGGCGCGCATTGGATCGACAACAGGCCAGTCGGTGCCAAAAATCACCTTGCCCAGACCCGGACCTTTCAGGAAGTCCACCAGTTGCGCGGGCCATTTCGACGGTGGATAGGCATCGGTCATGATCCTGACGTTAGGATGCTTGAACGCGACCGAGATCATTTCGTCCGCCCAAGGAATGCCGATGTGGCTGCCGATCAGCTTGGTTTCGGGCAGATCACAGGCGATCCTGTCCAGTGCCATGGGATGACCTTGGCTGCGGGGCGGGCGCGTCGGATCATAGATCAGCGCATGTCCGACTTGTACCTGTACCGGAATATCCAGCTCGCAACACTTGGCGTAGTATGGATAAAGGCGGCGATCATCGGGTGCCATGTCGAACCAGTGGGGATAGACGTGGGCACCTACGAACCCCAGGTCCCTGACCGCATGTTCCAGCTCGCGTAGGCCGGTCATGCCTTTGGTCGGATCAATACCAGCCAGACCACGGAACCGATCAGGGTGGTGAGCGCAGACAGCGGCCACGCGCGCATAAGGGATCTCGAAAGACCCCTGCATTCGCATGTCGCCGGCCCGCACGGCTAAAAGAAAGCTCAGGTCGATGCCCGCGGAATCCATCCCTGACAGCAATCCGCCCACGCCCAGCCCGTCCGAGGCATCGCTACCCAAGTTCAGCTGATCGCGAAAGGCAGCGGACATGCCACCTCCGTGGCTGGTTGCATCTGCGGGTTCGTGCAGGTTGCAGACAGAGTCGATGATCCGAGGTTCTGCCATGGATCAGTCTACCGGCTGAGGGCTTTCAGCCCATGTTGGATAGTCGATGTAGCCCGTTGCGCCCCCGTCGTAGAAGGTCATCGGGTCGGGTTCCGCCAGGGGCAGGCTGTGACGTAGACGTACCGGCAGATCTGGGTTGGCAATGAACAAGCGACCAAAGCCGACGGCATCGGCGCGCCCCTGCTGGATTACATCCCGCGCGAGTTGCGGCGTTAGTCGCGAATTCATCACAAGCGCGCCGTCGAAATGTGGTTTCATCAACGGGCCGATGGCCTGATCGGATTGTTCCTCGCGCAGGTAGACAAAGGCGATCTGGCGGTCCGACAGCATCTTGGCCACGGCGACAAACAGCGCTTCGGGATCGCTGTCAGACATCGAAAACCCGTCACGCGGGGAAAGATGCACGCCAATGTGGTCACTGGGCCACTCCTGCGACACAGCATCTATAAGTTCGGCCAGAAAACGGATGCGGTTGGATATAGACCCGCCATAGTCGTCCGTCCGTAGATTGGATCCATCCTGCAGGAACTGGTCGATCAGATAACCGTTCGCGCCGTGCAGCTCGACCCCATCGAACCCGGCCGCCTTGGCGCGCCGTGCGGCCGCGCGGAAGGCATCAATGTTGTCGTCGATATCGCTGCGGTCCATCGCGCGGGGTGTATCCCAAGGTTTTTTCGGACGGATGCGTGTCGCCGTACCCTGAGCGGCAACTGCACTGGGCGCGATCGGTTGTTGACCACCGTTGATCGAGGGATCAGACAACCGCCCTACGTGCCAAAGCTGCGCGACAATCCGGCCGCCGGCGGCATGGACGGCATCCGTCACGATCCTCCAGGATGCTGCCTGTGCGTCGTTCCACAGACCCGTCACCCCGGCATATCCGACCCCGATGGGTGTAATCGGGATACCTTCGGACAGGATCAGACCGGCACCCGCGCGCTGCACATAGTACTCTGCCATCATGGGGGTCGCCAAACCTTCGGGGGTCTCTGAGCGGCATCGCGTCAGCGGCGACATCAGGATCCGGTTTGGAAGAGAGAACGCACCGATTTGTATCGGATCGAAAAGGGTCGTCATGGTCTGGTGGTCCATTGATTTTGCCCACCAATTTTCGCAGTTAAGGCGCGGATAACAATGGTCGGGACTACAAAGACCTGGCCAGGAAGCGCGTATGCCTATCTTATCGTCATTCCACAGAAATCGCCTTAGGTTTGCGTGTCTGTCGGGCAGGATTTTCGCATAAATTCAGCTCTGACATCGACATCGATCCGCCTTGTCTGGCCACCGCACACGGCGTCCCCCGATGCGTTGTCAGCACGGATGCGTCTGCGCCTGCCCGACAGAAACAGATCAAAGGGGCGCGTGATTGGCTAAGCGATCCGGGATACGCTCATCAACGCCCTGGTTTCTAGTCAACGTTAGGGAAAGTCTGGTAGCGGAGGAGGGACTTGAACCCCCGACACGCGGATTATGATTCCGCTGCTCTAACCAACTGAGCTACTCCGCCAGACCGGGGCCGTTTAGGCCAAGCCGCAGGGTAGGTCAAGCCTGAAAACCCGGTGATCTGCTTGCCGCTCGCCCCTTGCCATTCCCTGCCTGTCCGCCGCATCATCGCCCCGCTTGGGAGGAGCGCGCATGATCGAACAACTGGCCGCCATCGTTGGGGAAAAACACGTACTGACAGGGGCGGATCGCGCCCCCTATGCCAACGATATCTCTGGCACGCGCGAAGCGATGCCTCTGGCCGTTGTGCGTCCCGCCGATACGGCCGAGGTTTCGGCAATCGTCCGGTTGGCGAATGATATGAAAATACCGGTGATTCCAGTGGCCGGTCGCAGCGGGCTATGCGGGGGCGCGGTAGGTGAGGCGCTGATCGTCTCGGTCGAGCGTATGACCGCCATCCGTGAGATCCGCGCCGACGCCCGCACTGCCGTGGTCGAAGCGGGCGCGATTCTGTCCGACATCCACGACGCGGCCGAGGCGCAGGACCTTGTGTTCCCGCTGACCTTCGGCGCCAAGGGCTCTGCCCGCGTCGGGGGATTTCTGGCGACGAATGCAGGCGGCTCTAACGTTCTGCGTTACGGCAATACCCGCGATCTGGTTCTGGGGATCGAAGCTGTCCTGCCGACCGGAGAAGTCGTCGACCTGATGAGCGGGCTGCACAAAAACAACTCTGGCTATGACCTGCGTCATCTGCTGATCGGGTCCGAAGGCACCTTGGGCATCATCACCGCCGCGACGTTGAAACTACACCCCAAGCCCGGGGCTTATGCGACCGCGATGATCGGGATGCAGTCTTTGTCGGACGCGCTGCCCCTGCTGAACGAGGTTCAGCGCGAAACCGCCGGATCGGTGGAGGCGTTCGAATATATGCCGGACCGCTATATCGAAGATCACATCGCCCTGAACCCGGCGCACAAACGCCCCTTCGACACCGCCTACCCGGTGAATATCCTGATTGAAATCGGCGCGCTTGCCCCGCGTGATTGTCAGGTGAACGACGCGGGCGAGATTCCGATCGTCAGCTACCTCGAAGATATTCTGGGTCGCTACCTTGAAGACGGGCGGATCGACGATGCGGTTGTCGCCAAGACCGAGGCGCAGCGCAAAGAGATGTGGGCCCGGCGCGAAGCGGCCGCCGAAATCGCCACCGGCCGTGGTGTGCGCCTGACTAACGATGTTGCCGTGCCATTGGACCAGATCGAAACCTTCCTGACCCGTGCCGACGCCGTGCTGGCTGAAGTGGACGCAGGCGCCGAAACGTCGGTCGTGTCGCATCTGGGCGATGGCAACGTGCATTACACCGTCTTTCCGTCGCAGGCCGATCCGGAATTGAAAGAAACGATCATGGAGCGGGTCGAAGATATCGTGCTGGACCTGCGTGGATCCTTCAGCGCCGAACACGGCATCGGCACGGCTAAACTGTCGTCGATGCAGCGCCGCAAGGACCCTGCGGCCTTGGCGGCGATGCGGGCGATCAAGGCCGCGTTGGACCCGAACGGGATCATGAACCCGGGCAAGGTTCTGCCTCCAGCTTAAGGTCGAAATAAGAGACTAAATAAGGGAAATCGCGATGCTGACGAACTTTTCCACCACGCAGGAGATCCGCAAAAAGGTCACGCAGACCATGGGCGGGGTGGTGGCGTCGCAGCATTCGCTGGCGTCGCGGGTGGGCGCACAGATCCTGAAGGATGGCGGTGATGCGGTGGATGCGGCCATCGCCACCGGGTTCGCGCTGGGCGTGCTGGAACCTTGGATGAGCGGCCCGGGCGGCGGCGGCGCGATGGTGATCTGGCGGCAGAAGGAACAGCGTGCTTATGCGCTGAACTTCGGTATGGCCTCTCCGGCCGGATTGAACCCCGCTGATTACCCGCTGACGGGGCAGGGGCGGGTGTCCGACCTGTTCCCATGGCCCGCGGTCCGCGATGATCGCAACGTCACCGGTGCCACGGCCATCGCGATCCCCGGAATGGTCGCGGGGATGGAGGCCGCCTTTGGCCGTTTCGCCACAATGGATTGGGCTGACCTGCTGGACCCGGCAACGGCCCTAGCGCGTCAGGGGCCGCTGGCCGATTGGTACTCCGCGCTGCTGACGACATCCTCGGCCCGGTTGATTGCAAAGGACCCCGATCTGGCAGCAATCTTCCTAGAGGACGGCACATGGCCCCGCATCGGCGGCTGGACGGCAAGCGGTCAGATGCGGTTGGATATGTCCGGAATGGCCCGCACGTTGGAGCGATTGCAGATCCACGGCGCCCGCGACTTTTACGAAGGTCAGATCGCGGGTGATCTGGTGATGGACGTGCAAGGCAAGGGCGGATGCCTGTCGCTGTCGGACCTGCGCGACTACAGGGCCGAATTTTTCCAACCGCTGACCTTCCAGCGGGCAAGCACCACCTTCCACACGATGCCCGGCCTGACCGCTGGACCGACGCTTGCCGATTATTTCCAACGCCTTGCGCCCACGCCAGACGTGCCCGCCATGGCTGATGCTTTGGCCGCTGCTTATGACCACCGTCTGGCCACGATGGGCCACGACGGCGAAACCCATACCAGCCCCGGCTGTACCACCCATTTCTCGGTCGTCGATCGGGACGGCAACATGGTGGCGGTGACCCAGACTCTGCTGTCGATCTTCGGGTCGCGCGTCCTGTCGCAATCGACCGGCATTCCGATGAACAACGGCATCATGTGGTTCGACCCCGAACCGGGCAAGCCGAATTCTCTCGCCCCCGGTCAGCCCTGTCTGATGAACATCTGCCCCACCATCGCCCGCGATCCGACCGGAGGGTTCGCCATTGGCGCGTCCGGCGGGCGCAAGATCGTCGGAGCCGTCGCGCAGCTAAGTACCCTGATGGCCGAACAGGGCCTGACGCTGGAACAAGCGTTCCACCACCCCCGCATCGATATCTCGGGGGACCAACTGATCGCGGATGCCGCGCTGCCAGAGGACGTCATTCAGACGATGGAGCAGAGCCACCCGGTCACCCCCCGTCCGAACAACATCTACCCGTTCCACTGGGCCTGCCCCTCCGCCGTGCGGCGTGTCGACGGCTGGAACATGGGCGCGACCGAGGTGATGTCGCCCTGGGCCGATGCGATCAGCGAAGATGTGGTTTAGGGCAGCGGGTCGGTCCGGTAGAGTTTGACCTTCAGCCCACCGTGATCGATCGCGCGCTCTAGCGGCAGAAACGGCAGACCCGTCGCCTTGGCCAGCCCGCCATCGTCGGTGATGATCCCCACGCGCCAGCCGGAAAAGCGCTGCGATAACACCTCTCCCATCGTGCCGTAGAGCGAAAAGAGCATTTTGCGGTTGCCGATCCGCCCACCGTAAGGCGGGTTGATTATGACCAGACCGGGATCGCCCTCGGGCCGCTGCAGGTCACTGATGGCTGCGCGAGTAAATTGCGTGACCTCGGAAACACCTGCCCGCTCTGCATTGGCGGTGGCGTTCTTCACGGCCCCCTCGTCCCGATCAGAGCCATAAAACCGCAGTTTAGTCTCTGATGTCGGGGCATCACGCAGGGCGGCGACCTGCTCCAGGTCAAAGCTTGCCAGATGTTCGAACGCGAAGGATCGGCTGCGCCCCGGGACCAGCCCCAGCGCCATCTCGGCCGCCTCGATCACAAAGGTGCCGGACCCGCACATCGGGTCCACTACCGTTTCGGCCCCGGTGTACCCACATCTGCGCAGAAACAACGCGGCCAAGGTTTCCCGCATCGGCGCTTTGCCGACAGCGGCTTTGTGCCCACGCTTGTGCAGCGATTCGCCCGAGGTATCGACCGACAACGTCACAAGGTTGTCGTCGATCCGCACCATCACGCGGACAGGCGCATCCCTCTTAACCTCGATCCCGGCCTCTTCGGCGATGGCTTTTTCGACCCTCTGTGCCGCGGCGCGGTCATGGTAGATCTTGGATTTCAGGCAGGTCGCTTCGACCGAGACCGGCACGTCGGTGCGTAGAAAATCCAGCCAAGGGAATTTGCGCGACCGCTTGTCCAATTGGGCAAGGTGAAAGGCGCGGAATTCGCCAATCCGGGCCAACACCCGCGTCGCGCCACGCAGAGAAAGGTTCGCGCGCCAGACATCCGGCCAACCGCCCGTGAAACTGACCCCGCCCGGCACCTGTTGCGCATCATCAAAGCCAAGGCGCAGGGCTTCATCCCGCAGCTGCGGTTCCAGCCCCGGCGCGCAGACCAGAAAAATTTCGAAAGGATCGCTCATGCCGCTTCATACCCCGAAACTGGAGTGGACCCCATGGGGGAATTCGGCCACCGATCTAAGGGAAATTGGTGGAGCCTAGCGGGATCGAACCGCTGACCTCCTGCATGCCATGCAGGCGCTCTCCCAGCTGAGCTAAGGCCCCAATTGCACGGGCTGAATCGCCCGTGCGGCGCTGTGTATGGGAAGGCGAGAAACGGATCAAGCGAAAAACGCGATCCTCGGCCTTCCGGATGAATCAGTCGTCGTCGTCGTTCGACACGTCGGCGATTTCGTCGAGAGAGACGTTATCGTCATCCTCGTCGTCATCCAGCAGATCATCATCCAGATCCACATCGACGTCGTCATCGTCCAGAACCACGTCTTCGTCGGCGTCGTCCTTGACCTTCTTCGCGGATGCATCTTCGGCGTCTGCCGCGATCATCCGGTTCTTGCTTTCGTCGAATTCGACCACTTCGCCCGTGTAGGGGCTGACGATCGGATCCTTGTTCAGGTCGTAAAACCGCTTACCGGTCGTGGGGCAAACGCGTTTGGTACCCCATTCTTCCTTGGGCATGGACATTCCCTCTTAGATGACATCACTTGCCGACAATCCGCGTCCCCTGCCATACACGGCTGGGTGTGTCAAAGCCTTTTGGCGCGGTGCGGCGAAGAACGGTGGACATATGGGCCAGCATGTCCTGCCGGGCAACCCCCCGGTGGAAATCAACTTGAAACGATCTGCACGGGCTCGT
This sequence comes from Pseudooceanicola aestuariicola, assembly GCF_045763785.1. Classification (NCBI taxonomy): domain Bacteria; kingdom Pseudomonadati; phylum Pseudomonadota; class Alphaproteobacteria; order Rhodobacterales; family Paracoccaceae; genus Pseudooceanicola; species Pseudooceanicola aestuariicola. The sequence continues at coordinate 137,100 of NZ_JBJGSF010000002.1, read as the reverse complement.
CGGATATCGCTGCGCGTCTCGTCGCTGGATGGCCGTGTCACGCTGACCCTGCCCAAGGGCGTGTCGGATCGGGCCGGGTTGGACTTTGCCCGCGAAAAGGCCGACTGGCTGCGCACCCATCTGTCGCGCCATGGCGGAACCGTGGCCGTTGGCGCAGGTGTCGAAGTGCCCTTGGCCGGTCAGCCCTTGGTTCTGACCCCGGCCTCTGGCCGGTCGGTGCGGGTCGAAGGGTCACAGCTTCTGGTGCCCGGCGCGCCGGACCGTATGGGGGTTCGCTTGGCAGCCTATCTGAAAACGCTGGCGCGCGATCGTCTGGCCGAAGCGTCGGATCGTTACGCTGCCCGATTGGGCCGCACATATTCGCGCATCACCTTACGCGACACGCGGTCCCGTTGGGGCAGTTGTTCGTCGCAGGGCGCGCTGTCGTATTCCTGGCGCCTGATCATGGCCCCAGCCGAGGTTCTGGACTACGTCGCCGCGCACGAGGTCGCGCATCTGGCGGAAATGAACCATTCCCAAGCCTTCTGGGACAAAGTCCAGGACATCTACGGCCCCTACAAGGCACAGCGGACGTGGCTGCGCACCCACGGATCAGCCCTGCATCGGTACCGGTTCGAGCCCTTGGATTAACGCCCATTGACCGGCCTTCTTTTTGTGATCACAGTGCTCCCATGTTGATGCAAACCCGCCCAGATCCGTCGCCCGCTGCCCATGAACGCGTCTATCGCGGTCTGCGAACGCGCATCATGCACGGAGAGATCCCTCCCGGAGAGGCGCTGACCCTGCGCGGGATCGGTAAGGAATACGGGGTATCAATGACGCCTGCGCGCGAAACCGTGCGCCGTCTGGTGGCCGAAGGGGCGCTGACCCTGTCTGCCTCGGGCCGCGTGTCCACACCCGAAATCACCAACGACCGGATCGAAGAACTGGCCGCCCTGCGCGCGCTGCTCGAGGTCGAACTGGCCTCTCGTGCCTTGCCGCGCGCCCATATCGCGCTGATCGATCGTCTGCAGACCATCAACGGCACGATTTCCGAGATGGTCGAGCGTCACGATGCCGTCGGCTATATCCGCACCAATCTGGAATTCCACCGCACGCTTTACTTGCGCGCACAGGCGCCTGCGATGCTGGCCATGGCAGAAACCGTCTGGCTGCAGCTGGGGCCGACGATGCGCAAGCTTTATGGCCGTCTGCAACGCAAGGAATCACCGCAGTACCACCGCCTAATGATCGCCGCGCTTAAGGCCGGGGACGAACCGGGCCTGCGGTTGGCGGTGCGGTCAGATGTGACCCAGGGCCTGCGCCTTCTGACCACATGATTCGCCTTTGGGGGTTTCGCCAGTCGGTTTATGTTCGGACTGTCCGTATGGCCTTGGCAGAACGAGCCCAGAGCTATGAGCTGATTGAGGTCGATCCCTTTGACCCCACCCAATCCAGCCCGCACCCCTTTGGCCGCGTGCCGCTGATGGCGCACGAGAGCTTCCGCCTTTACGAAACCGCGGCGATCACGACCTATATCGAGGCGGCCTTTCCCGGCGACGCTTGGACCCCGTCGGACCCGGCGACCCGAGCACGGATTGCGCAGGCGATCGGCATCATCGACAGCTACGGGTACCGTCCGATGGTGCATGACGTTTTCGCAAATACGGCTGCAGGCCCGGAACAGATCGATCGCGACAGACTATCGCGCGGGCTTAAGAAAGCCGCCCCCGTTCTGGACGAATTAGAGACTATTGCAGCGGAAAACCGCATTCTCAACGGCACGATCACACGTGCCGATCTGCACATTGCGCCGATGTTGGACTACTTTGCACGCTGGCCAGATGCGGCCGCGATGCTGGCCGATCGTCCCACGCTGATGGGGTGGTTCACGATGATCCGCGCGCGGGCTTCTTTCCAGCAGACCGACCCGGATCAGCCGACGGCTGATTAAGCCGCCAGCCCCTTGGAGCCCATGTCGAGGAATTTGCGCCGCCGATCCTGAATCAGCTTGTCGCGGCTTTGGCCTTCCATGCTGTTCAGCATCCCGTGCAACGCCTGCCGCACGCTGTCGATGGCGACAGTGCGATTGCGATGCGCACCGCCCAGAGGTTCCGGCACGATGCGGTCGATCACGCCAAGTTCCTTCAGGTTCTGCGCGGTCAGGCGCAGCGCTTCGGCCGCTTCGCGCATCTTTTCGGCATCTTTCCAAAGGATCGACGCGCAGCCCTCGGGCGAGATCACGGAATAGACCGAATGCTCCAGCATGGCGACTTGGTTCGCGGTGGCGAACGCCACAGCACCGCCAGACCCACCTTCGCCGATGATGACCGACATCAAGGGCACGCCGATCTGCAGGCATTTCTCGGTCGAGCGGGCAATCGCCTCGGACTGACCGCGTTCTTCGGCACCCTTACCCGGATACGCACCGGGGGTGTCGACCAGAGAGATCACGGGCAGGTTGAACTTGTCCGCCATTTCCATCAGGCGGATCGCCTTCCGATAGCCTTCGGGGCGCGCCATGCCAAAATTGCGTTCGATCCGCGATTTGGTGTCGTTGCCCTTTTCGTGACCGATCACAACCACAGCGCGGTCGTCGAAGCGCGCCAGACCGCCCATAACCGAATGGTCATCGGCAAAGTTCCGGTCCCCGGCCAGCGGCGTGTATTCGGTAAAGAGCGCCTCAATATAGTCCTTGCAGTGCGGACGATTTGGGTGACGGGCCACCTGACATTTCCGCCACGGCGTCAGCGACTTGTACAGATCGCGCAGCATCGTGTCGGCTTTGGCGTCCAGCCCTGCGGCTTCGGCCTCAATGTCCATGCCTTCGGTTTGCCGCGCCATGGCGCGCAGTTCACGCGCCTTGCCTTCGATTTCGGCCAATGGCTTTTCGAAATCCAGATAGTTATGCGGTTCGTTCGCGGGTTTGTCGGTCTTTGCGTCGGACATCAGGACACCTCCGGGGTTTGGGCGTATATGCCTATGGGACGGGGTCTTTGCAACTCTGCCTGATGCAGGGGTGGCAAGCATCAGGTTCTGGATGCACCCCATCCGACGCCTTTGACGCGCGTTCAGCCAGAAATTGCCAATCCATGGCGCAAAGCCAGCTCGGGTGAGGTCAGGACAGGCGTTGCCTCATCAACCAACCGCGCAGCCCCCGCCATAGACGCCTGCGCCAGAACGATACCGTCACAATCACCTGGAACCTCGCGCACCGCGTCGGCGATGGCGGCGTGAAACGCGGTGACGTCCTGACGTTCAAACAGCGGCCAGAGGTGCGTCAGGTCCAGCATCTGCAAATCCTCGGCCCGGCCGCCCTCGGCCAGAAACAGATCGCAGCTGGGGTCCTTGGTCGAATCCAGTGCGTAAGCCATCACCACGCGCCCCAGACTGGCCGCCTTGCGCATCATCGGCTGATCGATCCGCGTCGCGCCGTGGCGCGCGGCAACCTCTCCGATCGTGGTGCAGGTGCAGATCACGGGGCCGGGCGCACCCACCAAATCAGCGATACGCGCCTCTAGGTCCGGGCTGATGCCGTCCTGAGCTTCGGCCAGCAATTCCGGATGCACCAGATGGCGCAGCGCGGCCCCCGGGGCGATCTGGTCGCGCAGGGTGTCGAAGGTCGCCACATGAACGGCGGCAGTGTGCAGCAGGGTCAACATGACCCAGCTTTAGATCAGCGGGATCAGCGACGCCACAAGAAGCGCCGCCATGGTCCAGTTGAACGCCCGCAGGCGCGTCGGGTTCGTCAACACGCGCCGCAACTGCTGGCCCATCACCGTCCAGATCGACACACAGGGAATGCAGACCAGCCCAAAGACACCCGCGACGATCCCGATGGCCAGCAGCGAATTATCCGCCGCATAGATGGTGATGGCGCTGATCGCCATGGTCCAGGCCTTGGGGTTCACCCACTGGAACAGCGCAGCCTGCAGCGCGGTCAACGGGCGGGCTTCGGTATCCGGTTTGCCCTCTGGCGGGGCGGCATTGGCGATTTTCCAAGCCAGCCATAGCAGGTAGCCGACGCTGGCAACGGTCAGGATCTGATGCGTGACCGGATACAGGGTGAACACTTGGATCAGCCCCACACCGACCAGCAGGGTCATCACGGCAAAGCCCACGGCGATGCCCGCCATATGCGGCAGCGTGCGCCGATAGCCAAAGTTCGCGCCCGAGGCCATGACCATCAGGTTGTTCGGCCCGGGCGTGATGGTCGAGACGACGCAAAAGACAAACAGCGCAGACAATAAATCGATCGGCATCGCGCCCTCCTATTTCGCGCAATCATGTCTGGAGTTCTGGTGCATTGGGTTGCATATTCACAGCGTCTAATGGCTTGTGACGCAATAATTGATGAATATGGACCATCTAAACCAAAAGATATTGCGCGAACTGGCGCGCGATGGCCGCATCTCGAATCTGGACCTGTCGGCCAAGGTCGGCCTGTCCCCGTCGGCCTGCCTGCGTCGCGTTCAGGATCTGGAGAAATCGGGGGTCATCAAGGGCTATCGCGCGATTTTGGACCCGGGCCAGCTTGGGATCGGGTTTACCGCTTACGTTACGGTCGGGCTCAACAGTCACACGAAGTCCGCGCAAGAGGCGTTCGAACAGGCCATCGCCAGTGCCCCGGAAGTGGTGGAATGCCACAACATCACGGGCGCTTGGGAATATCTGTTAAGGATCGAGGCGGCGGACCTCGCCGCCTATAAATCCTTCCACACCGATGTTCTGGGCACCGTCCCACAGGTCGGATCAATCACGTCCTACGTCGTGATGGCGTCACCCAAGGATAACCGGGCCTGAGGGCGCGACGACGCGCATCACTTACCGGCAGTAAGCAGCCTGTTCCCGGATCGCCTGACCAGAGCCAGCCAGTTCGACGGGAAGGCTTTGTCCTTCGACCTTCAGCATCCGGCCATTCCGCAGGGCCGTCAAAAAGGCCTTCTGCGCGGCCGCGTCTTCGAACGTCATCTCGTAGCCAAAGACATTGCCCTTCAGAAAATTCGGGTCCTGCGTCTTACCGGTGAAGGTGACGGGGACGCGCATATCCTTACCGTCAATGGTCACGCCGACATCTTCGGCGCTGCGCCGTTTCGGATAGGCGATGCGCACCGACTGCGCCGACCCTTCACAGCGAATGGAAAAATATTCGCCCGCGGCCGACCGTTCCTGTGTCAGATACATCAGGATACCGTTCTGAGAGGGGTCTTTGGACTGCACCCATTTCCCTTCGAAAACCTTCATCATCTCGTTTTCGAGGATTTCGGCACGCACCGGCAGGGCCAGGGTGCAGGCGATCAGGGCTAGGGACATCAGGCGCATTTGGGACCTCTTCTTCGACGTGCCCTTGTTTTAAGGCGCTGACCCGGTTTGCCAAGGTCCGATGCCGGCACGCCGTTCACTTCCGTTTGAGCGGAATTGACCACCCAGAAACGACAAAGCCCGCCGGATCAACGGCGGGCTTTGCTTGAATTTAGGCTCTAACTCAGGAGTTTTTGGCGATCAGTTCGGCCTGTTTCACGATCACCTCGGCCTGTTTGATCGACGCGATATCGACCAGACGACCCTTGTAGACGACGGCGCCAGCACCCGTGCGCGTGGCTTCTTCCATCGCGGCAAGAATCTCTTTCGCCTCGGTCACCTTGTGTTCGGGCGGGGTAAAGACCTCGTTCGCCAATGCGATCTGGTTGGGGTGGATGGCCCATTTGCCGACCATGCCCAAGGTGGCCGAGCGCAGCGCCTGCGCCTTGAACCCTTCGGGATCGGAAAAATCGCCGAACGGCCCATCGACCGGCAGAACACCATGCGTCCGGCAGGCGGCAACGATTGCGGTCTGCGCCCAGTGCCACGGATCGGACCAGTATTTGTTGCCCTCGTGCAGCATGTAATAATCTTCCTGCGTACCCCCGATCCCGGTGGTCTGCATTCCCATCGACGCAGCAAAGTCGGCGGCCCCAAGGCTCATCGCCTGCAAGCGGGGGGAGGCGGCGGCGATTTCTTCGACATGCGCGATACCGGCGGCGGATTCGATAATGACCTCGAAGGCGATCGGCTTGGTCCGGCCCTTCGCGCGTTCAATTGCGGTGACCAGCGCGTCGACGGCATAGATGTCCTCGGCACAGCCGACCTTGGGGATCATGATCATGTCCAGACGGTCGCTGGCTTGTTCCAGCAGGTCGACGACATCGCGGTACCAATAGGGGGTGTCCAGACCGTTGATCCGCACCGACAGGGTCTTCTTGCCCCAGTCGATGTCGCCGATGGCCTCGATTGCCAGCTTGCGCGCACTATCCTTGTCGTCAGGCGACACGGAATCCTCAAGATCGATGTTGATCACATCCGCGGCGCTGGTCGCCATTTTCGGCGGCAGTTTGGTATTCGACGCTGGCCCGAACAGCTGGCAGCGGTTGGGACGCGACGGCGGGGTCGGCTGAAGACGGAAAGACATGGCGGACCTCATGAGTAAGGAAATTACGTTTTTGTCGTGTTGAGGGTTATTAAGTTACCGCCCCTTTCGCAAGGAGTTATTGCGCTGCAGCAAAAGCCGCAGCCGAGGGAGGATCGGGGCGTGTGTGATTTGAAACGTGCAAATTTCTTCGACAGTTCTAGCCAATCTTCGAAGAAATCACCGAAAACCGACTTTGCAGTCGCGGAATTGCAAAGTCATTTCACGCGAAATCGGCGACTCTGCCCGCAACGACAGGAGATTCCCTATGATCGAAACACCGTATCTTCTTTTTCTTGGCGACGCCCCCGACCGACTGGCCGCGAAAGTGGCGCAGGGCATCCGTGATTGGCGACCCGAAAATGCCGTGGGCCAGTTCCGGATGGAGGGCTGCAAGGCCGACATGAACCTGCCCGACATGACCTTGACTGAGGCCAAGGCGGCTGGCGCCAAGACGCTGGTAATCGGCGTGGCTAACCGCGGCGGCGTGATCTCGGCCGCGTGGAAAAAGGTCTTGGTCGAGGCGCTGGAGGAAGGGTTTGACCTAGCCTCTGGCCTGCACAACCTGCTGCGGGATGAACCCGATCTAAAAGCCGTGGCCGAAGCAACGGGTCGCAAATTGCACGACGTACGGATCCCGTCGGTGAAATACCCCATCGCGAACGGGGAAAAGCGCACCGGCAAACGTTGTCTGGCCGTGGGCACCGATTGTTCGGTGGGCAAGATGTACACCGCCATGGCGATGGACCGCGACATGAAGAACCGCGGGCTGAAATCGTCGTTCCGCGCCACCGGCCAGACCGGCATCCTGATCACCGGCGAAGGCGTGCCGCTGGACGCCGTGATCGCGGATTTCATGGCCGGGTCGGTCGAATGGCTGACGCCCGACAACGATGATGACCACTGGGACATGATCGAAGGGCAGGGCAGCCTGTTCCACGTGTCATATTCCGGTGTGACCATGGCACTGATCCACGGCGGCCAGCCCGATGCGCTGATCCTGTGCCACGAACCGACCCGCGATCACATGCGCGGTCTGCCGGGCTACAAACTGCCCGAGTTAGAGACGCTTCGGGACACCGCGCTGCAACTGGCACGGGTTGCGAACCCCGACTGTCAGGTGGTCGGCATTTCGATCAACACCCAGCACATGAGCGAGGAAGACGCCGTCGCTTACATGAAAGAGGTCGAGGATCGCATGGGCCTGCCCACCGTCGATCCCTATCGCCACGGGTCCGACCGTCTGGTGGATGCCTTGGTCGCGCTTGGCTAACGTGGTGTCCGTGGCCGGGGGCTTATGCCTCCGGTGGGGATATTTTTAGCAAGAGGATGGAGGATACCCGTGCGCATTGACGTGACAGCCGACACTTTTCCGCTGGCCGAAGTGTTTACGATTTCCCGTGGATCGCGGACCGAAGCAAAGGTGCTGACCGTGCGTGTGACGGACGGTGACCTGACCGGCTGGGGCGAATGCGTCCCCTATGCGCGGTATGGAGAGACGCTGGAATCAGTCACGGCAGAGGTGATGCGGATTGAGGGCGTCACCGACCGCGCGGGTTTGGCAAAAGCTTTGCCCGGCGGCGCAGCGCGGAACGCGTTGGACTGCGCTATGTGGGACCTAGAGGCGAAGCGGGCCGGGAAACGCGCGTGGGAACTGGCCGGTCTGACCAAACCGGGGCCCGAGATTACCGCCTATACCCTGTCACTGGCAGAACCTGAGGCGATGGAAGCCTCGGCCCGGAAGCATGCGCATCGGCCTTTGCTGAAGATCAAGCTGGGAACGCCCGATGATATGCCACGGCTAGAAGCCGTCCGGCGTGGCGCACCCAATGCAAAGATCATCGTCGATGCCAACGAAGGGTGGAGCGCCGAGGTCTACGCCGATCTTGCCCCGCATCTGGTCCGCCTTGGCGTGGCACTGGTGGAACAGCCCTTGCCCGCAGGTGACGACGACGCCCTGATCGGGATGGAACGGCCCGTGCCCGTCTGCGCGGATGAAAGCTGCCATGACCGTGACAGCCTCCCCGATCTGAAGGGTAAATATGACGTGGTGAACATCAAGCTGGACAAAACCGGCGGCCTGACCGAGGCGCTGGCGCTGCGCGCGGCCGCCATCGAACAAGGCTATGGCATCATGGTCGGCTGCATGGTCGGATCTTCACTGGCCATGGCGCCTGCGGTGCTGGTGGCGCAGGGTGCGATGGTGACGGATCTTGACGGGCCGCTTTTGCTGGCCCAAGACCGCGATCATGCCCTGCAATTCGATGAACAGGGCGTTCACCCGTCTACCCCCGCCCTCTGGGGCTGATCCGCCGAGAAGGAGTTTCCCATGTCCCGCACCGTTTACGTGAACGGCGAATATTGCGCCGAAGAGGACGCCAAGATTTCCATCTTTGACCGCGGGTTCCTGATGGCGGATGGCGTTTACGAAGTGACCAGCGTGCTGGACGGCAAGCTGGTGGATTTTGACGGCCACGCCAAACGGCTGGAACGGTCGCTTAAAGAGCTCGACATGGCGTCGCCTGTTACCATGGACGAACTGCTGGAAATTCACCGCGAATTGGTGAAGCGCAACGATCTGGAAGAGGGTGGGATTTACCTGCAGATCACCCGCGGCGCGCCTGCGGACCGTGATTTTGCCTTTCCCGATCCGGCCACGACACCGTCGTCGATCGTGTTGTTCACGCAGGTCAAAAACCTGGCGAATGCGCCGGCCGCCCAAACCGGGATCAGCGTGATTTCCATCGAAGATCAGCGCTGGGCGCGGCGCGACATCAAGACGGTACAGCTGCTCTATCCGTCGATGGGCAAGATGATGGCCAAGGCTGCCGGTGCAGATGACGCATGGATGGTCGAAGACGGTCAGGTGACCGAGGGCACCTCGAACAACGCGTATATCGTGAAGGGTCGCAAGATCATCACGCGGCAGCTGTCCAACGACATCCTGCATGGCATCACCCGCGCCGCCGTTCTTCGGCTGGCGAAAGAGGCGCAGATGGAAGTCGAAGAGCGCGGCTTTACGATTGAAGAAGCGCAGGACGCGGACGAGGCCTTCATCACCTCGGCCACGACCTTTGTGCAGCCGGTCGTGAGCATCGATGGCGAAACCATCGGCACCGGCAAGCCGGGCAACATCGCCCTGCGGCTGCGCGAAATCTACATCGAAGAAAGCCGCGCCAAGGCGATCTGATCGTCAGAACGCGACAGTCATTCAGGCCCCGAAGCGATGCTTTCGGGGCCTTTTCTATGGCGGTCCCGATGGCGGCCCTTATGGCGGCGTAGCGAAAGTCGGTGAAAACCTCAGCACCGGTGCGGTCACGTTGCGCGCCGGATGATCTGTGGGATGGACGGGGATCGGGCTGCCGATCTAAAGTGGGCGCAGGGACAGTCGGGGACATAAGATGTATGATTTTGCCGCCATGGGCGCGTGGCTGGAATTCGCGGTGCGCTGGGTGCACGTCATCACCGCCATCGCTTGGATCGGGTCGTCGTTCTACTTCATCGCGCTGGACCTAGGCCTTCACCGGGATCGCAACCTGTCCAGCGGTGCGGACGGAGAGGAATGGCAGGTCCACGGCGGCGGGTTCTACCACATTCAGAAATATCTCGTCGCGCCCGAGAAAATGCCCGACGACCTTGTCTGGTTCAAATGGGAAAGCTATTCGACCTGGCTGTCGGGCTTTGCCCTGTTGTTCCTGGTCTATTACCTCGGGTCCGAGTTTTACCTTGTCGACCCCGCCGTTGCGGACATCTCTGGCCCCGTCGCTGTGCTGATTTCACTGGCATCTCTGGCCTTTGGCTGGGTCGCTTATGACCAGATCTGCAAATCCAAATTCGGCGACGACAACACCCGCCTGATGATCGCGCTTTACATCATCCTTGTTGGGATCGCGTACTTCTATACGCACGTCTTTTCGGGTCGCGCCGCGATGCTGCACCTGGGTGCGTTTACCGCGACGATCATGAGCGCCAACGTCTTTTTCATCATCATGCCGAACCAGCGGATCGTCGTGTCGGACCTTAAGGCCGGGCGCGTTCCGGATGCGAAATACGGCAAGATCGCCAAGCAACGGTCGACGCACAACAATTACCTGACGCTGCCCGTGATTTTCATGATGCTGTCGAACCACTATCCGCTGGCGTTCTCGACCCAGTACACGTGGATCATTGCCAGCCTCGTCTTCCTGATGGGCGTAACGATCCGGCATTATTTCAACACCATCCACGCACGCAAAGGCAATCCGACCTGGACCTGGCTGGCAACGGTTCTGCTGTTCCTGCTGGTTATGTGGCTGTCCACTGCGCCCATGTTCCGCGCGGATGAGCCGGAAGAGGCGACCGGCCCCGCCCTGAAATACGCGCAGGCCGACGGCTTTGATCAGGTGCATGATATCGTGCTGGGCCGCTGTTCCATGTGCCACGCGGCTGAACCGGCTTGGGAAGGCCTGCACTGGCCGCCCAAAGGTGTGCGGCTTGAGACGGAACACCAGATCGCCCGACAGGCGCGCGCGATTTATCTGCAGGCGGGGCTTGGACATGCCATGCCGCCGTCGAACCTGACCTATATGGAGCCGGAAGAGCGGGCCGCCATCATCGCATGGTACGATGCCGCGACGCAGTAGCGCCTAGCATCCGGTTCCCCGCACGACGGCCCCGAAGGTTTGCCAGAGGATCCTGAGGTCGGTCACCAATCCGCGCTGTTCTGCATAGGTGGTATCGATCCGCAGCCGACGATCATAATCGGAATTTCGCGCCGTGACCTGCCACAGCCCGCTGATGCCGGGACGCAGGGCCAGATAGGCCTGAACGGCATCACCGGAGTAGTGGCGCTGAAACTCTGCCAGTGGCACGGGACGGGGGCCGACAAGGCTCATATCCCCAAGCAGAACGTTCAGAATTTGCGGTATCTCATCCACCGAATAGCGACGCATCCAGCGGCCCAACGGTGTGCAGCGCGGATCATGGGTCAGCTTGGCCTTAGTGGCCCATTCTTCTGCCATCTGTGGATCTCGAAGGATTTGATCGACCCCATTGGCCGCGCCCGGAACCATCGAGCGAAACTTGATCATGCGAAAGGGCCGGCCGTGCCGCCCCAAACGGTCGTGCAGGTAGAAAACCCGCGGCCCTTGTGCCGCGCAAATGACCAACATCAGCACCAAAAGCACGGGCGCCCACAGCGGCAATGTCACCAAGACCAGAATTAGATCGAACAAGCGTTTGCCATCTGGCACGCGCAACGGCGTGGCGGGCACGATCGGAGAGACGTGATAAATCATGCCTTAGCCTAGTCAGACCACCGCTAATAATTCGTTGTCCCACCGCGCGCTGCCCCCGCCGGATTAGATCGCATTTGACACAAATCCGGCCATTCGAATTCCGCAATAAGGAATACCCTTCCACAAGCGCGCTATTCCGGTATCTTCCCGCACAGGGAGGAATGACATGGCCAATACATTCGAACAGACGACGCATATCCACACGGACGAGGCATGGCTGGGCAAGCTGACCGAGGAAATCCTTGAACCCGATCTGCCCATAATCGACCCGCACCACCACCTGTGGGACCGCCTTGGCCCCTATTTCACGGATGAGTTGCTGGCCGATCTGACCTCGGGCCACAACATCCGGCAATCGGTCTTTATTCAGTGCCGCTATGGCTATCGCACCGAAGGCCCGAAAGAGATGTTGCCGGTGGGCGAAACTGAATTCGTCGTGAAAATCGCCGAAGAAGCCGCCGGGAAACGCCCTGACATCGGGGCCTGCAACGGTATCGTCGCCCACGCTGATCTGATGCTGGGTGAGGGGGTTCAACCTGTCCTCGACGCGCACAAGGACGCCGCCAAGGGCCGTCTGCGCGGCATCCGTCACATCACCGCATCCGGGGGGGAGGCGTTTTCCGGCGCGGTCCCGAATTCTCCGCTACGTGTGATGTACGAAGACAAGTTCCGCGAAGGCTTTGCCCAGCTGGGCAAGAACGATCTGACTTTTGACGGCTGGCTGTATCACCCGCAGATCCCTGATTTCACCGATCTGGCCCGCGCCTTCCCGGACACCACGATGATCTTGGATCACTTCGGCGGCCCACTGGGCATCGGGCCTTACCGTGGCAAACGCGATGAGGTCTTTGCCGAATGGCTGGGCTACATGAAAGACCTCGCCACCTGCGACAATGTCTATATTAAGCTGGGCGGGCTGGCGATGGACGTGAATGGCTTTGATCTGCACAAAGAGCCGCTGCCGCCGTCGTCTGGTGAATGTGCGCGCCTGTGGCGGCCCTATTTCGAAAACGCGATCGAGCTGTTCGGCCCGGATCGCTGCATGTTCGAAAGCAACTTTCCGGTCGACAAGGGCGCTGTGTCTTACCCTGTCGTCTGGAACGCGTTCAAACGGATCGCAAGCGGGGCCAGCGACGACGAAAAGGCCAAACTGTTCCACGATACGGCCGCCAAGGTCTATCGACTTTGATCTAACTCTGCCGGGTTTTGCACCCGGCAGAGACCGCTCGTTTAACCACTTGCTAACCCCCCGCCGGTATCCCTGATCCCGGGTGAAATATAGGTGAGTGGATGAGCGCGCAGTCAAATGTTGCGCCAATCATCATCAAACGGAAAAAGGTCGTTGGCGGCGACGGGCACCATGGCGGTGCCTGGAAAGTTGCCTATGCAGACTTCGTGACGGCCATGATGGCCTTCTTCCTGCTGATGTGGTTGTTGAACGCGACGACAGAAAAACAACGCAAAGGGATCGCGGATTACTTTTCGCCGACGATTCCGATCAACCGTGTCTCTGGTGGGGGCAACGGGGCCTTCGGTGGCGACTCGGTCTTTACCGAGGAATCGCTGGCGCGGAATGGCACCGGTGCAAGCTCCTCTAATCCGACGGAACAGAACAAGGCCAGCGGACTGGACGGCGATGACAAAGCCGAAACAGAGATGTTGCAAGAGGTCGAGGCGCGGTTGCTGGGCCGCACCGGCGAAAGCAACGTTGCGCCCGAGATTATGAAACACATCATCACCCGCGTCACCGACGAAGGTCTGGTGATCGAGGTGTTCGATCTGGAAGGTGCCCCCCTGTTCGACGGCCCCGGCGCGGAACCGACAGAGCTGCTGACCGACATTGCCGCCATGTTGGTGCGCGTGACCCGGATGGTCACGAACCCCATCGCGGTCGAAGGCCACGTCGCGGCCCGACCTGTCGTGCTAAGCAACAACCCGGTTTGGGAAACATCGGCCGCGCGGGCAAATGTCTTTCGTGCATTGATGGATGCCAAGGGTCTGAAACGTGGACGGGTGACGCGGGTCACGGGTCATGCGGATCGCGAACCCAGTCTGCGCAACCCGATGGCGGCGCGGAACAACCGGTTAGAAATCATCCTGTTGCGCACGAAGATCTAAGGGCGTCGGCGATCAATCAGAGGAAATAGACAGCATTTTAGCTGTTAGGCGGATCTTAAATCCCTGTCGCCTAGAGATGTGGCCGACGAAGTGTCGATGCAGCAGAAAGGCGTATTCATGACGATTTCCTCCTCCCTCAATGCGGGGGTCGCTGGCCTTCAGACCAATGCGACCAAGCTTGGGACGATCGCCGACAACATCTCTAACTCTTCCACCTACGGCTACAAACGGGTGGAAGCGGATTTTCATTCGCTGGTGATTGGCGAATCCTCAGGGTCCTATACTGCCGGCGGCGTGCGGGCCACGACGATGCGGATGATCGACGAACGCGGACCGCTGGTCACCACGTCGAACGCCACTGATCTGGCTGTACGTGGTCGTGGTCTGATCCCCGTCGCGCCGGCCTATCAGGTCGAAGCCACAGGTGGATTCGACGACATGATGCTGACCACGACCGGATCTTTCCGCGCGGACGAAGAAGGGTACCTGCGGACCGAATCTGGTCTGGTCCTTCTGGGCTGGCCGGCGGATAGCGACGGGTCGATCCCTTTGCTGCCACGCGACACGTCGGACGGTCTGGCCCCGGTGCAGATCAACCCGAATCTGTTCCAAGGTGAACCGACGACGTCGATGACGTTGGGCGTCAACCTGCCCGCCACCGATACCGAAGCGGGCGCCAGCGGCGCTGCGCAGCAACTGTCGGTCGAATATTTTGACAACCTTGGCAAATCCGAAAGCGTGACCATCGATTTCACGCCGACGATTCCCGCCACGGGCGCGTCCAACGAATGGACGATGACGATCACCGACAGCGCCCAAGGCGGTGCCCTGATCGGCGAATACACCCTGACGTTTAGCGACGCCCGCGTCGCGGGCGGCACCCTCGCATCGGTCGCAGAAACGACCGGCGGCGCCTATGACCCGGCCTCCGGCGCCATCATCGTCGATGTCCTTGGCGGCCCGATGGAAATTGATCTGGGCATGATCGGCGGCACCGGCGGCCTTAGCCAGCTGTCAAACGTCTTTGCACCGCTGTCGATCACCAAAGACGGGTCCGCCGTGGGCAACATGACCGAAGTTGAGGTCGACGCGAACGGCTTTGTTCACGCCTATTTCGACACCGGGGTCAAACGCACGATCTATCAGATCCCCTTGGCCGACATGCCCAACGCCAACGGTATGGAAGCGATGGATTACCAGACATATCGCCCCAGCCCCGAATCCGGTGCCTTCTTCCTGTGGGATGCCGGTGACGGCCCGACCGGCGACATCGTGGCCTTTGCCCGCGAAGAATCCGCAACGGACGTGGCGGCCGAACTGACGGACATGATCCGTACGCAGCGGGCATATTCGACCAACGCCAAGGTGTTCCAGACGGTCGATGAGATCCTGCAGGAAACCACGAATATCAAGCGCTAAGGACAGGCGGCCCGCGCGCCGCCTTTCCCGTTTCTCCAGAATGGCCACGTTGTTCAGAAAGGATCGGACATGAGCATTTCCGGCGCTCTCTCAAACGCCCTGTCGGGATTGACCGCCGCCTCGCGGGCGGCCACCACCGTATCCTCCAACGTGGCCAATGCGCTCAATGAAGGCTATGGCCGACGAGAGCTTGAAACCACCACGCGCACCACCGGCAGCTACGGTGGGGTGCAGGTGGCAGGCATCACCCGTCACGTCGACAAACAGGTCGTGTCAGACCTGCGAATTGCCGACAGCGATATGAACTTTTCGGACACGGTCACCACCTTCCGCACCCGGATGGAGGATTTGGTCGGCACCCCCGAAGACGCCAATTCCCTCGCCGCGCTGGTCGTGAATATGGAAAGCGCGCTGGTCTCGGCCTCCAGCCGTCCGGACTTGCCCGAACGGCTGACCGCGGTGCTGTCGGCGTCGCAACGGCTGACGCAGAATTTCAACGAAACCTCTCAGGGCATCCAGACCCTACGGCAAGAGGCTGACGCCGAAATCAACGCCTCGGTCGATCGCCTGAATGAGCTGTTTCAGCAGGTCGAGCGTCTGAACAACGATATCACCCGCGCGGGTAACACCGGTGCGGATGTGGCGGGCCTGTTAGATCACCGTCAGAACGTGATCGACGACATTTCCCAATATATCCCCGTGCGCGAAATCGAACGCGACGGCGGGTCGGTCGCCCTTCTGACCCCCGGGGGCAGTTTCCTGGTCGACGGCCGCGCGGCCGAGCTGGAGTTTACCGGCACCCCGATCATCACGCCCTATCAGACGATTGATGCGGGCTTTCTATCGGGGCTGACCCTGAATGGTCGGCCGGTCACGACCGGGCCCGAGATCAACGAATTGGGCGGCGGCCGTCTGGGGGCTTTGTTCCACATCCGCGACGACCTCGCGGTTGAGGCACAGGCCCAGCTCGACACCGTGGCCCGTGACGTCATCGAACGGTTTCAGCAATCCGGTCTGGATGCCACGCGCGGGGCGACTGATCCCGGTCTATTCACTGACGGTGGCGGCGCTTTCGATACGGCTGACGAGGTCGGCATTTCTGCCCGTATCGCCGTGAACACCCTGGTCGACCCCGCGCAGGGGGGCGCCACATGGCGACTGCGTGACGGTCTGGGCGCGGCCACTGCTGGCCCGCCGGGACAAAGCGCCCTGCTGAACGACATGATCACTGTGCTGCAGGAACGCCGTACGCCCGCCTCTGGCAGCTTCGGCACCAGCGGGGTGACCGCGTCCGGCCTTGCCGCCAGCCTGCAATCGCAGGTCGGCACCGCGCGCCAATTGTCCGAACAAAGCCTCGCCTTCGACACGACGCGCCACACGGAACTGAAAGAACGGCTGCTGGCCGGCGGTGTGGATACGGATGACGAAATGCAACGCATGCTTTTGGTCGAACAGGCCTACGCCGCCAACGCCCGCGTCATTCAGACCGTGGACGAATTGATGAACATTTTGCTGGGACTTTAAGAAATGAGCCTGACAACAATCGGCGACCTCGCCCAATCCTACTTGATGCGCCGCCAGAACACTGATCTGAAATCGCAGATGAACACGCTGGTGCAGGAACTTTCCAGCGGCCGCACCGCCGACCTCGCCCGGCACCTGTCGGGCAGCTATTCCTACTTGGCCGACGTGGATCGCAACCTGTCGCTTCTGGAAGGCTACGACAGCGCCACGAACGAGGCCAAGCTTTACACCCAGACGATGCAGGACGCGCTTGAAGGGTTTCAGACCGTGGTCAGTGATCTGGGTCTGGCGCTCATGTCGTCTGCCCAGTCGAACCTGCCTCAGGCCGTGTCGACCACTTCCACTCGCGCCCGTGACGACTTTGGCGCCTTGATCGGGCGGCTGAATACGACAGTGGGCGGACGGTCGCTTTTCGCTGGAATAGACACTGATATGGCCCCGATGGCCAAAGCAGACGACATCCTGAGCGCGTTGCAAACCGCTGTCTCTGGCGAAACGACCCTTGCGGGGGTCGAGGCCGTGTTGGACACGTGGTTCGCCCCCGGCGGTGACTTTGACACCCTGGCATACGAAGGCGCGACCACCTCCCTGTCGCCGATCGCATTGGGCGCTGGCGAAACGGTTACGCTGGACCTTCGCGCTGATGCAGACGCCTTCAGGACGTTGTTGAAACACACGGCCATGGGCGCGCTGGCATCGGACCCGGTGCTGGGGTTTGACCGTAACCTTCAGCTAGAGCTTGCCCGCACTGCAGGCGAAGGTCTGACGTTCGAACAACATGCTTTGACAGAAATCCGTGCCGATCTGGGCTATGCTCAGGCCCGGATCGAGGAAAGTGGCATCCGCATCTCTGCCGAACGGACGTCTTTCCAGATGGCGCGAACCGAACTTCTGGCCGTCGATCCCTACGAAACTGTCACCCGGCTAGAGGACGTGCAGTTCCAACTGGAAGGCCTGTACACGATGACCGCGCGCCTGTCGCGCCTGTCGCTGGCGGATTACCTATGATGTTGGGCCGCGTTCTGACACTGGTCTTTTGCCTCACCGCATCAATGGCTTGGGCAAATCCTATTCGCATCAAAGACCTGGTCGAATTCGATGGGGTGCGCGGCAACGATCTGGTGGGCTACGGCCTTGTGGTCGGCCTCGACGGATCTGGCGACGGCATTCGCAACGCCCCCTTCACCGAAGAGATCATGTCCAACATCCTTGAGCGCTTGGGCGTCAACGTCACCGGCGAACAATTCCGCCCCAAGAACGTGGCGGCAGTCTTCGTCACCGCCGAACTGCCTGCTTTTTCCCGCGCCGGAAGCCAAATCGATGTGACGGTGTCCGCTATCGGCGATGCCAAAAGCCTGTTGGGCGGCACGCTCATCATGACGCCGCTGAACGCCGCGGACGGGCAGATTTACGCCGTTGCGCAAGGCACCATTATCGCTGGTGGAGCCACAGCGCAGGGTGATGCCGCGCAGGTCACCCAGGGCGTTCCGACCTCTGGTGTCATTCCCGCCGGTGCTCGGGTTGAGCGTGAGATCGACTTCGATCTCAGCTCTCTGAGCAGTTTGCGTCTGGCCCTTCGGTCGCCGGATTTCACCACCGCTGGACGGATCGAGCGTGCCATCAATCAGGATTTCGGCCGTAATGTCGCGGTGATGCTGGATGGGGGTACCGTGCGGTTGGATATTACGTCGACGCGGATGCAATCCCCGGCTCATGCAATCGGTCGGATCGAAAACATCTCGGTCACGCCGGAACGGAAGGCTCGCGTGGTTGTGGATCAACGGTCTGGGACAATCGTGATGGGCGAAGATGTTCGCATCAGCCGGGTCGCGGTATCGCAAGGCAATCTGACCCTGCGCATCGAAGAAGCGCCAGTGGTGGTCCAGCCGAACCCCTTCACCGATGGTCAGCCCGTCGTCGTACCCCGCACCCGCGCGGAGATCGAGGAAGAGCCAGGTATCGGTTTGGCCGAAGTCCGCGAAGGCACATCCCTGTCAGAAGTGATCGCCGGGCTGAACGCCTTAGGCGTCTCGCCGCGCGACATGATCGACATCCTGAAAAGCATCAAAGCAGCTGGCGCCCTGCATGCCGAGTTCGTGGTGCGGTGAGGGCTGCGCCCTCTTCCGCGCGCTAGGAGACGATACTGGTGAGTTGAGCCAGCCGGGAGATTGGCCTTCAACCTGAAGACACTGGGCGAAACGATCTGAGCAACGGCAAAAGGGCGGCTCTACCGAGCCGCCCTTTTGCTTTTCAAAGTGCCGACGTTCAGAAGTAACTTCTGACCAGACTTCCTGCGATCAATGACCAGCCATCCGCGATGACGAAAAAGCCAAGCTTAAACGGCAGCGACACGATGGCGGGCGGGACCATCATCATCCCCATCGACATCAACACGGCTGCGACGACCAGATCGATGATCAGGAATGGCAGAAACACCAGAAAACCGATCTGAAAGGCCCGGGCCACCTCGGACAGCATGAAGCTGGGCACCAGAACCGACAAAGGTGCTTCTTCACCGCGGGCCATCTGGGCCGCGTCGGGACGCAGGGCCGCCATCGTTTCAAAAGTGTCGCCGTCGACCCGTGCAGCCATAAAGCTGCGGAACGGATCGATTGCATTGGCGATGCCGTCTTCCATGGCCAACTGCCCTTGGATCAGAGGATTGATCCCGGCATCCCAAGCGGCCTGAAACACTGGTTCCATAACGAAATAGGTCAGGAACAGGGCCAGCGACACGATCAACATGTTCGGCGGGGATTGCTGCATCCCGATCGCCTGCCGCAGGATCGACAGAACGGTCACAACGAAGGGAAAACAGGTGATCATGATCGCCAGCCCGGGCGCGATGCTCAGGATGGTGATCAACGCGATCAGTTGCACTGACCGCGCCGAGATCGACCCACCGTCGCCCAGATCCAGCGTCAATTCCTGCGCGCCGACCGCCGTTCCCGCAAACATCAGGGAGAGTGCGATCAGCGCCGGGCCAAGCCGACGCGCTGTCACAGGCCGTCCTGCAGATCTGCGACTTCGGTCAGACGCACAGCCAATTGTCCGGCCTGCGCGCCTTCAAGCTCTTCCAGCTCTCCGCGCGCGATCAGACGATCGCCGACGTAGAGTTCCACCGGATCTTCGACCCGCCGGTCCAGCGGCAAGACAGAGTTGTTCTCCATCGCCAGAAGGTCGCGGATCAATGGCCGCGCACGACCGACCGCGATGGTGATTTCGATAGGGACAGAGGCAAAGGGATGACCCTTATCACCTGTGGGGTTATCCATGTTTCAAGGTCCTTTCCGTGTCATCCAATATGCCCGCCACCGCGTCTTTGATTCCGGTCATCACGGCGCTCATGTCGATCTGGCGTTCGTCCCCGGTCATCCGCAAAATCACCTGACCTTCGGCCAGACTGGCGTCGGCCCGGGCAGAGATCGGGAAGCCAAAATCGCGGTCCAAGAGCGCCTGAATGACTGGCAGATCGCCTTCGCTGGCCGCCAGTTCGATCGTCTGCGCCCCCGCCTCTTTCGCCATATCGTTCAACTGTTCCACGACGCGGAACCCGATGGTTTCGCGCACGACCTCCGGCAGGATGGTATCGACCAAATCCTGCAACAGGGGCGCCATGGATTGCATCACGTGGCTGTGCGCCTCGTGGTATGTGAACGACAAGTCCGACAGGTTGCGGGCAAATTCTTCCGAGATGCGCGCATGCTCTTCGGATTGGGATCTCAGCGCATCTTCCCACCCGGCTTTGTAACCGGCTTCGAACCCTTCCAAGCGCACGGATTCGACCTCTTCCTCGGATAACCCGGGAGAGGCCGAGGCGACCGCGCTGCCGAAGTCTTCTAGAAGATGGGCGATCGACATCACGCCGTTTCCTCTCGATCTTCAAGCCAGCCGCGCAGAATTTCCACCGTCTCGTCACGCCGTTCTCCGATCAGGGATTGCAGCCGCGCCACCGGGTCAGAGCTTTGAACGTCATCGAAACCGGGCAGGCCGCCCGTATCGAAGTCAGAGATCACCGGCAGGTCCGGCAGCGTGAAATCGTCGTCCGAAATCTCTCCGGTCAGGGCATCGCTTTCGGGCGCGACCGTGTTTTGGGACGGCGCAGGCAGGGCGACGGAATTGCCTGCCGGGCCGCGCAACACGGGCCGCACCACGAACAGGCCCAGCACGATCGCGACCAAGGCGAGGATACCCATCTGGATCAGCGCCATCGGATCCAGCGCAAGTCCATCGGTCCAGGACCCTGACGCCAAGGTTCCTTCGGGCACGATCTCTTCGAAGAGCATCGATTTGATCGTAATGATGTCACCGCGGTCTTCGTCGAACCCGACGGCAGAGGCGACAAGATCCTTCAGCGCCTGCAGTTCTTCATCAGCACGCGGTTCGATCACCTGTTCGCCCTCGGCGTTCACGCTGGTTGCGCCGTTTACCAATACCGCAACCGACAGACGTTTTACCGCCCCGGGTGCGCGGATGATCTCTCGCTCTGTCTCGGATACTTCGTAATTTACGCGTTCCCGCGTTTCGGTAGATTGCGACGACGAATTGTCCGACCCCGCCGCATCACCATCCGGCAGGTTCGACGCAACCGTGACATCATTTGCCGAATTTTCGGAGGTGCCGGATCGCTCTTCGGTATCGGTCGAAATCGCAACGCGGCTTTCCGGATCGAAGCGGCGTTCGCGAATCGACTCTCGTTCCGTCACGGTGTCCACAGACACCTCGACCACCGCATTTCCAAACCCCACGCGCGCCTCAAGCAGCCTTTGCACACGGTCGCGCAGCTGATCGGCACGGTCATCGGCGCCTGTGGCCCCCTGTTGCCGTTCGTCCCCGGCCAGCAATTCGCCGGACGAATCGATAATGGCGACATCTTCGGGACGCAGCCCCGCCACGGCGGATGCAATCAGGAATTTCAACGCCCGCACTTGCCCGGACGACAGGCTGCCGGAGCCGGTGACCGAAACGGAGGCAGTAGGTTTCAGATCCCTTTGGAACGGATTGGACCCGGCATTCGCGATATGAACCCGCGCCGCCTGAATCTGCGGAGAGGTGGCAATCGTTCGCGCCAGTTCCCCTTCTTTCGCGCGCCAGTAGGCTGCGTCAAACATCTGCGACGTCGTGCCGAACCCACTAAGCGAATCGAGCAGTTCATAGCCCTGGGAGTTGTTCCGCGGCAGCCCTTCACTGGCCAGCGTCATACGCAATTCGTCACGCGCCGCGCCTTCGACGTAAATGGCGCCGCCGCGAATCTCGTACAGGACGCCGCGCTGTTCGAGGGACCGAACAACCTCTCCGGCCTGACTGCTTTCCAACCCGGAATACAGCAGCGCCAGCCCGGGCTTGGTCGCAAGCCTGTATAGGGTCGCCAGAGTCACGGCGACGGCCACTATCGAAAGCAACGCGATCACGCGCCGCCGCATATCCATTCCCGTCCACAGATCGATGAACTGCTGCACTTCGGCCTCCTTGTCCGGGCAATTTTCTACCGCCCGCTGGAAACCCTTTTCGCCGATTGGCCTTAACAATCGGTTAGTTCCTCTCGGGTTATATCGCTGTCATCGAAAAATTCGGATGACGACATGGCGGATCAGGAAGAAGAACTGGAAAACGAAGCCCCGAAGAAAGCCTCCAAGCTTCCTTTGATACTTGGCCTTGTGGTGGCCTTGGTTGGCGGTGGCGGCAGCTTTTTCGCGATCTATTCCGGCATGTTGTTCGGATCAGAGCAGGCCAGCGAAGAGCAGGCCGAATCGGACGCCGCCAAGGACGAGATGGCCGAAAAAATGGCTCAGGTCGCTTACGTCGAGATTGAGCCGATGACGATTTCCCTAGGCCGCGCCGCTGACAATCGTCACCTGCGATTCCGCGCCAGCCTGGAGGTGCCGGTAACCTCGACCAAAGTCGTCGAAGCCATTCAGCCGCGCGTGATTGACGTTCTGAACAGCTACCTGCGGGCCGTCGAACTCAGCGATCTTGAAGACCCATCCGCCCTTGTGCGCCTGCGATCGCAGATGTTGCGCCGGGTTCAGGTCGTCGCCGGATCGGAAAATGTGAATGACCTTCTGGTCATGGAATTTGTGATGAATTGAGAGAACAAGATGGACATGATCGCCGATATTCTACTAGTCGCCGGGGCACTTGGGGCTGGCTTTTACTGCTATGTGCTGGCCCGGCGCCTGACCAAGTTCAACGATCTTGAAAACGGGGTTGGCGGTGCCGTGGCGGTGCTGTCGGCGCAAGTCGATGATCTGACCCGGATGCTGGCTGCTGCTCAGGCGACCGCGTCCGATTCTTCCGAGTCGCTGACCGCCTTGACGGACCGCGCCGAAGAAGCGGCCCATAAGTTGGAGCTTTTGGTCGCGTCTTTGCACGACCTACCGACACAGGCCGAACCGGACGAGCCGGAACAAAAGGTCGTTCAGCCTGTCTTTTCGCGCCGTATGGCCAGCGGAAGGGATCGCTGATGTTCGGCCTGAAGCGAAAACCGCGTAAAAAGCGCAGCAGAACGCGGGGAACACTGTTCATCATTTCCTGCCTGCTGATCGGATCGGCGCTTCTGCGTATCGGGGATGATGCGGGTCGCGCTCTGGCGAAGGTTGGCGAAAGCGATCGATCTGATCTGGTCACCGACGCATCGCCGCAGGCCTGTGAGCCGGAGCCTGACGTCGCCGCCATGTTAGAGGCGTTCAAGCAGCGTGAAGACCGTGTGGCGCTACGAGAGCAACAAGTTGCGGACCGCATGCGCGCGCTTCAAATTGCGGACACGGAAGTGACCCGCAAACTTGGTCAGCTCCAAGAAGCCGAAGAGGCCTTGCGCGCGACGCTCGCTTTGGCGGACACGGCGGCAGAGGATGATCTGTCCCGCCTGACCGCCGTCTACCAGAACATGAAGCCAAAGGACGCGGCCATTCTGTTCGAAGAAATGGACCCGCAATTCGCGGCCGGTTTCTTGGGTCGGATGGACCCGGCCGTCGCCGCTGGCATCATGGCGGGTCTGTCCCCGCAAGCGGCCTACACCATCAGTGTGATCCTGGCCGGTCGGAACGCAAATGTTCCGACGGAATGATCCCGTCCTGACCATATTTTAACCTGCGCCGGGCAAACTGCCCGAAGGAATCGAAACGGAGCCTTAGATGATCGGTTTTGTCGGGATCGGCGTGATCTTTGTTATGGTGTTTGGCGGCTACCTCCTTGCGGGGGGCAAGCTTGGCATCATCCTAAAATCGCTGCCGTTCGAAATGATGATGATCGGCGGCGCGGCTGTCGGGTCATTCCTTGTCGGCAACGACATGGGCACTGTCAAACATACGATGAAGGACGTTGGAAAGGTGTTCAAAGGTCCGAAGTGGAAGCACGAGGACTACCAGGACCTTCTGTGCCTTTTGTTCGAATTAATCCGCCTTGCCCGGCAGAATCCGGTCGCGATCGAAGAACATATCGAAGCGCCCGAGGAGTCTTCGATCTTCTCCAAATAC
Source organism: Pseudooceanicola aestuariicola (assembly GCF_045763785.1). Classification (NCBI taxonomy): domain Bacteria; kingdom Pseudomonadati; phylum Pseudomonadota; class Alphaproteobacteria; order Rhodobacterales; family Paracoccaceae; genus Pseudooceanicola; species Pseudooceanicola aestuariicola. The sequence goes on along the minus strand of NZ_JBJGSF010000002.1, from coordinate 112,864 downwards.
ACCAAGATCATGACCGACAAAGAAGCGATCGGACTGATCTGCGACACGATGCGCTCCGCCTCCATGAACTACGACGATCCGCATCAGGTCGAAGAAGTTCTGGACAAGCGGATGGAGGCGAACCTGCATCATGCCCTGCATTCCAGCCACGCGCTGCAATCCATGGCGGACGGTTTGCCCGCGTTGGGAATCGTTGCGGCCGTTCTTGGTGTGATCAAGACGATGGCCTCGATCGACCAGCCGCCGGAGGTTCTGGGTAAAATGATCGGTGGCGCGTTGGTCGGCACCTTCTTGGGCGTGTTCCTAGCTTATGGTCTGGTCGGTCCGTTTGCGGGCAAGGTGAAGGCCGTCGTCGAAGAAGACGCTCATTTCTACCACCTGATCCGAGAGGTGCTGGTGGCCAACCTTCACAACCACGCCACCAACATTTGCATCGAAGTGGGTCGTCAGAATACGCCTTCCCATAACCGCCCAAGCTTCTCTGACCTTGAAGAGGCGTTGAAAGCGGTCAAGCAGGACGCGGCATGATGCGGTACGTTGCGGCGATCTTTCTGCTCGTTATTCTGCCAAACTTTGGCTGGTCTCAGACCGTTTCTATCCGGTCAGGAGAGCACGATGGTTTCACCCGTCTTGTCGTCTACCTGCCCAATGGTGTCGAGGCTGACGTGACACGAACGGCAGCAGGATCTGAGGTCACCACCAGCCGCCCGGTGAGCTTTGATATCTCCGGCATCTACGACCGGATCGGCCGTGACAGATTCCAGAACGTAAGCATCGGACAAGGCGGGAAGGTCCTGAGCCTGAGTTACGAGTGTGACTGCCAACTCCGCAAAGAAGTGCTTGTCGGGAACGTATTGGTTCTTGATCTGGTGGGAGGAGAGCAACCCCCGACAGTTGTTCCCGAACCCCAAGTTGCAGCGCCCGTACTGCCCGTCGTGCCGGAAACCCCCAAGCCCAGCCTTGAAGACGCCCGCCGCCTGACAGAGGCCGTGACGATGTCTATGCCCAAGCCGGGCCCGGAAAGTGGTACTAACCGCCTCGCCCGGTTGGCTGAGCTTGAGCGCGCGATGATAGATCAGGTCGCCCGGACGGCGACGCAGGGCCTCTTGGATATTGCCGAGGGCGGGGTCGAAACGTCGACTCCTGAAAAGCCCATCGAGCCTACTCAAGAAAAGTCAGCATCTGATACCGAGCCGCAAAGCGACCAGAAGATATCGGGTGGCGCGCGGGTCCATACGTCGCTCTTGTCCGAAGACGAGACAACAGCGCCGGTAACCTCCGATGGGGTCGCATGCATTCCGGGGTTCGATTTTACGTCTTGGACCGAAGCCGGGGATTTCAACGCAGAGCTTGGCGCGCGTCGTGCCAAGGTATTTGGAGAGTTTGACAAGGTGGATGACAAGTCCGCCTTGGACCTTGCGAAATTCTATCTGGCGTTCGGCTTTGGGGCAGAAGCGCTGCGTGCCATGGACTTGATGATCAATCCCGAGCCGGACGTTAGGGTGTTGTCCTCGCTCGCTCGGATTGTGGATCTGGGGCACGATCCAAGGCCATCGCCCCTCGCTGGCATGACGGACTGCGACTCTGATATCGCGCTGTGGTCCGTTTTGGCGTCAAAACCGCTGTTGCATGAAACAACTGTGGCCAAATCAGCGGTTTTAAGGGCTTTGAACGCCCTGCCTGATGGCCTCCGCAAAAGCCTGGGTCCCGAGCTGGCCGAGAGATTTTTGTCCGCGGGCGATACCGAAACATCCCAAGCCGTTATGCGCATCTTGGAACGTTCCGATCCCGCACAATCGCGGGATGAGAAAATGATATCTGGGTTGATCGACTTGACCAAAGACGAGCCCGAAAAAGGCCGCGATCAGTTAACTGACGTGGTCGAGACGGCTAGCGAAAGGTCACCGGCTGCACTGATTGCATTGATTGACGATACTCTGTCGCGCGTTGATCCGATCGATCCGGAAATTGCCGAATTGGCAGGCGCATACATAGTCGAATACCGTACGACGCCTTTGGCGAATGACCTCGCAAAGGCAGAACTGCGGGCAAGGGCGGCGGCGGGCCAGTTCGAGGCTGCTTTCAGCCTGCTTGAAGACCGTTTGGATCAAGGATTGGTCACAGAGCCGGCAGTGCTTCGAAGTGAGATCGCCTCATACGTGTTGAAGGTCGGCTCTGATGAGCAGATCCTGCGTCATGGTCTGAACCTTGCACAAAATCATGCAGAGGATCTGTCGCCCCAAGTCAGCGTCGATCTGGCAGAGGCGTTGCGAGATCTGGGCTTCCCTGATGTTGCCTTTCAGCTTAGCGCGTCTTTGACCAATATCGCGGACGAACGCGGTCGCCTGGTTCGCGCAGAAGCGGCCCTGCTCGCCGGGCGTCCACAACGCGCGAAGGCCGAATTGATCGGCGTTGAGGGCCCCGAAGCTGATGCGCTTAGGGCCCGCGCGCAGGAAGCTGCGGGCGATTTCGCCGCGGCATCGCAAAGCTACGCGGCCACCGATCAACCTGATCTGGCGGAACAAAGTGCGTGGCGCGCTGGTGACTGGGATCAATTGCAAGGATCGGACGACACCTTGAACGCAGCGCTATCGACGCTGATGCGGTCAGATCGGCCTGAACCCACAGGCGGAATGATCGCTACCAATCGTCGCCTTCTGCAAGACACCCGCGCGTCGCGGGAAACGCTGCAGCAGATGCTGGATCGTTACGCGATTGCAGAGCAGGAATAATCGCTGTGACGGCGGCCGCGCTCATTCTTCAGTAAGGATTTTCGCAGAGACTGGAGGGGACTCGCAGAAGGCAGTTCTCTAAAATGATCAATATACTTGGGCGTTTTCTGTCCAGCAGGTATCGCGGCTTTGGGACGGCACTTTTGGTGTCCACGCTTGCGGCCCCTGCGGCTTTATTTTCAGCGCCAGTAAATGAATGTGATCGCGTCGCACGGATTGCGGCCCAGGAACACGGTGTTCCATTCAAAGTCATGGCCGCGATTGCCCGTGTCGAAACCGGGCGAACCATTGATGGTGACTTCCAGCCTTGGCCTTGGACACTCAATGTGGCCGGTGACGGGGCTCACTTTCCGACCCGGTCGGAAGCCTTGCAAGCTATGCATCACGTGACGGCGACGGGACAAAGCAATTTCGACGTCGGATGCTTTCAGGTGAATGCCCGGTGGCACGGTGATCAGTTTGACACGGCGCAAACTATGATCGACCCACTGGAAAATGCCCGCTATGCCGCTGGCCTTTTGGTCGAACATTTTGAGGTAACCCAAGATTGGACATTGGCCGCCGGTCGGTACCACTCCAAAACGCAAGACTTCGCGACGGCCTACATCGAGAAATTCACAGATGTACTGAATGCACTGCCCGACCTGGCGACCCCGTCCCGCCCGACCAGTAAACGAGAGAACAGCTTTCCTTTGCTGATCGTGCAGGACGGCGTCACCGTTCGAAGGGGCTCTCTTGTCCCGATTACGACCGACGCCAGCCGGTCGCGATTGATCGGAGGGTAGGGCATGGGCAAAGCGATTTTCCAGCCGACGATCCTTTTGGCGTTGGCCCTGATGGCGATCATCGTGATGATGATTCTGCCGATGCCGGCGATCGTGTTGGACGTCGGCCTTGCCGCCAGCTTTGCCCTGGCGATCCTGATTTTCACGGTTACGCTTTTCATTGATCGGCCATTGGACTTTTCGTCATTCCCGACGATCCTCCTAGCCTCGTTGATGTTGCGCCTGTCGCTTAACGTTTCGTCTACCAAACTGATCATCGGACAAGGTCACACCGGGACGTCGGCCGCCGGCGAAGTCATTGAAGGTTTTGCCGATTTCGTCATGGGCGGCAGTGTTTTTCTGGGGCTCGTCGTGTTCGGCGTGTTGCTGATCGTCAACTTCATGGTGATCACCAAAGGCGCCGCGCGTATGGCCGAAGTGGGTGCGCGTTTTGCTTTGGACGGGATGCCCGGCAAACAATTGGCGATCGACAGCGACATGTCCGCCGGTGCCATCGATCACGCCGAAGCGAAAGCCCGCCGTGAAAGGGAACAGCAGGAAACGACGTTCTTCGGGTCGCTCGACGGTGCGTCCAAATTCGTCAAGGGCGACGCGGTCGCTGGCCTGTTGATCACGCTTTTGAACCTGATCATGGGTCTGATCATGGGCGTGATCGTGCACAATATGCCGATCGGACAAGCCTTTGAAACCTATGCCATCCTGACCGTCGGTGACGGCCTCGTCACCCAGATTCCCGCCGTGATTATTTCGATCGCTTCGGCCCTCCTGTTGGCCCGCGGTGGCACGACCGGCGCGACCGACATGGCGCTGGTCGGACAATTGGGCCGCCACCCCGCGGCGCTGGCGACGGTTGCGGCGCTGATGTTCATGTTTGCGCTGGTTCCCGGTCTTCCCTTCCTGCCCTTCGTCGTCGGCGCAGCCACGCTCGCAGGTGCGGCTTGGGTCATTTCGCGCAAGAAGCCCGAGGAAGAGGCGAGCGAGACGCCAGATAAAGATCCCGAAACGCCGATGCAGAAGCCTTTGGGAGACTTGCTGGATCTTGATGATATTCATGTCGAGTTTGCGCCTGACCTTGTCGATCTGGTTCTGGATCCCGGCACCGGTTTGGACGCGCGTATCGCCAATATGCGAACTCACATCGCGACCCACTACGGCTTGATCCTGCCAGAGATTCGCCTGACCGACGACCCGTCACTGCCCGCTGGGTCGTACGTTGTGCGCCTGCAAGGCGTGGAGGTCGCGCGCGCAGCTCTGCGTCAGAACCACGTCATGGCTTTGTTGCCCGATGGGGGCGCCGACGTTCCCCCGGGCGAGGACGTCAGCGAACCGGTCTATGGGGCCGCTGCGCGCTGGATCCCCGAGCAGGATCAGGATCGTGCAGCCCTTTCGGGCGTCACCCTCGTGACCCCGACCGAGATTTTGGCGACCCATCTGTTGGAGCTGATCCGCCGAAACCTTCCCCGCCTGCTGTCGCTTAAATCTCTGCGCCGTTTGCTGGACGAATTGACCCAGCTTTCTGATCAACGCCGGGCAGAGGCGAACCGTAAGCTGCTGGACGAAATGATCCCAGACCGCGTTCCAATGGACGTGCTGCATCAAGTGCTGCGGTTGCTGCTTGAGGAACAGGTCTCGATCCGAAACATCCCCCTCATTCTAGAGGCAATTGCCGAGGCTCGGATGACCACGACTCAGCCTGAAGGCATCTGCGAACAGGTGCGCCAGCGGTTGGGTTTCCAGTTGGTGGGCAACCTACGCCGCGAAGACGGGACGATCCCGCTGATCCAACTTGCCCCGGAATGGGAAGATACGTTCAACACCTACCAGATCGATAGCGATCGTGGCGGGATTGACGTCGCGCTCCCGCCGGATCTGTTCAACATACTGGCCGCGAATATCGCCGAAAAAATCACTCAGGCCAACGATCGTGGCGTGTTCCCGGCGATTGTCACCTCGACCCGCCGCCGACGGTTCCTCCGCATGGTGATGAGTGCGAAAGCCATCAGCAATCCGGTCCTCGCATTCGAGGAAATTGGTCTGGATGCGCGGCCCTCCTTGGTCGGCGTGGTCGCCGCATGACCTCGGCCGCGGCACTTTTGGACTGGGCGAACGCCGGGCTGTGGCACATGGCCTTGGTGTTTCTCAGGGTCGGCGCCTTGATGGCGGTGATGCCCGGATTTTCTGAACAATCCGTTCCGGTTCGCGTTCGCCTTGGTTTGGCGATTGCATTCACCATGATAGTGGCGCCGGCCGTCGAACCTTTGACCCCGCAAGCTCCTTGGGCCTTGTCGGTCTTTCTAACTTACCTCACCACGGAAACCATCGCGGGTCTGGCATTGGGCATTGGGCTGCGGCTTTTCGTGATCGCCTTGCAGACCGCGGGCGCCATGGCCGCGCAGGCGACGTCGCTGTCTCAGATCGCGGGCGCAGCGGCCGAACCGCTTCCTGCCATCGGCCATCTGTTGGTTGTGGGCGGTCTGGCGCTGGCGATGATGATGGGTCTGCATGTGGCTGCAGCGGAATACTTGATCGGCAGCTATCAGGTTCTACCACCGGGTCGGTTTCCGCAGCCTTCTGATCTGTCCCAATGGGGCATCGCGGGCGTGGCGCACGCGTTCTCTCTGGCCTTCACGTTGGCCGCGCCTTTTGTGATCGTGTCGGTGATCTACAACATGACGCTGGGTGTGATTAACCGGGCGATGCCGCAGCTGATGGTGGCCTTCGTCGGTGCACCTGTCATCACGTTTGGCGGTCTTGCGCTGTTGTTCCTGTTGATGCCCACCATTCTGATTGTCTGGCGCGATGCGTTTTTCGGCTTCATGATCAATCCCTTCGGTGCGCAACCATGAGCGACGAAGACACCGGCGACAAACCGCACGAGCCGACACAGCGCAAGCTTGAGAAAGCTCGCGAGAAAGGCGAAATCCCGCGATCACAGGATATTTCGGTCGCGGCCTCATATGCTGGATTGGTGCTGGCGGCGACCACGGTCGGTGCAACCGGCCTTGGGTCCATCGGCACGTCCTTGATGGTCTTGTTGGACCGCGCGGAGGAGTTCGACCAGCTGTTCCTATCCGGCGCGGCTGCCGCACCGATGATGGGCTTGATGGGTGCCATCGTCTTGGATTTGGCTCCGCTATTTCTGATCCCGGCGGCCGTCGTGCTTTTGGTGATCGTCTCTCAAAGGGCGTTTCTTGTGACGCCCAGCAAGATCGCGCCCAAGATGTCGCGTATTTCGATCCTGCAGAACGCCAAGAATAAATTCGGTCGCAATGGCCTGTTCGAATTCGCCAAAAGCTTTGTCAAATTGTCCATCTACTCGGTCATCCTCGGGATCCTGATGGGGGCCCGCCTGCCGGAAATGGCAGGAACAGTGCGCACCAGCCCGGGCCTCGCCATGGGGTTGCTGATGCGGCTGTGCGTAGAGTTCATGATGATCGTGCTCGCGGTTTCCTTGGCGATCGGCGGGGTCGATTTCCTGTGGCAAAGGGCAGAGCACATGCGCAAAAACCGTATGTCCGACAAGGATATGCGGGATGAGCACAAAGAGGCTGAAGGCGATCCGCACATGAAAGGCGAACGCCGCCAGCGGGCGCAGGAGATCGCCATGTCGCAGATGATGGCGGACGTGCCCAAGGCCGACGTGATCATCACGAACCCGACGCACTACGCCGTCGCCCTTCAGTGGAGCCGCCTTCCCGGTGAGGCTCCGGTTTGCGTCGCCAAAGGTGTGGATGAGATCGCGGCGACCATCCGACAAATCGCGCAGGAATCCGGCGTTCCGATCCACCGTGACCCGCCCACCGCACGTGCGCTGCACGCAACAACCGGGGTCGGGGATGAGATCGATCCAGCGCAGTATCGCGCCGTCGCGTCGGCAATCCGGTTCGCCGACCAGATGCGCGTGCGTCGCAAGAAGGGCTGGAAATGACCGATTTTTCTGATCTCGCCCGGATTACGGACGCGGCCTTCCAAGCTGATCTGGCCAAGCTGCGCCAACATGCCCGCGACGAGGCGCGGGTGCGTCAGGCGATTGCGGACCTTGATCGACAGATGGAAGACGCGATGGCAGCCCAGACCGAAGTGCTGTCGCCTTGGAAAGCGCTTGGTGCCGATCAGGCGTGGCGCAGCTGGATTATGCGTAAGCGATCCGAGGCGAACATGCAGTTGGCCCGTGTCCTTGCCCGTAAGGCAGAGGCCGCAGCGCGGGTAAAGCTCAGCTTTGCGCGTAATCAGGTCGGCGATGAACTGGCGGCCCGTCAAAAAGAAGAAAGCCGCCAAAGGCGGCTTTCGAAGCTGTCACAGTATTAAAGGGTCGCGCTTTAGCTGTCCTGCCGCGCGATGTCCGTGATCAGGACATCCAGCAGCTGATCCCCCATGACATGCGATCCCGCTTCTTTCAAAGAGTTGCGCAGCACGTCGAGCGTGTTCGAATTGGTGAACGCGCCCTGAAAACCGCCTTGGTTGGCGTGGTCGAACATCTCTTGCAGAAAGACATCGCGCAGCTTGGGTTCCCGCAGGAACACCGTTTCGCGCGCGCCGAGCTTGACCTCCACGCTGATCGACATGACCACCAAGGCACCAACACGGCCGTCCGCAACGACCGGAACGATGAACTGGTTGTTCAGTTTCACATATTCGCGGTCTTCGGGCAGCACCTCTTCTTCGGGCTCTTTCGCCACGGGGGCCCCGGTGCCGTCGCCGCATGGATTGTTCATCGCCATATCTTCAGGCTGCGGCGCGGGGCGTAGGGCCAGCCCGGCTCCCGCGCCCGCCCCGATTCCCAAGATAATCAGGATAAGAGGAAGTAGCTTTTTCATGACAGGCCTCGCTTAGAACGGCAGGATCATGTCGGCGACCTGCTTGCCATACCGCGGCTGCTGCACATCGGTGATCTGCCCGCGGCCGCCATAAGACACGCGCGCGGAGGCGATCTTGTCGTAGGTGATTTCGTTCTGGCGCGAGATATCCTCGGGCCGGACATAGCCGGTGACGATCAGCTCTCTCAGTTCGAAATTCACGCGGACTTCTTGCGAACCTTCGATCTGAAGAACCCCGTTCGGCAGCACATCGGTGATTACGGCCGCCACGCGCAGGGTCAGCTTTTCATTCCGCCGAACCGAACCATTGCCGCTGGAATCGCTGCTCGACCCTAGCTGGACCGCGTTCGCCATCGAGGCGCCATCCGGCAGTTCAGTGTCGATGCGTTGCGGGATCCCCAAAAGCTGCGGCACCTGCATGCTTTCGTTGCCGCTGCGCGACCGGCTGGTGGAATTCGAAATCTCGGCTTTTTCGTCGATTTCGATCACGACCGTCATGATGTCACCCCGTTTGACCGCGCGGCGATCCCCCAGCAGCGATTGACGGTTATCCATCCACAGCGATGCGCCGACGACCGGTGGTTCTTCGATCGTGCGGAAGGGCAGGCCGGGGTCCATCATCGCGTTGTGTTCCGTCGACGCGCGCGTTGGGGTGAAACTGGGCGGCTTGCCCAGATGGTCCTGACGCCCGCAGGCTGAAAGAGCGATCAACGCAAGAAAAAAGCTAAGTCTAAGCATATGAAACCTTGGAGTTTATTGAACCAGGACAGAGCCGTCCGGCTGGACCTGTCCGGTGACGGAGTTTCGGGATTGCATGTTCATGACGCGCACCGCCTCTCCGACAGAGGCGCGCCCCAGGGCGCGCCCTTCGGAGCGGATGGTCAGGCCGTTGCTGGCATAAACCAGCGGCACGATCTGGTTTCGGTCGATCACGGCGGCGGGGCCCACATCTTCGGGCAGGATCGGCCGCCCGGCGTAAAGAACCACGCGGGTTTCCTGCCCGATCAGCGCGTCGATATCGGCAAACGTCCCGGCCATATCCTGATCCGCCGTCGTCAGATCCGCAGCCGTCAGAATGGTCTGCGGCCGCACGGTCCGCGCCGCGACGACGATATCCGCCATCGCCGACGGGGCGATACAGATCAGAACAGTGGCGAGACGCAGCATCAGCGGACCTGTGTCGTCGCGCCCAGCATCTGGTCCGCCGCCGTGATGACCTTGGCGTTCAGCTCGTATCCGCGCTGCGCTTCGATCAGTTCCGTGATTTCACGTACGGCGTCGACGGTGCTGTCTTCCAGATAGCCCTGCCGAACCGTGCCCAGACCATCCAACCCGGGGGTTGAGGCATTGGCGGGACCGGAGGCTTCGGTCGGCACGAAGAGGTTCGACCCGATCGCCTCCAAACCCTTGGGATTGATGAAGCCGGACATGGTGAACTGCCCCAACAGCTGCGCCTCGGTCCCCGCTTCGAAGTGGCCATAGACCTCTCCGTCAGGGTTGATCGAAATGGATCGCGCGTCCGCGGGAATGACGATTTCGGGCGACACCGGGAAGCCATCAGAGGTGACGATCAGCCCTTCTCCGTTACGCTTCAACGACCCGTCACGGGTATAGGCGGCCTCTCCCGAAGGGAGCGTGACTTCAAGATATCCGTTGCCTTCGATCGCGATATCCAGATCGCCGCCCGTGTTCGACAGCGCGCCCTGTGCCAGTTGCATCGAAACCGATGCCGGCCGGACGCCAAGGCCCAGCTGCACGCCCGTTGGCAGGACCGTCCCATCAGAGGCGTTGATCGTTCCGGCGCGCGCCATCTGCTGATAGTGCAGGTCGGCAAACTCTGCGCGGCGTGCGTTGTAGGCGGTCGTGGACATGTTCGACAGGTTGTTCGAGATCGTCTCGACCCGCATCTGCTGCGCGGCCATACCTGTTGCCGCGATTTTCAGGGCTCTCATCGAAGCCTCCTTATTTTACGAATGTCTGGATTGCGCTTCGGACGCGTTCATTTTCGGCGTCCAGAAAGCTCTGCCCCATCTCATAGGCGCGCTGGACTTGGATCATCCGCGCGATCTGCCCGATCGGATCGACGTTGGAGCTTTCGACAAAGCCCTGCACGACCCGGGGATTTTCAACCGGTTCAGTGCCGCCTTCGGTTGCGAACATCACGCCGTCTTCGCGGATCATGGACATCGGGTCGGTGGGCCGGACAATGCCAAGTTGACCGATGGGCACGCCGTCGGCCGACAACGTCCCGTCTGCCGCGGCACTGATTTTACCGGCATTCGGGGGCACAAACATCGGCGCGCCGCCGGCGTCCAAGACGCGGAACCCGTCGTTTGTCACCAAGTCCCCTTCAGCCGAGGCGTTGAAGGACCCGTTCCGCGACAGACGCTCTCCCTGAGGTGTTTCGATCAGGAAGAACCCGTCGCCTTCGATCGCGAAATCAAAAGGGTTCTCGGTCTGCGTCAGCCCGCCTTGCATCATCGAGGTCTGGCGAACGTTCGCGTTGGCCATCGACACCGACGGCCCGTTTGGCACGCGCTGAACGTATTCGGAGAATATCAGCCCTTCTTGCCGGAACCCGGTGGTCGCGGCGTTGGCGATATTGTTGGCCACAACCTGCATCTCGCGCATCAGACCGGACTGTCGGGTCAGCGTCGTATAGGCGGTATTTTCCACGTTATCCTCCGATGATCAGCGGGATCAGGCGGTCCTGAAAGAAGGACACCAGTGTCTGAGTCATGAACCCCATCGACACCCAGAAAACGGCCACGATCGCGGCCAGTTTTGGCACGAAGGTCAGCGTCATTTCCTGAATCGAGGTCAGGGCCTGAAACAGGCCGATCGCAAGACCCACGACCAGCGCGACAGTCAGGATCGGCACCGAGGTTATCACCGCGATCCAAAGGCCCTGCCGCAGGGTGTCAAAGAAGATGGCCTCGTCCATTTGGGATCAGACCGGCATCCGCAGAATTTCTTGGTAGGCTTCGACCACCTTGTCACGGACGGTCACGGCGGTTTCGACCGCCAGTTCCGTCTGTGCCAGTGCTTGCACCATGGTGTGCGGATCAGCCTGCCCGACCATGGCGGCCTTGGCGGCTGCTTCGCCTTCGTAAAGCGTTGCGGCAAAATCCTTGGCCGCTTCGCGAATGACCGCGCCGCCGCCAGAGCCGGGGATCGGGTCCGTGGCGGCGCGGGTGTTTGCGTATTTCTGGGCCGCATTCAGGGCGCGAATATCCATTCTGGATCTCCTTATCTGCGTAACAGTTCCATCAGGCTGGACGACATTTGCCGCGCCTGATCGAACATTTTCAGGTTTGCTTCGTAACTGCGCTGCGCCTCTCGGGCGTCTGCGATTTCGATCACCAGATCGACGTTCGATCCGTCAAAGTGACCGGTTTCATCGGCCATGGGGTGCGACGGGTCATAGACCCGCGCAAGGTCCGACTGATCGAGTTTTACCCGACCTGTCTTCACCATCCCCTCGGCCTGTCCGGCGGCCACGACGTTTTCGAAGGGCACGGTTTTCCGCCGGTATCCCGGGGTATCGGCATTGGCGATATTTTCCGACACGTGGCGCAATCTTTGCGCCTGGGCTTTCAGCCCGCTGGCCGACACCGAAAGGGAATTCTGGAAATCTGTCATCTACTTACCTCCGCCCAATAGAGGTGCGCAGGATCGTAAGTCCGCTGCGATAAATGGTGATCGCGCGCTGATGCTGGCGCTGCGCCTCAACCCCTTTCAGCATCTCTTCTTCTAAAGAGACGGAGTTGCCGTTTGGGCTGACCTCGGCCGTGGTATCCGTGAACGGGATGATATTGCGGGCGCTGCCGCTGGTCGCATTCAGATGTCCGCTGCGGGACGCGCGCATGCCAGTTGGGCCGCCGCCTTGATAAACGTCGGTGAAGGCCGCGACGGTTTTGGCGCGGTATCCGGGCGTATCTGCGTTCGCGATATTCGATGCGATCACCGCCTGCCGTTTTCCGGCGTGGCTGGCCATCGCATGCGCTGTGCGAAACAGGTCCAATGATGTGAACATCGGGGCTTCTCCCTCGAGTGGTTTCAATCAAGGCTTAACGTTGATTCCTTTAAAAAGAGTTCCTGAGTGCAGAAGGATTCTCTGGATGAAGCAAAATGCTTTCGCGGGTCTGCGGGCCGAATTGGAAACGCTATCCTCCGTGCGACGGATCGGACGGGTCGCCGGTGTCGAAGGTGCGGCCCTTAAAATATCGGGTCTGGGCACGGCCCGCATGGGCGATCAGGTGCGGTGTATCCGCGTCGACGGCACCTTTCTCGGAGGAGAGGTGATCCGCATAGAAGACGATATGGTCACCGTTCTGCCTGACGATTCGACCGATGGCGTGTCCCGTGGGGATCGCGTGACCTTGCTCGGGCCCGCACGAATCGCCCCGCATGATGGGTGGATCGGCCGCGTGGTCGATCCCTATGGCGAACCCTTGGACGGGCGGCCCTTGGTTAAGGGACACAGCGCCCGCGCCTTGCGCGCACCACCTCCGAACCCCGCCAACCGCGGTCGTCTGGGCGCGCGTTTGGAAACCGGGATGGCCGTGTTCAACACGATGCTTCCGTTGGTCGAAGGCCAGCGGGTCGGCCTGTTTGCCGGGTCCGGGGTCGGGAAATCCAGCCTTTTGGCGCATTTCGCTGGCCGGATGGAGGCGGACGTGGTCGTCGTCGCACTGATCGGCGAACGGGGTCGTGAACTGAAAGATTTCGTCACGGACGCATTGGGCGAAGAGGGTATGAAACGGGCGGTGGTGATCGCCGCGACCTCTGACCGCTCTCCTCTTGTTCGTCGCCGGTGTGCTTGGACGGCGATGGCCGTGGCGGAACATTTCCGCGATCAGGGCAAACATGTGCTGTTTCTGGGCGACAGCATCACCCGCTTTGCAGAAGCGCATCGAGAGGTCGCGGTCGCCGCGGGCGAACCACCCGCCTTGCGCGGCTATCCGGCGTCGACCTCTCATACGATTATGCAGTTGTGCGAACGCGCAGGGCCGGGCGTTGAGGGATCGGGCGCGATCACGGCGATCCTGACGGTGCTGGTGGCCGGGTCTGACATGGACGAACCGGTGGCTGACATCCTGCGCGGCGTTCTGGACGGCCACGTGGTGATGGACCGTAAGATTGCAGAACGCGGGCGATTCCCGGCCATCGACGTGTTGCGATCCGTGTCTCGAAGTCTGCCCCATGCGGCCAGCGATGATGAAAATAAGACCATCGAGCAGGCCCGGACCTTGCTAGGGGCCTATGCACAGAACGAACTGATGGTCCGTGCCGGCCTCTATTCCGAAGGCAGCGATCCGGAGCTGGATGTTGCGATCAAGGCCTATCCAGAGCTTGATGCCTTCGTGTCCGAGAAAGAGGCGAATGCCGTCAAGAATTCCTTCGACAAACTGCGCCTGATTCTACGGAGGACAGGTTCTGGACGTCAGGCGCCCCAAGCAGGCCGGGCGATGTCCGGGCAGCAATCCGCGCCACAGTCCGTGGCGCGCAAAGCCCTGCCCAGGGCCGGTTAACGGCCCGAGAGCCCGCGTGCAAAGGTTGCTGCGCCTTGCAGAAGGCTTAGCGCGACATTGCTGCTGCTCGACGCTTGGATATCCGCGACCTGACTGCGCAGCAAAAAGCGCTGGACGAGTTTCGATACCTGCTCTGGATCGGAGAATTGGGCGATATCTCCACTGCCCAACTGTCGATCAGCGCGGTCACGAAAAATCTCCATTTGCTGGTCCAGATCCAGCTGGCTGAAGCTGGAGGGCAGGCCAAGAGCCGTTTCGAAAACCTGCCTTAGGGGCGCATTGCCCATGACTTTAAGCCACTTCGTCGTCTCGCCCGATTTACGTGTGGCAAGATCGCCAAGCTCACGTTCGGCGTTCAGGGCAAGGCGCAGGGATTGATCCTGCTCTCCCACCGCGACCTCGAATTGCTGGCGGCGGAATTTTTCGGTGATTTTTGGTCCGAAGTCAGAAATTTTCGAAAGGGGCGTCGCATCGTTTCCGAAACCAAACGCGCCGGCTAAATCCTTGTAGCGTGAATCAGTCAGGCGATTGGCCAGCGCATCTTGTTTGATGACGCCATCTTCCAGAATGCGCTTGATAAAAAAGCGGTTGTTGATGTCGTCTTGAAGCCCAAAGGCCCCAAGGGCCACGCGAAGAAGCCGGCGATCGCTCACCAGCTCCTCTGCAGTATTGATGTCGCCGATCTTGGCCTCGAAATACTCCGTATCCCGAGTGATCACCGGGTCCGCATCATGAACCTTGGTCTGTGTCGGCATGGTGCTTTTCAGCAGATTCCATGCCGCTACCCCAGAACCAGCCAGGATTGGTTGGAAGCTCATGCCAGTTTCGGCCGCAAAAGCCGCTCTTCCCTGGGCAGCAACGCGCGCAGAGATTTCAGACACTGATAATATTGAGCGTCGAGAACGGACGTGGTCGCATCCGTCAGCAGTTTGCGGCTGTCCGGGTCCGTCAGGATCTGGCTCAACTCCTCGATCCGGCGCAGCAGTTGCAGCTCCGTATCTTCGGGGTCAGCGTCACCCGTCAGAACCAATTGCGCCAGATAGCACACGCGGCGCACCGGTGTGTTGGCGTCGTCAGGGTGGATCGCGTCGCGCAACCGTAGAATATTGACGTTCGGCGTGACGATCGACAGCCGCGACCGGCGGTCGCCGTTTTCGATCACCGCACCGTTGATAAGAACCCGTTCCTTGGGTCCAAGTTTTAGCACCAGCCCTCCCATCATACGCCTCCCTCTTTTCTGAGGCCGCGCATCACGGCCGAGTTGATTTCAACCAGCGGGGCGACCGTCGCCTCGCGGCGGAGCACCTTGCTGCTGTGCTCCTGCGTGAATTCGGCCAGATAGAAAATCCGTGCGCGCAGCTCTTGCGGTAGCGGGTTGGCCTTGTCGGCGACATCGGTGGCCAGAATGGTCCACAGACGCCGGTTGTCATGAATGGCGTGGCAGAGTTGGTTGAACCCTTTACGCCCTTGTTTTGCGGATGCGATCAGCCGATGGGTGATCTTAGCCATTACTTCGTATTCTGTGCCTCGCGCGGTTCGCGTCGGGGCGGCGGCCTGACCATAGGCGCGCTGTGCCAGAGAGTGTGCGGTCACATTCTGTCCTTCCGGTTAAATCTTTGTCTCAGGCAGGTTGCCCGGGCCGCGTTTCGCGGCCCGGACGATCACCTCTTACCGGAAGAGCGAGAGAAGGGCCTGGGGCGCCTGGTTGGCGATCGACATGGCCTGAACCGACAGCTGCTGCTGAACCTGCAGCGCCTGAAGGCGGGCCGAGACCTCTTCCATGTTGGCGTCGACCATGGAGCCGATGCCGGACTTGAGGCTGTCGGTCAGCTTGCCGATGAACTCCGACTGGGTTTCGATGCGGCCTTCAACCGAACCGAAGGCTGCAGCGGCATCGATGGAGCTGTCGATGAACGTCTCGATGTTCTGCAGGGCAGCGGCTGCGCCGTTGTCCGTGGTCACATCCAGATCGTCCAGGCCAGCCAGACCACCGGTGGCGGTACCGCCCGCGTTACCGTCAACGGCCAGGCTAAGGTCAGCACCGTCGTTGTCCAGCTGCAGAACCCACTGTTCGTTGTCGCTGTCGTAGGTGACCTTAGTGGTCACATTCGCCAGGCCAGCACCGTCGACGGCGGTCTTCAGGCCGCGCGCAACGTCTTCAAACGTTTCGTTCTTGCCTGCGACGTAGTCGTAGTTGGTGCCGTCGATGGACACGCGATAGCCGTCACCTTCGGACACGGCCGCAGTGGCGGAGAATGCAACCTCGGATGCGCGTGCTTCCAGCGTTTCGCCAGAGAAGCCTGCGCCACCCGCCGTTGCACCACCTGCGTTCACGTCAAACGTCACAGCCGCGTCGGACGTGGTCATGTTGACTTCAACGTCGTCGAACTTCGACAGGGACGAGATGGTGATCGTGTCGGTTGCCACGGTCGCGGTGATGTCTTCGATGCCAGCGGCGTTCAGCGCTGCGGTGATACCCGCCGCGATGGAGTCGTTGGTGTTGCCCGAAGCGGCCGAGGTGAAGGTGACCGTTTCGCCTGCAACCTGCAGGTTGTAGGTGTTGGACGAACCGGCGGTACCTGCCGCGACCTGAATGGTCATCGTGTTGGCAGAGTTCGAGAATTCGTCACCCGCAACACCCGCCAGGCTGTTGGAGCCGAGCGTTTCCGAAATGTTGCCGGCCAGCGTCGCGCCGGTGCCCATGACACCTGCGTCATAGGTCATGTCTTGGCGGGTCACGGTAATGTCGGAGGACGAAACGGAGCCGTCGTTCGCGCGATCGAGCGACGACAGAACGTTGACGTCGTCGGTCCCGCTCAGCAGGTTCAGGCCGTTGAATTGCGCCGCGCCGACAACCGATTTGATCTGGTCGGTCAGGGCCGAAATGTCGGTCTGGATCTTGTTGCGGTCGACGTTGCTTTCGTTGGCCGAGATGATCTTGCCCTTCATCTGGGTCAGCAGATCGGTCACGGTTTCAGATGCGTTACGGGCCACGGCGACAGTGGATTCACCCAGCGACAGGGATTCGGAAATGGCGTTGAAGCCTTTCACGTCGGATTCCATCACCTTGGAGATCGCCCAGACGGCAGAGTTATCCTTGGCGCTGGCAACCCGCTTACCAGTCGAAATCTGGCTTTGGGTTTCGGTCATGGAGTTGTTGACCGATTTCAGCGTTTGCAGCGCCACCATGGCACTGTTGTTCGTCAGAATGCTGGACATGCATTGGTTCCTTTGATGTTGGGTGCTTTTGCACCCGTTGCACATTCCGCCCCCCTAAGAGGGCGAATTTTGTTGTCGTTCTGACGTGTGCAGGAACCGGGTCTTTCCCGGTGCCGCGCCATCCGTTGGGATGCCAGGGCACAATGACCAACAGACCCTAATGGAACCCTAAATCCCCTTCCTCAAATACTTTTCATTTGAATGAAATGCGTCAGGCTCGTTTTTCGACCTTGTTTTCGCTCAACGCGGGCAGAGAGGATTTGTGCCCAAATTCATCATAAGTTTCCAGTGACTTACGGATGCGGCGCAGGGTGGCGAACCGATTTGCCACCGACCGGATGCCCTGCAGCGCACTATCCAAAAGCGCTTGATTGCGAATGGCTTTGCCCTGCAGCGCCTCCAGCCCTTTGTTGGCAGGTCCTTCCGTCTTGGCGATCTCCTCCAACAGCTGTTCCTTGCGTTCCAGCAGCATCGAAAGCTGCTGAAGATCGCCTTCCACCAGTGCTGATCTTTCGCGATCCAGCAGTGTGTCGAGTTCTGCAAACGGGTCCTGAGACCCCTGAGTATCAGTCATGTGTTCAGTCATTCTGTCTGTCCTTCAAAGCTTGAAATAGAGATTCCGTCAGTCCGATTCCGCCCGCGCGAACCAACTGTCGGGCCTGTTCGTCGCGCATAAACGACGCGAACTGATCTTCACCGTGGCCACCGCCGAAAGACGACTGAGATTCGCCCAATCCGGCGTGTTTCAACATTTCGGAAAGGAACGAGGCCTCAAGCTCCTCAGCCACTTTGTGCAGTCGAAGCTCCTTGGCGGGGGATGCGGGCTTTGCCGCGAATCCTCCGAGTTTTTCGGATTGCATGGATATCTCCAATTCTCATCACATTTGGGGATTTTGCCCGAGATCGGTAAAGGATCGGTAACCGGAATCAGAGAGAGTGACCCCAATCGGAAGAATTCCTGAGGCCACGATGAACATCGATCTGATCCCAATACTAAAAGTGTCTGCGCCCGCGGCACCGAAAGGTTCTGTCGACAAAGACGGGGCTGACTTCTCGATGCTTTTCTTCGCATCTGAGGATCAGGACCAACCGCTTGCGACGCCTGAAGTGCTGTCCAAAACCGAAGGCGATGGCGCTGAAGCAGAAAACCAGCCGATCGCAAAGGTGGCGACGCCTGACGAGGGGTCGGAAGTTGAGCCATCGGATTGGGCCGACGGTTTGTTCGATGATCTCGCGCCGGTTTCGGAGCAGGAAGTTGTGCGTAAGACAACGCTCCCCACGGCTGCAATCGCTTGGCCTGTTTTCGAAGAAACCGTTGAGCGTACCTTGCCGATCGACCGCCCTGTGTCTGCAGTTGCGACAGAGAACAAGGTAGGCATTTCCAAAGCCGGTGAACTGGCGAAGGTGAATGTCTTCGTTCCGAACGAGTCGATTGGAGAAGAAGTCCCTCTTTTTGAGAAAGCCAAAAGCTCGATTGAGGCAGACGGTGAAATTAAAGTCGACAGCAGGCCGACAGAAAGAATGTCCCGCAGCGGTCAAACAGGCTTTGATGAGACACCGTCTAAGCGCCCTGGGCGAACAGCCGGCGAGGGGCAGCGCATTGAGCACGTAAATTCCAATGCCGATCAACCCGCAGCGTCTATGATGCCGCAGCAAAAAAATGACCCTACCGCCGCCGTGCCGCAGCAATCTCGTTCGCAGCGGCCCGAAGTCGCGGACCAACCTCCGCTCGTTTCTAAATCAAAGCCGACGACCGAGGCGCCCGCACCGGTGATGGTTGCGGGTGGGGAGGTCAGAACTGCGACTGCATCAAACAATGAACTACCGTCATCTGAAGGGCGTCGCGTTGCGCCGGTAGCTAGCCGGGAACAAGAGGCTGAAATGAATGTACCTGTGCGACTTCATAGCCGTGCGGCTCGGACTGACGGGTCTCGGGTCATGCCCGAGAACGCCCGCGATGTCGCTTCTGTTGGCTCGCAACCCAAGGCAACTCGGGGGGGCCATACTCAAGCCACACCAGATGAATTTCGACCGAATTCGTTGAGCGGCAACGGCCGGAGTACACAAGCGCCCCGCCTGCCGACAAATGACTTCAGGGCTGAAAATTCGTACGCCCTGTCCGATCGGAATGAAAAATTATCTCAATCAACAGCGGGCCTGACAGCGGAAACTGTCAGCGATTTGCGATTGTCCCTTCGGCGTATCCCACCCTCAACAATCTTCACTAAGGGGCAGGTGGTGTCCGTCAAAGCACCCGGTGACGCCGATGGCTTGGCCGATCGCGTTAAATTATGCGACATCGCTACGGGCGCAAAAGATGACGTCTCTGAAGCTGTCCGAACCCGCCGGTTCGCCAAAAATGAAATGCCTGCGGACATCATCAGGACAACATCTGTCTCGGCCCCTGAAGAGGCCGTTGCTTTGGCCAAGTTCGCTGCCAGTGAGAGAGCCGCGGTTGCGAAAATAACCGAGCAAGGCCCGCGGGGCTTGCCGGACAAAGTTGCAATGCATCCGAACACGGCGACCGATAACCAGCTGCGGACCAACCTCAAAGCCGGTCAATCAGTTGGCGCAATGGATTTAGAATCGCCATCTCCTATGGCGACGACACTCAGGTCTCAGCCGGTCGAACCGCCGCGGGCAAACAATTCGGTATCGGAGGGTACGCGTCCGAATCGAATTTCGGAGCAGGACACCGCAATGCATTTCAGCACGCCCAACACGCCTGATGATCAAAAGCGACCGGCAGAGATCGCCAGCCTGTTTCCGCCAAAGACTACAGAGGCTAAGCTCGCTTCCTCTGCGGTCGACATTCGGGTGAGAGCTGCCGATCAGGCCTCTGAAATTCCGACTCGAACTTTGCCCCAAGCCGAGCAGGAACAAAACGGTCCGGCACCCCAACCAAATGTGGCGCCGGTCGTGGCACCTGTTTCGAAGGGTTCAGACACCTTCAAAATCGTTCCCGACGAAGCTCTGGTTGCGACTAAAATCAAAGCGGACGGTGATCGTCGCGGGCACGCCGAGCCACTTGAAGTCGCGGATGACCGGCCCGAGAGAATTGTTCAGGACGATAGCCGTATTGAGCCGCGCGCGCCGATGCGAACAATCACGACCAATACTCCGCAGCAGGTCACAATAGAACCGATATCCACGCCCGTTGAGACTATCGCATCTCATGGCGGCGAGGACATTCTACCACAGGTCCGAGCCGAAGGGCTCGGCGAACAGGCGCGACCTTCGCCGTCTACAATGACTTCTCCTATACGCCCGGACATGGGGCCGCGGGTGGCGGAGCAGGTGTACCACGCCACGAAATCTCTGCCGGAAGGCGCGATTGAGATCACTCTGAAGCCCGAAGAATTGGGCCGCGTTCGGATGCAGGTTACCGCGGTTGACCAATCGGTGACCCTGACCATTACGGCAGAGCGGCCAGAAACACTCGACCTGCTGAGAAGACACATCGATCAGTTGGCGCAAGACTACAAATCGCAGGGCTTCACCGATGTGCGCTTTGATTTTGCGACCGACGGTGGAGAAGGCGATGCCGCAACCAACGGGCAGGGCCAGACGGAGCGCAATGACTTAACCGGATTTGGCGCTGAGCCAGAACAAACGACACAGGACGCGCCGACGCTGGCTTCGGTCGACGGCCTCGACATCAGAATATAAGGAGCGGAATAATGGAATTATCATCCGTCACGACGTCCCAAACGGCGTCCAAAACCGCCGCGCAAGATGGAAACAAAGCGGTCATCAGCTCGGACTTTGAGACGTTCCTGAAAATGCTGTCGACCCAGCTTCAGAATCAGGATCCCCTCAACCCGGTCGAATCTGCCGATTACGCGGTGCAGCTGGCGACCTTCTCTTCGGTCGAACAGCAGGTTCTGACGAACAATCACCTGCAGGACCTTGCAGAGCGCATCCAGGTATCCGGGATGAGCGATCTTGCCGGTTGGGTCGGGATGGAGGCGCAAAGCCTCTCGGCATCCTATTACGACGGGGAGCCAGTGACCGTTCTGCCCGATCCGCCCTCCGCCGCAGATCGTGCGGTACTGGTGGTGAAAAACGCGTCTGGCAACGTCGTGTATCGTGACGATCTGCCTTTGACGAATACGCCCTATCAATGGTCTGGCGACATGATCACCGGGGCGAAGGCGCCAACGGGAACCTATAGCTTCGAGGTCGAAAGCTCTGCCAACGGAGAGACTTTGTCGACTGATCCGGTGTCGACATATGGCCGGGTGATCGAAGCGCGACGCACGGACACAGATACGATTCTGGTGCTGGAAGGTGGCAACACGGTCAGCGCGTCCGAAGTCACCGGGTTGCGCGCGGCGCAATAATCCGCGCCTTGCGATAAGCGGCGGGCTGGATTAGCGATCCCGGGATGAGTTCAGACCCAGCCCGATCGCCCTATGTCCGCGCCGCTTGATACACCCCCGCTGTCCTTGATCGCGGCAGTGGGCGCGACCCTTGGGGCCAAGGTCGTCGGCTGGCATCCGCTGCACGGCGGCCGAACGAATAGGCTTTGGCAGGTTGAATGCAGCGCCGGGGCCTTTGCGGTGAAGCTTTACCATCAGGCCGCAGCGACCCCATTGTTCCCCAACGATCCTGCCGCGGAATTTTCTGTGCTGAAAAGCTTGCAGGGATCGACCCTGGCGCCCGAGCCGTTGGCTTTGATCCGGGGCGATTTCGGTACTGCGCTGATCTACACCTTCGTCGCAGGGTTCGGATGGTCAGGATCAGCGAAACTGGCCGGGCTATTGCACGCGGTGCATCAACAGCCCACGCCGGCAGGTTTGAGAATGCTGCCATCAGGGTCGGACGCCTTATTGGCGCAGGCCAAAGCCATTCTTGGCCAGTGCAAAGGCGATGTGAACGACGTCTTTGAAAGCCTCGAAACTCTTGGCTCCGGATCAAAAGTTCCGTCGGTCGAAGCGCCCGGTCTGATCCATACGGATCCCGTGGCGACGAATATCATTGAAACCGACAGTGGCCTGACGCTTATCGACTGGCAGTGCCCGGCGATTGGCGATGCCTGTGAAGACCTTGGCATCGTCCTGTCGCCCTTTATGCAGCGCAGTTACCTTGGTCGGCTGCTTAGCGCTGCGGAACAGGCTGAACTGTTGGCGGCCTATCCGGACAAGGAAACCACCCGGCGCTATCGTCAGCTCGCCCCGTTCTTCCATCTGCGCATGGCGGCCTATGCCAAATGGTGCATCGACGCGGGCCGGGGTGCGACCGAAGGCGACGTCCAAGCTGAACTTGCCGCCGCAAACCAGACGCTAGGCGCCTGATCAGAGAAGCGCTGCCACCGCGGACGCCACCGCGGCCCCGACCGCGACACCGCCAGCAGCCCAGAAATAGGGTTTGCGACTGCCACGATTTTTGTACCGATTGTCATCGACCGAATTCATCTGCTGGATCAGCAGACCCTGCACCAGATGCGGCAGACGCGGGCCAAAGCGTGCCAGAACTTCGCCTGTCCGACCAAGATCACGCACCAAGGCACGCGGACCAAGATTGCGGCGAATGTAGGCTTCGACCACCGGCTGCGCGACTTCCCAGATGTTCAGCTGGGGCGACAGCGACCGGGCAACGCCTTCGACAACAACCATAGTCCGTTGCAGAAGGATCAGTTCGGTCCGCGTTTCCATGCCAAAGCGTTCGGTCACGTCGAACAGGTAAGACAGCAGACGTCCCATCGAAATCTTGGTCGCGTCCATGCCGAAAATCGGCTCGCCCACCGCGCGCAGGGCGCGGGCAAATTCATCGACATCCCGGTCGGCGGGCACATAGCCTGCCTCGAAATGGACCAGCGCGACGCGGGTGTAGTCGCGTTTGATAAAGCCATAGAGGATCTCGGCGTAGACCCGGCGGGTGTATTCGTCGATATGCCCCATAATGCCGAAATCATAGGCAATGATCCGACCGTCCGGCGCGACCTTCAGGTTGCCCTGATGCATATCCGCGTGGAAATACCCGTCGCGCAGCGCATGGTTCAGGAACAGGGTCAGGACCCGTTCGCCCAGCTTGTTGCGATCATGTCCGGCGGCGTCCAGCGCATCGTTGTCGCCCATCGGGCTGCCGTCGACCCAAGACATCGTCATGACGCGGCGGCCGCTTTGCTGCCATTTGACCTGAGGCAGGCCAAAGCCTTCGTCGCCCGCGGTATTCGTCTGGAAGGTCGAGGCAGAGGCCGCTTCAAGCCGCAGGTCCAGCTCTCCTCGGACGACGCCGTCGAAATGGGCGATCACATCGCTGGGCCGTAGGCGACGCGAGGCCGGAGATAGGAACTCGATGATCGAAGCGGCCAGATAAAAGGCGTCGATATCCTTGCGAAAGGCGCGTTCGATCCCGGGGCGCAGCACCTTCACGGCCACTTCTTCGCCGGTCTCGGCTAGGCGGGCGTGGTGCACTTGGGCGATCGAGGCGGCCGCGACAGGTTCAGAAAACTCCGAATAAATCGCGTCGACGCTTTCGCCCAGTTCATCTTCGACCGTTTCTTTCGCGGCTTCGATGGAAAACGGCGGCAGCCGGTCCTGCAGAACACGCAGCTGTCGCGCCAGATCGTCTCCGACAAGGTCGGGCCGTGTGGAGAGAACCTGACCGAACTTGATGTAGGCAGGGCCTAGCGCCGTCAGCGCACGGGTCGCGGGCGGCATGGAGGGGTCGCCCTTGAGCCCTAGCCACTGAATGGGCCACCCGGCGATGCGGGCCGCCATGCGAAGCAGCGGCGGCGCCTCGTAGGCGTCCAGAATGATCTTCATCGCGCCGGTGCGTTCCAGCGTGGCACCGGTCCGCAGCAGTCGCCAGATATTGTGTGGACCGCGCATCTAGATTTTCCATCCCGAATGCAGTGCCGCGATGCCTAGCGTCAGGTTGCGGTACTTGGCCTGTTCGAAACCAGCGGTTTTGACCATATCCAAGAACGTATCCTGATCCGGGAACTGCCGAATGGATTCAACAAGGTACTGATAGCTGTCGCGGTCATTGGCGATCACCTGCCCCATCGCCGGGATCAGGTTGAAGGAATAGCGGTCATAGGCCCACTGCAGCGCGGGCGTCGGGATCTTGGAAAACTCCAGCACCATCAGGCGGCCACCGGGTTTCAACACGCGGAAGGCTTCGTTCAGCGCTACTTGTGGGCGGGTCACGTTCCGGATGCCGAAGCTGATCGTGTAGACGTCAAAGCTGTTGTCGGGAAACGGCAGCGCCATCGCGTCACCCACAACCCAGTCGAGCTGCGCACCCATTTGTTCAGCCTCGGCCCGTTGACGACCGGCGACCAGCATCGGTTCGGTCAGGTCGCAGACGGTAGCATGGCCCTGACCTGCGCGTTTAAGGAACCGGAACGAAATATCGCCCGTCCCCCCGGCTACGTCCAACAGACGCTGCCCGCGGCGCGGCGCCAGCCAATCCATCATCGCGTCTTTCCAGATGCGGTGAATGCCAAGGCTCATCACGTCGTTCATCACGTCATAACGGGATGCGACGGACGAAAAGACGCCCTGAACCTTTCCGGCCTTCTCCCCCTCGGGGATCGTTTCAAAGCCGAAATGCGTGGTATTTTGATCACTCATGAAGGTGCGTTAACCCTGCCCAAGAATAGCCTGATTTCACTGCCATAGATGGGTCAGAGACACAAACCGTCAAATCGGCGCATGAGAGGGCTGAAGCGGTATGGAGCAGGTACAATCCATCGTATTACTCGCCCTGGCGATCCTGTTGTTCGTTGTGCTGATGCGCATGTACAGCCGTTTGCCCCGTCTGGACCTGTCGCCTGACAAGGATCCGGCACGCTCGGAACATCACGTCACAATCCCCGTTCGCATGGCTTGCGCGGTACTGACGATGGCTGTGTTGCTAAAGATGGCAGAGCTGGCCCAGACCTCGCGTCCCGCAATGATCTGGGGTGGGGCGATCCTGCCGATCCTTGCCTACGTCAACGCCTATTGCTGGCAGTTCAAGGCGATCCTGCAGGGCAGCGACCTGACGATCATGACCCCGTCCTTCAAAACCAAGACCTTCGATCTGACCCGTCTGATCGATGTTCAGTCCGAAGCGCATGGCACCTATCGCCTGCGCTTCCAGGGTGGCCATACCGCGACGCTCGTGAAATATGTGAACGGTCACGATACGCTGCGCCACGCATTGGATAAGGCGCAGCCCTACTACTAGGTCGCCCATGCCCGAATTGCCCGAGGTTGAAACCGTCCGCACGGGGCTTGCCCCCGCGATGGAAGGTCAGGTGATTGCCCGCGCCACCGTCAACCGCCCCGATCTGCGCTGGCCCTTCCCTGAACGCATGGCCGAACGTCTGACCGGCGCGCGGGTCGAACGTCTACGGCGGCGGTCCAAATACATTCTTGCCGATCTCGACCGCGGGGAAAGCCTGCTGATCCATTTGGGGATGTCGGGGCGCATGACCGTGTCCGGCGATCCCTTGGGGCAGTTCGTGCACGACCATCCAGCGGCAGAGAAGCATGACCATGTGATCTTTGACATGGCGAACGGGGCGCGCATCACCTTCAACGATCCCCGGCGTTTCGGTGCGATGGATCTGCTGGAGACTGCCAATGCGGAAACGCACCCGCTGCTGGCCAACATCGGGCCGGAACCCTTGGGCAACGCGTTTAACGAGGCCTATTTCGTCGCGGCCGCCAAATCCCGCCGCAGCCCGATTAAATCGGTCCTTCTGGATCAGAAACTGGTCGCGGGCTTGGGCAATATCTACGTCTGTGAGGCGCTTTATCGCGCCCGTATCGCACCGACGCGCCGGGCCGATCGCATCTCTGCCTCCCGTCTGGCATCGCTTGTTCCGATCATCCGCGACGTGTTGACCGAAGCCATCGCAGCAGGCGGATCGTCCTTGAAAGACTACCGTCAGGCGGATGGCGAACTGGGGTATTTCCAGCACTCATTCGACGTCTATGGCCGCGAAGCCGAACCCTGTCGCACCCCCGACTGCGGCACGCCGATTCGCCGGGTCGTTCAATCGGGCCGCTCATCCTTCTACTGCCCGCAATGCCAAAGATAACTTGATCCGTGGGGGTAAGCTGTTAGTGAATCTCCCTTAACGCTCACAACGGATTGGCCGACCTCATGGCATACGAGACGATCATCGTCGAAATCGAAGACCACATCGCATTGGTTAAACTGAACCGTCCCGACGCGATGAACGCGTTGAACGAACAGGTCTTCAAGGAATTGGCCGACTTCCTGACGTCGGCCCAGACCAACGACAAGGTCCGCTGCATCGTCATCACCGGGACCGAGAAGTTCTTTGCCGCCGGTGCCGACATCAAGATGATGTCCGAGTTGAGCTTTGTTGATGCCTTCACCGGCGACATTTTCAGCGAAGAAACCGCGCAGATCATGCGCGTCCGCAAGCCGATCATCGCGGCTGTCGCCGGCTACGCGCTGGGCGGCGGGTGCGAATTGGCGATGCTGTGCGATTTCATCATCGCTGGTGACAACGCCAAGTTCGGCCAGCCCGAGGTGAACCTAGGCATCATGGCGGGCATTGGTGGCACCCAGCGTCTGACGCAAGCGGTTGGCAAAGCCAAAGCGATGGACATGAACCTGACCGGCCGCTTCATGGATGCAGAAGAGGCAGAGCGCGCAGGGCTGGTAAGCCGCGTGGTGCCCTGCAAGAAGCTGATGGAAGAAGCGATGGGCGCCGCGGCGAAAATCGCCGAAAAGTCGATGATCACCGTCATGGCGATCAAGGAATCCGTCAACAAATCCTTCGAAGTATCGCTGTCCGAAGGTCTGATGTACGAACGCCGGGTATTCAATTCGCTGTTCGCGACCGAGGACCAGAAAGAAGGCATGGCCGCCTTCTTGGAAAAGCGCGAACCGCAGTTCCGCGACCGCTAAGGCCGCTCATGACCGTCTATGCAAAAGCCGTCCCTTGGGGCGGCTTTTCTTTTGGGCCGTAACCCGCTTTGATGGCCAGACAAACCGGAGGATAGCACATGGACATCACAGGCAAGGTCGCCATAGTTACGGGCGGCGGACAGGGGATCGGCGCGGCGCTGGCACGGGCGCTGGCGGATGCGGGGGCAAAACATGTCTGCGTCTGCGACCTGAACGGCGACAACGCCAAAGCCGTCGCGGCCGAGATCGGCGGCACAGGCCTGCAGGTCGATGTGCGGGATGCGGCCCAGATCACGGCCATGATTGATCAGATCGAGGCGGATCATGGCCCCGTCGATCTGATGTGTTCCAACGCTGGTATCGCGAATGCCTTTGATCTGGCGATCACCAATGCCGCCGGGGCCACGCCCGAGGAATGGCAGATGGCATGGGAGGTCAACGTGATGGCCCATGTGCACGCCGCCAACGTATTGATTCCGCGCATGATCGAACGCGGGTCTGGCTATTTCCTTCATACGGTCAGCGCGGCGGGCCTTTTGTCCCAGATCGGCAGCGCAACCTATTCCACGACGAAACACGCCGCCGTGGGCTTTGCCGAAAACCTTGCCATTTCGCATCGTGATCAGGGGATCCGGGTGTCGATTCTGTGCCCGCAGGGTGTGGCGACGCCGATGCTGACCGGGATCGGGGCCGAAGGCCCTCAGGCCGGGGATGGGGTCATCACGGCCGAGGCGGTGGCGCAATCGGCGTTGGAAGGCATCCGCAACGAAGAGTTCCTGATTCTGCCGCATCCGCAGGTGCAGAGCTATATGGAAGCCAAGGTCGCGAACTATAACCGCTGGATCGGCGGCATGGCCAAATTCCAGCGTGGGTTTCGCCAAGGATAAGGGTGCTCGGCAGGGCGGGCCGAAGCCTGCCCTACGTGGGCCAGATCCAGTTTCGGTTGTCGCGGTCGGGGGCCAGTCTTGTCAAATTCAGGCCGGTCTCGATCAGGTCCTCGTCCAGTGCCGCGCCTGAAACCAGATGCGCCGTGATCTGGGACAGGGCCGGGGCGGTCTGGACCCCGAACCCACCCTGTGCCGCCAACCAGAAAAAGCCGGGCACCTCGGGATCAAAGCCGCAAACCGGGGATCGGTCTGGCGCAAAAGTGCGCAACCCAGCCCATTTCGATTCGATCCGGCGGACATCCAGATCGAAGGCGGTGGTGACGCGATCGATTGCGATGGCGATCTCCATCTCTTCCGGCTGCGCATCGGTTGGATCAGACAGCGTTTCGTTGGCGGGGGAGGCCAAGAGCATCCCGGCTTCGGGCTTCAGATAAAACCGCTCATCCGCGTCCACGATCATCGGAAGCTGGCCCACGTCCAGTCCTGCTGGCGGCCGCAGCGTAACCGCGCTACGTCTGAGCGGACGCAACCCAAGCGGCTGCGCACCCGCAAGTGTCGCGACATGATCCGCCCACGCCCCGGCGGCATTGACGACAGTGCTGGCTGTCACAGCCTCCGCCCCCAGTTGAACCCGCCATCCCGCGCCCTCACGGTGAAGGCCCGTGACCTCTTGTCCAGTCCGGACATGTCCGCCGTCCTGACGGAATCGCCGCAGATAGCCTTGCACAAGGGCATGCACATCAACATCCTGCGCCGCCCTGTTGGCGAACCCGCCCGCCACATATCCCGGCCTGAGAATCGGAATCTCTGCCTCCAATGCCTTAGGCTCAATCCATTCCAAGAGGTCCGATTCTAGCGCGTCATAGTCTGCCCTTAACCGAAGCAGTTGATCAGAGCGTGCGATCAGCACCAGCCCTCGCGGAGACAGCAACGGGTGGTCGCAAAAACCATCGGGCGGGCTGCGCAGGAAGCGATCGGACGCATGGGTCAGCGCGCGGATCACGTCGTTGCCGTACGTCTGCGCCAAAATCGCGGCGGATCGTCCGGTGGCGTGATAGGCGGGCTGTGCCTCTTTTTCGATCAGCAGAACCCGCGCAGACGGGGCCAGCGCGGCCGCCGCCGACACACCAGCAATGCCTGCGCCTATGATGGCGACATCGAATGTGGAATCATGTGGCATACGGCACCCCGACTGGACGTCTGGCGCCCAGCCCTAAATTAAAAACAGGCATCGACTAACAGTGTTTCCGATAGGAAAAAAGGAAATCGCCGCAGGGGAGAGTTCACATGCCTGGCACCCAACCGAATCCGACTGATCGAGCCGCCCTCGACGACAGTCGCCAGACCTTGGGCGCGCGGGTGAAATACCTGCGCGAAACCCGGGGGCTGACCCTGCAGACTCTGGCGGATCGCAGCGGTCTGGCCATTTCCACCATATCCAAGATCGAACGCGGGCTGATGGCGCCGACGTACGACCGATTCTCGGGCCTTGCGCAGGGGTTGGGCGTTGACGTGGCGGAATTGTTTGCCGATCGCGGCAGGGAATTCGAAACGGGCACCATCGCCGTGGCGCGACAGGGGGATTTTGCCTTTCACCAGACGGAAAACTACACCTACGAAATGCTGTTCCCGGATGTGCACGGCAAATCCATGGTGCCGATGCGCGGGACGCTGAAGCCGCGTGAGACCGTCCATTTCGATCATATGGTACGTCACCCGGGCGAAGAATTCCTGATGGTTCTAACGGGTCGGGTCGTCGTGCAATTCGAAGGGCAGGACGAGCTTGAGCTGGACGAAGGCGACTGTCTGTATTTCGACAGCGGGCGCGGGCACCTTTATGCTGCAGAGGGGCAGGAAGAGGCGCGGATCCTTGTGGTATGTTCGACATCAGGCGACGGATCGGGCGATGACTTGGGACCAGTTTGACCCATTCCCGCAGTTCCCGGTCCAAACCTGTTGACTTTGCGGCGAGTCGGCCCTATCAGCGCGGCTTCAGAACACACGTAACCCAAACCATGGGACGAAATCACTATGGCCAATTCGCCTCAATCCAAGAAGCGCGCCCGTCAGATGGTTCGCCGCACGTCGGTGAACAAGGCGCGTCGCTCGCGCATCCGTACCTTCCTTCGTTCGGTGGAAGAGGCGATTGCGTCGGGTGACAAAGAAAAGGCATCTGCAGCCCTTCAAGCCGCTCAGCCCGAGCTGATGCGCGGCGTGTCCAAGGGCATCGTGCACAAAAACACTGCCTCGCGGAAAATGTCCCGCCTGGCCGCACGCGTGAAGGCAATCGCCTGATCTGACGCTCAAGTCTTTGAACACCAAAGGGGCATCGCGAAAGCGGTGCCCTTTTGTCATGTGGCGCTTTCGCCACCGGAATCGGATTCGATTTCAAACAAGTCTGAGTCAAGCGCTTCTTGCCGTTGCGCGCCTCGCGCAGCAGTTGCTAAGTTCATTTCAGCGATTCACGTCGTCTTGGGGTGCTCAGCGATTCTGGGCCAGAGTTGAGAAAGCTGCCGACGCTTAAATAAAAGCGCGCTGCCATAAGTATCAGCCTGGTTACCGAACCGGTCGAGCAGACGGTAATTGCAACTTTGGGTTGCGCGGTAGGGGACTAATCCGCGCATTCGGTTGCAGTTCCTGACAACAGATTGCCAGACCTTTTGGCTGCTCCTGCTGCGGGAGCGGTCTGGGTGTGGTCTGTCCTAAGTCAATGCGATCGCTGCATCGAACGGGTCGGTGCAGGACATATAGGCGTGTTGGTTTGAAAGCATCTGGGGGCAAAGAAGTAGAATGACAAAAGATCAATGGGGCGCAGTAAAACAGAATCTTCTGAAGAACGTCGGGCAACATAATTACAAAAGCTGGATCGAACCGCTGGTGCTGGTTCAGACCGACGAAGGCGTGGCCACGATCGGTACGCCCAACACCTATGCAGGCACCTATGTGTCGCGCAATTTCGGTGATCTGATTCTGTCCGAGGTGTCGGCCGTCAGCACCGGTGTGCGCCGTCTGGAATTCGTCGTCAGCGAAGCCGCCAATACCAACATTGCAGAACCCGCCCGCCCTGCGCAGGTCGAAGTCGAGCCCAAAGCCGCAGCTGCCGCGGCCGCGCCGGCCAAACCATCGGCCTTGGATGCGATGCTGCAGCCAGCGCCGCTGGACCCGCGCTTTACCTTCGACAGCTTCGTCGTCGGCAAGCCGAACGAACTGGCCCATGCCGCGGCCCGTCGTGTCGCCGAAGGCGGCCCCGTCACCTTCAACCCGCTGTTCCTGTATGGTGGCGTCGGTTTGGGTAAAACTCACCTGATGCACGCCATCGCGCATGAGCTGCAGAAGAACCGTCCCGAACTGACCGTCGTCTATCTGTCGGCAGAACAGTTCATGTACCGTTTCGTTCAGGCGATCCGCGAACGTCGCACCATGGATTTCAAATCGCTGTTCCGCACGGTCGACGTTCTGATGGTCGACGACGTTCAATTCATCGCCGGTAAGGACAGCACGCAGGAAGAGTTCTTCCACACGTTCAACGCGCTGGTGGATCAGAACAAACAGATCATCATCTCGGGCGACCGCGCGCCGGGTGAAATGACCGATATGGAAGAGCGTATTCGGTCGCGCATGCAGTGCGGGCTGATCGTCGACCTGCACCCGACCGACTACGAACTGCGTCTGGGCATTCTGCAAAGCAAGCTGGACGCCTATCGCCTGCAATATCCCGAACTGAAGATGGCCGACGGCGTGCTGGAATTTCTGGCGCACCGCATTTCGACCAACGTCCGGGTGCTCGAAGGCGCGCTGACCCGTCTCTTCGCCTTCTCGTCGCTGGTGGGCCGTGAGATTACGCTGGATCTGACCCAGGAATGTCTGGCCGATATCCTACGCGCGTCCGAGCGTAAGATCACCGTCGAAGAGATCCAGCGCAAGGTGGCCGAGCATTACAACATCCGCATGTCGGACCTGATCGGCCCGAAACGTGTCAGGACCTATGCCAGGCCTCGTCAAGTCGCGATGTATCTTGCGAAACAGCTGACCTCCCGGTCCTTGCCCGAGATTGGCCGCCGTTTTGGCGGGCGTGACCACACCACCGTGATCCACGGCGTCCGCCGCGTGGAAGAGCTGAAGCAGCAGGATGGTCAGATCGCCGAGGATATCGAACTGCTGCGCCGCGCGCTTGAGGCGTAAATCGCGCCTTTCGCTTAGCGAAAGCACAGGAATTTCAAAAGACCGGGCCATCGCGCCCGGTCTTTGCTTGATGCCCCCGGGAATGCGGGTAAAAACCAACAAAACACTTGTGCTGACCCCTGAAACGGGTAGCTTTCCGGTCCCGGCATCGGCAGGCTTTGATCTGACGGGCAGCTTTGGACAGGAGTAAGGGTCATGAAACTCAGCATCGAACGCGCCGCGCTGCTTAAGGCGGTTTCTCAGGCGCAGTCGGTTGTGGAACGCCGCAACACGATCCCGATCCTTGCCAACGTCCTGATCGAAGCCGAAGGGAACGAAGTTCAGTTCCGCGCGACCGACCTGGACATCGAGGTGGTCGACAAGGCCCCCGCCATGGTCGAACGCGCAGGGGCCACGACGGTTAGCGCCGTGACGCTGCATGAAATCGTCCGCAAACTGCCCGATGGCGCGCAGGTCACCCTGTCCGAAGACAGCGCCGCCGGTCGTCTGACGGTGACGGCGGGCCGGTCGAACTTTAACCTCGCCACGCTGCCCAAAGAAGATTTCCCGGTCATGGCGACCTCGGAATATGCGTCGAACTTCTCGGCCCCGGCACCTGTGCTGCGCCGCCTGTTCGACAAATCGAAATTCGCCATCTCGACCGAAGAGACGCGGTATTATCTGAACGGCGTCTACATGCACATCGCCGAAGGCGAAGATGGCCGCGTGCTGCGCTGTGTCGCCACCGACGGTCACCGTCTGGCCCGCATCGATGCGCCGCTGCCGGATGGCGCGGCTGATATGCCCGGTGTGATCGTGCCGCGCAAAACCGTGGGCGAATTGCGCAAGCTGCTGGACGACGACGACATGCAAATCGCCGTGTCTGTCAGCGAAACCAAGGTCCGTTTTGCAACGCCGGAAATCACCCTGACGTCCAAGGTCATCGACGGCACCTTCCCCGACTACACCCGCGTGATCCCGCAGGGGAACACCAAGCAGATGGAAGTCGACGCCGCTGATTTCGCCAAGGCCGTGGATCGTGTGGCGACCGTGTCGTCCGAACGGTCGCGCGCAGTGAAGCTGGCGCTGGACGAAGACCGTCTGGTCCTGTCCGTGAACGCGCCGGACAGCGGCGCCGCCGAAGAAGAATTGGCCGTGGCCTATGGCGACGAACGGCTGGAGATCGGGTTCAACGCGAAATACCTGCTGGAGATCGCCTCTCAGGTCGATCGTGAAAACGCGGTGTTCCTTTTCAACTCGGCCGGTGATCCGACCCTGATGCGCGAAGGTGGCGACACCTCGGCCATCTACGTCGTCATGCCGATGCGCGTCTGAGCTGTCGTATGACCCGCTGCGCGGGTCTGCCTTCGGCGAGAGTATTTTTTTGAAAGATGAAGATGGGGGATGCATGGGGACGCTGTGTCTGACCCGGCTGACCCTATCGCATTTCCGGTCGTATCGCCGTGGTGTGGTCGAGGCGGATGGTCGGCCTGTGGCCATTCACGGCCCGAACGGCGCTGGTAAGACATCACTATTGGAAGCGGTGTCGCTATTTTCGCCGGGGCGCGGGCTGCGGCGGGCAGGGGCAGAGGATCTGATCCGGCGGCCCGAAGCCTTGGGCTGGAAGCTGACAGGTGTGCTGCGCTCGCTGCATAATGTGCATGAGCTGGAGACCATGGCCGAACCCGGAACGGCCCGGACCGTGCGGATTGATGGCAAGGCGGCGTCGCAGGCCGCATTGGGCCGGGTTGCGCGGATCCTTTGGCTGGTGCCGTCGATGGACCGTCTGTGGATCGAAGGGGCAGAAGGGCGGCGGCGATTTCTGGATCGCATGACGCTGAGCTTTAATCCGGCCCATGCCGAAGCGTCGCTGGCTTATGAAAAGGCCATGCGGGAACGCAATCGGTTGCTGAAGGACATGGTGCGTGACGAGCACTGGTATGTCGCACTGGAATCACAGATGGCAGAGGCGGGCGCGCGTATCACCGCCCACCGGGCCGAGGCGTTGTCCCTTATCGCCGCCGCCACCAGTGACACCGCCTTTCCCGCCCCCGATCTGGCGATGAGCCACGCGGAGGGCGAATTGCCCGCGGACGAACTGGCGTTGAAAGCCGCGCTGGCCGATGGGCGCAGGCGCGATCTGGCGGCCGGGCGCACTCTGATCGGGCCACACCGCGTGGATCTGGAGGCGCAATGGGCCGCCAAAGGGATCGCGGCCAAGGATGCCTCGACCGGAGAGCAGAAGGCTTTGCTGATCTCTCTGATCCTCGCCAATGCGCGGGCTTTGGCGGATGACTTTGGCGCGCCTCCCATCCTGCTGTTGGATGAGGTCGCCGCCCATCTTGACGCCGACCGGCGCGCCGCCCTTTATGACGAGGTCTGCGCCCTGAAGGCTCAGGCCTGGATGACGGGCACGGGGCCGGAGTTGTTTGCGGAACTGGGCGAGCGCGCCCAGCATCTGCGGATTACGGACACGGCGGGCGAAAGCCAGATTGAGAAGGATACGCCATGACACCGCAACGGGTGAGCCTGATAACCCTCGGGGTCGAGGATCTGGCCCGGTCGCGCGCCTTTTACGAGGCGTTGGGCTGGCAGGCCGCGGATCAAGCGCCGGGCGTGGTGTTTTTCCGGCTGCATGGCATGGCGCTTGGTCTGTTTGGCAAAGACGATCTGGCCAAGGATCAGGGTCGTCCCGGCGCGCCGCTTGGTATCGGCGCCGTGACCTTGGCGCAGAACTTTCAAGATCGCGACGGGGTCGACGCTGCCTATCAGGCCGCCATCGACGCGGGCGCGACGGAACTGAAGCGCCCGGAGGAGGTCTTTTGGGGCGGGTATTCGGGCTATTATTCGGACCCGGACGGCCATGTCTGGGAACTGGCGTATAACCCGTTCTGGACCGTGAACGACGACGGCACCCTGACGATCCCGGATCCGCAACGCGAATGACCCTGACCGCAACTGAACTGGCGTTTTACGCCGGGGCCCTGTTCATCCTCTTTCTGACGCCGGGGCCTGTCTGGCTGGCCCTAACCGCCCGCGCCTTGTCGGGCGGGTTTCATTCCGCATGGCCGCTGGCGCTTGGCGTGGTGGTGGGCGACGCGCTGTGGCCGCTTCTGGCCGTGCTGGGGGTTAGCTGGCTGGTGGAACAGGTGTCGTGGTTCATGACGCTGCTGCGCTTTGTCGGGGCGGCGATGTTCCTGATCATGGGGATCCTGCTGATCCGCAATGCCGACAAGACCATCGCCAGTGACAGCCGTCTGACGCGGCCGGGCATGTGGGCAGGGTTCATCGCCGGTCTGGTCGTTATCCTGGGCAACCCTAAGGCGATCCTGTTCTACATGGGCGTGCTGCCCGGGTTTTTCGATCTGACGAACATCACGAAATGGGACATCGCGGCGATTATGGGCGTGTCGATGGCGGTGCCGTTCATTGGCAATCTGATCTTTGCGCTGATGGTCGACCGGGTGCGGCGATTGCTGGCCTCTGGCACCGCGATGCGGCGGACGAACACCATCGCGGGCGGGCTAATGATATGTGTCGGGCTGGTCATTCCGTTCACCTAGATCCGGCGTCTGCCGCGCCTTGTGGTCATGACAAAGCTGACGCGGCTGAAACCACAAAATATTGTGGCTGAGACGTGACATTGCCCTGCCAGAACGGTATAAAATCCTACGAATATAGGGGATGTTTTCCGCATGGCTGATCCGCAGCAGGACGTACCGTCATACGACGCCGATTCCATTAAAGTTCTCAAAGGCTTGGACGCTGTTCGCAAGCGGCCCGGCATGTACATCGGCGACACCGACGACGGGTCGGGTCTGCATCACATGATCTATGAAGCCGTCGACAACGGAATTGACGAGGCGCTGGCCGGTCATGCCGACTTTGTCCGGGTCAAGATCCACGCCGATAATTCGGTGTCGGTGCGCGACAACGGTCGTGGGATTCCGGTCAACATGCACTCCGAAGAGGGCGTATCCGCGGCCGAGGTCATCATGACCCAGCTGCACGCCGGCGGTAAATTCGACCAGAACTCCTACAAGGTGTCCGGCGGTTTGCACGGCGTGGGGATTTCCGTGGTGAACGCCCTGTCCGACTGGCTGGAGCTGCGCATCTGGCGCGACGGCAAAGAGCACTACGTCCGCTTCGAAAACTCGCAGACCGTGGCGCCGCTTGAAGTGGTGGGCGATGCGAATGGCGAAAAAGGGACCGAGGTACGGTTCCTGTCTTCGACCCAGACCTTCTCGAACCTCGAATACAATTACGACACGCTGGAAAAGCGCCTGCGCGAACTGGCCTTCCTGAACTCTGGCGTGCGGATCGTGCTGGAAGATGAACGTCCCGCCGAACCGCTGAAGACCGAATTGTTCTATGAAGGCGGCGTGAAGGAATTCGTCAAATACCTCGATCGGTCGAAACAGGCGATGTTCGAAGAGCCGATCTACGTCGAAGGCGAGAAGGACGGCATCGGGGTCGAGGTCGCGATGTGGTGGAACGACAGCTACCATGAAAACGTCCTGCCCTTTACCAACAACATCCCGCAGCGCGACGGCGGCACCCACATGGCGGGTTTCCGCGGCGCGCTGACCCGGACGCTGACGAAATACGCGCAGGAATCCGGTATCGCGAAACGCGAAAAGGTTTCTTTCACCGGCGACGACGCGCGCGAAGGTCTGACCTGCGTTCTGTCTGTCAAAGTGCCCGATCCCAAGTTCTCGTCCCAGACCAAGGACAAGCTTGTGTCCTCCGAGGTGCGCCCGGCGGTGGAAAACCTCGTGGCCGAAAAGCTGGCCGAATGGTTTGAAGAAAACCCCAATGAAGCCAAGGCGATCGTCGGCAAGATCGTCGAAGCCGCGCTGGCCCGTGAAGCCGCCCGTAAGGCCCGTGAACTGACCCGCCGCAAGACGGCCATGGACGTGAACTATCTGGCTGGGAAGCTGAAGGATTGTTCGGAAAAAGACCCCTCCAAAACCGAAGTCTTCCTGGTCGAGGGTGACTCCGCCGGTGGCTCGGCCCAGACGGGTCGGGATCGGTCAACGCAGGCCGTTCTGCCCCTACGCGGTAAGATCCTGAACGTGGAACGCGCCCGGTTCGACCGGATGCTGGGGTCGCAGGAAATCGGCAACCTCGTCATGGCGCTTGGCACCGGCATCGGCCGGGACGAGTTCAACATCGAAAAACTGCGCTACCACAAGATCGTCATCATGACCGACGCT
Organism: Pseudooceanicola aestuariicola; assembly: GCF_045763785.1. Taxonomy (NCBI): domain Bacteria; kingdom Pseudomonadati; phylum Pseudomonadota; class Alphaproteobacteria; order Rhodobacterales; family Paracoccaceae; genus Pseudooceanicola; species Pseudooceanicola aestuariicola. The sequence continues at coordinate 75,631 of NZ_JBJGSF010000002.1, read as the reverse complement.
GACGTCGACGGCGCGCACATCCGGACCCTGCTTCTGACCTTCTTCTATCGCCAGATGCCCGAACTGATCGAAGGCGGCTACCTGTATATTGCGCAGCCGCCGCTGTATAAGGTTTCGCGTGGTAAATCAGAGGTTTATCTGAAAGATCAGGCCAGCCTCGAAGACTACCTGATCGCTCAGGGGACCGAAGGCGCCGTGCTGCGTCTGCCCGATGGAGAAGAGATCACGGGCAACGATCTGGTCCGTGTCGTCGAAGGCGCGCGTCAGGTGAAACGCATCCTCGACGCCTTCCCGACGCAATACCCGCGCCACATTCTGGAACAGGCCGCCATCGCCGGTGCGTTCGAAACCGGTCAGGCCGACGCCGACCTGCAAGGCGTCGCCGATAAGGTCGCCGCCCGTTTGGACCAGATCGCCGCCGAATACGAACGCGGCTGGCAAGGGCGCATCACCCAAGACCACGGCATCCGCCTGTCGCGCGTGCTGCGCGGCGTGGAAGAGTTGCGGACTTTGGACGGCGCAGTCCTCCGCTCGGGCGAGGCGCGTCGCCTTGGCCAGATGACTGAGAACCTGCGCGGCGTCTACACCGACCCCGCCAAGCTGGTCCGCCGTGACCGTGGGCAGACGATCTATGGCCCGCTGGACCTCTTGGCCGCGATCCTCGAAGAGGGTGAGCGCGGACTGCAGCTACAGCGCTATAAGGGTCTGGGCGAAATGAACCCCGACCAGCTGTGGGAAACCACGCTGGACCCCGAAGCGCGCACGCTGCTGCAGGTCCGGGTCGAGGATATGGCCGAAGCCGACGATCTGTTCACCAAGCTGATGGGTGACGTCGTCGAGCCGCGTCGTGAGTTCATTCAGGCCAACGCGCTGAACGTGGAAAATCTGGATATTTGAACCCAATTGCCCATCAAATCGAAAGGCCTCGGCTGGACCAACCAGCCGAGGCCTTTCTTATACCGGGCCCGAAAAGACCGCGCACTTATCGCCCGACAGGCTCCAGATCCTCGAACCTGATGCCGGTTGCGGCGTGGTATTCCGCCTCGTCCCAGAAACCGATCAGGATGCCGGTTTCTGCGGCTTTCTTCTGCCGCTCCAGCACTGCAGGAGTCGCGGTGATCCGGGTGTGATGGCGGGTGGCCCAATCCAGTAGGGCGGCCTCCATCCGCTCACGAACAGCGATATGCTCGGGCGTCTGTGATGCACCTAGGTCGTGCACTTCGCTCGGGTCGGTTTCCAGATCGAACAATACAGGCCGGAACCCCTCGCAGCGAATGTATTTCCAGCGCCCATCGAAGATCATCTTCGTGTGTGCATCTTCCTGCTTTTGCTCCAGCGTGCGGGCCATGTCGGACCAGTGATAGTCGTGTTCGCTGATCGCGTAAGTGCGGGCGAACCCCGGCTCTCCGTGCAGCAGGGGGGTCAGGTCGCGACCTTCGATCACATGCGGTTTCGGCTTGCAGCCCAAAGCGTTCATGAAGGTGGGGGCCAGATCGATCATCTCGACCAGCGCGTCAGATACGCCGCCCCGCGTGCTATCGGCCTGAGGCCGGGGATCGGCGATGATCAGCGGCACTTTGACCGCTATCTCGTGATAGAAATCCTTATCGCCCATCCAGTGATCGCCCATGTAATCCCCATGGTCCGAGGTGAAGGCGATGATCGTGTTTTCGGACAGCCCCTTTTCGTCCATCCACGCGAACAGCCGCCCCAGATTATCGTCCAGCTGCTTGATCAGTCCCATGTAGGCGGGGATCACGTGTTCGCGGACATGGTCGCGCGAAAAACTTTGGCAGACACGCGCCTGTTGGTAGGCCTTCACCAGCGGATGATCGGTGTCCTTTTCATCCTCGGACCGGACGGGCGGCACGATATGACTTTCGTCGTACATGTCGTGGTAGGGCGCCGGGACGATGTAGGGCCAGTGTGGTTTGATATACGACAGGTGGCACATCCACGGACGGCCATCGGCGGTGGCCTGCTCCATGAACTCCATCGCGCGGTCGGTCATATAGGCGGTTTCCGAATGCTCTTCGGGCACATTGGCGGCCAGCCGAGAGTTCTTGAGCAGCCATGCCGACAGCAGCTCTCCGTCCTCGTCGAGGCCGGAGTTGGCGAAATCGCCCCAAGGGTTATTGGATTCGTAGCCGTGCGCGACAAGATAATCGTCGTAGGCCGACCATTGTTGGCGCGGGCTGTCGGGGTGCAGACCGTCGTCGCGATCAAACGCCTCGAACCCGCATTCAGAGGCGCGGACGCCAATCTCGCTTGTCGGATCGATCCCCAGCCATGCCATCCCTTCGGCATCGGCGGTCATATGGGTCTTGCCCACCAGAACGGCACGGGCGCCGGCTTCTCTCAGGTGGTCGCCCAAGGTCGGCTCTCCGATCCGAAGGGGCATGCCGTTCCACGTCGACCCGTGGCTGCGCACGTAGCGCCCGGTATAGGCCGACATACGCGACGGCCCGCAGACTGGTGACTGCACATAGGTGTTGGTGAACCGAACGCCTCGAGCCGCCAATGCGTCGATATGCGGCGTCTTCAGATGCGGATGGCCGTAACAGCTAAGGTAATCGAACCGAAGTTGGTCGGCCATGATCCAAAGAACGTTAGGGGTGTCGGTCATTCTGCGGCCTCCGCATTCAGGATTTCGTCTACCGGTAGATGAAGGAACTCTTCCAATCGGTCCAGAAGGCCCGCGAAGGCCCGAATTTCGTCTTCGGAAAAGACCTGTCGCAGCATGGCGCGGCGCCGCGCCATGATCGGGGCGGCGGTCTGATACGCCTGCAGCCCCTGTTCGGTCAGTGCCACGATAGTTTGGCGGCCATCTTCGCTCGATCGCTCCATCTGGACATAGCCCTTGCGCTTCATCTCGGGCAGCGCGCGGCTAAGCAGGGAATGATCGGTGCGCTGAAGTGCCGACAGATCGCGGATGGTCATCGGGCCTGCCTCGTGCAGGTCCCAAAGGGTGCGCCATTCCACGATCGACAGCCCACCGCCCAACTGCAGCAACTGCTGACCCTGCTTGCGCGATGATGAATAGACCGCAGGCAGGCGCGAAAACAGGTTCAGGTCTTCGCGGGTCTGCCGCCGGCGAATCCGATCGCGGTCGATCTGTGCATCCAGGCTCATGTCTCTCCTCCGATGCCTCTGATAAGACCTGAAAAAAATTTACGTGACAAGTCATATATTTTCTGCCAGCGTTTAGGGGCCAGGTCTCGTCAGGGATCGGCCGCCTTTGGAGGAAGGCGCAAAAAACAGGGAGGATTCCATGATCAGACAGACCATTCTGGGCGCTGTGCTGGCCGTTGCACCCATCGCGGTTGCAGCCCAAGCGACGCTGACCGCCGAAACGACCACGCCCGGCTCGACCCCGCATTACATCGACACCACGCTGGCCGCCATTCTGGACAGCACCGGTGTCGCCAACCTGCAGATCACCGAAGGCGCGACGCTGACCAATTCGGTTCAGGCCGTGGCCGAAGGCCGTCTGGACATGGCGCCCGCGCCGCTGATCCTGCCCTTCCTTCTGTCGCGCGGCATTGGCCCCTACAGCGGCATTGGCCCGGAAAAGGGCGCGGAACTGGCGTCCAACATCCGCGTGTTGTTCTTCAACGCGGCTTCGGCGCAGATCCTCGGCTACTACAACAGCAACCCGGTCGAAGACATCCGCGATCTTAGCGGCCTGCGCATCTGGAACGGCCCGCCGCGTGGTGCTGCCCTGACCTCGGGTCGGGCGATGATCCAGCTGCTGTCCGGACTGAAAGACGGCGAAGGTTATGAGGGGATCCAGAACCCTTGGCCCGATACTGTGTCCAGCATCACTGGTGGTGGCGCGGACGCCTGGACCATCCCCGAAGGTCTGCCCTCGGGTCGTCAGATCGCTATCGCTGCCGCGGGCGGTATCACCATCCACGACGTGCCGTCCGACCTTTTGGCCAGTGAACTGGGTCAGCAGATCGTCGCGGCTCCGGGCCACGCGCCGTACTCTGTCCCGGTCGAAGAAGTGCGCGCCGCGTACGAAGGCAACGACATCACCATCGTGACCGACGACGACACCTTCGACAGCTTTGCCACGGCCTTTGGGCAGATCGTGTCCGCCTCTATGGACGAACAACTCGTCTACGACATCACCAAGGCGTACCTCGAAGGGCAGCAGCGGTTCGTCACCGGATCCCCGCGCGGGGCCTTCCTGATGATGAGCTTTGGTGACCTTGATGGCACCAGCCAAGGGGCCTGTGGCGCCGTACAAATCAAGATGCATCCCGGCGCGATTCGCGCGTTTGAGGATGCCGGCCACACGGTCGCAGACTGTCTGCGTCCGTAACTCTCACGGGGCCGCGTCACGCGGCCCCTTTTTTCCAAGTGACATGCCATGACCGATTTCTCAGCCGTGAAAAAGCCGTTGGGCCAGCGGATCGCTGTCTGGCTCGCCCTGATCCTTGTCGTCGTCGGCATGGTCAACACCCTGCCGGAAATTCCGGGCCTACAGGATCTGGCCCGTGACCTGACCGGGCGCCAGTTCTTCCGCGTGTCGAACTTCCCGACCGAATATTTCTACCCGCCGGTTTTCCTGCTGATGATGGTGATCGTCGCTTTGGATTCCAGCGTCTACCGCGCGTGGCGCGAAACCCGCCCCAATCTGGCTTGGCTTGGCTTTCTGCTGGATGCAGGCCTGATCTTGGCCGCGTTTCTGGCGGCCTTCGGATACCTTGTCGAAGTCGATAGCATCTGCCTGATCGACCAGATCACCGGCGAACGCGCACGGCTAATTCAAGATGCCGCCGAACGGTCTGCCGGTGTGATCCCCGGCATCTCGTTCGAGGCCGAAGTCCCGGCCTGTCAGGCCCGGTTCGGCATCTGGATCATCCCGCTGCTTTTCACCATTATCACGTTGTTTTTCTTGTATAACGTCCGGGTCTGGGGCCTTCCGCTGGTGGCTGTGGCCAGCGTGGTCGTGATCTATACCGTCGGCACCGCGCTGATCTGGATGTTTGACCTGTCTGACAACAACTTCCTTCTGACCAAGCTGGGCGCAGACAGCGGCGATGTCGCCGCCGCGGCGATCCAGAAGGCAACCAACGTCTTCATCACGCCCGACGGTTTCATGGGCCGATTCATGGAGATCGTGGTCAGCCAGGTCTTTCCCTATGTGATCCTTGGCGCGCTTTTCGGGTCGTCCGCGGGCGGCACGTCGCTGATCAAGCTTGCGGTGATGAGCACCCGACGCCTGCGCGGCGGACCGGCCCATGCCGCCATCGTATCCTCGGCCATGTTCGGCACCATTACGGGCGGGCCGGTCACGAACGTCTTGTCCACCGGGCGCCTGACCATCCCGATGATGCAGCGTAACGGATTTTCCCCCCAGTTCGCTGGCGGGGTCGAGGCGGCAGCTTCGTCCGGCGGGCAGATCATGCCACCGGTCATGGGCGTGGCGGCCTTCGTCTTGGTGGCGCTGACAGCGGTGCCTTATGACAAGGTCATTACAGCGGCTTTCCTGCCGGCGATGTTCTTCTTTTTCTCGATCTTTCTGGCGGTCGTGTTTCAGGCCCGCCGGGAAAAGGTCGAACCGATGCGCGACATTCCCGATGACCTGCTGATGAACAAACAGGACTGGCTGAACCTGATCATCATCTTCGTGCCGATCCTGACGATCCTGTTCCTGCTGCTGGGCAACAAGGACGCCTTGGGCAACAGCGCGCTCGCGGCGATCCTGCCGACGGGTGTGATCCGCACGATCACCAATTCCACCGGCGATGCGGTTTCTGCCGGATGGTGGGCTGTCGTCGTTCTGCTGCCTTTGCTGTTCCTCGACCCCGCCACGCGCGCGCGCCCGTCCAAGGTGCTGGTCTCGCTGGCCGATGGTGGGCTGCTGCTGTCGCGGTTGTTCCTGCTGCTCTTCGCGGTGTCGATCATCTCGGCCTTCCTGAACGAAAGCGGCCTGACCGGAGAGCTGACGCGCGCAGTCACCTCGTGGCTGGAAAAGGCGCAGGTGCTTCACATCTTCGGGTTCGAGCTTCACATCGTCGGCGGCGTCTACCTGATGCTGGCGCTAAGCTGCGCGATGTTCTGTGCGATCCTTCTGGGCATGGGGATGCCAACCGTTCCGGCCTATGTGAACGTGGCGCTGCTGCTGGGGCCGTTGCTGGCCAACCTTGGCGTCAGCTTTTTCACCGCGCATATGTTCGTGTTCTACTTTGCCGTCGCGTCCGCCATCACGCCGCCGGTTGCCATTGCCGCCTTTGCGGCCGCGTCGATCACCCGGACGGAACCGATGCGCACCGGTGTCGCCGCGGTTCGGGTCGGCATTGTCATGTTCACGATCCCTTTCGTCTTCGCGTGGTACCCCGAACTCCTTCTGATCGAAGAGGCGGTGACCATCACCAGCGACACGGGCCAACGCGCGATGATCGAAGGCTATTCGGGGCAGATCGAATGGGCATCACTGGGCTGGCTGACCGCGCGTCTTGTGCTGGCGCTGTATCTGACCGCGTCGGCCTTGGCGCGCTTCGACCGGGGTCCGATTGCGCGGTGGGAAATGGCGCTGCGCCTTGGTCTTGCGCTGCTGGTCCTGTGGAAGACCCCGACCATCATGTGGATCGGGATCGTTCTGGGGCTGGGCCTGATCGTCATGCATACGTTGATGGCGCGCAACGCCGAAAGCCGCATGGCAGAAGAACGCCCGGTCACAACCTGACCGGGCGCCAACCTCAACCTTCGTAGTCGCTGTCCGACACCTTTTCCATCCAGGTCACCGGCGTGCCGTCGATGCTTTCCTGAATGGCGATATGGCTCATCGCGGTGTCGGGCGATGCCCCGTGCCAATGCTTCTCGCCAGCGGGAAACCAGACAACATCGCCCTGAGAGACCTCTTCGATCGGTCCGCCTTCTCGTTGAACGCGGCCACGGCCAAAGGTGACGATCAGGGTCTGGCCTGCGGGGTGCGTGTGCCACGCGGTCCGCGCGCCCGGTTCAAAGGTGACATGCGCACCGCTGGTACGTCCCGGCTCTTCGGCCTGAAACAGCGGATCGATCCGCACGGTGCCGGTAAAGTAATCCTCGGGTCCGGGGTTCGAGGGCATGCTGCCGGATTTGATGATCTTCATGGTGGTCCTTTCCCTGCGCCAGACGCAGCTTGGCAAAACGGTAGATCAGCGCGCGGCAGATCGGTGATTTGTCGAAGGATTATATCAGCGACACTTCGGAATATGTGGGCCGCGAGTGCCCTTGCTAGGACGGATGTAGTGCGTGGCCAGCGAACGGATAATCGCCGAAAGATAGAACCCACATATGAATGCGCTTCATCAATGGCGGACAACTGAAAAACACAAAAGCCGGGGCATGACCCCGGCTTCTATTTCTGTGGATCAGATCAGGGCGTTACCGCCGCTTGCCCTTTGGCCCGTCTGACTTGGCCGCTTGCCGTGCCTCGGCGCGGGCTTTGTTCTTTTTGCTGTTGGCCTTGCCCTTGGGGGGCGGCGGCCCCTTGCCTGCGCCCTTGGATGGCGCACCCTTGGATGTGGGCTTGCGCGATGGCCGCGATTCTCCGCCCTTGGGGGCGTCCGCCCGCGACGCTTTCGGCGCAAAGGTTGCGCCCGGTTTGCCAGCGCGCGGTTTCCCTGCATCTGGCTTGCCAGAATCCGGCTTATCCGTCCGCGGCTTGTGCCGTGGCTTGCCCGCAGCGCGGTGGACGGCAGGGTCAGTCGCCTCTGCCCGATGCTCTGGCTTGGGCTTGCGCGGGGCCGGTTTCGCGTCTGCTCCGTATTCTCGTTTGGTCCCGTATTCCCGTTTAGGCTTGTGCGGCGCAGGTTTCGCGTCCGCCCGATGTTCGGGCTTGGGCTTGCGAACCCGAGGCTCGGGCGCGTCATTGTAATCGATGGGCGGCGTGTCGCGCTTGGCCGGTCCCGACCGAGGCTTGGGCCCGCGACCCGGTTTGCCGCCGCGCTTGAATGCGGGCAGTTCCGGTTCGCCCTCGACCCGCTGAACCTGTTTGTTGCCTTCGATCGTCATGTTCGCGCCGATCGCCGACAGGAACCCCTGAACGCTGTCTTCGCGGATCTGGAAATAGGATTGATCGTCGGCAATGCGGATCGCGCCAATATCGTCCTTGGTCAGATCGCCCGCCTTGCAGATCATCGGCAGCAAATGCCGAGGAGAGGCCGCCTGATTATGCCCCTCGGACAGGGAAAACCACACGCTGGGGCCAAAGTCGCGGCGCGGCTTGGGCTGGGCAGCAGCGCCAGCGGCAACCGCGCTCAGCTCTTCTGGGGCGGAATGGCGCAGCTTGTACTGGCGCAGGTAGGCGACGGCGATCTGTTCCGGTGTAAACGCCTCAATCAGCTGCGCAACAGAGGCGCGTTCGCCTTCCGTCACCTCGGCCTGCCAATCATCTGCGCCCAGCATCCGCTGTTCGTCCTGTGCGTCGACCTCTGCCGCCGAAGGGGCAGGGCCCCAGTCGGCGGTCAATTTGGCGAATTTCAGAATGCGCTCGGCCTTTTTCCGGGCCGACGGCGGCACGATCAGCGCGCTGACCCCCTTGCGCCCCGCGCGGCCCGTCCGGCCCGAGCGGTGAAGCAGCGTTTCATGGCTGCTGGGCAGTTCGGCGTGCACGACAAGATTTAGGTTCGGCAGGTCGATCCCGCGTGCGGCCACATCCGTGGCCACGCAAACCCGCGCACGCCCGTCTCGCATGGATTGCAGCGCGTTCGACCGTTCGCTTTGCGTCAACTCGCCCGACAGCGCCACGACTGAAAAGCCACGGTTCGACAGGCGGGTGGTCAGACGCGCGACCATGGCGCGGGTGTTGCAGAACACGATGGCATTCGGCGCCTCATAATACCGCAGCACGTTGATCACCGCGTTTTCGGTGTCATGCGCCGCGACTGGCATGGCGCGATATTCGATGTCGGCGTGCTGTGTCCGTTCGCTGACGGTCGAAATCCGCTCGGCCTCTCGCTGGTAGCTTTGGGCCAGCTTGGCGATCGCATTGGGAACGGTTGCCGAGAACAGCAGCGTCTGGCGCGTGTCCGGCGTTTCTTCAAGAATGAACTCAAGGTCTTCGCGAAAGCCCAGATCCAGCATTTCGTCCGCTTCATCCAGAACCACAGCGCGCACAGCGCTAAGGTCAATCGACCCGCGCATGATGTGATCGCGCAGACGCCCCGGCGTGGCGACGACGATATGCGCCCCACGGGCCAGCGCGCGGCGTTCGTCGCGCATGTCCATGCCGCCCACGCAGGACGCCAGAACCGCGCCCGCATCCGCATATAGCCAGCCCAATTCGCGTTTCACCTGCATCGCCAGTTCACGCGTCGGCGCGATGATCAGCGCCAAGGGCGTTTCGGCCCCGGCAAAGCTGTCGTCGTCGCCCAGCAGAACCGGCGCAATGGCAAGGCCGAACCCGATGGTCTTGCCCGACCCGGTCTGCGCCGACACCAGAAGGTCGCGGCCCTCCAGCTCGGGTTGGGTCACGGCCTGTTGGACGGGGGTCAGGACGTCATAGCCCTTTTGGGCCAGCGCATTTGCAAGGGTCTGTTTCAAGGTGACGGGTCTTTTCGTGGATCAGAATGGCGGGCGATTGGCTTTGGCCCGCGCGGAAGCGTCGGGCAATATCCGTTTGGGCCCCCTTTGTATAGCGCATTATACGCGATTTGCCTTAATCCTTGGTGTCGCGCCACACCTAGGGCGGTTCACCGCGCAGCGATCAGACCCTTTGACAAGCCGTGGCCTCCTTTGCTCTGATCGGATGCATTTCCAAACGACCATTTTCAACCCGCAGGTATTCGATGACCCAAACCTCGTCCCGACCGCAGTATTTCGGGCCTTTGACCGATAGCACCCGATGGGATGCGGTGACGCTACGCGACGACGACGTGATTGTGGTCTCACCACCCAAATGCGGGACGACATGGATGCAGACGATCATGGCGCTTCTGTTTTCGGGTGATCCGCAGGTCGTGCCAGAGTTTTCGATGAACATGCCGTGGATCGACATCCGCGTCCGCGATATGGCCGAGGTGACGCAAAGGCTGGACGCAAGGCCGGGCCGACGCAGTTTCAAGAGCCACACGCCTATGGATGGCCTGACCGTGGGCGATCAGGGCCATTGGATCTGTGTCTTCCGTCATCCTTTGGATGCGCATTTTTCCTTTCGCAAACACGTGCAGAATATCCCGATCCGCTGGTTTGACGACTGGTATCCGGCAAATGACCCGCGCGCGACGTTCCGCCATTTCCTGACCGGAGAGCCCGCCGGGTTCGACTGTGATGCCATGCCCTTGGCCCATATCCTGCCTCACTACACAGCGGCCAAAGCGATGGCCGACAGGCCCAATGTCACGCTGATGCACTATGCGGATATGAAACGGGATTTGCCGGGCACCTTCACCCATTTGGCGGATGTTCTGGGGATCAGCCACCCCGAAGCGGTGATGCAGCAACTGATACAGGCCGCGACCTTTGACAACATGAAACGGAACGCCGACCGCTTTGCCCCGTCAGGCGGCAAAGGGTTCTTCAAATCCGACGCGGATTTCTTTCATCGCGGCACGCACGGCCAATGGCAGGGTCAGCTGACCGACGACGAACTGGCCGCCTATGACGCGATGATGGACGCGCACTTGTCGCCAGCGGATCGCAAGTGGCTGGAGCAGGGATCGACCGCTTAGACCTGCGCGGCTTTGTCCCGAAACCGCCGCACCGTCAGTGCAATCAGGAACAGCGCGGTCAGGATCAGAACGACGGTCGGGGCAGGGGCCGCGTCCAGCCAAAACGACGCATAGATCCCCGTGATCCCTGCGACCCAGGCGACAAGGATCGACACCATCAGCATCGCGGAAAACCGTCGGGTCAGCAGAAACGCAATCGCGCCGGGTGCGATCAGATAGGCGACCGACAGGATAATCCCCACCGACGACAGCATCGCGACGATGGTCGCCGACAGGATCGCCAGCAGACCATAATGCAACACCCCGATCGGCAGTCCGATCATCCGTGCCTGAATGGGGTCGAAACTATGCGCCAGAAAATCCCGCCACTTCAGGCCAAGGATCACCGCCACCGCACCCGAGATTAGGCCAGCGGTCCACAGATCCTCAACCCCGACGCCCAGCATGTTGCCGAAAAGGATGTGATCCAGATGCAGGTCAGACTCGATCTGCGTGTACATCACGATGCCTGCGCCAAACATGCCAGCGAAGACCACGCCCATCACGGTGTCCTGCTTGATCCGCGAATGATCCTTGATGAACCCGGTGCCCACGGCACACAAAAGCCCCGCCAGAAACGCACCGATAATCAGCGGAATGCCTGCCATGTACGCCAGCACCACGCCGGGCAGCACCGCATGGCTGGTGGCGTCACCCATCAGCGACCAGCCTTTCAGCACCAGAAAAGTGCTAAGCATCGCCGCTGCGGGGGCGATCAGGGTGACCACCAGAAAGGCGTTCTGCATAAAGGGAAACTGGAAGGGGATCAGCAGGTCGCCCATCACGTCGCATCCCTGATGGCAGAGCGCGCCCGCAGCCGCGCCGCCAGCATTCCGTGTTTCGGGGCAAAGACCAGCGCGATCGCGAACAGCAGCGTTTGCAGGCAGACGATCACGCCCCCCGTAGCCCCATCGAGGAAATAGCTGACATAGGCGCCCACGGCCGAGGTGATCGACCCGATCAGCACCGACAGAACCAAAAGGCGGGGAAAGCGGTCGGTCAGCAGATAGGCCGTCGCGCCCGGCGTCACCACCAATGCGATCACCAGAAAGGCCCCGACCGTCTGCATGGCCGCGACGGTGCAGGCCGACAGCAGTGTAAAGAACACCAGCCGCAGCGCGGTGACGTTCAGCCCGATGGATCTGGCGTGCGCTTCGTCAAAAAACACTGCCAGCAGATCGCGCCATTTCGCCAGCAAAACGATCAAAGACACACCGCCGATAATCGCTAACTGGATCGTATCACCCGGCGTGATGGCCAGAATATTGCCCATGATGATCGTCTGAATCGATACGGCCATGGGATTCAGCGACACCATGAAAAGGCCCAGCCCGAAAAAGGCGGTAAAGATCAGCCCGATCACCACGTCCTCTTTCAACCCGGACCGTTGCCGTAGAAACAGCATCGCCAAGGCCGCCAATCCGCCCGACAAAAACGCGCCCACGGCAAAGGGCAGGCCCAGCATATAGGCCCCGGCAACCCCGGGCACGACGGAATGAGACAGCGCATCGCCGATCAGGGACCAGCCCTTCAGCATCAGGTAGGCCGACAGAAACGCGCAAACCGCCCCGACAAGGGCCGAGACCCAGATCGCATTGGTCATATAGGCGTATGCGAATGGCTCTAGCAGGATCATTTCCGATCCCGTGCCGTGTGATGGCGGTCATCATATATGACCAAAGGCCGCTCATCATCGGTATAGACCTCTAGCCGCCGCGGGTCTTCGTCGTCATGCAGGTGCGTGCCTTCCAACAGGAAGTGGCGAAGGACGCCGCCGAACGCCTCGCGCAGGTTGTCGGGGGTAAAAATCTCTCCGACCGGGCCATGCGCCAGCACCGTGCCTTTGACCAAAACCACTCGGTCGCAGAACTCTGGCACAGACCCAAGGTTGTGGGTCGCCACCAGCATCACCCGGCCCTCTTTGCGCAGATCGCGCAGCAGGGCGATGATCTGTTCTTCGGTCTTCACGTCGACGCCGGTAAAGGGTTCGTCCAGCAGGATCACCTTGGCGTCTTGCGCCAGCGCCCGCGCCAAAAATACCCGCTTTTTCTGCCCGCCCGACAGCTCTCCGATCTGGCGATGGCGGTACTCGGTCATGTTCACGCGGGCCAGTGCATCGGCGACCGCATCGCGATCTTGTTGCCGTGGACGACGCAGGAACCCCATGTGGCCGTAACGACCCATCATCACCACGTCTTCGACCAGCACCGGAAAGGTCCAATCCACGTCTTCGGCCTGCGGCACATAGGCGATGGCCTGACGTTTCATCATGTCGCGAACCGGCTGACCCAGTACTTCGATCTGGCCCGAGGACACCGGGACAAAGCCCATAATCGCCTTGAATAGGGTTGATTTGCCCGCGCCGTTGACGCCCACCAATGCAGTGATCGTCCCGGTGGGGATAGCAAAGCTGGCATCCCGCAGCGCCGTATGCCCGTTGCGATAGGTGACCGTCAGGCCGGTGGCGGAAATGCCCATGTCACTCAAGGTTGCAGGCCTTCCAATATGGTTTCCGAGGTGACGCGCAGCAGGTCCAGATAGCTGGGCACCGGCCCGTCCGATTCACTGATGCTGTCGACATAAAGCACCCCGCCATAGGCCGCGCCGGTTTCCCGCGCGACCTGCCGCGCCGGTTTGTCCGACACGGTCGATTCAGAAAAGATCGTCGGGATGGCATTATCGCGCACCGTATCGATGACCTGCCGGACCTGCTTGGGCGTGCCCTGCGCGTCGGCGTTGATCGGCCACAGGTAGACCTCTTTCAGATCGAAATCGCGGGCAAGATAGGAAAACGCCCCTTCCGAGGTGACCAGCCAGCGGCGATCCTCTGGCAGGGCGCGGATCGCGTCACGCAGGGGTCCGATCACGTCTGCCATCTGGGTTTTGTAGGCCTCGGCATTGGCAGCATAGGTGTCGGCGTTGTCCGGATCGGCCCCGGACAGCGCGTCGCGGATGTTGTCCAAGTAAATCTCGGCCGAGGTCAGCGCCATCCATGCGTGCGGGTTCGGCTTGCCGTCGTAATCCCCGCCCGAGATCGAGATCGGATCGACCCCTTCGGACACGGTCGCGGCAGGCACGTCGCGCAGGTTGGACAGGAACTGTTCGAACCAGCGTTCAAGGTTGAGACCATTCCATAGGATCAGATCAGCCCCCTGCGCCCGCACCAGATCGCGCGGGGTCGGGGCATAGCCGTGGATTTCGGCGCCGGGGCGGGTGATTGACACGACCTCTGCCGCGTCACCGGCAACGTTCTGGGCCATGTCGGCAATCACGGTAAAGGTCGTGACGACTTTGAGTTTATCATTTGCCCAGGCAGGTGCGACGGCCCCCACCAAGCTAAGAATGGCCAGAGTTTTCACGACAATCCGGCGAAGCGGCATAAGGATATCCTGTGTCATACGGCTCGTTTATGAGAATGGTTCGCAACTGTCAATCAAGATGCGATCTATTCGCAACTGCTGCGTAAAGTTTGAACACGCGCCAACCCCAAAGAGTTCCCGGCGACGGCCAAACTGTCGTGAAAATCAGCGGATGTGTTCGATCAGGTAGGATTGCAGGCCCGGGCTGACCCATTGGGTCGACACAGCAATACGCCCACCTGCGCCAAGCGTGTATTTGTTGGTAAAGCTCAGGCCTTCGCCCGAACAGCTCTCCACCACTTCGGCGCCCGCGCGCGCATAGCTACAGTCGAACCGATAGGGCACCAGCTGGTTTTTCCCGTCCAGATACTTGTGCGTCCGAACTGCGGTGCCGGACCCTGCGCGAATACGCTCTGACACTCCGCTGACGTCTGCCGCCATCAGATCGTATCCCAGACCCCGGCTGGCGATCAGGATCCCGTCGCGCAGGGCAAAAGTGATCTGGTCGGGCGTGATGTAGGTTTCAACGTTCTGATTAACCGACGCACGTGACAGGATCGACGACACGGGCACCCGAAGCGAAGACACCAGAAGCAGCGGAACATTCCCGCTTTGCGCCCGGAACTCGGGCGTAATGGCGGCGCGAAGCTGATCGCGCGTCGCCGTCGGGGCCGGCGCCTTGTTGCGCGTGACGGTGGCCTTCAACAGGTCGAGGGTTTGCGAATTACCGACCGTGTCGCTGCCGGTGCTGCAGGCAACAAGAAGCCCGGTCAAGGCCACGGCCATCGCGGTCCGCACAACATTTTTCCCAGTGGTCCAGAACATCACCGCCAGAACCTCCCCCAGCTTTCGCGCAGCTCGGGCTGGTGATAGCTTCGAACGTTTTCATACAACCGGTTGTCGACCTTCAGGCGTGCCCCACCATCGCGCGACAGCGACTGGATCGTGCCGGTATAGACCTTGGTCGACGGCTTGCCGGTGAAATAGCTTAGCGGGACCGACACCCGGATGCCTTTGTCGAACGACCCTTCGCCGAACTGCTGGGCCGAGACGTTGGTAAAGGTGGCATAGGCCCCGACGCGCCAGCCATTGGCGAATTCGCGGTCCATGGCAAAGGTCGCGCCCCAGTCACCTGCCAGATACCGACCGGCATCAACCTGACCGTGGAACCCATTGCCAAAGTCGTAATAGGCCGAAGCATGGCCAGTGATCACCTGGTAATTCCGCAGGCCCAGACCCTGATAGGCACGCTGCTGCACCGCGTTCACCTCTAGCCCGAGGGCAAGACGGCTGTTCACTGGCTTCCACAAAACCTCGCCCGAGACACCGGCGTACATGGTTTCAAGATAACCTGCGGTGACCCGGCCATAGAGGTTTTTGCCCGGCCGGAAATAGGACGCCAGGGTCAGCTTGGTCAGCGACGTGCCGTTCACAGAATACTGTCCAGCATTGCGTCGAACGGCAGGTAAGCTTGAAGGTTTGATAATACTCGACGGACCACGGTTGCCGACAAGGCGCTGATCCAATTGCCCCGACAGGATCAGCCCCGGGCGGATCACAAACTCACCCTTCGCACGGATGCCCAGATCGGCACGCACGGGCTGGGCCGGATCGAAATAGCTGGCCTTCACATAGGGTCCCAGCGAAAAGTCGTACCGCGGGAACTGATCCGCCAGACGGTCATCCTTGGCGGGCGTCGTCGTATGATCCATGATGGCCGCGCGCGCCAGCATCTGGTCCGCGCCATTGGGATCGTTTTCGAACACCTCAAGATCATCGCGCTGAACGACCACGGCCGAGGTCGGCACACCGTTGACCATAGGCACGATCCGGAAGGTGTTGACCGAAGACGGCGTCGCATGCGTCAGGACCCGGGCGGTCCGTCCGATCGCCTCGGCCCGCGCAAGGTAACGTTCGTTCCGGATGTAGACGGTGACTTCGCGGCCGGTATATTTGACGCCTTCAACCTGAATACCGCTTTGCTCCAGAATGGTCGCCAGACCGTCGCGCAACTGGGTTTTGATCGGTTCGTTGGTGGTCCAGCCAAGCGCTTCGGCCGATTTCCGGTCGCGAAGCTTAACTGGAATCGGCGCCTCTTCGCTGCCGCCGGGCACGGCGCCACGCTTGGGGTTCAGCTGGAAGGTCAGGCCCAAGCCGATTGTATCACCGTACAGGTAGTTCAACTTAAGGTTCGCGCCCTCGGCCAGTTTGTAATCCAAGCCGAAGTTCATCGGCGATTTCCGCTGGAACAGGTTGCCAACGGTGGTTTCCCGGGCGTAGGCGTCGGACGAATACTCTGCCTTCAGCGTCAGCCGGTCCGTCGCTTGAAAGCTGAGGCCACCAAAAAGCGCGGCGTCACCACGGAACCATTCGCCAACCTCAGCAATGCCGCCCAGGCCGGCTGTGCCGGTTGGCCGCGTATTGAACCGCGGGTCAATAGCTCCCAACGGGTTGGAAAATCCGCCATGCGTCGCCAGTCGACCCCAGCCGATGCCGCCCGTGACTTTCAGCCGAGGCGTCAAAGACTTCGTGGCGACGACGTACTCGCCGGAATACAGGCCGGTGCCGATGAAATCCTGCAGGCCGATCGCCACGGCGGGGCGATAGCGCCCCTCGTCCACGATGCGATAGCGCAGATCAAATGACCGGTCGAACGTTGCGTTGCCGGCAGACCATCGATCGATCCGTGAATACCGGAAAGACCCCGACAAGCGCGGCGTGATCTGGAAGGTCATCGTCGCGCGGGTGCTGCCTGCGAAATGAGACACCGAGGTCGCAATCTCTGCGTCAGGCGCGCTCTCTGCCGTGGGCATGTCGATCAGGCCCGGAACACCGTAGGTATTGTAGGTCGGTCGTGCCACGTCCTGCGCCAAAGAGGACGTCCCCAAACCTGCGCAAAATACGGCAGAAACAGCCAATTTTGTTAATGCAGATTGCACGTTAAAGCCCCTCACCAAACCTTTGGGCCACCTTAGACATCATGCCCTCAGACAGCAACGCCACATTTCCCGTTGTCGCGATCCTGCCACAGGCACCGGTTGCGCCCTTTGCTGGACTTGCACGTCGCACCATCGTAACACAAGCCCCTGTAAAACGACCCTGACCGGAGCAGTTAATGACACGTTCTCTTTTTGGTACCGATGGCATCCGGGGCCGGACGAATACAGACCCGATGACAGCCGAAATCGCGATGAAGATCGCTGCGGCGGCCGGGCGGTATTTCCGCCGTGATCAACAGGACCACCGCGTCGTCATCGGCAAGGACACGCGCCTGTCGGGCTACATGCTGGAAAACGCGCTGACCGCAGGGTTCACCTCGACCGGGATGAACGTGTTCATGCTTGGGCCGGTCCCGACCCCGGCCGTTGGTTTCCTGACCCGGTCCATGCGGGCGGATGTTGGTGTGATGATTTCCGCCAGCCACAACCCGGCCGAGGATAACGGGATCAAATTCTTCGGCCCCGATGGCTTCAAACTGTCCGACGATGCCGAGATCGAGATTGAGCGGTTGATGAACGAAGGCGTCGAACTGGCCCATCCGCAGCGCATCGGGCGCGCCAAGCGGATCGACGACTCGGGCGCGCGTTATATCGAATACGTCAAAACCACTTTCCCGCGCCAGTTCCGTCTGGACGGACTGCGCATCGTCGTCGACTGCGCAAACGGTGCCGCACACCGGGTGGCCCCTGCCATTCTGTGGGAATTGGGCGCCGATGTAATCCCGGTGGCGAACACGCCCAACGGACTGAATATTAACGAAAACTGCGGCTCCACTCACCCTGAAACGGCTGCCGCTCGGGTGCGCGAAACACGGGCGAACGTCGGTCTGTGCCTCGATGGGGATGCGGATCGCCTGATCCTGATCGATGAAACCGGAACCCCCGTTGATGGCGACCAGCTGATGGGCTTGATCGCGTCGCGCTGGAAGGACGACGGGCGGCTTTCGGGCGATACGCTGGTCACCACGGTCATGTCCAACCTTGGGCTTGAACGTGCGATGAACGACCGTGGCATCGGGATGGAACGCGCTCAGGTCGGCGACCGCTATGTCGTTGAAAAGATGCGTGCATCAAACTTCAATCTTGGCGGAGAGCAATCCGGCCATATCGTCATGACCGACTACGCCACGACTGGTGACGGGCTGGTCGCCGCGCTTCAGGTTCTGGCGGCCATGGTCGAAACCGGCAAGAAGGCCAGCGAACTGACCCGCGTGTTTGATCCCGTGCCGCAGGTGCTGCGGAACGTTCGCTTTGCCAAAGGGTCAGAACCGCTAAAGGCGGACGAGGTCCAGCAAGCGATTGCCGACGGTGAAAAAGCGCTGTCCGATTGCGGCCGTCTGCTGATCCGCAAATCCGGCACGGAACCCCTGATCCGGGTAATGGGCGAAAGCGAAGATCAGTCCAAGCTGAACGATGTCTTGGAATCGATCTGTAAAGCCATTGAAAAGGTTGGGTAAAGGCGCGCTGATATGGTCTTCAAACGGTTGAAATCGCTTTTCGCGACCTCCCCGAACAACCCAAAGGCGTTGTCGGGCGTCGCCACCCGCGACACGATCTTCGCGCCCGATACGCCCTTTTGCGCCATCGGCGATATTCATGGTCGCTTGGACTTGCTCAAGCCGCTGTATGAGCGGCTGCGCTCGACCTACGGCACTGATACTCCGGTAGTTTTCCTCGGAGACCTGGTGGATCGTGGCCCGAATACCGCAGGCGTTCTGTCCTATGTGCAGGGTCTCACCGAAGGTGACGCGGACCACAACATCACCATCATGGGCAACCATGAACAGATGATGCTGGAATTTATCGACGATCCGGCAGGCAACGGCACCCGCTGGCTTCGCTTTGGTGGGCAGGAAACCCTGCAATCCTTTGGGATCGCCGCTGACACCACACCGGACGATGCCGAAGACCTCGTCGATCTGGCGGACGAATTCGAACAAGCCATGCCCGAAGGCATGATCTCTTGGATGCGGAACCTGCCTGCGCTTTGGTCGACCGGTAACATGTACTGCGTCCACGCCGGGATGAATCCAGAGGTCGAGCCGACCGCCCAGAAACCGCGCACCCTGATCAACGGGCACCCGGATTTTCTGACCAAGGCGCGCAGTGACAGGGCCACAGTGGTGCATGGCCACACGGTGATGGAAGATGCGGCGATCTGGGATGGTCG
Source organism: Pseudooceanicola aestuariicola (assembly GCF_045763785.1). NCBI lineage: Bacteria > Pseudomonadati > Pseudomonadota > Alphaproteobacteria > Rhodobacterales > Paracoccaceae > Pseudooceanicola > Pseudooceanicola aestuariicola. Next base: position 56,397 of record NZ_JBJGSF010000002.1, on the reverse strand, counting down.
CGTCTCTCTCGATACCGGGGCCTATTATACCGACAAGCTGACCGCCGCTTACATCGAACCCGGCAACTGCACCTTTATCGACTAGGCTCAGCCGATCAGGTCATAGCCCTGACCCGAGATCATTAGGTTGATGTCGGGTTGGGCCGCCCCGTCGATCAAGGCCCAGATGATCTGGCCCGTGCCACGATAGATCACGAAGGCCTCGGCCACATCGGCGGCACCCGCATCCGCCTTATGCGCGAGGTTCACTTGGAAATCGTCGCCCGTCGCGGCGCCGCGCCCCCAGACCAGAACATCCCCTTCAGCCGCATCGTAGTCCTGCACCCAATCTGATCCGTGGTCATAGATGCCGAGGTGAAAAAAACGGTCGGCCCCGTCACCCCCATTCATCCGGTCATATCCGAAACCGCCGTTCAGAAAATCATTCCCGTCCCCGCCAAAGATCAGGTCAGACCATGCGGCACCCGACAGGGCATCGTCGCCGCTTTGCCCGATCAGGTCATCGACACCGAACCCGCCTTCGATCGTGTCGTTCCCGGCCCCGCCATAGACCAGATCATTGCCGTATCCAGCGTCAATATTGTCATGACCCGCGCCACCATAGATGACATCCCGCAGGTCCAGATCGCTGTCGCCGCCAAAGATCATATCGTCGCCATCGGCCCCGTTCAGCGTATCCGCCCCGTCACCCCCGAATAGCCAATCGCCACCGCCGTTACCGCGCAGGATATCGTTGTCGTCATAGCCACGGGCAATGTCACCATCTGCCCCGCCGGTCAGAATGTCAGCCGTGTCCGCACCGGTGAAAGTCGCGCCCGATACCGGCGCAGCCCCGGTAATCGCGCCGCCGCGCATTTCGAACCCCCAGGTCCCGGCTTGCCCGCTATTCCCGATGGCGGAGGCTAAATCTGCCGCGTCGCCCCCAAGTTCGACCATTTGCGGCAAACGGACCCCGCTTAGCCCTGCCCAGGCACCGGCATCGTCATCCAGACTACCCATGGTCCAATCGATCCGCTCATAGCGCAACTCGATATCGAAATCGCCGATCCCCTGATCGCTGAGCCTTAGCTGGAATAGGTTCGTCTGATCAGCGTCCCTGCGATAATGGCCAACGTCTTCCCATGTGATGGTCACATGCCGGCCGACATCGTCGATATCCACCCAGATTGGCCCGCTTTCCGTGCCCTCGCCATCCAGACGCGTATCCACGTCGGCCCAGAATGGCGCAATGAAATCGGCGACCGGGGCGGCCTCAACCAAAGACGGATAGGCCTCCAGCCCCGAACCGAAAGACAAGACACCGTTCGTACCGACCCAAAGATCGGTCCCGCCGTAATGGTTTCCGAAATAGGTCAAACCACTGGTAAAGACCGAACTGGCGTCGATGCGGAATGCCCCGTCGTCGGAGCGGGTCAGCGCCAGATCGCCAAGCCCTGCAGCCCCGCCAAGCCCGCGGATCACTTGTCCTGTTGGCATGCCCCGACCCCCCCGTTTGCCTAACGACGACTATGCTCTGAAGGCGTTAATTTGCGGTGAAGGTGCGGGATCAAAACAGGAACATATCATTCGTTATGTCTTCCGCATTGATCCGCTGCCCGTCATGAGAAATCAGACGCAACGACTGATCCTGATACTGAAGTATCGCGCCGTCATAACGTTCCTGAACTGTCAGGCTCGAGGCATCGTAAATGCGGCCCCAGTCGCTGACATCCAGCCGATCGACGCCAAGTTCGAAATCCCGCACCTCATCCCGCATGAAGTCGCGGTCAAAGATAAACGTATCGGCTCCGGCACCACCCGTCAGGATGTCGCGCCCGTCCCCTCCGGACAGCACGTCGTCGCCGTCTCCGCCTGATAGCGTGTCGTTGCCGCCGTTCCCCCAGATCAGGTCATTCTGCGCGCCGCCCGTCAGGGCTTCGCCGGACGCCGCGCCGATCACCGACCCCGCAATCGCGGAGGTATCGACCCGCGCCAGCGTCAACCCGGGTTGCCCTGCCGCGATCACTTGGACTTCGCCGCCGAAGTCAGCCACAGTCAGCGCCGTGATGTTCTCCAACGCGCCGCCCGCCTGATTGGCCAGCGTGTCATGCTGAAACAGGGTGCGATCCGGCAGAATTTCCAGCAGGCTCAGCCCGTCGTCAGCGCCGCCTGCGACCAGAAAGCCCCGATCGCCAACTTCAAAAGACGTCACCGCATCCACTCGTGCAAAGCGGCTGTTCAGCGTGTCGTAGGCGTGGTCTTCGACAAACAACACGCCCATGTCATTCACCCGCACGAGGCTGAGCGACGACGACCCGACCGCCCCCACAGCCACGTAATCGACGCCCCCCGCCTGAACCGAGGTCACGCTATCCAGCCCCGACAGCCACATCCCGTCCTTGGCCCCAAGCGTATCCACCAGATGCGCCTGCCCGTCGGCGCCAATCAGGTAAGAACTGATGCCCCCTTCGGTGGTCGAGCCGGTGATCAGAAACGTACCGGCGTCATTTTTCACATGCGCCAGATCGGCCACGTCACCCAAAGCCGTCTTGGCGTGGTCCGTCAGCGCGTCACGCTGGATCAGGTTCGTCCCGCTCTGCTCATAGATCACCAGCCCCTGCGCATCGCGCGCGCCTGCCGCGATGAAAGAGGTGCCATCAACCTCGAACCCATGCAGCTGTGACGCCGGGGCATCGATCGTGCGACTGATTTGCCCGGACAGGCGGCCTTCGTCCCCGATGCCCACAAAGCTCACCCTTGCGTCTTCAACCGCCGTGGTCAGAACCCGAACCGAACTACCCGTGTCCACGATTTCCATGTCGGACACACGGTAGGTTCCGCTGGTTCCGGTGACGTGAAAACTGGCGGGATTGGCCATGTCCGCGCCTTCGATCAACCGGGTGCGGGTGACGGTGCCTTGCGCCTGCGCACCAGAATAGAGCCACTGAATGTCCAGCACCGGATCGCTATAGACCGCCAAGGTCTGGATCGATCCATAGATCGCCGCATTGTCCCCAACCAGCGCGTTTCCCCAAGTCAAAGCAACCATCGTAACCCCCGAATGTGTTTCGAGGGGGTGAATGCATGTCGTCAGTGATTGCGCTGGGGCGGAACGCGGGCGAAATCGGGGCCACGCGCGAAACTTTGGACAAAAACCACGTCAGATATTCTTAAACCTTTCTCGTTGATCCCTCCTTTTCTGCCTGTCGATGGGCGTGCTGGTCACCAATGATACGCTGGGCTTGGTTCAGAATTTGCTGATTGTCCGGCGTCAAAGCATCCCCAATCCGGTCAAGCGCGGTCACTACCTCGCGTACCCGGCGCAGATGCGTTCCGTCGGCCAGCCATCTTATCCGTCGCGCCATACCCCAACCGCGACGCGCGCCGAACAGGTTCGCCCCATGCTGGCGGTACAAAATTCCCGGAATAGGGTCGAAATTGACAGATCCGCCGCATCCCAAAACCAAAGCGTAAATCCACCAGTCGGGACAGCTTGGCATGTTTCTAATGCGCGGTAACATCGCCTTGATAAGGCGCGTGGCCAGTGGATTGAGTATCGTCGCATTGGCCGGCGCTGCGTTCATGACAAGCGCATTTCGGAAGGTCGTACTATTGGGCATCCAAAGCGGCTTTGAAGACGACAACTCTGCATCTGTTGCCATCCGCCGAACGACGTGCAGCGCTGGGCCAGTGGCTGCGTGGAGGGATGCCAATCCCCGCTCAATCCTGTCCGGCAACCACACATCGTCCTGATCGCAAAACGCCCAGTACCCGTCAGGCGCGTGGCTGATTAGATGCCTAATGTTTGCCGGGTATCCTTCGCGCGGCCCTTCGACGATAGAAACCTCGAAGGGAACTGCCCGCTCTGCCTGCTTGATGATTGCCCTCGTCGCATCGTCGGACCCATCGTCAGAAATCACCAGCCGATCCGGAGGGCGCGTCTGCATAACAAGACTGTCGATCTGAGCTGCCAGATACTCCGCGCCACTTTTTACGGGCATCAAGACTGTCAGAGGCTCAATCCGTCTCATGTCAGCCAAGGCGGTCGTTGTCCCCGCATCAGATAGCCATGATGTTCAATCGCCTTGGCAACCCGCGCGTAGAAAAACAGTCGCCCGTTTTCCAGCACGGCCCCAGAGGTGCACAACCGTGCCAACAACTCCATCGAGTGAGAGACGATCACCGCACTTGACCGTGACAACCGCGCTCTCAACATGTCCTCGCTTTTTTCGCGAAAAGCGCCATCGCCGACAGAGGTAACTTCGTCGATCAGATAGACATCGAACGGCATCGCCATCGACACGGCGAAAGCCAGCCGTGCTTTCATGCCGGCAGAGTAGTGGCGCACCGGAGCCTGAAGGAACGATCCCAGCTCTGCAAAGTCGGCAACGAAATCCGTCATCGCGCCAGTGTCGATCCCATAAACCCGCGCGGCGAACCGGGCGTTCTCCACTCCTGTCAAATCGGGATGAAAACTTCCCTGAAATCCGACCGGCCAAGACACAGACCCGCTACGGACGACCCGTCCTTTGTCCGGTCTCATGGTGCCTGCAATCATCCGCAAAAGGCTCGATTTGCCAGCTCCGTTGCGTCCGATCAGGGCCATGGCCTGACCCTCGGGGAACACGAAATCCAGATCACGCGCGACGATCGTGGTGGCTCCGCCGGATCGATAGGCTTTCGTCACATTCTGCAAGGCCAGTGTCATCAGGTTAGAACCTGTCCCGCAGCGAATAGACTATCAGCATTACGATCGACCAACACAGTACTAGCCCCGCCGCCACACTGGCCAAAATTGCCCACCGCTTTGGATACACGGACTTTTCTGCCAGCGTAGGCGGGCTATAGGACGCCAGATATCGTGTCTGTCGATCCGCTGCCGCTCGGTTCGCCTCATGTGCTGCCAGCGCCAGTGCATAGGCCTCTTGCGCGATCTCGACCGCGACTGTCAGTTCCTCGTACCGCCCCATCAATCGGGCCAGATCACGCGGTCCTTGGGTGTCGCCCAGTCGTGCCCGTTCCTGCTCAATCCGGTTCCGCAAAACCTCAATCCGCAGCTCGGCCTGTCCGACCCGCGTGTCATTGATCGCACCGCGCCGTGTCCCTTCGCCACCGCGCACCGTTCGACGCAGCAGTTCCATCCCGACGATCTCATCTGCCAGAGCTTGCTGCAGTTGATGGATCACCCCCATCTCACCGGTCAGGTCAGCCATTGGGTCAACCATCTGGTTACGAACGCGGAATTCGGTCAGCGCCCGTCGCGCATCGGACAGGCGCTGGCTCGCGAGGCTCAATTCAGTCTGCGAATGGGCCAGACGGTCCTCTCGGGCGATACTGCCAAGACGGTTGATCAGCGCGTTGCTCGCTTGTTCGACCTCTCTGGCGATGGACTGAGCCGCCTTTGGCGCAAAACCCCTCACCTCAACCTCCAGCAAGCCGGGACCGGTTTCGTAGGACACGTGAACCATACGCCGCCAGTAATCGGTCATATCCTCAATCGAGGCCTCTTCTTTCAGCGCAAAAACCGGGTCCGTTGCATGATGTTCCGCCCACAGCGCACGCAAATCCACCTGCGAATCCACCGCCTCGACCAGAGCCTGCGAATCCAAATAAGCGTAAAGAATATCGGCATCCTTGCTCGACGATCCTGCCAGGGCCGAGATGCCGGGAACCGATGACAGCAGTCCCGCTGCGCTCTCCTCTCCTTCTGCGTGGATCACGAATCCGAAGGTCGAACTGTATTGGTCCTGCGCACGATCAAAGAGGTACCAACCAACCACACCGGCCACGCCGGGGACCATCGCCAGAAAGATCAGAAGGGACACCACATGCCGCATGCGCAACCAAGCGCGTGCGGCAGTGGGCTGTCGGTGTCCAGCCGGAACGAGCACCGGGAAGCCATCGGGCAAACCACCCGCCTGACGCGGTTTCGTGTTTGAAACAGCCTTTCGCTGCACAGACATAGCAATCCCCATGTTGCTAATTTGTTCTTCAGGTTTCAGGTCTAGTCTGCAGGCGTGAAGAAATGGCTAACAGGGTGGCATCATGCGAAGTCACGCAGCTTTCAGGGCGATTGGGGCGCTGATAATCCGAGAAATCGCAACAAGTTACGGGCGGACGCCCGGCGGTTATCTTTGGGCGCTGCTCGAACCCATCGCAGCGGTCGGATTGCTCGCGACGATTTTTTCGATCGCCTTCGATGCGCCACCTCTGGGAAGGGATTTCGCGCTATTCTACGCCACCGGATACCTGCCCTTCGCTTTTTACAGTGACCTAAGCCATAAGATCGGCGTCGCACTGCGATATTCGCGCCCCTTGCTCGCCTATCCGTCGGTCACATGGGCCGACGCGATTACCGCACGTTTCCTGTTGAATTCCCTCACTCATTTGATCGTCGCGTCGATCGTAATCTCGGCGATGCTGGTACTGTCAGACCAACCTGCGCCAGACATTTTGCTGTGCGCAACGGGCTTTCTGCTGGCGGCGGGAATTGGACTGGGATTCGGCACGCTGAACGCGTTTCTCTTTGAATTCTGGCCAATCTGGGAACGGCTCTGGTCCATCCTGAACCGTCCGGCGTTCATATTGTCTGGCGTATTATTTTTGCCGGATGCCGTGCCGCCGCCATTCCATGATCTGATCTGGCTGAATCCCTTGGTGCAAGCGATTTCTTTCTTAAGGGCGGGCGTTTACCAAGGTTACGCCCCGCCAGAGCTGAACGGGACGATTGCCTTGTTTCCAGCGGCGGTCGCGATGCTCTTTGGTCTTCTTCTGCTGCGCAAAACAGCGCGCGATATTCTGTGGCAAAACTAGGGCGAAATCGTGGCAATTTTCAGCACTGATTAACGGCTTTCTTGGATGATTGGCTTGAATAGAGGGAATCATCCATGGTCGAGCTTCGGCGCTTATCAAAACTCAAACTGGCAATGCGGGCCCTACTGCCTGCGCCGAAAATGATCTCAACGTCCCGGCAGGCACGCCGGTCCGGGCATTTCAATCCCATGTTCTATCGCGCGCAGATCAAGGCTTTGCACCCTTTCTGGCGCATTTTTCCCATGCGTCATTATTGGTTGAGGGGGGAGCGGATGGGGCTTTCCCCATCCCCTAATTTTTGCCCTTTGACCTATCTGAAACTGAATCCAGACGTGGCGCAGTCTGGCATGTCCCCCTTGTGGCATTTCTTGCAGTCGGGGCAGGCGGAGGGGCGGCCAAATAAAGCCACCAAAACGGAGAAGCTTCCGTCCTACGCCGGTTCTATCCCAAGGTTCGACCCCCGCCGCGAACGCGCGCCTTACGCGGTTCATCTGCACCTTTATTATCCTGACCTATGGCCCGAGTTCGCGCAGCATTTATCACGGATGAAAGTCGCTTATGATCTTTACGTCACACTGACGTGGCGCGGCGCAGAAACGGAATGGCTGACCGATCAGATCAAAGACGCCTTTCCGAACGCTCAGGTTTTTCCGGTTGCTAACCGCGGTCGCGACATCCTGCCGTTCGTTTCATTGGTCAATGCGGGTGCCTTTGATGGCTATGACGCCGTATGCAAACTGCACGGCAAAAAGTCCCCGCACCGCGATGATGGGGACGCCTGGCGACAGCATCTGGTTGAGGGGATCTTGCCTTCAGACACACTGCCGCGTGACCTGTCTTGGTTCCTGTCGGATAACGATGCCGCTTTCTGGGTTGCGGACGGGCAAGCCTATCCTGTTCGGCAATGGTGGGGCTCAAATCGCCCGACGACGGACGCGATGTTGCGACGTGTCGAACTGAATGGGCAGCCCGACACCTATGTGTTCCCCGCCGGATCGATCTATTGGCTGAAACCTCTGATGATCGGCATGATCAAGGGTATGAAACTGACCACGGACCTCTTTGAGGTTGAAGAGGGGCAGATTGATGGGACGCTGGCGCACGCGTTTGAAAGGGGCATCGGTGCAATAGCGGCCGCAGCTGGTCAGAAGGTCGTGCAAACTGCAGATCTCAAGCCAGCCTACGGGCCGCCACCCCGCCGGCCCAGTTTTGTCTCGGCTTTTTACCTTCCGCAATTCCACCCGATTGAGGAAAACGACGCTTGGTGGGGCCCGGGCTACACCGAATGGTCCGCAGTCGCACGGGCCGGGTCGGTCTTTCCGGGACACCTGCAACCCGCGCACCCGGCCGATTTGGGGTTTTATGACCTGCGGCTGACAGAGGTTATGGGAGATCAGGCACGTCTGGCGCAGGGTGCCGGGATCGACGCTTTCTGTGTCTATCATTACTGGTTCGGGGGAGATCGGCTGCTGGAAAGCCCGCTAGATCGGCTTCTAAACCGACCCGGCATCGCATTCCCCTTCTATCTCTGCTGGGCCAACGAAAGCTGGCGCAGAAATTGGGATGGCCTGAGCGGAGAGGTGTTGATGCCGCAGGATTATGCCGCCGGTTTCGAACGGCACCTTGTATCGTCGACGCTGCCGTACATGGCCGACCCCCGCTACCAACGTCCCGACGGACACCGGCCGCGTTTCGTGATCTACCGCCCTGAGGATCTGCCCGACCCCGTGCAAAACATAGCAAGGCTACGTCGTGCATGGCGCGACGCGGGTGTCGGAGAGGTTGAGTTGGGAGCCGTCTCTTTCCACCTCGCCGGTCCCTCTGATGTGCCGCATGATCTATTCGATTTCTGGATCGAGATGCCGCCCCATGGCCTAGTGGCCTCAAACGCGTACCTGTTCGGCGGCGCGGATGGGAACCTGATGGGCGACGGCGCCCCGGGACCCGGCTTCAACGGGCTTATTTACGACTATCAAGCCATCGCGCGTCGCAGCACGGACCCGAAGTACCGCGCGAAACTGCCCGACAGGACCATCCCGGGCATCATGCCAAGTTGGGACAATACCGCCCGCCGAAAGAACCGCGCCCATATTGCAAAGGGGGCTAATCCCGCCACCTTCCGTGCGTGGCTGACCGATGTGCAACAGACGTCTCTACAGAATGGATACCGGGGAGAGCTTTTCATCAACGCGTGGAACGAATGGGCAGAAAAAGCGATGTTGGAACCCTGTCAGACATTCGGACGGTTGAACCTGGATGTGTTGGCGGAGTGCATCTGCGCGAACGCCCTCGGCGCGGAGGTTGCGGAAGCGCGAAATGCCTAGGCTCATTCTCCATATCGGCACCCACAAAACCGGCACGACGAGCGTGCAGGACCAGATGTCTTGGGTGCGGGCCAGCTTGGCCCGGAAGGACGTGGTCTACCCTGACCTTTCCCCACACACTGGGCATCACGGCCTGCTAACCGATTGGATCAAACTCCCCAGAGCCTATGACTTGCCCGAAGGCGGACGACACCAGCTTCGTGAGCTGGCTGAGACTTTTCGCGGTACCGGCCAAACCATTTTCCTGTCCAGCGAAGAGTTCTCTCGCGAAGGCGGGCCGGGGGGCAGGGTCGACTTCGCTGAATTGCGGGCGATCTTCTCAAACTACGAGACGACAGTGCTTTGTGTTCTACGAGAGCCGATAAGCTTCCTTCAGTCTGTCTATCTTGAAATCTCACGCCATAAACTGCCTGCCCGCCCGCCAGAGTTTTTGGCCAGCGCACTCTCAACAGGTCAGGCTGACGGCCTTTGGTGGGACTACGGCCGTTTGTACCAGCGTTTGCGCCAGGATTTTGCAGCCGATGAAATTCGCCTTATCAATTACGAGGCGGCAAAGGCCGCCCCCAGCGGTGTCATCGGACGTCTATTGGACGAAGCGAACATTCATGTCGAAGAGCATCTGGACCTCTTGCCGTGGTCAAACCTATCACCTGGCATCTTGCCAAGGTGGGCCGCTCAGGTGGTCGCTGGCTGGACGGTACCGAACGATCCGCTCATCCTTGCCGCGCAGGAGGCGTTTGATCTGGAGTTCGGCGACCTACGGCAATCCTTGTTCACTCAGGAAGAACGCGTTCAGGCCGCAAAGGTCATTAATCGCTGGACGGCCAGTTTTTCCGCATCTTTGGCCAAGGATCAAAAAGCGTTCGACCTTTCCAGATGGCAGGACTCTTCAACCCTGATGGATCGATCCCATCTAACCGCGGAATACTGGATCCGCCTTGCCAGACGCCTGTCCTTCCAACTTGGCCAGGCAGCCTGACAGATCAGTTGTTGGCGATGGCCGTACCCGTGCTCAGCAGCGTCGGCAACAGCTGCTGCAGCGCGCGGTTCCAGCGCGTGATGGGCTGTTCGGCGATAAAGACGATATCGTTGGGACGCATCTCAAGCTGCGTGGCCAGCACGAAGTTCACCGCATTACGAGCGTCCAGATGCAATGCCGTGACCTGACCCAGACGCGCCGGATCGGAGGACCCGCGAAGTACGTAAATCTGAGACGGATTGCCGGTCTGGTTCGAGAACCCACCGCCAGAGTACAGCGCATCCGCAAGGCTGGCCTGACGACCAAAGGGCAGCGGGAAGCGGCTTGGGGTCGTCACCTCTCCGCCAAGGTAGACATAGTCGCGATCGACACCGTCAAGATCAATCCGGTCTTTGTAATTCCCGCGGGCCTCGTCCAAGGCGGCACGGCGCAGGTTCACTTCGGCCTGCAACTCGGCCAATGCCTGCGTGCGCGCTGTCTGCTTGAACTGCGCCAATGCGATCTGTTCGGCGAAATAGGCCTGCGCGCGACCCAGCTGGTATTCGGTATCCACAAAAATACTGTCGCCGCCGGTCAGCCGCAGTTTCTGCAGGTTCGGACGCTTCAGGTATTCCTGCAGTGGAATCTGGTACAGCGTCCCGTCGCGATACACACGGATCGACGCGTAATCGAGGTCTTCAGTTGCGATACCGCCCGCCGCCGACATCGCCTGATCCAAGGTCAGGCTGGTCAACGTGATCGGCACGACGGTCGGGTTGGACACCGCGCCGCCGATTGCCACGCGTTTCGAATTGAACTCGGCGATTTCGACACTGAAGGACGGATCGATCTGATTCTCGACCAGCCGCTGGAACAGGGTCGCTTCGGCCTCTTCCAAGGTACGGCCTGCGACCGCGACGCGTCCAACTTCTGGGATCGCGATCGAGCCGTCGTCCTGAACCGTATACCCCTGACGCCGGTTTTGCGCGGCAAGCAGACCGGACAATTGCTCAACTGTCGATGCGTTCCCGCGCGTGGCCAGCAACAAGACGTCCCCGACACCAATCGTGTACGGCGTTTGCGGGACCTGCGGCGGCGGGTTCAGGGTCAAGGTCGCCGGGCGATTCTGCTGTTCGATCGAAGCCGGAGGCGTCGCGCCGATGCCGCGGCCAGCCGACGGACCGCCCGCATTGGCAAAGAAAACCGAAGGCAATTCTTTGGGGTCATAAGGGGTGCTGTTCGCAACCTTAATGGACTGCGCGGTCAGGGGCACGATCTGCACCTTGCCGTCTTCTTCGGTAACCTTCGGGGAAACATAGACCGCGCCGCAGCCAGATAGCAGAATAGTTAAGGCTATGACACGTAGAGATTTCATTGATTCCCCCAATTCCACCGGCCTTTTGTTTCGGCCATATTCTTTGGGCAATCAAGGCTTGGGCGACGGTTCTTTCCATTCATGTGCGAATGTGGCCATAGGGCATCTGACAACCGCTCAGAAAGATAATTTAGAAAAACAAAAGGCCCCGCCGATGGCAGGGCCTTCCGTAAGCTTGGGTCTGAAGATCAGGTGCCCGATGCGTTGTCTGCTGCTGCGACAACAACCGCAACCACGGTCAGGCCGATGATTGCAGCGGCAGGACCAAAGGCAGAGCCAAGAAGACCAACCTGAGTCGACACGGTCGGCTGCTCGGCGGTTGCGTTGTTGGCGGACGCGCCGGTGGCGGCCATTGCTGCGACGAGCGAAAGTGCTGCGATGCGCTTCATAATGAACTCCTTAAGGTTAATAGGTGCATGCTCTGAAAGGATAGGGCGCGATGCCAGCTTGGGCAATGATCTATTTTATTTCCCTTTAAAATCGTCGAAAAAATGCGCACGACCCGTCAAATTGCGATGATTTTGTGACGCTAGGGCAGGGGGATAACCTGTGTCGCGGCGGTGATCAGCTGAATATCGCCGGTTCCCACCGAAGGCTGGGGCACATACACAGAACAGCCGCCGGAGGTGAGTCGGTCAATCACGCCAAGCTCGGTCCGTCGGACGTTGGCCGCCGCGATCCAGACACGCTGGCCCGCTCCGGTATCTGGGAAACCTCCCGCCCCGCCAGGAACCAAGGACTGGTTCGGAATCCATGCCAGACGGATACCGATACATCCGGGCGCGAAATTCAGGCTTTGGTCTTCGCCCGAGCGGTCTTGGCCCCCGAGATATCCGATGATGCGATACCAGGTGTCCGCAGTGTCCAGCACATGTTGTTCTGCGATCAATTTGAAGGCCCGCCCCACCGCGGTATTGGCAACAGGCGTCCCGGCCGGCCACGTGCCCGCACCATCGTCCGGGTTGCCCATAGACGTCGGAAACCCGGATTGTAGCGTGACCACATGGGACACCTTGTTCACGCCAGTGGTCAGGAACATGCCCGTATCCGCGTGGCGCGTGTAATCGGTATATGTGCGCCCGGCGCTGTCCCGATAGGCAAGGATCGCAATCCCTAGGTTCCCGGCGTCGGTATCGGTGTCGTTCCATCCACTAGCATCGACCAGATGAATCTCGGTATCGCCGGGGGTCAGTGGGGCGGCTAGCGTGGTCAGGCTGTCGATCCCGCCGGATTTGAAGCGTACATTGTGGTGTGCGGCGATCTCGTGCCCATCGGCATCGATGCAGACGGCGCCAAAGCTCTGCGTTTGCCGGTCCTCCTGCGCGAAGCCAGAGAAATCGCCAGACATGCCTTCCTGTCGGATCAGACAGGATACCTGATAGCAGGCGTTGGGATCGACGGGGATAACCTCTGCCATGTCATGACGACCAGAGGCGTAGCCTGCGTAGGAAAACGCAGCGTGAGTTCCCGGTCCGACAGCCGGGTCACGGGTGAATGCGGCGGGATAATTGTAGTCTGACCGAAGGCTGCCAAGGCTATTGGCAAAAAGCCCCCCGTCACGACTGGCAACATAGGCGGCGGTTGCGATTGCGCTATCCGCAAAATTTGCCGGGGCAAGGCCGGTTGCGCCATTCGGGAAATGGATCTGCCCCGTGGCCGGATCTGCTGTCAGGCTGGTTTGAAACGCGGCACCATCGGCGCTGACCTTGATGGCAAAAGCATCGTCGCCGATGATCCCCATCTCGGCCCGGCCGGACCAACCGGATTGGAACAACAGGCTGGCCGTATCGGACGCTCCCGCCTTGTTCAGTTTCAGCTGATGCCCCGCGCCGGAATGCGTCAGCAAAGTCGCCGGAGAGGACACCGTCAGCCGGTTGGTCACATCTGCCGTCGCGTTCACGCCGACCTGCGGCAGGTTCTGCAACTCTGGCAGATCGACCTGCCAGTCTGCCCCATCATGCCGATATTGTTGTCCCGTGTCGCCGACCCAAGCCGCCCAGCCCGCCCGAGGGGAGAGGAAGACCCAGGCCTCCCCGCTCCACATCGCGATGTCACCGTCGTGGCCCGACCACGTGCCGCTGCCTACTGATGGCACGATGTACCTGTCACCCTCTTCGGGCGCGCCGGGGGCGGAGGCTGTCGTCGCACTGATTACGGACAGTTGGACCAGTGCGTCGAGGCGCAACAGCGCCTCATTATGGGTGACGTGTTTCTGCGCCTGTGACGGTTGCAGGTAGGGCAGGGATAGATTGGCGGATTCGTCTGACATGCGAGCCTCCCGAAGGTTATTCCGGAAGGATACTGTGACGTGGTTAACAAGACCCTATGGCACCGTGCGCAGGGTCGTTTCAGCCAAGCCTAGTTGGAATAATAGCTGTCGTAGGAACCGTAGCTGTCACCGTAGCCGTAGGCCTTCATGCCACGCTTGTTGATTTGCGTCAGCACGATCCCGGTGACTTTGACGTTCACGCTTTTGAACGACCGAAGGCCTTCGGCCACCTGCCGTTTCGTGGTCGAATCCCATTTGACTGCGTACATGATCGCGTCCACCGATTGGCCGATCACACGCGCATCCGGAACGGCAAGAACGGGCGGCGTATCGACGATGATGTAATCGTAATGCGCGCGTGCTTCGTCCAGAAAGCTGCGGAATTTTTCTGACGAAAAGACGTCAGCAGCATTTACCTTGGATTTCTCACCGATCAGCACGTCCGCACCAAGCTGTTCGTTGTAGTGAACAGCGTCAGCAAAGGACACCTCTCCGGACAATACCGCCAGCAAGCCCTTGTCGGACTTAATGTCGAAGTACTGAGAGAATACGCGCTTGCGGATGTCACCTTCGATCAGCAGCACCCGGTTGCCCATCGCGGCCATGTTCTGGGTCATCGCCAAGGAGTTGGTCGTCTTACCTTCACCCGGAATAGAGGATGTCGACATGATCACCTTAGGCGGATTGTCGAGGTCGGCGAGAAGGACGGAGGTGCGCAAGTTTCGGATCGCCTCTGCCGCGCCAGAGTTCGGCTTGTCCGAGAAATAGTTCAAAACGTTCTTTCGTTTGCGTGCCGGGATCAACGGAATTTGACCGATGACCGTCAGACCGGTGGATTTCTCGACGTTTTCGGCAATGCGGTAGGTGTTCTGCGATGCTTCGCGGACCAAAACGAAGGCCGCGCCCGCAATCAGACCCAAGATCATCGACAGCGCCAGCACCTGCGCCTTTTTCGGTGCAGAGGGGCCCACCGGGACAACCGCACGCGACAGGATGCGCCCGTCGGCCTGCTGGATGCCCTGCTGCACGCTGGTTTCTTTCAGGCGGCTCAGGAAATGTTCATAGATCAGGCGGCTGGCTTCGGCTTCGCGCTGGAACTGCTGCAGGTTGACCAGTTCGGTGGACTGACGTTCGATCCGGTCCGACAGTTCTGCGATGGAATTGTCCAAAACGGCCATCTGATTGGCAACGCGGCTGGCGTCCTGCGCGTTTCGCATAACGATGGTGCTATAGCGCGAATTGAACGCATCGATCGCGGTTCGGTCACCGTCATTCGCGTCAGCCACCAGAGAGTTCAGAACGTCGTCTTCTGCAGCAGCACTTCGAAGGTCAAAGCTTTCGCCCTGATTGCTGTCGAGCGCCGTCTTACGTAGCTCCAGCGCCTCTAGCTGTTCGGTCAGTTCCGCGCGACGATCACGGAGCTCCTTGATCTGCCGGTTCAGGGCATAAAGGCCTTCGGGGCTGATCAGGTCGGTATTTGCACTGAACGCCTTCAGTTCCGTCTCGGCGCGCTCCAACTCAATTCGCAGGTCCGATACGCGATCGGTCAGCCAGACGGTGGCCTGAGCGGTCCTCTCGAATTTCACGTTCACCTGGTCTTCGAGGTATAGCTCGGCCAGACGGTTCGCCATGCGGGCGGATTTACGCGGGTCTTGGGTGACCACGCTAATGCGGAACACGAAGGTCTGGCGGGGGTTCGAGGCACTGATCGTGGCCAAGACGTTGTCCACGACCTTGTCAAAGATCACCTGCGGATCCTGCGGGGTGCCGGTCACGTCCTGACGGAAGATTGTGCCGCGCACCCATTTAATGGCATTCCCGATGGAAAATCCGCTGGTGTCGCGCAGGGTAGGATTAAATTCGGGGTCGTTTTGCAGCCCGAGATCATTCACCAATTCGGTGACAAGATTGCGGGATCTCAGAACCTCGATTTCCGTATTGATCGTCTGCTGATCCCCGCCCAATCCGGTCATCACGCTTTCGATGTCGACGATCTGTTCTTCGCGGCTTTCCAGTGCCAGCGCCGCAGTTGCGGTGTAGACCGGCACCGCTTTGACAAAGACGTAATAGGCCCCAAGAAACAGCGTGATGGCAGTACAGGCCGCAATGATCCATTTGCCCCGCCAAAGGGTCTGAACCAATTGCCCCAGATCGATTTCGTCACCGTCATCGTGAGACGGCTGGTAATCGGTCATTTGCGGTTGGGAATTTGCCATGTGCCTGTCCGAAAGCTCTTGTTAGGCAAAGCATTTCCCACAACTGCCCGTTGAAAGCAATGCTAAGTCACGAATGTCTGATGCCTGTTCAGTGTTTCCATATTAAAATCGGCGCGTTTCAGCTTTGGAAACAAAAAACGCCGCCCCGAAGGACGGCGTTTCCGAAAAATTGGCGGCGGGGTTTAGAAGCCCAGGCCGGCGTATTTGTTTTTGAACTTCGACACGCGGCCGCCAGCGTCCAGCAGGCGGGAGGAGCCACCGGTCCAGGCCGGGTGCACGGTGGGGTCGATGTCCAGCGACAGTTGATCGCCTTCGGCACCCCAGGTGGAGCGCATCTTAAAGACAGTACCGTCGGTCATCTTCACGTCGATGAAGTGATAATCGGGATGGGTATCTTTTTTCATGTCGCCGATCCTTACGCGTTTGCGCCCGACTTGGGCTTGTAGTTGGAAACCTCGGCGATACGCGCGGATTTACCACGGCGCGAACGGAGGTAGTACAGCTTCGCACGACGCACGCGGCCACGGCGGACGACTTCGATGCTTTCGATGTTCGTGGAATAGAGGGGGAACACACGCTCCACGCCCTCACCGAAGGAGATTTTCCGCACGGTGAACGAACCAGCGATGCCGGAACCGTTCTTGCGCGAAATGCACACACCTTCGTAGTTCTGCACACGGCTGCGCGTGCCTTCGGTCACTTTGTAACCGACGCGGATGGTGTCACCCGCTTTAAAGTCGGGGATGGTTTTCCCCAGTTCGGCGATTTGTTCCGCCTCTAGCTGTGCGATCAGGTCCATCGCAATTCTCCTAAATCCAGCGGTTTTCCCGCGTTGATTACCGCCTCATAGCTCTGGTCTTCTTGTCGGGTCCCGCGTTGCAGCCCGCCAGAGGTAAGGTCACGTTCTTCTTTGCTTCGGTTGACTGTCTCGGAGGCCGGGAAGAACCGGGTCCTTGGCAACAGGCAAACGGTCCGATGGGTCGTATCGACCCCGGACGGGCGGCGTATAGGCGGGATTCGCATTTCGATCAAGGGGAAAGGGGGTTGAGGCCCGACTTGGAAGCGGTCTGGTGGACCGTTTCGGGGCCGAAGGGGCGGAGCGTCGGGGGCTTCCTAGCGCGCGTTGGTGATTTGACCCGGTGCATCCGAGAGTAGCAAGGCCCGGAATCGAGGCACGCAGTGCCGCCGGGCCATCGCCCGTCCGCCCCCTCGGGCGGGCGATTGAGTGACGTAAGCGAGGCGATTGAGGTTCTAGCTTTCACGGATAGATAAAGTGGCGACCACAGATGTGTTTCGCCCACCCGGCGGACGGGCGATGGCCCTATGTTTCAAGATTCCCTCTTATACGCTTCCCATAAATCCGGCCGACGCTCCTGCGTCAGCCGTTCCGACTCTGCCTGACGCCACTTCTCGATCTCACCGTGATGGCCGGACATCAGCACATCAGGAATCTTGTGGCCACGCCATTCGGCCGGGCGCGTGTACTGCGGATGCTCAAGCAAACCGTCGGAAAAGCTTTCGTTCTCAGTACTTTCTGAATTTCCCAAGACCCCTGGCAGCAACCTCACGGTCGCGTCGATCATGGTCTGTGCGGCCAGTTCTCCGCCGGTCAGGACGAAATCGCCCAATGACACCTCGGTGATGCCGTAGTGCTGGATGACCCGTTCATCCAAACCCTCGAACCGACCGCAGATCATCGTCATGCCATCTGCTTTGGCCAAGGTCTGTGCCATCTTCTGATCGAACCGCTTGCCGCGCGGCGACAGGTAGATCAGCGGCCACAGACCATGCGCGCTGGCCATGGCGCGGTCGATGGCGTTGCCCATGACGTCAGGCCGCAGGACCATGCCGGCCCCGCCACCCGCAGGCGTATCATCGACGTTGCGATGCCGCCCGTCGCCGAAATCCCGCAGGTTAACAGTATCCAACTGCCACTTGCCGTCCGCCAAGGCCTTGCCGGTCAGGCTTTCGCCCAGAACACCCGGAAATGCCTTTGGGAACAGGGTGATCACCCGCGCCGTCCACACGCCAGGCTTGGCCGCGGGTTCGGCCATCAGGTCGGTCGGGCGCAGGGTTGGGCGGATTGACTTGGTGCCGTGCGATCGTGTGGGGGCGGCCATGGATTAAAACAGCCCGTCCGGCGGATCGGCCACGACCTTGCCTCCGGCCAGATCGACCGTGGGCACGCAGATGCGGGTGAAGGGCAGAAGAACCGTGTTGCGAAGGCCCGGCCCCTGAATTTCCAAAAGATCCCCCGCGCCATGATCCATGACGGCACGGATGGTCCCGATCTCGGTCCCGCCGGTATCCACGACCCGCAGGCCGATCAGGTCGGCGTGGTAATATTCATCTTCCTCCGGCGCAGGCAGCCTGTCCCGAGGGGCGAACAATTGCACGCCTTTCAGCGCGTCACCCTGTTCCTTGGTGGCCACGCCGCCCAGTCGGGCCGCGAAGCCGTTCTTGATGGGGCGTGTCAGCGTGACGGTATAGCTGTTGCCAGCCTCGTCCGTCAGCGGCGCGTAATCGGCGATGGCCGAGGGTTCAGCACAAAAGCTTTTCAGCCGAACTTCGCCTTTGACCCCGTAGGACCCGGCGATTGCACCGACAATGACCTGATCGCTCATCCCGTCACCTGCACACGATATCACGCAAAATTCCGGCCTCTTCCAAACAGTTTTCGGCCTGACGTTCCCGTTCATAAAGCATGCCCGCGCCAAAGGCGATGGACAGCAGCAAAAGGGTTCGGACGGGGCGAAAGAGCATGGGCAATCAGCCGGTTCCGGCCCGGATCAAACCGGGCCGGAGAGGGCAGAAATTATTCTGCGGTTTCTTCTGCGGCAGCTTCTTCAGCAGGCGCAGCAGCGGCTTCGGCAGCTTCGGCGGCCTTGGCAGCTTTGGCTTCGGCGCGGTCCTGAGCGGCCTTACCGGGCGTACCCTTCTTGGGGTTGTTGCGCTCTTTCTTCTCAACAACGCCAGCTGCTTCGAGGAAACGTGCAACGCGGTCGGTCGGCTGTGCGCCTTTGTCGAGCCATGCCTGAATCTTCTCGACGTCCATTTTCACGCGGTCTTCCGAATCTTTGGGCAGCAGCGGGTTGTAGGTGCCCAGCTTCTCGATGAAGCGGCCAT
Source organism: Pseudooceanicola aestuariicola (assembly GCF_045763785.1). NCBI lineage: Bacteria > Pseudomonadati > Pseudomonadota > Alphaproteobacteria > Rhodobacterales > Paracoccaceae > Pseudooceanicola > Pseudooceanicola aestuariicola. The sequence continues at coordinate 37,337 of NZ_JBJGSF010000002.1, read as the reverse complement.
CGCGGGGCATACGGGAATCCGCAGCAACGATGCGATAGAAGGGGCGCTTTTTGGAGCCGCCGCGGGCGAGACGAATTTTCATAGCCATTGTGAGTTTCTCCTATGTGAATGGCGTTAGTTTGGCGGGTTGGGCCGCCTTACGATTGGTGTTGCCGGTGATGCCGGATCACCTCCTGAATGATGAAGTTCAGGAATTTCTTGGCGAAATCGGGGTCCAGATCGGCCTCGATCGCAAGAGTTTCAAGTCGCGCGATCTGCGCGGCTTCTCGGGACGGGTCCGAGGGCGGAAGGTCATGTTCGGCCTTCAGTTTGCCCACGGCCTGCGTGTGTTTGAACCGTTCGCCCAGCGTGTAGACAAGGATCGCATCCAGCCGGTCGATGCTGGCGCGATGGCCTTTCAGCACTTCGGCCGCGCGGGCGACGACGTCATCGGTGTCAGTCAATGGCGTATCCTTTCGGCTTGAACAAAGGGTTCTGGTACGACTTCAGCTCCAGCTCGATCCCGTCGGTGATCTGGCTGTTTTGCAGCTGTGCGGGGCTGGGGTGGCGATAGCAGACATCGTGGCCGTCCACTGTCGGCGCCTCTGGATCCTTTTTCGCGCCAAGCCGTTCGGCCAGACGGACGGAATCCAGGTTCTTCGGGTCCAGATAGCTGACCGCGCCTTCCCAGCCCAACTGGGTGTAGAAATACTTGCGCGCGGCGTTTGTCGCCTCCAGCGCATAGCCATGTCCGGCCGTTTCCGGCCAGATGATCCATGCGATTTCCGCTTCTGGCCACTGCGCCGGTTTCCAGCCGCCGGCCATGCCCAGGGTCGCGTCGGTTTTACGGTCATGGATCATCCACATGCCGTAGCCGCGGATCTGCCAATGGCCGATTTCAGCCGCGTAAAGCATCCAGGTCTCGTAAGCATTAAGCGGACCGCCCATGAACCGTGACCGGTACGAGCTGAACGTATGCTTGAAGTTCGGATAATCCTCGGGCTCTGGGCCGCGCAGGATCAACCGCTCTGTTTCGATGACCGGGATGGACTTCTGAGGCATCAGGCGTCGCCCTCGGGTTCGGGGAACCGCCATGCCGCCATGGTGTCGCCGTGGGGCAGATCGACGGTGTCGTCTTTCTGTGCGCCCATGCGTTCGACCATCTTGATCAGCGGTCCGTGATCCGCGCCAAGGATGCTGATCGGCGTCTTGATCCCGAAGTGCTCAGCCGCGGCCTTGCGGGCGGCTTGGATCGCTTCGGTCGCAATGCCTTGGCCGGAAAACTGGTCGTAGATCACCCAGATCATCTCGGGCTCGGGCCAGCCGTCGGGCTGCGTCAGGCCGACGATGCCGAGCTGCGTACCGTCGTGACGGCTTTTGATGATCCACAGGCCAAAGCCACGCAGGTGCCAGTGACCCACGCCGGAACACAGAGCTTCCCAGCTTTCCAGCCGGGTGCGAGGGCCGCCGACATAGCGCGATGCCTCGGACGAGAAGTAATCGTCCAACTCGTCCAGATCGTCGATGGTCCCAATTTCCAGCAACAGGCGTTCGGTTTCGATTTCCGGAAACGTCGTGTCTGCCTTGGCTGCGGTCTGTGCGCTGCGGGGTTTCGGGGTAATCATGCTGCGGCCTCCTGTACGGAAGGGTGGCGGTAGATCAGGCAGGGTTCGCCCAATAGCTCTGACTCCCGCTCGACCACTGCGCCAAGGCGCTCGGCCAAAGCACGAGAGCGGATATTGTCGGGGTGGATCGGGCTGATCACGCGATCAAGGCCCAGATCACGGGCGGCATAGGCACGGATCGCCAGCGCGGCTTCATACGCCAGACCACGGCCTTCACCGGCGGCGAACATGTGCCAGCCAAGTTCCGGTTCGGGCCAGCCCACGTGGTTGAGCATGCCAATCCGCCCAACGGCCTGACCGGTGGCTTTTTCTTCCAGCGTCAGAAAGCCGTAGCCGTTCCAGATCCAGTGACCAATGGCGCGGCAGAACCCGCCCCAGACGTCAAAATCGGATGCGGCCGGGCCACCGATATATTTCGTCCGCTCCGCATCTTTCGCAAAGGCGCAGACCGCGTCGAAATCCCGGCCCTCGGGGCCACGAATGATCATCCGCTCCGTCTCGAACCGGGGGGCGGGGATGTCGTGTGCGGGCATCATGCGGGGAAGGGCGGTCATGCGTAAGCCTCCGCCCCGCCGTTCACCAGCGCGTCGGGCGCGGGGTGACGGTAGACATGCAGATGGCCCAGACGCGGATGATCGAATTCGGATTCCTTTGCTGCCCCCAGACGGGTTGCGACACGGGCCGAGGCCTCATTCGCGGGGGCGACCAGCGAAATCACCGTGTTCCAGCCCAGAACGTCATAGGCATAGGCGCGGGCAGCTTCGGCGGCTTCGGTGGCATAGCCTTTGCCCTCGGATCCGGTGAACAGGTCCCAGCCAATCTCCGGCTCTGGCCAGCCCTCGGGGTTCCAGATGCCGACCATGCCCACGGCCTGATCGTTCGCGCGGTCCGCCACGATCCAGCGACCATAGCCCAGAAGCTGCCAGTGCCCCGCTTCGGTCGCCAGCTGACGCCAAGCGCGTTCACGGTCCAGCGGGCCGCCGATAAACTTGGCGCGGTCCGAGGCATAGAATTCGGCGAAGACGTCGAAATCACGCTGTTCCGGCGCGCGCAGGGTCAGGCGTTCGGTTGTCAGAACGGGGATCGCGGTCATACCAACCCCTCCAACAGCTTCTTGCCTGCCGCGGTGCGGGGCACGTGCCGCCAGATGCGGAATTCGCCTGCCATTTCGTGCACAAACGTACCTTCCGCCCGCGCCCCCAGCTTTTCCACCAGCTTGGTCGAGGCCGCGTTGCCCGGATCCACCAGCGAAATGACCGATGGCCACTTTGCATCCGTGAACAGCCAGTCAAGGATCGCCCGCGCCGCTTCTTCGGCGTACCCGTTCCCTTCGGCCCCTTCGACCAAATTCCACGATAGTTCCGGTTCGGGCCAGCCCTTTGGGAACCATGGGCCCACAAGGCCAAGTGCATTGCCGGTGGTCTTGTCGATCACGGCAAACATACCGTAGCCGCGCAGGTGCCAATGGCCGATGATGGTCGCGACAGACCACCACGTCGCCTCGGCATCCGGGTGATGATCAAGGAAATGAGGCGCCTCCGGGCCCAGAAACGCGGACACGGCGTCAAACTCGGGTCCCGCAGGGGACACGAGCCGCAGCCGTTCGGTTTCGATCACCGGAAAAGGGGGCGCCGCAACGATCATTTCTTTTTGCCGAACCCGCTAAGACCCGGGGGCAGCGCGCCGCCACCCAGACCCGGAAGACCGGGCATCTTGCCCATGGCACCGGATTTCTGCATCTGCTTGGCCGCCTGTTCGATGGCGCGGCTGTCCATCTGCGACGGGTCGAACCCTTCGGGCACATCGCCGCCTTTGCCGAACATACCTTTCATGGCCTGTTTCAGCATGCCGCCTTTGCCCATCTTTTTCATCATGTCCGCCATCTGGCGGTGCATTTTCAAAAGCTTGTTCAGGTCAGACACTTCCATGCCGGACCCTGCGGCGATCCGCTTTTTCCGGCTGGCCTGCAGCAGTTGCGGGTTCGCACGCTCCATCTTGGTCATCGACTGAATCATGGCGATCTGCTGTTTGATCACCTTGTCCTCGAACCCGGAATTCTTAGCCTGAGCCGCCAGTTTCCCCATGCCCGGCATCATGCCCATGATGCCTTCCATGCCGCCCATCTTGAGCATCTGTTCCAGCTGCATCTTCAGGTCGTTCATATTGAAACGGCCCTTCTGGAACCGCTTCATCATCTTCTCGGCCTGTTCGGCTTCGATCGTTTCCTGCGCCTTTTCGACCAGCGCAACGATGTCGCCCATGCCAAGGATACGACCCGCGATCCGGTCCGGCTCGAACGTCTCGATCGCGTCCATTTTTTCGCCAAGGCCGACGAAACGGATCGGCTTGCCGGTTACGGCACGCATCGACAGGGCTGCACCACCACGCCCGTCACCGTCCATCCGGGTCAGGACCACGCCAGAGACGCCGATCTTGTCATCAAACTCGGTCGCGACGTTCACTGCGTCCTGACCGGTCAGACCGTCGACCACCAGCAGCGTTTCGCGCGGGTTGGCCACGTCGCGCACGGCGGCGGCCTGGGCGATCAGTTCCTGATCGATGTGCAGACGGCCCGCGGTATCGAGCATGTAGACATCGTAACCGCCCAAGGATGCCTGCGTCTTCGCGCGCTTGGCGATCGCAACCGGGTCTTCGCCTTTCACGATCGGCAACGTGTCCACGCCGATCTGGGTGCCGAGGATCTGAAGCTGCTCCATAGCCGCCGGACGGTTCACGTCGAGCGAGGCCATGAGGACCTTCTTGCCCTCTTTTTCCTTCAAGCGTTTCGCCAGCTTGGCGGTGGTCGTTGTCTTACCCGAACCCTGCAGACCGACCATCAGGATCGGTGCGGGCGGGTTGTCGATCTTCAGCTTGCCGGGGTCCGCATCGGGATCGCCCGCCAGAACGTGCACCAGTTCATCATGGACGATCTTAACGACCTGTTGACCGGGCGTGATCGACTTGGTCACGGCCTGACCGGTCGCCTTGTCCTGCACGGCTTTGACGAAATCCCGCGCGACAGGCAGGGAAACGTCAGCCTCAAGCAGCGCAACACGCACTTCGCGCAGCGCGGTTTTGACGTCTTCGTCGGACAGGTTGCCCTGTTTGGTCAGACGGTCAAAGACGCCAGAGAGGCGGTCGGATAGATTTTCAAACATGCCCCGGCCCTCCTAGACCCGTTACTGACAATGCCTTCCCATGTGGGGAAAGGCGGCTCAAACGACAAGCGCACCAGTGGGCGCATCGCGCTGACTGGTGGCGATCCCCTCAACACCGGAGGGGACCGGAATCAACATAGACTCCGGGTATTGACGGGGCGTTTAGGCGCTGGGCCCCCTTGTGTCAAGGAAACGACGGGTTTCGCGCTGCCGCCAAGTATCCCCGGGGTCAGGCCGCAGGCCCAGCGGCAGCGCCCCTAAGTTATATCTTCCGAATTTCGTCTTGAATCGTCTGTGCGGCCACGCGCGGACTGTCGGCCTGCCAAATGGGCCGGCCCACTACGATATGATCCGCGCCATCGCGAATGGCCGAAGAGGGCGTCGCCACCCGTTTCTGATCGCCCAATGCCGCGCCCGTGGGCCGGACGCCGGGGGTGACGATCAGCCGACCAACGGAATTGGACAGCGCGCGCACATCTGCGGCTTCTTGTGGGGAACAGATGATGCCGTCGGCCCCGGCCTCGAACGCCCGCGACGCGCGCTCGATGACCAGATCGCGCGGTGTGCCGTCGATCATCATGCCGTCGTCCAGATCGCCGCGATCCAGCGACGTCAGGATTGTTACGCCCAAAATCTTGGTGGCCGTTCCCGCAGCGCCCTCTTTGGCGGCGCGTACCACGTGCGGATCGCCGTGGACGGTGAGGAAATCAATGTCGAACTGGGTCAGCCCGCGCACTGCGGCCTCGACCGTGGCGCCGATGTCGAACAGCTTCATGTCCAGAAAGATGCGCTTGCCGTGGTCTTGCTTCAGTTCATTCGCCAAGGCCAGACCGCCGCCCGTCAGCATACCTAGGCCGATCTTGTAGAAACTGACCGAATTGCCAAGTTGTTCGGCCAAAGACATGCCCATGAGGGCGTTTGGCACATCAAGCGCGACGATAAGCTTGTCGGAAGGTTCAGTCATATCGGCCCCCATCGTGGTTTCCGACTTGTCCTGCGCCGGGGCGCAGTGGTCAAGGGGCAGATCAGCGCGGTGCTGTGATGGATGGCCTTTTGGTCAGCCCTATCGGAAAGAAAAGAACCGGAGGCGACCCTCGCGTCTCGGGCAAACGGGGGTCGCCTCCGGTCCGGAACCCGGCGTGGCAGCGCCGGGCAACATCCCCCTTGGTGGGACAGGCAACCAAGGGGGAATTCGTGACCGCTGATTTATGCGGCGCGACCAAGCATCCGCTGCCACAGCGCGTCGGTGGCGCTGATGACCTCGGCGGGGATATGCGTGGTCAAAACATTCTCGGGACGGCGCGAGACTAATCCCTTTACGTCGCGGGCATGGCGACGCTTGGCCAGCTCGACCAGCCGACGTGCGGCAAGGGTGCTGTCCATGTCCATGGGTGCGCGAAGCGAACAGGGGTAGGTGAAAATCTCGCCACCTTCTACGATGGAAACACGGGCCTCGAACGCGCGGGCCGCGGGGTTGTAGGTGACATTCTGGATCTGGGTGGACTGCATGTGCCCCTCCTTCCTGCTTGATGGCCCCTATATGGGGGTCCTGTGCTTAAAAAACGCGAGATGAGGCAAAAAGTTTCCTCAAGCGAAATCACATCGGCTTGAATCCGCGCATACTGCTTCCCACATCTTGAGGGAGGTTCCGCGGCGGTACGCCTAATCAGGGTGCAGCCACTTGGGACGCTTTTGAAAAGGAGAAGACCATGGACTTAAGTAAGTTCACGGAACGGTCGCGTGGGTTCGTTCAGGCCGCCCAGACCATTGCGATACGTGAAAACCATCAGCGCCTGACACCCGAACATATTCTGAAGGCCCTTCTGGACGATCCCGAAGGTCTGGCCAGCAACCTGATCACCAAGGCAGGCGGCGATGCAAAGGCTGTGAAGACCTCGGTCGATGCAGCATTGGCGAAGATCCCCGTCGTGACCGGCGGTGACGATCAGGTCTATATGGACAACGCCACCGTGCGTGTTGTGGCCGAGGCCGAGAAGGTCGCCGAAAAAGCCAAGGACAGCTTTGTCCCGGTCGAACGTCTGCTGACGGCGCTGGCGCTGGTGAAATCCGCCGCCAAGGACGCGCTGGAGGTCGGTGGCGTATCGGCGCAGAAGCTGAACGAGGCCATCAACGACGTCCGCAAGGGCCGCACGGCAGACAGTGCCACCGCCGAAGATACCTTCGAGGCGCTGGAAAAGTATGCCCGCGACCTGACCAAGGCCGCCGAGGAAGGCAAGATCGACCCGATCATTGGCCGGGATGACGAAATCCGCCGGTCGATGCAGGTTTTGTCCCGCCGGACCAAGAACAACCCCGTTCTGATTGGTGAACCGGGCGTGGGTAAAACCGCGATTGCCGAAGGTATGGCCCTGCGCATCATCAACGGCGACGTGCCCGAAAGCCTGAAGAACAAAAAGCTTCTGGCGCTGGACATGGGGGCCCTGATCGCCGGTGCGAAATACCGGGGTGAGTTCGAGGAACGCCTGAAAGCCATCCTGAAGGAAATCGAAGGGGCGGCTGGCGAGATCATTCTGTTCATCGACGAGATGCACACGCTGGTGGGTGCCGGTAAGACGGATGGCGCGATGGACGCGGCCAACCTGATCAAGCCTGCGCTGGCCCGCGGGGAGTTGCATTGTATCGGTGCGACCACGCTGGATGAATACCGCAAGTACGTTGAAAAAGACGCGGCTCTGGCCCGCCGGTTCCAGCCTGTGATGGTCGAAGAACCGACGGTTGAAGACACCGTGTCGATCCTGCGCGGCATTAAGGAAAAGTACGAACTGCACCATGGCGTGCGGATTTCGGACAGCGCCTTGGTGGCGGCGGCGACCCTGTCGAACCGCTACATCACCGACCGCTTCCTGCCCGACAAAGCCATCGACCTTGTGGACGAGGCCGCGTCGCGTCTGCGGATGGAAGTCGACTCTAAACCAGAGGAATTGGACGCCTTGGACCGTCAGATCCTGCAAATGCAGATCGAAGTCGAAGCGCTGAAACTGGAAGACGACGACGCCTCCAAATCGCGGCTGGAAAAGCAGGAACTGGCCTTGGCCGAACTGCAGGAGAAATCCGCAGAGATGACCGCCAAGTGGCAGGCAGAGCGTGACAAGCTTGGTGCCGCGCGCGAGCTGAAGGAACAGCTGGACCGTGCCCGTGCCGATCTGGAAATCGCCAAACGTCAGGGTGATCTGGCCAAGGCGGGTGAGCTGTCTTACGGCGTGATCCCTCAGCTGGAAAAGCAGCTTGGTGAGGCCGAGGACCGCGAGGCCGAAGGTGTCATGGTCGAAGAGGCCGTGCGCCCGGAACAGATCGCGCAGGTGGTCGAGCGTTGGACGGGGATCCCTACGTCCAAGATGCTGGAAGGCGAGCGGGAGAAGCTGCTGCAGATGGAAGATGGCCTGCACAAGCGCGTCATCGGCCAGAACGCCGCCGTCCGCGCCGTGGCCAATTCGGTCCGCCGTGCGCGTGCTGGCCTGAACGACGAGAACCGGCCGCTGGGCTCGTTCCTGTTCCTCGGGCCGACGGGCGTCGGTAAGACCGAACTGACCAAGGCCGTGGCCGAGTTCCTGTTCGACGACGACAGCGCGATGGTCCGCATCGACATGTCGGAGTTCATGGAGAAGCATTCCGTGGCGCGTCTGATCGGCGCCCCTCCGGGATACGTCGGCTATGACGAAGGCGGTGTGCTGACCGAAGCCGTGCGGAGGCGGCCCTATCAGGTCGTCCTGTTCGACGAGGTCGAAAAGGCGCACCCGGATGTTTTCAACGTGCTGTTGCAGGTTCTGGATGACGGCGTGCTGACCGATGGTCAGGGCCGCACCGTGGACTTCAAACAGACGCTGATCATCCTGACGTCGAACCTTGGCGCGCAGGCGCTAAGCCAGCTGCCCGAAGGGGCGGATGCAGGTGAGGCCAAGCGCGACGTGATGGACGCGGTCAAGGCGCACTTCCGGCCTGAATTCCTGAACCGTCTGGACGAAATCATCGTCTTTGATCGGCTGGGACGTCAGGACATGGGCGGCATCGTGGATATCCAGCTGTCGCGTCTGCTGAAACGGCTGGCAAACCGCGACATCCGGCTTGAACTGGATGATGCGGCACGCAAATGGCTGGCCGATGAAGGCTATGATCCGGTGTTCGGGGCGCGTCCGCTGAAGCGGGTGATCCAGAAGGCCATTCAGGATCCGCTGGCCGAGGCGATCTTGGCCGGCGACGTCAAAGACGGCGACACGGTGCCGATCAGCGCCGGGGCCGAGGGCCTGATCATCGGCGACCGCGTCGGCACGACCGACCGCGGCAAACCGGATGAGGCGACAGTTCACTAACCTGACGCCTGACCAAAGAAATAGGCCCGCCAGATCGCTCTGGCGGGCCTTGTGCCGTCCGGGGACACGTTGTTGAGGAGTTTACATGGACGGCATCAGCACGGAATCGATGACGTGAATTACGCCGTTCGATGCCATGACGTCGGGGGTAACGACGGTTGCGTCGTTGATCATGACGCTGTCACCCAGCGAAACTTCGATTTCAGAGCCTTCGACCGTCGCGGCCATCATGCCGTCGGACAGGTCGGTGGATTTCACTTCGCCCGCGACGACGTGATAGGTCAGGATCTGCGTCAGCTGGTCTTTGTTTTCCGGCATCAGCAGCGTGTCGACCGTACCCTCGGGCAGGGCGGCAAAGGCTTCATCGGTCGGTGCGAAGACGGTGAACGGGCCTTCACCCTTCAGCGTTTCCACCAGACCGGCAGCTTCGGCTGCGGCCAGCAGGGTCGAGAAAGAGCCAGCTTCCATCGCCGTGTCGACGATGTCTTTTTCGGCGGCATGGGATGCGGCGAAGACGGGGCCAGCCATCAGTGCGGTAGCGGCGGTCATAGTCAGTAGCGTTCTGCGAAACATGAGTTCCTCCTAGCGTTGATATGCCGGTGTTGGCATCGCGAGAGTTACGGGGCCTCATTGACGTCGGATCACGCTCAAAAAACCGCGAGCGGGTCTGGAAATTTGCCGACGCGCGCTAAGCTGCGGGGCTTTGGAAAATCGAATGACATCTATGTGATCCGAAGACCGATTTTTTCGTATGATCCGGGGCGTTTTACCCCCGACCCACTGGCCTGATCCGCCGCGCGTGCTGGTCGAAACCGTGCCACGCGAAGGCTCAAAAGCCAACGGTATTGGACAGGGGGGCGGATCGGCGGTATCACCCGGCCAAGACACGTCCCGGAAGGCCATTCATGACAAACTCCGCGCTTTCAATCGCCAGAGAGGTGCTGCGCACCGAAGGCGCTGCCCTTGGTCAACTGGCCGAAGAACTGACCGAAGACTTTACCGACGTGATCGATGCGCTGCTGGCCGTCAAAGGCCGTGTGATCGTGTCGGGCATGGGGAAATCCGGTCATATCGCGGCCAAGATCGCGGCAACGATGGCGTCGACGGGCACGCCCGCGCAGTTCGTCCATCCCGGAGAGGCGAGCCATGGCGATCTGGGCATGATCACCCGCGCGGATGCGGTGATCCTGATTTCGAACTCGGGCGAGACCAAGGAACTGGCCGACATCATCGGCCACACGCGGCGGTTCGACATTCCGCTGATCGCGGTGACCAAGAACGCGAACAGCACCATGGCTACACAGGCCGACCACCTGCTGAAACTGTCGGACGCGCCAGAGGCCTGTTCCATCGGCATGGCGCCAACGACCTCGACCACGATGACGCTGGCCTTAGGCGATGCGTTGTCGGTGGCGCTGATGAATGCGCGCGGCTTCCAGCAGGCCGATTTCCGCACTTTCCATCCCGGTGGCACGCTGGGCGCGCAGCTTCTGACGGTGCGCGCGGTGATGCATAAGGACGACGCGCTGCCCGTCGTTAGCCCTGATACGGGCATGGGCGACACCTTGGTCGAAATGTCCGCCAAAGGGTTCGGCGTCGTCGCGGTCACCGATGGCGGCGCGCTGCAGGGGATCATCACCGACGGTGACCTTCGCCGTAACCTGACCGGCCTGCTGGACCGCACTGCGGGAGAAGTCGCCACGGCCAACCCCCGCACCATCTCGGCCGACATTCTGTTGGTCGAAGCGCTGGGGATTATGAACGACAAGAAGATCTCGGCCCTGTTCGTCGTCGACGACGCGGGCCAGTTGGAGGGGCTGGTGCATATCCACGACGCCCTGCGCGCAGGTGTAGCATGATCGTCCCCATGAGAACTGTCGTCTTCATCCCCGCCCGCTATGCCTCAACCCGGTACCCGGGCAAGCCGCTGGTCGAACTGACCGGGGCAAGCGGTGAAAAGAAAAGCCTGATCCAAAGGTCTTGGGAAGCGGCCAAGGCTGTCGATGGGATCGACGCGGTCTATGTCCTGACCGACGATGACCGCATCCGCGACGCGGCCGAGGCGTTCGGCGCGGATGTGATCATGACATCGTCCGAAGCCCGCAACGGCACCGAACGCTGCGCCGAAGGGGTGGCCAAGCTAGATCACACCCCCGACATCGTGGTGAACCTGCAAGGCGACGCGCCGCTGACGCCCGCGTGGTTCGTGTCGGACCTTGTGGCCCATATGAAAGCAAAGCCAGACGCGCAGATGGCGACGCCTGTTCTGCTGACCGACGCGGAAACGCTGGCCAATTTCGTCACTGACCGGAAGGAAGGCCGCGTGGGCGGCACCACGGCGGTGATGCGCGGCGATGGTACGGCGATCTATTTCTCCAAAGAAGTGCTTCCTTACGTCGGATCGCTAGAGGCCCCGCCGCAGGTCTGGCATCACGTCGGGTGCTATGCCTATCGTCCCGGCGCGCTGACCGCCTATGCCGCGTGGCCCGAAGGCCCGCTGGAAAAGGCCGAAGGGCTGGAACAGCTGCGGTTTCTGGAAAACGGCTGGCCCGTTGATTGCGTCGCGGTCGAAGGTAAGGGCCGGGTGTTCTGGGAACTGAACAACCCCGTGGATGTAGAGCGGATCGAATCCGTGCTGAAAAAGGAAGGCATCGCATGAAGACCGTCAAAGTCGGGCAGATCGAGGTTTCGAACGCCAACCCCTATATGCTGATCGCGGGCCCCTGCCAGATGGAGAGTCTGGATCACGCGCGGATGCTGGCCGAAAAGATCGCCGCCGCCGCCGATGCCGCGAACCGTCCGTGGGTGTTCAAGGCCAGCTATGACAAGGCGAACCGGTCGTCCCTGTCGGGCAAGCGTGGCTTGGGCATGGAAAAGGGTCTGACGGTGCTGGACACGATCCGCCGCGAATTCGGCTGCCCGGTTCTGACCGATGTGCACGAACCCGGCCATTGCGCCCCCGCGGCCGAAGTTGTGGACATCCTGCAAATCCCCGCCTTCCTGTCGCGCCAGACCGATCTGTTGCTGGCCGCGGGTGAAACCGGCAAAGCGATCAACATCAAGAAGGGTCAGTTTCTTGCCCCATGGGACATGGTGCATGTGGCGGAAAAGGTCGCGTCCACCGGGAACGACAACATCATGCTGTGCGAACGCGGCGCGTCCTTCGGGTACAACACTCTGGTATCGGACTTCCGGTCGCTGCCGATCATGGCGCAGACCGGATACCCGGTGGTTTTCGACGCGACCCATTCGGTGCAGCAGCCCGGCGGTCAGGGTGGATCGTCCGGCGGTAAGCGTGAATTCGTCGAACCGCTGGCCCGTGCCGCTGTCGCAATTGGTGCCGCCGCGCTGTTCATCGAAACGCACGAAGACCCGGACAATGCGCCGTCTGACGGGCCGAACATGGTGCAAATTGAAAATCTTGGTCCGCTGTTGAAACGACTGGCGCAGATCGACGATCTGGCCAAGAGCTTCTAAGCTGATATTAGACCCTAAACCGGGCTAAATCAGGGACGAAACCAGCGCGACCAGCTGCGCCTGACGGCGTGTGCCGGTCTTATCGTAGATGCGTGACAGATGTGTGCGGGCGGTCGACAGGGTGATCCCCAACCGTTGCGCAGCGGCTTCACGTCCGTCACCGCGGGCGATCTCCAACGCGACGCGCGCCTCGGCCCCCGTCAGGCCAAAGCGGTCTTGCAGTATGGTCAGCGCCTGATCCTGACGTTTCCGCAGATCATGCACCACCAGCAGCGCAACAGGGGCGTGCGGATCAGCGTGGCGGGGATCGTCGCCATGATGGCCGGTCCAGGGCGACACGTCGATCCGCGCAACGGGCGTGCCATCCCCATCGGCAAGGCTGAGCGTGCCGCCCCGCAACGACGCGCCCGACCGTCCGCAGGATGCGATCAGACCCATCAGGCGGTCTGCGGCGATCGGGTCATTTAGGGTCACAATCCCCTTGTTTAGGGTCAAAAGACCACTTGTAAAGGCCGCGTCCGGATCGGTGCTTTGCGGATCACGCCCCGCAGAGACGGGCCGCCCAGCCCGGTCGACGGCCAGCACATGGCTGGCCCCCTGCGTCGCAGTCATGCGAGACGAGGCCTGCGCCAGATCCAGCCGGGTCAGGCGGCGCTGAATATCGATCGCGCGCACAAAATGCGGCTGCAACAGGCGGAACAGGCGCTGCGCCTCTTCCGTAACCTCATCGCGCTTGGCATTGGCCTGCAGAACCAGCGCGGCACGGGCATCGCCTTGGACCAACAGGTTGGTTGCAATACGGTCCGCGCCCAGACCCGAATAGCGCCAGAAGTCATTGTGAAATTCAGACCCTAAAAAGGCGTTTTTTCCACATTCCGCAAGAGAGGTGAAAACCCCCACCGGCGAATGATTGGCAAAACTGACGGTCGGATCCTTTGACCACCAGTGGTCCGAATAGGCCTGCGCGACATTTGGGTCGGCACGGGGCGCGGTCACCTCGGCCAGATCGAGGTCCGGGTCCAGCAGGACCAGCGCGCAACTTTCCATACCGCATAGATCGGCCACGGAATTCAGCGCAGCGGCCCAATCCCCGTCGCCCGACGCGGCGGCGTAAATCTGGTCAATAGAACTGGTATAACGATCAAACATCAAAACCTTAGGCGATCAGCCGTTAATAAAGTAAAAGAGTTCAGCCGATTGCCGAGTCAGTCAATTTATTTCTGGCCGACAGATTATTTCAGCGGTTTATCGGACGTTTGTACGATGTTTTTTGGGGGACCCCCGGTCACAAAAGGACACTGACCTGGGGATGTTAAGAAGTGACGCGTTTGACTGGGGCCTATTTTCCCGTGCCCGGGAACTCGCATCCTGTGATGCTGCGGACCGCGTATTGCGCGTTCCTGTCGGTGACTCTTGCTCTTGCCCCCACATCTGCCGCGCTGTCCCAAGTCGTTCCCGACGGTCGGACAGCCACAACCGTGACGGGCCCCGGAGCCACGCTGGACGTGCGGACCGGGACGACCTCGGGCGGGTACGGGGTGAACAGCTTTTCGCAGCTGAACGTGAATTCGGGCCAACAGGTCAATGTCCATGTGCCCACTGGCATGGCGGGCACGGTCAACCTTGTGAACGGTCCGCGCAGCCAGATCAACGGCACCCTGCGCAGTGTTCAGAATGGCCAGACCGGCGGTAACATGTACCTTGCCAACCCCAACGGTTTCACCGTGGGGCCGGGCGGGCGTGTGGTGGCCAATGGTGTGGGCATGTCCACGCCGACGCAACGCTTTGCCGATGGCATGTTCGACGAAAACGGCGCGCCGCGCACCGGCCATGTCAGCGCGCTGGTTGGCGGCACAGCGCCGCAGTCCGGGGCGGGGATAACCGTCGACGGGCAGGTGCACGGCGATACATCCGTCCGGTTGCGGACTGGCGGGGACATCCAGATTTCGGGGCAGGTCACAGCCGGGGCGCGTCACAGCCAGATGGCGGGGGCTGTGAACTTAGGCTCGGTCAGCTTGCAGGCGGGTGGCAATGTGCGGATGGCGCCCGGTGCTAAGGTCCGCGCGGGGGGGCCCAGCGCGGGCGGTACGGTTGATATCCGTGCGGGCGGTGACATCCGCATGGACGTGGGCGCGCTGGTCGAGGTCGAAGGCCTGAACGCCGACGACGCAGGGACCGCGATCCTGTTTGCCGACAACAACGCCTACCTTGGCAGCGGCGCGGTCGTCTCGGCGGCGGCCCTTGGTGAGGGCGACGGTGGCTTTGTTGAGTTCTCGGCCAAGAACCTTGTCGAACTGGGCGGCGACCTGATGGCATGGTCCGCAATGGGCGACGGCGGCACGGTCTTCATCGACCCGGCGACCTTCACCCTGTCGGCGGACGTGTTCACGATGGGCGCGGATTACATCGTGCAGGTGTCCGACTGGATCGAGGTTGATCCCGGCGTCACCATTTCGACCCGCACATATAACGTCACCCCGGTCACCACGGGGGATGCGATCACCATGGCCTCGACCGGGGCCTCAGGTGATATTCTGTTCGACGCGCCAGAAATCACCATCGGCGCAGGTGCGCGGCTATTGGCCTTTTCCGATAACAGCGCCTTTGCCGGCGGGGATATCCTGTTGTGGGCGCATGAGGTCGATTGGGTCGATGTCGCGCAAAGTATCGTGCCGATTGGCACCGCCTCGATCTCGGTCGATGAGGCTTTGATCTGGGGTAAAACCGTCACGCTGCTGGCCGAAGCGTCGACGGATGACATCCTTGATACACCGGGTGCCGTGACGGATTACGTCAACGACACCATCGGCACCACGGGCGTTGCGCGTCTGGACAATTGGATCGCGAACAAGGCGGCGGATTACGACACGGCCCTGTCGGCGATCCTGTCCGATATCGACAGCCTCAACCTTGGCGCCTACGTCACCGCGAAGGCGCGGACCGAGGTGTACGGAAGCACCCTGATCGCCAAGAACAGGGTCGAAATTCGATCTTCGGCCACCACCACCGTCGATCAGGATCCGGCGGATGAGACGCTGGCCTTTGCTTGGTCCCGCACCGTGACCGAGGCTGAAACCCACGTCGAACGGAGCCGCATCGTCGCGGGCGGCAAGTTGATCGTCGATGCCCAGACGCATGAGACGGTGAACCTTGTCGCCGAGGCGGGCGGCACCGAGTCGCCGGAACATACTGCCATCGCCGCATCGATCCGCGAAACCAAGGCCGAGGCGGTTGTCGCGGACTCCGGCTATGGCGCGCGGGCCTTCCCCAACGCGCCCTACGGTTTCAACGACATTGAAACCGGCGGCACGGTCGAGGTGACGGCGAAATCCACCAAGGACGTGTCGGTCGTCGCTCACTCGGGCGGGAATGGTGATGGCACTGGCACGGCGCTGGCGGGGTCTTTCGAAGTCTCGACCACCCGCGCGGCTTTGGGCGTGCAGGTCAGGACCGACGACAAATCGATCAGCGTCACGGCTGATACAATCTATGACCAGAACACGGTGCTTGCCGAAACCGGGGATTTCGATCTGTCCGGGTCGCCTGCCACAGGCGGTTGGGACGGGACCGTTATGGATGCTGCGGTCGCCGATCTTCGCAGCAATATTGCCGAAGGATTGGGCTTTGGTGACCTGATAAACGGCGCGTCCGTCGTTGCCGTTCGGTCCGAAACCACGACCCAAGCCGACTTTGGCAGCGGCACCTACGACAGCCTCCGCTATGGATACACCCGCGACCTGACCAGCGCGTCCTTCTTTCCGTCGGATGGTGAGGCGGGCGCGGATGTCACCGCCACGCTGCGTGCCACGACTGATCTGGGCGACAGCAGCTATATCGCGCGGGTGGAAAACGACACCGAAGCCAACCGCAGCCGTGGCGGCACGGTCACCTTCGTCGATGATACCCGCCAGACCGTGGCCGATGCCGATGGCTTTGCGGCCTATGGCGCACCGGAGGTCGACATTTCCGCAACCCTGACCGGCACGCTGCGCGCCGAACAGGAAACCGGCACGGGCGACAGCCTTGCCGTAGCCTTTGGCTGGCTGCGCACGAATTGGACCACACACGCGATCCTTGACACCTACTTTCAGGCAATCGACGGGCTGTACCTAAACGCGTTGGAAGAGGTCGAACTGGCCAATGTTCAGAAAGCCGAAGCCGAGGTCGAGGCGGAACATGGCGCGGGCAACTATGGGATGGTCACGACGAAATACAATTCGGACGTGATCGCCGAGGTAAGCTCTATCAGCTCGACCAGACGCAGCTATTTCGACCCGGACTATGACTACGGCGCGCTTAACATCCTTGCCCTGTCCAAAACCAGCATCGAAACCGAAGCTGTGCGCAACGGGTCTCTGGAAGGTGAGACGGGCATCCAGGGGGCGATCACCGGGGCGTTCCTCTTCTCCTCCGGGTCGGTGCAGGCGCTTTTAGTGCCGGGCGATTACGGCAACTGGAACGAAACGTCTGACACATATGTCGAAGCGCGGGATGAGACTTGGCGGCAGGTGGTCGCCAATGCCAGCGCCAAAAGTGATGCGAACATGGGCGTCGGGGCATTGTCCTATGACGCGTATCGCCGTGACACCACGGCGGTGATCGAAGGCGCGGGTTTCTTCAGCAATGTCGAAAATGTTTCCGTTGAAGCGATTAGCGCCACGCATGCGTCAACGGTTTCGATCGGACGGGTCGAGGGGGAAGAAAAGTTCGGCGGTGCGCTCCTCGGCTCAATGGTGGTCGATGATCGGGATGTGACCGCCTATTTCAACAATCTGGACCCATACGGTGCACCGGTCGTCGAGATCGAGAATTCGCTCGCAGTCGAAGCGACCCGCGACGACAGCATCATCCTGATGCAGGGCACCAACGCCAATTCCGATCAGGGGGCAGGGGTCGCCCTTGGCACTGTGCTCGTCGGCGGCGCAACGACCGCCACGGCCGAACTTTATGGTTCGACGGTTATCAAGGATTGGATCTACGGCCCCGATCCGGAGCTTGGTCTTGATCCCGAATTGGGTTTCGATCCTGAGCTTGGCTTTGATCCTGAATTCGGCTTTGACCCTGAGTTTCCCGGTGAATACTTCGGCGACCCGATTGCAGGCGACGGGTTGGGCAAGCTTAAGGTCTTTGCCGAAAACAACACCAAGGCGATGGACGTCTCTCTTGGCGCCAGTTCCTCCGGAGAGCTGAGCTTCTCTGGCTCCATGTCCTATATCAATCTGGGGACCCTGCCCGAAGGGACCGAGGTCAAGGACAGCGCACAGGCCATTCTGGACGAAGGCTCCAACCGGGATGAGGACGCGCGGCAGGCCGCCGAAGGCGTGCGCGACCATTTCGTAACCGCCTATACCGAGGCCGGAGCCCTTGGCGGCGCGTCGTTGGACCCGACCGTGAACCGCGACAGCGTGATCGCGGCGCGGCTGAACATGGATGGCTTCCCCACTGCCAACACAGTCGATGTCGAAGCGCGCGATAACCGGATGGGTGTCGGGGTGGCCGGTCAGCTTCAGGCGGGTCTTGTGTCCGATGCCATTCAGGTGACGGACAAGTTCTTCTCGATCGACGATATCACGACCAAAGGCATCGATTTCTCTTTGCGGCCTGAAACGGTGGGGGAAGCTTACGGTACGGCGGTGGATGTCATCGGCACTGGCTTCAAAGCATCCTTGGCGCTGACCGAATTCAAATCCCAGATC
The DNA here is from genome assembly GCF_045763785.1 of Pseudooceanicola aestuariicola. Taxonomy (NCBI): domain Bacteria; kingdom Pseudomonadati; phylum Pseudomonadota; class Alphaproteobacteria; order Rhodobacterales; family Paracoccaceae; genus Pseudooceanicola; species Pseudooceanicola aestuariicola. The sequence continues at coordinate 19,074 of NZ_JBJGSF010000002.1, read as the reverse complement.
GCAAACAGCCCCAGCTTTGCAACCGAAGCCAAAAGCTTTGGCGCGGCTTTCAGCCAGGTTATCATCGGCGGCGCGCTGGTGGCAGAGGCACAATTGGCCGATGGATCGGCTGGCAGTTACAGCAATACCGGCAACGCGTCGCTGGACGCCGACCAGATCACCATCAATGCCGAAAACGCGGCCCGCGCCCATACCATCGCCATGGGTGTTCAGGCCGGCGACACGACCTATGGCGCGTCCATTTCGCATAGCCGTCAGAACCAGATGACCGCAGCCAGCGTGTCGGACGTCATCCTGACCGGGACGGGCATCAATATCGGGGCGGAAAATACCACGCGCACCTCGGCCATCGGCGGGATCGCTCTGGCCGCTTGGGGGGCAGAGGCCGTTGGCGCCACCGTCACGCTTGTCGACATGGACGCGGCGACGCTGACACAATTGTCTGACGCCACGATCATTGGCGACACCATCGACATCTTTGCCGATGATGCGGGCACCGGACTAAGCGTCAGTCTTGCGGGCGGCGGCTCTCCGGCCAGCGGGGCGCTGATCGCGGCTATTTCGGCCACATCGCAGCGGTCGTTGGTGCAGGCGCTGGTTCAGAACACCACCATCCTTTCCTACGAAGAGATCGAGATCGAAATCGAACAGGACGCGCGGTTGCACGCGGTGACGCTTCAGGGTGGCGGCGCGTTGAAAGCGGGGGCCGGGGCGGCGATTGCCGATGTCAAGCTGGCCGGCGTGACCGAAGCGGTGATCGACGCCTCTTCCCTGACATCGGGCACCGACACCACCGTGCGGTCTTGGTCCGACCGCAACGTCGGGGCGGTCGCGGCAGGCGCGAACGTAGGATTGGACGCAGGCGTCACCGGATCCATCGCACTGGTCACCCGCGAAGAGCTGACCCGCACACTGGTGACCGACAGCACCATTGACGCCGGCGGGTCGATCTTTGTCGAAGCCAAATCTAGCGTCGACTTCGGTGCCCTTGGCGGCGGCGGCGAAGGTCTGTTTGGCCAACTGGGGCTGCCAACGATTTCGCTGGCCGGTGGCGCGAATGCGGCCTTCGGGATCTCGGTCTCTGTCATCCGCTCGTCTTCGGTGACCGAAGCGCTTGTCAGCCAGAATTCCGAATTGACCGCAGAAAATCAGGTGGTGGTCGAGGCGGACAATGACACCGACCTGTCAGTTCTGGCGATGTCGGCCAGCGCTTCTGGCAGCGCCGCCATTTCGGCGCAGGTGCCGGTGCTGGTCGTCCGGGATTCGGTTCTGGCCTCGATCATCGGGTCCGAAGTCGGCGCGACCGATCTGGATATCCTTGCCACCAACGACACCGATATCGACCTGATGTCCTTTATCGCACAGGTGTCGGGCGGGGGCACGGGCGGCGCAGATATCGAATCCATCACGCTGGACAAGACGACCACCGCAGAAATGACGGCGACCACCGTCACGGCTGACGGCGCTGTGACGGTTCAGGCACTAGCGCCGGATCAGATCACGACAACCTCCGCCTCGTTTGGGGCGGGGGCCAACTTCTCGGTCGCGGGTGTGGTGCAGGTTATCAAGGCGACGTCCGACACCCACGCCTTTGTCGACATCAGCGATATCGACGCCGGATCCCTGCTGATTGAGGCCGAAGCCGATCGCACCCTGACCCAGACCGCCGTCAACGTGAACATCGGCGGCCAAGCGGGCGTGGGCGGCATGGTGCTAAGCCTGCGCGCGGACGACGACGTCACGGCAGAGGTGAAAGACGGCGGCACGATCACCAATTCGCTGATCACCACGACCGGGGCGGCGGATGTCAAAGCAAGCTCTGACCTGACGCTGAACAGCACGGTCATCGGCGGCAGCGGCGGCACATACGCGGCGATTACCGGCGCGTTCCAGATCGTCAAAAGCTATCAGACCGTGAAATCTCGTATCGGCGATTACACCGATCTGACGGCAGGCTCGGTCTTGGTCGACGCCACGCAGGTGTTCAACCAGACCTCGGCCGTGGGCAACGGGTCGGGCGGCGGGGTGGCTATCGGTGCATCGCTGCTGGCGTTCAAAGGCGGCAACACCGTACTGGCCGAGGTTGCCACCAACGCCGATGTCACGGCAGACACGACCGTTGACGTCACGGCCAACGCCGAACGCAACATGACGGTGAACACCGTGTCGATCGGCGGCGGCGGCCTTAGCTTTCAGGCGGCCGCAACGATCATCGCCTTTGGCCGCAGCACGCAGGACGACAACACCGACGAATTCTATGCCACGCTGAACGACGACCTGAACGACCCCGACGCTATGGGCGAAGGCGGGGCCTATGGTCTGGGTGACAGCCGCACCACCGAATTGCTGGCCGAAGGCGTCGCCGCGCGGCAGGCGCAGATCGACGCGCTGGACGTGGTGCCGGACACGGTCGAGGCGCGGGTCGACACCAAATCCACCGTTTCTGCGGGCACCACCCTGCGCGTTCTGGCGGATGAAACCGGGCTGCTGGACCTAAGCGCGGGGGCCGCCTCTGGCGCGACGGGGGCCTTTGCGGGCGGCCTGACGAAACTGCGCGCCGGAACGACTGTCAAAGTTACGCTCGCCGATTCCGCAACGCTGAAGGCGGGGTCGCAAGTCACCGCCCGTGCGCGATCGACGCTGGATACCGGCACGCCTTATGCCGTGGCCGGGGCCGGCGGGATGATTGGCCTGACCGCCGCCGTCGCGGAAACCCACGCGAACCGGGATGTCACCGTGACGCTTGGCACCAACACGCAAATCTATGGCACGTTGGGGTTCACCCCCAATGTCACCATTCGCGCCCGCGAAGACAGCGCCACCCGCGCCAAGGCCGACAGCGCCAGCGTCGGGGCCGTGGCGGCGGGCGCGGTCTTTGCCACCGCGCGCAACGACAGCACCGTCGGCGTGGATTTCGACATCAGCGCCACCGGCAACCCCACGGCAATCTTCGCCAATGACCTTGTGATCGAGGCGAAGCGCACCGGCGAAGTCGAAGCCTTGGGCTGGGGCGCTGCGGGCGGCGCGCTGGCGGCGGCGGCAGGCGTCGATGTTCTGGCCGAGGATCTGTCGCTGACCACAATCGATCTGGACCGCGCGAGCCTGACCAGTATCGGCGACATGACCATCACCGCCTTCAGCGCGGGCGGAGTGAATTCGCAGGCCACCGGCGCGGCGTTGTCGCAACTGGCTGCCGTGGGCCTGACCTTCGCCAAGGCCGTGCGCGAATCCGACGTCGAGATCCTGGCAGATGGCGCGCAACTGGGCGCTGACGATCTGACCGTTCAGGCCCGCGACGCAGAAGGGGAAACCAAAAGCACCGCCTCTGACGTGACGGCGCGCACATGGTCGGCATCGGTCGCAGGGGCGGCGTCTTTGGGCGGGGCGGAAACGCGGGTCATCAACACCTCGGACGTGACCGTAGACCTGACGTTGGATGCCCTGCTGATCGGTGGCGATGCAGACCTAAGCGCCACGACGAACTCTACCATTCTGGCGGACAGCTTTGGCGTCACGGCAGCCTTTTACGCGGGCGGCGCGAACCATGTCTTTGCCGATCACGACGCCGACGCCGACCTGACGCTGACCCTGACAGAAGCGGCTTATATCGGGGACGTTCTGCGGCTGGATGCGACGTCGCTGGACGATGTGGAAGTTGACAGCACCTCGGGTCGCGGCGGCGTCTATACCGTCTATGCGTCCAAGGCTGATCTGGATGTGACTGGCGATACATCCGTCACCCTGAACGCGGGCGACGATTTGGTGGTCGAACGGCTGCTGACGATGAACACCCTGCGTCGCGTCGATGTGCAGAACCAAGCCAACAGTGCCAGCGCCAGTATCGCCGAAGCGGGCGCGACCCTGATCGACACTGATGTGACCACCGACAGCGACATCACGGTGTCCGGCACGGTCACGGCCAAGCGCTACAACATGTCGGTCACCACCGACATCGACAAGTTGGACCCCGGGTACTCCGGCAAGATCGGGTCTGCCGGTCTGGCCAGCGGCACGTCGTTGGACACGGAAACGCGGGTCAACGTGGATGCGGATATCACGGTGGCCTCGGGCGCGGTGCTTAATCAGGCGGGCGATACCGGCACGCTGCCGGGTGTGCGGATGGCCGTCACCTCGGCCTATGACCTGATCGATAGCGTCAAGATCGACACGGGCGGCGGGCTTCTGGCGCCCTCGGCCCGGACGCTGGTGGACCTTGAGAAAAGCAATACCGGTATCACCATCGGCAACGCGGATATCCTGACCGAACGCGACATCGACTTTTCCGTCGTGACCGAGGCGGACGTATCGACTGAAGCCTACGTCAACGTCTATGGCATCGCTGGCCGCCCCTATGCCGAGGCGATTTCGCGGATCGACAGCGACCAGCTGATAAACATCCAGTCCGGTGCCAAGATCATCGCGAACCGGGGCGAAGTGCGCATGGCCGCCGGGGGCCCGGATGGCGGCGAACAGGCGTTTGATGTCGATGCCGAACTGCGGATTTGGAACGCCACGGTCTTTCCGGTGACCAAGGATCCGGTCGCCATTTCGACGCTGGATCAGGTCAACCGCATCGTCGTTCGCAACGGGGCAGAGGTGCGGTCTTCCAACGACCTGCGGCTGAACACCGGCGCGGGGACGACGGATGTCTACGCCTATGGCATCGCATCTGATCTGTATGATGAGGTGGCCGAAGACGTGGTGAACTTCTTCGGGTCGCTGGTCGGTGCGGACGAGGTCACGCTGGACACTGAAGTAGGCGCCACCGCCGATCGCAGCCGCAACCTGATCGAGGTGAACGGCGAAGTCGAAGCCGGGACCAACTATTACCAGTACCTGCGCGCCGATAATGACGGGATCGACCTTAGCACCCTGACCGACGGCATCGTCGCAACTTGGGAAGAAGGCTACGACCTCGTCTCGGATCTGGAACAACAGCTGGAAGATTTGAACGACAGCCTCGAAGACGCCGAACCCGCTGAGGCCGAGGTGACGCTGGCCCTGATGGCGCGGCTAGAGGCGACTTTGGCCGAATTGGGCGACGACACCATCGGACGACTGCTGATCGAAAGCGCCTATGCCTCGGCCGGGGACGTCATCACCACGGGCGATATTCTGACCGGCACGGGCAGCATCCTGTCGCACGGGGATGCGACGATCCAGATCGTGAACTCTGGCCCCGCCATCATCGAAGTGCAGGAAGCAACGATCCCCTATCGCGGCGGCGGGCTGGTGACGCTGAACGATATCGTCGTGACCGAGGCCGACACGCTGGCCGACATCCGCGCCACGGTGATCGGTCAAAAGCACGGGTCTTACAAAGACGACACGCCACCGGACGTTGCGCTGGATATTCTGGCCACCGCAGACGTGGGCGTGGCGGCGGAAACCTCGATCGCGATTTCCAACCAATACGCCAATCAAAACGGGATCAGTGGCGATCTGTATGTGACGGGTGACATCACCAACCTGCGCGGTCGGGTCGATCTGTTCACCGCCGACGGTGACATCGTAATCATGGACGCCACCGTCGACGCGGCCGAGGTGAACATTCAATCCGGCGGGGATTTCCTGTTGGTCGGCTCTGATCCGGACGCGTTGCAAAATCTGGGCGGCGCGCCGATTTCGTCCTACGCGCCGTTCTTCTACCTTGATCAACTGAACCATCCGGCAGGCGATTGCTTTGGCACCGAATGCGCGGGTTACACCGAAGAGGTCGACGCCGGCGACAGCGCCATCATCGCGTCGGGAAGCGTGCATATCTATGCCACCGGGTCGGTAAACATCTCGGGTCTGATCCAATCGGGCATTACCGACTACACGATGGAAATTCACGATTGGCTGCCCGATCTGCTGAATTTCGTCGATCAGTCTGACACGATCATCGACCTCTACAGCCCTGACGGGTTGGGAGAGACGCCGGGTGAAGTCCTGTTCGGCCAGCACCCCGTGCCCACGATCGAAGGCAATGTCTTCGTTCGTTATGACACCGTTGCCGAAACTATCGTCGTTGACCCCGTGGTGGCCAAGGGCGGGTTGATCGACATCGTGGCCCGCGTGATTTCGACCGGCGGCGGCAAACTGTCGGCGGCGTCTGGCTATGCCAAGATTAATCTGGTCAACGAAACCACCATTCCGATCGTCTTCAACGATATCTCGACCGGCTATGACAACGGGTCGGTTGCCAAGATCTCGATCACCGATTTGAACCAGCCCAACAGCTTTTTGTTTGGCGGGTTCCGTAAAACAACCTTTACGCAGGCCGCCGATGGTACCGTGACCAAATCGGTCAATAACGGCACCGCGTTGAACGTCGTCACCACGGACGCCGTGCCGGAATACACGATCGACCAGCCGTGGCGCGTGATCATGTTGCTGAACGATATCGAAGAGCGTCTGGACGGCACATATGATCTGAAAGACACCAACCCTGGTAGCCGCACGACGGACTACGAGATTTACCGTGAATTCGGTGAGATGAATGCAAACGGCGTGATCGAAGTCGTCGCGACAGAGCATGAGCATACGTCGCTGAATAACGTCCGTTACATGCAAAACGAAGACGGCGACCCCATCGTCGAAACCTATGTCGTGCTGGGCGAAGAAACCGCGCTTGAAGCTTTCCTCGACACCATTCTTCCTGCCGGGATCAGCCACGAAACCGCAATGTGGCTAGAGCCGGAGACCTACGCCTTTATCGACCGGTCGCAGGTTCTAGACGCGGCCATCGAACACAGCTGGCAGAACAATTGGCGTTATGACGAGGATCTGGGCCAGTACACCCGGTTGGATTTCCAGGCCTCGACCGATGCCAGCTATAACGTGCACTACATTCCCGCTGACCGCCCGATTGAAATCGATTTTCACGGCTACGACACCAGCCTGCTGGAGGTGTTTTCAGAAGGCGATATCGTCTTTGGCGGATCGGTCTACAACCGCAACGGCGTGACCCGCGTCGACTCGGCTCAAGGCACGATCTACACCAACTCCAACACCAATCCGTTTGAAACCAACCGCCTGCAACTGACCGCTGCGGGCGACATCGGCCAGCGTCGCATGTACACGGCAGGCTCGGCTTACGGCTCGAACTCTATCATCCTTGCGGACGGGACGGTTGCCAGCACTGGCGGCCTGCCGGGCTTTGGCAGCTTTGCCGATTTTACGCCCAAGAATACGATGAAGATCGATCAGGCGCCGGGCTTTGGTCTTGATGTGGTCGCCGACGGTCACGTCCTGATCGAAGAGCAGACCGGCGATATGGAGCTGCTGCGCGCCTGGAGCAACCTGAGCGAAATGGAACTGGTCGCGCAGGGCGGTATCCTGCTGCATCAGAACTCTCTCTATGCGACGGAACTGATCCTTGCGCCCAACGGTCTGGAACTGACCGCGACCTCTGGCGCGATCGGGGCCTTGGATGCGCCGCTGACCATGCGGACCACGCATCTGGACGCCAGCGCCGGGTTCGACATTAACCTGTGGCAGTACGGCGACTGGACGCTAGCACTGGGCACCGTCGCCAGCGCGTCCGGCAATGTCACCTTGCTGGCCGATTTCGCGTCGATCGAAGATGCCGACACCACTGCCGTGATCGACCGCCGCGTCGAACAGAACCTGCTGGATGATCTTTGGGATGAACTGGGCCTGCGTGCCGTGAATTCCGATGGTGAGGCGGAAACGGACCGTCTGGACGCCGTCATCGCGGGCTATGAAGAAACCAAGCGGACCGAATATTTCGACTACTGGAACCAGCGGCTCAGCTACGACAAGGGCGAATATGTCGTCCAAGACTATGACCCGGCCTATCAGGTGACCTTCGATGAAGGCACCCGCGCCATGTACGCGATGACTGGCCTGACGGATGCGCAGATCGACGTGCTGGAAGACGAGGCGACCGTCCGGTTCCACAGCCTGCACCCGCTGTATTTCAAACAACCCTACGACCCGGATTACACCTACACCGCCAGCACGCAGGTGATCGAAGACCTGAGCCGTCAGCTGCACTGGACCGAGGCACAGTTGAAACGCGGCCTGCGCAAATCGCTGGTCCTCGACGTGACGGATACCGAACCGGTGGTCGAGGCCGCGAATGTCAGCGGCGTGAACGTGAACCTTGCCTCGGCGGGCAACATCGGGGCCAATCTGGATGACCTGACCATCGACCGTGACGCGCCGCTGGATGACGCCGCGCTGCTGGCACTGTGGACGGCGGAAAAGCAGGACATTGCTATTGGTCCCAACCTTATTCATGTCGCGCAGCGCGATGATCTGGATATCGAAGCCTCGGGCCACGTGATTGCCGCGGCGACGGGCGATGTCTTCCTTGGCTCCGAAGGTGATCTGGCTTTGGCCGCCGTCGTGGGCAGCGGCAATGTCCGCGTGAAAACCGGCGGCGGCATCATGATGCACGACGCCGCGGGTACCGATGGCCGCGTGTCCGGCACCGACATCGTGCTAGAGGCCGGGACGGGCGGCATCGGCGCATTGGGTGGCCCGATCCTGTTGAACCAGTTGGAAGGTGGCCGTCTGGTCGCCCGCTCTGACGGGGCGGTCCGGATTACAGCCCCCAGCGGCAACATCGGCGTATCCGAGATATTCTCGGACAACGGCGTCGTTCTGTCGGCCCTGACCGGGTCTATCCATGATGCGAACACCGATCCCTACGCTGACATTCTGGCCGACAACGTGGTGATGTTCGCGGGCATTGAAATCGGTCAGGAAGGCAACCGGCTAGATCTAGAGATGTATGGCGGGGCGGGGAATCTGTCGGCGGTGACGCTGCTTGGGATGGCGAACGTCGGTGTGGTCAGCGGTGACGTGACGGTTGGCATCTTCGGCTCTGCCATCAACGATGCCAAGCTGCGGGTCTTTGACGGTGACCTGACGCTGGCCGGTATCAGCGATCCGATGCTTGCTGACCTCTTCACCCCCGAAGTCGCCGATGACATGGCGGCGATCGAACTGGCCCTGAACGCCTCTCTCGACGGGTTCAACGGGGTGGCTGCAGGTGGTCAAAGTGTCAGCCCGCTGACCGGCAACCCGCAGCAGAAACAGACCGATGAGCTGTTGATCAGCCTTGGCGTGCCGACCTCTGAAACTGGGCTGGCCCACGATTTGCAGCCCATTCTGGACACCGTCGGCAGCAGCTTTGCCGGGGCCAATCTTTTCGCCGCCAATACGAATGAGGCGCCCGCCAACCCGGCCTCCTATCCTGCCATTCCGGCGATGCACGCAGGCCGCGATCTGGTCGTGGTCGTGTCGGGGGACGTCACGGGCCGCGACGGTTTTGCGCTGGACATGTCCGCCAGCACCGAAGCCCGGATCGAGGTCGGTGGCGCATTAGGCAGCGCGGGCAATTACATCGTCACCAATTTCGACGGCGGCACCAGTGATGTGGCCACGTTGGTGATGCAGCAGTTCGAAGGCGCGACCGCGACCTCTGACATCTACTTGGCCAACGTGAACCCGCTTCTGGTCGAAAAACTGGCGTTCAACGGTCAAGGCAGCGTGCGCATCATCGCCCGTGACAGCGTAGAGCTGGCAACTAGCGCCGAGATCAGCACAGGCCAGCTGGGTCTGGCGGCGATCGGCCCTGCAGCCGATATCACGCTGGGCGCAGGCATCTTTTATGACGTCGACCATCTGGCGTTGCTGTCCACCGGCGACGTAACGCTGGCCGCGCCGTTCCAGACCACGCTGGCGGGCGATCTGACGATCCTTGCGCGCAAGGTCCAGCCGCAGGACGGCTGTGCCACCTGCGCGACCATCGTGCTGCAGGGCGACCGCGATCTGAACATCGTCACGGCCGAAGCCATCACGCTGAACGCCGTTATCGCCGAACGCATGACGCTGGCCACCACGGGCGGCGGCGCGATCACGATTGGTCAGGTCATCGCAGGCGAAAAGGCGACGCTGGCGACGAAGCTGGGCAATGTCGCGCTGACCAACGCCATCGCCGATACCATGGTGATCCGCGCGAACGGTGCGGTTCTGGACGGCTCTTACGGCGCGGTCGGTACGCTGGATATTGCCGCGCTTAGCATTGGTCAGGGGCGCAGTGCCCCGCTGACCTTCGACGGCCTTAGCCTGCCTGCGTCCTTGACGCTTTACGGGAAATACGGTGTCTCGACCGCCTTCACCGGGGCGCGGCCGCAGGGGTACGAGATCGCAAGCCTTTCGACCGGCGCCTTGGGCACCGGCATCTATGTTAAGGCAACGACCCAGTTCACCGGCCCGCTGACATTGAACGACGTCGAAAGCCTTGGCGCGCTGATCGAGGTGCGGGCGAACGCGCTGAACGTCAACGCCGACGTGACCAGCGACGGAGGAGAAATCATCCTGCGCAGCCTTGCCGGCAACCTGACCATGGCGCCGATGACGGTGGTGGATGCAGACAACGGGCCGATCACCCTGACATCGTCCAACAACCTTGTGCTGTCGGCGGTCAATACGGTCGGCGGCGACCCGGATCGCCCGATGATCCTGATCTCGGCCACCGAGGTTCTGTCGACGGCCGAGGTCAACCGCACCCGCATCGCCGCCGCCTTTGCCGATGCGCTGACGCAAATCTATGCCGGGGCCATCGACGCGCCCGGGCCTGCGGGCCTCGACATGGCGGTCGAGCGTCTGTCGCTGACCGTTGATACGGGCGACGCGCATGTGATCCTGACTTCGGCGGGCACGCGGATCGAACGGCTTGAAAACCGCGGCAGCGGCCTGATCGATCTGGTCAGTCTGTTCGATCTGGAGTTCACGGATGCCGAGGTCACCTCGACCGGCGGCTTCAGTGGCGCGTTCGGTGATGTGATCGTCACCGCGCTTGCGGGCGATATCACCGGTAACATCATCACACTGAACGCTGGCCAGTTCTCTGCCCATGCCTTCGACGGGGCGATTGATCTGAATATCCGCGATATTGACGTCGCGGGCGCAGCCATCGGGGCCAGCGGCGCGATCACACTGGCCGACCTGAACGGCAACCTGTTCGCTGATTACGTCCTGTCCGAAACCCGCGGCGTCACCATCAACGCCACGGGCGATATCAACATCGGATCGGTCGGCCTGCGCGACGACGGCACGCTGGATGGGAATAAGGTGACCTACAAACTGATGCCCTCGGGCGCGGTGCAAGAGACGCTGCCAGAGGGCACCTTCCTGCTGACCCCCGGCAGTTACCGCGACATGACGGCCGCCCCACCGGGAACGCTGACGATTGTCGAAGCTGGCGGAGACACTGGGTCTGGCGGCGACACTGGGTCCGGCGGCGACACTGGGTCGGGTGGTGACACTGGGTCGGGTGGTGACACTGGGTCAGGTGGTGACACCGGGTCTGGCGGCGACACCGGGTCCGGCGGTGACACCGGGTCTGGTGGAGACACTGGGTCTGGCGGTGACACTGGGTCGGGTGGCGATACTGGGTCGGGCGGCGACACCGTGTCTGGCGGTGACACTGGCTCTGGCGGAGACACTGGGTCCGGCGGAGACACTGGATCGGGCGGAGACACTGGGTCTGGCGGTGACACTGGGTCTGGCGGCGACACCGGCTCTGGTGGAGACACCGGGTCCGGCGGAGACACTGGATCTGGCGGTGACACTGGGACTGGCGGCGATACCGGATCTGGCGGTGACACTGGGACTGGCGGCGATACCGGGTCTGGTGGTGACACTGGCTCTGGCGGCGACACGGGCTCCGGCCCCAACCCCATTTTTGCGCCTGTTGGGGGCGGATCGCCTCCGCCTCTCTTCTCCGGACCGACACCATTCTTCGCCCCGGGCCGGCCAAATCTGAGTCAAAATGGCATCGGTGGAGGAGGAGTTCCCGGTCCGACCATAACAATTCTTAACGGCGCCGGCGGAATAGGGCAGGGTACCCCCGGAACCGGCCCGGGCCAGAGCAGTGACCCAGAGGCCGGAGAAGAAGACGATCCGGAGGAAGAGGCAGGATGAATTCTGGACACTCGGGCGCCGTCACGGTCAGGCTGATCTGTCTGGCCGGGGCATTGGCAGTCTGGACGGCTGGCCCTGGGGCCGCGCAGGCCCTTGAACCTTCCGATGAGGCGAAGGCCCTTGCCGAAGAAGCCGCAACCGCGCCCGGCACAGCAGCACAGTCCACCGCTACTGCCACGGCCACAAAGCAGGCAACGGCCGCCACACCGCGCAAGCCTAAGACACCGGTCATCCCCCGCATCCGCAGCGTGCAATTCGTCAACGGGACGTCTTATTTGAACTCTGAAGAGGTCAAAGCCGCCGTCGCCCCCTTCGTCGGTCAGCGCGCCACGAACGCGACTTTGGCAAACCTTCAGAATGCGGTGAACGCGCTTTATGTGCGGGAAAACATCGGCCTCGCCCAGGCGGTGGTCGAAAACGCGCAGGGCGGCACGATCCGCATGCGCCTGATCGAGGCGCGCTTGGGCAATGTCATCTATAATGCGCCGGGCCTGTCGGACGACTATCTGGGATATCGCCTTGGGTTCGCGCCGGGACAACTGGCCGATACGCGCCGCCTGACATCGCAGCTACAACGATTTGGCTGGACCGATGGGTTGCAGGCCGACGCGACATTCGCCCCCGGCGCGGATGTCGGCACCACCGATCTGACCATCACCTATCCGCCGATCAAACCCGTTACCGGCTACGTCGCACTGGACAATTATGTCAGCCAGACGAACGGCAAGGCGCGCCTGTCCTTCGGGGTGACCCGCAATTCGCTGACTGGGCGCAATGATCCGCTGTCGCTGGCCGGCACCGTGACAGAAGGGACGCGTAGCCTGACCCTGTCTTACAGCACCGTCGTCAGCCCCGGGGGCGACCGGCTGGGCGTTGTGCTGAATTACGAACGCGGACGCGTCACGGCGGCGCCTGCGCGCGAAAGCCGGAAACTGGGCGCGACGGTGACCTATTCGCATCCGCTGGCCCTGTCCGACGACCGCCGCCTGTATCTGACGGGTGCGCTGGACGTGTATGACGAAAGCGCCAAGCTGGCGGGTGTCACCACCTCGGACCAGCGCGGCGCGGCGATCAATATCGGGCTGACCAGCCAGCAGGCTGCGGGTGATGGCGTCTTTGGCTGGGCGCTTGGCGTGACCGCGGGGCAATATTCCGATCGCGTCACTGGCGGGACGAACATCGGCAGCGCACGCGTCAACGGATCGCTGGATTGGCGTGGCCCGATCAGCGAAGGCATCGTTGCCGTGATGGCCGGGGCCTTCCAAGTGCCCATTACGTCCAACCTGCCGGCCCATGACAACTTTACCGTTACGGCCGCACAGATCGTGCCGGGCTATGACGAAAGCATCTCGGCCGGGCCGGGGGGCTATTGGCTGCGCGCCCAGATCGAAAGCGCACAATCCATTGGCGGGTTAGGGCAAGACGTGGACATGCGTCCCTATGCCTTCGCCGCCATGGGCGAGGCGTTCAACCTTGCCGGGGGCACACTGGTCGGGCAGGGCACCGCTGCCGCGATCGGGGTTGGGATGACCGGACGGATCAACCAGACCGTCGGGTTCGATGTACAAGTCGCCGCGCCGCAGACCCGCGTTTTGGGGTCAGGTGGCAAAGGCACAGTGACCATCAGCGCGGCTGTTTCTGCTGCCTTCTGATCAGAGGATAAAATGACATTCTTTCGCACATTCTGCACCAGCTTCGCCCTTTTAATCGCAGGCCTCGGCACCGCACAGGCCCAGAATGCCAGCCCTGACCGCGTGGCCAACGGAACCCGGTTCGGCGCCTGGACCGTCAGCTGCGAAGCTTTGGCCGTGAACGAAACCGCCTGCGTCCTGAGCCAGCGTCTGGTGCGCCGCGCCGACAATGTCTTTCTGGCAGAGCTTCTTGCCTTTCAAAGCGCCAGTGGGGATCGGGAGTTTCTGATCGCCCGCGTGCCGAACGGGGTTTACCTGCCTGCTGGCTTTGCCATGAAACCCGCAGAAGGCGAGGCCGAAGAAACCCGGTTCGTCTGGCAGTCGTGCAACAACGACCTGTGCGAAGCGCTGATCGAGCTGACGCCGGAAAAGACCGAAAGCCTTGAAGCGGCCGAGCGTCTGGTCGCAGGCTATCGCCCGCGCCTTGGGGCTGAGCCACTGGTTTTCGCGCTTAGCCTGTCGGGTTTGCAGGACGGGCTTACCGCATTGGCTGCCAGCACCAAACCGGCCGAGTGATCCGGGTTCGTCGGGCATTCCTGACGGCCGCGGCGGCGCTGGTTCTTGGTGGAACCAGCCTGACCGCGCAGCAGGTCGACCGCTTTGGCGATTGGCTGCTGGTTCAGTTCCCCGACCAACGGTGCCGATTGGCGCAGACGGTTCTGTCACGCCGGTCCGGCAATGAACTGGTCGAAATTTGGCTGGATGAGGAACCCCAAGGCACGGCGGTCATCTCGGCCCGGGTGCCGGTCGGTGTCGATCTGGCCGCGGGCATCGCCTATCGCCATCCCTCCCGACAAACGGCCGTGCCTTTGATCTGGCAGATGTGCGGACCGGACAAATGCTTGGCCCAGGCACAGATCACCGCCGATGAACTGACCCGCCTGCGTCGCGGCAACCTGATCACGCTGGCCTTCGTGCCCGTGCGGGGCAGCCGCGCCTTGCGGGTCGCCGTGTCGCTGCGGGGTGTCACTTCTGGCCTGCGCGCACAGGCCGCCTGTCGCGGTTAGTCCAGACCGATGGCCGTCCGGGCGATCCCGTCCAGCATCGCTTCGACCTTTTTCATCGCGCCGTCCGGATAGCTGCGAAAGCCGATCACGGTTTCATCGGGCGCATCGGGGCGGACAGCGACGAAGATAGTGTACGGGCAGAACATCACGTTCTGCCAATCCGCTTCCATCACCTCGCGCGACACCTGCGCCGAACAAAAGGAATAGATGTCCGCCTGTTCAAAGATCACGACGTCCGATCCCACGTCCGCGCGGGTCCGTTCCAGCATGTCGCCGGTATGGCTGACATGATCCACAACCAGACCGGCGTCGATGATCGCGTTTTCCAGACCAAAGGTGACGTCGTCAAAGCTTTGATCGGTGGTGTAGCTGACCATGTCGTCGGCCTGCGCGATGCTGGCGCAAACGATGATGGCGGCAGCGGCGATATAAGTTTTCATAATGAACCCTCCCTTACGGCAATTAGGGTGACTTGCTGCCGCAACAATATACCATAACTTCCACGAGCAGATCGCATGGAGCCATGCGACATATCGCAACAAGGGAATATGTAATGGGATTCGTCGGCACCGCAGTAGAATATCTGGCGCTGGTTTTTTTGGTCGTGATCGGGTTCGCGGCGCTGGCGGTGCTGGTGCTGTTCTTTCTGGACCGTTTCCAGACGCAGGACGCGATCCGCCGGAACTATCCGGTGATCGGGCGGTTCCGGTACCTGTTTTCGACCTTGGGCGAATTCTTCCGGCAGTACTTTTTCGCCATGGACCGCGAAGAGATGCCGTTTAACCGCGCGCAGCGGGATTGGGTGTATCATTCCACCACGGGACAGGGGAACACGGTGGCCTTTGGGTCGACGCGCAACATCTCGATCCCCGGGACCCCGATCTTTGTGAACTCGGCCTTTCCACCGCTGGACGACCAGTTCGCGGCAACGAAACCCTTGGTCATCGGGCCCTACTGCAAACAGCCCTACGATGCGCCGTCGATCTTCAACATCTCTGGCATGTCCTACGGTGCCATTTCCCGCCCTGCGGTCGAAGCACTTAGCCGCGGCGCGGGCAAGGCGAACATCTGGATGAACACCGGGGAAGGGGGGCTGTCGCCCTATCACCTGACCGGCGGCTGCGACATCGTCTTTCAGATCGGCACTGCGAAATACGGGGTCCGCGACGAAGATGGCAACCTGAGCGACGACAAGCTGCGCGAGATCGCGGCGAAGCCTCAGGTCAAGATGTTCGAATTGAAGATCGCGCAGGGCGCCAAACCCGGCAAAGGGGGCATCCTGCCCAAGGAAAAGATCAACGCCGAGATCGCGCGCATCCGCGGCATCCCCGAGGGACAGGACAGCCTGTCGCCCAACCGCCATCCCGATATTCGCAGCTTTGGGGAATTGCTGGATCAGATCGGGCATATCCGACGGGTCACCGGCAAACCCGTTGGCTTTAAGACCGTGATCGGATCCTCCGACAGCTATGCCAGCCTGTTCGAACAGATCCTTGAACGCGGTGCTGTTCATGCGCCCGACTTTATCACCATCGACGGCGGCGAAGGCGGCACTGGCGCCGCGCCCATGCCGCTGATCGATCTGGTGGGCATGCCCTTGCGCGAAGCATTGCTGCGGATTGTCGATCTGCGCGACCGCTTTGGCCTGCACGACCGCATCCGCATCGTCGCCAGCGGCAAGCTGGTGAACCCGTCCGACGTGGCCTGGGCGATTGCCGCCGGGGCGGATTTCGTCACCACGGCGCGCGGCTTCATGTTCTCTCTGGGATGCATTCAGGCGCTGAAGTGTAACAAGAACACCTGCCCCACCGGGATCACCACGCACCAAAAGCACCTGCAGCGCGGGCTGGTCGTCGAACAAAAATACGAACGTGTCGCGAATTACGCCAAGCAGATGATCAAAGAGGTCGAAACGATCGCCCATTCCGTCGGCGTCAACGAACCCCGAAAGATGCGCCGCAGCCATGTCCGCGTGGTGCAGGACAATGGTGAATCCGTCCTGCTGTCAAAGCTGCGCCCCAACACCGATGCGGGCGATGTGAACAAGCTGCACCTCTGATGGGAATGTTACAGGTTATGCCAATCGAGTGATTGGCGTAACTTTTCACCGCTCTAGTTCGTATTGTTAAGTGACAGTAGCAACCGGAGGGTGACATGGCCCGCACATGGACAAGCAAATTCAAGGATCACCACGTTACAGACAAATCGCTGTATCTGAACCGACGCCAGCTGATGGCCGGCGCAGCGGGTCTGGGGTTGGGGTCGATTGCTGGCCCGGCGATGGCCGCCCCCGAGGGGCTTGAGCCGAACCCGCTGGAAGACATCACCAACTACAACAACTATTATGAGTTCGGGACCGGCAAGACCGATCCCGCACGGTACGCCGATGCGCTGACGACCGAACCTTGGACCGTCAAGATCGACGGGCTGGTCGACAATCCCGGCGACTACCAGATGGAAGACATCCTCGCGAAGGCCCAGATCGAAGAGCGGATTTATCGTCTGCGCTGCGTTGAAGCATGGTCGATGGTGATCCCGTGGAACGGCTTTACGCTTGGCAGCCTGCTGGAACGCGCAGGCGTGCAGTCGGGCGCGAAATACGTTGCCTTCGAAACGGCGACCCGGCCCGAAGAAATGCCCGGCCTGCGCTACCCGGTTCTGGACTGGCCCTACCGCGAGGGTCTGCGCCTGGACGAGGCGATGCACCCGCTGACCATTCTGGCCACCGGCATCTATGGCGAAGACATCCCGAACCAGAACGGCGCGCCCCTGCGTCTGGTGGTGCCGTGGAAGTATGGCTTTAAATATATCAAAAGCATCGTCCGCATCACCCTGCAGGAAGAACAGCCCTTCACCTCGTGGAATGATGCCAACGCGCGTGAGTATGGGTTCTATTCCAACGTGAACCCAACGGTGGATCACCCCCGCTGGTCTCAGGCCACGGAACGGGTGATCGGCAGCGGCCTGTTTGGATCGCGCCGGGAAACCGACATGTTCAACGGCTACGGAGAAGAGGTTGCGGACCTCTACGCCGGTATGGACCTCAAGGCGAATTACTAAGGCCGTTAGGACCAAATCCAGATGCCACAGGACACAACAGCTCAGCCGTCCCTGAAGGACCGCATTGTGCAGCCGATCAATGAAGGTGCGCGCAAGGTTCCAGCGTGGCTTTTATATATAGTATCGGTCATTCCGCCGGTTTGGCTGTTCGTGGCCGCGCTGATGGGACAGCTGGGGGTCGATCCGGTCAAACGGATGGAACATCAGATGGGCGAATGGGCGCTTTGGCTTCTGATCGCCGGGCTGGCTATCACGCCGCTGAGGAAACATCTGGGCATCAACCTGATCAAGTTTCGCCGGGCGATTGGTGTCATCACCTTCTTCTATGTCCTGTGGCACTTTCTGATCTGGCTGGTGTTGGACGTGCAGATCATGTCCCAGATACTCGCCGACATTATCAAGCGTCCCTATGTGACCGTCGGCTTTGCGGCCTTCATCATGCTGATCCCCCTGGCGGTGACGTCGAACAATTGGTCGGTCCGCAAACTGGGCCCCGGCTGGCGTAAACTGCACGAACTGGTCTACGCGGCCGTGATACTGGGGGCGCTTCACTACATCATGCTGGTGAAAGGCTTTCAGCTAGAGCCCTACATCTACATGGCGGTCATCTTGGGTCTGTTGGCGCTGCGTGTGCCGGACTGGATGAAACGCTGGAAACGATAAAACGAACACCCGTGCCAAGGCGCGGGTGTTTTTCTTTGCCCAAAAATGAATCGCACCGCGTGAATCGCAAGTGAATCGCCCGAAGCAGGGGCAGATTCCGTTTGGACTCTGCTCTCTCTTGGGGGTAAACCTGTGGGTAACTCAATATGTAGGGTTTCCTCACGGGAACGAGAGCAGAAGTCCGACGCTAACAGAACTGGAAGCTGAAAAATCGTCAGCTCTAAGTATCTGAAATGACGTGATAATCGTCTTCTTTGAAAAAAAGATGACGGTTTCTCGAAAAAACTCCTTGCGGATATTTGGCCCCGGACGTAAATACCCCCTCACCGGCGGCGCTGAGGCGCCAACGGGACGCCAGACGGAACGACGGAGCGCTGCTCTGAAGGGACAGACGGCAAGACACACAGAGATGAGTGACGCGGGTTGCGCCAGATGATTGACGGCGCTTCCGGTGGATTTTGTCTCTACGCTATTTGAAATCGATGGTATCTGAAGAGATATGTGGGCGGTTTGGTTCATTTCGATGAACAAACAACTGCACATATAGTCTCGCACTCTTAGGCTCCGGCCGATGATAGAGTGTCAGCTTCACTGTTTGGACGGTTTCCGGTTTCTTATGAAACCAGAAGCACAACAAACAGAATTCTCCGGTCATGCCGGCCGGAGAGAAAATGTGCAGAGGTTCGAACGTCAAGGATAAGCTGGTAACA